>NZ_JBQFRR010000001.1:0-1765717 GCF_056537485.1 Ruegeria sp. CE6 | reverse complement strand
GGATGGAGCAGCCCGGTAGCTCGTCAGGCTCATAACCTGAAGGTCGCAGGTTCAAATCCTGCTCCCGCAACCAACTTTAGAAAATCCCAGAGCAGCCCGCGCAGACTACAATTGATCACCCGGAGCAATTGCTTAACGTCTTCACCTCATCGCGCCACGCTCCAAAATCGACGCGTGAGGAAGAATTGGAGAATAGGGATGACCCTGAATCTATCGCTCTACGTGCTTCTGATCTCAACCCATTAATGGCGCGATATTGGTATTCTGCGCCAAGCGTTCCGATCGCTTAATGCCAATGCCGCGTTCAAACGCAGTTTGTTTGCATGAAAGCCCAATGATCAGCTTGATCCGTCTCGCAGCAGAGACGAATCAATCCGTGCGCTTCATTCCCATATTCAATCTCCTTTGCGGCAAAATGCCTTGAAAGGAGCGGTATCAACCAATCACACGTCCTAGTTTGTTCAAACCTGTAAAAGTAGTTTTGCGACGTCCAATAGTCCTGCTTGCCCAAAAAGCTCATCTGTGCTCGGTGTTGTATATGAGTTCATGGCATCTGGCTGCAAAGATGACCCTGCATCTAACCAATACCAGTGGTCTAGATTTAGTTTATTGGTATCAGCCGAAAAACCTTCGAAAATGTTCTTGACGTCAACACCTGACACCTTTGAAGTCGACTTGCGCTGCATCATCGCGATTGCTCCGGCGACCAAGGCAGCAGCACCCGATGTGCCTCCAAATTCAGCATATAATCCCGAAGGATCGTCGCGCGCACTTTCTCGTTTCTTCACAGGGCCAGCGAATGTTCCTTCCACGTAGCCCCTCGGTCCTGGAACATCCAAGGAAAGTAACCGTTGTGAGGCAAATGAAATTTCAGGGATATCATCATAAGGTGGTTCGCGCTTTTTGTGCACGTTCTCTACCCAGAAGTCGCCTGCTGAAGCAGCGCGACGGTCCAATCGGATTTGGTATCTGTTATATACTTCTCCGTCATCTGAAGGTGCGACTACGGTCAGATCACCCGAGTAGTTGGAATAACCCGATCGGTAGCCGTTGTAATTGACGGCGCCTACTGAAATGACACCGTTTGCGGGATTGGATGACAAACTAGCCGGGTAAATCAGTTCACTCCTGCCCTCATTACCTGCGGCGCATACAACAGGCGTCTGCTTGCTTACCCATTCTATGACTTTCTCAAGTAGAGCCCAGGATTTTTGGATGTCCAAAATATCTTCATGAACTTCTCCCGCCTTGCTTTTATGAAGGCGGGTCTCTTCATCATCGTCAAAAGAGGTTGGATAGCCGGGCCAATACGAAGGGTCAGCGGCATCGCGCGGAAATAGAATGACATCCACACCTTTCGCTTCTGCATAAAGAAAGGCCGCTATCAGTTCCTCAGGGCTAGGAGATATTGAAGTTGTGATAGGAACTACTTTGCTTAGCGGGTCTACGCCAAAGTAAGGGGCAACATTACCCGCATTGCCGAACTGATCCAATTCATAACTGGTACCGCTCGTCAGGCCAGCGCATCCAGTCCCGTGAGCGGCATACCGATCATCATAGGCATCGACGTAACGCTTGACGCCAAAACCGTTACTAATTCTGTTAATTATCTCGGTTTCTTCGGGGTCGAGACCAGGTATGACCAAAGCGCTGATTCCGGTCAAATGTTGTTCTGGTAGCTCGCGGTGTCTGTTTGCTGCAGGATATGCCGATAACTCCTCGTACTTTGCTCCATACGGGTGGCTCGCTAGATCAATTGCGTCATTCCAAATAACTTGATCTGGAGGGGGAAGGGGGGCCTCTGGCGCTTCTAAGTTTGGATGATGCCGGGCCACCCCCATATCAATGAGGCCAATTTTTACATCCCGTCCTGCAAAATCCCATTCGACACCAGTTATCGTCGGGCAAACCTCACCAGATGAGGTGCCAGTTGGTACGGAAATCGCATTGATCGCCACCAGATGCCAAAGATAGTAGTAACGTTTATATAACTCATCGCCAACAGGCATTGGCTCACCTCCCCTTTGTAGCTATCCCAGCCATTCGTCCTGGGCTTCATCCATCAGTTCATCGAGAGCTTCTGTTAGATAAACCACTGTTTTCTTTGCGAGACTGCGTCCTGCAGCTGTATCACTTGGGTAGTGTAGACCTGCCCATTCTCGGTTCTCGGCAATACGCTGGGCGCGATGGAAAAGCGCTATCGTTCCCGGATGCTCTGGAACCAGCCGAGAGAACAGCTCTGCAATCGCGAATGATTGATAAGAATGGTTGGATGGATATGCAGCGTGATAGGGTACGGGGATGTAAGGACGGATAAGCGGCTGCACGATGTTTGGTCGAGGTCGGCTGAACCTATTCTTGTAAGTAAGGCCGATCTCGTTGGTGATTTCCAGCAGGATGACCATCAAGGCCTTCGTCGCATCAAATCCGCCCTGCTCGTCAATCCCTAAAGGGGTCAGGTAATCGTCAATTCCGAACTGCGCTTGTGCAACAATTTCGTCGCGACGGCGCACTTGATCTGGCTGTTTCAGTTGCTCCTGAAGTTCCAGCAGATGAGTGGTTTCGTTCAGGCTTTCATCGGGTCCTGGAGGTGGTAGAAGATCAATATTCTCCCAGATTTTCCCGAGAATACTTGTATCAATAGGAATGCCAATTTTACAGAGATCACGCATTTCGCGCCAACCAAATGAGGCATCGCTCCCACCGAAATCGAACTCAGTGCGGTTTCTGTTTCTATTTCGATTCCTATTTCTGTTTCTATTTCGATTCCTGTTTCTATTGCGGTTTCTATTTCTGTTGCGGTTCAGGGCAAAGGATGAAGACTGACCCATCGCGATTACAGCGGCTCCGAGTGCAGACCGGCTTCCAATTTCTGTGGCAACCGAATTAGCTACTTGTTCGTTCCGCTGAAGACGATCTACCAGAGTCATCTCATCAAAAAACAAATTCAATTTTTCAAGTGTTGGATCATCAATTATGTCGTCCTTGATCTCACGAATCGCATTGATGTACGCCCAGAATGTTTGCTGCTGTTCGTCATAGATTAGCGATACAAGTTCATCCCTATTTCGCTCAGGATTGTTCGCTGCGCCCAAGTTCGCCAGCTTTAAAACTTTACACGAAATCAATTCCCCACGCCGAACGAGCATACCGAAGTTGTTGAGAAAACTAACGTAATTCAACGAATCCCCCTCCCTTGATCGAAATACTAAATTTGTTTTGGCAGCCCGATACGGCTCAGACCATCCTCCATAAGTTTTGCGCTGAAGCGGGTTGGAACCGGAAACCAGTCTTCTCGAATACTTGTGAGAGACATGTCTGGCTCCAATTCGACAAGTCGATGTAACGCTTTCTCACCTTTGGTGTGATCGCCCAAGTGACCGTAAGATGCCGCCAGATAGCGCATAACTGCTTTAAACTGTGGTTGTACCGCCATCACGTTTTCGCCAAATTTGACGGCCTGTTCGAAGTCGCCATTTACCAACGATGCTACGCAGCTTGCGCCGTCGAATAGATGACGATAAGGGCTGTGCCGTCCGATAACCCTAGCTTTGTTCGCCGCCTCCACTGCAAGCCTCGGACGATCGGTATAGCAGTAGAGCATCGCAGCAGAATCCCAACACATTGCACGATATGGGCTCAGCTCCAGGGCTCTGTCAGAAAGGTCCTGAGCAATCGAAAACTCGCGGAACACGTAGGAATAGACGTGAGCGACAAGCCCTAAAACGGTCCCGTTATCTGCGTCAGCTTCGACTGCTCGCCTCGCTAGCTCTCGTGCTCTTTCTTCAAGCTCAATGTCCCACGTTCCGTAACGTTCGCCGATTTGGAACGTCGTAAAATATGCTAGCCAGGCCAAGTAAACAGGTTTGGGGTCGATTTCGTAGGCCGCCAATATGTCTGCCTGCAAATGGTCCAAACCGGGTCCAGACATTGTTAGCAAGTGATGGACTGCTGAGATCGCCGTCTTTGCAGCATGATGGGCAGCGGGGTCTCGCATATGACGCCCATTCACCAATGCCGTGAGGAGCGCATCGGTAGCGTAGCTTACAAAAGCTGCAACGCTGGAGGTTGAGAGCCCAAGAAAGTCGCCCTGATCAGCCACCACATTCTGATTCCAAATAACTTTCCGGTCCTCGGGGCGCATTGCAGTGACAGAAACTTGAAGCATGCTTTCGCAGGCTGACGCTCTGCACTGAAGAAACAAGTCGGGACCAACACCGTGGCTGGGGCTGGAGTTGTATGGCCCGGGCACGTTCGGGGTGCGATAGTCCTGAACAATCAGGGCCTCGGTTTCCGAAAGAGATTTTGATAGCTGCTCTGCGACGATATTTGCTACGAAAGAGGCTTTTTCCGATCCCGCTCCCACATCTGAGGCTAGAAGGCCAATTACGAAATTTGTTCTCGTAGTTTCTACCCATGACGCATTAGGCGTTGGCTGAGTTGTGAGATCGGTTTTGCTTACTAGATTAGCACCATCTTGGTTGATGCATCGAACCGCAGACCGTTGATGCTGGAGCCAATCCATGAAAGCAGCATTGCGGCAATTGAAACCCTCCAACAGCCTATTATTCGATAGTTCTGCTGCTGGCTCCGTTACGTCTATTTCCAATTCTTGTTGATTGAGGCAAATGAGATCTTTGTCGCGAACTACACTGATTAGGGTTGCCAAACCCGTGTGATCATTGGTGGCGTCAACGAGCCGCTCCAATAAAGCAGACCTTTCAGAAGTAGACTGGTCCTCCCAAATAATTTCGCCAGCCCGATGCGCTGAAAAAACACCTTGAGAGCAAGCTAAGAGCGAGAGAAGCATTGTCTGCTCGTTGCTTAGGTCCAGCAAAGTGTTTTGGGAGCCCCAATACTTCGGATACCCAATCAATTCGAGACGGGCCTTTGTCAGCGACCCTTGGTCCGAAACTCTGATCACCTTGAATAACTCGAGAGAGTTTCCCAGATTTTTTAGTGTTGGGTAGCCGATGGAGACAAACCGAAAGTCGTTTCCACCCCGAAGCGAATTTCGGACCGCACTGGAGACCAGGACGTCACCGGCCGATCCAGCACTTTCGATACGGGCCGCAGTGTTCACGGTGTTCCCTATGATTTGGCGGTCTATTTCAAATGTATCACCAACATGTACACCGATCCTGAACCCGCGATCATAGTTTCCGACTTGTGCGGAAAGAGTTTCCTGTACCCTCAACGAGGCTTCTACCGCGACTGAAACACTTCTGAATGTCGCGCAAAAACCATCACCAGCAATACCCGTGACTTCACCTCCAAGTGCGACCACTACTTCACTGGCTAGATTCAGATCCGCGCGAATAGTGGATAGGGTTCGCATTTCAGTTTCGCGAACCGCTAACGAGTACCCACATGCATCAATGAACACGATGGCCATTAGGCGGGCTTCTGGTGTTTTAGTCTTCGAAAACTTTGTCTGGTCTACCCCATATCTTGACCTCAAAGTAAATAGATTAAATGTTTCTAATGCCTAAAATTCGACACCCTGATCGATTGTTTTAAATAAAAATAACCCCACAGTTAGGGTCAGTAGTACACTAATCTCAGTAACTCGTCGACATTAAACGCGCTCGACATTTGCAATTGAGAACGCAGGTATTTGTTAAGTTCCAGATATAAATAAATAAATTTAGTGGTGGGTGATATGAACTGATACTTTCCGGTCATTGGTAGGTGTTAAAGAGGGAAAGCTTCCGCATTACTTCATAAGTGCTTGATTCCGGTGAATAAGAATGAAACGCACCGTCGCAGCGCGAGATAAGGATGCACATTAAGAGGTCAAAGAGTTAATGCCACTTGAATATCGACAAAAGGCGTTTCTTGACATCTTGTCATTGGCTTCAATTTTTGCATCAACACGTACCAAGACTTCAAGCGCTGCTAATTCATCTTTCTCTATGACAACACAACGGTAAAACCCAAGCGTCGTGTTATAATTGAATTAGATCTTTGGATTTCTACCAATTGAAGCATTGTACTATATTTCGTCAAAATGGATGCTTATCAGTTGAAGTATATTGAACTAACCTAGAACTCCCTCGTTTTTGTTTACAACAAATTTTGCTCCCAAGGTTTGATGACTTGACCCGTTCTCTGGAACGAAGGATGCGCGATGGGCACAGATGGGGAAGCAAGATGCATTCCAGTTTAAAGTGTCAGTTCAGTAGCTCGGGAAGTGCCCATCCAGTGTTGGCCGTGCAATTCGGTTGAAGCTTGATGAGGCTATCCCTCATCCAACGAGAGGTATCGTAGTTTCTGCTGAGAAGGACACCAAGCAGCGATGGTCCGCTTATCGAGCCATCTTCATGGGTGGAGAGAGTGACGTCATAGAGTTATCCTTCGAATTCAAACTCTCATCACTGAGCACCTTCGAAGTGCAGGGTTCTCAGTGGCCCCGAGAATCTTTCCGAAACATCTTGTTTCCAATTCACGAACTAAGAGTTTCGAATTTAGCCGTGGACACATTTTTGCCATAATGCCATCTTGGCACAGAGGGCGGCATGTCTTTATTTTAGCACTTTCTAGTTTTTCCAACTGGATTTGAGGGGGTTACCTAGTTCGATATGCCGCCCCACGAGCAGTCTTCTGATCGTCCAATGAATGAAGCGCATTTTCGGTGGCGTTGATACAATGCGCGTTCAAACCTTTTGTATCGCGCATCTGGGTGTAGTTATGGCGTACCTCGACAGCGCCATTAGATTCTATGGGCGCAGTTTCAGGTATCTTTCCATTGATCGTTGCGCGCCGAATGATGTGCAATCGGCGATGCAGAGGTGCAACAGGTCAAGATAGAAATGCCATCAGAACGACCCCAACTAACGTCCTGAGAGTGGTATCTGAGCAAGTAAGCGCTGCCTAGATAGCAAGTTTCCGCAACGTAAACATAAGCTCACTTTTCGCCTTTCAAGACTTGCTCTATGCCGTGTGCAGCATTCCGGTGGGGGCCGATATGAAACTCAGTGCGTTGGAAATCCTTTGCGTCATTTTGGCGAGTATTGTGGCAGTGGCTGGTTTTGCCGGAGCCGTGAATGCGCTTGTTTCAGCGATCTAATATAGCACCGCAAAGTTGTGGAGCCTTTAGGCGCGCATTGTCGCGCTCGTGACAACTGTTCTCTCGGGGTGTCGAGGTTTGATTGTAAAGCATAGAAATTAAACAATTAAAGAAACAGCACGCACTTCTTTTTCGTTGATCGGTGACGCCGTCGTCGCACAAAGTGAACAGGTCTAAAGCCCGAAAAAAGCCCGCCTCGTCCAAATCTCGCGGTAGCGGTATAAGACTGAAAGCGTCGCCTCACATTCCACCTAGCAGAGGGGTCGGCGAGGGGGTCGAGCCAACCCCTCTGAAGGGGATACACGGATCAGTGAAAGTGGTCCGTTGAGTTCAGGTTATGCGATGCGTGTAGGCCCGTATATTGGGGGTTCCCCGTAGTTGGGAAAATTAATCTTTCAGACACATTCCGGACATCTCGCCCAGATACCAAAACGATACGGCGCGCCTAGAAGATGTCTGATGATTTCTTGAGGGGGTACGAGTTTGGCGCGTCGTACCTTGAACCTCGATTATTTCCCAAAAACCTCAAGCGAGGCTGATAACGGTGCCCTGCTTCAAGGACGCATCCGCCGCATCGGCCAGCAACTGAGCCCGCAGCCCATCGATGATACTTGGTGCAAGTTGTCCTGATCCGGACACAGCGGCAGTGAAATGGGCCATCTCGGCTTGATAGGCGCCTTCGTAGCGTTCAAGAAAGAAATGCTGGGCCGGGGCTTTGCGGAAACCCGACGGAGTCGCGACCTCAACCGCATTCTCCAACATGTTTTCGGCCCGCAACATGCCCTTCTCGCCATGCACTTCGATGCGCTGATCATAGCCATAGCTGGCGCGGCGCGAGTTGGAGATCTGGCAAATCTTGCCACTGGCCGTCGTCAGGGTTACGGCTGCGGTGTCGACGTCTCCGGCTTTGCCGATCTCGGGATCGACGAGCGATGATCCAACAGCGTAAACGCTGATAGGTTCTTCGCCCAGCAAGAAACGTGCCATATCCAAGTCATGGATCATCATATCGCGGAACAACCCACCCGAGCTTTCGATATAGCTGATCGGTGGCGGCGAGGGGTCGCGGGACAGAATGGTGACAATTTCGACCGCGCCGATCTCACCTTCGGCGATGCGGGATTGAATATTGGCAAAGCTCGGATCAAAGCGGCGGTTGAAGGCCGTCATGAAGGGCACGCCGGTGGCTTCGACCACCTTGATGCAGTCGCGGATGCGGTCAGCGGACATGTCCACCGGCTTTTCGCAGAAGATCGCTTTGCCGGCATTCGCCGCTTCATGGATCAGATCGTAATGGGTGTCGGTCGGAGTACCGATGACGACAGCATCGACATCTTTGCTTTCGATCAGTTCGTCCGCCGACAGGATCTGTGCGCCAGTTTTGTCGGCCAGCATCTGAGCCGGTTCTGTGAATGCGTCCGCCACTGCGCTCACCCGTGCGCCATCAATCTGCCCGATCGAGCGCGCATGAACCTGACCGATCCGCCCGCATCCCAATAGCCCAATATTCAGCATGTCATGCCCCTTTGAACGCTTTCAGTACCCGGCGCGTCGCCTCGACCACCGGTTCATGTGTATCTTTCAGTATTTGAACGCGGTCGAACCTGTCCGGATCGGCATTCACGGCCGTTCGCAGGGCATTCCCAAAGGCCATTCGCAGCTCGGTCCCGATGTTAAATTTGCAGATTTTCGATCCGCGCGCCAGCGCAGCACGTTGCGCAACCGGCACGCCCGAGCCGCCATGGATCACCAGAGGTATATCGGTCACGGCTTCGATGGCGCGGATACGGGCCTCGTCCAGACCGCCCTCTTTGTTCTGCTGCAAATGGACGTTGCCGACCGAGATCGCCATTGCATCCACGCCGGTCTCTCGGGCGAATTGCGCGGCTTCCTCGGGGTCGGTTCCGTCCGAACCTTCACCACCCGAATAGCCGACAAAACCGATTTCCCCCTCGCAGGAGACACCAGCGGCATGGGCCATCTCGGCAATTGCAGCGGTCTCGGCGATATTCTGTTCCAAAGGCTTGCGTGAGCCGTCAAACATGACAGAGGTGAAGCCGCTGTCGATGGCGATGTGGCATTCGTCATGGGTGTAGCCATGGTCCAGATGCGCCACGACGGGCACGCTGGCACATTCGGCCAGATGGCGGAACATCTTGCCCAGAACCGGCAGCGGCGTGTGTTCGCGGCATGATGGGCCGGCTTGCAGGATGATCGGTACGCCTTCGGCTTCTGCAGCGGCCACGTAGGCACGCATGTCCTCCCAGCCCAGCGTCACCAACCCGGCCACGGCATAGCCGTCGCGCAGCGCGGGTTGCAGCACGTCCGATAATGTCACAAGGCTCATTTGAACTTGGCCACCATGTCCATAATCCCCGGGATCGTATGCAGCTGGGCTGCATGGGTCGGTTGGAAATACTGCTTCAGCGAGCGCTGACTGAGCCCGCCGAGGATGGTGAAATAGTACATTTCATACCCCGGCAAAACTGCGCAGGGGTGATAGCCCTTGTCCAGCAGGATCGTCGAGCCATCCATGATGTGATAGGCATCACCCGGCTTGTTATCTTCACGCTGCAGCATCTGGACGCCAGAACCATAGTTGGGCCGGAAGCGGAAATTATAGGTTTCGTCATGGCGGGTTTCGATCATTTCGCCATCGTCGCTTTTGCGGTCGGTGTCATGTTTGTGGCTGGGAAAGCCGGACCAGCCGCCCTGACCCACGGTATAAAGTTCAGACACCAGCAAGCGGCCGACCTTGTCGTGATGGTTCGCGCCCAGAATGTGTTTGATCTTTCGATGGGTTTTGGTGTCGTCCGATCCATACTGCACCAAATCCAGCTCGGGTACGCGGACATCAAAGGGTTCAAGCACACGGTCGAATTTTGCGCCCGCGATGAAGGTTTCGGTTTCATCCGTCATGCAGGTTATTCGAACCTTGGCGCCGACGGGAACGTATACGCCCTCGGGCTCGCCATCCCAGACGTCGATGGTGCGGTTGCCAAGGTTGGTATAGATCGCGCCGTCCACATCGACATCCACGGTACCGGTGGCGGGCACGATGCAGGTCTCATAGCCCGGCACGGCATATTCGAACACCTCGCCCTTTTTCAGTTTGACGATGTTGAAATAGTTTAGCGGCACCAGATCATGGTCGGCATCGACGATAGGTTTGTTCTGGTTGTCATGGGGCGCAATATGCATCTGCGTCTCCTTTCAGGTATCCGTGGAGCCCGGGTGTTGGGCCAGAAATTCGTCAAGTTCGGGCGTCGTCGGCATGGCCCCGGCGCATCCGGGTTTCGACACGACGATCGACGCGCAGGCCGAACCGCGCAGCACCGCATTGCGCAGGTCATGCCCCGCAGCGGTCGAGGCCAGCAGTCCGGCCAGAAAACTGTCGCCTGCGCCGTTGGGCTTCACGGCGGTAACGGGGTAGATACCGGTGCGGACCTCTTGTCCGTCTGCCAGCGTAATGGCCCCCTCATGGCCCATCTTGTAGATCACCATCTTGCCGTTGGCCGCCAATTCGCGGGCCTTGTCTAAACCTTTTTCGATGCCGCCCGCCATAAAGCCGAACTCTTCATCATTGCCTACGATCAGATCGCTTTCATTCCCTGCGCGGGTCAGAACCTCTGAGGCGACTTCGGGTGATGGCCAACTATAGGGGCGGTAATCGATGTCGAAGATCACCGGCAGACCTGAGGCGCGCGCATTTTCAAATGCGCGGAAGGTGGCCGAGCGTGAGGGTTCCGCAGCAAACACCGTGCCCGCCGTGATCAGGGCTGAGAAGGCGCTGTAGTCGACCTCATCCATATCCGCCTCGGTTACCTGGAAATCAGCGGCGCCGTTGCGGTAGATGACATTCTGAAAGTCTTCAATGCAACTTTCGTAGACAGCCAAGGACGTACGCGCCTCGCCACCCACAGCTCGGACATATCTCGTTTCAACGCCATAGTCCCGCAGCCGGTTCACACAGAACCGCCCCACGGCATCATCCGAGACCGAGGTGACCAGCGCCGCTTGCGATCCCAGCTTCACCAGTCCGGCGCAGATATTGGCGCTTGATCCGCCCAGATCGGCGCGAAACACTTGTGCGTCTTCGCTTTTGGTTCCGACCGGATCCGCAAACATGTCCATTCCGGCCCTGCCGAACACGGCAAAGCGGTTACCTTTTATACCTTCGATCAGAGTCACGTGCGCCCCTCGGTATTGCCTGCCCGCGCGGCATCCAGCACCTCGGGGTAGGGATAATTCAGGCCCAGCAACTGCCGCAGATCGGGACTTGCCTGATCAAGGAAATCCTGCGGTAGCGCAGCGGGCATATCTTCCATCGGTTTAACCCATTTGGGCAGATACTGGATCAGGATCGCGCTGCGGTCGTGATCCGCTTTGTTCGGCATCGCGCAATGCCACGTTACGCCATAGAACAGAGCAACATCGCCAGGCTCACCGGTCATCTGCTCGCATTTGTCATAGAACTTGTCTTCGGGCGTGGGATAACGAAGCTCTTTCTGCGATCCGGGTACATAGCCGGTCGCGCCGCTTTCCTTGGTGAACGGGTCCAGCAAAACCGAGACCTGTGCATTCATCGGAAATGATCCATTCAGACCGACGGGATGCGTTTCGGGGCTGTGAAAGTCCCAATAGGGATAGTCGACATGCGGCTCCTGCCCCGGCCCGCCCGGCAGGATGCGATTGGCAGCGATCGAGCCCATGATGAACTCGGTCCCCAGAAACTTGCGGAGGATCTTCATCAGAACCGGATGCGCAGCCATGCGTGAAAACACGTCGCCCTTAGCCAACAGATTCCAGACCCGCCGCTGCAGGTTCAGTTTGCCATCCTCTTCCGCAGCGCCTTGGAAATGGGTCACTTTCTCGGCCGCTGTTTCGGATTCGGCCATGACGATGGCACGTGCCTCGGCGATCTCTTCAGGGGTGAAAAGGCCCGAGATTGCGACGACTCCATCACCGTTCAGCAATTCATCCACAATGACGTCTGGGTCAGCCGTTTCTGCCTTGAACCGTTTCATCAGATGCCCTTGCGTTGTTTTTCGCGGGTCGATTCCCATTCGACATGGGCATCACGAACCTTCTCGTCAGCCGAAGTGTGGGGTGTTCCAACCTCCCACCATGCATGGCCTTCAGTGGTCCAGCCTTCATAGGCGTCCACGTCCATCACAATCACATAAGTCTTGTCACTGGCCTTGGCGCGCTTGAACGCTTCGGCCAGTTCTGCCGGGTTCGCGACCTTTTCGCTGGTGGCCCCCATCGAGGCCGCGTGGGCCGCGAAATCAACGCCAAAGGCTTCGGGGATGGTGGGGCAGTCTTCCAGCAGGTTGTTGAAGCTTTCGTTGCCTGTGTTGTTCTGCAGCTTGTTGATGACTGCAAAACCGCCATTGTCCAGCACCAGAACAATCATCTTCTTACGGCTCAGAACCGAGGAATAGATGTCCGAGTTCAGCATCAGATATGAGCCATCACCGCAGAAGGTAATCGTGTCCTTATCCGGCTCACGCTCAGATTGGGCAATGCGCGCGCCCCAAGCGCCTGCGATCTCATAGCCCATGCAGGAAAAGCCAAACTCGACATCGACTGTGCCGATATCCAGGGTGCGCCAATTGGCAGTGACCTCGGCGGGCAAACCTCCGGCAGCGGCGATCAGACGGTCGCGCGGGTCGCAAAGCTCGTTCACAACGCCGATGGCTTGCGCGTAAGAACTAGGACGGTTCCCGTACGCGACATTCTCGGCCACATAGGCATCCCATTTACGCCGTTCGTCCTGCGCCAGAGATACCCAATCGGATGGCGCAGAGTAATCAATCGCCTGTGTTAGAGCCTGAATTGACAGTTTAGCATCCCCGACAACCGGCAATGACATATGCTTGCCCGCATCATGTCGCGCGGCGTTAATCGAGATGAACTGGGCGTCCTTGGAAAAGGCTGTCCATGATCCTGTCGTGAAATCCTGCAGCCGGGTTCCAATGGCAACTATCACATCGGCCTGTTCCGCAATCGCGTTGGCGCTGTCTGATCCGGTCACGCCAATCGGGCCGATATTCAGCGGATGAGTCGCAAGCATATTGGCGCGGCCAGCGATGGTTTCGACCACCGGAATCTGGTGACTCTCTGCGAATTCGGTCAGTTCAGCCACGGCTTGCGAATACTGCACACCACCGCCCGCTATGATGATTGGACGCTTCGCTCTGGTCAGCGCAGCGGCCGCATCGGCAATCTCATCTGCATCGGGTGTTTGACGGCGAATGCGATGCACCTTCTTCTCGAAGAACTTGACCGGATAGTCATAGGTCCAGCCCTGAACATCCTGTGGCAACCCGAGGAACGCAGGGCCGCAATCGCCGGGATCCAGCATCGTCGCAATGGCAGCGGGCAGCGATTGGATCACCTGCGCCGGATGGGTGATGCGGTCCCAATACCGACTGACCGGCTTGAACGCGTCATTCAGGCCAAAGGTTGGATCGTTGAAATTCTCCATCTGCTGTAAAACCGGATCCGGCAAGCGGGTGATGAAGGTGTCCCCGCACAGCATCAGCATCGGCAGGCGGTTGGCATGGGCCAGACCGGCGGCTGTCAGCAGATTCGCTGTTCCCGGTCCCGCGCTGGCAGTGCAGAACATGAATCGCTGACGCAGCCATTGCTTGGCATAGCCCGAAGCGGCGAATCCCATGCTTTGTTCGTTCTGCCCACGATACAGCGGCAGCTCATCCCGCACTGTGTTCAGGGCTTCACCCAGGCAGGTCACGTTGCCATGGCCAAAAATCCCGAAACCACCACCACATAAGCGATATTCTTGCCCGTCGATCTCGATGAACTGGTTCGACAGCCAGCGAATGATCGCCTGCGCTGTTGTCAGGTAAACAGTGTCGTGTTGCGCGGACATGTCTGCGGGCTCCTTTAGGAAAATTATGATGCAGTGCCGAATGCAGCTTGCGAGAGTCCTATTCTCACGATACAAGTTTTGCAACCGGTTGCAAATGGTTTTCAAGAAAAAGCGAGGGAGGACGTCGGAATGGCAGAGATCGGCATTGGCATTCTAGGCGGCGGATATATGGGCAAGGCTCATGCGGTCGCCATGTCCTCGGTTGGGGCAGTGTTCAACACGGCCTTGCGACCACGGTTAGAGATGGTGTGCGCCTCGTCACCGGAAAGCGCTGAGCGGTATCGTCAGGCCTATGGATTCGCGCGCTCGACGGATGACTGGCGTGTGTTGGTGAACGACCCGAAGGTCGAGGCCGTTGTGATCGCCACGCCTCCGGAAACACATCGCGAGATCGCTCAGGCAGCGTTTGCGCTGGGCAAACCTGTGCTGTGTGAAAAGCCTTTGGGCGCGTCGCTGGAGGATGGTGCGGCGATGTCAGCAGCGGCCGAGGCCTCGGGCTTGGCCAACATGGTTGGTTTCAACTATATCCGCACCCCGGCCAGCCAATACGCTCGCGCTCTGATAGCCGAAGGAGAGATCGGCGACATCACATGGTTTCGGGGTGAGCATACCGAAGATTTCTACGCGCACCCTCAAGCCCCGGCAACCTGGCGTACAACAGGAATGTCGAACGGAACGATGGGTGATCTTGCGCCTCATATGATCAATGCCGCACTGGCTTTGATCGGCCCGATTTCACGCGTGATGGCCGAGGTCGAAACCGTGCACAATAGCCGCCCGGGTGGCGAAGTTGACAATGACGACCACGCTCAGATGATGGTGCGGTTCGCGAACGGAGCAATGGGATCGATCTATATCAGTCGAATCGCGACGGGGCGCAAGATGGGCTATGCCTATGAGATCAGTGGCACCAAGGGTGCGATCCGCTTTGATCAGGAAGACCAGAACGTTTTGTGGCTCTACCGTATGGAGGGTCCCGAAGCTGAGCGTGGCTTTCGTAAGATCCTGACCGGCCCTGCGCACCCGGACTATGAGCCGTTCTGTCAAGGGCCGGGCCATGGCACGGGCTATCAGGATCAGATCATCATCGAGGCGCGAGATTTCCTGCGCGCGATCGAGACAGGTAAACCGGTCTGGCCGACCTTCCACGACGGGCATGAGGTCAACCGGGTCGTCGCTGCGGCATTGGCATCGTCAGCGGATGAAAGCTGGAAAAATATCGAAGATTTCTGAGCATCGGAGACAAGACAAGATGAGCATCAGAATTGGCAATGCGCCCTGTTCCTGGGGCGTGGAATTTGCGCAGGACCCGCGCAATCCGCATTGGAAAACCGTTCTCAGCGAATGCGCTGCGGCCGGGTATAAGGGTATCGAACTGGGCCCGGTGGGTTTCATGCCCGAAGACCCTGCGGTGCTGGCCGATGCGCTGGCCGAGCATGATCTTGAACTGATCGGCGGCGTTGTGTTCCGCAACTATCACGACCCCGACGCGTGGGAAGACGTGCTGGACGCCACCCACCGCACCGCTCGAGCATTGAAGGCGCATGGGGCGAAGCACATGGTGCTGATCGATGCGATCTCACCCCGCCGTGCGCCAACCGCTGGTCGCGCCGATGAGGCTGAGCAGATGGACAAGGCCGAGTGGACGGCGTTCCGGGATCGGATTTCGGAGAGCGCGCGGATCGGGTCCGAGGAATACGGGCTGACCGTTGGGATGCACGCTCATGCTGCGGGCTTTATGGACTTTGAACCTGAACTTATCCGTTTGCTGGACGAGGTCGATGAAAGCCTTCTTAAAATTTGCTTCGATACGGGGCATCACTCTTATGCCGGGTTCGATCCGGTCGGCTTCATGAAGCGCTACGTTGATCGGATCTCGTACATGCACTTCAAGGATATCTCTCCGACAGTGAAAGCGGATGTAATTGCCAATCGGACGGGCTTCTATGATGCTTGCGGGCAGGGGATTTTCTGCAATCTGGGTGAAGGCGACGTAGACTTTCCAACCGTTCGCCAGGTGCTGCTGGACGCAGGTTTCACAGGATGGTGCACGGTCGAGCAGGATTGCGACCCAACGCTCGACCCTGATCCTGTAGGGGACGCGCGGAAGAATCGTGAATACCTTGAATCAATTGGTTTCAGTTAAGGAGGTCCAGACCATGACCAAGCTGAAATGGGGCATGATCGGAGGCGGCGAAGGTAGCCAGATCGGACCGGCGCACCGGTTGGGGGCGCTGGCGGACGGGCATTTCCAATTCACCGCCGGAGCGCTGGATCACAGGCCTGACATTGGTCGCGAATACGCCCAACGATTGGGTATCGCGGCAGACCGAGCCTACGGCGACTGGACCGAGATGCTGGAAGGTGAGCGCGAGCGCGAGGATCGGATTGATCTGGTCACTGTAGCCACTCCAAATGCTACGCATTTCGAGATCACCAAAGCGTATCTTGAGGCCGGGTTCAACGTGCTGTGCGAAAAGCCCATGACCATGACGGTGGAAGAGGGCGAAGAGATTGTCAAAGTCGCCGAGAAATCAGGAAAGATTTGCGCGGTAAACTACTGTTACTCGGCTTATCCGATGGTGCGTCAGGCTCGCGCGATGGTGCGCGCAGGTGAGATCGGCAAAGTCCGTCTGGTCGTTACCAATTTCAGTCACGGCCATCACGGAGACGCCACCGATGCTGACAATCCACGCGTGCGCTGGCGCTATGATCCTGCGATGGCGGGTGTTTCCGGGCAGTTCGCTGATTGCGGTATCCACGCGATGCACATGGCCGGATTCATTGCGGATGATGAGGTTGAGACCCTGTCTGCAGATTTTGCTTCAACCATTGGCAGCCGTGAACTTGAAGATGATGCCATGGTCAACTTCCGCACGACAAAAGGCGCTGTTGGCCGGTTGTGGACCTCTTCGGTCGCCATCGGTCGGCAGCACGGGTTCGACATTCAGGTGTTCGGAGAAACCGGCGGTCTTCGATGGGCGTCGGAGCAGCCGAACCAGCTTATCTACACGCCTGTTGGTGGTCGCCTGCAGATCATAGAAAAAGGCGAAGGCGGGCTGCATGAAGACGCGCAACGACTCAGCCGGGTGGCGATTGCGCATCCCGAAGGGTTCCCGTTGGCGGTTGCGAATATCTATTGCGATCTCGCAGATGCTATTGCCGGGGAAACCCGCGACGGCTTGCCCAATGCGGCAGACGGCGTGCGGTCGATGGCGGCTGTGCATACAGCGGTCGAGTCGGCGAAACAGGGCAGCGCGTGGATGGATGCCCGGCCACCGATGTTTCGTTAACTCTCAGATACGGGGCGCAATGTGCCCCGTTCCACCACCGAACATGGGAATATCCGCGCCTCCGGATATCGGTCGGGTTCGTTCAGGGTTGCCACCATTAGCTCGATCGAGGAACTCACGATTTGCCGGATCGGCTGATGGATGGTGGTGAGATCAATATTCTCCCACCGTGCCATTTCCATGTCGTTCAGGCCGATGATGCCGATGTCTTCGGGCACCTTTAGGCCACTATCCAGAATTGCGGATAACACCCCGATGGACAACACGTCATCGCCGCAGAAATATGCATCAGCCCGCTCAGATTGCAGCAAGCGTAGCATTTCCTGACGACCTGCATCGAATGAGTAAGCCTCAGCAAACGAGCAGGTCACATCAATGCTAGGATGCCGGGCCATTTCTGACATGAATCCCGCATGGCGATCCTGAGTCGAGGTCGCCGCCTCGGGCCCGCCGAGAAAGGCTACTTTCGTATAACCACGCGCGACCAGCTCGCGGGCCGCCATGCGTCCGCATTCCACATTGTCGATCCCGACCACATGAACCTGCGGTGAAGAGGATGACCGGCCAAAGCTGTGCACCACTGGTACGCCAGCATCCCGAAACGCTTTTGCGAACCCGGGCGGCAAGGTCGACGACGCTACGACAACGCCATCGACCGAATATTGGCGCAGCATTCGTACCGAATTTTCGGGTTCAACCTCGTCGGTCAGATTCACCAGCAACGGGCGCAGGCCTCGGTCCTGCAGCCCCCGGGTAAAGAGGTCGAAAACTTCAAGAAATATCGGGTTGTGGAAGTTGTTCGAGACCAGCCCGATCAGCTTAGTTCGGCCTGTGGTCAGAGATGAAGCCAGTGCATTTGGGCTATATCCCAGCTCACGCGCGGCCTTCTCGACTTTTCGGCGCATCTTGTCGGAAACCGAGGCCCCATCGGTGAAAGTGCGCGACACCGCCGAGCGTGAAACGCCGGCGCGTTCTGCAACCTCTTTCAATGTGACAGCCATGATCCGTCTGACCTTCCTGCGTTTAGTGGCAGTCCTTTTACCTGTATTCTTTGGCAGATACAGTATGAAACACATCTGACACCGTTTGCAACCGGTTGCAAAATTTTGACAGATATGCTCTAACTCGAGTCGGAGAGGTGCGAAGGACTGCCTCAATCCGCGATAACATGAGTTTTGGGAGGACATCATGACTTCACTGACGAAGAAGTTGGCGCTGGCGGCGGCGGTAGCTGCGACGCCTCTGATCGCAGCCACGGGCGCTGCGGCGGAAGGTGAGAAATACATTCTGGTCAGCCACGCGCCAGACAGCGATAGCTGGTGGAACACGATCAAGAACGGCATCGCGCTGGCAGGCGACCAGATGGGTGTCGAAGTCGAATACCGCAATCCGCCCACTGGCGACCTTGCCGATATGGCGCGGATTATCGATCAGGCGGCTGCTTCGGGTCCGAACGGGATCATTACCACGTTGGCGGATTATGATGTGCTGAGCGGACCGATCAAATCAGCGGTCGATGCGGGCGTTGATGTCATCATCATGAACACTGGTACGCCGGATCAGGCCCGGGAAGTTGGTGCCCTGATGTATGTGGGGCAGCCCGAATATGATGCCGGATTTGCTGCAGGCCAGCGCGCCAAGGGTGACGGCATCGGCTCGTTCCTTTGTGTGAACCACTATATCGTTCAGCCCTCAAGCCAGGAACGTTGTCAGGGCTTTGCAGACGGCTTGGGCATTGAACTGGGGGATCAGATGATCGACGCCGGCCAGGACCCAGCCGAGATCAAGAACCGCGTGCTGGCCTATCTGTCGGCGAACCCGGATACTGATGCGGTTCTGACACTGGGCCCAACCTCGGCTGATCCGACAATTCTGGCGCTGGAAGAAAATGGTATGGCCGGTGACATCTATTTCGGCACCTTCGATCTGGGTGGTGAGATTGTCAAAGGCATCAAGTCTGGCGTGATCCAGTGGGGAATTGATCAGCAGCCCTTCCTGCAGGCTTACCTGCCGGTTGTTGTGATGACCAACTACCACCGCTATGGCGTTTTGCCGGGCAACAACATCAATTCGGGTCCCGGCTTCGTAACTGCTGATGGTCTGACCAAGATCGAAGAATTTGCTGGCGAGTACCGCTGATTCTTACAGCGCGGGCGCCCCGCCAAAGCGGCGCCCGCCAACAACTATCTGACGCAAAATCACTGCTTAACTCGGAGGGGCGTTCTAATGAGCGAGTCTGCTCAAAACACGGCTGTAACCGACGAACGGATTAAAGAAATATCGCCGCTGCGCAAGGCCTTGATCCGGCCTGAACTTGGCGGGATGGTCGGCACCGTTGCCGTCTTCACCTTCTTCCTTTTGTTCGCTTTTGACAGCGGCATGTTCAATGCACAGGGCATGATGAACTGGTCGGTTGTCTCGGCGCAGTTCATGATCATCGCCGTGGGTGCCTGCCTTCTGATGATCGCGGGTGAGTTTGACCTGTCAGTCGGATCGATGATCGGCTTTTCGGGCATGATGATCGCAATTTTTTCGGTCACGCTGGCGTGGCCGGTCTGGATGGCCATTATCGTCACGTTTGCGATGGCGGTGGCAATCGGCGCGCTGAACGGTTGGATCGTGATCCGGACTGGGCTGCCTAGCTTTATCGTAACGCTGGCCTTCCTGTTTATCTTGCGCGGCTTCACCATCTTCCTGCCGCAGGTGATCGAGCGTAAAACTATCATTGGCGGCGTAAAGGACGCGGCCGAAGGCGATTGGCTGGCGCCGATCTTTGGTGGTAAAATTTTGCAGGGATTGTTCCAATGGCTCGGGGATGCCGGGATCATCGCCGTATTCGAGCGTGGCACTCGCGCCGGTCAGCCAGTTGTGGATGGTATTCCAATGCTGATCGTTTGGGCGATCGCACTGATCATCTTTGGTCACGTGCTGCTCACCAAAACGCGGTTCGGCAACTGGATCTTCGCCTCGGGCGGGGATGCTGAGGCGGCGCGCAACTCGGGTGTGCCTGTGAACCGGGTCAAGATTCTGATGTTTATGTTCACGGCCTTCTGCGCCACTGTCTTCGCTGTCTGCCAGGTGATGGAGTTCGGATCGGCTGGTGCTGACCGGGGTCTGCTAAAAGAGTTCGAGGCGATCATCGCCGTGGTCATCGGCGGCGCGCTTCTGACCGGAGGATACGGCTCGGTACTGGGCGCGGCGCTGGGCGCGTTGATCTTTGGCGTGGTGCAACAGGGGTTGTTCTTTGCCGGTGTCGAAAGCTCGCTGTTCCGGGTCTTCCTTGGGGTGATCCTGCTGGGGGCTGTGATCCTCAACACCTATATTCGCCGCATCATCACGGGAGAGCGTTGATATGAATCCCGAACATGAACCCATCATCCAGATGAAAAACATCGAAAAGCACTTCGGCAGCGTGATCGCGCTGGCGGGTGTCTCGGTGGACGTGTTTCCCGGTGAATGTCACTGCCTTCTCGGCGACAACGGTGCGGGCAAGTCGACCTTCATCAAAACCATGTCGGGCGTGCACCAGCCCACCCACGGAGAAATCCTGTTCGAAGGCCACCCCATGCATTTCGCCGACCCGCGTGATGCCATCGAGGCCGGGATCGCAACCGTGCACCAGCATCTGGCCATGATCCCGTTGATGTCGGTCTCGCGCAACTTCTTCATGGGCAATGAGCCGGTAAAGAAGGTCGGACCTCTTCACTTCTTTGATCATGACTATGCCAACAAGGTCACGATGGAAGAGATGAAGAAAATGGGGATCAACCTGCGCGGCCCTGATCAGGCGGTGGGCACGCTGTCAGGTGGTGAACGCCAGACCGTCGCCATCGCGCGGGCGGTGCATTTCGGGGCGAAGGTTCTGATCTTGGATGAACCGACCTCGGCCCTTGGGGTGCGCCAAACAGCCAACGTTCTGGCGACCATCGACAAGGTGCGCAAGCAGGGGATCGCGGTGGTCTTTATTACTCATAACGTCCGCCATGCGTTGGCAGTGGGGGACCGGTTCACGGTACTCAACCGCGGTCAAACGCTGGGTACGGCGCAGCGTGGCCAGATCACCCCTGAAGAGCTGCAGGACCTGATGGCCGGTGGTCAGGAGATGGTCGAGCTTGAAGGCAGTCTGGGCGGAACCGTCTGATACTTTTTTGCCCCGCTGGCTGTGCTGGCGGGGTGACTACTTCTTCTCGAAGTACAATATGACTTCACCCAGCCTTACGCCAAAACGCGAAACATAGGCTCGGTTCAATAACCGGTCATCCGACAACAACCACATCCAGTCATCAAAATTGACACGCATGGTGCCGTCTTTGACGGGCAGGTCGATTTTGTACTTCCAGTTAAACGTATCGCCCCTTTCGACCCCACTGGCTGTGCCCAGCACACCGGGAGCGGTGCCGGTCCAGGTGTCATCGCCGGTCTTGGTCAGGGTCCAGATCCGTTGTTCGGTCGCACCATCGTCATAGACGAAATCTTCGACAAGCGTCAGAGTCTCTCCGTCCCATGTGCCGTCAATATCGACCTGGAAGCGACGCGGGACATTACCTAGTACATCCTGAAACTGACCATAAGCGACAGTCTTACCTTCGAAGAACTCTTCAAGGTTCAGCTGACGATCTGACAGAAACGATTTTGGTATACGCGGTTTGGCCGAGCATGCGGCGAGGATGGCCAACCCCGCGATCGCGATACCTGCAATAAGGGTACGGCGGGCGATCATTGCAAAACCCTCAGCTCAGAGTCTGTATCGTGGCCGTTTGCGCCATGCAGATGGGCGGATTTCACTTCAGGCGCAGGGCGCATCGTGGCGACCAGCTCGGCCACCTTGATCCCGAATTTTCGCATCTCGGACCGGTTCATGATTACACCGTTCTCCGTCAGATACATCCAGTCGGTCACATCCAGTGTATGCCCGCCCGCGTCCTCGGGCAGGATGATGCGATAGGTCAGCTTGACGGTTGAGCCCGAAATCACGCCTTTTCCCTCGCCGACAATATCGTCCGCTGTTGCGGTGAAAGTGTTGCCCGTGCCCAACGTCAGATGCCATTTGCGGGTCATCTGTTTGCCGTTGGAATAGGTGAAATACTCGGACAGCGTACCGGTGTTGCCGTCCCATTCGCCCACCATACGCGCGACAAAGCTGTTCGACATCTTGCCATTCGGGCCATAGATCAATCCTTCGGACAGGATTTCGCCATTCAGGTTCTTTTTGAGTGAAAACTCAGGTCCGGTTCCGCTGTAGTCGGAGGGTGATTGCGAGCGGAAACTGAGGAACCGGTTCTTCACAGCAAACAGCGCAAAAATCGCAAGCAGACAGATCAGGAGCGTTTTCATTTGGCAGAGACCTCTGTCGGGAGGGTCAGGACCATGCCAAACGCTCCGAGTTTCAAGATGCAGGGCAGCACCGCATAGGCGAGGGTGAGTGTATTCAAAGCCTCGGCAGAATTGGCCTGTCCAGGTGTAAAGCCGCTGCGTTCCAGTAGCGGCAGTGTGAAAAAGGCGGCCAGAGCTAGACCCAGCTTACCTGCGAAAGACCAGATGCCGAACGCAGCAGATGCGTTCAGCCCGGCCCGGGTCAGAACGACCGAGAACATTGCAGGCAGGACAACCATGTCCGCCCCAAGCGCCGCGCCGGATGCGAGGCATATGATGGCGAAACCAATGAGATTCCCAGGGGCTAGAAGAGCGGCCCCGACAAAGCCGAGAATGGCCAGCGGCATGGCGATCATCAGAGTCTGTTTCGGGCCAATCCGATTGCTGAGCCTGGCCCAGAACGGAACGCTGAGCCCGGCGCTGAGGAAGAACAGGATCAGCAATGGCCCCGCTTTGCCTGGCAGTTGCAGCCGATCTTCAACAAAGAACAGAAACAGGGTCGAGGTGATGGCGACGGGCAGGCTGTTGACCAACGCAAGGGCAAGCAGACGTAAAGCCCCAGCCTGTCCTAGGCCTGCAAAGGACAGCCCTTGACCGGTGATCGGCGTGCGTCGCCACATTGGCAGCGTAACAGCCAGAGTCACAACGCTCAGAAGCCCGAGAAACATTCCAAAGGCCGGATACCCTTGCGCGGCTGCGCCAAGCGCCACGAACACAGCGGGTGCTGCGGCTGCTATGATAACTCCGGTCAGTTGTCCACCTTCGCGGAAGGCGGCCAGTGTCATCAGTTCCTTCGCGCTAGCATGTTTCGCCAGCGTGGCGCTGCGGCCGTAAAGCAAGATGGTCCCAAGGCTGTAGGCCGAGAATAACAGGATCAGAATAGACACTAATGCGGCGATACTTACCGCTTCTGGCAAACCAAACAGCAATGGAAATCCAATTGCTAGACCCAGCGCAGCGGCGGCGGCAAATAACATCTGCCCACCGGGCCAGCGATCAATGGCCCAGCCAATCAGTGGATCTTGCACCAGGTCGACCAGCCGGATGACCAGCAGAATGGTGCCAATCACCCCCAGCCCGATACCGAGATTCACGGCGGCAAAGCGGGGCAGGTGGATGTAAAGCGGGATACCTGCTGCAGCAAGCATCAGCGCATAGAGGCTGACACGCGGGTACAGCATCACTGCCCCTTCAACTGCTGTGTGAACGAGGCGGATCGTGTATTGTTACCCAGAAAAATTGACATGAAGCTGCGTGTAATACCCGGATTTGTCAGGGTGCAGGTTTTGCTTCCGTTGCGCCAGAAGCTGACGCTGTTGGGGCCTTGCGCGATGGCCAGATAGCTATCGCCTTTGCTGACCGCCTGAAAACAGCCCTGCAATTGGGCTTCCGTCGGCGCAGAATTGCCTTGTCGGGCCATCTCTTCCAGTGTCGACTCGACCAGCGCTTTTTGTTTCAGGTTTTTTCGATAGGTCAATTGTAGGCCGAAATTCTCGTTCCAGCTGAATGCGGCACCGCCGGGCGTGTAAAGCTTGGCGTCATAGAGCGGCAGCCCCAGAAAACGGAATGTCCCGGTGCCGCGCAGCTTAGGGTCTTTGATTGCATCCGACAAAGGCGAAGCCGCCAATCCGCCGGGGACCATCAGCGCCAGTGACAGCAACGCAGCGCAACAGGTTCTATACGCTGGCCGAAACAGCGAGGTCCGTTTCAGGGATACCATTGTCAGCTCCGATGCTCTGCGGGATGGCGGTGAGGCGCTCGACAACATGCATTGCGCTAGCAATCCCGTCTTCGTGGAAACCATGCCGGTTATACGCCCCGGCAAACCAGGTTCGGTTCTGTCCCTGCATCTCGCGGATTTGCCCTTGCGCGCGCAGGGCGGCTTTGTCGAACACCGGATGGGCGAACTCGACCTCGTCATAGATTTTGTCCGCGGGAATCTCTGAGGCGGCGTTCAGGGTCACAAACAGCGGGTCACTGTCGGGGATATTCTGAAGCCGATTCATCCAATATGTGACCCCAACATTGCCCTTTTGCGATCGATAGGTCCAACTGGACCAGCAAGCACGCCGCCTGGGCATTTGGCGGGGATCACAGTGCAGGATAGCTTTGTTCGGTTGATATCTAATCGCGCCGAGCGCCGCTTTTTCCGCTTCGGTCGCTGCATCACCCAGAATGGCGAGGGACTGATCGGAGTGGGTGGCCAGGATGATCTCATCAAACAGATCAGCGTCGCCGCCGGCATGCACCGTGACACCCAGATCGTGCCGTTCGATCCGCTGAACGAGCGAGGCCACACGAATGTCGGCCCCCCGCGTACGCAGAGCGGCCTCGATCCGGCGGACATATTCGATGCTGCCGCCTTTCACGGTGTACCACTGGTGCTGATTGGCTCGGCCCGAGGCCAGTAACGCGTGATTGCGGAAGAACTGCACCAGCGAGCGGGCTGGGAACTGATCGACGAACTCGACCGGAGTTGACCAGATCGCGCCGCACATCGGCATCAGATAATTGTGCCGGAACCAGTGGCCGAGACGCAGTTGATCCACAAGCTCACCGATCGTGGTGTCGTCGTCCTGCGCGGCTTCGGGGGCCTCTTTGCCAAACCGCAGGATATCGGCGATCATCTTGTAATAGGCTGGACGCGCGAGGTTGCGTTTCTGCGCGGTCAAAGTGCGCAGATTGTTCAACCCATATTCGATGCGGCCATTGTCGATAGTTGCACCAAAGCTCATCTCACTTTTGGTGACCGGCACGTTCAGCTCATCAAACAGCCGGGTCAAATAGGGGTATGTGACATAGTTGAAGACGATGAAACCGGTATCTACCGGCTGATCTCCGTTCTTTCCGGCCATCACCGTGCGGGCGTGGCCGCCCAGTCGGGGCTCAGCCTCGAACAAGGTTATATCGTTGTCTTCGGAAAGGTAATAAGCTGCGGAGAGACCTGAAATGCCTGCGCCTATGACTGCGATTTTCTTGCGTACGCCCCGGGTTTCGTCGAACATTCCATCCTCGTTATTCGGTATTTACAACAAGATACGCAGGGAATGAGCCTTTGGATCAACCGCGTTAGAAGTTTTTTTCCGACGCGCTATTTAGTGTTATCTGGCCGAATGCTACGAGCGCTGGGCGTGATCCATTGCTGCTGTCAGAACGTATTCGACCTAGTAGTACGAAAAAAGACTTACGCATGAGCAGTTTTGACGGAAAAACCTATTGGATCATTGGCGCCAGCGAAGGGCTGGGCCGTTGCTTGGCCGAAAAGCTGAGCCGCGAAGGCGCACATCTGATCCTTTCTGCTCGCAATGCCGAGCGATTGGATGAAATCTGTGGCACCTTGCCTAATGCACGTGCTGTACCGATGGATGTGACTGATCTCGACACTGTGCGCCGCGCTGTGGTGGAGGCTGGCTCAATTGACGCGCTTGTCTACAACGCAGGCGCCTATGAGCCGATCAGTACGTCAGATTGGGACACCGATGCCGCCTTGGCGATCAGCGATGTGAACTATTCCGGTGCGCTTCGGGTGTTGGGTGAAACCGTCCCAGGATTTGTGGGCTCAGGCAGTGGTGATATCACGCTGATCGGGTCGCTTGCCGGGTATCATGGGCTTCCCAATGCGATCTCGTACGGGGCCAGCAAGGCTGCGCTGATCTCGCTGGCCGAGACCATGCGGCACGATCTGGCAGGGTCAGGCGTGACGGTGCGCATTGTCAATCCGGGGTTCATCAAGACCCGTCTGACCGACAAGAACAGTTTCAAAATGCCGATGCTGATGACACCCGAAGATGCGGCCGATCGCGTAGTGCGCGCCATGTCCCGTCGCCGGTTTCGAACCGATTTCCCGGCACCGTTCTCATGGGTTGTGCGCCTGATCGATTATTTGCCCGATATTCTGGTGTACCGGGGAAAGTGACCCTATCCGCAGGTAAGCCTCTGAATTGTGCCTGCGCCGTTCACATAAACGTTCAGCCGGTCGATGCGATAATCCTGCGTGGCAATATCATCCGGGCCCAGAACGCGCGACCGTTCAGGCAGTTGGGCTTGTATGGTTGAAACCGGCTCACCAATGGTGTTCGCAAACGGTTCTCCCTTGCAAAATGCAAGATCAACCGGTGCCTCCTCTAGTTCAAGCGCCGCGTCCTGCGGTGCAGAGGTCTCAGAACATGCGGTCAGAAGAATTAGGATCGGAAATAAACGGTACATTGGCGCAGGGCTTTCTGGTGATGTCGTTTCTGAAATATCAAAGATTTAGCCAACCTGTCATGAAAGCGCAGTTGAAAAAACCCTGTATTTGACGCAGGGTCGGGCAAAACAGACAGGGAGACAAGCACCATGCGTACCCGTGCCGCCGTCGCCGTTCAGGCAGGCAAACCTTTGGAAGTGATGGACGTAAACCTTGAAGGCCCCAAAGCGGGCGAGGTTCTGGTCGAGATCAAGGCGACAGGCATTTGCCATACCGATGAATTCACCCTGTCGGGCGCCGACCCTGAAGGCTTGTTTCCCGCCATTCTGGGCCATGAAGGCGCAGGTGTCGTGCTTGAGGTCGGCCCGGGTGTAACCAGCCTGAAACCCGGCGATCACGTCATCCCGCTTTACACGCCCGAGTGTCGTGAGTGCGAATACTGCCTGCATCCCAAGACCAACCTGTGCCAGGCAATTCGCGAAACCCAAGGCCAGGGCCTCATGCCGGATGGCACCTCGCGTTTTTCTACGTTGGATGGCGATCCGATCCTGCACTACATGGGCTGCTCGACCTTCTCGAACCACACGGTTCTGCCTGAAATCGCGCTCGCCAAAGTGCGTGAGGACGCGCCCTTTGACAAGATCTGCTATATCGGCTGCGGCGTGACCACCGGAATTGGCGCAGTGATCAACACTGCCAAGGTAGAAATTGGCAGCCGTGCCATCGTGTTCGGTTTGGGCGGTATCGGCCTGAACGTGATTCAGGGCCTGCGCCTGGCTGGCGCGGATCAGATCGTGGGCGTTGATTTGAATCCAGCCAAGGTGGAAATGGCGACCAAGTTCGGCATGACCGATTTCGTGAACCCCTCTGAGGTCGAAGGTGATCTGGTGCCGTATCTGGTCAACCTGACCAAGGGCGGCGCGGATTATACCTTTGACGCCACAGGCAATGTCGGCGTAATGCGCGCGGCGCTGGAATCGGCTCACAAAGGCTGGGGTGAATCGATTATTATCGGTGTGGCTCCTGCGGGTGCCGAAATCTCGACCCGACCGTTCCAACTGGTAACAGGCCGCTCATGGCGTGGCACCGCGTTTGGCGGAGCGCGTGGACGCACCGACGTCCCGAAAATCGTGGATTGGTACATGGACGGGAAGATCGAGATCGACCCCATGATTACCCACACCATGGGCCTGGATGACATCAACCACGGTTTCGACCTGATGCATAAGGGCGAGAGTATCCGATCAGTGGTCGTCTACTAAGGCTCTATAAGGGCTGAAATGGATTACACGGCGCGCTGCAATGCGCGCCGTTTCTTATTCTCCGGGCCTCGTCGCTCCAGTATCTGACCGGGGCGACCTGACGCGCAGCACAGGCGTATTAGCAGAGGTAGTGTTTGATCGGCTCTCACGCCAGACCACAAAGACGCCGGATGCAATGATGACGCTCGCACCAACCGCGACCCAGATATCCGGATGCTCGCCAAAGAAAATCACGCCGAAGATCGTGGCCCAGATGATCTGGCTGTATTGACTGGGCGCAATGACGCCGGCGGGGGCGGCGCGATAAGCAAGGATGATCAGGTGCTGTGCGATTACCGAGAACACCCCGACAAACGCCATCATCGCCAGATGCAGCAATGATGGTGGTTGATAGACTGCCGGTTGGGCGACGCTCATGACGGCGATGGCCAGCAGCATAGGATAAAGGATTAGGACGGCAGAGCGTTCTTCATTCCCGATTTTGCGGACAAGAACCGAAGCAAATGCGCTGCAGAAGGCTGCTGCCAGAGCCGCTAAATGGCCCGGGGTGATTTCGGTTGCGCCAGGGCGCAGGACGATCAGGACGCCGATCAGGCCGACGCCCACGGCCGCCCACCTTTGGGCACGGACCACCTCACCCAGAATCGGAATCGACAGAACAGTTACGATCAGCGGAAAGGAAAATAGCAGCGAATAGACTTCGGCCAGCGGCAGCACCGAAAAAGCGTAGAAGGCACAAGACATGGCCATGATCATCGTCGCTGATCGCAACAGCACCAACCACGGATGCCGCGGCAGGAAATTCCCAGTGGTCCGATCGGCCAGAATTGTTACTGCCATAGGGACAAAGGAAAACAGCGTCGCAAAGAAGATGATCTGCAAAACCGAATAGGTGCCACCCAGCACCTTGATCAGCACGTCATGCGTCGCGAAGACGGCAAAGCCTAAGAACGCAAAGGCAAGCCCACGAAGGGTGGAGTTCTGAGCGCTCATGACAAAAGCCTCAATCATAGATGGATCGTTTGGGGTGTTTGATGTTTGCTTAGACCCAAATTGGTCTGACGGGTAGCCCTTATTTTATCGCTAACATTCTTTTGCAAGCAGGGTTGCAGATTTTGCAATACGCAGGAAACGGGTCGAGTCCAAAACAAGCGATTGCCATGATCATCTCAAATCAAGGAGAAACATCATGCACGGAATTTCAGCCCTACCAACACAGCAGGTCCAGGCATATCGCGCCGGTGCGCCGGATGGATATGGAAACCCACCAGAGCGCGCGATTTCCAATGGGGCGGGCAACCCATGCCGTCATTGTTTGAAATACATACCGGAAGGCAAAGAGATGCTGGTGTTGGCGCACCGACCCTTCCCGGAAACGCAGCCTTATGCAGAGACTGGACCGATCTTCCTTTGTGCCGACCCCTGCGCACGCTATGAAAGTGAGGATGTGCTGCCCGAGGCGTTGACCGACTCGCCCAACTACCTGATCAAAGGGTATGGTCCGGACGACCGAATTGTCTATGGAACCGGGATCATCACCCCACAGGCGCAGTTGCATGAGGCGGCTGAAAAAATCTTCTCACGCGCTGAAGTCGCTTACATCCACATCCGATCTGCTCTGAACAACTGTTATCACGCACGGATCGATCGTGTCTAAAGCTTGACGCGGTGCATCCCCCGATGTGGTTGGTTCGGGTCGTTGACAGTTGCGTCGTCGACCCGACTGGAGGTCAACGCAAGGAACACATCCTCAAGATCAGCTTCTTCAGTGCGGACGTCCTGGATGCGAATATCGGCCTGACGTACAGATTCCAGCACCTGCTCGGCTGTAGTTAGGTTGCTGTGGTATTGCAGCACAAGGTCGCCGTTCTCACGTTGCGCTGCAATCACGTTATCCGCTACAGGCAGAGTCTGAATGGGGCTATCCGGCACGATCACCATGGTTCGGCTGTCCATGCGGCCCAGCAGATTGGCCGTGCTGTCTTGTGCGATCTTTTCGCCGTGATTGATAATGGCGATCTCGTCACACATCTCTTGCGCTTCTTCCAGATAGTGCGTGGTCAGGATGATGGTCATGCCCTGTTCGTTCAGCTTGCGCACATTGGCCCAAAGCATCTGTCGCAGTTCAATATCCACACCCGCCGTGGGTTCGTCGAGCACCAGAATCTTGGGATGGTGCACCAGCGCTTTGGCCAGCAGCAGACGCCGCCGCATTCCGCCCGAGAGCGTGCGCGCATAGGCCTCGGCCTTGTCGGCAAGGCCAACGAGGTCGAGGATCTCATCGCTTCGCCGATCAGACTTGGGAACACCGTACAGCCCGGCCTGAACTTCTAATGCGCCTCGAGGTGTAAAGAACGGATCAAGGTTCAATTCCTGAGGCATCACGCCGATGGCGGCGCGGGATTGGCGCGGGTTTTGATCCTGGTCGAAGCCCCAGATCGAGACGCTGCCAGACGTTTTGACCACCAGCCCCGCCAGAATGTTGATCAGGGTCGATTTGCCGGCTCCATTCGGGCCAAGCAGACCGAAAACGGACCCCTGCGGCACCGTCAGGTCGATCCCTTTCAAAGCCTGTTTCTCGGGCTGGCCCTTGCCGCCGCGATAGGTCTTGCGCAGTGATCTGATTGTGATTGCCGCATCGGACATGTGGCCCTTGCCCCCGGTTTGCTCATCGCCCATAAACGCACCTAATACATGCCCGCGAGGCCGACAACCAAAGAAGGATCGCCAGCCGTGACCATCGAAGCGCCGGAAACCAAGATTGTCGAAATTACCCGCGTCGCCTGCGATGGTGGCGAGGGTGCGCTGGGTCATCCGCGCGTCTGGCTGCAGATTCCCGAAGACACTGGTTGGGTCGAGTGCCCCTATTGCGATTGCAAATACGTGCTGCGTGGTGAGGACTCTGGTCAGGACGCGTAAGGGCGATCAGGACGGCAGGCGGTCGTAACTGGCGAGGATGGATAATGCTGTTCACAGCCAAAACGATTGACCTTTCCGACAGCCAGCCAATCGCGAACGGGACTGTGCGCAGTGTCTATGACTTTCCCGGTCATCCTGACCTTCTGATCAAAGTTTTTACCCGGTCCCAAGATCGTGTCTCGCACAGGCTTGGCAAGCGACTGGCATGGAAACTGTTCCCCGAGGCGCAGTATCGCAGCACGCTAAAAGAGCTGGAATGCGAGCTGCGGGTATCGCTGAAACTCGGGACAGAAATTGAGCGTTCACCCCTGTCCAGGATGTTGGGCGTGGTTCAGACGACGCATGGGGCGGGGGTTGTGGTTGAGCGCATTTCTGGCCTTGATGGCGGGCTTGCACCAAAGCTGTATGAAGTCTGCCGTAGTGGATTGGACGCCCCGGTTTTAGATGCGCTGAATGCATTCGTCGGGCAGATGTTTGACCTTCACATCGTCGCGCGCGACGTCAAAAGTTCGAATATTGTCTACGGGACAAGGGGCGCTGGTCCGGCCTGCTTCCTGATCGATGGATATGGTGAGCGGAACCTCATCCCACTGCGCAGCCTGTCCCAACGTCTGAATGATCGCTCGCTGAACAAACAGTTCTCGTTGATCGCGCAAAAAGCAGGTTTGGCTTGGAATGCGGATAAGCGCACCTTTTCGAATAGCTAAGGCCAGACCACGGGCAAATTAGGTCGCAACGAATTTGCCAGGCGGCCTCGTCTTTCGTGCAGCCCTTCTGTACAACTTGGCGCAACCCAGCGCAGGAGCCTCATATGACCACCACCCAATTCGGAAAAGGCTGCCATCTGCATCTGATTGATGGATCAGCCTTTATCTTCCGCGCCTATCACGCTTTACCGCCGTTGACGCGGAAATCGGATGGGCTACCAATTGGGGCCGTGTCGGGCTTTTGCAACATGCTGCAGAAATATGTCGAAGGGAACGCCGGGCCGGATGCGCCGACCCATGTTGCGGTGATCTTCGACAAGGGCTCGCATACGTTCCGTAATGACCTGTATGATCTCTACAAGGCCAACCGTGAAGCGATGCCCGAGGATTTGCGCCCGCAAATGCCGCTGACTCGCGAAGCCACCAAGGCGTTCAACATCGCCTGCAAAGAACTTGAAGGCTATGAAGCCGACGACATCATCGCGACCCTCGCCGTTCAGGCGCGTGAGGCCGGTGGGCGGGTGACCATCGTCAGTTCTGACAAAGACCTGATGCAGCTTGTGGGCGGCGGTGTCGAGATGCTGGATGCGATGAAGAACAAGCGGATCGATCGCGATGGGGTGGTTGAGAAGTTCGGCGTCGGGCCCGAGCGGGTTGTCGATGTGCAGGCTTTGGCCGGGGATTCGGTGGATAACGTACCGGGCGCTCCGGGCATTGGTGTGAAGACGGCGGCGCTGTTGATCAATGAATATGGCGATCTGGAAACCCTGCTGGATCGCGCTGAAGAGATCAAACAGCCCAAGCGCCGCCAGACTCTGATCGAAAAGCGCGACCAGATCGAGCTTTCGAAGAAACTTGTGCAATTGGATGAAAACACACCGTTGGATTTCACTCTGGATGACCTTGAGGTGAAGGATCCCGATGCTGAGACTTTGATGAAGTTTCTAGCAGAGATGGAATTTCGGACGCTCACCAAACGCATTGCTGACAAGCTGGGCGTTGAGTCCCCCGTCATCCCCGAGATATCCACGCCTGAGGCGGAGTCACAGGCCGAAGACGTCCCATTTGATGCATCGAAATACGAATGCGTGCGCGATGCTGCGGCATTGCAGAAAAGGATCGATCAGGCATACGAGCGCGGCTGGGTTGCGGTGGATACCGAGACCACTGGCCTGAATGAGATGATCGCCGATTTGGTCGGGATTTCGCTATGTGTCGAGGCGGGTGAGGCTTGTTACATCCCGTTGACTCACCGTGAAAGCGCGACCGATGATCTGTTCGGATCGGATGCGCTGGCCGATGGACAGATGCCGCTGGATGAGGCTCTAAACTTGCTGAAACCGATGTTTGAGGATCCGTCGATCCTGAAGATCGGACAGAACATGAAATACGATGCCAAGATCTTTAATCGATATGGCGTCGACGTTGCCCCCATCGACGACACGATGCTGATGTCCTACGCCATGCATGGCGGTGAGCATGGGCATGGCATGGATACGCTATCTGAACGCTATCTGAGCCATACGCCGATTCCCATCAAACCTCTGCTTGGCTCGGGCAAGTCTGCAATCACTTTCGACAAGGTGCCGATTGACGAGGCCACGGCCTACGCTGCCGAGGATGCGGACATCACCCTTCGCCTGTGGAAATTGTTCAAGCCGCAGTTGCATCAGGTGCAGGTGACGACGGTGTATGAAACACTTGAACGTCCATTGGTGCCGGTCCTCAAAGAAATGGAGATGCATGGCATCAAGGTCGATCGCGATGTTCTCAGCCGAATGTCAAATGCATTTGCGCAGAAAATGGCCGGATTAGAGGCTGAAATCCACGAATTGGCGGGTGAGAACTTTAACGTCGGTTCGCCAGCACAACTGGGTGAAATCCTGTTCGACAAAATGGGGCTTGAGGGCGGCAAGAAGGGCAAGACCGGTAAGTACTCGACCGGAGCGGACATTCTTGAGGACCTTGCAACGGAACATGAACTGCCGCGCCGGGTGCTGGACTGGCGGCAACTCTCCAAGCTGAAATCGACCTATACGGACGCGCTGCAGACCCATATCAATCCTGATACGGGCCGGGTGCATACGTCATATTCGATTACGGGGGCGAATACGGGCCGTTTGGCCTCGACCGATCCGAACCTGCAAAACATTCCGGTGCGGACTGAGGAAGGTCGGCGCATACGTGAGGCGTTCATTGCCGAGCCGGGCAATGTGCTGGTCAGCCTTGATTACAGCCAGATTGAGCTACGGATTCTGGCCCATATCGCCGATATTCCGACCCTGAAACAGGCGTTTGCGGATGGTTTGGACATTCACGCAATGACGGCGTCCGAGATGTTTGATGTACCGTTGGACGAGATGACGCCGGATATCCGTCGTCAGGCCAAGGCGATCAACTTTGGTGTGATCTACGGCATTTCGGGCTTTGGGCTGGCGCGCAATCTGCGCATTCCCCGGGCGGATGCGCAGGGTTTCATCGATCGCTATTTCGAACGTTTCCCCGGCATCCGGCGCTATATGGACGACACGATCGCGTTTGCCAAAGAGAATGGCTATGTCCAGACCCTGTTCGGCCGGAAAATCCATACACCCGAGATCAATGCCAAGGGGCCGCATGCCGGGTTCTCGCGTCGTGCTGCGATCAATGCTCCGATCCAAGGGACGGCAGCAGATGTGATCCGGCGCGCGATGGTGAGGATGCCGGATGCGATCAACGGCTTGCCCGCCAAGATGCTGTTGCAGGTGCATGACGAGTTGCTGTTCGAAGTGGCTGAAGAGGCTGTGGATCAAACCATTTCGGTCGCGCGCGCGGTGATGGAAGGGGCAGCAGATCCGGCAGTGAAGCTGGATATTAAGCTGGTCGCGGATGCCGGACAAGGCGCGAACTGGGCCGAGGCCCATTAGGGGCGGCGCTGCTCATCAAGCCCTGCGGGCCCTCTTTGCAGCGGGTCAGGCTTCTGGCCTGACCAGGCGGGCGATCAGGCGTTTTACGAAAGGGCCCAGCGTCAGGATGACGGTAAAGGCGATAGGCCAGCAAAAGGCCCAAGAGGCCATCCAGTCTCCGAGTGTTGAAGGGCTGAAGCCGATAGCTTTGAGCGTGGCTATGCCGGTGACGACGCAGGACATCAGGCCGGACATGATCAAGGCGAACAGGGCATTGGCATAGCGGGCAGATATCATGCGAGGCATCCTTGGCGTGTCGATGCCCTCAATTGCGCCATTTCAGTCTGAAAATCCAGCGTTCATGCAGGGTTTAATACTGTAGCCAAGCCAGTGAGTCCTCAGTCCGCCGAGTTGAGGAGTTGTATTCGGCGCTGACCCAGCCGCTGTAATCCGACTGGTCCATCGCAGCAAACAACGCGGCAAAGTCCATTGTACCCAGCCCGGGTTCCGAGCGATCCGGCGCAGCCCCGATCTGTGCATGGACAATACGGGGCTGAAAACGGTGCCAAATCGCCAGCGCGTCGCCGTGGATCATCTGCGCATGAAAACTGTCATATTGTAGGCCGACATTTGCGCGGTCGACGCGGTCCAGCACTTCGGCGGCCAGATCATAATTGTTCAGGAAGTAACCGGGTTGCGATACGGGGTTGAGCGGTTCGATTGTAAACCGCTGTGCCGGCGCAAGATCTGCCGCCCATTTCAGGTTCTCGACAAAACAACGCAGGGCCTCGGGGCCGGAAGCGTATCCGGCCATAACGTGAATCATCTCTGGCCGCAGCACATCCGCGTAGCGCAGAACGCGCCGGATATCGGACTTAAACCTGTCAGAGCTGCCGGGCATGGCGGCGTAACCCGGTTCACCGCCGGTATAATTCGGGGGCGGGGCGTTGATCAGCACCAGATCAAGCCCGCTGGACAGCAGCGCGCGGCGGGTCTCTTTGGCCGCGAGGTCGTAGGGGAAGAGAATTTCAACAGCCGTAAACCCGGCCTGCGCGGCGGCTTGAAACCGGTCGAGATAGGGCAGTTCTGCAAACAGCAGTGAAAGATTGGCGGCAAATCTGGGCATCGGGCATCCGGTGTCGAACTTTGCAGAGCCTAGCGATCACGACGGCCACGTGAAAGAGACTGAAAACGACAGATTGTCGAAAATCGGCCAGATAAAGGCTTTCGAATCAGGGACCATCAGGCTCGAGCGGTATCCCGTTGCGAGGGCCGCGCCAACAATAAGGTCTGATCACGATGGCCATGAGCCCTGAACCCGCGCGCGGGACCGCTATAGCTGTATCTGACGGTCGACAGACCGCGTTCACCGGAAATACGCTGGCGGTGGCTTCGATGCTGACGTGGGCGGCGGGTTTCCCGGCGGCTGAGATCCTATTGCAAAGCTGGCCACCTATCGCCCTGTTCGCAGCACGGATGTCTCTTGCGGTGTTGGTCATGGTACCAATCTGGCTGATTCTGGACGGACCGGCTCAGGTATTGCGCGCCCGTTGGGGCCATGCCCTCATGGTCGGCGGTTTGGGGCTAGGGTCGGGGATGTTCCTGATCCTTGTGGCGCAGAAGCTGACCGACCCAGTTACCGTTGCCATTATCGCCTCGTGTGCGCCTTTGATTGCTACGATCATGGAGCTTGTGGCGGGAACGCGGCGATTGCGCTGGAGCTTTGCGCTGGGATTGGTGATTTCAATCATTGGCGGCCTGATTGCCACCAGCGCGGTGGCACCGGCACAATTAGGACTGGGCGCGATGTGCGCAGTGGTGTCTACCGCGCTGTTCTGTTGGGCCAGCATGGCCACTGCGCGCGACTTCCCCGAGCTTAGCCAGTTGGGCCGTAGCACCATTACATTGGTCGGAGGATTGTCGACCGCAGCCATTCTAGTACCGTTAGCCGGATTGCTGGGGCTAGAGGTCATGCCTACACGCCCCGTAGATGTGGCGCAGATGGGTATGTTGGTGTTCTACGCACTGTTCTCACTGGGCCTGAGCCAATTTTTCTTCATAGCATCAGTGGGAAAACTGGGGGTCGCCCTGGCGTCATTCCACATCAATATCGCGCCATTTTATGTGATGGTGATCATGATGGCGCTGGGCGAGGACTGGAACTGGACCCGCGCGCTGGGCGCGTCGCTGGTGGCGCTTGCGGTCGTGCTGGCGCAGGACCGCAAACCGCGACCGGTTCAATCCTCTAGCACATCAGATGCGATCAGTGGGAAAAACTGGCCGTCCGACCAGACACCAAACCAACCGTCGTGATGTCTGGCGATCTCGACCAACCGGTAAAAGCTCTTGCGATCAATGCGCGCCTCAAGATTCGCGCGCACCAATATGTAGGGTGAGGGCTCATCAGTTTCCGTATTTAGGACAATGCGGATCGGGTGATCGGGCCCGGCGATGGCTGTATCGCCCACTTGCGTCGTAAAAGTCAGACGTTGGGCTTCGCCTTGTCCCTCATGCTCAAAATCAACGGCAACAAACGGCGCATCCTCGACGGTGATTCCCACCTTTTCAGCGGGAGTGACGAGAAAGTACCTACCCTCTTCTTTCTTAAGAATTGAGGAAAATAGCTTAACAAGCTCGACCCTGTTGATCGGTGACCCTAGATAACTCCAAGTGCCATCTTTGGCGATCCGAATGTCCAGATCGCCACAAAACGGAGGATTCCATAGGTGAACGGGCGGCAAACCCCGCGTTTTGGCCGCTTTGACCGAAGCCGCCAGACCGTCAGGTGAAGGGGTCACGGGTTTTTGTCCGCTCATTGCTTTTGCCATTTCCTCTCAGCGCGATACACTTCAATCATAACAGTCCACGGAAGGGAACCTCATGTCCGAACCTGCCGACCTCGTGTCCGAGATCGAAGCGCTGGAAAACAAGCTGCAAGAGGCCAAATCCTCGATCACCCGCCGCTTTATCGGGCAGGAGAAGGTCGTGGACCTGACCCTGACCGCGCTTTTGTGCGGCGGTCACGCGCTGCTGATCGGTCTGCCGGGGCTGGGCAAGACGCGGTTGGTCGAGACGCTTTCGACCGTGATGGGCCTGCATGGCAACCGCATCCAGTTCACGCCGGACCTGATGCCTGCTGATATTCTGGGCTCGGAAGTGCTGGATACTGCCGAAGATGGCAGCCGCCATTTCCGGTTCATCTCCGGCCCGATTTTCTGTGAGTTGCTGATGGCGGATGAGATCAACCGTGCCAGTCCCCGGACCCAATCGGCGCTGTTGCAGGCGATGCAAGAGCGTACGGTGACAGTCGCGGGCGAAGACCGCGAATTGGGCGTACCGTTCCATGTGCTGGCAACGCAGAACCCGATTGAGCAGGAAGGGACCTATCCATTGCCCGAAGCTCAACTGGACCGGTTTCTAGTGCAGGTCGACGTGGAATATCCGGATCGCCAGACCGAGCGAGATATTCTGCTGGCTACCACGGGGGTCGAGGAAGCCGAGGCGCATCAGATTTTCACCAAAGAGGAATTGCTGGCCGCACAGGTTCTGTTGCGCCGGATGCCTGTAGGAGAGTCGGTTGTCGAACTGATCCTCGATCTGGTCCGCGCCTTCCGCCCGGATGAGGCAGGTGTGTCAGAGCGAGTGAAGGAAACTGTTGCCTGGGGTCCCGGACCGCGCGCTGCGCAGGCTCTGATGATGACCGTGCGCGCAAATGCGATGCTGGAAGGCCGTTTGGCCCCCAATGCCGAGGATGTTCTGACCATGGCCCGTCCGGTTCTCAGCCACCGTATGGCGTTGAACTTCGCGGCGCGGGCACGTGGTGACAGCCTCTCTGACCTGATTGAGTCCACCGCTACTGGGCTGGTCCGAACAGAGGCCGCGGCGTGAGCGCCGCCCAGACCCTTCGCGAACGCTCCGAGGTCGAAGCGTCCCGGTTGCCGCCGTTATTGGCGCGTGCCGAGCATCTGGCCGGAACCGTGTTATTGGGCGATCACGGGCGGAGACGCTCGGGTCTGGGGGATGATTTCTGGCAGTACCGCCCTGCGCAGATTGGCGACAGTCGCCGGTTGATCGACCATCGCCGTTCGGCCCGTGGTGATCAGCAGTTTGTACGTGAGCGCGAATGGCAGATTGCACAGTCGATCATGCTTTGGGTCGATCAGGGCGCGTCGATGCGGTTTGCTTCGGACAAGAACTTGCCGACCAAGGCCGATCGTGCGCGCCTGCTGGGGCTGTCGACCGCTATCTTGCTTGTGCGTGGCGGCGAGCGCGTTGGTCTGACTGGCACGACGCTGCCCCCGCGCAGGGGGAATGCTCAGATCATTCGGCTGGCCCAAGCCTGGTCTGAAGATGCGCAAACCGATTACGCGCCACCCGAACACCGCGCCATGATCCCGCATGCGCGTGCGGTGTTTATCTCGGATTTTCTTGGGCCGCTGGACGAGGTCGAGCTGGCCCTTACCAAAGCCGCTGACCGGGGCGTGCGCGGCGTGTTGCTGCAGGTTCTGGACCCCAGCGAGGAGTCCTTTCCCTATTCGGGACGTACCATTTTTGAAAGTGTTGGTGGCACCGCTCGACATGAAACCTTGAAGGCCGCAGACCTGCGTGATCGTTATCTGGATCGCCTTGCGCAGCGTAAGGACGCGCTGACGCAGCTTTGTCGTGCGACCGGATGGCAGATGGGGCTCCATCACACCGGTGACATTGCTCAATCGGCTCTGTTGTGGCTTTATCGCGCCTTAGATGGGGGTGCGCAATGACGGTTCTTGCAGGCATCGGCTTTACCGCGCCATGGGTGCTGCTGGGCCTTTTGACCCTGCCGATCCTGTGGCTGATCCTGCGCGCTGTTCCGCCTGCGCCGATCCGCCGACTGTTCCCTGCGGTTACCTTGTTGCTGGGCCTTAAGGATGATGAAAGCGTTTCGGACCGTACACCATGGTGGTTGCTGCTACTGCGGATGCTGGCAGCCGCAGCGATCATCATCGGGCTGGCAGGGCCGGTGTTGAACCCCTCACGCGATGAGACCGGATCCGGGCCGCTTCTGCTGGTGCTGGATGCAAGCTGGGGGGGCGCGACACGTTGGTCCTCGACACTTGATCAGATTGATGCGCAATTGACGGAAGCCGGGCGGGCGGGTCGTCCTGTGTCGATCTTGCGTCTGACTGAGCCTGAGGCACCTGTGTTTCAGGCCGCCGAGGCGTGGCGTGGGCGTCTGCCGGGCCTTACACCGATGCCGTGGCAACCAACCCAAGCGCAGATTGACCAAACTCTGATCGCGTTGGGACAGGTTGAAGGTGGCTTCGACACCCATTGGTTCAGCGACCGTCTGTCCTATGTCGGCCATGATCGTTTGACTTCTGCCCTTCAGGCGCGTGGGGACGTGATTGTCTACCAATCCACTGCACCCGTTACCGCGATCTTGCCCGCCACCTATCAGGACGGCGCAATCCGACTCAGCGTACAGCGCGCTAATCCAGGACCAGAGGAAAGAGTCACCGTTCTGGCGCAAGGGCGCGACCCGGCAGGAGCAATGCGGGTGCTGCAATCGACCAATCTTGAGTTCGAAAACGGCTCAACGCAGGCGGAAATTGATCTTGCGCTTCCATCGGAACTGCGCGCACGCATTACACGGTTCGAGATTCAAGGCCAGCGCTCTGCCGGTGCCATTACACTGACAGATGACAGCCTGCGTCGGCGCGAAGTGGCATTGATCGCAGGTACCCTGAACCGCGAAGGGTTAGAGTTACTGTCGCCGCTTCACTACCTGACACAGGTACTGATTCCGACCGCTGATTTTGTCGAAGGCGGCCTGGCCGAGGTTCTCCCCGCGAACCCGGATGTGATCGTATTGGCGGATGTGGCCAAGCTGTCCGAGTCGGAACAGGCTGAAGTCGTCGAATGGGTTGAACAGGGCGGCCTGCTGCTGCGCTTTGCCGGCCCACGCATGGCCGCCAGCGATCTGGGGCGCGATACTGAGGATGCACTGTTGCCGGTTCGACTTCGTAGCGGTGGCCGCTCGGTCGGCGGCGCCATGAGCTGGGGTGAAGCGAAGGGGCTTGCTCCGTTCACTGAAAACTCGCCGTTCTATGGGTTGGAGATTCCTGCGGACGTCTCTGTGACCACTCAGGTCATGGCACAACCAGATCCTAATTTGGCGGACCGGGTCATTGCATCACTGTCGGATGGCACACCATTGGTGACCCGAAAACCGCTGGGGCTGGGGCAGGTGGTTCTGTTCCATGTCACGGCTGATGCGGAATGGTCCAGCCTTCCGCTGTCCGGGCTGTTTGTCGAAATGCTCGACCGGCTTGCCGTTGCCTCTGCTGCCAAATCGCGTCAAGAGGCTCAGATGCAGGGCACCGTATGGGAGCCGATTCAAATAATGGATGGCTTCGGTGTTTTGACTGACGCAGGAACGCTGCCCGGTGTCGATGGAGTCGAACTGGTTTCTGGGCAAATCGGGCCGGACCTGCGCCCGGGGCTTTATGAAAACGGCAAGCAGAAACTGGCGCGGAATGTTCTTGCCGAGGATGCTGTACTATCCCCGGTGATCTGGCCGTCTGACGTCCCAATCCGGGGTCAGGAGATCAGCAATGAGACTCCGTTGGAAGGGCTGTTGCTTGGCCTTGCACTGTTGTTGCTGACAATCGATGTGATTGCGTCTTTGGCGTTGTCGGGGCGCTTGGCCAAGGCAACCCCTGTTGCATTTGCGCTTGCTGCCCTGTTCCTTGCCCCTGAGGTGCGGGCACAGACCCCTGAAGACACCGATTTTGCATTGAACGCGACGCATGAGCTTGTGCTGGCGCATGTACTTACCGGGAATGCTCAGGTCGACGATATCGCGCTGGCCGGGCTGCGCGGGTTGGTGCAGACGCTGCATTTTCGCACTTCGGTCGAACCCGCCGATCCGATTGGCATCGACCTTGAACGTGATGAGCTTGCATTCTTTCCGCTGCTCTATTGGCCTGTTACTCCGGACCAGCCACAGCCCTCGGTTGAAGCCTATGCAAAGCTGAACGCCTATCTGCGTTCGGGCGGGATGATTTTATTTGATACGCGCGACGCCGATATCGCCGGTTTCGGGGCGTCCAGCCCCAATGGGCGCAAGCTGCAACAACTGGCCGCCCCGTTGAATATCCCCTCATTAGAGCCTGTCCCGCGTGATCATGTCCTGACCCGCGCCTTTTATCTGCTGCAGGATTTCCCCGGACGATATTCTGGCACCGAGGTCTGGGTCGAGGCCGCGCCACCCGATGCCGAGCAGATCGAAGGAATGCCCTTCCGAAACCTCAACGATAACGTGACCCCGGTGGTGATCGGCGGTAATGACTGGGCCGGGGCCTGGGCGGTGGATCGCAACGGTCAGTCCCTATTGCCCGTGGGTCGCGGTTATGCCGGAGAACGACAGCGCGAGTTGGCCAATCGGTTTGGGGTTAATCTGGTAATGCATGTGCTGACCGGGAATTACAAATCCGATCAGGTTCACGTGCCCGCGCTTTTAGACAGGTTGGGACAATGACCGGAACCGTCATCTTTGACCCGCTAATCCCGTTGCCGTTTCTGGCAGCCGTGGCATTGATTGCCATGTCAGGTGTGGTTCTGGCGCTTTGGCGCGGTCTGTCGGGCTGGGCCCTGCGCGGCTTGGCGGCCCTGGTCATCCTCGGGGCGCTTAGCGGTCCTGTTTATCAGGTCGAAGATCGCGCGCCGCTTACCGACATCGTGTTGATGATCGAAGATGAAAGCGCCAGTCAAACCCTATCGGATCGTGCCGAACAGACTGCTCAGGCTGCCAACGACCTCGTGACCGAGATCGAAGCGCGAGACAATACCGAGCTGCGCCGCATCCAGGTTGGTGACGGCGATGGTGACGAGGGCACGCAGGTCATGGCTGCGCTGAACGCGGCACTGGCCGAAGAACCCCGTGCGCGGATTGCGGGCATTATCGTGGTGTCAGACGGCATCGTTCATGATGCAGACCTGGCACCCGACCTGCCTGCTCCAATGCATCTGTTACAGACTGGGCGCGAAGGCGATTGGGATCGGCGCCTGATCGTGCGTAACGCCCCAGCCTTCGCCATTATCGGTGAACCCGTGACCCTGACCCTGCGCGTCGAAGACACTGGGGCTGCGCCTGCCGGAGTTGCAAACGCTCCGCTTGAGATTTCCGTCGATGGAGGTGAACCCGAGCAGTTCACCATTCCAATCGGTCTGGACGTCGAGCTCCCGATCACGCTGCCGCATGGTGGTCGGAACGTCATCCAGTTCACGGTCCCGCAGGCCGAGGGCGAACTGACCGACCGCAACAACACGGCTCTGATCCAGATGAACGGTGTGCGGGATCGCCTGCGTGTTCTGCTGGTATCGGGCGAGCCGCATCCGGGCGGGCGTACTTGGCGCAACCTGCTGAAATCTGACAGCTCGGTTGATTTGGTCCATTTTACCATCCTCCGGCCGCCGGAAAAACAGGATGGCGTACCGGTGGATGAGCTCTCACTGATTGCCTTCCCAACGCGAGAGTTGTTTCTGGAGAAGATCAATGATTTCGACCTGATCATCTTTGACCGCTACAAACGGCGCGGCATCCTGCCTGCGATCTATCTGGATAATGTTGGCGACTATATCGTCAATGGTGGCGCGGTGCTGGTCGCTGCTGGCCCTGATTTTGCCACGGCGGACAGCCTGTACCGATCCCCTCTTGGGCCGGTCCTGCCCGCAAAACCCAGTGCGCGGGTTTACGAGGAACGGTACGTGCCCATGGTCACCGATCTGGGCCAGCGTCATCCGGTTACTGCTGATCTGGGCGATGCTGAGACTTGGGGTGCTTGGCTGCGCCAGATCGATGTCAGCCAGCTATCCGGCAATATGCTCATGACCGGCGTGGATGATCGTCCGTTGCTGCTGTTGGATCGCGTGGGTGAAGGCCGTGTAGCGCTGATGGCATCAGACCACGCCTGGCTATGGAGCCGCGGCTTTGAGGGCGGTGGCCCGCAGTTGGAACTACTCCGCAGGCTGGCGCATTGGATGATGAAAGAACCCGAGCTTGAGGAAGAGGCGCTGTGGGCCGAAGCGAACGGCCAGTCCATGCGCATTATCCGTCAAACGCTGGAGGATGAGGTTGGCCCAGTCACCGTCACCCTCCCCAACGGCGACACCTTGGAGATTACGCTAAACGAAGTCTCGCCCGGTCGGTTCGAGGCGCAGTACTTCGGCCCTGAAATTGGCCTGTACCGTCTGGAAGAGGGTGCGCATTCCGCCGTGATCGGTCTTGGTCCTGCTGCACCAAAGGAATTCGAGCGCACGATCGCGACCGATGAGATTCTAAGCCCCGTTCTGGCCAGCCTGCGCGGAGGAACGATCCGGTTGGAAGAGGGTCTGCCCTCAATCCGGAATGTCCGTGCGGGCCGGCCGGCAGCAGGTCGGGGCTGGATCGGTCTGACCCCGCGCGACGCCTATGAAACCCGCGATGTTACACAGGCCGGGTTGCTTCCACCCTGGCTGGTGCTGTTGCTGGCCGGTGGGTTCCTCTTGGCCGGTTGGTTGCGTGAGGGACGTCGCTAACGCTGCTTAAGCACTTTTTCATGCTCTACCGCGATGCTCTGAGCAGATTATCGCGGGAAAACTTTACATGAGTCTTGCTGAGAAACTGGCGCAGGAACGGCGCGCACGACTGGCGGCCGAGCGGTTGTTGCATCTGAAACAGGCCGAGTTGTCTGCTGCCAACCGCAAATTGGGACGTCATGCTATCGCATTGACACGTCAGATCGATGAGACTCAGGCCGAGGTTGCGACGGTTCGCGATGAAAACGAAAAGGTCAAATCCGATCTGACCGTAGCCAATGCCAAGATCGAAGTGGCTGAACGCCGCCTGTGGCACTCGATCCAGACCATCCCTGACGGGTTTGCCTTTTTCGACGGCAACAACACACTGATCGGTGCCAACGCCGCTTACCTAAGCGTTTTCGATGGGCTGGAAGAGGTCGCGCCGGGGATCAGCTACACGCGTATTCTCGAAGTTCTGACCCATGAAGGGATCGTGGACATCGGCGCGGAAAATATCGCGGACTGGCAGGCGCGCATGCTTGCACGCTGGGTGCAACCGCACCCCGAACCCGAGGTGATCCAGTTGTGGAACGGCCAGTATATCCGGCTGATTGATCAGCGGGGCCACGGCGGTGACGTGCTGAGCCTTGCGTTGAACATCACAGCCTCGGTCCGGCATGAGGCCGAGCTGAACGCCGCGCGTGAACGGGCCGAGGCCGCAAACCGCGCCAAATCCGCCTTTCTGGCCAATATGAGTCATGAGATTCGCACGCCGATGAACGGGATCGTCGGCATGACCGAACTGCTGACCGAAACCCCGATGAACGAAGAACAAAGGCTCTATGTAAGCACAATTCGCAATTCGGGCGAGGCTTTGCTGGTCATCATCAACGATGTTCTCGACTATTCCAAGATCGAGGCCGACAAGTTGACGCTGCACCCCGAACAGTTCGATTTGGAGCGCTGTATCCTTGAGGTCGCGATGCTGTTGCAACCCAGCGTACGCGACAAGGGCCTGACCTTGCTAGTGGACTATGACCTGTTCCTGCCGACGCTTTTTGTGGGTGATCCGGGGCGGATTCGGCAGATTCTGACCAACCTTGTCGGCAATGCAGTGAAGTTTACCGCGCAGGGCCATGTCCTTATCCGGGTGACCGGTGTTCCTGACGCGACAACTGAAACCTGCGACATCCACGTGGCCATCGAGGATACGGGTATCGGAATCAAAGCCGACAAGGTCCCGCACATCTTTGGTGAATTCAATCAGGTTGAGGATGCTCAGAACCGCCAATTCGAAGGCACGGGTTTGGGGCTGGCAATCACCAAGCGGCTGATCTCGATGATGGGCGGTGCCGTCTGGGTCGAAAGTGACGCGGGCAAAGGATCTTGCTTTGGTTTCCGTATCACACTGCCCACGGCTGAGGGTCCGCAGCCCGTTCCGCCTGATCTGGCGGGGCAGTTGGGCCGGGTTCTGGTGGTCGAGGATATGGCCGTCAACCGCGCCATTTTGACCAAGCAACTGAGCCGCCTTGGGTCTCAGGCGCTCACATGTTCAACAGGGGCTGAAGCGCTTTCTGCAATGGACAAAACTATTGATCTGGTGCTGTGCGATCACGATCTGCCGGACATGGACGGTCTGGAACTCGCCACAACACTGCGCGACAAAGGATGGGGTGATCTGCCAATTGTGGTGATGTCGGCCAATCCGGGTGTGATTCATGCCGACCCGGCCCATCGCCTGATTGACGGCGTGTTGCAAAAGCCCATTCCTCGCGCCGAGCTGTATTCACGGCTGATGGCGCTGGGTGCTCCTGTATTCAAGTCGGATCGCAGTGACGATCGCGTCGCTGATCCCGAGACTCATGCGCGAGTTCCGCAGAATCAGAGGCTGATGCGGGTTCTGGCAGCCGAGGACAATCGAACCAATCAACTGATCCTGCAAAAGATGACCAAAGCTCTGAATATCGATTTGAAATTCGTCTCCAATGGGTTGGAAGCGATCGAAACCTTCGCCAGTTTCGACCCGGACCTGATTTTCATGGATATCTCGATGCCCAAGATGGATGGGAAAGAGGCGACGGGTGAAATCCGGCGGCGCGAGATCGGAACGGATCGACATGTTCCCATAGTGGCCCTGACGGCCCATGCCATGACAGGGGATGATCAGGGCATACTGGCAGCCGGGCTTGATCATTACATGACCAAACCGTTGCACAAGAAACTGATCCACAAGATGATACTGGAACATCGTCCAGCCGATGCCCAATTGGTCGGTGCAGAAGGTGAAAGTACGGAATAGGATCGATTTATGTCAGATGAGCGCGGTTTTCGCCCCCGGGGATTGGGTGAGATTGCAATTCGCTGCGCCGATATGGCGGCAATGGTGTATTTCTATGAGAAGGTGATCGGGTTGCAGCGATTGCAAGGCGACCATAACAGCGCCATCACCTTTTTTCGGATTGCCGAAGGGTTTGGTGGACATACACAGGTGCTGGCCCTGTTTCACCAGTCTGTTGGCTCTGAGCGTGGATCGGGCCAGACTGGCGCGGCAGTGCCAGTAACAGGGGGCGCCTCGGCCCTGCACCATATCGCGCTGTCGCTGCCCTTTGTCGAACAAGATGCTGTCATGCGCTGGTACGACCAGATCGACCAGCCTTATCGGGTCGAGCATTTTGGCTGGATCGGCTGGCGCGGTATCTTCACCCAAGACCCCGAAGGGAACACCGTTGAGCTTGTAGCCTACGACTCTTCACTGCTCGATCAGGCCTGATAGGGGCGAACAAACACAGGTTTGTAGTCGTCAGACAGATCTGCCCTGTATTCATAACCACCGCTGTCGAAATCCAACAGGCCAATGGGATCGGTCAGGCGGTGCTGGATGATGTAGCGTGCCATCGCACCGCGCGCTTTCTTGGCGAAGAAGCTGACGATCTTGGGGGTGCCGCCCTTGTCCTCCATGAAGACCGGGGTCACAACGGGCAGCTTCAGTGCCTTCAGGTCGACCGCGCCGAAGTATTCCTGACTGGCGCAGTTCACCAGAACCTTGCTGTCAGTTTCGGCGGCCTGCGCGTTCAGCACCTTGCTTAGCTGATCGCGCCAATATTCGTACAGGTTTTTTCCGCGTCTGGTTTTCAGTTTACTACCCATCTCAAGCCGGTAGGCCTGTATGGCATCCAGCGGGCGCAATACGCCATAAAGCCCGGACAGAATGCGCAGGTGATCCTGTGCCCAGGCCATTTCGTCGGCATCCAGCGATGCGGCTTCAAGCCCTTGATAGGTATCGCCCGCAAACGCCAGTGCGGCAGGGCGCGTCGTCTCCGCATCGGGCGCGTCCGAGAACATACGATACCGGTCGCGGTTCAGGCGGGCCAGATCATCGCTCAGGTCCATCAGTTTTTTCAGATCGCCCAATGTCAGATTGCGTGCTGTCTTCGACAAGCGGATCGCGTCATCCTGAAAATCGGGTTGTGTCACTTCGACGTTTCGTTCAGCCCAATCCAGCCGCTTGGCCGGGGAAATCACTACCAGCATATCCGTCCTCGTTTCTCGCCTGCTCAGGCGTATCTAGCCCGCCTGTTGCAGCACGTCCAGAAACGCCGCGCCAAACCTTTCGTGACGACGGTCACCCAGAACCTGCTCCATCGCTCGTGGATCATCCGGGTGCAGTTGCGCCACTTTCGCCAGTTGCGAGGCCGTACAGCTTAGCGGTTTGTCGATCCCGTCGGGGCCACGCGACAATTGCGATTGAACCTCAAGCAACTGATCGTAAATGTCGCCCTGATTGCGGCCGGCAAGCTTGCGCCGCGCCGGGTGCAATTCTTCTACCGCGCCGGTCAGCACCTCAAGGAAAGTGGAACCATAGCGCTCCAGTTTCTTTGACCCAATACCGCTGATCCGCGCCATGTCGTCCAGATTTGCAGGTCGGGTTTCTGCCATCTCAATTAGGGTGCGATCAGGAAAAATAACATAAGCCGGGACCCGAGCGGCCTCGGCCAGTGCGCGCCGCTTGGCCTTGAGCGCCGAGAGCAGCGGCGCGTCTTCCTCGGACACCATCGCTTTGACAGCGGGTCGTCGGGTGGCTTTGCGGATGGTATCCTTGCGCAGATCGATCAACGCCTCACCTTTCAGGATGGGTTTGGCGGTTTCTGTCATACGCAGCGCGCCGTGGCGTTCAGGGTCGGGGCGCACCAAATCATGGCCCATCATCTGCCTGAAGATCGCTTGCCATTGCGTGCGCGACCAGTCCTTGCCGATGCCGTAGGTGGACAGATTGTCGTGTCGCCGTGCGCGAATTTTATCGGTCTCGTTGGCAAGCAGAATGTCGATCAGATGACCTGCGCCGAACCATTCCTCGGTGCGTAGCATGGCGGACAGAGCCATGCGGACGGGCGTTGTGCCGTCGAAGACTTCGGGCGGGTTGTCGCAGAGATCGCACTTGCCGCAGGGTTCAGCCTGTTCCCCAAAATACCCCAGCAAGGTCTGGCGGCGGCATTTCAGTGCTTCGGCCAATCCCAGCAGCGCGTTAAGACGCGCATGATCCGCCATGCGCCGTTCAGGTGGGGCCAGTCCTTCGTCGATCTGTGAGCGTCGTAGTCGGATATCGTCAGGCCCGAACAGGGTCAGGGTCTCGGCTGGTCCACCATCGCGTCCGGCGCGACCGATTTCTTGATAATAGGCCTCGATCGATTTCGGCAAATCCGCATGGGCGACCCAGCGGATGTCCGGCTTGTCGATACCCATGCCAAAGGCGACCGTAGCGACGACAATCAGCCCGTCCTCGCGCGCAAAGCGAGCTTCCACGATGCGGCGATCCTCGGCCTCCATCCCGCCGTGATAGTGGCAGGCCGTGTGACCTTCGGCGCGCAGGGCTTGCGCCAGCACCTCGGTCTTGTTGCGGGTCCCGCAATAGACGATGCCGGATTGGGTTTTACGCGCGGCAGCGAAATCGAGGATCTGTTTGCGCGGTCCATCCTTGGCGGCAAAAGCCAGATGGATATTGGGCCTGTCGAACCCCCGCAGGAACTTGCGCGGCTCAACACCGTCGAACAGTTTTTCGACGATCTCGTCCTGCGTTTCCGCATCCGCTGTCGCGGTGAACGCGGCGAGGGGAACATTCAAAGCGCGCCGCAGCTTTCCGATCCGCAGATAATCAGGGCGGAAATCGTGGCCCCATTGGCTGACACAATGGGCCTCATCCACCGCGATCAGATTGACGTTGATCCTGCGCAGCATCCCCAGCGCCGACCCGGCGGCCAGACGCTCGGGCGCCATATACAGAAGCTTGAGCCGCCCAGCCTCTAATGCGTCCCACACCGCATCAGTTTCTTCGGGGGTGTTGCCCGAGGTGAGCGCGCCCGCCTCGACACCGGCTTCCTGCAGCCCACGCACCTGATCGCGCATCAAGGCGATCAGCGGAGAGATCACAACAGTCACGCCGTCTCGCAGCAACGCAGGTAATTGGAAACATAAGGACTTGCCCCCACCAGTGGGCATGATCGCCAGCACGTTTTCACCTGCGGTCACGGCGTCGACGATCTCTTCCTGACCGGGGCGGAAGTCGTCGAATCCGAAAACGTCTCGCAACAAGGGTGCGGAGTCGAACATGCGACGGAGGGTCCTGTTTTATGGTTTATCTGCTCTTAAGACAGGACCATCACATACTAAGATTCGGTGAACAAGAGGTCAGTAGAAATAGACCGCGTTGTTGATCAGGATGATCCGCAACGCATAGACTCCGATCAGCACCACCAGAGGGGTCAGATCCAGACCGCCCATGGCGGGCAGAATGCGGCGAATGGGGCCGTAGATCGGCTCTAACAAACGGTTCAGTCCGTACCAGATTTGCGCCACCAGTTGCTGGTGCAGGTTCAGCACCTGGAAGTTGATCAGCCAGCTCATGATCACATGGGCAAGGATGATGAACCAGACAATGTCCAGGATCAGCAGAAGGATTTGGATCAGCGACAGCATGGGCACTCCGTTCGTCAATTGTCCTGAGACCTAAGCGTCACAGCCGCAAAGAGCAAGTGCGCCCCAACAGAACGCTTGCGAATTGACCCAAAGCCCCGTCTTATGATCGCAACAATAATAATATGGGGCAGAGATGGCGGAGATTTCCAAGCGTAAGCGCATCTGGGGCTGGTGGTTTTTCGACTGGGCCAGCCAGCCGTTCCATACACTGCTGGTGACCTTTGTCTTTGGCCCCTATTTCGCCGGGGTGGCGGCTCAATACTATGCGAATACCGGATTAGACACCGATGCTGCGGCGGCGCTGGCGCAGACCGTCTGGGCGAATTGCCTGACCATAACTGGGCTGATCATCGCGTTCGGAGCGCCCCTGTTGGGCGCGATGGCGGATGTTTCGGGTCGGCGCATCCCGTGGATTCTCGGGTTTTCGGTGATGTACGCGGTGGGGTCTGCCGCGTTGTGGTACACGATGCCCGATGGCTCGAACATGTGGTTGATGCTGTCGGCTTTTGGTCTGGGCTTTGTGGGCGCAGAATATGCACTGATCTTCATCAACTCTCAGCTGCCCGATCTGGGTGACGATAGAGAAGTGGGCGAGATTTCAGGTTCGGGCTTCGCCTTCGGCTATTTCGGAGGCCTGCTGTCGCTGGCCATCATGCTGGCGCTGTTTGTTGAACAGCCCAACGGCAAGACCTTGATTGGTATGGATCCGTTGTTCGGGCTGGATGCGGCAACGCGTGAAGGGACGCGGTTTGTCGGCCCCTTCACCGCTGGATGGTTCGTGTTGTTCATGGTGCCGTATTTCCTGTGGGTTCGGGATGATCCTGAGACCAACAAACAGGGTAGCGTGGGTGAGGCGCTGCGCTTGCTGGGCAAGTCCGTGGCGGCGCTGCGTCACCGGGTCAGTCTGGCGACCTATCTGGGGTCGTCGATGTTCTATCGCGACGCGTTGAACGGGCTATACAGTTTCGGAGGCGTCTACGCGCGGCTGGTGCTTGAATGGGACCTGATAAAAATCGGCGTATTTGGGATCGTCAGCGTTCTGGCCTCGGCCATCTTTGCATGGATCGGCGGCAAGATGGATTGCAAATACGGCCCTAAACCGGTGATATTGGTTGCGATTTGGGTTCTGATCTTTGTCTGCGTAACGGTTGTGTCGATGGATCGAACACAGATCTACGGAATTTCATTACCCGTAGGCTCGGGCCTGCCGGACATGGCGTTCTTCGGGTGCGGAGTTCTGATCGGCGGCATGGGAGGTATTCTGCAATCCGCCAGCCGTTCAATGATGGTACGCCATTCTGATCCCGCCACCCCGGTCGAGAGTTTTGGGCTGTACGGGCTTTCGGGTCGGGCGACCGCCTTTGCAGCGCCGCTATTGATCGGAATAGCAACAGCAGCAACCGGTAGTGCAAGACTGGGGGTGTCACCGATCATTCTGTTGTTTATTCTGGGCCTAGTCCTGATGCGCTGGGTGAAACCGGAAGGGGATCAGAGCAGATGATTTTACTACGTTTTTTGGCCGTTCTGGCCGCAATAGCACTGGCAGGCGTGGCTACGGCACAGCCCTTGGCCAAACAGTTATTCGGAGCCCAGAAGGTTGGGTCGCAGCAAAAATCTGCCGCATTCGGCAGTTATTCGCGCGGGTGCGCCGCCGGGTCGGTGCAACTCCCTGAAACCGGGCCAACTTGGCAAGCCATGCGCCTGTCGCGCAATCGCAATTGGGGGCATCCTCAGGCGATCGACTATGTGCAGGATCTCAGCCGGTTTGCCGCGAAACAACCGGGGTGGAATGGTCTCTATATCGGGGATATCAGCCAACCGCGGGGTGGGCCGATGACCTCGGGCCATCGTTCGCACCAGTTGGGTTTGGATATCGATATCTGGATGCTGCCGGGCGATAACATGCGCCTAAGCCGCAAAGCACGCGAGAATATCTCGTCTATATCCTTGCGCCGCGCGAACGGCGCGTATGTAAACGGCAACTGGACCAAGCAGCACCATGCGGTATTGCGCGAAGCCGCCAAGGACAAGCGCGTTGCCCGGATCTTCGTATTCCCGGGTGCAAAGGTGCAGATGTGCAATGACGAGAAGGGCAACAAAGCCTATCTGCGCAAGATCCGGCCATGGTGGGGACATCACTATCATTTCCACGTGCGGCTGAAATGCCCGAAAGGATCGAAAGGCTGTGTAAATCAGGACCCGCCACCCAAGGGTGATGGTTGCGCCGAGGCGCAGCAATGGGTGCGCAATATTCTGAACCCACCGCCACCTGATCCAAATGCGCCGCCGCCCAAGAAACGTCGTGAATATCGAATGGCGGACCTTCCCCAGCAATGCGCCGCAGTCTTGCAATCCAACTGATTGTTGCAACGCTGTTGGCCAGTGCCGTTTCGGCAGTTGGTACCAGCCCGGCAACGCTTCTAGCCCGATTTGACTGGAACAACAGTGCCGGTTGGTTTGGCGGGTTCTCGGCCCTTCATTTGTCGGAAAACGGCCGGCAAATGATCGTGCTCGGCGACCGGTCGAGGCTTGTGACCGCGCGGATCAACCGGGATGGAGACCAAATCAGGAATATCCAGATACTGAGATACGGACCCATCTTCTCGAGCAAAGGGCGCAGCCTGAGCGGTCGGGCAGGGGATTCCGAAGGGATCGCTGTCGCTCCGGATGGGAGCCTATATATCTCGTTCGAAGGTGTGCACCGAGTGGTCCATTATTCCACACCGGGGGCCAAAGCCAAGGTATTGCCCCGCCCGGAGGCTTTTCATGATTTAGAGCGCAATGGCTCGTTCGAAGCATTGGCGATCGATGATCGGGGCAGGCTTTACACCCTGACCGAGAAATCCCGCACCGCAGACGGTAAAATCCTCGTCTATCGGTGGGATGGCCACCACTGGACAAGGCCGTTTGTTTTGCCGCCGAGTGGAAGGTTCCTGCCGGTTGCGGCAGATTTTGGGCCCGATGGGCGTTTGTATGTGTTAGAGCGCGCGGTGTCATTTTTCGGCTTCCACTCGCGACTGCGGCGCTGGGTGATCGCAGATGATGCACCCGTGTCACAAGAGATTCTGTTCGAAACCAGCACCGGGACGCATGACAATCTCGAGGGCCTTTCTGTCTGGCGCGATGTGCAGGGGCGGCTGCGCGCAACGATGATTTCCGACGACAACTTCTTCTTTCTGCAACGCACTGAATTGGTCGAATACTTGCTGCCTGATTGACAGGCGGCAGACAAAGGTCTAAACGCACGGCCTGCCTCGGGATGAGCCTGGGGCCAAGTCGCCGCTACCTTGTCAAAACGGGCATCTGAAAATGCAACGCAGCTTTATTCCCGGCATCCTTGCCATGGCCTCGATCGTCGTGGCCTCAAACATCCTGGTCCAGTTCCTGATCCTTGACGGCCTGTTGACCTGGGGTGCCTTCACCTATCCGTTGGCCTTTCTGGTCACCGACATCATGAACCGCGTCTACGGCGTGGGTCCGGCCCGCAAGGTCGTATTCGCCGGATTTGTCACCGGTATCATCTGCTCGCTGATCGGCAGCCAGATCATGCTGCAGGGTGACGGCTTCACCTATGCCGCCGTGCCGCTGCGCATCGCAGTCGCTTCGGGCACCGCCTTCCTGATCGCGCAATTGACCGACGTCACTGTGTTCAACTCACTGCGTGGTGGCCGCTGGTGGCGCGCGCCGCTGGTGTCGACACTGGTCGGTTCAGCGCTGGACACCGCGATCTTCTTTACGCTGGCGTTCTCGGCCTCGGTTACCGTCTTTGGTGCCAATGCAGACGCTGCGATCAACTGGGCGTGGGAGCCTGTGCCCTTCATGCTGTCCGGCCCGATGGCCCCGCTGTGGGTGACGCTGGCCTTCGCTGACTGGCTGGTGAAACTGTCGCTGGCACTAATCGCCCTGATTCCGTTCAAGGTGATCGTCGCCCGTCTGACCGCTGCACAGCCTGCGTAAAAAAGTTCTTTGAGATTGGCACAACTTGTGTCACGCTCCTTGTTAACCGCAACAGATAGAAAAGGAGGTGATCCAGTGTCGAGAAAGAGATTGGAGAGAGGTGTTGGAACAACCGGGGGGATCGCCTGTTAAGGCAGCCCTTGGCGGAGCGCTCGCTCCGGCTGGTCGATTGATCTAACCGACCCAACCTCCTGAACTTTCGAAGGGCCGTCCCGCCGGGGCGGCCCTTTTTGTTTTCAACTGCGCCCTGTAAGGTCCGATCCATGTTGCGCATCACCGACGATATCGCCCTGCAAGACTGGGAAATGACCGAAAGCTTCGTGCGGTCCTCTGGTCCGGGTGGGCAGAACGTCAACAAGGTCTCCACCGCCGTTGAGCTGCGGTTCGAGGCCGCGCGCTCACCCTCCTTGCCTGATCCGGTCAAGACACGTCTGAAACGGCTGGCCGGACGTCGCTGGACCAAGGACGGCGCCATCATCATTCAATGTGAAGAAACACGCTCTCAGGCCCGCAACCGCGACATCGCGCGCGCCCGGTTGGCTGAACTGATCACGCGGGCTTTGGTCAATCCCAAGCGCAGGATCGCGACCAAACCCACTTATGGTTCGGTCAAGCGAAGGCTTGCTGCTAAGAAAGCCCGCGCGGATGTCAAAGCCCTGCGAGGCAAAGTGTCCGAAGATTGATCTGGCAGTTTCGCTGCACGTTGCTACTCTGCCGGTGCAAGACGCAGGGGAGGTAAAGCCATGAGGCTTGAGGGAAAAACCGCCATCGTAACCGGCGGCGCATCCGGGTTCGGCGCTGGGATTGCGCAAAAGTTCCTGACCGAAGGCGCCCGCGTGATGATCGCAGATATCAATGGCGAAGCGGCTTCCGACATGGCGTCCGCGGAGGGCACGAATGCCATCGCACAGCACGTTGATGTCTCGGATGCGGCATCGGTTCAGGCCATGGCACATGCGGTATCGGAAGAATTCGGAAAACTTGATATTCTGGTGAATAATGCGGGCGTGACGCACCTGCCGGCCCCACTTGAGGACGTCGATGACGATGAATTCGACCGCGTCTTCGCCGTGAACATGAAATCCGTCTACCTGACCGCGCGCGCCTTTGTTCCGCAGATGAAGATACGCGGCGCGGGGACGATCCTGAACGTGGCCTCAACGGCAGGCCTGTCGCCGCGCCCTAATCTGAACTGGTACAACGCCTCCAAAGGCTGGATGATCACCGCGACCAAGACGATGGCCGTCGAACTTGCCCCCTCGGGCCTGCGCGTTAACGCGATCTGCCCGGTGGCGGGTGAAACCCCGCTGCTGAAATCCTTCATGGGTGAAGACACCCCGGAAATCCGCGCCAAATTCCTGTCGACGATCCCGCTTGGTCGCTTCTCAACCCCCGAAGACATGGCAAACGCCGCCTGTTTCCTCTGCTCGGACGAGGCCAGCATGATCACCGGCACAGCCCTGGAAGTGGACGGAGGCCGATGCATTTGATCCGCCCTTCATCTGGCCATAAATATCTCCGCCGGAGGCAGTGCGCCCCAGCGCGCTTTCCGGCCCAGTGCGCGAGACGAAAATGAACCCCGGACCCAGAAACCTGATCACTGATGTCGCTGGCCTCATGGTTGGCAATGCGCACGATGATACGCTTAAATCAGGCACAACTGTCCTGACGGCGGACGACCCGTTCACAGCTTCGGTTCATGTGATGGGCGGCGCCCCCGGCACGCGTGAGACCGACCTTCTGGCGGTCGACAAAACTGTTGATCGGGTCGACGCGATTGCCTTGTCCGGCGGCTCGGCCTTTGGACTGGATGCGTGCTCGGGCGTTTCAGACGCATTGCGCGCTCAGGGGCGCGGATTTCAGGTCGGTTCGGCCGTCGTGCCCATCGTGCCGGGCGCGATTCTGTTCGATCTACTCAATGGTGGAGATAAGAACTGGACCGAAAATCCTTATCGCGATCTGGGGAAGTCTGCGTATCTCACCGCCTCACCAGAATTTGAACTGGGCTCGGTGGGGGCTGGTACCGGCGCATTGGCCGCGATGCACAAGGGTGGCTTAGGCTCGGCTTCGTTAAAGCTTGAGGGTGGCGTAACCGTCGGTGCGCTGGTTGCGGCCAATCCGCTTGGCAGCGTAACCACACCGGGTGATCGGCATTTTTGGGCTGCGCCGTTTGAGATCGATGACGAGTTCGGTGGATTGGGGCCAGACCCGGCCTCGGGCCTTGGTTCCTCTCTTGTCAGCCGCAAGGCGCAAATGATGCATTCTGCTCCGCCAGATCGCACAAACACCACGATTGCTATAGTTGCAACTGATGCAGCGCTGACCAAACCGCAATGCCAGCGTCTGGCGGTAGCAGCCCATGACGGCATCGCCCGCGCCATTGTGCCTGCGCACACGCCTGGCGATGGGGATCTGGTATTCGGTCTCAGCACCTGCGCGCGCACGGTTGGCCCCGAGGCGATGGCGATGATCGGCCATGCGGCCTCGATCTGTCTTGCGCGCGCGATTGCACGGGCTATCTATCTGGCTTCCCCCCGCGCTGGCGACCTGCTGCCCTGCTGGTCGCAGTTACATGACTTCGGTTAAGTACGACACCGATCGCCTGTGACACAGTGCCGTCGCGCGGCAATCTGCGCGTTGACTCTCTGCTGTGCCAGCGATCCATTCGGTGCAGCCAATTCATATCGGAGCAAAAGCTATGAATCGTATCCTTGCCACCGCAATTGCCGGTCTGCTGGCCCTTCCTGTCTATGCAGAAGGTGATGCCGAAGCGGGTAAGAAGACCTTCAACAAATGCAAATCCTGTCACATGATTGCTGACCCTGCGGGTGAAGTTATCGTTAAGGGCGGTAAGACGGGTCCGAACCTGTACGGAATCGCAGGCCGCACCGCCGGCACTGAAGAAGGCTTCAGATACGGCGATAGCATCGTGGCCGCGGGCGAAAATGGGCTGGTCTGGGATGAAGAGACTTTCGTGGCCTACGCCCAAGACCCCAAAGCATTCTTGAAAGACTATTTGGGGGAAACCTCGGCCAAGTCGAAAATGACCTTCAAGCTGAAGAAAGGCGCCGAAGACGTTTACGCCTATATCGTGAGCGTTTCGGGAGAGTAACTCCGCCAACAGGTTTACAGATGAACTTCGAAATGCCGCAGCCCCTGCGGCCTTTCGTGCGATTGATTGACATTGTAATCAGCGCCACTTTGGGGAAAACCGGTAAGGCCATGTGCACCGGAGATCGCCAACAGGAGACGACAGATGGGAATCTTGATCCCGGCTTGGGTTGAGGGCGAACTGACACCCGTCGACAAGCTGGAGGCGCATGAAAAGGGGCTGCGACACAAGGCTGTGTCCGTGTTTGCCGTGCGCGGGACCGAGATATTGCTGCAACGCCGGGCGATGGGCAAATACCACACGCCGGGTCTATGGGCGAATACCTGTTGTACGCACCCGGATTGGGACGAAAGCGCTTCGCATTGTGCCGTCCGGCGCCTGCGCGAAGAATTGGGCATCACCGGGCTCTATCCCGAATACCGGCATCGATTAGAGTATCATGCCGATGTCGGCAACGGAATGGTCGAGAACGAGGTGGTCGATGTCTTTCTGGCCCATGTGCGTGGAGCCTTGAAAATCGAGCCTAACCCGGAAGAAGTGATGGATATCCGCTGGGTCGATTACCACGATCTGCTGGCCGAGGTGAAACGGCATCCCGACCGTTTTACCCCGTGGCTCAAGATTTATCTGCACAATCACGCTGACACGATATTTGGACCTGACCTGATAATCTCGGCCAATTCATAACCCTGCCTTGCAAGGCGGACGCAAGCGGCATACATCAACGCGCCATGGCCAAGCAGAAGCAGAACACTGACCCGAATTACAAAGTGATCGCCGAAAACCGGCGTGCGCGCTTCGATTATGCGATCGAAGACGATCTCGAATGCGGTATTGTCCTGGAAGGGTCCGAGGTCAAATCCCTGCGTGCCGGTGGGTCGAACATTGCTGAAAGCTATGCGTCGGTTGATGACGGAGAGCTATGGCTGATCAACAGCTATATCGCGCCCTATGAGCAGGCCAAGGTCTTCAAACATGAAGAACGCCGCCGCCGTAAACTGCTGGTGTCACGCAAGGAACTGTCGAACCTGTGGAACGCGACCCAACGCAAAGGCATGACGCTGGTGCCGCTGGTGCTTTATTTTAATCACAAGGGTCGGGCGAAGCTGAAGATCGGCATCGCCAAAGGTAAGAAGCTGCACGACAAGCGCGAAACGCAGGCCAAGCGCGACTGGTCACGGCAGAAACAGCGCTTGATGAAGGACCACAGTTAGAACGCCATGGCCGCCTGAACCGCGCGTTGCCAGCGTGCATAGGCCGCGTCTCGGTCAGCTACGGGTTTTGCAGGCTCAAACCGCCGGTCCAGATCCCAGGTTTCGGCGAATCCGGCCTGATCCGGGTAGACACCCGCTTTCATGCCCGCCAGCCATGCGGCACCAAGCGCGGTGGTTTCCTGCATCACCGGGCGGTCGACCGGGGCGCCCAGAATGTCGGAAAGCCCCTGCATGGCCCAGTCCGAGGCACTCATTCCGCCGTCGACGCGCAGGATCACGTCAGTCTCTGCGCCCCAATCGCCCTGCATGGCGTGCCACAGGTCGCGGGTCTGGAACGCGATGCTTTCCAGCGTGGCGCGCGTGATTTCGGCGCGGCCTGAATTGCGAGTCAGGCCAAAGATTGCGCCCCGGCAATCGGGTTTCCAATAAGGCGCGCCCAGCCCAGTAAAGGCAGGGACGAGAACAACGTGCTGGTTCGGATCAGCTTTGGCGGCCAGTTCACCGCTTTGCGGTGCAGTTTCGATGATTTGCAACGCATCGCGCAGCCATTGCACCGCCGCACCGGCAATGAAAATCGAGCCTTCAAGCGCATAGGTTTTCTGCCCGTCCAACTGATAGGCAATTGTCGTTAGCAGCCGGTTTTTCGATTCAACTGGCTGCGTACCGGTGTTGAGTAGTGCGAAACAGCCCGTGCCATAGGTGGATTTCATCATGCCCGGCTGGAAACAGGCCTGTCCGATGGTGGCAGCTTGCTGATCCCCCGCCACGCCGAGAATTGGAATATTACCGCTAAACAGGGAGGTCGATCCGAAGTCTGCGGCGCAATCGCACACGTCGGGCAACAAAGCTTGGGGGATGTCCAGCAAGTCGCAGATCTCGGTACTCCATTCCCCTTTGTGAATATCGAATAGCAATGTGCGGGCCGCATTGGTGGCGTCGGTGGCGTGCACGCGCCCTTCTGTCAGTCGCCAGATCAGGAAGGTATCGATTGTGCCGAACAGCAGCTCTCCGGCGGCGGCACGGTCGCGTGCGCCGGGGACGGTATCAAGCAACCATTTGACCTTGGTGCCTGAAAAATAAGGATCTAGCAGCAGACCGGTCTGGGCAGTTACGTCATCCTCGCATCCCGCTTTGCGAAGACGCTCGCAAATCTCAGCGGTGCGACGGTCCTGCCAGACGATTGCGTTGTGAATGGGGGCCCCAGTGGCGCGATCCCAGATGACAGTGGTTTCGCGTTGGTTGGTAATCCCGATGCCAGCGATCTGTGCCGCGGATACACCTGTCGTTTGCATCACTTCACGGCAAACCGTCAGAACGCTGTCCCATATCTCCTCGGCATCATGCTCAACCCAGCCTTCCTGTGGGAAATGCTGTGTAAACTCGTGCTGCGCAGTGCCGACGCGCTGCATTTGCGCGTCGAACAGGATTGCACGAGACGATGTGGTGCCCTGATCGATTGCCAGAATATAGGTCATTCCTGCGCCCCTCCCGCTTTGGTTTTGCAGGACTTTAGCGCAAACACAACCAAACGTGCCAGAGGGGAAATCAGACCGGAGACACCGGTAGATTGTCGATCAGCCGCACGCCGTCGACCAAGGCTGCCGCAAACAGTCGTGCGGGTCGTTTGGCATGGGTCATAGGCTCCAGCGTTTCAGCGCAGCGTAGTTGCAGATACTCCACTTCGTTGAAGCCGGCGGCCAAAAGATCGGCCTGTGCCTGAGAAGCCAAAGCTTCGATTTCTTCGCCGTTTTCCAGCGCCTGAACAACTGCACGCATGATACGATGTTTTTCGGCTGCGATGGCCAGACCATCCTCGGATAGCCTTTGATTGCGCGAAGACATTGCGAGGCCCGAAGGTTCACGCACCGTGGGGCAACCAATCACCTCGATAGGGATATCGAGGTCGCGGGCCATCCGGCGGACGATCATAAGCTGCTGATAGTCTTTTTCCCCGAAATAGGCTCGATCCGCTTGCGTTTGCAGGAACAGCTTGGCGACAACTGTTGCCACACCATCGAAATGACCCGGGCGGAATTCTCCCTCCATCGCGTCGGTCAGACCCGAGACCGAGACTGTGGTGGCGAAGCCATCTGGGTAAATCTCATCCGGGTCGGGCGTGTAGATCGCATCGACGTTGTAAGGCGTGAGTTTTTTTGCGTCTTCTTGTTCGGTGCGCGGATAGTTGGCGAGGTCTTCGGGGTTGTTGAACTGCTTGGGGTTTACAAAGATCGTCACGATCACCCGGTCGCAAGCCGTCTTCGCGGCTTCGGCCAGCGACAGATGCCCCTGGTGCAGCGCACCCATGGTGGGGACAACTCCGATCACCTCACCATTCAGATGCCAATCACGAGTCAGCGCACGCAAGTCTGCCAGTCGACGCAGAATAGGCGCGGTCATGACTTGGGTCCTTTGACGGGTACGGCATCGGCAAAGACATGTTCGTCTGCCGGGAAGCTTCGCGCACGAACCTCGGCTGCGTATTCAGCAATGGCGGCTTCGGCCAGCGGGCCAAGATCAGCATAGCGTTTGACGAATTTCGGTTTGAAGGCGGAGAAAAAGCCAAGCATATCGTCCACCACCAGAATTTGCCCGTCGCACCCGGCCGAGGCACCAATGCCGATTGTGGGGATCGCAATCTCAGCGGTAATCCGGTTGGCCAAACCCTGCGGAACTTTCTCTAACACGACCGAAAACGCGCCTGCTTCGGCGACGGCCTGGGCGTCGGCCAATACGGCATCGGCCTGTTCGTCGCGCCCTTGTACCTTATAGCCACCCAAAGTGTTTATCGACTGCGGTGTCAGTCCAATATGTGCCATCACCGGGATCCCGCGTTTGACCAGAAACCGGATGGTTTCAGCCATCTCGACCCCACCTTCCAGCTTAACCGCCCCAGCTCCTGTTTCCGACATCAGCCGGGCTGCGTTGCGGAATGCCTGAGCCGGGTCATGCTCGTAGCTGGCGAAAGGCATGTCGATCACCATCATTGCCTTGTCCAGACCACGGGCAACGGCCTGGCCGTGCATGATCATCATCTCCATCGTCACACCAAGGGTCGACGTCAACCCATGCAACACCATGCCGACACTGTCACCGACCAGAACGAAGTCACAATGCGCATCCATCAACTGCGCCATCGGTGTTGTGTAGGCGGTCAACGAGACCAGAGGATCAGTACCTTTCCGGGCGCGGATATCCTCGGCGTTCGGGGCTTTCTTGCGGGCGGTGGCGCTCATGCTCGCTCCTCGCAGGGTTCATGTTGCAGCGCGGCATAGCAGATGCGGCAGGCGCAAAGAAACCCCGGTTGCGCCAACAATTCCTTGATTGACCTCGGGTTTGCGAGGACATTGGTCGCAGATCGGCCCGAAAAAAGCAGGGCTAGCCAATTTCAGTGGGGAGAGATTTTCATGACAAAGCAGCGCTTTCGCTCGTTCGCGTCGGCCCTGGTCCTTGGCGCGGGCCTGTTTGCCACGCAGGCCATGGCCAAATCTGACATCACCATCGCCATGCAGCTTGAGCCACCGCATCTGGACCCGACCAGCGCTGCGGCGCAGGCTATCGATTCGGTTGTCTACACCAATATCTTCGAAGGCCTGACCCGGTTCATGGGGGATGGCTCGGTGGTGCCGGGGCTGGCCGAAAGCTGGGAAATCTCGGATGACGGTACCGTTTACACATTCAAGCTGCGCGACGGTGTGACATTTCACGATGGCACAACGATGGATGCCGATGACGTCAAGTTTACCCTTGATCGCGCCACGGCAGAAGACAGCGCCAACGCGCAGAAGGCTTTGTTTGCGGGCATTAAAAGTGTCGAGGTGGTGGACCCCCTGACCGTTCAGGTGACGTTGAATGAGCCAAACGGGAACTTCCTTTTCAATCTCGCCTGGGGTGACGCGGTGATCGTTGCGCCCGAAAGCATCGAGAATATCAAGACCAACCCGGTTGGCACGGGGGCCTTCACCTTCTCTGACTGGCTGCAGGGTGACAGCATCATCCTGAATCGCAACCCCGACTATTGGGGCGAACAGCCCGCGTTAGAGACCGCAACGTTTAAGTTTATCTCGGATCCGACCGCCGCCTTTGCCGCCATGATGGCCGAGGATGTAGACGTGTTCGACAACTTCCCCGCACCCGAGAATCTGCCGCAATTCGAGGCTGATCCGCGCTTTCAGGTTCTTGTCGGCTCGACCGAGGGGGAAACCATTCTGTCGACCAACAACAAACAAGCCCCGTTTGATGACATATTGGTCCGACAGGCATTGGCCCACGCGATTGACAGGCAGGCCATCATTGATGGGGCTATGTTCGGCTATGGCACACCCATCGGTACGCATTTTGCTCCGCATAACCCGGCTTACGTCGATCTGACCGGCAATTCGGCCTATGACCCGGAAAAAGCCAAGGCGCTGCTGGCCGAGGCCGGGTATCCCGATGGGTTCGAGACCACGCTGCACTTGCCGCCGCCTTCCTACGCCCGACGCGGGGGTGAAATCATCGCTGCCCAACTGGCCGATATTGGCATCACCGCCGAGATCATCAATGTGGAATGGGCGCAGTGGCTGGAAAGCGTGTTCAAGGGCAAGGAGTTTGGCCTGACCATCGTCAGCCATACCGAGCCGATGGATATCGGTATTTATGCCCGGCCCGACTATTACTTCCAATATGACAGCACCGACTTTCAGGCATTGATGGACACGCTGAATTCGACCACGGACCCTGATGAGCGCACACGTTTGCTGGGTGAGGCACAGCGCTTGATTTCGACCGATTACGTCAACGGGTACCTGTTTCAACTTGCCAAGCTTGGCGTGGCCAAGGCCGGTGTTGAGGGGCTATGGGAAAACGCACCCACGGCAGCGATCGATCTGACCGGGATCAGTTGGTCCGAATAGAAGAACAGAGTTGGACCGGGGCGATGGCCAGCGCCCCGGCGCGAACTGTTGCACCATGAAACCCACAAGGATTCTGGTTTGGCGGGTTTCTTTTTGTCTATCTTCTCGTGCCTTAGGCGCTGGACCCACACGGGATGTGACCCTAACGTTTCCAAATGCTCCGCTACGCCCTCAAACGTCTGCTGTCGCTGATCCTGAGCCTGGCCGTCGCCTCGGTTGTCATCTTTGCAGTGATCGAGGTCGCGCCCGGTGATCCGGCGTCGTTCATGCTGGGCGTGAACGCGCAGGCCGATACATTGACTGCGCTGAGAGCTGAACTGGGCCTCGATGTCTCGAAGATCGAGCGGTACTTCAACTGGGTCGGCGGGATGCTGGTTGGGGATTTTGGTACGTCCTACACCTATCGCACACCCGTGTCGCAGATGATTGCAGATCGATTGTGGGTGTCATTGCCGCTGGCTTTGTACGCGCTGACCCTGTCCACGCTGATTGCTTTCCCCGCCGGTATCTACGCAGCCTCACGGCGCGGCAAACCGGGTGATCTGACCGTGATGGCTGCGACTCAGCTTGGTATCGCGGTGCCAAATTTCTGGTTCGCGATGATGCTGGTGTTGGTCTTTGCCATCAATTTGCGCTGGTTCAATGCTGGCGGTTTCGCGGGTTGGGAGAACGGCATTTGGACCGGTCTACATTCGCTGACCCTTCCAGCCATAGCATTGGCCCTGCCGCAAGCGGCGATCCTTGCGCGGGTTATGCGCTCGGCTCTGTTGGATATTCTGGCCGAGGATTTTATGCGCACCGCCCGTGCCAAAGGCCTTTCGCGGCGACAGGCGTTGTGGCGACACGGTGTACGGAACGCTCTGATCCCGGTGCTGACAATCATCGGGCTGCAATTTTCCTTCCTGCTGGCCGGCTCGATCATCATCGAGCAGGTATTTTATCTGCCCGGCCTCGGGCGGCTGGTGTTTCAGGCGATCTCGGCGCGTGATCTGATCGTGGTGGAATCGGTTGTCATGCTGCTGGTCTTCGCCGTTATCATGGTGAACTTTCTGGTCGATCTGGCCTATGCCGCCGTCGATCCAAGACTAAGGAGCAGGACATGAGCCGCAACCTGATCCTTGGTGCTGCACTGTCTTCGCTGGTACTTCTGGCGGCGCTCCTGTCGTATGTTTGGACGCCATATGACCACGCCGCGCTGGACATCCCGGCCAAGCTGCAACCGCCAAACGCACAACACTGGTTTGGCACGGATCATTTCGGGCGCGACATGTTCTCGATGATCATGGTCGGCGCGCGCACATCGATTGCGGTGGCGTTGGTGGCCGTCGGGATCGGAATGGCGCTGGGCGTGCCCTTGGGCCTGACTGCCGCCGCGCGCAAAGGGTCTTGGCTGGACGAGGTCATCATGCGTGGCAACGATCTGGTCTTTGCCTTCCCGTCTCTGGTTATCGCCATTCTGATCACCGCCGTCTTTGGCGCAGGGGCAATAAATGCGATCATCGCCATCGGTATCTTTAACATCCCTGTCTTCGCCCGCATTACCCGGGGCGCAGCGTTGTCCTTATGGGAGCGCGAGTTCATCCTCGCCGCCCGCGTATCCGGCAAAGGCGCGGCGCGGATATCGGCCGAACATATCCTGCCCAACGTCGCCAATCTGTTGATCGTTCAGGGCACCATCCAGTTCTCGCTGGGCATTCTGGCCGAGGCCGGGCTGTCTTATGTCGGCCTTGGTGCACAACCCCCCACGCCCAGCTGGGGCAGAATGCTGGCCGACGCGCAGACAATGGTCAGCTTTGCCCCGCATTTGGCTCTGATTCCGGGTCTGGCGATTATCGTGACCGTGCTGGGTTTGAACCTGCTTGGGGATGGCTTGCGCGATTGGTTGGACCCTCGGATACGGGTGGCTCGCGCATGAGCCTGCTACAGATCAAGGACCTTTCGCTAAGCATTCATGGCACGCCGATCCTGAAACAGATTAACCTGTCGATAGCGCCGGGGCAGATCGTGGCCGTTACGGGCGAAAGTGGATCGGGCAAATCCATGACCGCCCTTGCCGTAATGCAGTTGCTGCCGAACGGGGCCAAAGCAGATGGGGTGTTGCAGCTTGAAGGTCAAAACCTGCTGAGCCAGCCCGAAGCTGAGATGTGCGTTCTGCGAGGCGCTGCGATCGGAATGGTGTTCCAAGAGCCGATGACCGCCCTGAATCCGGTGAAAACCATCGGCGATCAGGTGATGGAGACGATCCTGATCCACAAAGCCATGCCCCCCGTCCAAGCGCGCGCACGGGCCGAAGAGGTTCTGGCTCGTGTCGGATTGCCCACCGACCGGTTCCCTATGACACGCTTTCCGCACGAGCTGTCGGGTGGACAGCGTCAGCGTGTGGTGATCGCCATGGCGATTGCGCTCCGCCCCCGGCTGCTGATCGCGGACGAGCCAACAACGGCGCTTGATGTGACCACGCAGGCGCAAATCCTTGATCTGCTTAAAGGGCTCGTGTCGGAGTATGGCATGGGTCTGCTGATGATCACGCATGATTTGGCGGTGGTTGCAGACATGGCGGATCAGATTGTGGTCATGCGGCATGGGGAGGTTGTTGAAACGGGCGCAACAGATCATCTCCTGCGCCATATGCAGCACCCTTACACCCGTATGCTGTTCGAAGCTTCGGGGCATCAAGTCAACCTGCCGACCTCTCCTGCACCGCGAGCGTTGCTTGAGATCGAGAACGTGGTGCGGGACTACCGTCTGCCCCGAACGCGCCTGTTTGCCACGCCCGGTCATCATCGGGCCGTCGATCAGGTCAGCTTTACCCTGAATCGGGGGGAGCGTTTAGGGCTGGTTGGAGAGTCCGGTTGTGGAAAATCGACCCTAACACGAGCTATTTTGGGCTTGGAGGAGGTGCAGCAAGGCCGAATTTCCCTTGATGGTCAGCCTGTTTTCACCGGCCACAAACCCAATCTGGCAGTGCGACGCAAGATGCAGGTGGTGTTTCAGGACCCTTATGGCAGCTTCAATCCCCGCCATCGGGTCGCGCGCCTGATCACCGAGCCATTTCATTTGCTGGACACCCCGCCAACCGGTTCTGAACGGCAGGATCGCGTCGCTGAGATGCTTACCGCCGTTGGCCTAAGCCCCGATGATGCGGGCCGCTACATTCACGAATTCTCGGGTGGGCAGCGGCAACGTATCGCTATTGCGCGCGCTCTGATTATTCGACCCGAGTTGATCTTGTTTGATGAGGCTGTCTCGGCGCTGGATGTCTCGGTCCGCGCCCAAGTTCTCGACCTGCTGGCCGAGCTTTGTGCGGCTTACGATCTGACTTACCTGTTCATCAGCCATGACCTGAGCGTGGTTCGAACCATCACCGACCGTGTGTTGGTGATGCAGGCCGGCAAGATTGTGGAACAGGGTGAAACCGAGCAAGTCTTCACAGAGCCTCAGCATCCTTACACAAGAACTCTGATCAATGCGGCACCGAAATTGCCGGAGACTGGATGAGGCGCTGCATGAAAAACGCTTGTATAGAGCCTGATATTGGAGCTTTCGATGACTAACCCCCTCTGGTTCGATCCCAACCTTTGCCTGATCGGCGGAGAATGGAAAATGCCCGCGTCAGGTCAAACCTTTCCGCTGGTGAATCCCTCGGACGGTTCCGAAATCTGCCAGATCGCTCGAGGTGGCGAAACCGATATCGACGCTGCGGTGCAGGCCGCCCGATCCGCGTGCGATGGCGATTGGGGTCGCATGACGGCCCTGGAGCGAGGGCGTATTCTCACCCGACTGGGGCAACTTGTTCTGGACCGAGTGGATGATCTGGCACAGCTAGAGGCGATGGATGTCGGCAAACCGCTGACCCAAGCGCGGGCAGATGCGGTAGCATTGGCGCGGTATTGCGAATTTTATGGTGGCGCTGCGGATAAAGTGATGGGCGAGACCATTCCCTATCTGGATGGCTATACCGTCTACACGTTGCGCGAGCCGCACGGTGTGACCGGCCACATCGTGCCGTGGAATTATCCGATGCAGATCATTGGCCGTTCTGTCGGGGCGGCGCTGGCAATGGGTAACGCCTGTGTTCTGAAACCGGCGGAAGAGGCCTGCCTGACCGCACTGGCCTTCGCGCATCTGGCGATACAGGCGGGCCTTCCGCTTGGTGCCCTGAATGTGGTGCCTGGCCTGGGGGCTGAGGCGGGCGCGGCCCTGTCGGCACACCCGGGTGTGGATCACATTTCATTCACCGGTTCGGTCGCGACAGGCGCGTTGGTTCAGCAGGCGGCGGGACGAAACGTTGTTCCGGTGACACTGGAACTGGGCGGCAAGTCGCCGCAACTGGTTTTCGAAGACGCCGATCTGGATGCCGCGCTGCCGTATCTGGTGAATGCGGGTATACAGAATGCGGGCCAGACCTGCTCGGCCTCGTCGCGCATTCTGGTGCAGCGCGGTGTATATGATGCGGTGAAATCCCGTATGGCGACTGCCTATCAAGAACTCACCGTTGGACCGGCGGTCCAGGATTTGCGCGTCGGTCCGCTGATCTCAACACGGCAAAAAGAAATCGTGACCGGTTTCCTTCACCAAGGCTCGGACTTGGCGATTGCCGCCGAGGGCCAGATTGCGGCTGGCGCACCCGAATCCGGCGCATATGTCCGGCCCACATTGTTCTCGGATGTGCCGCCCGATCATGCCTTGGCGCGGGATGAGATCTTTGGCCCCGTACAGGTTCTGATCCCGTTTGACACCGAGGAACAGGCTCTAACCATAGCAAATAGCACCGAATATGGCCTTGTTGCCAGCGTCTGGACTCGAGATGGTGGGCGGCAGATGCGGCTGGCCAAGGGTTTGCGTTCGGGGCAGGTGTTCATTAACAACTACGGCGCGGGCGGAGGTGTCGAGCTGCCTTTTGGCGGCGTTGGAAAATCCGGCCATGGCCGCGAAAAAGGGTTCGAGGCGCTTTATGGGTTCTCGCAGCTTAAGACGGTTGCGGCCTACCACGGCTAAACGATCACTTCGATCGGCTCCTGCGCTCCAACGCCAAAGACGCGCTTGTACCGCTCAATCTGCTCGGCGGGTCCCATCGCCTTTTCTGGGTTGTCAGATAGTTTGACCGTCGGGTAGCCATTGGCCGAGACCGCCTTGCAGACTAGCGAAAAGGGGGCCAATGCGTCATTCGGTACAAGTTCGCGGAAGTCATTGGTCAGCAACGTACCCCAGCCGAACGAGACATTGGTTTGATCCGCGAACTGAGCGTGCAATTCGCGTATCTTGTCCACATCTAACCCGTCCGAGAAAATAACCCGCTTCTGCGTCGGGTCTTCGCCGCGTGATTTCCACCAGTCTATTGCGATTTTTGCACCCGTTGCGGGGTCGCCGCTGTCAACGCGAATGCCGGTCCAGCCTGCCAGCCAGTCAGGCGCGCGGTCCAGAAACCCTTTGGTGCCATACGTGTCGGGCAGAATGATCCGCAGATTTCCATCATGTTCCTCGTGCCAGTCGCTAAGGACGTCATAGGGCGCCTGCGCAAGCGCGGCGTCGTCTTCGGCGAGCGCAGAATACACCATAGGTAGTTCATGTGCGTTGGTGCCAATAGCCTCAACTTCGCGTCGCATTGCGATCAGACAGTTAGACGTTCCGGTAAAGGACGAGCCCAAACCTTCAATCATGGCCTGCACACACCAGTCCTGCCAAAGGAAGGAATGCCGCCGCCGCGTGCCGAAATCCGCGATCCCAAGCCCCTCAATATTGCGAAGCTGGGCTATCTTTTCCCATACGCGTGTCATTGCACGGGCATAGAGCACCTGTAGTTCGAACCGGCGCATATCGTTCAGAACCGCGCGTGAGCGTAATTCCATCAGTACGGCCAGCGCCGGGATCTCCCATAGCATGACCTCGTGCCACTTACCCTCAAAGGTCAGCTCATACTGATCACCCTTACGTTCCAGATGGTAAGGGGGCAGGCGCAGGTTCTCGAACCATTCCATGAAATCCGGGCGGAACATCTGACGCTTGCCGTAGAATGTATTGCCCCGCAACCACGTGCTTTCCCCACGACTCAGACTTAGCGAGCGGATGTGATCCAACTGCTCGCGCAGCTCGCCTTCATCGATCAAACGGGCCAATGGCACGTGATTCGACCGGTTGATCAGCGAAAACACCACATCGGTTTGGGGCTTATTTCGAAACACTGACTGGCACATCAGCAGTTTGTAGAAATCTGTGTCGATCAATGACCGGATAATCGGGTCAATCTTCCATTTATGATTGTAGACCCGCGTCGCGATATCGACCATGGGGACCTCCTGCAATTTCCGTTGTTAGATCAATCGGAGCACGAAATGGCAAGAGTCGCGGAATTGGGAACAATGCCCACGACAGAACACATTACGGGCTTATTGTGGGTTTCCTTCACGCTTTAGTGAGGGGTGGGGATGGAACTGAAGGTTGAAGTTAGTGAATGAGTCTCGAGTACGATTTTGACATTGTTGCAATAGCTCCGGATGAGGTTGATCCTGAGCATGGGCAAACATCGATAACTGGGCGGCCCCCGGTGCGGGCGCGGTTCAGGGATATCAAGACGGCAGACGCTTTGCGCGCTGCATCGCCCAAGATTCGCAGAATATTTCTGGAATCAGGATTTAGCCTGGACGAGTCGGATGGGCATCTTGCCCGAGGTTATTTTCGGCCAGAAGAGGCTGAAGATCGCCTCCTGATCCTAAAGCGGCTTTTTGCGAATATCCGGAATATGGGTGTCCAGGGAGAGTATAGTGGTGAGTTCGATTTCCATCACTTCTTGGGCCATATCAGGACCGCAAAGCCCGGGACCGTGAACCGGAAAATGCCCGAGCGACCATTGCAAGCGCCACGCCCAAGACCAGTGCGTCCAAAGCGTCGCACGGTTTCTGGGCGTATCGGTTTCGCGTTAGGTCTTGCCGTGATCCTGTTTGTGTTTCTGAAACTGCTGGCCGAGCATGGTGCCGCGCTTTGATCCTCAGGCCAGTGTCACACCTGCTGCGCGCATGGCCTGTTCTGCGACAGCCAAAGATCCGTCCATATCAATGGCGCGGCACAAGTTGCTTAAGACAGTGACATCAAACCCCAGCTGTGCCGCATCTACCGCCGAATAATGCACGCAGAAATCTGTCGCCAAACCGACCATGGTCAGCTGCGTGATCCCGCGCGTCTCAAGATAGCCTTTTAGACCAGTGGGCGTGGAATGGTCGTTTTCGAAGAACGCGCTATAGCTATCGATAGCGCTGCGAAATCCCTTGCGGATGATCAGATCGCCATCTGTTCGCAAATCCGGATGGAAGTTCGCGCCTGCGCTGCTCTGAACACAGTGATCGGGCCACAAGACCTGAGGGCCATAAGGCATGTCGATCATCTCGAACGGCGCTTTGCCAGTATGAGAACTGGCGAATGAAGAATGCCCCGCCGGGTGCCAATCCTGTGTCAGGATCACCGTATCGAACGTATCCATGATCGCATTGATCGGTGCGACGATCTCGTCCCCTCCGGCTACGGCAAGCGCGCCGCCTGGGCAGAAGTCATTCTGAACATCGATAACGAGCAGGGCGTGGGACATGCTGGCCTCCTAAAGTCGTGTTATCGGTATGGTGCGCAGCGGGTATCGTCAATCCGGTCTCTTGTGTGTTTTTGCCAAGGGCATTAGATCGCCCACATGTACACAATCGCTGCCCTCTATCATTTCACGCGTTTTCCCGACCCAGATGCGCTGCGCCCAGCTTTGCACGAGCTTTGCCGCGCGCAGTCGGTAAAAGGCACTCTGCTGTTGGCGCAAGAAGGGATCAATGGCACCATCGCCGGACCCCGCGCAGGTATCGATGCGGTTCTGGCGCATATCCGTGCGTTGCCAGGATGCAGTGATCTTGAGTGGAAAGAGGCGACCTCGGACCATCCGCCCTTCGGCAAGATGAAGGTGCGGTTGAAGAAAGAGATCGTGACTATGGGGCAACCCGATGTCGATCCCCGCGCAAATGTCGGGAATTACGTCGAGCCTGAGGACTGGAACGCGCTGATCCGTTCAGATGATGTGGTGGTGATCGATACCCGCAACGATTACGAGGTGGCGATTGGCACTTTTGAGGGTGCAATAGACCCTAACACGGCCAGTTTCCGCGATTTCCCGGCGTGGTGGGAACAGAACAAGGACCGTTTTCACAACAAACGCGTTGCCATGTTCTGCACCGGTGGAATCCGGTGCGAAAAATCCACCAATTATCTGCTGGGGCAAGGGGTCGAGGATGTCTATCACCTGAAGGGTGGCATCCTGCGGTATCTGGAAGAAACGCCACCCGAAGACAGCACTTGGCAGGGTGAGTGTTTTGTCTTCGACAACCGCGTCTCAGTTGGTCATGGTCTGGTCGAGGGGCCGCACAAGCTGTGCCATGGTTGCCGTCGCCCGATCCTGCCCGAAGATGTGAAACGCCCTGAATACGAGCATGGCGTATCCTGCCATCGGTGTATCAATGAGACTTCAGAACAGGACAAGTCGCGGTTTCGCGAGCGGCAAAAGCAGATACAGCTGGCCCGCGCGCGGGGCGAGGAACATCTGGGCTCTGACTGAAATCAGCTTGCAGGCCGCGTTTGAAATCGGATGATTGTGCGCAAGCCCAACCGACGGAGCGCTCATGACCCACGAACCCAGAACCCTGGAAGAATGGAAATCAACTTTTCTGGCGGCGCTTGGACTGGTCTTGGCAAGCTTTCTTGCGTGGTACGGTCTGTCGCGCCTGAACGAAGCCACTGCAGGCGACACCATTGGCACGCTTTCCTCGGTAGGCCTTCTAATCTGGATCGCCTCGCAGTCCTGGTACTACATGACCCAGGTGAAATCTCCCCGGAGGTTGTTGTTCCTGATGGGGGTGTCCTTCATCCAGGTCGTGCCATTCCTGTTCGCAGCCGTCTACGGCGCGTTTGGATATAACGACCATTGTGTGATCGGCGCCGAAGGGCCAGCCGATATTCTGTATTTCTCATACGTCACCTTCACAACGGTCGGATATGGGGACATGTCCCCAACCGGCTTTTGCCGTGGGCTGGCTGTGGCCGAGGCTGTGACGGGTTACATCCTGTTGGGCATGTTTGTGGCCGCCGCCGTCGCGCTATACGCGCGCAACCACGGCAAATAGAGCGATCTATTTATTATGATCGATCCAGCGCGACATCATTTGTTTGTCGCGGAAACACTCGGACGGGATCGGGCGGCGCTTGCTGCGCGAGATACGTTCGGCAAAAGCAACCTGCTTACCTGTTGGGTAGTTTGCAAAGGGCGACGGATCATGCGGCTTATGGGCTGAAATCCAGTCCGACAGGGATTTGCGGTCACGCTGCGCCTCGACCGGAATCTCAAGCGCTGATTGTTGCGCGATGGCGCGGGCAAAGCGCATCTGCCGATCTGTAACTGGCAGCAGGTGATAGTCGTTTGTCGGGCCGCTCAGGGCGGAATTTCGCATGTTCTGGGCCATCGGGTAATCCTCTGACTATGTAGAACATAAATAGAACATTAACCTTTCGTTTCAAGGGAAGACCCTTTGGATTAGGCGAGAACCTGCCAATCCGCGGCTTGATTGACTGATCAGTCAATAATCGATAATTCGATCCTCAACGCACGCGATCTCTTTGCCTAAAGAGATTTCTGAACACAGAGGGAACCGGCATGAAGTTTCAACCTGAGGCCAGCCACTTCATCAATGGCGAGTATGTCGAGGACACCAATGGCGCGCCCATCGACGTTATCTACCCCGCCACCGGAGAGGTCATCGCACGGCTACATTCCGCCACGCCTGAGATTGTTGAAAAGGCTCTAAACAGTGCAAAATCGGCCCAAGCGGCTTGGGTTGCCCTATCGGGCACCGAGCGAGGCCGTGTGCTGCGACGCGCGGCCGATATCATGCGGGATCGCAATCGTGACTTATCGATCATCGAAACCCATGATACCGGCAAACCTCTGCAGGAAACGCTGGTGGCCGACGCTACCAGCGGCGCGGATGCGCTGGAGTATTTTGGTGGTCTGGCGGCCTCGCTGACGGGCGAACATATCCCTCTGGCAGACGGGGATTTTGTCTATACCATCCGCGAGGCGCTGGGCGTTTGTGTGGGCATTGGGGCATGGAACTACCCGACGCAGATCGCTTGCTGGAAGGGTGCCCCGGCGTTGGCGTGCGGAAACACAATGATCTTCAAGCCTTCCGAGACTACTCCGCTGTCGGCATTGCAAGTAGCCGAGATTTTGATCGAGGCAGGTGCACCCAAAGGCGTCTATAACGTTGTTCAGGGCTACGGTGATGTAGGCGCCAGTCTGGTGACCGAACCCCGAGTGGCCAAGGTCTCGCTAACAGGGTCGGTTCCAACGGGCCGCAAGGTGTACGCTGCTGCCGCCGATGGCATGAAACATGTCACCATGGAATTGGGTGGCAAGTCCCCGATGATCGTGTTCGACGACGCCGACATCGAAAATGCCGTGTCAGGCGCCATTCTGGGAAATTTCTACTCCTCGGGACAGGTCTGTTCCAACGGCACTCGAGTTTTTGTGCAAAAGGGAATCAAGGAAGCGTTCCTTAAGCGCCTGTCTGAACGCCTTGCTACGGCGAAAATCGGCGACCCGATGGATGAAGAGGTCAACTTTGGCCCGATGGTCAGCGAAAACCAGATGAATATCGCGCTTGGCTATGTCGAAAAGGGTAAGGCCGAAGGCGCGAGGCTGATCTATGGCGGCGAACGGGTCCAAGGCGATGGTTTCTACATGCAGCCCACGGTTTTTGCCGATGTTAAGGACGATATGACAATCGCGCGCGAAGAGATTTTCGGCCCGGTGATGTCGGTGCTGGATTTCGACACCGAAGAAGAGGTTTTGGCCCGTGCCAATGACACCCAATTCGGTCTGGCCGCCGGCGTCTTCACCAACGACCTAACCCGCGCCCACCGCATCGTGGCAGGTTTTGAGGCGGGGACTTGTTACATCAACACATATAACCTGGCCCCGGTTGAGGCACCGTTCGGCGGATCTAAGATGTCGGGCGTCGGTCGCGAGAACTCGAAACTGGCAATCAACCACTTCAGCGAGATGAAGACAGTCTACGTCTCGATGAATGATGTGGAGGCCCCATACTGAATAAATCCGGTTGAATAGTCTCTGTTCTTGACAGTTCACGTCGGGGGCAGAGCACATGCCGGTTCGTACATATGGCTAAATTCCTCAAGACGACTCGTCCGCAAACCGGAGATCAGCCTATGAAAACACACGCCCAAGCTTATGTGATCGGAGCAGTTTGATCCTTTATCATCTGGCCTAGTTTGGTTGGATTGACGTGGCGATGCTGGAAAGGGCGAGCTATCTTGGGGCCAACCCCAGACCATGTCCCAGGCACAATACGCAATGCCAATTGTAGCGATTGTTTTGGCGGAGCATGTTCGCATCTGGGCTGAACACATCTCAGGGGCGGGTCTGCCGGATCCCGATGTGGCAACCGTAATGCCCCGGATCACGGTTTCAGAAAGTCTGAGTCGCTCGGCCTGGATTACCAAGCGCAGATGTGGTGATCGTAATCTCAGATGGAGTTGTCCAAGAACCAGCACACTTGAACGCGTGCGGTGGTCCTGAATGATCATTGAGCCAGCTGTAGATCTTCGACACGTTCACGGAGTTTACCGCCACTGTCCTATGGGCATCATGGATTGATGCATAGGAAGTCCAAAATGAATTCAACACCTTTGTTAGAGGCTGATTTTGGCGTCTATCAGCCTACAGGCCAAAGCAGTTACACTTGTCTCTGCAAGAACAGACTTCCAAGGTTCAGTTCGGGTCGATTGCGCGCACTGTCTCAAGCATTTCAGTGATCTGCGCGCGTGCGATGGTGCTGTCCTGTATTAGCATTGCGGCGTCCGACAATGGCTTGTCCGGCTGTCGCGCAACCGGCTTGATCAGGGATGTTCGGATGCGGGACAAATCGGTGAAGGTGTTTGACCTCTCTTCATCCGCACCGCCGGAGCCCGCCAACCAGTTGTATCGATCGGCCATCTCGTGCTTCCCGCCTGCCTGCAATGCGCGCGCGACGGCATCGAAATCCTGTGTTTGCATCATGGCCTGGGCGCGCAACTCTTGCGCGGTGTCCGAGGAATCGTCCGCGATTTCCAGCAGCGCCTGACGGGGACGGTTGTCCATCAGAGCCGCCTTTGCCCGAAGCCGAGCACGATCACGGCTGCGTTCCCGATCTTGCGGTCGGTTTGCCAGCGCGTAAGCCTGCGCTGAAAACCCAAGGTCAGCCAATCGCTCTGCCATGGACACGGCAGTTTCGACCGCCAGCGCGTTGCGTCGCCTGTCCTTCAATTCCATCACATGGCGCAGGAAAGTAATGTCGTCCGCCCGCTCCGCCAGCAATTGGAACACCTGATCTCGTGTCCTCTGCCATTCGTCGGAATCTGAGACATCCTCAAAACCGGCAAGAGCTCCGGTAAAATCCTGGGACAAAGCCATCGCCAAAGCGTGAGCACGCGCCAACATCGGGCCAAGTTCGGACTTCCGAAGCTCGCGCGCATAACTTGCAGCTAAATCGAGGTCGCGGGGCGAGACCGTACCCCGGTCCGACCACCGCTTTTCGATCAACCGCGCAAGTGCCAACGGCGCATCGGTCGCGGCATCGGGCGCCGATATGACCTCGGTCAACAGCGTTTCCGCGGTATCGGTATCCCCTGCAGCATCCGCGATTTTGGCTTGGGCAAAGGTTACATCAGCGGGTTCGTCCTCTAAGATCCGTTCGACCGCACGCAAGATCCGGCGCGATGCTTCAAGCCGGCCTGCCGAGACAAACATCTCGGCGATATCCGGGCCGAGATGTTGCCTGAGATGCCACGGCAGCCGACCAAAACTGCGTTCGATCGCTTTCACATGCGCATCGGATTGAAGTTTACCCTCACTCAAAAGCGCCCAGAGTGCGGCGGCACCATCACATCTTTGCTGCCCTGCCAAAGGGTTCGGCGTCGGTGCAGGCAACCCGTCCATCACTGATGCGATGGCCGCTAATCTGCGCTGCTCAACCGAGGTCTCCGACAACAAAGACAGGGCTTGGTGCGCTTCTACACCGAACCCGAAATACGTATAGAGCTTCGCCAAATCCATTGCATACGCCTGGTCGACACGATCGAATTCCTGAAATAACCCGACCCGCAATTCGGCCACATCCTCGGAAAATGATCGAGCGCCCGACCATGTCCCAAAACCCAGTTCGCTGTCCGTGATACATTCCGGTTTGCTATCAATCTGAGGAACTGCCAGATTGCCCAGCCCCGAAACCTCATCGAGCACCGAAGACAGTCGCAGATTTGGCACCAACTTTTCCGAAGATCGCAGCGGCCCAAAACTGGACGATTCCCTGCTTCCGACACCTGCCAGTTCAAGATCAACAACCTCTCGATCAGCGCTTTGCAATATACGTGATGCTAACTGCTCCTCAAAATTTCGTTGATTTAATTGCAGCAAAGGCAAGGCCAGTTCGGTGGCTGGAATATCAGTAGGTAAGGGTTTTTGGGCCGGGATACTCGCAGTCCTGGGAAGCGCCTCTGGCTCTACCGGGTCACTTGCAGGTGTACCCTGGCCGGGTGCGATATCTATGACAACCATAGTTTGGCGATGCAGAAATGCCGTTGCCACGCAGCCGCACCCAAATGTCATCTCCAACGCTGCACCTGGCCCGGCCTGTTGAAGCGATTGCAGACGGTTCCCCGACAGGCGGTCGAAGACAGCTGCAGTGTTGAATGTCGCATTATCGATGCCAATGCTCAGCCGCGCGCCGTTCTCGACCGGATCCAACATCCAACCGGTGCCAGAGGGGACCTGTACCACCAGACGCGTGTATCCCTCATGCTCGCCCGATCGCACGGTCAAAGCCTGTGCTGACGCGCTTGTGCCCCATGTGAGCAAGACCAAAGACAATGCGCGGATCATGCTGCAGCCTGCTTGAGTTCCTTAAGCGCGTCTTCAAGTTCCGAGAAACCGGGCCGGTTGTGGGTCGGTGTGTTCTGGCGGCCGACCTCTATACACATGGCCGCGTTGTGGTTGTGAAGATTAGCCACCAGAACCTCTTTGATGAGTTGGTAAAAGTGGTTGTCTTCTTCGACAACAGATTTCAGCTTGCCCGCAAAAGGGCCCACCAATCCATAAGCCAGAAAAACCCCCAGAAACGTCCCAACCAACGCGCCGCCGATCAGCTTACCTAGGACTTCCGGTGGTTGGTCGATTGATCCCATCGTCTTGATCACACCCAGAACGGCGGCCACGATCCCCAAGGCGGGCAACCCGTCAGCAACGGTTTGCAGCGCGTGGCTTGAATGCATGGCATGGTGGAAGTTCGCCTCCATCCGCTTCTCCAGCACCTCCTCAACCTGGTGCGGGTCGTCATAGTTCATCGCCGCCGAGCGCATGGTGTCACAGATCAGGTCCACCGCTTCTTTGTCGGCTTGAATCTTGGGATATGCGGAAAATAGCGATGAGCTTCCTGGCTCTTCAATGTGCTGCTCTACCTCGACCGGGTTCGCGCGTGCGATCCGGATCAGAGAGAATAACAAGCATAACAGATCGCGATAATCCTCGGGCTTCCATTTGGGTCCTTTAAAAACTTTCGCGATATCCTTGGCGGTGTGTTTTACGCCGCCGATATCATTGCTGATCAGAAATGCGCCGACTGCGGCCCCTCCGATCATCATCATCTCGAAGGGCAGTGATTTCATAATGATGGCCATCTTGCCGCCTGCGGCAAGGTAGCCGCCGAATACCATGACAAAGATGACGGCAATTCCGATGAGCCCGATCATGAAAGGTCTCCAGCGTTGAGGGTGCAGATAGATATGGCCATGAGGGTCATTCCTGTGGGGCACGTGCATTGCGCCCGGCCATGATCACGCTGATGGTGTAAGCAGCCTCGGGGCTGAGACCGGCCATAACTTCAGCGGCAGCTTCAGTTGGCATTCGAGACAGGAAGCCAGCGGCGAATACCGCGTCCATCGTTTCGAACAACGCGGCGGCATCTTTGGGCTTCATGCTCTGATACACGTCAGTCAGTTGTGTCAGATCGTTTTCGGCGGCCTTTTCGGCAATCGCCACCGTTTCACGCAGAGCGTTCTCGGCGTCCTCCAGCATGGTGAGCCGGGTTTCGATCGCCTGATCGGCAATGCTGAGCGCCCGTTCCCGGTCCAAAATCGTGCTTTCACGCTGGTTTAGAGTCTTTTCACGGCGTAATAGTTCCGTAAGCAGCAATTGTAGATCTGCCGCATTCGCCTCTTTGCGTTCACCACCGACGGGCGAGGCCATGTTTGGTTCCGCGCCGCGGGCAAGTGCAGGCCCGGCCTCAAGCCCGATGCGAATAATCGCAGAGCCGACCATCAGCAAGGAAATGACGGTCAGAACACCGCCGCGCGCTCGGCGATCAGGCGCTTTTGCCCGGTTGCGACTCATTTCGCTGCTCCGCCAGATGGAGCGGCGTGCCGAAAGAACATCAGGCCTTCTGGTTTCTTTGCGGGCGGCTCTGGTGGTGCTTCCGATGGCTCAGTCGAGACCTCAGTTGGTTCACCAGACGGATCGGATGCAGTTTCTTGTGCTTCGCCGGGCTGCTCAGACCTGTCCTCAGCAGGTGCGTCATCTGGCTGATCCATGGGAACGTCCGGCTCAGAGGGCTCTTCCTGAACGACATCGTGCATCGAGGCCATCATAAGCTCCAACCGTTGTGCGACGGTTTCCGCCCGTTCGGTCAGCGTCTGCAACGCGGTGCCGGAATCACCCGAAGCCTGACGCGCGCTATCCAGCGATTTTCGCAACTCTTCTGCTTGCGAGGACAGCACGGAAACGGCGCCACCCACACCCTTCTCAAGATCGGTAAACCGCTTCAGGCGTCGCGACAGAACGAAACAATACAGACCAGCCCCAAGAGCGCCCGCAACCAGCAGAATATCGGCAATCAACTCCACCATCGCCTCCTAATTCAGTACAAATTCCATGACCAGAACGTCACGCACGCGGCCTTCGCCCACGACGATCCCAATGCGTCGTAGCAGGTGTCCGCGGATCCTCATCAAAGCCAGAGAATCTTCCAGATCGGTTAACTCAAGGGCGCGCAAATAGCTGTTCAGAACGTCCATGATTCGCGGCTGCATCTTTTCAACCTCGGCGGCGTAGCCCGCATTCACTTCAAGCTGCGCGTGAAATTTCAAATGTCGCGAATCATCTGACTTGACCGAGATGATCACCGGCGGAAGATCGACAAATTTCACATCGGGAAGTGCCTTTACGGAAGCGTCTTCGCCTTTCTTTTTGGCCTCTTTCACCATCTCGGACCCACCTATGGGAAGCAGGCCGGATGCAGTTATGAAATAGCCGCCAACACCGCCCGCGATAGCCAGAATCAGCCCAAGCAGAAAGCCTTTTTTCCCTGATTTTTTAGGGGCTTCCGCCTCATCTGCAGTTGCGTCGGTCATGCCGTCCTCATGAATCTGTTCGGCAACCGTCATAACCCCTCAGGGACTAACCGATTGTTAAGGGCAATCGTCCAAACAAGGGCAGAGCCGCACAGAATGTCGGTGAGTCGGAGGTAAGCGTGCAGCAGATCGGAACTGTCTGGGCAAGTTTGGACAGGCGCAAACAAATTATCGTGGCCGGTGCCGTGGCACTGGTGTTTCTGGGTGTGCTTGCGATGTCACGGATTGTGACAGCGCCGTCGATGACGCTGCTTTATGCGGGGCTCGAAAGCGGTGCGGCAGGGGAAATCGTGCGGGCGCTGGACCAGCGTGGTGTGACCTATGAAATAAGGGGTGGCTCGATCTACGTCCCCGGCGTTCAGCGGGATGAGTTGCGGATGACTTTGGCCAGCGAGGGCCTGCCTGCGAACGGCAATCGCGGTTACGAACTGCTGGATTCGCTCAGCGGCTTTGGCACTACGTCGCAGATGTTTGATGCCGCCTATTGGCGCGCAAAAGAAGGAGAGCTGGCGCGCACGATCGTGGGCAGCCCGCATGTCAGCAAGGCCCGGGTGCACATCGCCAACAGCTCCTCCAACCCGTTTCAGCGCAGCATAGCACCAACCGCTTCGGTTTATCTGGTCCCGTCGGGTGCACCGATTAACGGAGATCAGGCAAAGGCGATCCGGTTTTTAGTGGCGTCGGCGGTTAGCGGGCTGGCACCGGAAAACGTCACTGTGATTGATTCAAACGGGGCCGTGATTGGCGCGCAGGACACGGCGGTGGCAGCCGATACTGCAGATGATAAGGCGCGCCAATTGCGTGAGAAAGTCCTGCGTCTGGTCGAAGCCCGGGTCGGGGCCGGCAACGCGGTGGTTGAGGTCAGCGTAGATACGGTGACCGAAACCGAGTCTATACGGGAACGTCGCTTTGACCCCAAAGGCCGTGTTGCGATCAGCACAGATGTTGAAGAACGGTCGGACAGTGCGCGTAATCAGTCAGCGGATGTGACAGTGGCGTCGAATCTGCCGGATGGCGACGGGGCCGGAGGCGATGAATCCAATTCGAATGCCACTCAGACCCGGGAACGGGTGAATTATGAGGTGTCAGAGACCGAGTTGGAAGTTCATCGCGCGCCGGGCGCCATCAAACGCCTGACCGTTGCCGTGCTGGTAAACGGCGTGCGGACGGTGGGTGCAGATGGGGTCGAGAATTTCGAACCCATGCCGCAGCCTGAGCTTGATGCGCTGCAAGAGCTTGTGGCCTCAGCTGTCGGGTTTGATGCTGAACGCGGCGACGTCATCACACTGAAATCGCTCGACTTGCCCATGGTTGAACCCCAGGGCGAGTTGGTGTCGGGGTCGATCTGGCAGAACATGCATATCGACGCTATGTCGCTAATCCAGATGGTGGTTTTGGCGCTGGTTTCCCTTGTTTTGGGTCTGTTTGTGATACGGCCAATTCTGACGAAATCTGCGGCATCGGCGCTGCTGCCAGCAGGTGCACCGGTCGAGGTCGCCCCAGCGCCTTCCCTGACCGGGGAAATTGCGACCGCAGATGCGCCGGACTTTGCACCGCTCGCGGATGCGGCGCAGCCGAATGTTCCGGCGATTGCCGCTGCGCGAGGGGAAGATCCTGTCGACCGTTTGCGCGCCATGATCGGCGACAAGCAGGAAGAGACGGTAGAGATCCTGCGCAGCTGGCTTGAAGAAGGCGAGGAGAAGGTGTGATGTCGATCGCTCATCTTCTTGAAGACTTCACCGCCCCTGCGGCTGGGGTGGCCGTACATCTACTGGATGAAGACGCACTGGAAGAACAGCGGCTTGCTGCATTTGAACAAGGCTATGGGGCGGGCTGGGAAGATGCGGTTCAGGCGCAGGAACAGACTGGCACACAGCTAAGCTCCGATCTGTCGGCGACGTTATCCGACCTGTCCTTTACCTATCAAGAAGCATTGACCCGCATGACCCTGTCGCTGGAACCGATGTTCCACAGCCTGGTTCAGACTATTCTGCCTGAGACGATCGAGCATGGCTTTGCGAAGCGATTGACCGAGCAGCTTTGCGACATGGCGCGTGAGCAGGTCGGCCAGCCACTGCAGCTGACTGTTCCGGCGGGCACTTCGGATCAGGTCGAGGCGATGCTGCCGCAGGATATCTCGCCGCGTCCCCAGGTTATCGAGGATGTCTCGCTCCAGCCGGGACAGGCGCGATTGCAGGTGGGGATCGCCCAACGCGAGGTGGACTGCGCTGCCTTGCTCTCATCCATTGCTGCAGCGTTCGACGCATATCTGTTTGAAGCAAAAGAGGCTTTGTCAAATGAGTGATCCTCAACCACCGAAACCCGAAAAACCCAACCCGTTCGAGACTGTTCCGATCGAAGTCACCGTCTCGGTCGGGCGTGCGCGGCCTTTGATCCGTGACCTGTTGAGCATGGGTGAAAATGCCGTACTGACACTGGACAAGCGGATCGAGGATCCGGTTGACCTCTATGTCGGGGATCAATTGGTCGCGCGCGGTCTGTTGGAAGAGATGGAGGGCGATCAGTCCGGGCAACTGGCGGTACGGCTGACCGAAATCTCGGATCTGCAGAACGGGATCGGATGATGCGCCACCTGTTTTGGCTGGCATTTTTGCTGGTCATACCCTCCGGTGGCGCGGCGCAAGAACTGTCGCTGTCCCTGGGCGAGGGCGGGTCGATCTCGGCCCGGACCATCCAGTTGATTTTGCTGATCACGGTGCTCAGCCTGGCACCGGGACTGGCGATCATGATCACCTGTTTCCCGTTTTTGATCACGGTTTTGGCGATCCTGCGGCAAGGAATCGGCTTGCAGCAGTCACCACCAAACATGTTGATCGTCAGTTTGGCGCTGTTTCTGACCTATTTCGTCATGGAGCCGGTTTTTACCGAGGCGTGGGAGACAGGGATTCAGCCGATGGTCGAGGAAACGCTTGACGTAGAGCCTGCGCTGGAACGCGCGCTGGTGCCGTTTCGCAGTTTTATGGCAGCGCGTATTGATGCAGACACGTTTCAGGCCATGGCAGACCTGCGCCCGGATGGTGCTGCGATCCAACTATCGCCCGAAGCCCCGTTATCCGTGCTGATGCCGTCCTTCATGTTGTCGGAAATCGCGCGGGCCTTTCAGATCGGGTTCCTGATTTTCCTGCCTTTCCTGATAATCGATCTCGTTGTCGCAGCGGTTTTGATGTCGATGGGAATGATGATGGTGCCCCCGGCTACGGTCTCGCTGCCGTTCAAATTGGCGTTTTTCGTCATCGCTGATGGCTGGGCCTTGATCGCCAGCGCCTTGGTGCGCAACTATGCGCCATGACTATTGCCGTGTGATCTGTAGTCGGGCGCGCAGACCCTGATCTCCGGCCTCGAAACTCAGCGTTCCGCCATGTTGTTCGGCAACGGTGCTGACAATTGTCAGGCCCAATCCGAACCCGTCCGAAGATCCGATGTTTGATCCGCGCTGGAACGGTGCCAGTAGCGCCTCGATATCCGCGACCGATAGGTCGGTGCCCTTGTCCTCGACGACGATCGTGGCGGTCTGAGCATCAGTTTCCAGTTCAACCTCGGCGTGACGACCGTATTTCAGGGCATTATCGATCAGATTGGACAACGCTCGTTTCAATGCGATCGGTTGACCCGTCACCAGGATGCGCCGCGTTTCCGGTAGCGACGCATGCCCACGGCGTGACATGAAAACAGACGACGCGCTTTCGACGACAACCGGATCAACGGCTTTCAACGACACAGGCCGGTCCATATCCTGATAATCGGCCACAAGCGATTCAACCAGCGAGGTCAACGATATCTGGCGCGGTTCCTCGACGCTGAGTTCCGATCGCGTGTAAGTAAGCACGCTTTCTATCATGCCGGTCATCTGGTCCACGTCGGCCTCGAGCTTTTCGCGCAACTCGCCATCGGGAATCAGCGCCGCACGCAGCCGGACGCGGGTTGCAGGGGTCCCCAGATCGTGGCTGACACCCGACAGTACAATGGCGCGTTTCTCAAGCTGCGCACGTTCGGCATCGAGGTGATCATTCACCGCAGTCACGATATCGCGCAGCTCTTCAGGCCCGTCCGCGTCATAGCTTTGCGGCCCGCCGCGACGTCGGCGGTCACCAAGTGCCTGAGCAAAGCGTGCGAAACTGTCAGAAACATTCCCGACCGAGGTCAGAAGCACCGCCAAGGACACAATGCCCAGCAATATTGCGGGCAAACGCAGATCAACCGGCGCAGCCTTACAGCCCCAGATTGCGGTGCCGTCGACTTGCTGCCAGACCCCGCGCCCGAATTGCGCGATCAGGATAGGTTCGCTGCAATATGTGGCCAACAGGCGGGTCAGGTTCCCCATCTTCTCGGGGCCGGTCTGATCGCTGCCAGATACGATGTCTGAAACCGGATAGACCAGTCGATCCGATAACACCGCAAGCGTCAATTCGCGGCCACTCAGGGGGGCTGAACTGTCGGTCAGGATCGACAGATTGGTGACAAAGCGGCGATCCGCAAAGCCGGGCATTTGCTGGAACGCTCCACTATCAGCAAGCGCGGCTGCCTCGGTTGGCAATGGGTTGATCAATAGGCCGGGTGGCGGCGCCATCCCCGTTCGCAAGTCTTCGTATATGGTGAAACCAGCAACAAATGCTGCGGTCTGGTACCGGTTCCACGCCTGTGCCGAGGTGAACCACATCCCGGCAGCGACCAGCCCCGCGACAAAGGCGGACAGGGTCCAGAGCCAGCCAAAACTGCGCAGGCGCAGGGTCATGCGTCCTCATCCACCATAACGTCCGCGGTAAACAGATAGCCAACACCGCGCTCGGTGCGCAGCATCTGGGGGTCTTTTGGATTGGCCTCGATTTTCGACCGCAACCGCCCCACCAGCATATCTATGGCACGGCCTTGCGCCTCGGGCTTGTCGGCCTCACCGGTTACATCCAGTGCGGCGGCGATCTCATCACGGGTCAGCGGAATATGCGGGTTCGCCAGCAAAACCTTCAGCAGGGCGGTCTCCCGTTGGGACAGGGAAACCAGATAGCCTTCGGGCGAATGCACCTCGTCCCGTTTGCCGTCAAAGACCCAGCCGTCAAAGTGAAAGGTGCGCGTGCGGCGGCGGTATGCCAGCGAAGGCGTGCGTCGGGCGCGTTGCATCACCGCACGGACGCGGGCCAGCAACAGTTGCGGGTTGAATGGTTTGGCGATGTAATCGTCTGCTCCAACCTCATATCCTGCCATGCGCTGATGATCCGCCGACAGGGCCGATACCAGAATGATCGGTACATCCTGTTCGGCCCGCAACCGGGCACAGATCTCGACGCCGTTTTCATCGCCCAGCATCACGTCCAACAGGATCAGGTCGATCCGCCCCGAGGTTAGATGCGTGCGTATTTCACTTTCGGAACTGGCAGGCAGAGCAATATACCCGTTCTGCTGAAAGAACTGGGTCATCATCGACCGCATCTCCGAATCGTCGTCCACCACCAGGAGCCGGGGAATGCCCACTCTGTTTCTCCTCCTCAGGGTTCTCCATCGCCGCCAATTGTAACGAATGGAAACGGATTCAAGGCCAACGTAACACGGGGTAACAAAAGCGGTGAAAATTTCCACCTTGTCAGGATATTGCATCGCATTCTGCGTTGCCATGCGGCAATCCGTTAGCGCTATATCACCTATGGCCGCCCTTGGGGTGGCACCGAATTCTCAGGGAGGAGAACAAAAAATGAAGCGTTTTGCATTTGCCACCGTGTCGACCTTGGCCGTAGTGGCCGGGTCGGCTGTTGTGGCTGAACCAAAGGCCGAAGTTCTGCACTGGTGGACATCCGGTGGTGAGGCGAAATCGGTCGCGGTTCTGCAGGAAGAGTTCGCCTCGAACGGCGGCACATGGACCGATATGCCGGTCGCAGGTGGCGGCGGCGATGCGGCCATGACTGCGCTGCGGGCCCGGGTTCTTGCGGGTAACGCGCCGACTGCTGTTCAGCTGAAAGGACCTGCCATTCAGGAATGGTATGAAGAGGGCGTTTTGGCAGACATTTCATCCGTGGCAGAAGCCGAAGGCTGGGCCGATGTGCTGCCAGCATCGATTGCAGGCCACATGATGTGCGAAGGTACGTGGTGCGCAGCACCTGTGAACGTGCACCGCATCGACTGGATCTGGGCCAATGCTGACGTTCTGGCCGCCAACGACATTGAAATGCCCACAACTTGGGAAGAGTTCAACGCCGCTGCCGAAAAACTGCAGGCTGCCGGAGTGATCCCGTTGGCCCATGGTGGCCAGGCGTGGCAAGACGCCACAGTGTTCGAAGCGGTTGCGCTGGGTCTGGGTGGCCCCGAGTTCTACCAGAAAGCCTTTGTCGATCTCGACCCCGAGGCGCTGACCTCTGACACCATGGTGCAGGTCTTTGACCAGATGCGCACCCTGCGCGGTTATGTGGACGAAAACTTCTCAGGCCGCGACTGGAACCTTGCCACCGCCATGGTGATGAATGGCGAAGCAGCTTTCCAGATCATGGGTGACTGGGCCAAGGGCGAATTCCTGGCGGCTGGCAAGAAGCCCGGCGAAGACTTCCTGTGTGCCTCGACCCCCGGCGACGGATATCTGTACAACGTCGACAGCTTCGCCATGTTCGAAGTGGAAGGTGACGACAACCGCGCTGGTCAGGAATTGCTGGCCAAGCTGATCGTCGCGCCGAAATTCCAGGAAGTGTTCAACCTGAACAAGGGTTCGATCCCTGCGCGGACTGATGTGGCGCTGGATGCGTTCGACATCTGCGCGCAGATCTCGGCCGAAGATATGGGTTCGACCTCGGCAGGCGGTTCGCTGCTGCCGTCTTATGCCCATGGCATGGCGCTGCGCGGGTCGCAGGCCGGTGCGATTACGGATGTTGTAACCGCACATTTCAACTCGGATATGTCCTCGGCTGACGCGGTTCAGCAACTGGCGGACGCGGTAGCAAACAGCTACTGATCCAATACGCTCTGCCCCCTATAGTGAGGGGCAGAGCATCTTTCCCCGGAGGCTAAAATGTCCGAATGGCTGGAAAACCACCTGCCCAAGGTGGTGCTGGCACCGTCGTTCATCGCCGTATTGATCTTTGTCTACGGATTTATCGGATGGACCGCATGGGTGTCGCTAACCCGATCGAAACTACTGCCGAAATACGAGATCAAAGGCTTCATTCAGTATGAACGCCTGTTCGACTCACCCCGCTGGGATACGGCGATCAACAACCTGTATATCTTTGGCGCGCTGTTCATCGTGATCGCGATGGTACTGGGCCTGTTGCTGGCCATCCTGCTGGATCAGAAGATCCGCGTCGAAGGCGCGATCCGGACGATCTACTTGTACCCGATGGCGTTGTCGATGATCGTGACCGGTACGGCGTGGAAGTGGATTTTGAACCCGGGCCTGGGCATCGAATCCATGGTGCAGGGGTGGGGCTTTCCGAATTTCGAATTCGACTGGCTGGTGAACCCTGACTATGCGATCTACACTATCGTGATCGCCGCGATCTGGCAGAGTTCCGGCTTCGTCATGGCGTTGTTTTTGGCCGGTTTGCGTTCGGTCGATGGCGAGATCATCAAGGCCGCACAGGTCGATGGTATCCCCACTTGGCGCATCTATACGGCGATCATCATCCCTTCGATGGCCCCGATTTTCCTGTCTGCTTTCATCGTGCTGGCGCACCTCGCAATCAAAAGCTTCGACCTTGTCATCGCCCTGACTGGTGGCGGTCCGGGCTACGCAACCGATCTGCCCGCTACTTACATGTACGCCATGGCGTTTTCGCGCGGCGATATTGGTCAAGCAGCCTCGTCCGCGATGATCATGATGCTGGTCGTCTTTGCCATCGTGGTTCCCTATCTTTACTCAGAGCTGAGGGCGAAAAATGACTGATCTGTCGATGCCCCAAACACAAACCCGCACCCAAAGCGCTACGGGCAAGATTGCCCTGCGTTGGTTGCTTTATATCCTGCTTGGCCTGTTTGCACTGTATTACCTGATGCCGCTCTTCGTGATGTTGACGACTTCATTGAAAAGCCTTGAGGAAATCCGCACCGGCAGCCTGATTTCGCTGCCGCGAGAGGTCAGCTTCGACGCCTGGAAAACCGCATGGTCCGGCGCTTGTACCGGTATCCAGTGTGAAGGTTTGCGACCCTATTTCTGGAACTCGGTTCTGATCGCGGTGCCTGCGGTATTTTTGTCGACCCTGTTGGGTGCGCTGAACGGCTATGTCGTGGCGCAATGGCGGTTCAAAGGGGCCAATATCATCTTCTCGCTGATGCTGTTCGGTTGCTTCATCCCGTTCCAAGTTGTTCTGCTGCCAATGGCACGTCTGCTGGGTATGATGGGGATTGCGGGTACCATTCCGGGCCTGATCTTTGTCCATGTGATCTACGGGCTGGGCTTCACCACGCTGTTCTTCCGCAACTACTATGTCACCATTCCGGCCGAGCTGACCAAGGCCGCTCGTGTCGACGGTGCAGGCTTCCTGCGAATTTTCTGGTCGATCTTCCTGCCGCTGTCGCTACCAATCATCGTGGTGACTGTGATCTGGCAGTTCACGCAGATCTGGAACGACTTCCTGTTTGGCGTGTCGTTCAGCCAGGCAGGGACACAGCCCGTGACTGTTGCGCTCAACAACATCGTAAACTCCACCACCGGCGTCAAAGAGTACAACGTCGACATGGCCGCCGCGATCATCGCGGGGCTGCCAACGCTGCTCGTCTATGTCGTTGCCGGTAAGTATTTCATCCGCGGCCTGACCGCTGGCTCAGTGAAGGGATAAGACCCATGGCTCCCATCCTTGATATCAACAAACTCTACAAGAATTACGGCGCGACCGAGATTCTGAAAGACATCAACATCTCGATTGAACCGGGCGATTTCCTGGTGCTTGTCGGCCCCTCGGGCTGCGGTAAGTCTACGCTGCTGAACTGCATTGCGGGACTGGAAGAGATCACCGGTGGCACATTGTCCATCGGCGGCAACGACATGACCCATGTCAGCCCCAAGGATCGCGACATCGCGATGGTGTTCCAGTCTTACGCTTTGTACCCGACCATGTCGGTGGCCAAGAACATCACCTTCGGCATGAAAGTGCGCGGGGTCGATCAGGCCACGCAGGAAGCCAAGCTGAAAGACGTCGCCTCCTTGCTGCAGATCGAACCATTGCTGAACCGCCGCCCCAGCCAACTGTCGGGTGGTCAGCGTCAGCGGGTCGCGATGGGCCGGGCGTTGGTGCGCGACCCCAAGCTGTTCCTGTTCGATGAACCGCTGTCGAACCTTGACGCCAAGCTGCGGGTCGAGATGCGGACCGAGATCAAGAAGCTGCACCAGACACTGGGCGCATCCATAGTTTATGTTACCCACGACCAGATCGAAGCGATGACGCTGGCCACCAAGATCGTAGTCCTGAAAGGCGGGGTCGTGCAGCAGATCGGTACTCCGGCTGAGATCTACAACAACCCGGCCAACCTGTTTGTGGCGGATTTCATGGGCTCACCTGCGATGAACCTGATCCCGGCACAGGCATCGAACAATGGCTCGGGGACGCAAATCTCGATCGCGCGCGAATCCGGTGAAACGCTGGTTCTGAACGATGCACGCGACTTGTCTCTGCCGCAGGATGTCATCCTTGGTCTACGCCCTGAAGATATCGCCGAGGCGGGGTTCCGCGCTGGCGCAGGCGTGCAGGAAGCCGCCTGCATGGTCGATATGGTCGAACCCGCAGGGGCAGATACCTATGTGGTGTCGGAATTGGGTGGCAAGCAGGTCACGGCGCGGCTGCATGCTGAAACCAGCGCGCAGGCCGGTCAATTGCTGAACCTGGCGTTCGACATGAGCAAGGTGTCCTACTTTGCCAAGGAAACGGGTGAACGGCTGAATTAAGTTGCCGTTGGCCCGCACCAACCCGGGGTGGGCCATAGCAATCACGGTCGGTTTTGGCCGGTTAATTTGAAATATGCTATCTTGGGACGTAGCGAAGGGAGTCGCGCTATGTCCGATCCGTATTCCGATCTGGCCGGGCAGGATATCTCGGTCCAAGAGCGTATCGCCGAAGCTATGGAAGCGCGGTGTCTGGAGCCGGCGCAGAAAGATATCAGGGATAGCTATCTAAGTGATCTGATTGTCCCTGAGGGCGGGTTCGCGGTTGAGCTGGGTTCAGGCACCGGGCACATCACGCAAGAGCTGCTGTCAGTTGGCGGGGTGGAGCGCGCGCTCGGCATTGAGCCCTCACCGGTTATGGTCGAACGTGCGAGAAACAGCTTCGCCAGCGAGAGCAATCTTGTTTTTGAAACCGGCGATGCAAAGGCAACCAGGCTTGAAGATAGCTCAGCAGACCTTGTTCTGGCGCATACACTGTTGTGCCATGTACCCGGCCCCGAAGATGTGGTTTCCGAGGCCTTTCGGATACTGAAACCGGGCGGGATATTTGCGATTTGCGATGGGGACTACGATACCGCCACAGCGCAGATTGCCGATTTTGATCCTCTGGATCAACTCATTCGGTTCATGATCAATCAGAACGTCACAAACCTCTGGATCATGCGCCAGATTGGCGGTGCACTCTCTCAAGCAGGTTTTGAGTTGGGCCGTCGCCGGGGACACGGTTATGTGGCCGAAGGAGAGGCGACTTACTTTCTGACCGTTATCGACCGTGGTGCGGATCGAATGGCCGAGACCGGGTTGTTGGCGCCTGAAACGGCACAGGCGCTGAAATCCGAGGCCCGGGCGCGTGTGTCTGCAAGCACGTTTTTTGGCTACATGTCTTATGTCAGCCAGATCGCGCGCAAGCCTGCAACCTGAACAAAAAAGCCACCGCGCGAACGGGTCGAGCGGTGGCCGGCGTAGGATAATACCTCTGATCAGCCAGTCTTTTTCAGATCCTTGATCAGGCGATTCAGGTCGCCGCCGCGCGCATCCAGCATTGCGCCAATCTCTGTGCGCTCGGTCAGCAACAAATTCACACCTTCGATGAACATGTTGTAGAACTTTCCACGACCCGATTTGTCGGACACCAGGAATGTCACTTCGAACGGGGATGAGCCGCGCAATTTGACCGAGGTTCTGACCTCGTATCCGGTCTTGATCTTGCGCGCGTTACGCACGGTGACCTCACCGCCGATGAACTCGCGGAACCGGCGACCATATTTGCGCGAAATATAGCCTTCGAACGCTTTGGTGAACTGACCCAGCTGTGCGGATGAGGCTGTGCGTGCATCCGCCCCCAGCGCATAGCGGGCCATGATCGGCACATCACCGTATTGCACAAAGATCTTTTGAAAATCACGCAGCATGGCATTTTCGGATTTACCCGAGTCAATGATACGCGTGATATCGGCCACAACGCTGTTGACCAGCTGTTTGGCCTGCGCTTCGGTCAGCGCGAACGCGGGCAGAGGCAATGCGGCAACTGTCATCCCGGTCAGGGCGGTGGCCACAAAACGGCGTCGGTTCAACAGGTTATTCGGCATAGGGGTCCTCGTACGGGTCAAGATAGGGGTCTCTGACAGGGTCGGTCCCGGTGGTGGCGTAGGGATCGTCATACAGACCCAGATAGGCGTCTTCATCATCCCTTGCCAGTTCAAAGCGGCGATTTTGCAGGTAGATCGTGCGCGCTTGCGCGTAACTGTCTGCACTTTCGTACAGAATCGAATCAACTGTATCCGAGAACCGACCGCGATCTCCCATCCGCCGCACGACCTCGGCATAGACACCAATATTGTCGACCGGGCGGGTCGGGCTAAAGTTGATCGGATTCGAGAACAGGTTGACCACAACGCCGACCGCATCGCGCGCGGTGGACGGGCCGTAGAAGGGCAGTTCCACATAAGCACCTTCGCCCACGCCCCAGACATGCAGGGTTTCGCCGAAATCAGTATCAACAGGCGGCAGGTTCAGCTCATCGGCCGGGGCTGACAGGCCAAAGCCGCCCACGGTCGAGTTGATCAGAAAGCGCAGCAGCGCATTGCCGGACTGTTTCAGATTGCCTTGCAGCAGATAGTCCAGCGCCTGCCCGGGCATCGTCAGGTTTTCGGCAAAGTGATTGAAACTGGTAACCATCGGATCTGGTACGATCTTCACATAGCCTTTCGAGGCCGGTCGGAACAGGAATCGGTCCACACCCAGATTGAACTTGTGAATGCCCCGGTTGGTCCCTTCATAGGGGTCAAAAATCTCACCCCGCGCCGCTGCGTCCTGAGGCTGCGTCGCGCATGCCGATAGGACCGTCAGGATGCCGAATATGATCAGGTGCTTCAGACGAATGTAACTTGGCACTGTCTTCGTTACTCCGAAAATTGCCCAGCGGTATCCGGGCCTTCAATCAATACAGCCTTTGCACCCTTGGTGGCGCAATTGGTCTCACATAGAGGTTTCGCGCAGGATTTGAAACAACAACTCGCGTTTACCTCAGCCGATGGGGCGACGTAAAGTGACACGAATTCAACACTTCCTGAATAAGAGAAGACCTGCCCAGTTTGCAGGCAATGGGAAAAATCCCGCTTTCACGCTTTCGGAAACAGGTTTTCCCGGTTAGCGTCCGCGCGGAATCACTATGAGATGAGGATAATCCACATGAGCATCGCAGCAAAACTGGACAGCCTGGGTGTCAGCCTGTCGGACGCACCTGCTCCGGCAGCGAACTACGTTCCTTTCGTGCGCATCGGCAACATTGTCTACGTGTCGGGCCAGATCTCCAAGGCGGATGATCTGATCACTGGTAAGCTCGGTGATGATATGGATGTTGAGGCAGGCGCCGCTGCAGCCAAAGTCTGCGCCATCAACCTGTTGGCTCAGGTCAAAGCGGCTTGTGGTGGCGATATCGACAAGCTGGTGCGCGTGATCAAGCTGACCGGTTTTGTAAACTCGACCGCTGATTTCACAGAACAGCCGAAGGTGATCAACGGGGCCTCCGACTTCCTGGTCGAAGCGCTGGGCGACGCCGGTCGTCATTCGCGCTCGGCCGTCAGCGCAGCCTCATTGCCTTTGGGTGTTGCCGTTGAAATCGAGGGTATTTTCGAGGTTCAATGAAACCGTCCCTTCCGTCTGAGTTCCTGCAGCGCCCGATAGCACATCGCGCGCTGCATGACATTTCTGATCAGCGGCCCGAGAATAGCCGGGCCGCCATTCGTGCCGCAATAGACGCCGGTTATGGGGTCGAGATTGATCTGCAACACACCCGTGACAATCGGGCCATGGTGTTTCACGACTATGACATGACACGTCTGACCGGGCAGCCCGGACCGATCCAACAGATCACCGAGACACAAGCGCGGGCCCAGACGCTTCTGCATTCTGACGGTGAAGGTATCCCCTCGCTGGAAGAGGTGCTGGCCATTGTTGCAGGACGGGTGCCCTTGCTCATCGAGCTGAAGGATCAAGATGGTGCAATGGGCCCCGATATCGGCGCTTTGGAAGCAGATGTTGTAAGCGCACTGAAAGACTATGAAGGCCCGGTCGCGTTGATGTCGTTCAACCCGCATTCAGTCGCAGAGATTGCACGCCTTGCGCCACATTTGCCGCGCGGTCTCGTTACCAGCTCTTATGAGCCCAAGGTCGAGCTTCTGCCGCAAGCCGTCTGCGATCATCTGCGCAACATCCCGGATTTCGACCGCGTTGGAGCCAGCTTTATCAGCCATGAAGTCATCGATCTTGACCGCCCCCGGGTCGCTGAGTTGAAGGCACAGGGTGTGCCGATCCTGTGCTGGACCGTGCGTTCGCTTGAACAAGAAGCAGAGGCACGCAAGGTTGCCGATAATGTTACGTTCGAAGGCTATCTGGCCGAACATCCCGCTTGATCCCGGCGCGCGCGATCACAGATAAAGGTGCAGCGCGGAGGGGATATGGATCAGGCACAGATTGAGGTTCGGGTTCTGACATCGGTCTCGCAGATTTCCGCGAGCGACTGGGACAGTTGCGCCTGCCCTGAGGTTGCCGATGGCGGGCGACCGCTTGATCCGTTCACGACACATCGGTTTTTGCATGCCCTGGAAGAAAGCGGCTCGGTCGGGCGTGGTACTGGCTGGCAGCCGCAATACCTGACAGCCTATCTGGACGGGATGCTGATTGCGGCAGCCCCGATGTTTGCCAAGTCGCACTCCCAGGGTGAATACATCTTCGACCATAGCTGGGCTCATGCCTATGAAAGCGCGGGCGGGCGATATTATCCCAAGCTGCAGATCGCGGTGCCCTTCACACCCGCGACTGGCAGGCGTTTTTTGGTGCGACCCGGCTACGATGCTGTCGGGATCTCGGCGCTGGTGCAAGGAGCGGTGCAACTGGCCGCCGAGAATCGAATTTCTTCCCTGCACGCGACCTTCTGTACCGAGGCCGAGGCGCTGGCAGGGGAACAGATGGGCCTGATGGTGCGTCACTCGCAGCAGTTTCACTGGCTCAATGATGATTACGCCGATTTTGACGAGTTTCTGGCTGCGCTGTCCTCGCGCAAACGCAAGAATATCAAGAAGGAACGCAAGCAGGCCTGTGATTTCGGTGGGCAGATTCGAACAATCACCGGCGATGATCTGCGACCCGAGCATTGGGACGCGTTCTGGCGGTTCTATCAGGATACCGGCGCGCGAAAATGGGGCTCGCCCTACCTGACGCGACAATTCTTTGATATCGCTCAGGAAACCATGACGGATGACATCGCCTTGGTGTTGGCCGAACGTAATGGATACCCCGTCGCCGGTGCGTTAAATTTTGTCGGGCGGGAAACGCTGTATGGCCGGTATTGGGGCTGTGTCGAACATCACCCCTGCCTGCATTTCGAACTGTGCTATTATAGGGCGATCGACTTTGCCATTGCGGAAGGTCTGGCGCGGGTTGAGGCCGGTGCGCAGGGCGAGCACAAGCTGGCGCGCGGCTATCTGCCAACCCGCACGCATAGCTTGCACTGGGTTGGCGATCCGGGTTTTGCTGATGCGGTTCAGAAATATCTGGACGCCGAGTCCCACGCAGTGGGAGAAGAGATCGAGATTCTGACGGATTATGGTCCGTTCAGGAAATCGAACCCGGAGGAACAGCAATGACCGAACTTCTGTCAACCGAGACCCGCGGCCCGCTGCTGGACCCGCTGTTCAGAAATGGCTGGACCATGGTCGAAGACCGCGATGCGATCACCAAGACCTTCATCTTCGATAATTTTGTCGCCGCCTTTGGCTGGATGACGCAGGTGGCGATCTGGGCCGAGAAATGGAACCACCACCCCGAATGGTCGAATGTCTACCGCACGGTAGAGGTGGTCCTGTCGACCCATGATGTTGGCGGTCTGTCTGCACAAGACGCCAAGCTGGCGCGTAAGATGGACAGCCTGCTAACGGTCTCCGCGTGAACCCGTCCCACCGGCCAGCAATGTTGCCGTTCCCAGCTGCTTGAATTCTGCCGGAGTGATCGTGCCGTCGCTGACATTGATATTGCCCGGAATTCTGATCGTACGGGTGCCGATGGACCGCACGCTGCGGGCCGCCGGATTGATGTCGAGACACCGATTTTCATAACAGGTCAGACCGCTGGTATTGATCTGAATCTGCACCTGACCATCAGGGCCGCTGATCACCGGGGATTGCTGTACGTCACATGCGGCCAAAGCCACCAGGCTACCGAGGCAGATCCATTTATTCATGACACGCTCCTGCCAACCAAGTTGGCGTTTAATCTAAGAGACCGTTGCCATCCTTATCCGCAGCGTCAAAATCGTTCTGCATCTGGCTGACATACTCTGCCTTTGAGATAAGACTGTCGCCATCCCGGTCAACGGCTTCGAACTGTTTGATATCCAAGAACGGTTTTGCTTCGCTCAGGCCCAGAGTGCCGTTCTTGTCTTCGTCCATTGCCTGAAATGCATAGTCCGAGAAGGCGTTGAATTCGTCCTTGGACAGGAAGCCGTCATTGTTGGTGTCGATGTTATTCAACTCGGCCTCGTGCAGTTCTGCGACAGTCTCTGCGTTTGCAGCAGCAGCCATCACGAATACGGTGGTGATAATTAATACTCGTTTCATCTCAAATCTCCTCAGCACGCGTAACGTTCGCCAGACACGCCACCCGCAGCGGCGCCCGCCGCCGTCAGGATGGTCTTGCCTGAACCACCGCCAAATTGATTGCCGATCACTCCACCGATCAGGGCGCCGCCTATGGTACCACTCAGGCAGGCGATCTCGTGCTGTCGCGCAGCCTGTTGTTGGGGTGTGGGTGCAGGTCCGCACGCCGCCAGGGCCCCGGCGGTGCCAAGAAACAATGTAAGAAATTTCAGTCGCATCAATGAACTCTCCAGTTGTATGGGCCAAGTATTGGCGCATCGGGGCGTTGCATCAAGTTAAATGCGTTTCACGTGGCCCCGGTCAAACCGGGGCCGACAGGGATCAGATACTATCAAGCAGGCCTTCACCAGCCGAGACCTCACAGACACCGGGGTTTTCTTCCAGATTCATCGCCACAACCTTGCCGTCTTCAACCAGCATTGCATAGCGTTTGGAGCGTGCAATCAGGCCTACGGGCGGGGCGTCGAAATCCATGCCGATGGCCTTGGTAAACTCGGACGCTGCATCGGCCAGCATGGTCAGCCCGGCCGCTGTTGCACCGGTGCTTTCTCCCCAGGCGCCCATCACGAAAGGGTCGTTGACCGAGATACAGATGATTTCCTCTACACCCTTGGCATCGAACTGGTCCTTGGTCCGCATGAAGCTTGGTACATGAGCGGTTGTGCAGGTTCCGGTGAACGCACCGGGTACAGCAAAGATCACAACCTTGCGCCCTTTGGTCTTGTCTGAAATCCGAACCTCCTCGGGGCCTTCGGCACCCATCTGGATCAGCGTGGCCTCGGGCAGCATGTCACCTGTTGCAATCATTTTTACGCTCCTGTCATTTGGATTTGCAGAGTCGGGCTTTGCCGCAATATAGGTGGTCGAAACAAAGTAACCACGTGAATTCTGCAGGGTGAGCGAAACATGAGCCATATTGTCGTGATCGGGGCAGGGCAGGCCGGTGCTTCTTTGGTAGCACGGCTGCGCAAGGACGGGTTCGAAGGTGACATCACCCTGATCGGAGCCGAGCCGCATTTGCCCTACCAACGCCCGCCCTTGTCCAAGGCTTACCTGTTGGGCGAGATGGAGCTGGAGCGCCTGTTCTTGCGGCCCGAGAGCTTCTATGCCGAAAACAATATCACCCTACGGTTGGGTCAACGTGTGACGGCGATTGATCCAAAGGCCAAGACGGTGACCCTCGGCGATGAGGTGATCACCTATGATGAACTGGCGCTGACCACTGGGTCCGACCCACGCCGCCTGCCCGCAGCGATCGGGGGCGATCTTGAGGGTGTCCATGTGGTGCGAGATCTCGCCCATATCGACGAGATGGAACCTCGGGTATCGGATGGCGCCCGCGCGCTGATCGTTGGTGGCGGCTATATCGGGCTTGAAGCCGCCGCCGTTTGTGCCAAGCGCGGGGTCAGGGTGACCTTGGTCGAGATGGCCGACCGCATCCTTCAGCGTGTTGCGGCGAAAGAGACAAGCGACTACTTTCGCACGCTGCACACCGAATACGGGGCCGACATTCGTGAGGGCGTCGGGTTGGATCGTCTGGTTGGTGAAAACGGCAAAGTGAAGGGTGCTATTCTGACCGACGGCACCGAGCTTGAGGTGGATTTCGTCGTGGTTGGCGTCGGCATCGCGCCGTCGATTCAATTGGCTGAAATAGCCGGGTTAGAGCTGGATAACGGCATCAAGACCGACGCCCATGGCCGCACCTCAGATCCGTCGATCTGGGCGGCGGGCGATTGCGCGTCGTTCCCGCATGGCGAAGGCCGTATCCGCCTGGAAAGCGTGCCGAACGCCATTGATCAGGCCGAGATCGTGGCCCAGAACATGTTGGGCGCGGCTAAGGATTACACTGCAACGCCATGGTTCTGGTCCGATCAGTATGACGTCAAGCTGCAGATCGCCGGGCTGAATACCGGCTATGACCGTGTGGTGACTCGCAAGGGTGAGGGCGCGACGGTGTCCTTCTGGTACTACAAGGGCGATCAGCTGATCGCGGTCGACGCGATGAATGACCCGCGCGCTTATATGGTCGGCAAACGCCTGATTGATGCGGGCAAGACCGCTGATCCGGCTGTTGTTGCCGACCCAGAAGCGGACCTGAAACCGCTGCTCAAAGCGTGAGGATCATCGCCGGAGACTTCCGGGGCCGGGCTCTGACTTCGGTTGGCAAAGGCGATGCCGGTGCGCATCTTCGCCCGACCACTGACCGGGTAAGGGAAAGCCTGTTCAACGTTATAAATCATCAGATCGACTTCGACGGCTTGCAGGTTCTCGACCTGTTTGCGGGCACCGGTGCATTGGGACTTGAAGCGCTGTCTCGAGGCGCGTCCCACGTCACGTTTGTCGATGATGGGAGGGTCGCGCAGGGTCTGATCCGCAAGAATATCGCCCTGACCGGAAGCGCCAGCCAGACCACTTTGATCCGGCGGGATGCGACCCGTTTGGGCGAAAACCCGGGCACTGTTTGTGATCTGGTTTTTCTGGATCCGCCTTACGGAAAAGCTCTGGGTCAAAGGGCACTGGCCGCGGCTACCCAAGGTGGTTGGTTGTCTGATGACGCTCTGATCGTCTGGGAAGAAAGCACCCCCATGCTCGCGCCCGAGGGCTTCACGCTGCACGACGCGCGGAAATATGGCGACACGCATATCTCGCTGATGTGGCGCACAGGGGGCTGAGATGCACGATCTGGTTATCTTTGATTGCGACGGCGTTCTGGTCGATAGCGAGGTTTTGTCCAATCAGGTCATGGTCGACAATCTCGCTGGCCATGGCCTGCACTTGTCCTTAGCCGAATGCATGTCCCTGTTTGTTGGCGGCACCATGACCGGTGTGCGCGACAAGGCGCGCGAGCTGGGGGCTGATCTGCCGGATGACTGGACTGATCAAATCTATGCGGAAATCTACGAGACGCTGAAAGCAGGCACGCCTCTGGTCGCGGGTATCCGTGAATTGCTGGCGCAACTGGATGCAAGCGACATTCTCTACTGTGTCGCCTCAAATGGGCGGCCTGAGAAAATGAAGATCACTTTGGGCCAGAATGGTCTTTGGGAGCGTTTTCAAGATGTGATGTTTTCGGCTCAGGTGCTTGGAACGGGCAAGCCCGACCCGACCCTGTTCCTGACCGCTGCACAGCATTTCGGCGCAACGGTGCCGGTTGTGATCGAAGACAGCGAAAACGGTGTCACCGCAGCAATCCGCGCCAATATGCGCTGCCTGGGCTACGCGGCCCATGATGATGGTGCGCGATTGGAAGAACTAGGGGCCGAAGTGTTCTCCGACATGTTACATGCGCCCAAGCTTTTGGGACTTTGAGCCATAAACGTGTTATGCTTGGTCCATGGACCGCGCTATCACACCTCCGCTCTGGGCTTTTTCGAAAGACGCCGACACCACAACTGGGCCTCCGCCCAAACCGATGCGCGCGCCGGTGTTCATTCACGACGCGGTCATCCCGTGGCGGGATGAAACCTTGCTGCTGAAGCTATTACGCGATCAGGCGACCGATCAGGACGAATAGGTCGGGTGATATTTGCCGCCCGGTGACAAGGTGAAAATCTCAACCCCATCTGCGGTCACACCGACCGAATGCTCGAACTGCGCCGACAGCGATTTGTCGCGGGTCACGGCAGTCCAGTCATCGGACAGTGTCTTGGTTTCAGGACGCCCCAGATTGACCATCGGCTCGATGGTAAAGAACATGCCCTCTTCCAACACAGCTCCGGTACCCGGACGACCATAGTGCAGGACATTTGGTGGCGCGTGGAACACCCTGCCCAGACCGTGGCCGCAGAAATCGCGTACAACGCTCATCCGATGCGCCTCGACATAGGCCTGAATGGCGTGGCCGATATCGCCGAAGGTATTGCCCGGCTTGACCATCTCGATACCTTTGAACAGTGCGTCGTGGGTCACCTGAATCAGCCGTTCGGCCTTGCGCGGCAATTTACCCGCCACATACATGCGCGACGTATCACCGAACCAGCCATCAACGATGACGGTCACGTCGATATTCAGAATGTCGCCATCCTTCAGCTTTTTGTCACCCGGAATGCCGTGACACACCACGTGGTTCACGCTGATGCAGCTGGCGTGCTGATAACCCTTGTAGCCAATGGTTGCCGATTCCGCACCTGCATCCTCGACCATCTGAGTGATCAGCCCGTCAATCGCACCGGTGGTCTGGCCGGCAAAAACATATTCAGCAATGTCATCCAATATCCGCGCAGCCAGCGCCCCTGCCGCATGCATGCCGGCAAAGTCACTCTGTTCATAGATGCGGATACCGTCTTTGGTCAGACGGCCACGATGTTCTTTCATCGGTGCGGGACTCCAAATATTTCACGCAGCACTTCTTTTACGCTGCTTGTGCAGAAAGTACCAGAGGGCTCAGTTTTCAACTAGTAAATAGGGTCTATCAAAGAAGTTTCTAGCCCGTGCCCCATTGCCGAGCGGGCTCAACCCAGACGCCTTCGGGCGTGATCCGAGTTCCAACGACAAAGCGTTCAACCCCTATCGCCGCCTCAAACGCCGCCGCATAGGCTGGGTCAATATCATCGGCCAGTGCAAACCGATTGCAATCGGTCCTTTGCACCAAATATAGCATGATCGCCCGGTGGCCCTGTACGGCCATCTTTGCCAGTTCGCCCAAATGTTTGGTGCCGCGTGCGGTGACGCTGTCGGGAAACTCGGCGAGGCCCGCTTGGCGTGAGAGGGTGACGCTTTTGACCTCGACATAAGCATCGGGTAGGCCCGGCCCAGTCAGCAGGAAATCGATACGGCTGTTTTCACCGTATTTGACCTCGGGGCGCATGGTTTCATAGGCGGCCAGCTCGGGGATTTCACGCGCCTCGAGCGCCAACCGAAGCGCCTTGTTGGGGACTGATGTGTCGACCCCTGTGAAATGCCCGTTCTCATGATCGACCAGCCGCCAGCCGTATTTCAGCTTTTTCTTCGGATCGTCGTTGGGCTCCAGCCAGATTTTCTCACCCGGTTCTGCCAGCCCCATCATTGAGCCCGGATTGGCGCAATGGGCTGTCACCTCGCGCCCGTCTTCCAGCCTGCAGTCTGCCAGAAAGCGTTTGTAGCGGCGGATCAGTCGAGCGGGGACAAGGGGGGTTTCAAATCGCATGGCCAAGGGCCTATACCTGCCCTAACGGTCGATCAAGAGGGAGGGCGCGTCATGGCCAATCCAACCGCTGCAATGTTGGTGATCGGGGATGAGATCCTTTCGGGCCGCACCCGCGATGCCAATATGCATTATCTGGCTGGAGAGCTGACCAAACACGGCATTGACCTGAAAGAGGTGCGCATTGTCAGCGATGATGCACCCGCGATTGAGGCAGCCGTAAGGGCGCTATCAGAGGCCCATGACCATGTGTTTACCAGTGGTGGTATTGGTCCGACCCATGACGACATCACCGCCGATTGCATCGCCCGTGCCTTTGGCGTGCATATCGATGTTCGCGACGACGCGCGTGCATTGCTTGAGGCGCATTACGAGAAATCCGGGCTGGAGCTGAACGACGCTCGCCTGCGCATGGCGCGTATTCCGGAAGGGGCCGAATTGATCGACAACCCGGTCTCGACCGCGCCCGGCTTTACCATCAACAACGTCCATGTCATGGCCGGGGTGCCTTTGGTTTTTCAGGCCATGGTTGCGAGTGTTCTGCCTTCGCTCATCGGAGGTAGCCCGCTTTTGTCGCAGACGCTGCGTGTGGATCGGGGTGAAGGCGATATTGCAGCAACTTTGGCCGCACTGGCCAAAGACTTCGGCGATCTTTCGATCGGCTGTTATCCGTTTCAGACGAATGGCGTCTTCGGAGCCAACGTCGTCGTGCGCGGCACCGAGGGTGGACGGATCGATGCCGCCATGACCCGCCTTGCGAAAGAGATCGAGCTTTGAATCCCGATTGGGCCGCCGTTGTCGATGGCACATGGCCTGCCGCCGGCTATCAAACGCAAGGCCCATTTCGACTGCGGCAAGGACAGGGCGGAGGTTCACGCGTTTCTGCCGCCAATCGCACCGGGGACGTCACCAGCGCCGATATCGATGCGGCCGAAAGCGCCATGCAGGCGATGGGTCAAAAACGCATCTTCTGCCTGCGGCCCGGAGATGAGGCGCTGGATGCAATGCTTGCGCAACGCGGCTACGACATCCTTGATCCGGTTAATATCTATTCCTGCCCGGCGCAGCAGTTGACCGATATCCCGATCCCGCGCGTGACTGTTTTCAACATCTGGGAACCGCTGGCCATCATGCGTGAGATCTGGGCGCAGGGCGGTATCGGCCCCGAACGGATTGCGATCATGTACCGGGCACCGGGCCCAAAGACCGGCCTTTTGTTGCGCCACAGCGATCAGCCCGCAGGAACCGGCTTCGTGGCGATCCATGAAGGTATCGCAATGGTTCACGCGCTGGAAATCCTACCGGATCACCGCCGCAAGGGGTTGGGCCAGTGGGCCATGCGCGCCGCGGCCTTTTGGGCGCTGGACAATGGCGCGCAGACGCTTAGCGTGATCTGTACCAAGGCGAACGCGGGGGCCAATGGCCTCTACCACTCGCTTGGGATGAAGATCGTCGGAGAATACCACTATCGCCAGCGCGTCTGAGGAGGACGAATTGACCAAACAGGACATGCCCACTGCCCTGGATCTGCCAATGGTGGACCCACTACCGTCAGAGACGCAGAAATACTTTGATATCTGTGTTGAGAAACTGGGAATGGTGCCGAATGTCCTGCGCGCCTATGCCTTCGATATCGACAAGCTGAATGCCTTCACTTCGATGTATAATGATCTGATGCTGGCCGATAGCGGGCTGACCAAGCTGGAACGCGAGATGATTGCGGTCGTGGTGTCCTCGATCAACAAATGCTTCTACTGCCTCGTGGCTCATGGCGCTGCGGTGCGGCAGCTTTCGGGCGATCCGCAGCTGGGTGAGATGCTGGTCATGAACTACCGCGTCGCCAAATTGGACGCGCGCCAACGTGCAATGCTGGATTTCGCAGCCAAGATGACCACCGCCAGCACCACAATCGAAGAGCCCGATCGCCAGCTTTTACGTGATGTCGGGTTTTCGGATCGCGATATCTGGGACATTGCCAATGTCACTGGTTTCTTCAATATGACCAACCGCGTGGCCAGTGCCACTGCCATGGTCCCGAACCCCGAGTATCACGCACAGTTCCGATGATCCGTTTCCTGTTACTTAGCCTCCTTTTGGCCGTGCCTGTGCAGGCGCAGGAACTGACGTTGCCCGCCAGCGCCCGGCAGATTTCGGATCGCACCAGTGCATTGGACAGCTACGACCTGCCAACCGGCGTGTTTGCCGACGGCGCAGTTCCATCCCGCACTGTCGAAGGGCGTGTCGAGCGGCTAACATGGCGTCTGCAGGCCGGGTCCAGCACGACGCTGCAAATTCTTGCACCGCTTCGGGATCAGCTTCAGGCGCAAGGTTTCGAGATCGCGTTTGAATGCGAGGCACGCAATTGTGGCGGGTTCGATTTCCGCTTTGGCACCGAAGTGGTGCCGACGCCTGACATGTATGTGGCGATCCACGATTACCGTTTTCTATCCGCCTCCCGCGGTGACGAAGTGCTGAGCCTGCTGGTCAGCCGCAACCCGCCGGATGGCTATGTGCAGATGATCCGGGTAACCCCGCAAGGTACGCAGCCTGCGCAGCCACTTGTGATCGAGGAAACTGTTGAGGGCCCTGCCGGGTTGCTAAACGATCTCAGCAGTACCGGACATGTCATCCTTGATGACCTGCACTTTCGCACCGGCGAAGTCGCGCTGGGCGAAGGGCCGTTTGCCTCGCTGGCGCTGCTTGCGGGCTATTTGGCCGACAATCCTTCGACCCGTTTGGCGCTGGTAGGGCACACGGATGATACGGGCGCATTGCAGGCCAATATTGCGGTCAGCACCAAACGGGCGGAAGCCGTGCGTGCGCGCCTGATCGAAGCGCACGGTGTTGCCGCCGACCGGATCGAGGCGCAGGGCGTAGGCTATCTTGCGCCCATCACCTCTAACGCTACGCCCGAGGGCCGCGATCTCAATCGCCGGGTCGAGGCGGTGTTGCTGGTCAACTAACAGGCGCGAGCACCGCGGACGCCCTGTGTCCCCCTTGCCCTGATGGCGCGGCCTGATGCACACTTGCAGCTAATCGGTGCGTCTGTCTTGCCATCAGGCCTGTTGGCAGGCAGTCCCACCAGTCACCATGCTTTGGGAGGAATGCGTCATGGCATCCAAAACCGAAGATACCACTCCGCCGGATAACACGGTCCCACAGCAATCCATGCCCGAGGCTAACAGGCTGACGGCCGAGGATATTACGGCATCGCTGAAGGCCGGGTTTTCCGACTTCCTCGCACACCCGGTCATGAGCGGCTTTTTCGGCCTGTTCTACGCGGTTTTCGGCATCCTGTTCGTTTGGTGCCTGGTCGGGCTTGGCAAGATCTGGATGATCATTCCTGCCGCCGTAGGCTTTCCGCTGGTTGCCCCATTTGCGGCCGCCGGGCTTTATGAAATGTCCCGTAGGATGCAGAAAGGGGAAAGCTTCGGCTGGTCCGAAATCCTCAGCGTCATGGCCCATCAGCGCAAGCGCGAGATGGGTTGGATGGCCTTTGTCACCCTGTTCATTTTCTGGGTATGGACCTACCAAATCCGCCTTTGGCTGGCGATCATCCTGCAAAAGGCGTCCTTCTCGGATTTCGAAGGGTTCATGAACACCATCTTCTTCACACCGCAAGGCTGGACCTTTCTGGCGGTCGGCACCTGTATCGGCGCTTTTTTGTCGGCGGTCCTGTTCTCGGTGACTGTGGTGGCCATGCCCATGCTTCTGGATCGGGAAACCAACTTTGTTTCCGCCATGCTCACTTCCATTCGCGTGGTCGCTGAAAGCCCGGTGGTAATGCTCAGTTGGGCGGCGATCATCTCGGTTACCATGCTGTTGTCGCTGGTTCCGGCGTTTCTGGGGCTGATTTTCACGCTGCCGATCCTGGGCCACACCACGTGGCACCTGTATCAGCGGGCCGTATCACCAGAGACTAACTGATGCATCGCTAGACAAAAAAAGACCCGTGCCATTCAGCACGGGCCGTTTAGGTGCCACAGGGAGAATTCTACCAATCCATCGGACCCTTTTCAGCAAAGGACTCGACAAGAAAATCAATGAACGCCCGCACCTTGGGCTGGGTGAACCGGCCCGGCGGGTAGACCGCATAGACGCCCTGAACCTCATCCGGTAGCGATGGCATGGCGTCTACCACCTCGCCCGATTTCAGTGCTTCGGCATATAGATAGCTGGGCAGATGCGCGATCCCAAGCCCCGAGATCGCGGCGTTCAGAAGCGACTGCCCATCATTTACGCTCAGCCAGCCAGCAGTGCGGACCTGACGCTTCTCGCCCGAAGGCGCCGTCAGCTTCCACACGCTGCCCGAGGATTGGCTGGAGTAATGCAGCAGTTTGTGCTCGTTCAAATCGTCGATCTTCTGCGGGCGCCCGAACTGCTCGATATATCTCGGCGACGCGACCATGCGTTTCACTGTTTCGGTCAGCTTACGGGCGCGCAGCGTGCTGTCTTCCAGCTCGCCAATGCGCACGGCCACGTCAAAGCCTTCGGAAATCAGCTCAACATAGCGGTTGTTCAGAACCATGTTCACGGTGATGTCCGGATAGGCCGACAGGAAGTCCGACAGGACCGGCGACAGGTGATTGACGCCAAAATCTGTTGCCACAGAGATCCGCAGCAGACCAGAAGGCGCAGATTGCATCGAAGTCACCAGCGCATCCGCTTCGCCTGCGTCGTTCAGCACGCGACGGGCGCGATCATAATAGGCCAACCCGATCTCGGTTGGCGAAACCCGGCGCGTTGTCCGGTTCAAAAGCCTTGCCCCCAACCGCGCCTCGAGGCTCGAGACGTGTTTAGACACGGCTGATTTGGAGATGCCCATTTTCTTGGCCGCGTCGGTGAAACCACCCTGGTCCACCACGTTGGAAAAGGCCTCCATTTCAGTTAGTCGATCCATTCTCGTTCCCCAGGTCTTCCGTTCGTTGTCTCTTTATCGCGATCAATCTGGGCAAGAACTGGGCAGACATGGGATAATATCAGGGTTTTGAATCGGATCGTTTGCAACTAGGAAACGCCCGGGCCTATATGCCGCGGACCATGCCTTTCGATACAAAACCCCGTTTTCTGGACTTTTTTCCAATCGTGCTATGATGAGAATGGCATTTTTGTGACCACGGAGGAGACTATGAAAGCCCTATTTGCTGTCATTACCCTGTGTCTGACCGCCAGCCTCGTGTGGGCCGGAGGGGAAACACCATCGAATCCAGATGCGAAGGTCTATTTCGTCAACCTGTCTGACGGTGACACCGTGCAATCACCTGTGACCGTAGTCTTTGGCCTCAGCGGCATGGGCGTTGCCCCCGCTGGAACCGAGAAGGAAAATACAGGGCACCATCACCTCCTGATTGATCGCCCACCACTTGGGCAGGGAGAAGACGGTGCGGACGAACTGTCATACGGTCTGCCCGCAGACGACAATCACATTCATTTCGGTGGCGGTCAGACCGAGGTGACTTTGGAACTTGCTGCGGGTGAGCATACTTTGCAGCTGGTGCTTGGGGATGCAGGCCACGTCCCTCATGCGACGCCCATTGTGTCCGAGGTGATTACGATCACTGTAGAGTAACAATTCACCTTCGCCGCAAAACACGATTATGCGGCGGCAGGCAGCAGGAATATATCGCGGGCAAGCTGCGTGTTGAGACGGTCCGCAGAATACCATTGGTTGAGTACTGACTTGGCCATCAGGTCGGAATTTTGCTGTGCGAAACTCTTAAAGTCAGTAGCTTGCGTGTTGGCCAGCCGCTCTGCGATCAGGCTCATGAATGCGTAGGTGATTGTCAGATTGAACTTGTCCGGTGCGCCTGCGTTCGCTGCTAACGCGCGAATTCCCTTGGCGTAGATCGCTGCGGCATCGATGAAATCATACTTGTGTAGCAGGTCATAAGCGACTTGCACATGTTCGGCGTGTCCGAACGTTGCGTTGTCGATTGCGTGGGCTTCAAATGCGATGGTGACGTCGGCGTATCGCGATGCGCTCATTCTTCATCCTCCTTGAAACGGTGACTGTCTTCAGCTGTCCAATCGAAGTCGTAGACACTTTTGAGCTGTTTGATCTTCTTCAACGTCTCTTCAGAGAAGGCTGGCTTGTTCTCAAAGCTGTGCAGCGCGATGCCCTCAATCAGGTCGCCAAGGGTCATGTCCAGCGATTCTGCCAGCCCTTTGAGAACTTTCAGAAGCCGCTTCTCGATTCGAATTCCTGTTTGGGTGCGTTCTATTTTCTGACTCATGTGGTACATATGTATATTGATAACAATTGAGTCAAGGAAAACGAAAAAAGCCGCCTCTTCCGGGGCGGCTTTCTCCAGCGCACTGGCATTACAACGTCAGAACGCTGCCGCCAGACGTGTGCCCTGATTGATCGCACGTTTGGCGTCCAGCTCAGCTGCCACATCTGCTCCACCAATCACATGCGGGGTCATTCCACGTTCGAGCAGCTCATCCGCCAGCGACCGGTCCGAGACCTGCCCGGCACATAGGACGATCGACTCGGCTGCGATCACGGTTGGATCATCGCGGGTTTCACCAAAGCTGACATGCAGGCCGTCCTCGTCGATGCGCTCATAATTCACACCACCAACGAAACTGACGTCCTTCATCTTTAATGTCGCGCGGTGGATCCAGCCCGTTGTCTTTCCGAGCCCCTTGCCGTGACGCTGCGCCTTGCGCTGCAGCAGCGTGACCTGCCGTGCTGGTGCTTCGGGCTGCGGGCCCTCGGGGGCCAGGCCCGAGCGGTGTTCTGCGGGGTCGGTCACGCCCCATTCCTTCATCCACAATGGAAGGTCCGTGGTTGGGCTGTGACCGTCTTCCAGCAGGAATTCGGAGACATCGAACCCGATGCCTCCGGCCCCGATCACGGCGACGGTGCTGCCGACCTCGGCCTTGTCGCGCAGCACGTCGATGTAGCTGAGCACATTGTCCCGATCCTGGCCGGGAATCTGCGGATCACGAGGAGTGACACCGGTGGCGATGACCACCTCATCATAACCGGTCAGATCATCCGCGCTGACCTCGCGGTTCAGTTCGACCGTCACGCCTAGGTCGTCCATCATGGTGCGATACCAGTCAACCAGTCCCCAGAACTCTTCTTTCCCTGGCACCTGTTTGGCCATGTTCAATTGCCCGCCTATCTCGGCGGCGCGATCAAACAGGGTTACATCATGGCCGCGCTGGGCAGCTGTCATCGCGGTGGACAAACCTGCAGGGCCAGCGCCGACAATGGCCACGGTCTTACGTGTCTCGGCCTTGCCGATCACCAATTCGGTCTCATGACAGGCGCGCGGATTGACCAGGCATGAGGTCAGCTTACCGCTGAAAGTGTGGTCCAGACAGGCCTGATTGCATGCGATGCACGGGGCGATCTTCGCGGCTTCATCTGCAATCGCCTTGTTCACGAAATCCGCATCGGCCAGCATCGGCCGCGCCAGAGACACCATATCGGCGCAACCGGTCGATAGAACTTCTTCGGCAACCTCAGGCGTGTTGATCCGGTTCGAGGTGATCACCGGAATCCCGACTTTACCCATCAGCTTCTTGGTAACCCACGCAAATGCAGCACGGGGAACGCTGGTGGCAATCGTTGGAATCCGCGCCTCGTGCCAGCCGATACCGGTGTTGATGATCGTTGCCCCGGCCTGCTCAATCCGCTGCGCAAGTTCAACGACTTCGTCATGGGTCGACCCATTGGGCACAAGATCAATCATCGAAAGGCGATAGATGATGATGAAATCGCTCCCCACGGCTTCCCGCGTGCGGCGCACCACCTCAATGGGCAGACGCATCCGGTTCTCGTATGACCCACCCCAGCGATCCTCGCGCTTGTTGGTGTGGGTCACGAGGAACTGGTTCAGGAAATAGCCCTCGGAGCCCATGATCTCGACCCCGTCATAGCCCGCCGTCTGGGCCAGAACAGCCGCGTTGACGATATCGCCGATCTGCTTCTCGATGCCCTCTTCGTCCAGCTCATGCGGCGGAAACGGAGAAATTGGAGATTTCACCGGGCTGGGGGCGACGCATTTCGGCCCATAGGCGTACCGCCCCGCATGCAGGATTTGCATGGCGATCTTGCCGCCTGCCTCATGCACGCGTCGGGTGACGATGGAATGGTTCGCCACCTCTGTATCGTTGGTCATCATCGAAGCCCCCGGCAGCACCGAGCCTTCAAGGTTTGGGCCAATCCCACCGGTCACCATCAGCGCCACACCGCCGCGCGCCCGGTCTGCGTAGAATTCAGCAACCCGATTCCAATCGCCAGTCTCTTCCAGCCCGGTATGCATCGAGCCCATCAGCACGCGGTTCTTCAACGTGGTAAAGCCCAGATCCAGCGGGGCCAGCATGTTTGGGTACGCAGTCATGGCAAACTCTCCCTCCCGACTTTGACCGTCAGATTGACCTTCGCGTCACCTTTGTCACGCGAAACCTAACGTCATTCCCTTTGCCTTTACTGCGGCGCTTGCTAGAGACGCAGCAAAGCTTAATCACGAGGCCGCGCATGACCCCTGATGAAATCGCCAAACTGCCCTATCGCCCCTGCGTGGGACTGATGTTGATGAATGCCGAAGGCAAGATCTTTGTCGGTCAGCGCAATGATCGCCACAAGGACACCTGGCAGATGCCTCAGGGTGGCGTGGACAAGGGCGAAGACCCGCGCGATGCGGCCCTGCGCGAGCTTTGGGAAGAAACTGGAGTGCCCGCTGATCTTGTGGAAATCATCGCCGAGACCGACGGCTGGCTGCCCTATGACCTACCGCATGACATTGTGCCGAAAATCTGGAAGGGCCGGTATCGCGGGCAGGAGCAGAAATGGTACCTGATGCGGTTTCTGGGCCGGGATGATCAGATCGACATCGCAACCGAGCACCCCGAGTTCACCCACTGGAAATGGCAGACCACGACGCGGCTGGTCGATGAGATCGTGCCGTTCAAAAAGGACGTCTACCAGCAGGTGCTTTCTGCGTTTCAGCCGCATCTCGGGTAGTTCGGGTTAGGAACCAAGCGCCGTAATCACCGCTTTGGCCAGCGGCAGCGGGGAATAACCGGTATCGGACGGTGTAAGCCCCAATCGCACGATCACCAGATCACGCGAAGGGAATATCCCGACCGATTGCCCATCGTGTCCGGCCATCCAGACCGCATCTTCGAACGGGGGTTCTCCACCCGGCACGTCGCGCCACAAGTGACCTTTGGCATATGCCCCGCCCGAGACAGCAACCGGTTCGAACATCCAGTCAGTGAACCCTTCGGGCAGAATTTGCTGCCCGTCCCATGTGCCGCCCTGCAGCAGGAATTGCCCATATCGTGCCCAATCCCGCGCTGTGGCGTACATATAGCTTGAGCCGACAAAGGTGTCAGAAACATCAGTTTCAAGTATGGCCGAGGTCATGCCCAGTGGCAGCAGGAGTGCGCGCTGCGGATAGGACAAGCTGTCATCTTTGACCTGATCCTGCCAGACCCGCGCCAAGACGGTGGATGTGCCCGACGAATAGTTGAATTCAGTATTTGGCTCAGCCTCGGCCTCAAGCGAAGTGACAAACCCCGCCATGTCGTCGCTCAGATATAACATCCGAGTCACGTCCGAGACTTCACCATAGCCTTCGTTCCATCGCAGGCCGCTGGACATGGTCAACATATCCTCGACGGTAATGTGCTGCCGGTTGTCCTCTGCCCAATCGGGAAATGAATCGACCAGTGTATCCGTCAACTTCATCTGACCGGATTTTATCAGCGTTCCAATCAATCCAGAGGTTATGGTTTTGGTCATTGACCAGCCCAGAAGAGGGGTATTTTCGTCGAATCCATCCGCATAAGCCTCACCAATGATCCGGCCATCATGCACCACAACAACGGCGCGGAAGCCCTTTCCCAGAATGGTCGGGCCCGACAGAACCATTGCCAATTTGGAGTTCTGCGCTGGGGCCACGGTGGTGCCTTCCGGCCAAAGTGCATCAGACAGCGCGGGCAGAGTGTTTAGCTGGGCGTTGACCGGTTGGGCCTCATGCGTATTCGCACATCCCAGCCCCTCGCGATATTGGCTGGTCGCAGGGGCGAAGATCCCGAGTAGCTTTGCAGATACTGATTGCGCCTCGGGGTCAACCGAGACCGAGACGTGTTTCAGCAACGGATGCCCGGGCGCCTGCACATCTACCGCCAGTACCTCCTGCGCATCCCGCCCGGCGATGAACACGTTAGAACAGACGATCTTGGCCGAATAGTTGGTCCCGACTCGCAACAGGTCGGGCGGAGAGATCAGCAGGTACCCAACGCCGGCCACAAGCCCCAACGCCAATGTTCCTGCGGTGATCCTGAGTGCTCTGCCCAACATGAATTGGCTCCCCCCTTACATCCAAAAAAAAGGGTAGCCATCCCGAAATGTGACGCACCAGCGTTACGTTGCGTTTCGCGGGATCAGAGCAATCCCTCAGCCCGCAGCAATTCCTGCATATTCGCCTCGGGCCGGGGGCCGATATGGCTGATGACTTCGCGTGCGCAGACGTTGCCAATTTTTGCGCAGGTCTCGTAATCGCGGCCCGTCGCCATGCCGAACAGGAATCCGGCGGCGAATTGATCGCCCGCGCCGGTCGCGTCCACGGGTACGACCTTTTCAACCGGTACATCGATGCGCGCGTTGCCGTTCAGAACAGTCACCCCGTCGCCCGACCGGGTGCAAACGACCAGTGGGCAAATCTCGGCCGTTTTCGCCAGCGCCTCCTCAAGATCGTCGGTTTCGAACAGCGATTTGATCTCGGCCTCGTTGCCGATTACGAAATCCAGCTCATTCTCGATCAGCAGCAGGAAATCGACCCGGTGCCGTTCTACACAGAACGGGTCAGAAATGGCGATGCCCGCCTTGCCGCCACCCTTGTGGCAGTTGCGCGCGGCCTCCAGGAATGCCGCCTTGCCCTTTTCCTTGTCGAACAGATAGCCCTCGAGGAACATGATCTGGCTGTTGCCCGCGACGTCTTCCGAGACATCCCGAGAAGACAGCTCGGACGAAATACCCAGATAGGTGTTCATCGACCGCTCGCCGTCGGGCGAGACAAAGATCATCGAACGCGAAGTTGGCAGCTCCCCACCCGGCACCGGCGGGTTCACGAAATCCACCCCATCCTCGTTCATCGCATCCGCATAGAACCGCCCCAGCGCATCATCATGCACCCGCCCGATAAACGCCGAATCCAGACCCAGTGCACCCGCACCCGCAATGGTATTGGCAACCGAGCCGCCCGGCGTCTGCACCCGGCCTTCCATTGAGGCATACAGCACCTCGCCGCGCTCCTGCTCGATCAGCTGCATGATGCCTTTTTCGATGCCCATCAGCTCAAGAAAACTGTCATCGGCTTGGGAAATTACGTCCACAACGGCGTTTCCGATGCCGGTCAGTTGGTAGGTTTTCATTCGGTTTTGTCCTCAAATTCGCAGAGATCGCGGATGATACAGGTCGGGCACTGCGGTTTGCGTGCCTTGCAGTGATAGCGGCCATGTAGGATCAGCCAGTGATGCGCATGCAGCTGAAAGTCGGTCGGTATGTTGTCTTCGATGGCGCGTTCGACGGCGTCCACATTCTTGCCCGGGCAGATGCCGGTGCGGTTGCCGACGCGAAAGATATGCGTGTCCACGGCCTGCGCCGGATATCGCCACCACATGTTCAGGACAACATTGGCTGTCTTGCGCCCCACACCCGGTAGCGATTGAAGCGCCGCGCGGGAGTTGGGCACCTCACCGCCATAGTCTTCGACCAGAATGCGACTCAGCTTGATTACGTTCTTGGCCTTCTGGCGGAACAGGCCGATGGTCTTGATGTGCTCGATCAGACCTTCTTCGCCCAGATCCAGCATCTTCTGCGGCGTGTCGGCGATCTTGAATAGCGCGCGCGTAGCCTTGTTGACGCCGGCATCGGTCGCCTGCGCTGACAGTGCGACGGCAACGACCAGAGTATAGACGTTTACATGCTCCAACTCGCCCTTGGGTTCAGGGTCGGCGTCGTGAAAACGCGTAAAGATCTCGCGGATCTTGTGGTATCCGAGTTGTTTGGCCATCCGAGCCTTAATGCCCTGCCAGGCAAGCGGTCGCAATTGAAAAGGTGCGTTTTGGTTTTGCTTAGGCGCGGGTCTTGGTCGATTTATCCCTATGCCTCACGTCTGCAGTCGGAAATCCACCCCCGCCGTTGCAAGTTGATCCCTGATCCCCTGCCACCGGTTCGGATCAGCTGCCAGTACAGCCGCCGGATCGATCTGAACCCGATATCCTCGATTGAGCGCGCCCTGCGCGGTCTTACTCACGCAATGACACCCGTCCAACCCTGTCAGAACCAGCGTTCCGATCCGTTTGTCTTGCAGGAACCGTTCAAAGCCCGGCGAAGAAAAGGCGTCACCTACGGATTTTACAAACTCGGCATCGGGATTCAGCGCAAGACGCGGATCCAACCCAACTCCGTCGGAACCTGCGTTGCCGCGCCCCTGATTGAACCACCCGTTCAGCAAGTTCGCCAGCCGTCCCTTGAATTCATGACGGATGGCAATCACGGACCAGTCAGACCGGCGGGCGCTGTCCGTCGTTGACCGGATCGTCGACAAGGCACCCTCAATTTGTGCATCATCCCAGGTGGGTATCGAGGTAAAATCTGTTTGCATATCGATCACCAGCAGCGCCGTTTCAGGCCGCGACGCCAGGTCTATTTTGGCTCCGGTTGTCGGAGTGCCAATCTTTCGGATTTGCAAGAGGATGTACAACACGGCGATCATGATGCTTGCCGCCATTATCCAAAGGACGGTCATGTCAGGCCTCCTTGGCGAGTTCTGCGAAATAGCGGGTCAGGGCCAGCTGAACCTTGTGATAGGCGGCAAGCTCTGACGCAGAAAAATCCTGTGCAAAGCGTGTCAGCTTGGCCATCTCATCCGCTCTGATTGCCGTGATCGTCTCTTCGCCCGCAGGGCTCAGCCGGTAGCAGTAGGTGCCTGCACGTTTGGGATTGGGCTGGCTTTCGATCAGCTGTGCGCCCATCAGCTCTTTTAAGATGCGCGAGACATATTGTCGTTTCAGCTGCAACTCGGCGCACAGCACCGGGGCGGTCGCGCCGGGAGATAGCGACAGACCTTCCAAAAGGGCACGTTGCCCGACGGTCACGCCTTTGCGCTGGCTGCCCTGCTCAACTGCTGCCGTGATGTTCCGCAGCAAAGGCCGGGTGGCCTGAACTGTCTGATAAAGCTGATCCAACCTGTGTCCCATACCTGAATGGTAGGAGAAATCGATTTGATTCGTCAACTCAGTTGACAAGATAAAGCGCAGGTTCCGGGTCGCAAGATCGACAGGGGCAAGTTACTGTTCCGGTAACTGATGAGGTGACCGATGAACGTCCAGACAGCAGAAAGCGGATATCATTATAACGTCATGCGGCGCGCGATCGAATTGATCGATCAAGGCGGAGAGAGTCTCAGTCTTGATGAGTTGGCTCGCCAGATGGATATGAGCCCTGCCCATTTTCAGCGTCTGTTCTCACGCTGGACCGGGGTCTCACCGAAGCGATACCAGCAATACCTGACTCTCGGCCATGCCAAAGCTCTGTTGCACGAGCGTTTCACCACGCTGGAAACCGCTCATAATGTGGGGCTGTCCGGCAGTGGGCGGCTTCATGACCTGTTCCTGAAATGGGAATCCATGAGCCCGGGTGAATACGCCCGCAAAGGCGCAGGCCTCACGATCTACTGGGGCTGGTTCGAGTGCCCCTTTGGCCCTGCGCTGGTTATGGGAACTGACAAGGGAATCTGTGGAATCGCCTTTGGGGCCGAGACAGGCGAGGAGGCGGCGATGGAAGACATGATCTCTCGTTGGCCCAATGCTGATTTTGTCGAGGACCCGATGCGCCTGCGGCCTTGGGTGCTCAGCGCCTTCGGTGCGGCCAGCGACCGGTTGGAGCCGACCCCACTCTACCTGATTGGCTCACCACTGCAGATCAAGGTATGGGAAGCGCTGATGCACATCCCTTCGGGGCTGGTCACCACCTATTCCGAGATCGCGCAGCGGGTCGGCTCACCCCAAGCGGTGCGCGCCGTGGGCACCGCAGTTGGGCGCAACCCGGTCAGTTGGCTGATCCCCTGCCACCGTGCCTTACGCAAATCGGGCGGCCTGGGCGGCTACCACTGGGGACTGCCCGTCAAGCGCGCCATGCTGGCCTATGAGGCGGCGCAGGCCGACGCCTGATTGACATTCTGGCGTGTCGTTGCCATATGCACGGCAGGTTCGGGTCCCCTGCCGTTCGCGGCCTTTGGCTTTGGTGAAACCCGATTGAATCACATCTGTTGCCCTTTCCAGGCGCGCGGATGGCAATGCGAACCCCGTCCAGATTTCGCGCCCGTTTCAGGAAACGAGGCAAACTATGACACATACTCAGAACATCGCTCCGGTTGCGGAGCTGAAAGAGCAGGCAAAACGCCTGCGCAAACGCCTGCTGGACGCCGGAGTGAAGCTATCGCATAGCGAGGCGCTGGAACTGTTGGCGCATCAACTCGGTGCGCGGGATTGGAACACGTTGCACGCGATGGCAGGAAATCGAGTGCAGCTGCGCGTTGGTGACCGGGTTGAGGGCCGATATCTGGGTCAGCCCTTCACCGCCGAAATCCGCGGTCTGACCATGATTGGGGATGGCGGACATCGCCGGGTGACCCTGCAGTTCGACGTGCCCGTAGATGTGGTCCGGTTCGACAGTTTTTCCGCCCTTCGCCAGCGGGTGACAGGTGAGATTGGCTGGGATGGTCGATCCACCCGCCACACGTCGGACGGAGAGCCGCAGCTTATCGTCCGACCTGCCTAAGAAACAAAGCGAGGCACCCTTAGGGTGCCTCACATTTTGATAGCACCAAGATTGACTATTCGGCGGCCCAACCGCCAACGGCCTTGACCTCAAGGAAGTCCTCCAGTCCCCAAACCCCGCCTTCGCGGCCATTGCCGGACTGTTTCATCCCACCAAACGGGGACCCAGCGCTGCGCGACTGGCCGTTCATCTCAACCATGCCCGACCGCAAGACGCGAGCCATTCGGTTGGCGCGTGCACCGTCTTGGGTCTGAACATAATTGGTCAGCCCGTAAGGTGTGTCATTGGCAATCTCGATGGCTTCTTCTTCGGTGTCGAAGGGGATCATAGTCAGAACCGGGCCAAAGATCTCCTCGCGCGCGATCGTCATCTGGTTATTGGCATCGGCAAAAACCGTTGGGCGCACATAATAGCCCTTGTTCAGCCCCTCTGGCCGACCCGTGCCGCCTGCAACCAGACGCGCGCCCTCATCAATTCCTTTCTGGATCAGGTCCTGAATTTTGGTCCACTGCACTTCGTTCACCACCGGTCCGATATGTCGGCCTTCCTCGGCGGCACTGCCGACGGTGACCTTGTTTGCCACTTCGGCGGCTGTCTCAACCGCCTGATCATAGATCGGACGCTGCACCAGCATCCGGCTGGGCGCGTTACAGCTTTGACCGGTGTTGTTCATCATGTGCAGGACGCCGCGTTTTACCGCCTTTTCGTCGGCATCGGCGAAGACCACATTGGCCCCTTTGCCGCCCAGTTCCAGATGCACTTTCTTCAGTGTATCCGCCGCATTCTTGGAAATCGCAGTGCCCGCGCGGGTCGAACCGGTGAAGCTGACCATATCAACATCTGCGTGCCCCGAGAGCTGAGAGCCCACGCCCACGCCATCGCCATTCACCAGGTTGAAAACACCAGCCGGGAAGCCAGCCTCATCCATCATCTCAGCAAAGATCATCGCGTTCAGCGGGCTTTGCTCGGACGGTTTCAGCACCATCGTGCAGCCCGCAATCGCCGCCGCGCCGACCTTGAGCGTGACCTGATTCATCGGCCAATTCCATGGGGTGATCAGGGCTGCCACACCCACCGCTTCATAGATGATCCGGTCATTCGGCGCATGATCGCCCAACGGACGTTCGAATTGGAACGCCTTGGCGGCACGGATGAAGTTTTTTAGGTGATAGATCCCCGCGCCCGATTGCTGGCTGCGCGCCATTTCGATCGGTGCACCCATCTCCATCGACATCGCCTGGGCCAGATCCTCTGAGCGGGTGGCGTAAATATCGACCAGTTTCTCGACCAAAGCGATGCGCTCGTCCACCGGGGTTGCCATCCAACCAGGCAGAGCAGCTTTGGCCGCGGCGACCGCTGCGTTAGTGTCAGCCTCTGACCCCAATGAGATCACCGCGCATGGTTCTTCGGTCGACGGGTCGATCACTTCGAAATCATTCGGCTCTGATGGGGCGACCCATTTGCCGTTGATATAGAAATCGCGTTTTTCGATCATGGCTCATCCTCCGGATCAGGAATCAATCGACCGAACGGTCGGTTTTCATTCGCACTCTGTCACCCACCCGGGTGTCGGGCAAGGGTAAAACATAATTTGATCAAATTATCTACCTACTGAATCTTCTGACAGCGCAACATGAATGGTTTAACCTCTGCGCAAAGTGATTAGGTTGGCAGCAATCGACTCGCGATTTTTCACAGGAAAGGAGTTTCCCAATGGGTTTGCGCATCAATGATACGGTCCCGAATTTCACCGCAGAGACAGATCAGGGCACCGTCCAGTTTCATGACTGGATTGGCGATAGCTGGGCCATCCTGTTCTCACACCCCAAGGACTTCACTCCTGTTTGCACGACCGAGTTTTCGGCAGTTGCGCAGCTGAACGATGAATGGGCGGCGCGGAACACCAAAGTGATCGGCGTGTCGGTCGATGGTGTCGAAGATCATAAGAAGTGGAAAAAAGATATCGAGGCCTATGGCAACGCCAACCCCGGCTTCCCGATCATCGCCGATGACGGTCTGGCTGTTTCCAAAGCCTTCGACATGCTGCCGGCCGAGGCCTATCTGCCCGACGGCCGCACGCCTGCCGACAGCGCAACTGTACGCTCTGTCTTTATCATCGGACCCGATAAGCAGTTGAAACTGTCCATGACCTACCCGATGACCGTGGGCCGCAACTTTGCCGAGATTCTGCGTGCGCTGGATGGCCTGCAGATGAGCGCCAAGGGCGTGGCAACCCCCGCAAATTGGGTGCCGGGTGAGGATGTGATCATTCCACCTGCGGTCTCCAACGATGAGGCAAAAGAGAAGTTCGGCGAGTTCGAGACCATCTTCCCCTATCTGCGCAAAACCAAAGCGCCGTCGTAATCGGATCAACGGGCAGGGGGCGAAAGCCCCCGCCTTCTTCTAATGCGCAAACGCCGAGGTTGCGCCGCAAGGGGCAGATAGCTCTGGGCGCAGCATCTGCACTTCGTACGGTTTCAGAACCGGCAGCACCGTATCACCATAGCCGCCTGTGTCGGAATGAAGCTCAGGGAACAGCTCGAATAGTTCCTCCTTCACTGCACTGCTCATCGCGTCCAGCGTATATCCGCCGGGATAAAACGATTCCGACCACAATCCTTCGACATTCACCAGCTCATGCTGGTCGAATAGAATGTGAATGTACTCGACGCCCCCGCTTGGCGGTACTTGCGTGATAGACTTGCCGTTGAGCAGAGACTTGGCCGTCGCCAACATCATCGGGTGACTATGATGCAATTCCAATGCAGGTGAGGACACGACAACCCGATGCTGAGGTGACAGCAGCAGATCTCGCGATGGTGTCTGCGGCCCAAGACTGCCCGCACTGATCCGGATCGGGCAATGCTTAGGGGTCTGTCTCAGATCCGCCTCACTCAGCCGTCGCTGACCCACCCAGCGCACGGCCCGACCGGTGCCATCTGCGGTGATCACATGATCGCCTGCTTTGACTTCTTCGATCAGACGCTGGCCCGATGGTGTCAGAATATGTGACCCCGAAGTAAAGCAGACAAAGCTGGGAAGGTTGTCATATTCGACCGCAGGTGCAGTACCCTGGGCCAGTGAGTTGCCTGTCAGTACATCGTTAACAGCAACGTTTCCCGAGGTCACAACGATGTATTGCGTACCCGAGAATTGCAGCAGTGTGTAGGTGACCGGTGCATCTCCGACCGTCGCGCTGTAGCCTTCGAATATCTGAAAGCTGCCGGAGTTGTTCAGCCCGGGGATTGGGAGGGTATCGAACTGTTGGCTGCCGTTGTTGTCCGGATTTTCGAGAAAATTATCATCATCAGTAATGGTGACCTGAAACCCCTGGGTCACCGTCACACTGGGGTTGCCAAACGGATCTCCGTCGATCTCAAAGATGGTGATAGAGGCCAAAGCGCGGCGACGTCCCAGATGATTTGGATTACCTTAACTTTGAGCTAACTCAACTTAGAAGTGTTAACATATCGTTTACCGTGACGCGCAGGGCTCGAAAGCGGCACTGATCGAAAAAGGCAGATTGGCTATGGTTGGATCGACTGTGTGCACGCCTGCCGAGGCGGTGGTTGGGATCGGATACGTCAGTTGAACGCGGTCTCGCTGCCAAAGGATTGTAGCTTCTGATGGAAACTGAAAGCCGCGCTGACTGCGCTGACCAGGCGAAACATTGCCTTGATGTTCGATACCACAGAGCTGCGTATCTCGAGGCGATTAACTGGGATCCGATTTTGGACGTCGAAAGGTTGCGTTGAAGGCAACCGTGACGCGGCTTTCTTTACTTTGGTTTGGGTGGACCCAATGGGTCAGATAGGATGGAAAAAGGATCATTTCGCCGGCTGCCGGGCGCAGCTTCTTTTTGTTCCGAAAAGCACTCGCCTGAAGTATGCGCCAGTGAGGCAACTCGTTTCGAGGGTCGAGAAACTCAATCATTCCAGACGAACCTTCTTCGATCTCGGGTTGAGAAACATAGTACACTCCAGACCAATGCGCGCCGGGATGAGTATGCGGCGCATTGTACCCGCCGGAAGGATTGTCGTTTATCCACCCGAACAGTTTCAGGCGAAGTTTATCCGGTTCAACCTTGTCTGAGACCTTTCGTGTTATTTGAAACACCGCATCTTCGGCCGCGTCTCGCAAATTCTGAATAGCGGGCGTATCGCGATCAAAGAGGTTTCCGTTTGAGTGCCATCCGCCGCGATTGGATTTTGAGGCACCCTCGTCTTCCTCACGCATCTTTTCGGCCTCAAACAGAATCGCCGCATTAAGCGCTGCACTGTTAGGCACCACAAATCGCATCATTGGAGTAGAGAAGAGCTTTTCGAATTTCTTGGCTTCGGGCATATCCTCGGTGTCACCTTCAAAAACTACATGGCTGTAAATTCAGATCGGTCCGAGATCAAATTCAGGAATTTGCTCCTGAAAAATTTTTCGGCGCTCTCCAAATCCACGTTCCCGCACATTGCGCGCATTACCCAGTACCGTTGAGGATATAGTTCTTTGGTTCAAGTCTGGCCTAACCAACCTAAGTTATATTCCCATCGCAAAGCGCCGATGTTTTAGTTCAATTGGCAATTCCTTTGAGGATGGGAACATGAACAAGAAAACTATCGGTCTGACATCAACTTTCGTTCTGATGGCCACCACGGCGCTTTCGCAAACCACCAAGCAAGACATCATCGACGAACTCACAGAACAAGGTTTCCAACGAATCGAAATAACCAACACGCTGTTTGGGAATCTTCGCTTTGAAGCGACTGGACCTGGAATCGAGAGAGAAGTGGTGCTGGGGAAAGACGGAACCATCGTTCGGGATCGTTCAGAGCGAGACGATGAGTTCGACGATGAGGAAGATGACGACGAAGATTTTGATGACGAAGATGACGACGAAGATGACGACGAAGGATTTGATGACGAAGGTGACGATGACGAAGGCGATGGGGAAAACGATAGCGAAGGCGACGATGGTGAACGCGACAGCGAAGGCGACGATGGTGAGCGCGACAGCGAGGGCGACGATGGCGAGCGCGACAGCGAAGGCGATGACGGCGAACGCGATAGCGAAGGCGATGACGGCGAACGCGATAGCGAAGGCGACGATGGCGAGCGCGACGGTGAAGGTGACGATGGCGAAGGGGATGACGAAGGCGACGATGATTAATTCAGCTTCCAACTTGAGCCCAAGCGAGATTGGGGTTTGAACAAATGGTTTAAAAAAGAAGCCATGTTCAAAGCGGGGATCGCTGTATATGCGATCTCTGCTTTGACGTTTGTGATCGAATTGATTGGCGAAATAACAGGGTACTACATTTTTTCCGCGAGTTGGGTGGTCCATGAAATCACGGCTCTCATCACCCTATTTGGGTTTATTCTTGGGGGGCTTTTGATTTGGCAAAGCCACAGGCTGTTTTTGCGACGTCACCAAGAAGTCAAACAGAACCTGCGGAAGGCTCAAGGCGAGTTTTTTCGAATGCTGGAACTACAGTTCGACCGTTGGGGCCTTAGTGCTGCGGAACGAGATGTTGCACTTCTCACCGTAAAGGGCCTGTCCCTCGCAGAAATAGCTAAACTGCGCGAGACCAGCGAGGGAACAATCAAGTCCCAGAACAATTCAATCTACAAAAAAGCCAAGGTCAAATCGAGGACGCAACTGTTAGGCGCGCTCATAGAAGAGCTTTTGATCGAAGAAAAGAAATAAACCAAGAAACGATCGGATATCGTCGTAAATTCATTCATTTATCGGCAATGAGTAGAAAAGAATGCCCAAGTAGATGCCCCGGGCCTGTAAAGCCAACGTTTTAAGTGGTTGTGAGGCTCTGTTTCAGGGCAATGCACTCAACAATCAGAATTGTAGCCTCATCAAAATTGAAGCCTACCCCAGCAAGCAGATGGTCGGCACATTCCACAGCATCGCTGCGGCACTCGACATTCGCCCAAAGAAAAAGGCCCCGGCGGATTACCGGGGCCTTCGTTCTTGCAAAAGAGGCAGATTACTCTGCGCTTTCCTCTTTCTTTTCTTTCTTCTCGGGAACGATCTCTTCGCCGGTTTCCTGATCGACAACTTTCATCGACAGGCGCACCTTGCCGCGATCGTCAAAGCCCAGCAGCTTGACCTTTACTTCCTGACCTTCTTTCAGAACATCCGACGGATGGTTCAGGCGTCGGTTTTCGATCTGGGACACGTGCACCAGACCGTCGCGCTTGCCAAAGAAGTTCACGAAGGCACCGAAGTCGACGATCTTGACCACTTTACCGGTGTAGATCTGACCTTCTTCCGGCTCGGCCACGATCGAGTGGATCATCTCATAGGCCTTCTTGATCGATTCACCGTCGGGCGACGCGATCTTGATGACGCCGTCGTCATTGATGTCGACCTTGGCACCCGAAACCTCGACGATCTCGCGGATGACCTTACCACCCGAGCCGATCACTTCGCGGATCTTGTCGGTGGGGATGTTCATGGTCTCGATGCGCGGCGCGTGGACCGAGAATTCGTTGGTTTCGGACAGGGCTTTGCCCATCTCACCCAGAATGTGCATCCGGCCGTCCTTGGCTTGCGCCAGGGCTTTCTCCATGATCTCAGGCGTGATGCCCGCAACCTTGATGTCCATCTGCAGCGAGGTGATGCCGTTTTCGGTACCCGCAACCTTGAAGTCCATGTCGCCCAGGTGATCTTCGTCACCCAGAATGTCCGACAGGATGGCGTATTCGCCGTCATCTTCCAGGATCAGACCCATGGCCACACCGGCAACCGGTGCTTTGAGCGGAACGCCCGCATCCATCATCGACAGCGAACCGCCGCAGACCGACGCCATTGAGCTGGAGCCGTTGGATTCCGTGATCTCCGACACGATGCGGATCGTGTAGGGGAAGTCGGTCGCCGCAGGCAGAACCGCCTGCAGGGCACGCCATGCCAGCTTGCCGTGGCCGATCTCACGACGGCCCGGACCACCCACGCGGCCAACTTCACCCACCGAGTAGGGAGGGAAGTTGTAGTGCAGCAGGAAGTTGGATTTGAAGTTGCCGTGCAGCGCGTCGATGAACTGTTCGTCGTCACCTGTGCCCAGCGTGGTCACGGCCAATGCCTGAGTCTCACCACGGGTGAACAGGGCAGAACCGTGGGTCCGCGGCAACATCGAGGTTTCTGCAACGATCGAACGGATATCGGTGGTCGAACGACCGTCGATACGCTTGCCGCCTTTGACGACGTCGCCGCGCAGAATGCCTGCTTCCAGCTTCTTCATTGCGGAGCCGAGGTTGCCGTCTTCCAGCTGCTCTTCGGTCAGCGCTTCCTTGATCGCTTCACGGGCCGCGGCAACAGCGGCGGTGCGCTCTTGCTTGTCGGTGATCGCGAACGCGGCGCGCATCTTCTCTTCACCGGCAGCCGAAACAGCGGCGGACAGCTCCGAGTAATCGGGGGCGACGAATTCGAACGGCTCTTTCGCGGCTTCTTCGGCCAGCGAGATGATCAGGTCGATCACGGGCTGAATTTGCTCATGCGCGAAGTTTACCGCGCCCAGCATTTCCGCCTCGGACAGTTCGTAAGCTTCCGATTCCACCATCATCACGGCGTCTTTGGTACCGGCAACAACCAGGTCCAGACGCTGTTCAGGGTTCAGGCGCAGGTCCTGCATGTCGTCGACGGTCGGGTTCAGAACGTATTCACCATCCTCGAAACCAACGCGGGCACCGGCGATCGGACCCATGAACGGCGCGCCGGAAATGGTCAGAGCAGCGGATGCCGCGATCATCGCAACGATGTCGGGGTCGTTGACCAGATCGTGGGACAGCACGGTGCACATCACCAGAACTTCGTTTTTGAAGCCGTCAACAAACAGCGGGCGGATCGGACGGTCGATCAGACGCGCGGTCAGCGTCTCTTTCTCGGTCGGGCGCGCTTCGCGCTTGAAGAAGCCACCCGGAACCTTACCGGCGGCATAGTATTTTTCTTGATAGTGTACGGTCAGCGGGAAAAAATCCTGACCGGGCTTTTGAGCACGGGCAAAGGTCACGTTTGCCATCACGCTGGTTTCGCCCAGCGTGGCAATCACGCTGCCGTCGGCCTGACGGGCAACCTTGCCGGTTTCCAGTGTCAGCGTCTCTTCGCCCCACTGAATCGATTTCTTTGTTACATCAAACATATGCGTATCCTAGAACGGAGCACTCCCGCCCCTGCGGGTCTCCGGTTTGCATGGCGGCCCCATTGCCGCCGACCCCACTTTATCTTCCATTCGAGTGCCGGGGTCAGGGCACAACGTCTCAGATGACAGGCCCATACATCAGTTTGCAAGCTTTGGAAAGTCGGGAGTTTTTGGGGGGCAGGGGATTGCCTAACCCCCGCCCAAGCGGGGCAGGGGCCGATGTATCAAAGGATAGCGTGCGCCAATATCATCACCACGCCGCAGCCCAGCGCATATCCGGTGTCGACTGCGATGGCGAAGCCGCTTTTCTGCGACCATGCCCCGACCGATGCGGCCTGAGCAGCCACTGCGAGGATCGCCAGCACCGCAACGCCAAGGCTGTTGTTGGTCTCGGTCACCGCGATCACAGCGGCTAGCAGGATCAGGAAAACGATCTGGGCCGCCATCTGCGGCAGGGGTGGAGATTCGGGCGGGGTGGGGTCGATCCGTGTTCCCTCGGCCCAGCGTTTCTGAAAGCCGACGGGTCCGTAGACCAGCCAGCCCAGCAGAAAGGCCGCGATCACACCCACGCCAAGGGCGAGCCAGTTGATCACAGCGCACCCTCCAGCGTCTCAAGGATTCGGGTCCAGCCACCTTCGTGATTGTTGCGGCTTTCTTCCGAAGGGAAGCGGATGTGGTGCAGGCGCAATTCCGTACCCTTGTCGGTGGGCGTGAAATCTAGCGTCACGGTGGAATCGTCCTGACTGTATGGAGAGTTCCAAGTGAATTGCAGCCGATTGGGCCGGTCGATCACCTTGTATTCGCCCTCATGCGGAAGGTCCCCGGCCTCGGGCGCGCGCATGATGATCTTGAACCGGCCCCCTACCTTGGCGTCAGAATAAGCTTCGGGCACTGACATGTTGGGACCGGGCAGCATGAACTTGGCCAACATTTCCGGGTCTAGCCAAGCATCAAAAACCTTTTCCGGCGGGTGCGGAATGGCGCGGGTTATTTCAAGGGACAGTTCCGTCATCTTCTGGGTCCTCCAAAGCAGTTTCCAAGGCGTCCAGCCGAAGCGCCCAGATCGAACGCAGCCCGGCGAACCAGTCATCCACGGCTGACAAGGGGGCCATCTGCACCTCGATCAGATGCTCGCGCCATTCCGTCCGACGCCGCACCAGCCCGGCATTCTCGAGCACCTTGATGTGCTTGGACACCGAGTTGAGGCTCATATCGAATTGCCGCGCAATATCCGTCACCCGCAAGGGGCCTTGCTGCGCGAGCATCGTTAGGATCACGCGGCGGGTTGGGTCGGACGCGGCCTTCAATATAGCGCCTAGGTCATAGCGATTCTCTCGTTCAACCATTTGGATGAATTACATGCCTTTTCTGCTTCAGTCAACCATTTGGTTGAATAACAGGATATTTGCAGCTCTGAAAGCTAATTCGGTCGCTCCCACCGCCTAACTATTCGCGAAATCGAATATATTTGGTGAAAATTTAGTATCCGTATAGGCTGAAACCACCATACCTGCGGTCGAAACGACGGAAACGCGCCAAGGTAATACGAATATCACCTCCGTCCGCCGGTCGAATACCTTGGCGTTTGCACGTAGCGAACAGAAGGGCAGACGCATGGCACAAACCAAGAAAATGCTGGATCCGGATCCCCGGATTTATGACTTTGAGACCGAATATGAGCTGGGGCAGGACAATGTCCGGCCTTTCGGTCTGGACATCCATAACCCGGTCTTTTTGATCTCTAGTATCCTGATCTTTGCGTTCGTCCTGATCGCGCTGGCAAATCAGGAATCCGCAGCCACGTTCTTTGGCTGGCTCCGGCCATGGCTGACCAGCACGTTTGACTGGTTTCTGGTGCTGTCGGTTGACGCAATCACCCTGTTCTGTCTGGTGCTGATCATCTTGCCTGTGGGCAAGGTGCGGATCGGCGGCAAGGACGCCAAACCCGACTATTCCTACGCCGGATGGATCGCGATGATGTTCGCGGCCGGGATCGGCATCGGGCTGTTGTTCTTCGGCGTGATGGAGCCGGTCTATTACAACTTTGCAGAAGACGGCAACGCCCGCCCACTGGGCATCGATATCGCTGTGCCGGGTAACGAATATATCGGCATTGTCGGCACGATCCATCATTGGGGTCTCGAAGGCTGGGCGGTATATGCGGCCGTTGGTCTGGCGCTTGCAATCTTCAGCTATAATCTCGGGCTACCATTGACCCTGCGTTCGGCTTTTTATCCGATCCTGGGCGAGCGCGTCTGGGGCTGGTGGGGCCACATCATCGATACTCTGGCAGTATTCGCGACCCTCTTCGGCCTGACCACATCATTGGGTTTGGGCGCACAACAGGTGGCCGCCGGGCTATATGAGGTCTTTGGCATCGAACCCAGCCCCACCGTCACCGTCCTGCTGATCATAGGCATTACGATGATCGCACTGGGCTCGGTCCTGATGGGCATGGATGCAGGTGTCAAACGGTTGAGTGAGATCAACATGATCATGGCCGTAGGACTGTTCATCTTCGTCATCGTAGTTACCGGTGTCGGAACCGCCATTGCACGGTACTTCAACGTGATGGTGGATTACGTGACCCATCTACCGGCCCTGTCCAATCCGTTCGGTCGGGAAGACACCAGCTACTTCCACGGCTGGACAACCTTCTACTGGGCCTGGTGGATTGCGTGGTCACCTTTCGTGGGCATGTTCATCGCCCGCATTTCCAAAGGTCGTACGGTGCGTGAGTTCGTGATCTGCGCCTTGCTGGCACCCACTGCGGTATGTGCCTTGTGGATGTCGACCTTTGGCGGCGCAGCCATCGACATGCTGAACGCAGGCGGCGCAGAAGGTGTCCGCGCCACGGTGATCGACAGTTACGCCCCAGAAGGTGCGCTGTTCGGGTTCCTGAAGGAACTGCCGCTTTATGGCATCATTGCCCCGATCGCTCTGATCCTGATCGTTGTGTTCTTTGTCACATCGTCGGACTCAGGCTCGCTGGTGATCGACACGATCACGGCAGGCGGAAAGATGGACGCACCGGTTGTGCAACGCGTGTTCTGGTGCACGCTTGAAGGCCTCGTCGCAATCGCACTGCTGCTGGGCGGAGGTCTCTCTGCCTTGCAAGGGGCAGCGGTGTCGACTGGAATTCCGTTTACCCTGGTGGTTCTGATCATGTGCTACTGCCTGTGGCTGGCGCTTAAATCAGAAAAGGCCAAGATGTAACTGGGATTATCCTGAGAAAACCGAAACGCCCGCCAATTCGGCGGGCGTTTTTGGTCCGGAGCGGACCCTGTTGCGCGTGCCCATGCAGAAGTCGTCAGGAGCGTACCAAACGGCGGTCAGTGCAGCGAATCCTCGCGTTTGTCTTGGGTTGGATATTCCATCTTTTCATCTTCTAGGATCCCGCGAAGAACCGCCGCTGTCTCAACCTTCGAAATTGCCTTCTTGTGGTCGTAGGGGTTATTCAAAATCGACCGCGCATTTGTGGCGTTGGACGTCTCAGACATCTTGGTTGCAAACACCCGGCTCAGAATTGTCTTCAATGGCATCATTCAACTCCGGCAACATATGGTCATCAAATCCTTGCCGCTGCGGGTCAGGTCCAAGCCACTTGAGGGAAGGGCTCAAAGACCAACTTCCGTGAGTGTGAACCCGCAGCGACACCGTCCATGTAAGAAAAATGGGGTGCCGAGAAAGGGGGAAGAAATCTGCTGTTTGCATCATTTTTTTGACCGCTTGGAAAAAAATCACGGCACTGCTTACGCTTACGTCAACCTTCTAACCTTGGGCCCGGCTTTTGCGACGCGGCGTCACAATTCGAAACCCAAGGTCAGCCACCCGGATACCGCCCGTCGCCGCGCCAAATTGGACAGAAAACAAAACAGCCCATACCCTGACTCTGGGCAAATCTTGGCGCAGCGCGTGTTTCTTGTGATGTGGCCGGCCCCCTCGACGTTTTGAAATTGGATTATTCCGGGACCGTAATGAGGAAGCTGTTATGAACCTTTCACGATTGTCTCTGTTGCTGGTCGTATTCATTGACGTGATGGGTTTTGGACTGATCGTGCCGATTTTCAACACGATCCTGCTGGATCCACACCAGGCTTTCCTCGCACATGGAACAGCGACGAATATCCGCCAGCTCGACTATACGATTCTGATTGTCGTCTTCTTTCTGTTCTACTTTTTCGGGGCGGCCTTTATCGCCAAGTTGTCGGACTATATCGGGCGTAAAACAGGCATCATGATCTGCCTTACCGGTGCCCTGATCGGCTATGTTCTGACTGTGGCCGCGATCATGACGTCCAGCTATTGGCTGTTACTTTTGGGGCGCGCCATTTCCGGGTTTACGACGGCCAACCAACCCATTGCGCAGGCCGCATTGATCGACATCAGCCATGACGATCAGGAGAAATCAAAAAACCTCGGGATGATTGTTGCGGCATCCGCGCTGGGCCTGCTCGGGGGGCCACTGATTTCAGGATTGCTCAGCGACCAAAACCTGATGGGGTCATTTGCGTCACTGGAACTGCCTTTCTACGTCGCCATTGCCCTGATCCTGATCAACATGGCACTGATTCTGTTCTTCTTCTCCGAACCCGGTTTCAAAAGACAAAAAATTGACTTCGGGCTTTTAGATGTTGTTTTGAACCTGTGGAAAGTCTTCTCGCACCCGGTCGTTTTGCGGCTTTCGGTCGTCATGTTGTTCTCGCTGATGTGCCTGAATGCGTTTTTCTTCTTCATCGACACGTATCTGCTGACCCGGTTCAAGTTCAGTACGCTTCAAAACAGCATGGCCCTCGCCGTGTTCGGAGGCTCCATGGCCTTTGGCAGTGCCTACCTCACCGCACCGCTGCACGAGCGCTATAAAAAGTTTCCGATTCTATATGTCTCCATTGCAGCGATGGCGCTTGGGATATTGGCCTTCATGCTGAACCCCATGGCCGATCTGACCTATGTCCTGATTGTTCCGATAACCATCGCGTTCGCGATCATGTACCCGACCATGCTTTCGTTGTTTTCCGCGAGCGTCGGCCCAACCGAGCAAGGTTGGGTCATGGGTGTGACAGTCGCCATCTACGCGTTGGGCTCCGGGACCATTACGGCCCTCAGCGGGTCCCTCATGGCTATCAATTTGCGGATGCCTTTCGTGCTCGCGGTCATCTGCGGTGTACTGGCATTGATTGCGATGGCGAAACTCTTTCGCCATCCCGGCGTTCAAGCGCTTGATACCAAAGGCAAGTAGGTTTCATCAGTGTGTCCCGAACGAAAATGGGCGCGCCCGCTACAGGCACGCCCAGTAAAAAAGGGAGGACTATGAAAAACCTGACGCTCGAAACAAAAGAAGCGCCTACTCACTAACATCCTCAGAATGGCGCAATCTTTGACCGCGTTCAGTGAAGTGGTTCACAGGAAGTTAAAAAAGTTTGCGCTTCTTTGCGTAGCGGTAAGGTTTGGGCCGCAGGTATGTGTGTGCCGTCTCTCATGAACATGGCGGGAAATTCGCGCGCCGCACAGTTCACTAGATTAGACAGTGACCAAAACAAATACGCCCACCAAATGGCGGGCGTACAAGATGTACAATTTGTACGAACAGGGCCTCAGCGCCTGTACAACATGAACAAAACGCGTTTAGCGGCGGATGCCCAGCTTTTTGATCAGGTCCTGATAGCGTGCTTCTTCTTTGCCCTTCAGATAGTCCAGCAGCTTACGGCGCTGAGCAACCATCTTCAGCAGACCACGACGACCGTGGTTGTCTTTCTTGTGGGTTTTGAAGTGCTCGGTCAGGGTGTTGATGCGCGAGGTCAGGATAGCAACCTGGACTTCAGGCGAACCAGTGTCGCCGTCCTTGGTTGCGAATTCTTTCATGACGCGTGCTTTATCAGCGGCAGTAATCGACATCGGGGTCTCCTTTAAAGGTTAGAGTTGATGGCGCAGGCCGGGATGTCGTCCAGCACAGGCCCATGGAGAAAACCGCACCGATTCCGATGCGGATGGGCGCGTATAGGCGCATTCACCGCAAATGGCAAAGGGATTCTGCAGGCTCAACTGGTGAAGGCGTACTGCTCCAACTGGGCTTCGGTCACGAACTGAATATCTTCAACAGTCAGTCCCTCTGCGCCAAAAAGCTGAGCGACGTCTTCACCATTGACCCGAACATGGGTCAAGCTGTTGTTTTCACTGTCCTGTTCGATCGTCAATTCCGGTTCTTCCGGGTTGTCCCAGGTGATCAGAAGCTTGTCGTGACCGATCTGGAAATCCATGATTGTCGTGGCTTCCTGCTCGGGGTCGGACTGCACAACGATCTCGTCCTCACCCTCTCCACCTGTGACCACATCGCCGTCTTCGGCAAGAATGACGTCGTCCCCAGAGCCCCCGTTTAGGAAGTCGCGCGAAGGCTCGTCCGGGCCGTCTTCTCCGGACAAGATGTCATCACCATCTCCGCCAAACAGGGCGTCTTCACCGGCACCCCCAACAAGGTAGTCGTCGCCATCTCCGCCTTGTAGCGCGTCGTCGCCGTTATCGCCGCTTAACGTGTCATCGCCCTGACCACCAAAAAGCCGGTCATTCCCATCACCGCCGCTCAGATCATCTGTTCCGAAATGACCATACAGGTCGTCATTTCCTGACATTCCGTCCAGCGCGTCGTCACCATATTCACCATGGAGCACATCATTCCCGAGGTTGCCAAACAGGACGTCCCCGCCACCACCGCCATACAACACGTCGTTGCCAGCGCCGCCGTCGATCCAGTCGTCCCCGCCATATCCGTTGATCTGATCGTTGCCTTCCTGCCCGGTCACAACATCCGCATCCTCATCGCCCGCAATGACCAGATCGCCTTCATACTCGGACACAATCTCACCAGTGTCAGAGTCGGTTTCCTCGGCAGAGCTGGGCTCGTCGACATTCTCGTCCGCGTCAAGCAAATTGCCTTCCGACAGGTCGTCGTCGGCCGTTTCCTCGATGCGATCGTCTTCCTCCTCGTCATCGCCTTTGTCTTCTGGCACAAGTACGTCGCTGATTGCGTAGGCGGCACCACCCATGGCGGCCATTCCGAATAATCCGATCAGAAACATATCTACCCTCCGCAAGCACAATGGCTCCGAGTGTAAAACATCTCATGCAAACAATGGCTTGGTCAAAGCGAAGCTGAGAGCGTGGTTAACCCTTTATCACCAGGGTTCGGGCTGCTGAGTGTACGCAATGTAGAGAGGATGCTTCGGATGCCCGTCCTTGGTCAGCCCAAGGTGGAACAAGGGCTGGCCCGTGCCGCGCAGCAAGTCCTCAACTGCGGGGCCGCGTTCCAGATGTGCGCCATGGGTGCCCCAGGCGGCGATGACCTGATCCGCCCATTCCACGCCGTCTAGGATGGCTGCGTCATTCTCAGGCCCCACCGGATCTGCAGATGCTCGCATCTTGCGCGGATCAGTGTCGCGCCAGGCAAAGATATTGGTGACCTGAAAAGCTCCGAAACCCAGTGTGCGTGCGCGACGCTCGCAACGTTCCACCGTGGGGTCGTTCTGCACCTCGGTCGCCGTCGACGGATTCAGCATCACAAACAACGCCTTGCGGCCCGCCGGGTTCCAGATACGGGTCAGGCTATAGCGGTATTTTTCGCAATCGGAGTAGATGGCAGTCGAGGGCGCGTCGCCCTTGGTATGAGAACGGGTGATCATGCAGTCGGGTTTGGCTGGAATTAGGCCCGTTTACAAGGGGCGATGTCCTGATCCTTAACTTGTGCTATACCTGCCTTCATTTGAACGGCTTATTCTGGGGGAAGACATGACATTCGAGACATTGGATCCGGCGGATTGGGAGCAGACCCGCAAGTTAGCACATGAAATGTTGGATATGGCGTTGGATCATACGCGTGATGTGCGTGATAGGTCGATTTGGAAAGATATGCCGACTGCCATACGCAACGGGTTCGAAACGCCTGCACCTCAGCAGGGTATGCCGTTGGGTGATTTGATGGATGATGTCCAGTCTCAGGTCATGCAGTATCCAATGGGCAATATTCATCCCCGGTTTTGGGGCTGGTATATGGGCGCGAGCAATTTCACTGGCGCGATGGCGGATTTTCTGGCTGCGGTTCAGGGATCGAACCTAGGGGGAGGGAATCATGCGGCAGCCCTGATCGACCGACAAGTCGTCGACTGGCTACGCGAGATGATCGGTCTGCCGGAAGGGGCCAGTGGGACATTGGTCAGCGGCGGCAGCGTGGCAAACTTGATCGGGCTGACGGTGGCCCGCAACGTCAAATCCGGGATCGACATGCGCGAAGAGGGCATCGCCGCCATGGATAAGCCGATGCGGTATTACGGATCGGATCAGATGCATAGTTGTCACCAAAAGTCGCTCGAAACACTGGGTCTGGGCAACAAGGCGCTGCGGCGTGTTCCTACGCAAGACGATTTGACGATGGATCTTGAAGCGCTTGCCGGCATGGTCGCGCAGGATCGCGCAGACGGCCTTAACCCCGCTTGTGTGATTGCTACCGCCGGAACCGTGAACACAGGCGCCATCGACGACTTGTCGGCGATTGCCGATTTCTGCCGCGAGGAAGGCCTGTGGTTTCATGTTGACGGCTGTATCGGTGCGTTAATTGCAATCGCCCATGATAACAGTTGGCGCGTGTCCGGCATCGAACGCGCGGATTCCGTCGCGCTCGACCCACACAAATGGTTACATGCGCCTTTCGAAGTGGGTTGCGCATTGGTGCGAAGCCATGATGCCCACCACGCGACATTTACTCTGACCCCGGAATACCTGGAACCGCAATCCCGAGGCGTCGCCGGGGCGGCGTTTTTGCACGATTACGGCATTCAGACTTCGCGTGGGTTTCGAGCGCTCAAGGTCTGGATGTCCTTGAAGGAGCACGGCGTTCAGAAATTCGGCAGGCTCATTGATCAGGATATCGAAAAGGCGCGTTATCTGACTTCGCTGATCGAGGCAGAGGATGACCTCACCTTGATGTTCCCCACCAATATAAACATCGTTTGTTTCCGCTATGACCCGGGCGGTCTCAGCCCCGAAACTCTGCGTGCGATTAACAGCGAAATCATGTTGTGCCTGCAAGAGGAAGGCACAGCGGTTTTATCGGATACAACGGTTCAGGGGGCGCATTGCCTACGGGTGGCGGTCAACAATCACCGCACGCAAAAGCAGGATCTGGATCTACTGGTGTCCGAGATACTTCGACTGGGTCACAAATTGCGTATCGCCGCCTGAACAGTCATCAGTTGGCGGCAAAGACGCGGCTTGGGTGCAATTCGCCCGACTTGTAAATTCCTACGGCCACGGCCTTGCCATCCAGCGAGGCCCAGGCCTCGTCGCCGTATTCTACGTCAGAGGCCAGCACCATGCCCGGATTGCCATTCCGCAGACGGGTGGCTCCTTCAGAGGTGCATTTCAGCTCGGGTAGGTCCGATAAGCCGGTTTCCAGCGGATGCAGATAATTATCCAGTGCGGTGGTTTTGGCCATTTCGTCGATCTGTTCGATGGTCAGGCCATCCTCGGCCTCAAACGGGCCGGACCAGATGCGGCGCAGTTTTTTCACGTGGCCGTGGCAGCCGAGCGCCTCACCCAGATCACGCGCAATGGAACGGACATAGCCACCTTTGCCACAGGTCATCTCCAGCACGACGTGGTCTTTGTCGGGGCGGTCGATCAGCACCAGTTCCTCTACCCAAAGAGGGCGGGCGGTCAGTTCTACATCCTCGCCATCGCGGGCCAGCTTATAGGCGCGTTGACCGTCGATTTTCACGGCCGAGAACTTGGGCGGCACCTGTTTGATATCGCCCAGAAACGGGCCGAGCGCTTGTTTGATATCCTCATCCGAGGGGCGCGCAATGCTCTCAGCGATGACTTCGCCCTCAGCATCATCGGTGTTGGTGGCCTGCCCCAGCCGCACGGTGAAGGTGTAGGCCTTCAGCGCATCGGTGATGTAGGGGACGGTCTTGGTTGCCTCACCCAGCGCAACGGCCAAAACGCCGGTCGCCTCGGGGTCCAGCGTGCCCGCATGGCCCGCTTTCTTGGCGTCCATCGCCCAACGCACCTTGTTGACCACCGCGGTCGAAGTCATGCCAGCGGGCTTATCCACCACCAGCCAACCGGAAATGTCGCGGCCCTTGCGTTTGCGTCCCATTCTACACCTTGAGTCTTGCTGAGGCGCGCGAGTTAGCGGATCGTTTCGATGCTGTCAATTTGCCGGAACATCCTCGACGACACCCACGATGGGTCCCAGCGAAAACCCGATATCCGACCGATTGCTGGCGCGATCATACATGCGGGAAATGTTGCCATCTAGAAACAGCGCATTCGGTGTTTTTAAGACATCGCGGAATAGGCTGCCGAATTCGTGGAAAGTGACGTAATCGTCCGAGATCGCAAACACCGCACGCGTGCCATCGGCGCTGGTGCCCACCCCGTTTCGGGTGTAGCGCGAGGTTGATTCCGGCAGAAAGCGAGGGTGTAACTCTCCGTTGATCACCAGCATGGGGCCCGATTGTGTCGCAAAGCGGCACTGCGGTGCCTGATCGACGAAATCCAAAGTCTCGAACACATCGGCACGGTTTTCACGGATGCAGAACACACCGTTGGGCAGCAGGCCGAAATTGCCGGGTCCGGCATTCGGTATCACGCGCATCTGCTCTTCCCCTTCTTCGACATAGTGGCCGACGGGCGAGCGGTCGTCATGGTACATGCCCGCATTCATCGCAAAGACGAGCCTTTTCCCCTGAGGCTCCAACGCCTCATTCACCGAAGAGAAATGACCCAGCAGATCGCCATTTTCATCGTTCAGAAACAGGCGCAAATCTTCCGAGGTATCCACCTCGCAAACCGTATATCGCTTGTCCTCATGAGTCAGCTTCTCGCAGGTGACTGCAGAGACTTGCGCGGCCCAAAGGACAGCACACAGCGTGACAAGTGTACGGATCACTCGTCCAGATCGCGGCGTACCGCGTCCTGATTAAACATACGGCGGGTGTCGTCCAGTCGATCAAACGTGTCGTCCAAACGGAACCGCAGGTCGGGTGAGAATTTCAGGCCCACCTTCTTGCCCACTGCGCGCCGAAGCTCACCCTTGTTTCGAGCGAGCAGTTCGATCACGTCCTCCTGCCCCTTGCCGCCCAAGGGCAGCACATAGGCGGTGGCGATCTTTAGATCGGGCGAGGTGCGCACCTCACCCACGGTGATCGACATGCGGTTCAAGTCGGGGTCGTGGACATCTCCGCGCGCCAAAACTTCGGACAGGGTGCGGCGGATCAGTTCGCCGACACGCAGCTGTCGTTGGGAAGGGCCGGGGCCATCGTGGAATTTGTTCTTTGCCATGCCCCCCGATCTAAGCCCAAAGCGGGGCTTTGCCAAGCGGGCGCGAACCGGGTAGGAGGCTTTGAGCCGACTTTAGAAAGGACTAACGCAATGACCCATATTCCGGGGATCGTTATCACAGGGGCTTCGGGCCGTATGGGGCAGATGCTGATCAAGACCGTGTCTGAGAGCGATCAGGCGCGTCTGGTCGGTGTGGTCGAGCGTAAGGGTCATGACTGGATCGGTCAGGATGTGGGTCAGGCAATGGGCGGGCAGGCGCTCGGTATTACCGTCACTGACGATCCGCTGGAGGCATTTGCGCAGGCGCAGGCTGTTATCGACTTTACGGCGCCCGAGGCGACGCTCGAGTTTGCCGCGCTGGCAGCACAAGCGCGGTGCGTTCACGTGATTGGCACCACCGGAATGACGGATGAACAGATCGCAGCTTTGGAACCTGCCGCGCGCCATGCCGTGATTGTGCGGGCCGGGAATATGAGCCTCGGGGTAAATCTGTTGGTTCAGCTGACCAAGAAGGTCGCTGCGGCACTGGATGAGGATTTTGATATCGAGGTCATCGAGGGGCATCACCATCACAAGGTCGATGCGCCTTCAGGCACAGCTTTGATGCTGGGCGAAGCCGCCGCCGAGGGGCGCGGTGTCAAGTTGTCGGATGTGGCCGATAGGGGCCGCGACGGTATTACCGGTGCGCGCAAACGCGGCGACATCGGCTTCCACGCCATTCGTGGCGGAGACATTGTCGGCGAACACGATGTCCTGTTCGCGGCACCCGGTGAGCGTATCGTGTTGCGCCATCTGGCTACTGACCGTGCGATCTTTGCCCGTGGGGCGCTCAAAGCCGCGTTGTGGGGTCAAGGCAAGGCGCCGGGCCAGTATGACATGGTGGATGTTCTGGGGCTGTAGGCTTTAGGATCAAGAGCCAAGAAAATTCGACGAATTTTCTTGGCTTTATCGATCGGGCAGATGAAAGCTGTCTCAGCTTGCCTGAATGTGCCGGTCGACCATCCGTTGTACCATCGGTGCGAAATGGGCGAAATCCGGGGTCTCCATATCAGCGCGTTTTCCCGCTTCGTCCAGATAACGGACCTGAATGATTTCTTTCAGGTTCGGATTTGCCTCGAACTCGGCTATCTCCTTGGCACTCATCGGACCACCCTGCAGTTCCAGCGTATGGACCGAGGCTGCGGACAGGCGATTGAAATACTCCGGCTTGGTGGCGCAGAGATACCGCTTGGCTGCCACGTGGTATCGGCAGCAATCGGTGATGACCGACGGAAAGAACTGCTCCAACACCTCTGCACCCGCATCTTCATGATGCCGGTCTTCGGTATCGTCCGGATGGTAAGTGCCGAATTCCGACGTAAAATGGCCAATGTCATGCAACAGCGCACCGACGATGATTTCTTCAGACTGTCCGCTCTGTTCCGCAATCGTGGCACCCTGCAGCATGTGCTGGGCCATGGTGACGGGTTCCCCCAGATATTCCTCACCCCCCCGACGATCGAAGATGTCACCGATAAAGGCCACGATATTGTCCCGGTTTAAGGTCGAGAAATCGGGTTTCATTCCGCCGCCTCCGGTTGTGTCATCTGCATGGCGGCCAGTGTCGAAAGCAGCCCATCCTTGTCAGCATAGCATCCCTGCAACCAGCGAGACCCGGCCCCGGAATAGCCCAGCCGTGCATGCATTACGCGTGTGTTGTCGACGATGAAACTTTCGCCCGGTTCCAGCTTGAAAGACACGCCCATAGCGGGATCGTCAATGATCTCACCCAGCTGGCGATAGGCTGCATAGTAGGCTTCCATCTTGTCAAAGGGTACATCCACGAACGGCGCAGACGAGCGGTTGTTGAAGCGAATGCCGATCAACTCGCCATCGGGGGAAAGCTCGATCATCGGGCGACGTGACCGCAAACAGACCCCGTCCGAACCTTTATACTCGAACCGTGCCGGATAGCCTGCAAGCAAGGCGAAGCCCTCGGGGTTCAGATCGCGCAGACGCTCAGCCGCGCGGAAACCATCGACAACGATGGAATCGCCGCCTTCAGCCGAATTCTCAAGGCAGTAGAGGATTTGCAGTGTCGGTACCGGGTCGCGATAAGGGTTGTCGGTATGGGCCTGCAACCCCAACCCAGTATAGGCGAGGTTGGTCGGGTTCACCTCGGTCCGAACCTCGAAATAAGGGCCATAATTTGTCTGGCGCACGTAGCCGAACAGATCGGCCACTTTCAGCAGCGATTCCGGCTCGGTCGGGCCACCTGTCAGCTTGGCAAAGCCGTACTCCGCGACGGCAGCCAGCCAGCTGCGCTTAGCCTCCGGGTCGGTGTGCACCCTTTCCCAGTCACCGCTGGGGGCGCTGATACCACGCTCCCATGTGGTGACGCCGGATGCGGTGCGGCCAACGTCTTGCGCCTGTTCGCGGTCATAAACGTGATCGGCCAGCCAATCGGCAGGGAACATCACGGATTTGTTTTCGGGCTGAAAGGTAACACTCAGATCGCCATTTTGGATCTCGGCGGTACTGACCGAGATATCGGTGGGGATATCGCCGATTGTAATCAGACGCTGCCCGTTTCCGGGTGCGCGGGTCTCGGGGTCCAGCGCATTGTCGCGCAGCCAAATGGCGTGGAAGCGGGCCTCGGTACCATCGGAAAACGCGATAGTGACCACAGATGGGTCGAAAGTGGCTGAGCGCAGCATGGGGTCTCTCCTGTTCGGCGCGGGCTTTGCTTGAGGAGATATGCGCTTCGTGACATTACTACAATTAAACCTTATTGCCTCTGAGACTTGGAAAATCTTATGGATAAGAAGAAGATTGGACTACCTCCATTGGACTGGCTGCGTGTGTTCGAAGCCGCCGGGCGGCTGGGTGGTTTTTCTGCTGCCGCGCGCGAATTTGGTCTGACGCAGGCGGCAGTCAGTCAACGGATCGGAAATCTTGAGGCATGGCTGGGCAGGTCATTATTTTTGCGCGAGGCGCGGGGCGTGTCGCTGACCATCGAAGGCGAAAGCTATCTGCCATTGGTGCAGGACAGCCTGCAAGCACTGGAACGCAATACCGAGGATCTGTTCGGCAAATCCCCGCGCGAGCTTCGGGTCGCGGGACTTTCGTCGCATATCCACGCGCTGGTTCTGCCAGCCTTGCCCAAGTTCCTTGAGGCGCAGCCCAATGTGCGTGTGATGACAGATTCCATGGCGCGCCGGGCCTCATTGGAGGAAGAGCGTACCTGGCTGCAGATCCGCTATGGCAGAGGTGTCTGGCCTGGACGAAAGGCAAAGCTAATTGCGCCTGAAGTTCTGGCACCGATGGCCGCATCTGGCATCAAGTGGGGTGCGCCGCTGATTGATTTGCGCGGAGAACGCCCCGGTTGGAAGGACTGGGCGCAGGTCGCGGGGGTTGATGAATTACCGGCTGGCCGGATCAGTTTTGACTCGGTAGGTCACGCGATCACGGCCTCGCGTCAGGGCATGGGGATCGCGTTGGGTTCACTACCGTTGGCTTCGGGCAGCTTAAAGAATGGTCAATTACACAGATTGGATATGCCCGAGCTTAGGACAAAGGATGGCTATTGGCTGACATGGCCCGAGGATCGGGCAAGGTCGAAACGGCAAAGGGCGTTGATAGACGACTTTCTGCAAGCGCTGCGGGGCGGGGCCTGATCAGAAGTCGATGGCGATGCCCTTTTTCTCCCAATCGCCATAGCGGGCCGGATCAGGACCGTCGCGCCCACCCAGTTCCTTGGGCTGCGTCTTGGCTTCCGCTTCGACCTTTTTGCGACGTTCCTCAGCCTCGGCCAATGCGCGCTGCGCGGCGGGGGGCAGGTCTTTGCGCTCGTCACTCATGACATCGGGTTCCTTTCTGTTCAGGGCCTTGATATACGCCCTCGTCCGCCCAAGGCAATGCGGCAAAGGTCACGAGAGGCACTCAGCATCATGTCAAACTCTGCAACCGCCGCGCGGCGCAGTGCAATCTATCTGCTGGATCAGATATTGGGCGAGGGGCGGCTGTTACCTGAATGTCTGGCGGCGGGCGCATTGGATCGTCTGGTACCCGAGGATCGCGCGCGCGCGCAGCGTCTGACGATTGAAACCCTACGCGGGCTTGAGCGTGCCGACCGGCTGTTGGCCGATCACTTGCGGCAGACGCCCGCGCTGACTGTGCACAACGCGCTGCGGCTTGGAACGGTCGAGCTGTGTCAGGGCGAGGCCGCGCATGGCGTGGTCAATTCGATGGTCGAGATCGTGGGACGCTCGCGCAAGCATGGGCGGCTCAAGGGGTTGGTGAATGCAGTCTTGCGCAAGATTGCCGCCGATGGACCGGATGCTTGGCCCAAGATGCGCGTGCCCCGTCTGCCCGACTGGCTGCGCGATCCTCTGATCATGGCGTGGGGCGATGACGCAGTAAAGGGTATGGAACAGGCCCATTTCAATGGTGCACCGCTGGACGTGACGCTGAAACCGGGCGCCGAGGCGCCGGGCGGAGAAGCCCTGCCCACCGGCTCAGTCCGTTTGCAGGATGCGGGGCAGGTGTCGGCTTTGCCGGGCTACAAGCGTGGAAACTGGTGGGTTCAGGATGCGGCAGCGGCGCTGCCTGTGCGCGTGCTGGCCCCGAAAGCCGGGGAAAAGGTATTGGACCTTTGCGCCGCGCCCGGTGGCAAGACGTTGCAATTGGCTGTGGTAGCGGCAGAGGTCACGGCGCTGGATATCTCCGAAACACGGTTGGAGCGGGTGCGCGAGAACCTGAAACGGACAGGTTTGAAGGCCAAGGTGATCGCTGGTGATGCGCTGGACCATCAGGGCCAGTATGATGCCATCCTGCTCGACGCGCCATGTTCGGCCACGGGCACGATTCGCCGCCATCCTGATTTACCCTTCGCCAAGGATGGCTCGGAATTCGGGGGATTGATCGAACTACAGGCCCGGATGCTGGCCCATGCCTGGACCCTGCTCAAACCCGGAGGCCGATTGGTATATTGCACCTGTTCCTTGTTGCCGGACGAAGGAGAGGTGCAGATCGAAGAGGCGCTGGATCAATACCCGGATATGCAGATTGACCGTGCGGCGCTTGAGATTGCGGGCGTTGAACCAGACTGGATTACAGAAGAAGGTGGCTTGCGTTTGCGCCCGGATTTCTGGGCGGACAAGGGTGGCATGGACGGGTTCTATATCGCCTGTCTGAACAAATCCGCTTGAGGCGACGCTTTTCGATGACTTGACGCGCGGACCGGTCTATCGTGTGTTCAAGCGCCCGCAGAGCGCAAGGGGCAGAGTCGCAAGCGTCATGTCAGAATCGGACACAATGGCCAATCGCTGGATGCGGTTTCAGAACCGCCTTTACGCGCGCCTGAGCCAAAGGCGGAAGGCGGTTTCGGGATTCGTCAGCCAGCCTGAGCCGCGCACCGTGGGTTCGTTTGCACGCGGGCGACAACTGGTGGCCGGGAATCTCCTTTTCGCTGGATATCTAGTTGAGGCGGATGACACCGATCTATGGGATGTTGCTGCGCCCAGTCCGGATTTCGATGATGAACGTCACGGTTTTATCTGGCTGGATGATCTGGCAGCCGTTGGCGATATGCGCGCCCGTGAAAAGGCGCAGCGATGGGTCTGGGGCTGGATCGCTGCACATGGGCGTGGGAAGGGCCCCGGTTGGGCACCGGATCTGACCGGGCGTCGGGTGATGCGCTGGATCAACCACGCGCAATTTCTGCTGCGCGGCGCTGACGGAGCGCAAAGCAGAGCTTTCTTCCGCTCCTTGGCACAACAAACATGGTTTCTTTCCAAACGCTGGACAGCAGCAACACCGGGATTGCCGAGATTCGAAGCGCTCGCAGGGCTGGTTCAGGCTGGTTTGGCCCTGGAGGGGCTGGAGCAACTGGCTGATCCCGCATTGCGCGCACTGGCCCGGGAATGCGACCGCCAGATCGATGCCGAGGGCGGCATTCTCACCCGCAACCCTGAGGAATTGCTGGAGGTCTTCACTCTGCTGGCCTGGACCTCTGCTGCACTTGGTGAAGTTGGCCGAGGCACGCCTGCCTCTCAGACCGGGGCGATCAAGCGCATTGCACCTACTCTGCGAAATCTGCGTCATGCAGATGGATCTCTGGCCAGATTTCACGGGGGCGGGCGTGGGCTTGAAGGGCGGCTGGATCAGGCACTGGCACAAAGCGGTGTCAAGCCGCAGCAGCATTCGGACCTGTCAATGGGTTATGCACGGCTTGCCGCCTCGAGAACCACGGTTCTGGTGGATGCCAGCGCGCCTCCCAAAGGTGCTGCGTCGTTCAACGCCCACGCATCCTCGCTTGCGTTTGAGCTGACCTCGGGGCGCCGTCCTCTGATCGTGAACTGTGGATCAGGCGGCAGTTTTGGGCAGGAATGGCGCAGGGCAGGGCGCGCGACCCCGTCGCATTCGACCCTATGCGTCGAAGGGTATTCCAGCGCCCGGCTTGCAGAAGGCGCAAATGGGTCGTCGCAGGAAGCATTGGTGGATGGCCCGCAGGATGTGCCCGTGGATTTCGAGGATGCATTCGAAGGCACCCGCTTTATGGTGGGTCATGACGGCTACGCCAAAGTGTTTGGCCTGACCCATGCCCGCACGCTTGAACTGCGCTTTGACGGGCGTGAGCTGGTGGGCGAGGATATTCTGCTGACCGCAACCGACAAAGCCAAACGGCAGTTCGATCGCGCGATGGACGGGGCAGGTCTGCAGGGGATAGCCTTTGACATCCGGTTTCACCTGCATCCTGACGTTGATGCGGCACTTGATCTGGGTGGCGCTGCGGTGTCGATGGCGCTCAAAAGCGGTGAGATATGGGTTTTCCGCCATGATGGCGTTGGAAAGTTGTCAGTTGAACCAAGCGTTTACCTTGAAAAAGGCCGATTAAAGCCACGCGCGACAAAACAGATCGTTCTATCTGGGCGCGCAATGGAGTATGCGACGCGCATCCGGTGGACGCTCAGCAAGGCTCAGGATACAGCCTATGCCGTGCGGGATACGCACCGGGACGAGCCCGTTTTCGACTGACGCCAAAAGGACCTTTGGACCCATGACCGACCTTCACCCCGTGCGCCGCGCGTTGCTTTCCGTTTCCGACAAAACCGGGCTGATCGAGCTGGGAACGGCGTTGGCCGAACGCGGGGTTGAACTGCTTTCGACCGGCGGTACCGCGAAGGCGCTACGCGATGCGGGGTTGGAGGTGAAAGATGTCAGCGAGATCACCGGCTTCCCTGAGATGATGGATGGCCGGGTCAAAACGCTGCACCCGATGGTCCATGGCGGGCTGCTGGCTCTGCGCGATAATGACACCCATGTCGCCGCGATGAACGAACATGGTATCGGCGCAATCGATCTGCTTGTGGTAAATCTCTACCCATTTGAAGCGACCGTGGCCAAGGGCGCTGCCTATGATGAGTGTATCGAGAACATCGATATCGGCGGCCCAGCCATGATCCGTGCCGCATCGAAGAACCATGCTTTTGTAAACGTGGTTGTGGATGTCGAAGACTACTCGTCGCTGCTGGATCAGCTGGAAGAGAATTACGGTAAGACTTCTCTGGGCTTCCGTCAGTGGTTGGCGCAAAAGGCCTATGCCCGCACTGCCGCTTATGACACAGCCGTGTCCAACTGGATGGCCGATGCGCTGGAGCTTGAGGCGCCCAAACGCCGCGCCTTTGCCGGTGAGCTGAAACAGACCTTACGATATGGCGAGAATAGCCACCAGTCGGCAGCGTTCTATGTAGATGGCTCGGGTCGTCCGGGCGTGGCGACGGCGGTACAGCATCAGGGCAAGGAACTGAGCTATAACAACATCAACGATACCGATGCCGCCTTTGAGCTGGTCGCTGAGTTCGACCCGGCCGAAGGGGCAGCTTGTGCGATTATCAAGCATGCCAATCCGTGTGGTGTAGCGAAAGGTGCGACGTTGCTTGAGGCCTATAAAGCCGCGTTCGACTGCGACAGGACGTCGGCATTCGGCGGTATCGTGGCGTTGAATCAACCGCTGGACGCGGAAACCGCGCAGGAGATCACGGGGATTTTCACCGAGGTTGTGATCGCTCCGGGGGCGTCAGACGAGGCCAAGGCGATCTTCGCCGCCAAGAAGAACCTGCGCCTGCTGACGACCGAAGCTCTGCCGGATGTGACCGCCGGTGGTAAAACTGTGCGACAGGTGGCCGGTGGCCTGCTGGTGCAGGACAAGGATAACGGCTTTGTTGGTATGGATGATTTGAAGGTGGTCACCAAAAAAGCGCCATCTGAGGAGCAGATGCGCGACCTGCTGTTCGCGTGGAAAGTGGCGAAACATGTCAAATCCAACGCCATCGTCTATGTCAAAGACGGCGCGACCGTGGGTGTCGGCGCGGGGCAGATGAGCCGCGTTGACTCGGCACTGATCGCGGCAAAGAAAGCCGAGCGTATGGCTGATGCGCTGGGCTTGCCCCAGCCGCTGACCATCGGTTCGGCCGTAGCTTCTGATGCATTCTTCCCCTTCCCCGATGGGCTTATGGAGGCCGCCGAGGCAGGCGCAACATGCGTTATTCAGCCCGGCGGTTCGATGCGTGATGATGAAGTGATCGCGGCGGCGGATGAGGCCGGTCTGGCCATGGTCTTCACCGGCATGCGGCATTTCCGTCACTGATGCGCGGTTCGTTCATCCTTTGGGCCGGATTGGCGGCGTTTTTGATCGACCAGATCAGTAAGTATCTGGTCGTCCACGTAATGCGCGTGGCGCAGGGCGATATCGACGTGCTGCCACCGCTTCTGGTTTTCAGATACGGCGAGAATCGCGGCATCAATTTTGGCCTATTTCAGGGCGACGGTGAGGCCGCCCGCTGGGTGTTGATCGGGGTTTCCGTGGCGATCTGCCTGGGCGTCCTGATCTGGCTGGGCCGCATCGCTCCTACGAAGCTTCAACAATTCTGCGGGGGTCTCCTGATCGGCGGTGCGCTGGGAAATGTCGTGGACCGGGTGCTTTACGGCTATGTTCTCGACTTTTTGAACATGTCCTGCTGCGGGATCAGCAACCCTTTTGTGTTCAATCTGGCGGATGTGTTCATATTTGCGGGAGCTTTGGGATTGGTCCTGTTCGATGGCAAAAAGCCCTCGTGACCTGCCGGACGATATGCGATAAAAGCGCCTGAAACTGGCTGGAGACACTGATGCGTATGCCACGCGCCATTCTTGTTCTGACACTCGCCGTTGTCGTTGCGGGCTGTTCCGATATTGGTTTGCGCAATCTTGATCCGCCCGGAGCGGGGCCGGATGAATTTTCGGTATTGCCCGTCAAGCCGCTGACCCAGCCCAAGGACTACGCCTTTCTTCCAGCGCCGACTCCCGGCGGTGCAAACCTGACCGATCCTAACCCCAAAGCGGATGCCGTTGTGGCGCTGGGTGGTAGTGAGGCAGCGCTGAACCCGAATACCGCAATACCGGCCAGCGATGCGGCGCTTGTGACGGCCTCAAGCAGATATGGCGTTCCTGCCAATACGCGTCAGGTAACGGCCGAAGAGGATGCGGCTTTCCGCAAAAATCGCGGTCGCTGGACCCGCCTGCGCCTGTTCCCGGTTGATCGGTACTCGCAGGTCTATGAACGTCAGTCAATCGATGCGAACGCGACCAATGAAGCGGCGCGTCGTCGTGGGATCGAAACGCCGTCGGCCCCGCCGCTGGAATGAATTCTTCTTAACTTTCCGTCATTGGCCTTGAACCCCGGCGGCACCACCGTAGTTTGAATATCAGAAATGAAACGGAGGATGCCCCATGGTTCGGGCCCTGGCACTGTCGGCTGCCCTGATCGCCGCCACCCCCTTGTTCGCGAAAGAGGGGCAAGAGGCTGTCACCACATTTACGCTTGAAAACGGCATGGACGTCGTGGTGGTCGAGGATCATCGCGCGCCTGTTGTTCAGCATATGGTCTGGTACCGGGCCGGATCCGCCGATGAACCGATCGGATCCTCTGGCGTTGCACATTTCCTGGAACATCTGCTGTTCAAAGCCACCGACACAATGGAAGCGGGCGAGTTGTCAGCCACTGTCGCGGCCAATGGCGGCAATGACAACGCTTTCACTTCTTACGACTACACCGCCTATTTTCAGCGCGTCGCCGCTGACCGGCTGGAACTGATGATGCGGATGGAGGCAGATCGTATGCGCAACATCCGCCTGACCGAGAATGATATCATCACCGAACGCGACGTGGTTCTGGAAGAGCGTAATCAGCGGACCGAAAACAATCCACGCGCTCTGTTCGGAGAACAGATGAATGCAGCGCAATATTTGAACCACCGTTACGGAGCGCCGATTATCGGCTGGCGCCACGAGATGGAGGCGTTGGATATGGACGACGCCCTGTCCTTCTACCAGACCCATTATGCACCCAATAACGCCATATTGGTCGTCACCGGAGATGTTGACCCCGACGAAGTCAGGGCGTTGGCCGATCAGTACTACGGTGTTATCCCAGCCAACCCTGATTTGCCCGAGCGGGTACGCTCGCAAGAACCACCCCAGACTGCCGAACGTCGCCTGACCTTCAAGGATGCGCGTGTGGCACAACCCTACGTGCAGCGCAGCTATCTGGCCCCTGAACGGGACGCCGGTGAGCAGGAGAAGGCCGCTGCCCTGTTTCTTTTGGCGGAATTGCTGGGAGGAAGCACAACCTCATATCTGAATGAAAAGCTGCAATTTGAGCAGCAGAAGGTGGTCTATACCGGTGCGTTCTACAAGGGGGTCTCATTGGATGACACGACCTTTGATCTGATCGTTGTGCCGGCTGAGGGCGTTTCGCTTCAGGATGCGGAGGATGCCATGGATCAGGCCGTTGCGGATTTCATCGCGGAAGGTGTCAAGGATGAAGACCTGGAGCGCATTAAGATGCAGCTCCGCGCCGCGCAGACCTATGCGCGCGATAACGTGGACGGTATTGGAAACCGCTATGGTCGTGCGTTGACCAGCGGGTTGACGGTCGAAGATGTGCAGGCCTGGCCCGACATCCTGCAGGCTGTGACGGGTGAAGAGATCATCGCGGCTGCCCGTGAGGTGCTGCAACCTGAAACCTCGGTCACTGGCTGGTTGATGCGTGACGATGAGGTGACACAATGAAACGGTTTGCCGCAACGCTGATTGCGCTGATCATTGCCCTTCCCGCCTGGGCCGAGATTAAGATCAAAGAGGTAACCTCGCCCGGTGGTATTACCGCTTGGCTGGTCCAAGATCATTCGATCCCCTTCACTGCGCTGGAACTGCGGTTTCGTGGAGGAACGTCGCTGGATGATCCCGATAAACGCGGCGCGGTTTATCTGATGAGCGGCCTGATTGAGGAAGGCGCCGGCGACATGGATGCCCGCACCTATGCACGCGAACTTGAATCTCTGGCTGCATCCTTCAGCTACAGGGCAACAGATGATACGGTCTCCATTTCGGCGCGGTTCCTGACTGAGAACCGGGATGAAGTGATTGATTTGCTGCAGACCACAATTCATGAACCGCGTTTCGATGAGGATGCGATCGATCGGGTGCGCGCTCAGGTGATTTCGGGTCTGAAGTCCGACCAGACTGATCCAAGCGATATTGCCGGACGCAGCTTTGCTGAAATGGCATATGGGGATCATCCTTATGCGTCGGACGGTAAAGGTACGATTGAAAGCGTTTCAAGCCTGACCCGCGACGATATCGTCGCTGCCTACGACAATGTCTTTGCCAAGGACAGACTGTATGTTGGGGCTGTTGGCGACATCACGGCAGAAGAGCTGGGCGTTCTGTTGGACAAATTGCTGTTGGATCTGCCAGCAACCGGGAAACCCATTCCAGACAAGGCGAAGGTCACCATTGACGGCGGTGTCAGCGTAGTGGACTTCAACACTCCGCAATCCGTCGCCCTGTTCGGGCAAAGTGGCATTGATCGCGACGATCCCGATTTCTTTGCGGCCTATATCCTGAATCACATTCTGGGCGGCGGCGGATTCGAAAGTCGCCTGATGCAGGAAGTACGTGAGAAACGTGGCCTGACCTACGGTGTGGCGACCTATCTGGTGCCCAAGGATCTGGCGTCGGTGTATCTGGGCTCGGTCTCATCTGCCAATGACCGTATCGCCGAAGCGGTCGAGGTGATCCGACAGGAATGGGCGCGCGCGGCTGCGGAAGGTGTGACGCAGAAAGAATTGGATGACGCCAAGACCTATTTGACCGGGGCCTATCCGCTGCGTTTTGACGGCAATGGCCAGATTGCCGGAATCATGGTCGGGATGCAGATGGAAGATTTGCCTATCGACTACATTGCGACTCGCAACGACAAGGTGAATGCAGTGACCTTGGAGGATGTGAACCGGGTGGCGTCTGAACTTCTGGACCCCGAGGGTCTGCATTTCACCATCGTCGGCAAACCGGAAGGGGTGGACGGCTGACGTCGTCCATCTACCCGCTGCCGAACAGAATTATTCGTTGTTATTGAATAATTTTTCTTGGAATTGACGGCAGTGGGTGATGCGAACCACTGGCGAAAACAACGAGTTTGTGAACTCTTCCAGGGCGCAGCGCCAGACAGAAGATCGGCAATTCTCCGCCTTAAGTAATCGTTAACTCGCCTTGGCCATACTTTGGCCAGAAATGTCGAGAATTCTATGTTAGTCGGGAACGGAGATGGGGTTCAGAAGATCAACATCTCCTGAGACGAGGCTTGGGACGGATAGCGGCACCATGATAGTTGCGATAATGGGATTGGGAATACTTGCAGGGTTGTTAACCTTTGCTGCCGCTTTGATTGTCGGTCAATCTCTGCTCAGCGCTTTCGCACTTTACGTGGTGGCCGGTACGCTGACATCGCTTTTGGTAGCAGCGGGTATCTATTTCAGAAGCTCTTGAATTTGGTAGGTTGGAAATAAAGCCCAGCGACTGAAAAGTTTGCCACCAATCGGATTCCTGTGTTCTAACCTAAGCTTGGCCCTTTTTCGCTGCGCGCAGCATCTGACCCATCATCTGGCCAAACTTGCCCGAGCCGCGCTGATACAAAGCCCCGTCAACGGCCATGACTGTTCCGCTGATATAGCTCGCCATATCAGAGCTAAGGAATAGGCAGGCATTTGCCACATCCTGGGGCTGACCCCAGCGACCCAGCGGGACGTCCCGACGCAGCTCTTCATGGGCGTTTTCGGTAGGGGCCAGCCGTTTTGCGCCTTCGGTTCCTTCGATAAAACCCGGAACGACCGAATTCACGCGAATCCCTTCGACGCCCCATTCCATTGAAAGGGTTCGGGTGATCTGATCAACGCCCGCCTTGGCGGCGCAAACATGGGCCTGCCCTTCGTAAGGCAGATAGGATTGCGGGGCCGAAATGTTGATAATGCTGGCACCGGGACGTTTGAGATAGGGGTAGGCCCCTTTCATGACGTGGATCGTGCCCATCAGATCGATATCTATGACCGCCTTGAATGCATTGACCGACATTTCAGATGCCAGCGCTGGGAAGTTGCCGGCAGCACCAGAAATCAGGACATCGAAATCTCCAAAAGCGTCGTGGAATTGCTTAAGGCCTTCGGCTACGGCCTCTGGATTGCGAACGTCGAACGCCGCGCCGATCGCGTCGGATGCGCCTGCTGCTTTCAACGCAGCCACGGTATCATCGACCTTTTCCTGCGACCGGCTGGCGACAGCCAGATTAGCACCCGAGGCCGCAAAGGCCTCGGCAATGCCGCGATTGATACCGCTGGTGCCACCAATGACGATGACGGTCTTACCTGAAAAATCCATTTAGGCCTCCGGTGGTACGGGGGCCTTACTCTCCGTAGGGCACCCAGATGTTTTTCACTTCGGTCGCAGCCTGCAGGAAGCGGCGCGAATGGTCCACGCTCCAATCAAATGCCGTCGCGTTATTGACCCAAGTCCGCTTCAGGTTCCCGGCCGAGACGATCTCGATCTTTTTAGACAGATCGGTGGACGAGAAGGACCAGACCGCATCCACGTTCAGATGCGAGGCCAGCGGCTTTGCCAGCTCTGCGTGGCTGCCGGTCAGGATGTTGACCACACCGGCGGGCACGTCCGAGGTTTCTAGGATCTGGTAAAAATCCGTTGCTGCCAGCGGGTAGGGCTCACTTGCCGCCAGAACCACCCGGTTGCCCATCGCAATCGCTGGCGCCATGGCCGAAACTAGACCCAACAGCGGTGCTTCATCCGCACACAGGGCGCCGATCACGCCAACCGGCTCTTTCATGGCAATGGCGACGCCCCGGATCGGAACACCATGTACTTGACCATCATACTTGTCCGCCCAAGCGGCGGCGGTGAACAGTCGCTGGATCGAGGCCTCAACCTCTTTCGCGCCGTCTTTCTTACCGGTCATCGCATCAATACGAGCAGCGAACTCGCCCGCACGTGCCGAGAGGTTTTCACCGATGTAATACAGGATCTGAGCCCGCAGATGGCCGGTGGTCTTGGACCAGCCTTTTGCACCCGCTGCAGCCTCAACCGCGTTGCGCACGTCCTTACGGTTGGCCAGACCCACATGGCCAAGTAGGCCGGATTTGCCCCAGACGGGTTTCGAATAGCCGCCATCGGGCCGCGCCTGCTTACCGCCGACATACATCTTGGCGGTGCGGTCAATAGGATCGACTGGAGCGCCTTCGCCCATTGCCGCCTCAATCTTCGTCAGCGGTTTGGCCTTGGCTTTGGGCTTGGTATAAGCCGTCAGCCCTTCCCAACCGCCTTCACGGCCAAAACCGCTTTCGCGTACACCGCCGAACCCGGCAGCAGCGTCGAACAGGTTAGTTGCGTTCACCCAGACCACGCCCGCAACCAGCTTGGGCGCGATATCCAGCGCGAGGTTCACGTTCTCGGTCCAAACAGTCGCGGCCAGCCCGTAGCGGGTGTTGTTGGCCAACTCGACCGCTTCTTCCGGGGTGCGGAAGGTCGAAGAAACCAGAACCGGGCCAAAGATTTCTTCCTGCATCAGCGGATCGGAGGTTTCGAGCCCAGAGATCAGCGTTGGTGGATAGTAGCAGCCATTCGAGGGCAGCTCACAGGCCGCCTGATGCACGTGACCCGCAGTGTTGCTCTCGACCATTCCTTTAATGGTTTGCAACTGAACCGGGTCCACAACCGCGCCCACATCGATGCACTTGTCCAGCGGATCACCAATACGCAGATTGTCCATCCGGGCACGCAATTTGTCGTGGAAGCGATCAGCGATACCCTCCTGCACCAGAAGGCGCGAGCCCGCACAGCAGACCTGGCCCTGGTTGAACCAGATCGCGTCGACCAAGCCTTCGATCGCTGAATCAATATCGGCGTCGTCAAAGACGATGTAGGCGGACTTGCCGCCCAGTTCCAACGTCAGTTCCTTGCCAGAGCCAGCGGTCGCTTCACGGATGCGACGGCCCACGACGGTCGAGCCGGTAAAGGCGATTTTGTCGACGTCCGAAGACACAATCATCTCACCAACGGCACCATCACCTGTGACGATGTTGACCACGCCTTTCGGCAACCCGGCCTGCATGCAGATGTCGGCAAACAGCAGCGCGGTCAGCGAGGTGTACTCGGCCGGCTTCAGAACCACCGTGTTGCCCATTGCGATTGCAGGCGCGATCTTCCACGCCATCATCAGCAGCGGGAAGTTCCACGGGATGATCTGGCCGCAAACACCCAGTGCTTCGGCATCGGGCAATTCGCTTTCCATCAACTGCGCCATGCCCGCGTGATAGTAGAAATGCCGCTGTGCCAGAGGGATGTCGATGTCGCGGGATTCTCGGATCGGCTTACCGTTGTCGAGGCTTTCGAGCACAGCAAACAAACGCGAGTGCTTCTGTAGCAGGCGCGCAATCGCGTAGAGGTAGCGCGCACGACCGGCTCCGCCCAGTTTCTCCCATTTCGGCTGCGCCTTGCGCGCCGCAGAAACGGCGGCGTCCACGTCAGCCTGTTTGGCTTGTGTCAGCTTGGCCAGAACCTCTCCGGTTGCTGGGTTGCGGCTGTCGAATCCTTTGCCGGGTTTGGTAAACGCGCCATCGATGTAGTGGCCGAACTTGTCGCCCTGATCGACCAGCCAGGCCAGTGCCTCGGCTGCGCTTTCGGGGGCAGGGCCGTAGTCCATGGTCTCGAAAATCTCTTTGACTGTCATTGTTTTTGTCCTCAGCCCATGGAGTGACGGTAACCGGCAGAGTAAGCGCCGGTGACATAGTGTTCCAACTGCCGCTCAATGTCGCCCAGCAGTGATGAGGCGCCAAAGCGAAACAGGTCCGGCTCCAGCCAGCGGTCGCCCAGCTCGTCCTTGATCAGCGACAGATAGACCAGCGCATCCTTGGCTTTCGAAATCCCACCCGCAGGCTTGTAGCCTACGCGATAGCCGGTGCGGTCATAATAGTCGCGAATGGCTCGGATCATTACCAACGACACAGGCAAGGTGGCGTTGACGCTTTCTTTGCCGGTCGAGGTCTTGATGAAGTCTGCCCCTGCCATCATGCACACCAGCGAGGCACGGGCGACGTTGCGCAGGCTGCCCAGCTCTCCGGTCGCCAAAATGGCTTTGACATGTGCATCGCCGCAGGCGACGCGGAAGGCCTTCATCTCATCATACAGGGCCTGCCAGTCGCCAGACAGCACATGACGGCGCGAGATGACGATGTCGATCTCCTCGGCTCCGGCCTTCACGCTTTCTTCGATCTCTGCCACACGCAGATGAAACGGAGAGAGCCCGGCCGGGAAGCCAGTGGATACCGCCGCAACCGGAATACCAGTGCCTTCCAATGCGTCCACAGCCGTTTCGATCATGTCATGGTAGACACACACCGCTCCGGTTGTGATCGGCGGCATGTCCAGCGCCTGCAAAACCGAAGCCGCGACAGGCTGACGAGCCTTTGCGCACAGGCGACGAACCCGCCCAACCGTATCATCGCCCGACAGAGTGGTCAGGTCGATCATTGTGATCGCCTTGAGCAGCCATGCGGCCTGGTATTCTTTTTTCACCGACCGCCGACCGGGCAGCGTCGCTGCGCGGCGCTCGATGGCCGAAGTGTTGGCCTGCACGGCCCGCACCCAATCCAGATCCAGATCCATTCCTGGGTTCCGGGGCTCGGTCACTTGCGGCAGATGCGGGGTGCGCACGGTGCTTTCTGAGCTCTGCGTTTCCATTATTCCGTCCTTTTGGAGGTTCGCGTCAAAATCGCATGGGTCGCAGCGAAAGGGAAGGTGTGCCAGCGTCGTAAGGGGCAAATTTTTGACCAAATGGACAAATATAGTCGCTTTCTTGCGAGTAATTCGCATTTGCATTGACTTAGTTGCGAATGGTTCTCATATTTTGACTTAACAGGATAACCGTTCGGAGTCTGAAATGATTCGTCGATCGCTACTTACGGCATTGGCTCTCGTGTTTGTGTGGCCCGTCGCCGCAATCGCTCAAGCGCCGCTGAAAGTCGTCGCCACCACCGGCATGATTGCAGACGCTGCGCGCCAGGTCGGCGGTGAACAGGTCGACGTTAAGGGCTTGATGGGACCCGGTGTCGACCCGCACGCCTATCGCCAGACCCGCACCGATATTGTTGCGATGACCCGCGCTGATCTAGTGCTGTGGCACGGGCTCTATCTAGAGGCTCAGATGGAAGGTTTCTTTGACGATCTGGGCCGCAAGCGGACAGTGGTTGCCGTGGCGGATGGCATCGACACATCGAAACTGCGCGCCCATGACGATTACGCTGACAAATTTGACCCGCATGTCTGGATGAGCCCGGTTCTGTGGCGCGATGTCGTGATCGAAGTGCAGGAAGCTCTGACCGAAGCCCGGCCCGAAGCGGCAGATGAGTTCGCAGCCAACGCACAAGTTTTTCTGGCTGAGATCGATCTGCTGGCCGCCTATGGCAAGCAGGTTTTGGCGGCCGTTCCCGAAAACAACCGCGTGTTGGTGACTGCGCATGATGCATTTGGCTATTTCGGTGATGAATATGGCTATGAGGTGCTGGGTATTCAGGGCATCTCGACCCAATCCGAGGCAGGGTTGAACCGGATCGGTGAGTTGGTCGAAACTCTGGTAGAGCGTCAGCTGAACGCCGTGTTTGTGGAGAGTTCCGTTTCAGATCGATCCATGCGTGCCTTGATCGAGGGTGCTTCGGCCGAAGGTCACAAAGTGGGTGTCGGCGGAGAGCTGTATTCCGACGCGATGGGCGAGCCGGGCACATATGAGGGTACTTATATCGGCATGCTTGATCACAACATTACCGTTATCGCCGGCGCGCTGGGCGCGGATGTTCCCGAACGTGGCATGAACGGCAAACTGTCGGCGGGGTTTTAAACCATGATTGAACTCGCAACAGTTCAGGGCGTTTCTGTCGACGGGCAGGACATCGATCTTTGCCCTCTCGCCATTCGTGGTCTGACCGTCTCGTACGGTCAGAAGCCAGCGGTTTTCTCGGTCGATATGACGGTGCAGCCCGGCGCCATGACGGCGATTATCGGGCCAAATGGGGCTGGCAAATCAACCTTGCTAAAGGCTGCTTTGGGGATCGTGTCTCCACTGTCGGGTCAGGTGACCGTGTTTGGTCAGCCGCTCGAGGACCAGCGGGCACGCATCGCCTATGTACCACAGCGCGCCAGCGTGGACTGGGATTTCCCGACGCGCGTGATTGATGTGGTGCTGATGGGCTTGTCGCGTCAATTGGGCCTGCTGGGTCGTGTTCGTGCCCGCCATACCGCCCGTGCCATGGACTGCCTGCACCGTGTCGGGATGCGGGAATTTGCCAACCGTCAGATCGGGCAGCTTTCTGGTGGTCAGCAACAGAGGGTCTTTCTTGCGCGCGCTTTGGCACAGGATGCCGACATGTATTTGTTGGACGAACCTTTTGCAGGCGTGGACGCCGCGACTGAAAAGGCGATCATCGCCGTGCTGAAATCGTTGAAAGAGGCTGGCAAGACCGTTGTTGTAGTGCATCACGATCTGGCCACGGTCACCGACTATTTCGACCATGTGTTCCTGATAAACACCCGCAAAGTGGCCGAAGGTCCGGTTGCACAGGCCTTTACCGCTGAAACGCTGCAAGCCGCTTATGGCGGACGTCTTGCAACGGCCCAGATCGATCAGATTTCGCGCGCGCTGGGGTAATCATGCTTTGGGAGGCTTTGACCTTACAGCTTGGCTATAACGCCACGCTGGTTGCTATTGGTGCGACGTTACTGGGCGTTTCGGCAGGTGTGACGGGCACGTTCTTATTCCTGCGTAAACGCGCGCTGGTTAGCGATGCCATCAGCCACGCGACCCTACCGGGCGTTTGCCTTGCCTTCATGGTGCTGGTGGCTTTCGGTGGTGATGGGCGTAATTTGATCGGACTGCTTGCAGGTTCGGCAATATCCGCATGGGTTGGTTTGCTCTGTATGAACTGGCTGACCAGTCGCACACGTTTGGCAGAAGATGCAGCGATCGGCGCAGTGTTATCGGTGTTCTTCGGTTTTGGTGTCGTACTGCTGACCGTTATTCAAACCATGGGGGTTGGACGCCAGGCAGGATTGGAAGGATTCTTGCTGGGTTCTACTGCTGGGATGCTGTGGGCTGATGCTCTGGTCATTGCGATCGGTGGCGCGGCAACGTTGGTACTGGTGATGATCATCCGCCGCCCGATGACGATGGTCGCCTTCGATCCTGAATATGCCGCTGCGCGCGGGTTGCCCGTGCATCGGATTGATCTGGCGATGATGGGGCTCGTGATGGCGGTGACCGTGGTCGGGCTAAAGATCGTTGGTCTAATCCTGATTGTTGCTCTGCTGATCATCCCGCCTGTGACAGCGCGGTTCTGGACGGAGCGATCCGACCGCGTGGTCGTTCTGGCAGGTTTGGCCGGAGGTCTTGCAGGGTATCTGGGGGCAGGTATTTCGGCCTCGGCTCCGAACCTGCCGACCGGACCGATCATCGTTCTGGTCAGCTTTGGGTTCTTTGCCCTGTCGCTCCTGTTCGCGCCGGTTCGGGGTGTGTTGGCAGCTATTCTCAGCCACCTTCGGTTCCAGCGTCGAGTGCACATTCGGCAGGGACTGCTGGCACTGGCGCAGGGACAGCAGATCTATGAACCCCTAACCATTCGCCTGCTACGCCGCACCGGCCTTGTGCGCGCCGATGGAGTTGCAACGGAGCATGGGAAGGCGCGTGCGGCCAAAGCCCTACGAGACGAAAAGCGGTGGGAGATCGTCCGCGCGGATCAGGCGCATGAGGCCACTGCGGCGCTGTACGATGGGCTGCGCGATATCGAGACTGTGCTGACTCGCGATCAGATCGCCGAGATCGATCGTCGTATCGGCGGCCCGCAGGAGGTCACGCCATGAGCGGAGAAGAGTTCGTCCCCCTGTCGCTGACGCCTTTGTTGATTGGGACATTCGCGGCCATCGCATGCGCTCTGCCCGGCAACTTTCTGGTGCTGCGCAAGCAAGCACTGATTGGTGACGCGATCAGCCATGTGGTGTTGCCCGGTATTGTCGTCGCGTTTCTGCTGACAGGCGCAATTTCAACTTGGCCGATGATGCTTGGCGCAGCAGGGGCTGCTGTGGTCGCCGTGGTCATGATCGAAGCGATCCGGCGATTGGGTCAGATCGAGCCGGGGGCAGCGATGGGTGTCGTATTCACGACCATGTTCGCCGGTGGTGTCCTACTGCTTGAGCAGACTGACACGTCGACCGTCCATTTGGACGTTGAACATGCGCTTTACGGCAATCTGGAAAGCTTGATCTGGCTGGATGCAACGGACTGGTCGTCGCTGCTGGATCTACAGGCATTGGCAGGGTTGCCACCTGAATTGCCGCGCATTGCGCTGACATTGACGGGGGTCTTGCTGTTCACGTGGTTGTTCTGGCGACCGCTCAAGATATCGACCTTCGATGAAGGCTTTGCGCGCACAATTGGTATCCGCACTGGTGCGTTAGGGATGGCGCTGGTGATCATAGCTGCGATTGCTGCTGTCGCGGCATTTGATGCAGTGGGGTCGATCATCGTGATTGCAATGTTCATCTGCCCGCCAGCTGCGGCACGGATGATGACCAACCGGTTGGAAGTCCAGATCGTCTGGAGTGTCCTGTTCGCAACCCTTTCCGCCGTGTCCGGTTATGTTTTGGCAGGCTATGGCCCATTGTGGTTGGGGGCTGCGGATGCTGTCAGCGCCGCAGGAATGATCGCCACGATATCAGGCCTGATTCTGGCGCTGACCGCTGCTTTTGGCCCATGCCGAACCCGCAGCGGAGCGCCCAGTCAGGCTTGACTTGGCGTATTCACGCCAACGCCCATCACGCAGTTTCGGCTGAACTTCGCCAAGTGGAAACAATCACGAATTCTTAACAAGATTTATTCCATTTTCGATGATACCAAACTTTCAATTGGAAACCACAAGACCACCACTCACTCTGGTATATCCGGCCAGTTCTGACCTTAGTCGCTACCCCCTTAACGGCGCGGTCAAACTGGCCGGATACCTCGTTTAAAGCCCGCTCTTCACAATTCAAACCGGTGGTCGAATCGCGTGCGCCTATGCTAGGTCTAGCGGTATGGTGTATGCGAACCCCAATATCAGCGACAATCAACCGGTCATCCGGCAGCTTGATGACGCAGCGATCAACCGGATTGCAGCGGGTGAAGTCGTGGAACGGCCTGCTTCTGCCGTCAAGGAACTGGTCGAAAACGCCATCGATGCCGGGGCCACACGCATCGCTATTGAGGTCGCGGATGGCGGCAAGACCCTGATTCGTGTCACCGATGATGGGTGTGGGATCGCAGCGGGGGATTTGCCTCTGGCGCTGTCGCGCCATGCGACATCGAAGATCGACGGGTCAGATCTGTTGAATATCCACACATTTGGATTTCGCGGTGAAGCACTGCCCTCGCTGGGGGCGGTCGGGCGTTTGACCATCACCAGCCGTGTCTCGGGTGCTGATGCGGCCTCGATCCAGGTGTCCGGTGGCAAAATGGATGCAGTGAAGCCAGCAGCCTTGCGCGCTGGGACTGTGGTTGAGTTGCGAGACCTGTTTTACGCCACCCCGGCACGGCTGAAGTTCATGCGCACGGACCGGGCCGAGGCGCAGGCGATTTCAGACATTGTGAAACGTTTGGCGATGGCCGAGCCTTCGGTCGCGTTCACCCTGCGCGATGTCTCGGGTGGGGGAGAGGGCCGCGTGACCTTTCGTGCCGACCGCGAGAATGGCGATCTGTTTGATGCGCTGCATGCCCGATTGGCGCGCGTTCTTGGCCGTGAGTTCGCCGAGAACGCTTTGCAGATCGATGCCACACGCGAAGGGCTCAGGCTTTATGGCTATGCCGCGCTGCCGACCTATTCGCGCGGGGCTGCAGTGGCGCAGTATCTGTTCGTCAATGGGCGACCCGTACGGGACAAGATGCTGACCGGTGCGCTGCGAGCGGCCTATTTCGATTTCCTCAGCCGCGACCGGCATCCGGCGGCGGCGCTGTTCATAGATTGCGATCCAACGCTGGTGGATGTGAATGTACATCCGGCAAAATCCGAGGTTCGGTTCCGCGACCCCGGCCTCGCGCGTGGCTTGATCGTGTCCAGCCTGCGTCACGCGTTGGCCGAGGCTGGGCACCGGGCATCTTCGACCGTGGCCAACGCAACCTTGGGTGCGATGCGGCCCGAGCCGGCACCTGCAACCCCGGCGCGGGTGTATCAAATGGATCGCCCGTCACCCGCGGCGCGTCAGGCGGCCTATCGGGCGCAGTCTCCGGGCTTTGCGGAACTGTCGCAGGACTATAGCGGACGCATCATGGAACCGGTGCCCGAAACTGCACCGGTGGATGAGCCGCAAGACCTGCCCTTGGGGGCGGCGCGCGGGCAGGTGCACGAGAATTACATCATCGCCCAAACGGCAGACGGCATGGTGATCGTGGATCAACACGCCGCACATGAACGGCTGGTTTACGAAAAGCTCAAGTCCCAGATGGCCGAAAATGGCGTTGCCGCACAAGCGTTGTTGATCCCCGAAATCGTCGAACTGACAGACGGTGACTGCACACGTCTGATGGCCGTTGCAGAGGACCTGTCGCGCTTTGGATTGACCATCGAACCCTTTGGTGGCGGGGCAATCGCCGTGCGCGAAACTCCGGCCATTCTTGGCGAGGTCGATGCCCGCGCGATGATCCTCGACATCCTTGATGAGCTCTCCGATCAGGGCGAAAGCCAGATGGTGCAAGCGCGGATCGAGGCGATCCTGAGCCGCGTGGCCTGCCATGGCTCGGTTCGGTCTGGCCGTCGGATGCGGGCCGAAGAGATGAATGCCCTGCTGCGTGAGATGGAGGCGACGCCCCATTCCGGGCAGTGCAACCACGGGCGGCCAACTTATGTGGAACTGAAGCTGAGCGATATCGAACGCCTGTTCGGCCGCAGTTGATCCGCTGGCCCGCTCGGGCTATGAAGAATAAAACAAGAACATCTGAGGCGATATGATCGAGATTGCTGGCACCCAATATGCGTTGAATGACCCTATCATCCTGATTGCAGGCGGGGTGGTGGTGTTGATTCTGCTGCTTCTGTTTCTGTCACTTCGAGCGTCACAGCGTTCAGCTCGGATGGCGGAGCCGCTGGCCCGGCAGATGGCGCACCTTGGGCAGCATGTGCAGCAACTGGGCCAGGGGCAGGAACAACTGCGGGGTGGCCTACAGCATGTCTCGGACACGCAGGCCAACGCGCAGGTGCAGGTGATCCAGACCGTTGAATCCCGCCTGTCATCGGTGCAACAGCAGATGAATGACCGGCTGGCCGATAACGCGATGAAATCGGCGCGCGCTCTGGCTGAGATGCAGGAGCGGATGAAGGAATCGCTGCATGGTTCGTCGAAACAGACGGCGACCACGCTGACGCAATTGCAGGAACGTCTGGCAGCCATCGACAAGGCGCAGGACAATATCACCAAGCTTTCAGGCGACGTGCTGTCATTGCAGGATATTCTGTCGAATAAGCAGACGCGCGGGGCTTTCGGGGAAATTCAGCTGAACGATATCGTTTCGAAGGCGCTGCCATCAGATAGTTTTCTGCTGCAGGCCACGTTATCGAACGGACGGCGCGCTGATTGCCTGATCAACCTGCCGAACCCTCCCGGACCGATCGTGATCGACAGTAAGTTCCCGCTGGAAGCCTATGAGGCACTGATCGGATCGACCAATGATATGGAGCTGAAAGCAGCGGTACAAATGTTCCGCAGTACCGTGCGTAAGCACATCAACGATATTGCCGAGAAGTACATTCTGGACGGTGAAACTGCGGATGGGGCGCTGATGTTTCTGCCCTCTGAGGCAGTCTATGCCGAGCTGCACGCCAAGTTCCCTGAATTGGTGCAAGAGAGTTTCTCGAAACGCGTTTGGATCGTTTCACCCACAACTTGCATGGCGACGCTGAACACCATGCGGGCGATCCTTAAAGATGCGCGCATGCGCGAACAGGCCGGTGCGATCCGCAAGGAATTGGGGCTGCTGCATAAGGATGTGGAACGTTTAGGCGACCGGGTGTCGAACCTCGACCGTCATTTCGGGCAGGCTGCAAAGGATATCTCGGAAATCAAGATCAGCGCGGAAAAGGCGGGTCGCCGGGCGCAACGGTTGGATAATTTCGATTTCGAAGAGCTTGCGCCGGATGACCAAACAAACGTCGTGCCGCTGGGCAAAACCGAAGGGTAAGCGTTATTGGATCGACAGGTCCAAATTGTAACCAACCGTCTTGCCTGTGTCGCGATCGTTACCCATCAAATAAACACGTATGGTGTAGTCGCCATCATCGGGAAGCTCGATCCGGGCGGTATTTCCATCGATTGAGCCGTTGTAAATTGCGACGCCGTCGCTATCCGGCGGCAAGATGTTGAAATAGATCACGCCGTTGCCATTGGTGTCACTGACCTTAAGGTCGGCGAACATCTCCTGCCCAGCCTTGGCTCCGAGTTTATAGTCGAAATATTCGTCGCCGGTGACAGTCCCATTCACCATCGTGCCGAAATTGCCCGGTTGGAATTTAACGTCTGCGGACATCTGTGCGGAAACGCTGGCTCCAAAAGTCAGCAAAAGCGCTGTGACTGCCATCCTTAAGAACATCGAAAACCCCGATTTAGTTAGCGTCGATAAACAACCCTACCACGACGGGTCAGATTCGAAGGAATGGCTGGAACAGGCGTGGCATCAGCTTGCTGAACTTCAGTGGAGCATCAGTGACGGCCAGGCAAATGCAGTCTTCAGAGATATCTGCCGTGGGGGTATGATGGATAGACTGGTCAGCGATTTCGACATCGCCGCGGTCGAAGCGGTCGATCTCGTCAGAGAATGCACCCTGCAGGACCATCGTCAGTTCTATGCCTTTATGGCTGTGATCCGGCACTGCTGCCCCGGCGGGGATAAACAACAACCGGGCGGTGGCTTCGCTGGTCGTGGGCAGGATTGCCTGTTTGACACCCATGCCGACGGGCTTCCATTTGATCGCGTTCACGTCGCCGCCGACATAGTCCTGCAGCGGTGTCGGAAGAACTGCACAAGACGGGTGCGCGGGTTTCACCTTTGGTGCGCCCTGAGCAATCAATGCCATTGTTGCCGCCAGTGAACCGTCACTCATGCTTGCTGACGCATCTTGTTCCTGCAAAACGCATCCGCCAACTGCGTCAAAGCTTTCAGCGCGGGCGCGGCAGTGGTCGCACAGAGACAGATGCGTTGCGACCATCAGGTCAAACGCTTCGGGCAGATTGCCTGCGGCATAGGCCATCAGCAGGTCGTCTGTCAGGTGATGTTTAATCTCGTTTTTCATGCTCGTCATCTCAGTTCATCGCGTGGCGCAAGCGGTCCAGCGCCAGCCGTATCCGTGATTTGATCGTTCCCAAGGGCAACCCGGTCTGAGATGCGATTTCTCGATGGCTCAGATCTCCGAAGTAGGCCTTCTCGATCAGCTGTCTTTGCGCCTCAGGTAATGCCGCCATGGCATCACGCAGCTGCGCGGTTTCCTGTTGCAGCGCTAGAACGTCTTCCTGTTCCGGCTCCGCCTCCGGCCCCCACCCGAGGTCTTCGGGTTCGGGGCGGCGTTGCTTGCGCAATACGTCAATGCGCTTGTTCCTTGCGATCGTGAACACCCAGGTCGCAACCGTTGCCCTTGTCGGGTCAAACAGATGCGCTTTGTGCCACAAGGTCGCCATGACTTCCTGCGCGCATTCTTCAGCCAGGGCGGCATCCGAACCGGACTTGATCAGGAACGCCTTGATACGAGGCGCGAAATGCTGAAACAGTTCGGCGAAGGCCGCCTGATCCTGAGCGTCTCGGATTCGACGGACGTGTTCCACCCAATCCTTTCTGGCGCCACAAGTATTATTCTGTCCGTTCACCGAGTTGCCCTTAAAACGCTTAGGTCCGCGCCAAACAATTCTTCCAGCAGCTTCTGCCGTCGGTTCGTCCAATGTCGCGGTGTCAGTCTCGGTAAACATAACCACAATACGTGGGGACACCCAAGGTGGATCAGTCGGTTGGATAAATTTCATCCAAAACCGGCTGAATATCGTATTGTGAGATACCAGATATGCGGAAATGCATGTCAATTGAATGATTTGCGGGCAGGACGGAAAATCTGTTTTATGAACAGAATTGATTATATCGCGGGCCATACCTTTCACGGGCGCAAAGGTGCGGTCGAGAATGCGTTTCGCTATTCCGTCGATTATATCTTGCTAGACCCCGAGGCCCACCCCAAGACCCCATCCCTGTTTTCGATCAATGGCGCGAACCTAACAAGCTGGCGAGATTGCGATCATGGGGGTGAACCTGGTCAGGGTCGCGGGGCGATCTGGCTGCGTGAATGCTTTGATGCGCAAGATATTCCACAACCGGACAGGATGACCTTGCTGACACAACCCCGTGTGTTAGGGCATGTGTTCAATCCGGTCAGTTTCTGGTTCTGTTTTGATAAAGATAACCAGCTTTATGCTGTGGTGGCCGAGGTGACCAACACTTATGGCACACGCCATAGCTACTTGTGCCACAAACCCGATTTTTCACCGATTGCACCTACCGATCGGATACTTGCGGACAAGTTGATGCATGTCTCTCCGTTTCAGAAGATCGAGGGCACCTATACCTTCCGCTTTGACTATCAGGACGAACGTGTTGGTGTCTGGATCGATTATGGGCGTGCCCGAGGCGGTTTGATTGCCACGCTGACCGGTCCGCGCCAGCCGTACAGCAACCGGATCATTCTAAAGTCTCTCTGGCGGCGTCCGTTCGGCGCGCGCCGGGCGGTATTTCTGATCCACTGGCAGGCGGTGAAGCTGTGGTTCAAACGGGCGCGGTTCAGCCCGTTTCGTACCGCGCCGGTTCCCGATCAGCCTGTATCCCGGTCGCGGCACTAAAGCCCTCCGCTTTGCGCAAGATCAAAGACGGTCACCTGTGGGATCGTGCAGAAATGCCTGGACCGCGAACACGAGGAGTTGAGACAGATGTTGGAAATCTCGGCAAGAAAGATCGCCCAGGTCGCCATGATGGGGCGTGAACTGGACCGGGCCGAGGGCGAATTGCGCGCATTCATCGACCGTATGAGTGAGGATGAGCAAGCAGAGCTGGTAGCCGTCATGTGGATCGGCCGAGAAAGCTTTTTTGCCGAGGATTTGGCCGAAGCGATCGCGACGGCTAAGTCCGAAGCCTCGACGCCTTGCGCGGATTATCTGATCGGAACACCGCATCTGTCGGACCATCTGGAAAACGGGTTGGATGCGCTGGGAATTTCAGCCGAGGACGTTGAAAACGATCTGATGTAGTCGGTGATCTGGCGACGGGTCAGCTTATCCTAGCTTATGAAGCAAAATTAATGCGGCCTTCCATCGGGGTTAATGTCGAGTTCTTTGATCAGGTTCATCAAACACAGCGATGAATCTAGGAGGAACCGTCATGGCACATGTCAATGCAACCGGAGCAGATCATCGGGATCTGCTCTTTGGCCAACTTGTGAACCAAACAGTGCCAAAGTCAGGATGGCAGCGCCGCAAGGTCTACAAGAACACGATCCGGGCGCTTGAAGAACTCAGCGATCGTCAGCTTTTTGATATCGGCATTCCGCGTGGTGAGATCAGGCGGCGCGTATATCGAAACGTCTATCAGAACATACCCTATCTGAACGGCGTTTAAGCCTTTCCGGCGCTGTACGGATATCGGTCCATTGTAAATTTTGCTGAGGTAACGAGTATGTTGGATGCCAACCCAATCCCGAAACAAACCCCTTCAAAAAGCGCATTGATGCTGTTTGACCGGGCGATGAGAATACACGCGATCAGGGCGGATATCGTTTGTGCCGCCCAGGAACTGAATCGGCTTTCTGATACCGATCTGTCAGAACTGGGCATCAACCGCTGCGATGTGGAAGCGGTGATTGCGCAATACATCTGACGATAGCGGGTTAAGCCGCATTAAGAACGCAGCCGCTCCGAAGGTACCGGAGCGGCTGTTTGTGATTTAAGCCGTGTGGTCCACGATCTGCAGGTGCTGCGCCAGTGTGTCGATCTCGCGCATCCAGTCCTGCACCAGCTTCGGGTCGCTGGGTGCAGCGTGAACTCCTGCGGGAATAGCGCGGTTCAGCACGGCCTCGACGGCCAGTGAAACCGGGATCGAAACCAGCCGCGCCATCGCCGTCCCGCGCGCGTCGCCCCAGGCATCCATGACATAGGTTTTGTGCCAAACTTCAACGCCGTCCTTTTCCGCCTTCAGGCCCACACATAAAACCACGCGGTCAGGCTCGCCCTCGTCATAGGCGTTCTCGGCCCAGAACTGATCCGACATCTCTTTCAAGCGCGCATCGCCTTCGGGGCCGGACAGCGTTTCGATTTCGGTGAACACATCCGACCACGCCTCAGCCCAGCCGTTCAGGCGCAGGGTGCCACGGACAAATTCTTTGACCGGCCAGTGATCCTCGAACTGGTACTCGGCCTTGAAGGGGATCGAGTCGCGGTTCGGGTAGACTTCGAAGCTTTCCGGAGTGGGCAGCGGTGCGATGTAGCTGGTGATCGCGTCCCAAGGTCGGGCGACATCCAGCGGCGCGTAGTCCCGGATTGACTTGGAAGGAGAGCGCAGCGCTTTGAGCACACCCAGAGGTGACCAGCTGAATTTGTAGCGGAACGGGTTGGGATTCTTGGGAACGCCTCCGCAATAAGAGATAAAGCTCAGGTGGTTTTGGGGATCAAACGCGTCCGAGGCGCGGTAATCGGCAACCAGCGCATGCGCCATCAGATGGTCGATGCCCGGGTCCAACCCAACTTCGTTAACCAGCGCTACTCCGGCCTCGCGGGCCTTGCTGTCCAGCGCGCACATCTCAGGTGCGATATATGAGGAAGAGACAAAGTTGGCTTCTTTCGAGATTGCCAATTCTGCCAAAGGTACATGCCAGTCACCAGGCAGCATCGATACGATGGCGTCACCTTTTTCCAGCACCGCACCCAATGCGTCGATGTCGAAGGCGCGGATGTCGTCGGTGAGGTCACCGACCTCTGTCTTGGCCTTCTCAATGGTCCGGTTCCAGACAGTGACTTTGTGCCCGCCTTCAATAAGACGGCGCAGGCCGGGGATGGCCGACAGGCCGGTGCCGCACCAGTGAATCGTCATCGCTCAGATCCCTTCAATATGAGTTTTGTAAGTTGCTTCTGCCCGGCCCCAGACGCCGCTATCCAGATCGGTGAGGGTCAACAACGACGGAAGTAATTGCGCCGCGTAGTCCTCGGAACTTTCGACAGGCAGCATCGACGGCAGGTTGTCGATCGCCATAACATCCATCACCGGATCGGTGGCCACGCGCAAGGCGGGGGCATCCCATGTGGTCGCGCGGTCATAGACCGGCACCGGGTTGTAATCGCTATCCGGGTCGCAGGCCACATCGCCGATAGCTGTAAGGTTCCGCGAGGTGGTCAGCGCTGACCGTGGGACAAAGACAGGTGTGCCGGGACGAGCGAAGATACAGTTCAGGAACAGGTCGTGATCGAGGATTTCTGGGAATGGTCCGCCGCGGGCGGTTTCGGCCATGTCCCACTTGGTAACGCTGACGCCCATTGCCTCGCAGAGATCAGCCGCGCCTGTGCCAACACGGCCCAACGCACCGATGACGATGGCGCGGGGACGGTCGGCGCCGGTGGAGTCCAGCTCGGCCAGCAATTCGGCGTTCAACGTGTCTTTGTTCTTATAAACACCAACCGGCGGGCATTCTTCATTTCGTTGCTGGGCCGCCCATGTCTTGAGCGTCACGGCAGCCCCCGCGTACCCAGCCCAATAGCCGAAAGCGGCAACCCGGCGGCCGTTTTCCTCGACCAGATACTCCAGATCATAAAGTGTGCCGCCGCCAGCCTTGAACCGCTGCAAAAGCGCGCGTCCTGAATGTTGCCCCTTATAGGCATGGCCGAACATGATATGGCGGTGGGGCAGGAGCGTGCCGTCCTCGGGCAGCTCCTTGAGGCCAAAGATGATCGCGTCCAGCGGGGCATTGGGCCAGGAATTCTCAGCCGCGATTTCACAGCCCGCGTCCTTGTAGCCATCAATTGCGATGGCGCGGACGGAACTTTCCTCGACCGTCACGCGGATGCCTGCCGCGATCAACGCGGCAGTGCCTTCGGGGGTCAGCCCGACCCGTTCCTCGTTCGGGCGCTGTTCTGCCCGGACCCAGAGATGTGTCATTCCAATTCCTTTTGTCAGAGCATACCGGCAGCGCGTACCGCCTGTACCGAGGGACGCGCCTCCATCGCTTCGCGGAAGGCGATGATCTTTGGAAAGGCCGAGACGTCAACACCGTCGCCCTCCAGCCAGCTGCAAACCACGTACAGGTACGCGTCGGCCAGCGAGAACGCCTCGCCCAAAACAAACGGCCCACGCAACCCGTTCGACGAGATATATGCGCAGGACTCAGTCATGTTTTGCGCGACTTTGTCCTTCATGTCTTTCCAGCTGGATTTCTTGTCTGCCCAACGGGGCCCGCGCATCTTGTGGGCATGGTTCACATGCATGGTCGAGGCGAGATAAAACATCACCTCTCGCATCCGCGCCGCCATAACCGGATCTGATGGCACCAATCCCGCCTCGGGCGCTTTAGCAGCAATGTATTCCAGCAACGCTCCGGTTTCGGTCAGAATGCCGCCATCCACAACCAGTGCCGGGACCCGACCTTTTGGATTGATCTGCTTATAGGCGGGTTTGGTTTGCTCACCTCCGGCAAAGTCCAGTTGGATGGCCTCATACTCAAGCCCGGCCTCTTCCAGCGCAATTGCCACGGCGACCGAGATTGTGCGGGGGGCATAATAAAGTTGCATTGTAGCCTCCTTACAGATGGGTCTGCGCGAACTGACGGTCTGGCGCTTCCAGATGGGGCACTGCGTTGAACAGAACCGGACTTAGCTGCGCGCCAATCGGGTGCAGACGATGCATCGACGTGTTCATGATGGCAAGCGCCACCCGCGCCATCGATGGGATATCCAAGCCCATCGCCTGCCGCACCACCATCGAGATCAGCCCGCCCGAGGTTACGACAATTGCCGGACCGCCTTCGGTACCTATCTCTCGCAGAGCGTCGCGAACGCGAGTCTCGAACTCTTCAAAGGTTTCCGGCGTATCTTCGATCTCGCCCCGGGACCAGGCGGCAAAGGTGCGGGGCAAGTGCTCGACAAAGCCTTCGCGGTCGGTTGGTATTTCAACCCCGTGCTGCTGTTGGAACAACTGGGCAAGGGTGAAATACTCGATCTCATTCAGCCGCGCATCCCGAGTTGGCTGCGGCAGCCCCATGCTGGCCGCAGTTTCCACGTGCCGGTTGAGTGTGCCGCAATAAACCCGAGGGTAATGCAGGCGGGTATCGCGCAGATGCGCGCCCAGCCAACGGGCCTGTTGGTGACCCAGTTCGCTCAGCCGGTCATAGCTCAGCTCATCCCGTGCGGTTGTGTTGGCCTGCCCGTGGCGCACTAATGTGATATGTGACATGATGATCCCTCTTGCGTTGACGTCTTAGGGCAGGTTCGGGGCCGGGACCAGAGGGCTTTCACGCGGGCCCGAAAAAACTCCTATATCAGGCGAAGTTTACCGCTATGGTCACCCCGACAAGGAGGACCCATGGCTGTCGATCACACACGGTTTCTGACCGATCTACACACGCTGCGTTCATTCGGGGCTTCGGGCGTCGGCAAGGGCGTCATCCGTCCCGCCTATTCCAAAGCTGATATCGCCGCGCGCCAGTGGCTCGCCGCGCGCATGGCCGAGGCTGGGCTGACCCCGCATGTCGACCCGGTTGGAAACCTGTTCGGGTTGGCTGATGGACCCTCGCTGCTGATGGGCTCGCATTCCGACAGCCAGCCCGAGGGCGGTTGGCTGGACGGAGCCCTGGGCGTCATTGCGGCACTGGAAATCGCGCGTTCCAGTGATCGACCCATCTCGGTCGTCAGTTTTCAGGACGAAGAAGGGCGGTTCGGCGTCACCACCGGATCGGCGGTCTGGTCAGGTGGATTATCTTTGGAACAGGCGGACGTGCTGATTGATGGCTCAGGCGTCACCTTTGGCAGCGCGCGGGCTGAAATGGCAAAGAAGTCGCAAGGCTTTGTTGATCCTGTCCGGTTCAGCGGCTTCATCGAAATGCACATCGAACAGGGCCCGGCACTGGATGCAGCCGGTGAACAGATCGGCGTTGTCACCGATATCGTCGGCATCCGCGATATGGTCATCACCTTCCAAGGCCAGCAAAACCATGCTGGAACCACGCCAATGCATTTGCGACGTGACGCGTTTCAGGCCCTGTCGCTGTTCAACACGCGCCTCAATGACCGGTTCCGTAATGTGGTCATGCCGCAAACCGTCTGGACCATCGGGCGTGTTGATGTTCACCCCAATGCGTCCTCTATCGTGCCGGGACGGGTGCGGTTTTCGATGCAATGGCGCGACGGCGATCCTGAGCGTCTGGTGCGTATGGAAGACATCATTCGCGCGACCGCACAGCAGATTGCCGAAGAGCAGGGCGTAACACTAACCTACGGCCCGATGCTGGGGTTAGAGCCCGTCAGCATGGACCCGGTTTTGCGCGGTGCGCTGGAAAGCGGCGCGCAGGCCATTGCGCCTGGGCGTTGGCGCAATATGCCATCCGGAGCGCTCCACGATGCCACCAATGTCTCGCGCCTGATGCCGGTTGCGATGCTCTTTGTCCCGTCGATTGACGGAATCAGCCACGATTTTGCCGAAGACACAGCCGAAGAGGATTTGGTTGCGGGTCTCAGGGTGCTTGATCGCGCAGTTCATTCCCTTGAGGAATGAAGGTAAGTTGAAGACCATTTCATGATTTTCCACGCGAAACCAAGTTACTATCGGGGATGTCCACCAGCTATGGGCGGGTGCTCGGCACAGTTTTACTGACTCCGAACAAGGAGTGTTGCCTAACGGAAAAAAGTTTCCTATAGGAACATTATTGATGCATGCACCCGTATACTGTTCTGACGTGATCGAGGCGATCCGCTGAAATCCTGGGCTGAATCGTTGCAATCTGTGCAGCTTGGGTCAGACTGACAGGAACGTTTCTGGGTAACTGATACAAAGCAGGTGGCCACCATGACTTCGTCCTTAAAACGCACTCCCTTGCACGCTTTGCATGTTGAGTTGGGAGGTAAGTTGGTTGATTTTGCGGGTTGGGAGATGCCTGTTCAGTATCCTTTGGGGATTATGGGGGAGCATAAGCAGTGCCGTGAGAAGGCGGCGGTGTTTGATGTGTCTCATATGGGTCAGGTGATTTTGCGGGGCGAGAATGTGGGTGAGAAGCTGGAAGCGCTTTGCCCGCAGGCCTATGCGACGCTGAAGGAAGGCAAGGCGCGGTACGGGTTCTTTACGAACGCAGAAGGCGGGATCATGGATGACCTGATCGTGTCGAATGCGGGCGATCATTACTTTGTGGTGGTGAACGCGGCGCTGCGGCATCAGGACATTCCGCATATGCGTGAGCACCTTGAAGGCGTTGAAGTGATCGAGATTTTCGACCGCGCGCTGGTGGCGGTTCAGGGCCCTGCGGCGGAAAACGTTGTGGGCGAACTGTGCCCCGCCGCGCGTGATCTAAAGTTCATGGAAACCACGGTTGCCGATATCAACGGTGTTGAGTGCCGTATCTCGCGGCTGGGCTATACCGGCGAGGATGGCTACGAGATCTCGATCCCCGAGGACAAGGCGATCGAGATCACCAAAGCCTTTCTGGCGCATGAGGATTGCGAGCCGGCCGGTCTGGGCGCGCGCGACAGCCTGCGGCTTGAGGCAGGTCTGTGCCTTTATGGCAATGACATCGACCAGAGCACCTCGCCGGTCGAGGCCTCGCTGGGCTGGGCGATGCAAAAGCGCCGCAAGGAAGAGGGCGGTTTCCCGGGCGCGGACCGCGTGCAGAAGGAACTGGCCGAAGGTCCCGCCAAAAAGCTGGTGGGCATCAAGCCCGAAGGCCGTGCGCCTGCGCGTCAGGGTGTGGAAGTGCGGTGCCTTGAGGGCAACAGCATCGGTCAGATCACCTCGGGCGTGTTTGGCCCCACGGTGGGTGGACCGGTGGCGATGGGCTATGTGAGCAAAGGCCATGGCGAGCCGGGCGAGAAGGTGAACCTGATCATCCGGGGCAAGCCGCAACCGGCTGAGATCGTGGCGCTGCCCTTCGTCAAACAGAATTACAAGCGTTGAAGTCAGGAGAGAGAGACATGGCAACCTATTATTCCGAAGAGCATGAATGGCTGAGCGTTGACGGCGACACCGCCACGCTGGGCATCACCAAACACGCCGCCGAGCAGTTGGGTGACGTGGTGTTCGTGGAACAGCAGGAAGCAGGCGACGAGTTCGAAAAAGGCGGCGAGATCGGCGTGATTGAATCCGTCAAGGCGGCGTCCGAGCTTTACGCACCGGTCGACGGCGAGATCACCGAGGTGAACGAGGCGCTGGCCGACAATCCCGGCGCGCTGAACGAAGACCCCGAAGGCGAGGCCTGGATCTACAAGATCAAGATCGCGGACGCCTCGCAGCTCGAAGACCTGATGGACGAGGCCGGCTACAAGGCCTTCATCGGTTAACTCAGGCGGCGGGTCCGTGCGCGGCCCCGCCCCTTCATCTGTTTCCAAATACTTCCGCCGGAGGCTCCTGCCGTCTCCGCCGGGCCTGACCTATCCTTGAGGAGCGCACACATGGCCTTCAAACTGACCGATTACGAAGCCTATGACTTCGCCAACCGCCGCCATATCGGGCCCAGCCCGACCGAGATGCGCGACATGCTCAAGGTGATCGGCTTCAAGACACTGGACGAGCTGATCGACGCCACCGTCCCGCCGGCGATCCGGCAGAAAGAGCCGCTGGACTGGGGTCCGGCGATGACTGAGCGCGATGCGCTCTTTCACATGAAAGAAGTGGCGAGCAAGAACAAGGTTCTGACTTCGCTGATCGGTCAGGGCTATTATGGCACCACCACGCCGGCGCCGATCCTGCGCAACATTCTGGAGAACCCGGCCTGGTACACGGCCTACACGCCTTATCAGCCCGAGATCAGCCAGGGCCGACTTGAGGCGCTCTTGAACTTCCAGACCATGGTCAGCGACCTGACCGGGCTGGACGTGGCCAACGCGTCCTTGCTGGACGAAGCGACTGCTGCGGCGGAAGCCATGGCGATGGCCAAGCGCGGTGGCCGGTCCAAGGCCAACAATGCAGCCTTCTTTGTCGACAAGAACTGCCACCCGCAGACCATCGCGGTGATTAAAACGCGCGCCGAGCCTCTGGGCATCGAGGTGCAGGTGGCTGATCCGGACACGCTGGATGCGGGCGCGGTCTTTGGCGCCATCTTCCAGTACCCCGGCACCCATGGCCATGTGCGCGACTTCACCGCCGAGATTGCGGCCCTGCATGAACACAAGGCGATTGCCATCGTCGCCGCCGATATCCTGTCGCTGGCGCTGCTGAAGTCGCCCGGCGAGATGGGCGCGGATATCGCCATCGGCTCGACCCAGCGCTTTGGTGTGCCGATGGGCTATGGTGGCCCGCACGCCGCGTATATGGCGACCACCGACAAGCTGAAGCGCTCGATGCCGGGCCGGATCATCGGTGTCAGCATCGACAGCCGGGGCAACAAGGCTTACCGCCTGGCGCTGCAGACCCGCGAACAGCACATCCGGCGTGAGAAAGCCAACTCGAACGTCTGCACCGCGCAGGCGCTGCTGGCGGTGATTGCCTCGATGTATGCCGTGTATCACGGCCCCGACGGCATCAAGGCCATCGCGCAATCGGTGCACCGCAAGACCTCGCGTATGGCCGCCGGTCTGGAAGAGGCAGGCTTTGCTGTGGAGCCGGAAGTGTTCTTCGACACGATCACGGTTGAGGTTGGCCATCTGCAGAAAACGGTCATGGAGGCCGCTGTGGCCCGGGGCGTCAACCTGCGTAAGGTCGGCGACACGAAAGTGGGCATCAGCCTGGACGAACAGACCCGGCCCGAGACCATCGAGGCGGTCTGGGGGGCCTTCGGCATCGACCGCAAGGATGACAGCTCGAACGTGGCCTATCGCCTGCCGGATTACGCGCTGCGCGAAAGCGAGTACCTGACCCACCCGATCTTCCACAAGAACCGGGCCGAGGCCGAGATCACGCGCTACATGCGCCGTCTGGCCGACCGCGACCTGGCGCTGGACCGGGCGATGATCCCGCTGGGCTCGTGCACCATGAAGCTGAACGCCACGATCGAGATGATCCCGGTCACCTGGCCCGAGTTCGGCAACCTGCACCCGTTCTGCCCCGAAGATCAGGCGCAGGGCTATCATGAGATGATCGATGATCTGAACGACAAGTTGTGCCAGATCACCGGCTATGACGCGATCAGCCAGCAGCCCAACTCGGGCGCGCAGGGTGAATACGCAGGCCTCTTGACCATCCGCAACTATCACTTCGCCCGGGGCGAAGGGCAGCGCAATGTCTGCCTGATCCCGACCTCGGCGCATGGGACCAACCCGGCCTCGGCGCAGATGGTCGGCTGGCAGGTTGTGCCTGTGCAGGCGGATGAGAAGGGCAACATTGATCTGAATGACTTCCGCGCCAAGGCCGAAAAGCACTCCGATCATCTGGCCGCCTGCATGATCACCTACCCCTCGACCCATGGCGTGTTCGAGACCACCGTGCAGGAGGTCTGCCAGATCACCCATGATCACGGCGGTCAGGTTTATATCGACGGCGCCAACATGAACGCCATGGTGGGTCTGTCGCGTCCCGGAGACATCGGCGGTGACGTCAGCCACCTGAACCTGCACAAGACCTTCTGCATCCCCCATGGCGGCGGCGGCCCCGGCATGGGTCCGATCGGCGTCAAAGCGCATCTGACCGAGCACCTGCCCGGCCACCCGGAATACGGCACTGCCGTGGGTCCGGTCTCGGCGGCGCCCTTTGGGTCGCCCTCGATCCTGCCGGTTAGCTGGGCCTATGTGCTGCTGATGGGCGGCGCGGGTCTGACGCAGGCCACGAAAGTGGCGATCCTGAACGCTAACTACATCGCGGCGCGGCTCAAGGATGCCTACCCGATCCTCTACACCTCGGAAACGGGTCGCGTGGCGCATGAATGCATCCTCGACACCCGCCCGCTGGACGAGGCGGCCCATGTCAGCGTCGATGACATTGCCAAACGTCTGGTGGACAGCGGCTTCCACGCACCCACCATGTCCTGGCCGGTGGCCGGCACCCTGATGGTCGAGCCCACGGAATCGGAACCCATGGACGAGCTGGACCGCTTCTGCGACGCCATGCTGTCCATCCGCTCCGAGGCGCAGGACATCATCGACGGCAAGATCGACGCGGAAAACAACCCGCTGAAAAACGCCCCCCACACGGTGCGCGATCTGGTCGGCAACTGGGACCGCCCCTACACCCGTGAACAGGCCTGCTTCCCCCCAGGCTCCATGGGCGTCGACAAATACTGGTCCCCCGTCAACCGCGTCGACAACGCATACGGCGACAGAAACCTCATCTGCACATGCCCTCCAATGACCGAATACATGGACGCAGCAGAGTAAACCTCAATCAATAAACCCCCGCCAACTGGCGGGGGTTTCAATCCGAGTTCGGGAACGATTGCTCGCGGCCGAAGCGCTAAAGAAGGTGGAGGAGAAATGAAGCATTATGTCCCTGCAAATGACCATGCGCATTTGACCGAAACCACGTTGGCAAGACCTAAACGAGATCATTATATCGAGATCATTCTTTGCGAGGCCGAAGCGGAAGCATCGGCAGATATGCTGGTTGATTTCTATCGTGCCCTGAATGAACTGAACGAAGGCCATACATACATTACAAATATCCGCAGCATTGCCGACGGCGCGGCGGGTGGACCCTTGCACTGGGCCGGGCGAACCGCGATTTTCTGGGGGGACATCTACAAAAGCTGGCCTCTGACACCGTCGGACAAAACCTGGATTGCCCAAGTATTGAACCTGTCCTACCGATCAATTCTCGTTGGCGGTGCAGCGTTTCTTCTCGCCCAGACTAGTCGCGCAACCAAGCGGATTGCATCGGTTCACCCCAATTTTTCTGCCGCAGCGCAAGAGGTTGGCCTGATCGACGTCGGTTCGGGTACATATTGGTCCTCAGATAGCCGCACCCATAGCGCATCAACCAGATTGGGCACGTTGCGTTTGTTGTCCGATTTTGTTGCCTTTGATCACGGCGAGCATCTGGCCGAGTCAGTACGCAGCTATATCGGGTTGGCCGACAGGCAAACTACATGCGCAAGCCAACTGGCAGCTCGATTGATCAGACGTTCAAAAGCCGACCCAATGGTGCGACAGGTTGTTGAAAAGATGCAGAACAATCTGGAGGATCCGCTTAGGATACCGGAACTTGCGATGGCGCTTGGTACATCAACGCGCCAGTTACAGCGGCGGTTTCTGGACAGAACGGGTGTAAAACTGCTGACTACGTATCGGGAACTTCGCCTAGAACGGGCCTATGGCCTGCTTCAATTTACCGAGATGACCTATCTTGAAGTGGCGACTGCTACGGGCTTTTCTTCCACAAGTGCATTGGTGCGTGCGTTCCGGGATCACTATGATGCATCGCCCGAAAGTGTACGAAATCGGCGATTTGCAGGCAAAACTCAGGCTGTTTAGCTTGATCGTGTGAATCGACAGCGCAGTCGAATGCGGTTGATATCACACTGGGCCTGAACTTTTGGCATTCACCATTCATGAGGTTGACGACAGATACGATTGTTAGTCCAGTTAACAATGCTTTGCCACCGGCCCAAATATTGGCCCGGCTAAATCCTCAGTTGCCGTCTTTCAGACAAGCTCGCAGCTACGCGCTGGCCAATTGTTGTCGTAGGACCTCTCGCTTGAGATCTGCGAAGTTGATACGCTGGTGTTTCGATCGATACGATATTGTACGGGCCGGTTATCCATCCAGGTCCGCACTGGGAAAAGAGAGCATGAAACCTAGGAATTTCGTTCCGAAAGGGGCCGCGACGTTCGACATCGATTATGACGGATCATCCAACGAGATCTATTTTCTGTTGCTGCCGAAACTCACCATGCTTGCCTTTAGCGCAGCGGTTGAACCGCTGAGGATCGCCAATCAGGTCACCAACAAAGAGCTCTACAAGTGGTTTCTGATCTCTGAGGATGGGAACCCTGTTCGATGCTCCAATGGAGTCGAAATAGCAGCTGACTTGGCTCTGCATAATTTACCGCGATCATCCAGATTGTTTGTGTGTTCAGGGATTGAACCATCGGAAAGCATTAATTCAACGATCCTTTCGTGGATCAGCCGTCAGAAAGCGTTTGGCTGCAAGCTTGGTGGAATTTGTACCGGCGCATTTACGCTGGCCAAGGCAGGCATGCTGACCGGCAAGAGGTTCACACTGCATTGGGAAAACCAACCCGCCTTTGTTGAACACTTCGAACACCTGACACCATCGGCTAACCTGTATGAGATTGACAATGATCTGATGACCTGCGGTGGAGGTAACGCGGCAACCGATATGGTACTGGACATGATTGAAACCGACTTCGGAAAGGATCTGGCCATCATCGTCTCGGACATGTGCATCCACTCACGATCCAACAATCAAAAAACGCTCCAGAAATCCGCGTTTTCTGTCGCGTTGGGCAGTCGGAACCAATACCTGATCAACGCCATCCAGATCATGCATGAAAATCTGGAAGAGCCTCTGGATATCTCTGAGATCGCCAAGATCGTTCAGATTTCTCGCCGACAGTTGGAGCGGCTGTTTCAAAAGTATGTCGAGGTTTCCCCGGTACAATTCTACATCGAGTTGCGTGTGGCGCGCGCCTACGCGTTGCTAAGCGAAACAGAAATGACCGTTGCTGAAATTGCGGCCGCCACGGGTTTTGGCAGCGCGACCCAACTGACAGTTCGGTTCAAGAAACGATACGGCGCAGCGCCGACTTCATTCAGGCGGGGCTGGTCGGGACAGAACGATTGAGAGATGCCGTGCCGGTGGACCCGTCTGCCATCGTACTCTACCAATCAGGGCTAGAGTTCGAGTTCGCCCCGCTCGGATAGCACCTGTAATCTGGGAACATTAACCGCCATGGAATTGAACCAACCCGAACTTCGCCAACTTAGGCGGTCATTCCACAGACACCCCGAATTGGGCTTCAATGAAACGAAAACCAAAGCCAAAGTTGCGGCGCTGCTACGTCAATACGGGCTTGAAGTTCATGAAGGCGTGGGCGTGGTGGGTATCCTCAGGGCCGGTCAAGGCAACCGCGCGATCGGATTACGCGCAGATATGGACGCGCTACCCATTCAGGAAGCCAGCGATCATGATTATGTGTCACAAAATACCGGCATTATGCACGCCTGTGGCCATGATGGTCACATGACGATGCTGTTGGGCGCAGCAAAGACTTTGTCCTCGGATCCCGGTTTCAGCGGCACGGTGGTGTTCCTGTTTCAACCGAATGAAGAGCTTGGCCTGGGGGCCAAAGCGATGCTGGACGAAGATGTCCTAACGCGATTTCCAATCGAAGAAGTCTACGCCATACATAACCTGCCCGGGGCACCCGTCGGGCAGATGTCGACCCGAACCGGTTTAATGTGCACATCGGAAAGCCTTTTCGAAATTACGATCAATGGGCAAGGCGGCCATGCGTCCATGCCGCAGTCTGGACGTGATGCGCTAACCGTGGGGGCAGAAATCGTTCTGGCGCTTCAGACAATTGTCGCACGCAAGCTGGCCCCGGGCGCCGGGGCGGTTGTGTCAGTGACCGAATTTCTGACCGACGGGCAGCGCAACGTTCTACCTGGAACGGCAACGCTAAAGGGTGATGCGCGGGCTCGCAGCCCTGAAGATCGAAACAAGATCGAAGAACACATGCGCAAGATTGCACATGGCATCGCATCCGCCCATGGCGTCGAAGTCCAAGTGGATTTCAAAACCGAATTCATCGAAACAGTCAACGCACCGACCCCGACCGAGGCTGCCATCCGCGTCGCGCAGCTATCCGGGCTGGACACACTTCCCAATCGTCAACCGATGAGCTTTTCAGAGGATTTCGCGCATTTTTGCAAAGCCGTACCCGGCTGCTTTATCCTATTGGGCAACGGTGAATCCGGCCCCAACGGTCAACCGCTGCATTCGAACGACTACGATTTCAACGATGCGTTACTGCCGATCGGCGCGGAATTCTGGGCAAATCTCGTGCACGATAGGCTTCCGCTTCAAGACGAAGACTGAACGGGGCCCAGCAACATAGCACCTTCGAACGGCCGTCAGATGAATGATCTAAGACGGCCGCTCACACTATAATTTGGACCTTACCCTTGCTAGAGCCTGATGCGGAATGCCGCAAACCCATCAGCGCCTTCACCGGCATCCTCGATGTTGACGCCTTTGACTTCGCCCATGTAGTCGCGCGCTTTTGGACCAGTTTCAAACAACACGGTAGTGTCAGAAAGCGGCGCGAACGACCAGTTTGCATCGGCCTTGGGATCGATTGTTCCTTGCTCGACGATATACCGCACGATCACGTCGCGGTTGGTGTCAGGGGCTTCGAACACGACGGTATCACCCATTGCGCCCGGGAAAGAGCCGCCGCCCGAAGCACGATAGTTGTTGGTGGCAATGATGAACTCCATGTCATCCGTGACCGCCTCACCGTTGAAGGCCAAATCTACGATACGGGCTGCATCCGGGTTGATCTCTTCCCCCTTGGGTCCAAAGCGCGACGGTTGCGATAAGTCGATCTGGTAGGTCACACCGTCCATCACGTCGAAATTGTAAGACGGGAAGTCCGGGTTTAGCAAAATCGCATCCTCGGATCCCGCCTCGATCTGGTTGAACATACCCGCCGAGCGTTCCAACCAACCCCGAACCTGTGCACCGTTCACCCGCACCGCGCGCACGGTATTGGGATACAGGTAAAGATCAGCCACGTTTTTGATCGCAACATCGCCCACCGGAACATCTGTGTAATAGTCCGGGCCGCCGCGACCCCCTGCCTTGAACGGCGCTGCAGCCGATAGAATGGGCAGACCTTCATGTTCGGTGCCCTTCATCATCTCTTCGACGTACCATTTCTGCGCAATCGAGACGATTTGCACCGATGGATCATCCGCAACCAACGCGAAGTAGCTGTGCAGCGGGGCCGAAGTCTTGCCGACCGCGCGGCGTACATAGGCCAGTGTTTCGTCATGATCTTTCGCCACCGAGTCCAGCACCTTCTGATCGTCGCCAACAAGTGCCGCGATCGAACGATCTTCGTTGCGCTTTGAAATCGGGCGCGCCTCAGACGTTGTCGTCACAACCCGCCATTCGTTTCCGTCGCGCTCAAGCAGCAGATCCAGCAGGCCAAGATGTGACCCCCAAAATCCGCCCATCACCGCCGGTTTGCCCATCAAGGTCCCCTTGTCGACATCAATGCCGGGACGATCAGCAAAGGTAGCGGACGGGAATACGAGGTGATTGTGCCCGGTCACCAGCGCGTCGATGCCATCGACCCCTGCCAAAACGACTGAAGCATTTTCCATTCCATCAGCGTGATCCGCATCCCCAATGCCGGAATGCGACAAGGCGATGATCAGGTCGCAACCCTGCTCTTGCATCTCGGGGACATAAGCCTGCGCCGTTTCGACTATGTCACGCGCCTGCACGTTGCCTTCCAGATGCTTGCGATCCCAGTTCATGATCTGAGGCGGAGTAAATCCGATGACACCAACCTTGATCGGATGCTTGCTGCCATCCCCCATTTCAATCTCACGCTCAAGGATGGCATAGGGCTTCACCAGAGTCGTATCATCGCGGGGGGACGCCCCAGTCTCTTTTGCAACATTGGCCAGAACCACGGGGAATTCTGCACCAGCAAGCGCTTTTTCAAGAAAATCTAGGCCATAGTTGAACTCGTGATTGCCCAAAGTGGCAGCGTCATAACCAACAGTATTGAAGGCAGTGATGATCGGATGGCTGTCGCTTTCTTTCATGCCCCGCTCATAGGCGATGTAATCGCCCATCGGATTGCCTTGCAGAAAATCTCCATTATCGACGAGCAGCGAATTTGTCGCCTCGGAACGAATCTCATTGATGATCGAAGCGGTTCGCGACAAGCCAACTGTATCGCGCGGTTTGTCCGCATAGTAATCGTATGGGAACACGTGAACATGGATGTCAGTGGTTTCCATGATCCTCAGATGCGCCTGATTGTTGGCCGCCGCCGCCGAAAAGGGATGCAAGGTGATGGCAGCAGCGCTGGCGGTCGTAGTGGCAAGAAACTGACGGCGCGAAATCAAACTACGATTGGAATAGGACATAAGGCACCTCTCAGGTTTGTGGATCGACGCGTGTTCTGGATGCTTTTCACAACAAGGGTATGACAGTGAAGATCTTTGCAACAAACATGTCGAACTTGGGGGTAGGATCCTAAAAGCCTATTGTATTGAATTGCTCAGTCCAAGCCACTTTACGCACCAAAGGCGATTGCAGCGAACTGCCCCCATCGTCAGTCCATCCAACCAATGGATGGCGGTTTCCGCGAGAGCGCTAGCTGAAAGTCAGACCCCCGAACAGCGGTCAAGGAGCGCCGCAACGCGCATTAGACCCTTGAGCCTACCGGACGTGATCTCGACGCGGTTTTGCCGTCTGTACCAACGCTTGTCATATTTGACCGGGGTCTTGCGCGGACCATAAACGGCATGAGCGGCACGTCAGCGCATATCATTGTGAATGAAAAAGACTATTTCTCTCAATACACACCTATCGTCGAACCGGGGCTTTCTAGGCGACTTCGGGATGAAGGGTCTAGGCGTGCTATCTGCGCGTCAGCCAGCCGATGAACTCAATCATGATTTCAGTTCAATTTTCCAATCGGGAAAAAAGTGAAAGCTGCAAGTCAATGGCTTCCGAACTTGACGAAGTTACAATGGCCAAAACTGTTTGCAAAGCAAATACCCATTGCCTTTTCCACCAAAGCAACTAGTAGAGACGCGACTTCGTATTCGGGCCCCCTCTGACTTTCCTGCGCAGACTTAGATAATGAGCGATTTTGTCATGACACAGACATCACTGGACAACCTGCTACACAAACTTAATGCGAAGCAGGCTGTGATCGGGATTGTTGGACTGGGATATGTCGGACAGCCCCTGGCCCTCAGATATACCGAAATTGGATACCGGGTCATTGGCTTCGACCTGGATGCCACAAAGGTGCAGGACTTAAACTCCGGTCACAGTTCGATTGAGCATATCGACGATGCCCGCATCACAGCGGCACGGGAAAATAGGTTCGAGGCTACCACGGATTTTTCGCGTATCGCTGAGGCGGATGGCATTATGCTTTGCGTGCCAACGCCACTCAACAAATATCGCGAGCCTGATCTGAGCTTTGTCACCGACACGTGCGATCAGATAGCAGATCATTTGCGTCCGGGTCAGGTTATTGCGCTGGAAAGCACAACTTATCCAGGCACAACCAAAGAAGAAGTTTTGCCTCGGCTTGAGAAGAACGGCCTCAAGGTCGGCGAGGATATTTTTGCGGTCTACTCACCTGAACGGGAAGACCCAGCCAACCCGGATTTTACCACCAATACCATCCCAAAGGTTGTCGGCGGGCATACAGGCGCCTGCCTGAAAGCGGGTATCGCGCTTTATGAACACGCAATTGATAAACTTGTACCAGTAAGCTCGACTGAAACTGCCGAGATGACAAAGCTTCTGGAAAATATCCACCGGGCGGTAAACATTGGCCTTGTGAACGAGATGAAAATCGTTGCTGACCGCATGGGGATCGATATTTTTGAGGTTATCGACGCGGCCGCGACCAAACCCTTCGGGTTCACGCCTTACTATCCGGGTCCGGGACTTGGAGGGCACTGCATCCCTATCGATCCATTTTACCTGACCTGGAAAGCACGTGAATACGGCATCAACACACGCTTCATCGAATTGGCCGGTGAAGTGAACACGGCGATGCCGGAATATGTGTTTGGCAAACTCGCCAATGCGCTGAATGATCGCAGCAAAGCGATTCGTGGCAGTAAAATTATGGTTTTGGGCATCGCGTACAAAAAAAATGTCGACGACATGCGTGAGAGCCCTTCTGTCAGCTTGATGGAGCTGATCCGAGACAATGGCGGAGACCTCAGCTACTCGGACCCCCATGTGCCCGAGTTTCCCACGATGCGGGAACACTTCTTCGAATTGTCATCTGAGACCCTTACCCCTGAGGTTCTGTCGGAGCAGGATGCAGTTATTCTGGCGACTAATCACGATGCCTTTGATTATGAGTTGATCAAAAAACACGCGAAGCTCCTCATCGACACCCGCGGTAAATACCGTACCTCTGAGCAAAATATTGTTCGTGCTTAAATGAAACTGCGACCGGCTCTGCGTAGCTGGGCCGGAACATCTGGCGGATGGTACTTAGGAACGGCTGTCGCTCGTATGACCGCTTACGCGGGACCAAAACTCTGAATGGTTTGACGGTGTCCTAAGCGCTGGATGAATGCGCTGAGAATTGGACCCGCAAGGAAAAAATGTCGGCACTTTCCTGCCAATCCAATCAATTCATAGGTACGAACACCGCCTAAACAACTGGCGGCGCATGAAACGCGCGTTGTTCCGGTGCAGGTAGGCAGATATAGTTGCGGGAAATGTCAGGCCGCCTTCGGGTACAGGAAGATTGGCTGTTGACGAGTTCCAATTGTGAGCAATCAAGGGCCAAAACGCGTGAGCTTGAAAAACCGCAACACCCCGCCTCAGCGCCATGAGCTGCGAAAGGTGCGTAATCAGGGGAACAGTTTCCTGGCGCTTGCCTTCATTTTCAGCGTTTTTGTCAATCTGCTTATGCTGACCGGACCGCTGTTCATGCTACAAGTGTATGATCGGGTCCTTGGGTCACGCTCGGTCGAGACTTTATCAGCGCTATTTCTGCTTGTCGCGCTGCTTTATACGCTGATGGCGATGTTGGACTATGCGCGCGGCCGAATTGTGGCTCGGTTCGGAGCGCGATTTCAATCGGCACTCGATGAACGCGTGTTTGAAGGGACCATGCGACGCGCATTGTTCCCACAGGTTCGATCAGCGCCGGCGACTGCATTGCGAGATCTGGAATCGATCCGTGCATTATGTGCCTCGCCCGTTTTGTTGGCGGTAATGGACATCCCTTGGACTCCAATCTTTGTGGCTGCAATTTTCCTGTTCCACCCGTTGCTAGGCTGGTTGGCCGTCGCAGGCGGAACGCTTCTGGTTGTTATCGCCCTACTGAACCAAGCGTTGACCCATCGCAAAGTGGCAGATGCTCAAATCGCCTCTGCCAAAGCAAATGCATTTTCTGAACACGCCAGACAAGCTGCCGAGGTCGTCAGATCTCAGGGCATGCAGGAAGATGTCTCAAAACGCTGGTTGAACCAACGCACCGAGGCGCTTTCTCAATCCATATCCGCAAGCGACTGGACCGGCAGCTTTACTTCGTTGACTAAGTCTCTGCGGCTGTTTTTGCAATCCGCCATGCTGGCGCTTGGCGCGTTGCTGGTTCTGCGCAACGAAATGACGCCCGGTGCTATGATTGCTGGCACGATCCTTCTAGGTCGCGCTTTAGCTCCGGTCGAAATGGCGGTGGGTCAATGGTCGATGATCGAACGCGCGCGCACGGCATGGATTAACCTGAACACATTTCTTGATTCAACGCCCCCCGAGGCGTCGCGCACCAAATTGCCCGTTCCCAAAGCACATCTTGTCGCAAAGGGCCTGACGGTGATCCCTCCGGGCGCGAAGACACCGACACTACGGAATGCGGCACTTGAGTTGCGCCCCGGCACAGCTCTGGGTGTGATTGGTAAAAGTGGGTCAGGCAAAACGACCCTAGCCAAAGCGTTGTTGGGCCTTTGGCAACCGGCGGCAGGGGAAATCCGTTTGGCCGGCGCTACACTTGATCAATACGACCCTGATGATCTTGGGCAACATATTGGCTATTTGCCCCAGCAAGTGACCCTCTTTAACGGAACGGTTGCTGAAAACATCGCCCGGATGTCACAAACCCCTGATCCCGAAGCTGTAGTTGCCGCAGCGAAAACAGCCAATGCGCATGAGCTGATTCTGGGGCTTGAGAAAGGATACGATACGTTCCTTGAGGGCAATGACAGCCAGCTTTCCGGTGGGCAGAAACAGCGGATCGCATTGGCGCGCGCTCTCTATGGTAATCCAGTATTGTTGATATTGGATGAGCCAAACTCGGCCCTGGATGCAGACGGAACCCTTGCCCTGAACAACGCGGTCCGCGAGCTCAAGAGCGCGGGCAAATCCACGATTATCATGACGCACCGGCCTCAAGCGATCTCGGAATGCGACGATCTTGTCGTTGTCGAGAAAGGCCAGATCGTCAAATCCGGTGGGCGCGATGAAGTTTTGAACACGATGGTCCAAAACGCCAACGTTATTAAAAGGCACCTGAACAAGGTGGGTGAATAATGGCAGACAAGAGTTCACGTCCCGTTTGGAGTATTAAAGCGCCCGCTTTTGTCGGCCTTTTGGCTCTGGCAGTTTTGATCCTGGGACTGGGATTATGGAGCGTCCGCACTGAGCTGGCCGGTGCTATTATCTCGCAAGGTGTGATCGAAGTTCAGAGCAATCGTCAGGTCATCGAACACCCCGATGGTGGCGTTGTAGGCGAGATATTCGTACGTGACGGTGACGCAGTGGCGCGTGGGGACATGATGCTGCGGCTTGACGATACGTTTTTGGCCTCGGAGCAAACGATCGTGGAATCTCAGCTATTTGAGTTACTTGCCCGAAAGACCCGGCTAGAGGCTGAACGGGATGGTGCGAACGCAGATACGTTAAAGCAAAATCTGCAAGAGCTCAAAGCCCGCGAATCGATCGACGACGATCTGTTGGAAGGCCAACAACGTCTGTTCAACGCCAGGTTGGAAACGCTGACCCAGCAGATCGACCAGCTTGGGAAACAGAAAATACAGATCCAGAACGAGATTGAGGGGACGCAGGCGCAATTGGCGTCACTGAATACTCAGGTCGAATTGATCAGAACGGAGCTCGAAGATCAGCAAGGTTTGCTTGATCGCGGCCTGACACAGGCCAGCCGCGTTTCTGCATTGCAGCGGGAAGAGGCAAATCTAACAGGGCAAATCGGCAGCCTCGAATCCACAGTTGCGCGACTGACAGGCCAGATCGCCACGACCGAGATTCAAATTGTTGAATTGCAGGCCACGCGGCGCGAAGAAGCCATCACCGAGCTTCGGGATGTGCAGTCTCGCGTTGTAGAACTGGCGGAACGTCGTCTTTCCCTTTCCGAGCGTTTGTCGCGTCTAGACATCCGTGCACCCGTCGCTGGCACAGTTTACGACAGTCAGGTTTTTGCCATCCAGTCTGTGATCCAGCCGGGTGAGCCGATGATGTATGTAGTGCCTCAGGATACGCCCTTGTTGGTCGCAGCACGGGTGGATGCGTTGCATGTGGATCAGTTACATCGCGGGCAGGAAGTCGCCCTGCGCTTTCCCGCATTCAATCAACGCGACACGCCTGAGCTGAATGGCCGTGTGATCAATGTCTCAGCAGATTCATTCACAGATGAGACAAGCGGCTTTACCTTCTACCGTGCTGAAGTTGTGCCTGACGAAGGACAACTGGACCGTTTGAATGGTCAGGAACTGTTGCCAGGTATGCCTGTCGAAGCCATGATCAAAACTGATGAACGCACTCCGCTTTCTTACCTGGTCAAACCATTGGCAGATTACTTCTACCGCGCGTTTCGAGAATAGCACCGGTCACGCAGTCGCATTCAAACTGCCTCGATATTGCCAAGCAGTATTGAGGTCATGTCGACCGACTGATCACTATCAACAATTGTGACCTCTGCTCCGGTTTCGTAGGTGACGTTGCTGCGTGAAATTCCGGATAGATCCGCATTTGCATCCAGAAAAACCCACTCAGCGTTGTGCGCAGAAGGCTGGCCAACCGCAACCTGAAGAATTGCCAGTGCATCCAACGCGTTTACCGATCCATCCCGGGTGATATCGGCCGCGATGTAATTTTCGGCCGTTGCCGGACCCCATGTCGGATCAAGTCCAACCGACATGCGCAAAACCTGCAATGCATCCAGCGCTGTTATCTCGCTGCTTGCCGTTGAATACGATTTAATGATGTCCAATTGGCCGGAAAACGCGCCGTCTGGTAGATCCAGATCAAATTCACCTTGTGCATTTGCCTGCGCAACAACTGCAGACCCTCCGTCTGGGGTGAACCGGATTTCAGCATTTCCCAACGCTGCGTTTGGAGTTGTCGAATTCAGCGTGAACCCACCAGCTACCCCATCTGATGAGTTGTTATCCGGCCCGCTACCCAGATTGACAGGAATATGATCAGGACCACCAAACCCTGCGCCGAATACCTGCTCAGTTGTCAGGGACGTGCCATTAGCTGAAACAAGTTCTATCGTTTCGTCGCGATAAGCGATTTGGGCGCCTCGAGCGGTGGAAGTGAAATCCAACTGCGCTGGGGTGCGCAGAAAAGGATAGTCGGTCAGATCCAAACGATCGGTGCCGGCCTGAAAGTCCGTGATCAAAGTCGGGCCGCTTGTTTGGCGGATCACAAAGATGTCCGCGCCAGCACCACCCGTCATGGTCGTGGAACTGGTGCCCGTAATCAGCATATCGTCCCCTGCTCCGCCGTCCAGAATAGTGTCCAGTATGCCGCCTTTTAGCATGTCGTCCTGCGCGGTCCCGGTTACTGTTCCGAATCCTTCGGCAACAATTCCAAGGTCGGCAATCGATATACTCAGCTGAGTGAGCCCTGCATCGTGTTGAGATGATACAAATATCTGCAGTTCATCCCCCATATGCGCAACGCTGATCGTTTGAACATTTTGCAATCCACTGTCCAGGGTATCAGCAAAACTATCCATATGGATGAGCTGCCCGTCCGGCGTCATTGTAAACAGTGTGATCCCATCATCCCCGCCCCCAGCCACCACGAAAACCCGACCATCAACCTCAAGGACTGAAAGATCCTGTACGGCCCCAAACCGGGTATGCAGGGTGTCCAGAATATGATCCGTCGGCTTTAACCGCCCGCTGACGCCCAATTCCATAACGCTTAGCGAATTGCTTTGCGATCCAGCCACAACAATCCATGACTTTCCATAGGCTTGAATTGTCTCAACCGCAGTAGGAGAACTGATGCCCAGCGTTTGGATATCGTCATTACCGGCAACCTCAGAGAGCACGCCACTGCCTTGATCGATCGAATATGACGAGATTGTTCCACTGGTTGCATCTGCGCCGACAATGAAATGATTCGACCCCGATTGCAGGGTCTGAAGCGTACTGGCAGACGCGTTGATGCTATGCGCCGGGCTCAGCGATCCATCACCATTGATACTATAGGTGCCGATCTGGCCTGTGTCCTCATGCGCAAGCGCAAGCAAGTCGCCAGCCCCAATCGTTACCTGGACCGCTGCAGCGATATCCCCGCCGCCAGTCAAGGCATTGGTTTCTTGCAAGGCACCGATAGTGCCATCCGCGTTTAGTTCATAACCCACAAGCCCTGTGGCAGTATCGACGTCGAGGACCAGTTGATCATTGCCCGCCAGATGAATCGGGGTTCCGCTGTGCCCGACCTGATAGGCAATCGAGGCATCGAAATATTGTTGGTCCTGTTCTTGTGGGCCAGCCCCCTCCACAAGGCGCCAAGACACGAGCCCTCCCCCGGATCCGCTCGTGCTGTAAAGATACGTTTCCCCGTTAAACGTTTTTAAAGCCGTATCGCCGATACCTGAATCGAGCGCTGCGGTCCCCGTTGCCACCACTCTTTCGAACTGAAGCATCATCGCCCGTTACCCCCTGCCACCCCTGGCAACACATACAGGATGAAGCGATGTTCGGTTCTGAACCAGAACAGAAATGTGGTGAAAACAAGGACTTCAGTTCCAGATTAACTCAAATTTTTCGCAGCGGTCGAATGGCTCAGAAGATCAAACCACAGACCAGATCGGCCGAAAACAGCATATCACGCAACGACCAGCGTCCATCTAATGAGAGGGCAAAATGACCAAAGATACCGTTTCGACCAATAAATCGACCACGGACGCCGGGCCCGATGCGCAACGTACGCGCCATATCCGCAAATGGTTCGACAAAAAACTTCAGCGATGGGTAGGACGCGGGGTTGCTGGCGGCCTTGGCTCGACACTATTCGCATTACCAGCTCTTGCGCAGGCCACCGATGAACAGCTTGCGTCACATCAGTTTGCTGAGTCAATTCCGGGCGTTCGGGTGGCAAAGCTGCTTTCGAATGGCGACGTGCAGCTGAAACTGACAGATGGGCGGACGATTGTTGTCTCTGCCGAGAACGTACAGATTCTGGAAAACGGCACCATAATGGTTGCAGATGAAGTCGTCGGCGAAATTGCACAATTAGGTCTAGCCGCAGAGGCCGCAGGTGCGACCGCAGCGACCGCAGGTGGCGTAAGCGGTGCCGGGCTGGCCTTGGGCGGGCTGGGAATAGCCGGTGCTGCAGCTGCCGGTGGCGGAGGCGGCGGCGGTGGAGACAGCGACGATGAAACTGATGCCGAACCCACCGTTACCCCCTCACCTCCTCGACCGCCCAGCCTGAACCTGGCTGAGCTGCAATCAAACGCATTGAGCAATCTCAGCAGCCAAACAACAGCGCCGGATGGAACAACGACTGTCGAAGTTACCATCGGATCGGTGACAAAATCAGTCACTCCTGCAGGCGACGGAAGCTGGAGCGTTTCACTGACGCAGGCCGAGGCAGCGGCCCTGCCTCAGGGGATCTCGGATGTTTCCGTGCGCCATCTGGATGGTAGCGGGATGGAGCTATCGGCTGAAACCGCAAGGTTCGACGTTGATACCATTCCGCCGGTCCTGACCATCGATACATTCTCGGCGGGTGCGGTAATGAATGCTGCAGAACAAGGCACAAATCTCGAAATCTCTGGCACAACGGATGCCGAGAATGGGCAGACCGTAACGGTAGCGATTGGTGGACAATCCTATAGTGGCACCGTTTCGGGCGGCGGCTGGAGCGTTTCGGTGCCCGCTTCAGATCTTACCACGCTGCCAGACGGGTCAAGCGTCACGGTGACGGCTGATGTATCGGATCGCGCTGGGAACCCAGCAGCTCAGGCCAATGGAAGTTTTGACACTGATCTGACCGCGCCTGATCTGACACTAAACCCAGTGGGTGGCGGTTCAATAGATCTGGCCGATGTCGTTGGGGATCTTGTCTTGTCGGGCACGACCACAGCTGAAAACGGCCGGGTGGTCAATGTATCTTTCGACGGTCAGGATTACACGGGTTCTGTATCGGGCGGCAGTTGGTCAGTGACGATCCCGAATGCCGATTTGTCTGGTTTGGCTACCGGTGTGCCCGCATCCGTTTCAGTTGCCGTCAGCGACACAGCAGGCAATTCGGCAACACCAATATCGGTCTCCGTTCCGGTCGATCTTACGGGCCCATCAATTGCAATCACTCCCTTGTCGGTCGGGGCTATCCTGAATGCGGTCGAAACCGGATCTGACCTGGTCGTAAGCGGGACAACAGGGAACGTAACCGACGGGCAGCAGGTAACAGTAACCCTTGATGGGCAGACTTATACCGACTCGGTCTCGGGCGGCAGTTGGATTGTGACAATCCCCAGCGCCGATCTCATAGCGCTTGCCGATGGTGGAGACTTCAATATCACGGGCGACGTGACGGACGCCGACGGCCTTGTCGCCCCGCAAGCCAGCGTCAACTTATCCAAAGATGTTACCGCCCCAACTCTGAGTATCGACAATTTTTCGGGCGGAGCGGTTTTGAATGCTGCGGAACGTAGTACGAACTTGACCATTACGGGCACTACATCCGCCGAAGATGGTCAGACAATCACCGTAAATCTGAACGGCCAATCCTACACTGGACAGGCCTCAACCGGGGGGTGGTCGGTGAGTGTCCCCTCGGCGGATTTGGCGGCGCTACCCGATGGGGCCACGATCAGCGTGACAGCGGATGTCTCGGATGCCGCCGGTAATCTGGCGATACAGGCGACCAACAGCTTCGACACGGACTTCACCGCCCCATCGCTTGCCATTTCATCGCTATCCGACGGAGCCGTGGTGAACCTAGCCGAACAGGCAACGGATCTGGTCGTATCGGGGACATCTGACGCCGCGAATGGCACGCAAGTTTCAGTACAAATTGTCCAGTCCGGAGGTGCAGTTCTGGTCGGCGGGACCGCTACAGTCAACAGCGGCACCTGGACTTACACAGCTGCCGCTGCCGATTTGAGCGGCCTGCAGGACGGTCAACCTTATGACGTGAATGCATCGATCGCGGATGCGGCTGGCAACACGAATGCGGCGACCACCAGCTTCGGCACCGACCTCAGCGCACCAACAATTGCATTGAACCCGCTTTCGGTTGGTTCCGTTCTGGATATCGTTGAACAGGGAACGGATGTCAGCGTGTCGGGGACAACAAATGCCGAGGACGGGCAGACTGTCACTGTAAGCCTGAATGGTCAGACCTACGGCGCGGTGGTTTCGGGTGGCTTGTGGAGCACAAGCATTCCTTCGGCGGATTTGACCGGCTTGGCAGATGGCGGCAGTTTTGCGGTCACGGCCTCGGTTCAAGACGCCGCAGGAAACCCCGCAACCGATGCGACAACCATGTTGGCTACGGATTTCAAGCCTATCCTCTATATCGATGATCTGGGTTCCAACAATGCCGTCTCGCTGAGCGATGCACAAAACACTGGAATGACCGTATCAGGCAGTTCCGCAGGCCTGTCTGCCGGACAAGCGGTCGATGTCACGCTTAACTCGGTCTCGCTTGGTTCGGCCACAGTTGCAGCCGATGGGAGCTGGACCCTGTCCGCGCCTGCTGCAAGCTTTGCCTCGATTGAAGCGGGAGACGCCCTCGATTTCGCGGCACAGGCGACAGTCGCAGGCGGCCCCGATCCTGATCCGGTGTCCGAACAGGCAATTGCTCATGTTCCGGCGGCCTACACCATCGTTGAAGCCGGTCGCAGCGGAACGACAGTGACGTTCGAGGTCTACGCAGATTCCGATCGCGATATCTCAAGCGGTCTGGCCTTTACCGCCGAGCTGGGGTTCGATCCTTCGGTGGCGACCTACGATAGCGGCTCCGAGACAGAAAACCCTGACTTCAATCTCTTTCTGGCTAACCCGAATGGAGGTTCCGCAATCAGTTTCGCGGGCGCGGCCACGAGCTATGGGGATTTATCGCAGCCTGTGGTGACATTTACCATGACAGTTCAGGACGCGAACCAACCCATCGTCTTGACGTTGACCACTCCAGACGGAGGGCCATCACAGCTCCATCTCGGCACCAGTGGGAATGATACCATTACGGGCTCGGATGTTGATGATGTCATCCGCGGCAACCAGGGCGACGACACCATAGATGTGTCCGGGGGGGGTCGAGACGTCATCGTTTTCGAAGCTGACCCATCTTCAAATGGCATTGATACGATCAATGGTTTCACACTGGGCCCAGCAGCCAGCGTTTCTGACGCCTTGATGTTCCAGGGGTTGAATACCACATCGCTTCGCGGCGACGGGACCGGTGTGGAGACCTTGGTGGCCGGCGGCACAATTGGTGCCAACACCGGTTTCATCGGGCTGGAGACCACGCTTTCGGACCTTGATCTGGATACAATCGCTAGCGCAGCCGAAAACCTGAATGGTGCTCAATCAGGTGATGAGATGTATCTGCTGGCAACGGACGGCACTGACAGCATTCTGGTCAAGGTTGACTACTCTGGCCCAGATTCGGCGTCGGTCGAAGCGCTTGCACAGTTCGATGGCCTTTCCAATCTGAGCAGTTTGTCCGACGACAACATCCTGATCACTGACCCAACTGGCGCTTCAGCCTAAACGGCGCACGTAGCTTGGGGCGATGCACAAATGTAGCCTCGCCTCTTCAGAACAAGAGGATCACATGGCAGAGAACGGCCTTTTCCCAGTCAGCCTTGTACGGCACAGGAATCGATTCTGGCGCCGGTTCACATCATACCAATTTGTTGCAGAGATGGACGCCTGTCCTATCGTCATCTCAGAAGTTCCGCAAATTGCCACATCTTTTCCGATTGTGTTCCTGTCAAACCAAACAGGTTTTTCTCCCGTCGCACTATTCTCAGTCATCCCGGAAATGGCACCGCCTTTCGTCGACCAAAACGGTCGCTGGCTTGCGCCTTATGTGCCCTCAGCGTTGCGTTGCTTTCCATTCCAGGCAGAAGCCTCAAAAAAGGGCGACTCTCGGTCACGTCTGTTTGTCGACGAGGACTCAGGGTTGGTAACACATGACCCTAAGGACCAACCATTTTTTACAGTGGACGGGCTTTTGACGCAGGATCTATGCGATGTGCGCCGCTTTCTGCAAAATCGCCTGGCCTCGGCAAACAAAACGGACCAAGTCTGCTCTTTGATCGCTGAAATGGGTCTGCTTGTACCACTGGACGAACAGAATGGCGTCACTTTGACCGAGGGTTACTGGGGCGTTGATCCAATTCTGCTGGAACGATTGCCCGAGTCTTATAAATTGGCCCTGCTTTCCAGCGGCGCGCTACGGTTGATTCACGCTCATCAAGTATCCCTGTCGCATTGCGTTTGGCTGTCCAGTGCACAGAGCCAATCAGGCACGAGGAGTTCAGAACAAAACGACACCTTTGGCGGATTCATGACTGCACTTGCTGAAGAGGTTCGGCACGGACAATGCAAGGAGGGCGCGATCCATGCAATGGGTTAAGCTCGGGCTTGGAATCCTTGGCATAACAGCGGGGTTACTGTCAGTTTCAGCCTGCACCTCAACGCCCAACCTAGCCGATGTCGAGACATCTTTAACGCGAGGAACGACCGGAGCAAGCGCAACAGCACGATCAAAACAACTTTCAAAGAACGCTTTTGACCAACAAGTGCGACAGGCTGTTCAGAGCAGTTCGATTGTGGCACGAAGTGGGTCCAAAACAAGGACAATCCAAGCTTACCAGAATGCCGCTGGCGGTGCATTCTTGGCTCAGGCCTTATTGGGGTTGATAGCGCGGCCCGTTCAGACGAACTCCAATAGTAGTGAAGCGCCCCCTTACTGGCGGGTATCGGAAGGTCATGAACCTAGAATGGATGTATTGACTGCGAGATCCCGAGTGTCGGGTGCGAAACGCAACGACATGCAGCTACAGGAACGGCTGATTCTGGCAGAACAGAACTTCGCTTTGGCCAATTACACCTCATCGATCCGAACCGAGACCATTCTGGGTTTTCCGGGGTTCACGATGGACACGCTGGATAAGTCGCTATGAATGTTGATCGTGCAACTCTGACCGAATTGGAAGCTTGCTTGTTGAATGTCGCGGCGACACTTGAGCGGCCATTGACAGTTGCAGCACTGAACGCCTGCCAATCTGGTGATACAGATGAGTTGACCGTGCGCGATGCGATGCACGCGGCACAACGAGCAGGCCTGCAGGTCGGGTTTGGTGCGCGAAAGCTTTCGGCATTTGATGCACCGCTGGCACCTGCGATCTTGTTGTTGGAAGGCGATCGCGCCGTTGTGTACCACGGGCGTACGCGCAATGGCGATCTATTGCTTTACGACCCCGCTTTGGATGACGGTATCGGAGAGGTTCCCGAAAGCGGCGTGGGCGAAATCTACACGGGCTATGCATTGTTGTTTCGACCCTTGCACCGCGACGAGGGTAACGCCGATCAGGCTGATCAGCGGGGTCATTGGTTCTGGTCGGCACTTTCCGCAAACCGCTGGTCTTACGTTCAGGTGGCGCTGGCTGCGGCAATGGCAAACGTTCTGGGGCTTACGACCTCAGTCTTTATCATGATCGTCTACGACCGGGTCTTGCCCAACGAGGCGACCGAGTCGCTGATTGCTTTGACGCTTGGCGTGGGGTTGGCGCTTCTTTTTGACTTCGCGCTGAAGCTACTTCGCGCGGGGTTCATAGATCGCGCCGGCCAGAATGCTGACATGTCCATGGGACGGCGAGTATTTGACCAGGTACTGAATATTCGCATGTCGTCCCGAACGGGCTCAACGGGTGCAATGGCCAGTACCATCCGCGAATTCGAAACTTTGCGTGAATTCTTCACTTCTGCCACACTCGTCGCTGTCGTAGACTTGCCATTCATCGCGGTATTCATATTCGCGATCTATATGGTGGGCGGCCCGCTGGCGCTTGTTCCGGCACTCGCTGTACCAGTCGTTCTTCTCAGCGGACTGGCTGTTCAACCGATCCTGTCGCGTCTTGCTGAACAAAGTTTTGCAGACGGACAATCCAAGCAATCTGTTCTGGTTGAGGCTGTATCAGGCTTGGAAACCATCAAGACAACCGCCGCCAGTCGGCAGATGCGAATGCGGTGGGAAGGTGCAATTGCACGCCAGTCAAACTACGGATCACGCAGCAGGGCCGTTACTCAATTTGCCCTGAACCTAACTGGATTTACTCAGCAGGCCGCGCAAGTTCTTATCGTCTTTTATGGTGTATTTCTGATCACGGATGGCCAGACGAGCATGGGGGCACTTGTTGCGTCGGTGATGCTGACCGGCCGTGCCCTGGCACCGCTGGGACAATTGGCGCAAACCCTGACACGTGTCAATCAGGCACGCAGTGCCTACCGCAATCTGGACACGTTAATGCAGGCGAGCAATGAGCGGCCTGAAGGCAAATCTTGGATCAGCAGATCCGAGTTTTCCGGGCGGATAACGTTTAACAATGTTCATTTCGCATATCCTGATCAAACGGAAGATGCGATGAAAGGTGTCTCATTTACAATCGAACCCGGTGAAAAAGTCGCTGTCCTGGGCCAGATCGGGTCGGGCAAGAGTACGATTGCGCGACTATTGTTGGGCCTCTACCAACCGCGCGTGGGCTCGGTGATGTTGGACGGGCTGGACATTCGCCAGATTGATCCCGGCGACTTGCGGCGAAATATTGGTTCAGTCTTGCAAGACATCTGGCTGTTTTCCGGTACCGTCCGGGAAAACATTGCCAGCGGGTCGGTGCGCCCGCGTGATGATGAACTGATCCGTGCAGGGCGCATTGCAGGTGTCGAAGATTTTATCGCGCGGCACCCACGGGGCTATGATCAGCCTGTAGCCGAACGAGGAGAAGGATTGTCAGGTGGTCAAAGGCAGGCGATTGCATTGGCCCGGGCGCTTATCGGGCATCCTCCTGTTCTGCTGCTGGATGAGCCTACGAGCGCGATGGACGTCAAATCCGAATCCGAAATTATACGCCGCCTTAAAAAGACCACGCCAGATACCACGATGATCATCGTGACGCACCGAACCAGCCTGCTGGAACTGGTTGATCGGGTCATAGTGATTGAGGATGGCAAAATTGCGATGGACGGACCCAAAAACATCCTGACGCAGACAGTTCGCAAACACGGGAGGCATCTGAATGTCGCGGCATCCTGATCTGGAAAGCCTCGCCCGTGAAATGCGTGGAGGGTCACCGCTGCGGGGATCATTGCTGCTGCTCCTGATACTCAGTTGTTTGATAAGCGCCGTCGCCTGGGCTCATTTAACTGAACTCGACGATGTCGTGAGGGCAGATGGGCGTATCGTGCCATCCGGCGATATTCAGGTGATCGAAGCGACCGAACCCGGTGTTTTGCGGTCCGTTCACGTGCGCGAGGGTCTGGTGGTTGAGGCTGGTACATTGCTGATGGAGCTGAATACTACTCAGATCGAGCGAGAGTTGAGCCAAGAGCAACAGCGTGCCTTTGGTTTGATGGCCCGCGCACAACGACTACGTGCCGAAATCGATGGGGCTGAGCTTGAGTTTGACGACGATCTTCTGACTGGCGCGCCAGACGTCGTGCGGTCGGAGACTGCGCTGTACCACGGTCGGAAAGCAGAACTTGAAGCTGAGATTGCAATTCTCTCTCGACAGCGCGAACAGCGGCAACGCGAGTACGAAGAGGGATTGGTTGACCAGGTCACGTCAACCGAGACCCTGAATGTGTTGGCCGATGAGCGCGCTATGATGGTGCCATTGGTCGAACAGAAGATGGAACCGGCAACAACCCTTTTGGCCCTGCGCCGTAGCGAGGCGGAATGGAAAGGCCGCAAGGTCAGAGCAGAGGCGATGATCAACCGGTTGAAGGCCGGGCTGGATGAAGTGGATGACAAGGTCCGCGCGACGCGCAGTCGGTTTCGTAGTGCCGCACTAACTGATCTGGCTTTGGTTTCGGCAGAGCTTGCCGCCTTGCAACCTGCCCTGCCCTCTTTGCGTGACCGTGCGTCTCGCGCGCAGATCCGGGCCCCCGTACGGGGTGTCGTAAACCGGATTCACCGGACGACGATCGGCGGGATGGCCCGAAGCGGTGAGGAACTGATTGAGATTGTTCCGTTGGACGACCGATTGTTGGTGGAAGCCTATGTTCGACCCAAGGACATCGCCTTCCTGCACCCAGAGCAAAAGGTCAAAATCAAGATCACGGCCTACGATTTTTCGCGGTACGGCAGTCTGGATGGTGAGATCGTTCGAATCGGTGCCGACACCATCACTCGCTCGGAACGAAGTGAAGAAGAGGTTTTCGTCGTCGAAATTCAGACTTCAGACACGATGTTGGATGCGGGTGGTACAGCGGTTGAAATCATCCCAGGAATGATCGCTCAAGTCGATATTCTGTCAGGCCAAAAGTCAGTTCTTGATTATCTGATCCAACCTGTTCTGAAGATAAAAGACGAGGCGCTGCGCGATTGAAGAGAACGACAGATGGGCAGCAGATAGCAAAGCGCCAGCCGATAGACATCTTAGGCGTCGGGGGGGACCGACGACTAAGACCAGGTCACGTCACCAAGAAAGATATATCCCGCACCATATATCGTTTTAATAAGGCGCGGGTTTTTGGGATCTTCGCCCAGCTTCGTTCGCAAGCGGGAAATCCGAACATCCATAGCGCGGTCAAAGCTGTCACCTGCCCCGCCACCCAACATGTCCTGCATGCGCGCGCGGCTGATCAGGCGTTTGGGACTTTCAAGAAACAATCGCAGAACCTCACCTTCGGCGTGGCTGAAAGGTGTCTCGACGCCATCGGCATTGATCAAGACATATCGATCAAACTGTGCGGTCCAACCATTGAATTCGGCTATGTTTGAATTCGGCGTTGCTGGTCCAGTAGAGCGTAGCCGGGCGCGGACCCGAGCAATTACTTCGGCTGGATCAAATGGTTTGGTGATGTAATCATCTGCGCCAAGCTCCAATCCCGTTACCCGGTCCTGTACCTGAGCGCGGCCTGAAATGATGATGACGGCAGCACCTTGCTCAAGCGCAAGTTTGTGCACAAGTGCAAGACCGTCGGTATCCGGCAATGATAAATCCACCAAACACAGATCCGGAGTGACCCTTTTCAGCGAAGCTTCAAATTCACGGGCACGTGAAAAGCTCTGAGTTTGAAACCCGGCATCTTCCAGCGCTTCCGTTAGGATACGGCGGATTTCAGGTTCGTCATCGAGAATGGTCACCAAAGGTTGTGTCATTCAGGCGGCCTCGGTTCGGATCAACGCCGACAATTGCGACGATGTGAATGGTTTGCTTAGGACAGGTGCACGGGTCAATGCCTGATGATGTAGCGGGTCATTTAGCGGCAGCGACGTCATCAGTATACAGGGCAACGCACCATTCAGGCGGTCGACAATGTCGATCCCAGTGCCTTCGCCCTCCAGCTTAATATCTGATAGAACCAGCGCGATATCACCGATTTCCGACGTCAAGGTCAAAGCTTCATCGACCGAGCTTGCCTCGATCACCGAACACCCCAAATCGACCAGCATGTCCCGGAACTGACTGCGCAGGTCATCGCTGTCTTCAACCAACAATACGAGACCCGCTTGCGCGGACGGGGCAGGACGGTAGGGCAAACGTATCACGACCGAAGCACCAGAAGGCGTGTTGCGCAAATTAAGGTCACCGCCCGCCAGCTTTACCGTGTCGTAGACCATTGGAAGTCCCAACCCCGAGCCATCGCTGCCTTTGGTGGAAAAGAATGGGTTTAACGCTTTCTTTAATGCTTCCCCGGTAAACCCCGGGCCAGTGTCCGACACCGTGATCTCAACCCATATTGTCCCGATTGCATGCGCAGTGATCGTGATCTGGCCCGATGTGCCGCAAGCATCCCGCGCATTCAGAACCAGGTTCAGCAGTGCATCCTGAACCATGCCGGGATCGAGCATCAGCGCCTTGTCGGGTAGAGTATTGACCACCGACAACCCCATGCCCCGCGGCAAGGACGGGGTGGCAAGGATTCGCAAATCCTCAAGTAAACCGCGCATATCCGTCGCCTGAGGTTGCGGCGTGCGATTGCCGGTCATGTCTGCGATGCGATTCAGCAGTTGCCCCCCGCGTCGGGCAGTTTGTTGCGTAGCCGTGACTAGCTGATCGGCTTCCTCGGGTAGATCCATCCTCTCTAATCGCGCCTGCATGCCCAGAATGATGGTCAGCAAATTAGAAAAGTCATGGGCAAGCCCGCTTGTCATCTGCGCCGCCATGGCTCTGCGCCGCGTTTGCTGAAGGGCGACACGGGCTTGAGTTTCTTCGGTGATATCCACCGACATGACATAAACACCACCCGCTTTATCCGGGGTGAATGATACCCGAATGCGGCGTGAATCCTGATCTTCGGTAAACTCGAAAACCGAAGGTTGGCCTCCATAGGCCTGTTCCAGATGTGGCTTTACCCGGTCATAGGCAGATGACCCCAAAGCCTTTGATATATGAAGGCCCAGAATGTCAGACGGACGGCCGGGCATGACCGAACTGAGGCGGCGGTTTGAGTAATCGTATCGTCCATCGGCATCCAGATGCGCGATATGAGCCGGCATCATCTCGGTCGTCATCCGCGTGCGGGCCTCGATCTCTGTCAGTTGACGCTTGGCTTCTTCCAGCGCGGTGATGGTCGCGGCCAGTTTGCGGTTGGTTGCGGAAAGCTCTTCGGCATGGCTCAGAAGTTGGCCAGACAGTTCTTCTGAACGGGCACGCAGCAAATCTTCTACCCGCTTCGTGCGAGTTATGTCGGTATAGACGGCCACCCAACCCCCATTGGGCAAAGGTGCACCTTCGACCGAGATCACCTGACCATTAGGCCGTGTGCGCTCCATATAATGCGGCTCGAACGCGAGGGCCTGTGAAACGCGTAGCTCGACCATCTCGTCAACATCGCCGACCGAACCGTATTCCCCGCGGCTAGCGAGAAAATAAATTGTGTCACGAAACAGAGCCCCCGGCTCGACAAGTTCGTTTGGCAGGTCGAACATTTCCTGAAACCGCAGGTTGCTGACCACAAGACGCAATTGGCTGTCATAAATTGACAGCGCCTGACCGATCAGGTTCAGGCCAGCCGTGGTCATCGCCTTGATGCGCTGTTCGGAAATGTCCAAATTCATCCTCCCCTGCGCCCATGGGTATCACCAGTTCAGGCGCAGGTGTAGGGAGATTCACCTATCCGTGCAGCGGCAAATTGTTCGCGGCACGGTAGGCTTGAACATAGCCGCGTGCCACTGATCGAACGGCTGTCCCGATCTGAGAATACGCCTCGTCCGGCAGGTTCGCAAAGGACACGCGAGCCGACCAGCCCGGAGCATCAAATCCGCTGCCGTTCAGCAGAACGATCCCATAGTCTTCCGCCAATTTGAACGCAATATCCAATGGGTGAACATTCTGCTTGATCCAAGCCACGACATCTTCACCGACATATTTTCGCAACCAATATTCGAAATCGATGATGCCGTAATAGGCGTCGTAATGCTCACCTGCCTGCACCTCGATGCCCATCGCTTCGGTCAGCAGTTTGAAACGGCGATGAACCAGTTCCATGCAGGCGGTCTGATAGATTTTCTTGCTGTCGACCAATTCACTGAGTGAAAACAGCGTCATCATCACCTGCTGCGGCAGCGACAGGCCCGCCGTGTGGTTCAAAGCCACATCGCGGCTATCGGCCACAAGCCGGTCGATAAAGCGAATGTCACGTGGTGTCAGGCTAAGCGTGCCATAGCGCTTGTCCAGGGCCTGTTTGATCTCATCCGGATGATCCGCCAGCTTGAGATCGAAGATGTTGTCTTGCGCCACGGCAATCACGCCGAGACGCCAGCCGGTGCAGCCAAAATACTTCGAGTAGGAATACACACCGATTGTGTTGCGCGGCAGATGGCCCATGACCGAGGTAAAATCGTGCACAAAGGTGCCGTAAACATCATCCGTTAACACGATCAGATCAGGCCGGTGATTTTCAACTAGGTCCGCTAGTTTGCGAAGTGACGCGGTACTGAGCGCGACCGAAGACGGATTGCCGGGATTGACTAGGAAGAACGCCTTTACCTTGGGATCTTTCAACTTTTCCACTGCTTGGTCGGTCAGTTGAAAACCATCCTCTTCATCGGTTTCCACATGCACGGATTCAAGGCTGTAATCCTCCAACTCAGGCATTTCCAAGTAAGGCGTGAAGATCGGAGTGCACAGAGCTATCGTGTCACCCGGGTTCAGCAATCGGTTGGCTTTGAGCGTCTTGAAGATGTAGCACATCGCCGCCGTGCCGCCTTCGACTGCGAACAGATCGAACTGAGCGTCAGGCCGGTGGCCCCGACACATGGACCACATCAGGTATTCATGGGCAATGGTGGCATTGTGTTTCAGGATGCGGTCAGGCACCGGATAGTTATCACCGATGATCGAATCCGTCAGTTCATGCACAAACTCGTCCGCATCGAAATCAAATGCGGATATAGCATGCGCCACGAGCTCAAGCAGCGTATCGACGCCCGGCGTTTCGGAATTATCAGACGCCCAGCTTTGCAGCCGTCCATGGCAACCTTTTTGCGCCGGCATTCCGCCTAAACCAGCGGGGTGATCCATCACACGTTTGGATTCAGTTATAGCAAATTGACCAAGGGCAAAGAACGCCTCACGCGGACGCGTGGCAACCCAGTTAGGATTGCCGCGCCCCGCGTTCAGGAAAGCACTATTGGCCTTACGCGCCTCGGCCGAGGCCAGTTTGATCAGCTCATCCTTGATCTGAAACGGGCTGAGTGCTTCGTAATCGTGCAGCGTTACTCTATCCATAACGTGAACCTCTCCAAATCAGCTTAAGACCAAAACGACGACCATCCCGAAAATGGTCAGCAATGTATTCCCGATCGCATACGGCATTCCGTAGCCAAGCGCCGGGATGCGACTTTGCGCGGCTTCCTGGATCATACCCAACGCCGCTGTCGTGGTGCGTGCACCTGCGCAGGCACCAAACAGAATGGCCGGGTGGAATTTGAACACGTAATGCCCGACGTAAACTGCAAAGATCATTGGTAGCGAAGTCGCGACGATTCCCCATAGCAGCAGCGCAATACCGGCCTGTTGCAGTCCCGCGACAAATCCCGGCCCTGCGGTGATCCCTATCACCGCGATAAACACGTTCAGACCCAGAGTGTTCATCAACCAAAGCGCCGGACCCGGGATGCGCCCGAAAGTCGGATGGACCGTGCGCAGCCAGCCCAGCACCAGCCCGGCCAGCAGCGCGCCTCCGGTGGTGGAAAGGCTGATCGGGAAACCACCCATCATGACTGACAGTGTTCCAATAATGCCGCCGATGAAAATCCCCCAGCCTACAAAGGCCAGATCCGTGGTGTCTACCGGGCGGTCGGCATAGCCAATCTGGGCAACTGCGGCCTCGACATGCCGCTTGCTGCCCTGAATTGTGACGATGTCACCACGATGCACGACTGTCCCGGGTAGCAGCGGCAAATCCTGCATGTTTCGCATCAGTTTAGAGACATAAATGCCCCGCGCGATCGACAGTTTGCTTAGCTCTTCAAGCGTCTTGTTATGAACCTCTTTGCTGGTGATCAGCACATCCAGTTTTTCCGACGGTATGCTCAGCAGATCAGGCGCGTCAGCTTCTGTAAGATTGGTCTCAAGCAAACCCACCAGATCAGCGCGGCGGCCTGAGAACATCACAACATCTCCGGCCTGCAATACGGTGTTATCATCTACCTCTATGATCTTCCCGTCACGTCTCAGGCGTTCGGCATAGATGCGGATACCGGGCATCAGATCTTTGACCGGTTGCCCCAGCAGATCGCTACCTTCTGGGATCTCAAAGGCCCGCGCCTCGATCGCGCGATATGCCGAGACGATGCCATCACCGGTTTCAACCGACGTCGTGCCACCCAGCTTAGCCTCATATTCCTTGCAGGCCGCGACCAGATCGACGCCAATCAGACGCGGGCCGATCTTGGCCAGAATGATGGCCGACCCGATTGTGCCGTAAATATAGGTCACCGCATAGGCAATCGGAATCTGGTTAGCATAGGTTTTGGCCTGTTCCGCCGACAGGCCCAGCTGGCCAATTTGGTCGGTGGCAACACCGATCGCCGCTGAAATCGTCTGCGATCCGGCATAAAGCCCCGCAGCATAGCCAAGTTCCAGACCCGCGACCTTAGCTGCGATGATTGGGATAACAAGGCAAAGCGCAAGTACGCTGAGCGCAAAGAACACCTCGCGAGCGCCGTCTGCTTTCAGGCCGCGGATGAACTGAGGTCCGACACCGTAGCCCACAGCAAAGATGAACAAGATGAAGAAAGTCGATTTGACCGCCGAGTCGATTTCAATCTGGGCCTGTCCGATCACCACCGCCGCCAACAAGGTTGCCGTGACCGTGCCCAGACTGAACCCCATCAGTTTCCAAGGACCAACGAGAAAGCCGATACCGATGGACAGGAACACCGCCAGTTCAGGGTAATTTTGAAGAATATGCACCAGCCAATCGACCATCAATCACCTCTCAATCCGCGCCTGACAGGCATTTGAGGCAAAAGCCGGAGACAAGGTGAAGAAGCGCCCAATTGGCCCACTTACTGCCCGACCAAGCCGCCTGTTCGAACACACAACCGCAACAGGAAAACTTCGGCTTCACGATACCTTACAAAGGACATTTGTCTATAATTATCTGAATATTAATAGTTCTGCTTGTCCGCCCTCATTCAGAACACCCCGACTGAGCCTGCGCCACAATGCAAACACGCGAAACGCATGGCTCGCCCGCTCTGCCTGCTCCAGAACCGGAACCATGGGCTTCACTGTCGCTCTACCGCAATGCGCGGGTGCAAAATCCTGAGGGGTTCGAACAAATCCATTGCAGCGACCCGGTGTTTGCCATCACATACCGCTATGACACGGCCGACGATTATTTCCGAGACCAGCGCAACCGGCGTTTGTATCCGCCTTGCCGGAGATCTGCGCACTCAATCGTTGGATCGTGTCGAAGCGGGTTTTGCTGCCCAAAAGCCCAACGGCCAAGATGTCATTGTGGACATGTCGCAGGTGGAATCGCTGGATACCGGAGGGGCCTGGCTAGTCGCCAATCTGGTGCAGCGGATGGGAAGCGAGGGCGCTCAGGTCCAGCTCGAAGGGTTGGCCCCTGCGCATTCGTCATTGATCGAAACAGTATCGCACAACATATCCGAGGTTACAGGAGAAGAACTGCCGCCGCATGGCTTTGTGAATTGGGTTGCCCGGATTGGGCAAAAAACTTTTGGCGCCTGGCAGGACACATTATCAATCATCGGCTTTCTTGGCCTTACTCTGCATCGATTGGTCCGGACTCTGATCATGCCATGGCGACTGCGTCGTGCTGCCTTGGTGTCACAGATGGAGCAAGTCGGCTTCAAGGCGCTGCCGATTGTGTCCTTGATGGGTTTCCTGATCGGCGTCGTTCTGGCCTTTCAGGGCGCGACGCAGTTGAAACAGTTCGGGGCTGAGATCTTTGTTGTCGAATTGATCTCCATCTCGATCCTGCGTGAGCTTGGTATCCTGCTGACAGCGATCATCGTCGCTGGTCGCTCCGGTTCGGCTTTTACGGCTTCGATTGGCTCGATGAAGGTGCAGGAAGAGATTGATGCGATGCGCACCCTGGGGTTGGATCCGATTGAAGTTCTGGTCATTCCCCGTGTTCTGGCGCTGTTGATCATGTTGCCCATTCTTGGCTTTGTTGCCGATATGGCTGGCCTGATCGGCGGAGCGTTGATGAGTTGGATCGACCTCGGTGTCAGCCCCGGCATGTTCCTGACCCGGTTGAAGGAAAATACCGGCGTCGCACAGCTTGCCGTCGGGATGATCAAGGCACCGTTCTTTGCACTGGTGATCGGTGTCATTGCCTGCTGGCAGGCTATGCAGGTCAAAGGTTCATCCGAAAGCGTTGGTCAGCGGACGACAGCCTCGGTCGTGCAATCGATCTTTATGGTCATCGCCATCGACGCCCTGTTTTCGATCTTCTTCTCAGAGTTGGGGATCTGACATGGATGGAGCCGCGCTTCAGGACAAGCCCCAATCCGACGCGAAACGCGAGGCCGTTATTCGTGTGCGCAATTTAACCAACCAGTTCGGCGAGCAAGTGGTCCACGACAACCTCAACCTCGATGTCTGGCGCGGTGAAGTGCTGGGTGTTGTCGGTGGATCGGGCACTGGGAAGTCCGTGCTTTTGCGTACCATCGTCGGGCTGAACAAGCCCAAGTCGGGAAGTATTGAGGTTCTTGGCGTCGATGTTCTTAACGGCCCCGAAGAAGAACGTCAGCGGATCGAAAGAAGCTGGGGTGTGGCATTTCAGGACGGTGCGCTGTTTTCCTCACTGACTGTATTGCAGAACGTGATGGCGCCTCTGCGCGAGCACACGGGTATCAGTGAAAAATTGATGGCCGCACTGGGTGGTCTGAAGATCAGTCTTGTTGGCTTACCTCAACTAAGTTGTAGCAAGTTCCCCTCGGAACTGTCCGGCGGAATGCGTAAACGCGCTGCGTTGGCCCGCGCACTGTCGCTGGACCCCGAAATCGTTTTTCTGGACGAACCAACTGCCGGGTTGGACCCGATCGGGGCCGCCGCATATGATGACCTGATCGGGGAACTTCAGCACACGTTGGGGCTGACCGTGTTCATGGTAACGCATGATCTGGACAGCCTTTATGCCATATGTGATCGCGTTGCGGTACTTGCGGAAAAACGCGTGCTGGTTGAAGGTCCGATAGAAGAGATGACCAAGGTCGACCATCCTTGGGTTCAGGAATATTTCACAGGCCCCCGCGCCCGTGCGGCACAACAGAAGGGGCAGGACAGGTAGAGGCGATGGAGACCCGAGCGAATTACATCCTGATCGGTGCGTTCACCCTGGCGGGCATCCTTGGTGCCTTCGGGTTCTTTCTGTGGCTCGCCAAATTCGAAGTGACCCGGCAATACGCCTATTATGATGTGTTGTTCGACAATGTCTCGGGCCTGTCGGCTGCAGGTGGCGTAAATTACAACGGCTTGCCTGTGGGTCAGGTGGTTTCCCTGGACTTGGACAAAGATGACCCGTCAAAGGTGCGAGTGCGGCTTGAGGTTGATGCCGACATCCCTGTTACCAAAGAAACCATCGCACAGTTGCAATCTCTGGGTGTGACAGGGGTTGCTTATGTTGAGCTTTCCGGAGGGTCTCCAACCGCAGAAAGGCTAGCCCAGAACAGTGTCATCCCAAGCAAGCGCAGTTCGATTCAATCCTTGCTTGAGGGTGCGCCAGAGGTTCTGGAAAAGGCAGTCACCCTGTTGGAGAACCTCAATTCGGTTGTTGATGACAAAAACCGAAAGGCGGTGTCGGATATCCTGAACAATCTGGCAGAAGCGTCGGGCAAGCTGGATAAAACTCTGACGGATTTCCAGTCGCTCTCGTCCGATTTGGGCGGTGCGGCCAAAGACGTTGGAGAATTTACCAAGAGACTGGATACGTTGGCGAACACGGCCGAGACGACGTTGAGCACAGGAACGGACACGCTGAAGAGCATCAAAGAGACCTCAGAATCCGCCAAAACAACGCTAGAGACTGCAAATAACGCCATTGCCAGTGCTGAAAGCGTGATTCAGGAAGATATCCGGCCCTTTATCGAACGCGGGTCAATCCTGGCCGAAAGGCTGACTCGGCTGTCAGATGAAGGCAGCGTTACGCTTGAGGTAATCAGCGAGACTGTTCTGAATGCAAACACCACCCTTGAGTCGGTTACATCGACTATGGATTCAGCCAAAGGGGCGCTCGATTCAGCAGAGAGGGCGTTTGACTCGGCAAACCGGGTGATGGACGAGGATATCTCACCTGTCGCTGAAGATGTGAGTAAGGCGGCTAATCAGGTTGCGGAAACCGTCTCGAATATCACCGAAAAGATCGACAAGATTTCCGACGATGTTCTCAGCGCCTCCCAATCGGCGTCGGATCTGCTGGGAACCATCGACGGGATCGTTCAGGACAACCGCCGTCAGGTTTCGGACTTCTTGCGCGTTGGGTTGCCTCAGTTCATCCGGTTCATCGAGGAATCACAGCGTCTAGTCATCAGTCTGGATAGATTGGTCGACAAGGTCGAACGCGACCCGGCCCGCTTTTTGTTAGGCACCCAAGCATCGGAGTTTCGTCAATGATACGGCCCTTAATATTGACTCTGGTTTTGGCCGCTTTGACGGGCTGCACGGGCTTGGGCACGCTGCGGCAGGCTTCTAAGCCCAATGACTTGTATTTGCTGACACCCAAAAGCACGTTCTCGTCATCGCTGCCGCGAATCCAAAAACAGATCGTTGTCGAAGAGCCCACAGCGACGGCGGCCGTGAACACCGATCAGATCGCCGTGCAGCCCACCTTGCTTCAGGTACAGTATCTGCCGCGGGCCCGATGGGTGGATCGCGCGCCGTTAATTGTGCAGGCGCTGATGGTCGAAAGCTACGAAAATTCGGGCAAGGTCGCGGCCGTAGGACGTTCGACCGTAGGCCTGAGAGCGGACTATGTGATCGCGCCTGATCTGCGCGAATTTCAGGGCATCGTCATCAGCGAAACCGAAGACACGAAGACGGTCCGCGTAGAAGTGCGCATCAATATCAAGATTATCGATGAGTATGAGGACAAGATCATCGCTTCAAGCTCATTCCAGGAAGCAGTGCTGGCGACCAGCGATAAAACACCCGAACTGGTTGAGGCCTTTGATATCGCCTTGGGCAAGACAATGCGGGATGCCGTGGAATGGAGCATCCGCAAAATCCATACGCACACGCTCAATAACCCGCGATCAAGACCTAGCTAGTGGTCGCTAGAACTGGCTCGCTGAGGCGACTTGCCAGTCAGCGACGAACTCTTCGGGGATGGTCTTGCCCAACAGAGAGCCGTCATCCAGAAAGCTGTATAGCTCGGCATAAGACCGCTCTCGTTCATCCGCATTTCGGCGCCGGATGTCAGCAGGGCGCAGGTCGGAAACTTTTGCTTTGCCCATAGCCCCTAATATCTCGCGGAAGCTTTCAAGTGTCGCGTCATGAAACCGATGTACGCGCTGTCGTTTCTGTGGCACATTCACCGCCCGCCCACGGATCGGATCTTGCGTTGCCACCCCCGAAGGGCACCTGTTGGTGTTGCAATGCAGCGCCTGAATGCACCCCACCGCAAACATCATCGCCCGCGCCGCGTTACACATATCCGCACCCAAAGCGAATTTCTCGACCATATCGAACCCAGTGGCCACTTTGCCCGAACAGATCACCCGCACCTTGTCGCGGACTCCAATACCGCGCAGACAGTTGTTTACAAAGATCAGTGCCTCGTTAAGCGGCATCCCCAATCGGTTGGTGAACTCGACCGGGGCAGCGCCAGTGCCCCCTTCCGCGCCGTCCACCGTGATGAAGTCAGGCAGAATCTCAGTTTCCAACATCGCTTTGCAAATCGCCATAAACTCGGATCGACGACCGATGCAGAGTTTGAAGCCCACGGGCTTGCCACCTGACATCTCTCGCAGATGCTGAACGAAATGCATCAATCCAGTCGGTCCATCAAAGGCCGAATGAATAGGTGGGGAAATCACATCCTGATGTACTGGAACCCCACGAATCTCGGCGATTTCTTCATCCACCTTTGCTGCCGGTAGGACCCCGCCATGAGACGGCTTCGCCCCTTGCGACAATTTGATCTCGATCGCTTTGACGACATCTTTCTTGGCCTTTTCGGCAAACAGGTCCTTATCGAACCCACCATCAGGCGTGCGGCATCCAAAATATCCTGTTCCGATTTGCCAGATGATGTCTCCACCTTCTGCCAGATGGTGGGGGGACAGTCCGCCTTCGCCCGTGTTATGCGCAAAACCCCCATCTTTTGCACCACCGTTCAAAGCACGGATTGCGTTGGCGCTGAGTGCACCGAAACTCATTGCTGATACGTTCAGACGCGACGCATTGTAGGGTTTGTCGCATTGAGGGCCGCCCAATAACACCCGTTCTTCGCTCTCTTCAACGTGCTTGGGGGATAGCGAGTGATCAGCGCGGTGATAACCTACCGTCATGATATCGTACTGAGTACCGAACGCCTGAGTATCCACCTGCCCCTTGGCGCGGGAATAGACCAGACTGCGGATGATCCGATTATAGGGCCGCCCGCTTTCATTGGTTTCAACGAAATACTGCCGGATTTCAGGGCTGACAAACTCCAACATATATCGGAAGTGACCCAGTACCGGGTAGTTGTTCAGCACATTATGCTTGGTTGTCAGCATATCGTAGAGACCGACAACCGCATAGGGGATCAGTATGATCAGCAACCAGTGAGCGGGTGGCCAGAAAAAACCCCAAAGCAAAGTCAAAGGCAAGCAGACATAGCTGAGGAAATAGTAAAGCCTGCGAACAATCATTTCCTATCTCCCTGAGTAGCGCTGTGACAGCGTGACCTTGAATGGGTATTGGGTCCATGACCCTGCTCTTCATCCAGAACGTGGAACAAATTGACCTGTTTGCGCAAGCCCTTGCTAATCAAACAAAGATAACGGTTGGTTTAGCGAGGCCGGTTGAACCAAGCAAAAGCAGTCTGTATGCAAAATGAAACGCTGGTCAGAGCAGGATCAACCGCAGTGTCGAAAACAGCGCCTGTATTCGGGCATCGCGCCCTGATGTATACAGCCGTCTTTGTGGGGGGTGCTGCAGGGTCGTTGCTGCGCGAGCTATTTTCGCTGGAGATCCCCGGCGCTCCGTTCCTGACCGCGACTTTCGGCATCAATGTTGCGGCCTGTTTCGTTCTAGGTTGGCTCTATGCCATTCGAAATCGTGTCCACGCCCACGTCCTGCATCTAGGGGCCGTCGGATTTTGCGGTGGGCTATCGACGTTTTCCTCATTCGTCGCCGAGCTGGAAAGACTGGCAGAAACCGGGAATTGGTTTGTGATTATCGCCGTAAGCGCGGAGATCGCATTTGGTCTTACGGCGGCGGTTCTTGGGGAAGCGCTGGGTCGGCGGCATCATTCCCGGGAAACATCGGAATGACGACCTTGTATCTACATGCCATGTTCGCATTGGGCGGAGGATTGGGGGCTGTACTGCGGCATTGGCTGGCGCTTCGGGTGACGCATGATCTGCCGTACTCGACCCTGATCGTGAATGTTCTGGGCAGCCTTCTGCTGGGTCTTTGGATTGGTTATCTGGGTGGCTCTGCGGAAATGGGCGAAGAGGAAAAGCGCCTTGTATTCGGGTTTTGCGGCGGCTTCACCACATTCTCAAGCTTCGCCTATCAATCGCTGCAATTGCACCGTGAACGGACGATCGTATTTGCCGCCGGTAACATCGTTCTCAGCCTCGTCTTGTGCTGGTTCGCGCTATGGCTGGGCCTTGTTCTGACGCGCTAGTGAACGGGTGCTGCAGCCCTTTGATCGGGCCTGGGCGCGCGGCAGAAGAACAACAGTGGGATCGTGGCCAACGCCAGCAGTCCAAGATTGTTGAATACAGTAAGGTACGAGATCATCTCGGCCTGTCGAGAAATTTCTTGCCCCAGAATGGAGGCACCCTGGGCGCTATCGGGTGTCAGCCCCAGCGGCGCAAGATAAGCCTGTGCAGCAGGATTGTAGGGTGTCACATTCTGGCTGAGCACTGCCGTATTGGTTTGCAGGCCTCGCACGACCCAAGTCCCCACCAATGAAATACCTACCGAAGAGCCAAGCTGCCTGGTGACGTTGAATAGGCCCGAGGCCTCATCCTGCCTTGATTTACTGATGCTCTCGAATGCCAGAATAGACATCGGCACAAACACCAGCCCCATCCCCAGACCACTGACAAAGCCCGGCCAAGCCAGTTGCCAGAAACCGGCGTCGAGGTTGAGCGTGCCCAACATGAAATTCCCCACTGCTGTCAACAGCATCCCCAACCCGGCTAAAACTCGTGGATCAAACCGGGTGACCAGTACGGCCCCGGTCAGCACCATCGATGCACCTGCGGCGATCCCGCGCGGTATGAACAAATGACCGGATTCGATCACGGGGTAATCGAGCAGGCTTTGCACAAAGGTTGGCAGTATGGCGATCCCGCCAAACAATGAGATCGCGAACCCCGCTATCACCAGGTTGCACAGGGCAAAGTTGCGATCCGCAAAAAGGCGCAAATCAACGACAGAATGCCGGGATGTCAGAGAATGGACTATGAACCCCAGCGCCCCAAGAACCGAAGCGATCAGCGCCAGCTGTATCATCCTCGATGACAGCCAGTCCTTGGTCTCACCTTGGTCAAGAATGAATTGAAGGCATCCAATGCCAACTGCCAGCAGCGCCAGGCCTTTCCAGTCGATGCGCACCTCTTCGGTTTTGTCGTCCGGCAACTCGCCCGCCAAAAGAAGCAGGGCCATGGCGGCGACCGGAAGGTTGACGAAAAACACCATTCGCCACGAAAAATACTCTGTCAGGACTGCACCTACAGTTGGGCCCAACACCGGTGCGACCACCACGCCCAAGCCAAAGACCGCCATGGCCTGTCCCCGTTTTTCACGCGGAAAGGCGTCAAACAGGATGGACTGCGATAACGGGATCAGGAACGCGCCGAACATCCCCTGCGCCAGGCGGAACGCGACGATAGTCTGAAGACTCCATGACAGGCCGCACATGACAGACATTGTGGCAAAACCCGTGACCGCAGTCAGGATCAGCCTGCGCCGCCCGACCCGACGCGCGACAAACCCGGTCAGCGGCATGACCACAACGGCTGAGACGATATAGCTGGTTAAGATCCATGTCGCCTGATCGGTTGTGGCCCCAAAAGCCGCCTGAATATGCGGCAACGCAACATTGACGATGGTACTGTCCAGAACTTCGAGAATTGCACTGAGCACGACGGCCACGACAATCACGCGATTGATATGGCCGGCATCAGTCATTGGCTGGTTCCGGTTGTATCCACCGTAACTTTGCTGCTGCCTCCTACACGTAGCGGAGCATCAGTTGGATCAAGCTCAATCCGCACCGGGAAACGTCGAGTGACCTTGACCCAGTTGCCGCTGGAGTTTTCGGACGGCAACAACGAAAACGTATCGCCCGAGCCTCGACCGATCGACGCAACCTTGCCGGTCAGGGTCGTGTCTGGAAGCATATCCACCTGCACTGTGACCGGCTGACCGGGTCGGATGCGTGGCAGTGATGTTTCCTTGAAATTTGCATCGACCCACCAGTCAGACGACTCGACAATGGAAAATTGCGGCGCATTGGCCGAGACAGACGACCCTGGCCGCAGCGTCAGATTTGCGATCCAGCCATCGGCCGCGGCATAGACCTTGGTCCAGACAAGATCGGCCTGCGCGATTTCCAACGCAGCCTGTGAGGACAACACATTGTCCTGCCGGGCCGCGAGACCACTTTGCAATGCGGAAAGCTCGGACCGGCTGGTGGTCAACCGGGCCGAAGCCTGTGCGAATTCGGATGTAGTTTGGTCCAGCGAGGCCTGCGCGAGGTCCCCGTCCGAAAACAAAGCTCGGGCACGTTCAAGATTGCTCTGAGCCGTTTCGTAGAAAGAGTTGGCGCTTTCGACAGCGGCCTGTGCAGCGGTGATCTGGTTCGAGAAGGAGTCAGCCTGCTGAATGGCACTGTCCAGATTAGCTTTGGCCTGATCGACCGAGGCTTGGAACTGTGTCGGATCAATCGAGAATAGCAAATCGCCTGCATTGACCGGCTGGTTTTCGACCACCGCAACGTCTGAAACCTGCCCGGTCACCTGTGCGGCCACATAGATGATATTCGCGCCGATATAGGCGTCTTTTGTTGACGGATACCGCTCTTCATGCCGCCAGAAAAGGAACAATCCAACAGCAATCGTGACCAGGATCCCTGCGGCGGCAATTGCCTTGAATGACTTCATAAGCAGCTTCCTTTTTGGTGCCTAAGCGAGCGACCTCACATCACCTGCATATGCATGCGCATGGCCAGATTGCCCAGAATCCAAACTGTCCCGCCGATGATAATCAGCAGAACAAGTGTCGAGAACAGAACCAGGTCCAGATCCTCTCGGCTGCTGCGGCGGCGGTCGATGTGTAGAAAATAGATCAGTTGAACAACCAGTTGTGCCAACCCCAGAAGGCCTATGGTCATATAGACGCCTGGTGTTTCAATACCGAAATGATAGGCGATCACAAATACCACCAGCGTGAGCAGCAGTGACCCACCATAGCCAATCACGTAACGCCGCCGTTCGCGGTGATGCATCTCGGATCGTTTATCCATAGGCCAGCCCTCCGAAATACACGATGGTTATTATGCCGATCCAGATAAGATCGAGGAAATGCCAGAATAGCGCCAACCGCACCATACGCGACATCAGCAGATCGGTCAGCCCGAACATACGCAGCTGAATACCCAGCACGATTAGCCACAGACACCCGGCTGCAACATGCAAGCCGTGGAGCGGTACGAGACCATAGAAGGCCGACAAAAACCCGCTACGCTGTGGGATACCGCCTTGGGCTGCCATGTTTATGAAATCACGGATTTCCAAAACCAGAAAACTGAGCCCCAGCAACAGAGTCACTCCGAACCACAGCACGATCCGTGCCCGAGGCAGGTTGTATTTCAGCGCCAACATCGCCAGCCCGACGGTCAAACTGCTGGTCAGCAGAATGAGAGTCTGGGCAAAGATGCTTTTCAGGTCGAACAGCTCATGCGGGCCTGGACCGCCGGCCTGCGCGTCTATCATGGTGATATAGATCGCGAACATCAGGCCGAAATAGACCAGATCGCTCATCAGGAAGACCCAGAAGCCGAAAGTGACGACCTCGGTCGCCTTGTGGGCGCTGGCGTGGTCCTCGCCGAGGTTTATCCCCGGATAGCTGTGCTTGGGTGCGCGCCTCATGTCACGGCCTCCATATCCGGGCGGGCGAGGCCGCGATTTTCCGGTGTACTTTCATGATCGCGATCCACAGCGGCGGTGCTGTGGACCAGCGCCAACCACGCCTCGTGTTCTTTGCGGACCTCTTCGGCGGGGATTATGACCTCGGTGCTGGTGTCGAAACTCCAGATGATAATGGCGAGGATCATCGCGATGGTCATCAGTGCTGCCAGCCACCAGATCCACCAGACCAGAGAGAACATCCAGATGCCACTGAGCACGCAGAGGATAAACCCGATGCCGGTGTTGCGCGGCATCTCGATATCTTCGTAGGCCGCGGGTGCAGGATAGGCTTGTCCGCGCTCCTTAGCTGCAGCAAAGTCATCGCGGTCACTAACCTGCGGAATAATAGCGAAGTTGTAGGGTGGCGGCGGAGACGGGATCGACCATTCCAGCGTGCGCCCGTCCCAAGGATCACCGACCGGTGCGCGGGTCTGTTCTCGGTCGCGTATACTGACCCACAATTGGACCAGGATCGAAAGCAACCCGCAAGTAATCACTAGCGATCCTATGGCGGCGGTGATCATGTAGGGGTGAAAGCTGGGATCCTCCCAACTGAACGACCGGCGGGGCATGCCCATCAGACCAACGAAGTAGAGCGGCATGAAGGTCAGCAGAAACCCAACCGTCCAGCAGAAAACCGAAACGCGGCCCCAGAACTCGTTTAGACGGAACCCAAAGGCCTTTGGGAACCAGTAGTTATAGCCGGCGAGCAACCCGAACAGCACACCTGGTAGCAACGCGTTGTGGAAATGCGCAACCAGAAACAGCGTATTATGGACCTGATAGTCGACGGTTGGATTGGCAAGAACCACTCCGCTGAGGCCGCCGATGACGAACAACATCAAGAACGCAAGGCCATAAAGCATCGGGACCGAGAATCGAATGCGCCCACGGTACAGAGTCGCCATCCAGTCATAGACCTTTACCCCGGTCGGAATGGCGATCAGCATCGTGGCAATCCCGAACACCGCGTTGATCAGAGCGCTTTGCCCCATGGTGAAGAAATGATGCAACCAAACCGTGAAGGACATGACCGCAATCGACATTGTTGCGATGACCAGTGAGTTGTAACCATAGAGACGCTTGGCCGAAAAGGTGGCAAAGACTTCGGAATAGATACCATATGCAGGCAGGACCAACAGGTAGACCTCAGGGTGACCAAACAGCCAGAACAGGTTGGCATAGTTCATCATGTTGCCGCCAAGGTCATTGGTGAAGAAGTGGAAATCGAGATATCGGTCAGCGGCCAGCAACAATGCAGCTACGCCAAGGGGGGGCATGGCAAAGATGATCAGAATCGAGCTGCAGATTATCGTCCAGCAATACATGGGCAACCGCATGAACTTCATCCCCGGCGCACGCAGCTTGTAGATCGTGACGGCAAAGTTGATGCCAGTCAGTGTTGTGCCCACGCCAGAGACCACGATGGCCCAAATCCAGTAATCCGGCCCAACGCCGGGATTAAAAGCTGCTCCGGTATAGGGTGGATACGCGGTCCAGCCACCGGTCGAGAACTCTCCGACCACCAGCGAGACCATCAGCATCAGCCCGGCCGATACGGTCAGACCAAGCCCGATCTGGTTCATCACCGGAAAGGCCACGTCGCGCGCGCCTATCATGAGTGGAATTATGTAATTAGCGACGCCAAAGACAAAAGGTACCGCGACGAAGAACACCATTATGGTGCCATGAGTGCTAAACAGTTCCGCGAAATGCTCGGGTTCCAGAAATCCGTCCCCCGGTCCCGCCGCCTGTTGGGCCCGCATCACTACGCCTTCCAGGACGCCCCGCGCTAGCATGACGATGGCGAAGACAATGTACATGATGCCGATCTTCTTGTGATCAGCGCTGGTCAGCCAATCGCGCCAGAGCGGGCCCCACAACCGGAACCACGTCAGGATGCCAATCACTACCACTACGCCCACGATCACAATGGCAGCAGCAGCGTTTGCAATGATCTCATTTGCGCCAGGATTCTGGATCAGTCCAGCGATGGGAAATGCATCCCAGCTCAGGCGACCGAAGAAACCGGTCTCGGCATTTGTCATTGGCTTGCCTCCTGCCCGTATTCAGCCGTTCCGGGTTGCTGATCCAACTGCAGAGGCTCTCCGCTGTGATAACGACGCAGGATCGAATGGAACAGGTCGCCCTCTTCCAGCGTGAAATAAAGCGCATTCAGCGGCATGAGTTCGGTGCCCAATGCTGCCTGCACCTCATCCCGATCCGTACGCATCGCCAACGTTCGATAAGTGCTTTCGGTCAACGGTATGCCATGCGCTTTTACGCTGGCGACCCATGCCTGAAAATCCTCGGGCTGCATGGCTTGCGCCAGGAATTTCTGCTTTGTGAATCCTCGGCCATTATACTGTGTGTTCTCGCCTTGCATCGTTTCAGGCGAGTCTGCCACCAGGTGTAGCCGAGTCGTCATCCCCGGCATGGCATAGATTTGCCCCGCCAGCGCCGGGATCATGAACGACTGCATCACCGTGTCTGTGGTCAGCGTCATCGCAACTTGCTGTTTGATCGGTATGCCCAGTTCTCCCACCGTTGCGATGCCATGATCTGGATAGATGAACAGCCATTTCCAATCGAGGCCAACCACCTGCACATTTAGGGCAGGCTCCTCTCCAAAAGGGGCGGAATAAGGGTCAAGACGATGTGTCGCTTTCCAGAGATAGAAAGACAGGATCATCACGATCACGACCGGGACGCCCCACATCAGAAATTCAAGCTTCGCCGAAAAATCCCAATGCGGCGTGTATGCAGCATTTCCACCCTTACGTCGGCGATAACGCAGGGCAATCAGCGGCACCAGAGCCAGAACCGGTATCACAGCGATCAGGATAAGAGCCGTCGCGCGCAAAAGGTGTGTCTTTTGCACCGCTGCAATCGGGCCTTGGGGGTCCATGAAGCTATCACTCGCCCCGGCAGACTCAGCCGTCAACAACAGAGCAACAAAGATCACCAAGGCTGGCACAGCGACTGAATGTATCCGAGACAAGGTCACACCTGATGATCCTCTTGCGGCGGGGTTTCCCGGCAACTATCGGCAGAGTCACGGATTTTCTCAAGAACTTTTCCAAAATCACCCTGCGGCGCCGCTGTTGACATGAGGTCAAGCGCGCGCGAGACCAATCATATGCGTTTGGTTCTTGCTATAGTCTCCCTGGTTTGTCTTGCCGCCCCCTCGGCAGCGCAAGATCGCGCTGAGGTTGAACGTCAGTTCCAGAACTGGCTGCAACAAGCCATATGGCCTCAGGCAAAAGCAAAGGGCGTTTCGAAACGCACATTCCAAAGTGCCTTTGACGGGGTAACACTAAACTGGGACCTTCCTGACTTGGTTCCGCCGGGCAGCTCTAAAAAGACACCCAAGCAACAACGGCAGGCCGAGTTCGGCTCACCTGGTCGTTATTTTAATGCCGAATCAGTTCAGGGTGCCACCTCCGTCGGTCGCAAGATGGCTAGGCGCCATGCGGGTACACTGGCGCGTGTCGAGGCAGAAACCGGTGTACCCGTCCGTATCATACTGGCCATCTGGGGCCGCGAAAGCGGATACGGACAAGTCCCGATCCGCCATAATGCGTTTCAGGTGCTGGGCACCAAAGGGTTTATGAGTACGCGTGCCGAGTATTTCACGGCTGAACTGATTGCTGCGCTACAGATCGCTGAATCCGGTCACGGCCAAGGCCACGCACTGAAAAGCAGTTGGGCGGGTGCCTTGGGGCAGCCTCAGTTCATGCCCACAAATTTTCTGACTTACGCGCGCGATGGCGATGGCGATGGCCGAACTGATATCTGGGGCTCAGCCTCGGACACGATTGCATCGATCGGCGCGTATCTTGACGAGCACGGATGGGTGACAGGCCGCGACTGGGGGTTCGAAGTTATCCTACCCACGACCGTTTCTTGCGCGTTGGAGGGCCCTGATCAGGGGCGGTTGATCCGCGATTGGGTCGCCATGGGCGTAAATCGCGTTTCCGGCAAACCTTTTCCTGCACATGAACTTGATGCCGAGGGCTATCTTATGATGCCTGCCGGTCGTAGCGGTCCGGCCTTTATCGTAACGCCCAATTTCTATGTCCTCAAAGACTATAACACCAGCGACCTTTATGCGCTGTTTGTGGGACATGTCGGTGATCGCATCCAATACGGAGTTGGCGATTTTCGGGGTCGTTGGGGCGATGTCGGCAATCTCTATCGTTCAGATGTCGCCAGCATGCAGCAGGTGCTTGTTCAACAGGGTCATGACGTCGGTGGCGTCGATGGCCTGCCCGGATACAAAACCCGACGCTCGATCGGGCGCTGGCAAGAGGCTTCTGGAAGCACACCAACCTGCTTCCCCGATGCCTCATTGAAGGCCGTTCTGAAGCCGTAGCAGCGTACTGATTCGCCATTTACGAGCATCAATGCGAACACATTCACCCAAGGTGATGTGTTGAGCTTCACGAAAATGTCACTGCCACGAAGTGTTTCAAAATAAAATTTTAACACCTCCGCCGGCTGCGGTTCTAATCAGCCTTTGTGGTCTTCACCCACCGCAAAACCCTTTACCTTTGCTTCAAAACTGACAGGTTCATGGGCAGTGAAAGATAGCTTTCGCATTCGGATCTCCGACATTGCCTGATGCATGAATGCCGAAATTATCGATCTTGGCACGATCTAGATCAAGGTAAAGTCCAGACAATTGCCGGAGACAAAATGGCAGACAAGCGCCCACCGCGAATGCGGTTTGGACGTTCGAAACCATACAAAATGGGAGTAAACACATGAACAAAATAATCAGAACCTCTTTGGCAGGACTGTTGTCCTCGACCATCATTACCGGTGCTGCAATTGCTGCCGGTACACATCCCGAAACCGGAGAAGCCCTGGCCGACGATCAGACCTTCACCTATCGGATTCTCGATGAACACAGCTCGGTCGACCCGCAAGTCGTAGAAGATGTGTCGGGTGCAGAAATTGTTCGCGATCTGTTTGAAGGCCTGATGAATCAGGATGAGGACGGTAACCTGGTTCCTGGTGTCGCCACCGAATTCTCGGTCAACGATACCAAGGACGTTTACACCTTTACCCTGCGCGATGAAGCGAAGTGGTCGAATGGTGATCCGGTGACCGCAGGTGACTTTGTGTATGCCTGGAAGCGCGCCGTCGATCCCGAACTTTCGTCGCCCTATGCGTGGTTCATGGAACTGATGTCGATCGAAAACGCTGCCGAGATCATCGCGGGCGAAAAACCGGTAGATGAGTTGGGTGTCAAAGCCATCGACGACAAAACGCTGGAAGTCCGCCTGAGCGCCCCCCTTCCCTATTTCCCGCAGATGACCACACATTCGACAACCTTCCCGGCACCGCAGAAAGTGATCGAAGAATTTGGTGACGCCTGGACCAAACCGGAAAACATCGTCTCGAACGGCGCTTATGTTCTGACCGAGCACCTGCCGCAGGAACGCTCGGTACGTGAACGCAACACCGCCTATTGGGACAACGATAACACCATCATCGACAAGGTCGTGGCGCTGGTCATCAATGATGAAAACGTCGCCCTGACCCGCTATTTGGCTGGCGAACTGGACCGCACCGAAATTCCAGCCGGCCAGTACCCACGTCTGAAGGAAGAGCACCCTGTAGAAGCCATCAGCTTCCCACGCCTGTGCAACTATTATTACACCTTCAACCTATCTGATGGTGGCCCCGAGGCTTTCAAGGACCCGAACGTCCGCCAAGCCCTGTCACTGGCCGTTGATCGTGCGATTATCACCGAAAAAGTGATGGCAGGCGGTCAGCCCGAAGCCTACACTTTCGCCCCCGAAGCAACCGCAGGCTTCACCGTACCGGCCGTTGAAATGGCATCCATGTCCCAAGCCGAACGCGACGAGTTGGCGAAGGAGCTACTAGCAGAAGCAGGTTATGGGCCTGACAACCCTCTGAGCTTCCAGATGGTTTATAACACCGCGGAAAACCACAAGAAGGTCGCCGTTGCGCTGAGCCAGATGTGGAAGCAGAAGCTTGGCGTGAACGCCGAACTGGCAAATATGGAGTGGAAAGTCTTCCTCGAGGAGCGCGGCAACCAAAACTTTGAGCTGGCACGTGGTGCTTGGTGCGGAGACTATAACGAAGCGTCGACCTTCCTGGACCTGCTGCAGTCGGACTCGGGCTATAATGACGGCAAATATGCCAACGCGCGCGTTGATGAGCTGCTGGCCGAGGCCAAAACCTCGGACGATCCGGCTCCGCTTTACACCGAAGTTGAACGCATCATCGCCCAAGAAACGCCTGTGATCCCGATCTATCACTACGCAGGCGTCTATATGATGGACAGCGATGTAGGCAACTGGCCGGTGAACAACGTCGAGCAGAACTGGTACTCGAAGAACCTCTACAAGCTCGCTGAATAATCGTCTTTGAACCACGCCCTGCCCCGGAAACATCCGGGGCAGGGCCAATAAACACGGGGGCATGAAATGCTTGCCTACAGTTTAAAGCGGCTGCTGGTCGCTATTCCGACGATCCTGTTATTGATCGTCGCCTGCTTTTTCCTCATGCACATCGCGCCTGGCGGGCCATTCACCTCGGAACGGCCATTGCCGCCGCAGGTTCTGGCCAATATCGAGGCGCGCTATGGATTGGACCAACCGTTGTGGAAACAGCTTTGGGACTATCTGTATAACATCGTGGTGCATTTCGATTTCGGACCGTCCTTCAAATTCAAGGATCGGGATGTGAACGACATCATCGCACAGGGTTTCCCGATTTCGCTGACCTATGGTTCGTTGTCTTTCCTGGTGGCAACTTCCGTTGGCGTCGCGCTGGGAATTGCCGCTGCAATCAAACACAATAGCTGGATTGATTACTTTGCGGTGGGTCTGGGTATTGCCGCTCAGGCGCTTCCTAACTTCATCATGGGGCCGATCCTGATCCTGACCTTTACCCTGTGGCTGGGGTGGCTGCCGGGTGGCGGCTGGCATGGCGGTCAATGGCAGTATCTGGTGATGCCGGTGATTGCGTTGGCGACCTCCTACATGGGATCGATCGCAAGGATTACGCGGTCATCGATGCTGGAGGTTCTGAACTCGAACTTCATTCGAACTGCACGGGCCAAGGGATTGCCGACAAGAACCGTGATCTGGCGCCATGCGCTTAAGCCGACATTGCTTCCCGTGGTCTCGTACCTCGGGCCGGTTTTTGTCTACGTTCTGACCGGTTCGGTTTTTGTCGACATCTATTTCTCAACCGGCGGTCTGGGGCAGGCCTATGTCGGCTCGGCTTTGTCTCGCGACTATGCTGTGCTGCTGGGGGTCACCATCCTTTACGGCGCGTTGACCGTGGTTGTGAATCTTCTGACCGACCTGGCTTATGCCTGGTTCGATCCGAAAATCCGTTACTGAGGGGCAGGCAATGCTTGGAAAATCACAAAAAGCCGCCCATCTGGCCGAGGAAATCACTGATTACACGGTCATTCAGGGGCGCTCGCTTTGGCAGGACGCACGGATACGTTTTGTCCGCAACAAGGCCGCTATGGCCAGCGTTTTCATTCTGGGTCTGATCGTGTTGTTCACGATTGTTGGCCCTTACTTCGCAGTCTGGAACAATGAAGAGATCGACTGGAACGTCATGGGGGACGTGCGCGGCATGGGTATGCCGTCCATGGAAACCGGACACTTTTTCGGCGTCGATGATCTGGGGCGCGACCTATACAGCCGTGTCATTCAGGCCACCACCACATCGCTGCTGGTCGGTTTGATCGGGGCCGCGACCGCTCTGATCGTCGGCACCTGCTATGGCATCACCGCTGGATATATTGGCGGGCGCACCGACAGTGCCATGATGCGGTTCGTGGACATCCTGCTTGCAATTCCGGCAACACTGATCATCATTTTGCTGCTTGTCGTGGCGGGAAGATCCTTTTTCATGCTGTTCATCGCCTTGGGCGCTGTTGGTTGGCTGACGATGGCACGGATTGTTCGGGGGCAAACCCTGACCCTCAAGAACCGCGAGTTTATCGAAGCCGCGCGCGCCGCCGGTGTCAGCGAATTTACCATCATGTACCGTCACATTCTGCCCAACCTGTTGGGCGTTGTGATCGTGTACGCTTCGTTACTGGTGCCCGAGATGATCCTGACGGAAAGCTTCATCTCGTTCCTCGGCCTCGGAATCTCAGAACCCTACACATCGTTGGGCCGCCTGATCGCCGAAGGGGCTGGCACCATGGCGTATGGTACGCTCTGGCAGCTGATGTTCCCACTTACTTTTTATGTCGCCATCATCATCACCATGTTCTTCATCGGTGACGGGCTGCGCGACGCTCTGGACCCGAAGGATCGCTGATATGAGTCTGTTTTCCGTGAAGGACCTGAGCGTCCGATTTGATACACCTGACGGCGTGGTTGAAGCTGTAAAAGGCATCAGTTTCGACATCAATCCCGGCGAATGTCTGGGCATCGTCGGCGAAAGTGGCTCGGGCAAAAGCCAGACGTTCATGGCAGCGATGGGGCTGTTGCCCTCCGCTGGCCATGCGTCTGGTTCTGCTTTGCTGAATGGTCAGGAGATCCTGAATCTACCTGTGAACAAAATCAACAAGATTCGTGGCTCAGACGTCGGCATGATTTTTCAGGATCCGCTGACCGCCCTGACCCCACATCTGCGGGTCGGCCAGCAGATGCGCGAAGTGCTACAGGTTCACGAAGGTTTGCAAGGCTCGGCTGCCCGCCAACGTTGCCTTGACTGGCTGAATCGCGTTCGCATCCCTGAAGCGAAACGGCGGCTGGATCAATATCCACATGAATTGTCTGGTGGCATGCGTCAGCGTGTGATGATCGCCATGTCGATGCTGTGTAATCCCAAACTTTTGATCGCGGATGAGCCGACTACTGCGTTGGATGTGACCGTTCAGGCCGACATTTTGGACCTGATGGTACGGTTGCAAAAGGATGAAGGTACGGCCATAGCTCTGATCACCCATGACATGGGCGTTGTTGCGCGCATGTGCGACAATATTCAAGTCATGCGTATGGGTGAGTTTGTGGAGGCCGGTGACACGCGCGAAGTCTTTCGTTCTCCTCAGCATGATTATACCCGAACGCTACTTGAGGCTATGCCGCGAATTGATGCGGGCGATGCTCCGAAAGCTCTTACGCAGACGGGAGAACCGCTACTGAAAGTGGATGACGTGAAGGTTCATTTCCCCATCCATGTCTCGGGAGGTCTTTTTGGGCACAAGGTACCGCTGAAAGCCGTTGATGGCGTGAGTTTCGACATCCGAAAGGGCGAGACCCTAGGTGTTGTTGGAGAATCCGGCTGTGGCAAATCCACGCTGGCCCGGGCTGTGCTGCAACTGATCGAACCCAGCGCGGGCAATGTCAGCTGGCTGGGGCATCCGATCGTCGGGCTGAAACGGGCCGAGTTGAACAAGTACCGCAAGGACTTGCAGATCGTGTTTCAGGACCCGCTGGCGAGCCTTGATCCACGGATGACGATCTCGGCCTCGATCGCAGAACCGCTGAAAACCTATCGCCCGGATCTGACCGAGCGGGAACGCAAAGAGCTGGTCGCAGAGATGATGGAGCGTGTTGGCTTGAAGGCCAACATGATCAACCGGTATCCGCACGAGCTGTCCGGGGGGCAAAACCAGCGTGTTGGAATCGCGCGTGCCATGATCAACAAACCAAAACTGATTATCTGTGACGAGGCAGTCTCTGCGCTGGATGTGTCCATTCAAGCCCAGATCGTAGGATTGTTGCGTGAACTGCAACAAGAGTTTGGCCTATCGATGATCTTCATCAGCCACGATTTGTCTGTGATACGCGCGGTTTCGAACCGGATCATGGTTCTATATCTGGGCCGCATCGTTGAATTGGGCGATGGTGAAGTGATCTGTTCCGAACCGAAACATCCTTACACTCAGTCCCTGATTTCGGCGGTTCCGATCCCTGATCCGGATGTCGAGCGCAGCCGCCAAAGGCTTAAACTACCGGGAGAATTGCCTTCTCCCATGGATCCGAAAGCAGCTTTGCGCTTTTTGCCCAGCAGATTGTCTATGGGTGAGACCGACTATGTACCTCAACTCAGTGAGATTGCCCCGGATCACTTCGTCGCCGAACACGATCCGCTTGAGGCGATTATGGCCAATGCATAAGCTTACGCGCCCGATCCAATCTATCGGGCGCGTTTTAAACTTTATTGAACAAGTGATTAGTGGATTGGTTCGGTGATCCCGCTTTCGGTCGTGTTTCGTTTTGACTCTGCCCTTAAGTTAATGGCAGATTCCAGCGAACCCGTAACAGACCAGCCGGGTGTGATTGATTGGTAGGATTTTAGATTATATGTGGGGGCTCCGGCATCACCGAGAGTCGTCGGCAATATATAGAATTAGTGAGGTAATATGGTACGCAAAGTCACCAAGGCGATATTTCCCGTAGCGGGAATGGGCACTCGGTTTCTTCCGGCGACAAAGTCGGTGCCAAAGGAAATCATGACATTGGTTGATCGTCCGCTGGTCCAATATGCCATCGACGAAGCGCGTGCGGCCGGGATCACTGAATTCATCTTCGTGACATCGCGCGGAAAATCAGCACTTGAGGACTATTTCGATCACAATCTCGTGCTGGAGCAGGACCTCAAGTCTAAGGGCAAAGACGAACTGCTTGAAGTCTTGAACGCAACCAATATGGAAAGCGGAGCGATTGCCTATATCCGTCAACACAAGGCTTTGGGATTGGGGCATGCGGTCTGGTGCGCCCGTCGACTGATCGGGGATGAACCCTTTGCCGTGATGCTGCCCGACGATGTGATTGCCGCCGACAAACCCTGCCTACAGCAGATGGTCGAAGCCTATGAGGAAACCGGCGGCAACATGGTCGCCGCGATGGAAGTTCCCAACGAAAAAACCAGCTCCTACGGTATTCTGGATACCGGCCAGAATGTTGGAACGGTTGTCCGTGCCAAAGGAATGGTGGAAAAACCGAGACCAGAGGACGCGCCATCCAATCTTGCGGTGATCGGTCGTTACATCTTAGGTCCTTCGGTTCTGTACAATCTGAACCAGAAAAAGAAGGGAAGTGGCGGCGAAATCCAACTGACCGACGCAATTGCTGAGGATATTGGCAATGGTGTCCCTGTCTTTGGCTACAAGTTTGACGGACAGCGGTTCGATTGTGGTTCAAAGGCTGGCTTTCTGCAGGCAACGGTCTCGTTCGCATTGGCTCGCGATGATCTGCGCGACGACCTGAACCAATATCTGCATGAAGTCGTGGCCTCTGATCGGGCCGCGCAGTAGGCCTAGTTGTGTCAGCTATTCCGATTTCAATTCAATAGTTTAAGCTAAAAGGTTCAGAAGGGGCAGGCACCGTGAGCATGGTCTATCCTGTAATTTTATGTGGCGGATCCGGCACTCGGCTTTGGCCGTTGTCGCGTAAAAGCTACCCCAAACAGTTTGTTCCGCTGATTGGTGAAACCAGCCTGCTGCAGCAATGTGCCGAGCGGTTGAAAGGCCCGACCGACACGCCTTACGCCAAACCTCTGATCCTGACCAACGAGGCTTTCCGCTTTGTTGTCCCTGAACAATTAATGGCCATCGGAGTCGATCCGGGTCCGATCTTGATCGAACCCGAAGGACGCAATACTGCACCTGCAGTGCTGGCCGCTGCCCTGCACCTTTCATCCACTGACCCCGACGCGATGATGCTGGTGGCCGCGTCGGATCACGTCATTCCAGACAGTGCGGCCTTTCATGCGGCCGTCGCCGAAGGGGTCCGCACAATAGCCGAGCGTGGAGATCTGGTGACGTTTGGGATCACACCCGACCGACCCGAAACCGGATATGGCTACCTTAAGCTCGCCCAAGCACCGGACTCGTCAGGCGCTTCTGTGCAACTTGACCGGTTCGTTGAAAAACCCGATCTTGAAAACGCCAGGGCAATGGTGGCTGAAGGGAGTTATCTTTGGAACTCGGGCATCTTTTTGTTCGCGGTCCGAGATATCCTTGAGGCTTTCGACCAGCATGCACATGATCTAATTGCGCCCGTTCAGAAGGCGGTTGAGCATGCACAGTGTGATCTGGGCTTCCTGCGGTTAGATCCCGAGGCCTGGGCGACAGTTCAGGACATCTCTATCGACTATGCGGTTATGGAGAAGGCCGACAATCTCAGCGTTGTCCCTTATGCCGCCGGGTGGTCAGACGTGGGCAGCTGGTCTGCCGTACAAGAGCTGAGCAACCCCGATACAGACGGCGTTGCAACTGCCGGCGAAGTGACCGCCATAGATTGTCGCAACGTGCTGGTGCGTTCTGAATCGCCCGCGCAAGAAGTTGTTGCAATGGGGTTAGAGAACGTAATCACCGTGGCTATGCCTGACGCGGTTTTGGTCGCCAGCATGGACCGGGCGCAAGACGTCAAGCAGGCCGTCGCAGCATTGAAGGCAAAAGGCGCCAAGCAGGCGGAAGCATTGCCCGTTGATCATCGCCCTTGGGGATGGTTCGAAAGCCTCGTCATCGGCGATCGGTTTCAGGTCAAACGCATTCACGTCCATCCCGGCGCTTCGCTGAGCTTGCAATCGCATCACCATCGGTCCGAGCATTGGATTGTCGTGGAAGGCACCGCCGAGGTGACTATTGACGACAAGGTACAGCTCGTGTCTGAGAATGAATCCGTCTATGTGCCGCTCGGGGCCGTGCACCGGATGATAAACCCAGGCAAAGTGCCAATGGTTCTTATCGAGGTGCAGACCGGGACCTATTTGGGTGAAGATGACATTATTCGCTACGAAGATGTCTACGCGCGTGACTGAGATCTGATTTCAAGAACTGATCCAAGTTTTGGGGCATCTGCAAGGCAGATGTCTCCATATTTCTGAGACCAAATCTTAAAAATTCGAAACCTGGGCGTTCGGCTGGGTCAGGCGGGATTTACGCACATCACGGCAGTGTGGCGCGCAATCATCATCGGACCGACACCACAGGAGGATGCCCATGCCACAGAACTCTCCCCGTCTAAATCTGCCCTATCTGCAACCCGCGCAGGCCCAAAAACATGTGACCCATAACGAAGCGCTGCGTGCGCTAGATCTGGTGGTGCAGCTAAGCGTTGCGTCCGTTAACGCGACTATCCCACCAGCTGCTCCTGATCAGGGTGAAACCTATGCATTGGGCACGTCTCCGACCGCAGCATGGTCCGGACAGGATGGAAAACTGGCGGCTTGGTTGGACAACGGGTGGCATTTCTTGACGCCCGACATGGGCTGGCGGGCTTGGGATCAAAATGCAGGGCTGTTGAAAGTCTGGGACGGGTCGGCGTGGATCGACCCGCCGGTCAATACACAGAACCTTTCCGGGATCGGCATCGCAACCGGATCAGACAGCACAAACCGTCTGGCCGTACGTAGCCCTGCCACCTTGTTGACGCATGAGGGCGCTGGCCACCAACTCAAGATCAACAAGGCTGGTGCCGGTGATACTGCCTCGCTGCTGTTTCAATCGAACTGGACCGGCCATGCCGAAATGGGCCTATCCGGCGATACAAATTTTTCAATCAAGGTCTCGCAGGATGGCGGAAGCTGGGTCGATGCTTTGCGGTTTGACGCCACAACCGGAACAGCCAGCGGAGCGGCTGTGCAAAGCAGCGCCGATGACACCACCTCGGGTCGCCTGATGCGGGCAGATTACGGGTACGGACCGGGCAATGTGCTGGGCACCGTATCCGAAAGCAGCGGCGTACCCAGCGGAGCGGTGATCGAGAGGGGCGGCAATGCAAATGGTGACTACACGCGCTTTGCTGACGGAACCCAGATTTGCACCGCCGTTCTAAGTGCGGTGGCCTGCACGACTGCAACTGGTAGTATGTTCGCCAGCGGTACCGCCAATTGGGATTTCCCTATTGCCTTTGCTGACAGCAGTTCTCCCGCTCTCAGCGGGAACGGCGGCGGTATTGGCCGATTTATGGGGTTTGACGCACCTTCAGAAACTCAAGCGACGTATCAGGTGATGGCTCCATCCTTGGACGCTACCAGTATAGCGCCAACAGTGATCGCAGTCGGTCGTTGGTACTGAATAAAGACCGTTCGGGCCATCGCCCGGACGGTTATCGTTCTTGCAAATTGGTTTCTGACCGATCCAGACAACACGCAAAGATCTGTCTTATCCTGTACCAAGATCGATACCAGGAACCCAGCTAACAACCCTATCATTTCACTCTTTGTGAAAGCGACAGATCAATGCCAGTTACAAGGCCGCCGTCCATACGCGATATCGACCCTGCCCGGTTACTTCGCGGATCAGCCCCCTATCGCTGAATTTGTCCAGATTTCGCTGTGCCGCTGCACGCGAGGCATGGGTCAGTTCTTCGGCCAGCGGGGCGGAAACCATCGGCCAAGCCGCCAATGCATCGATCAGCACGGGTGGGGTTCGACCGCTCAGGTCCGAAACGGCGTCGCGGGCGCGAGTTTCCCAAGCGCTGATCCGGTCCAGATGCAGCAACGCCGCAAGTGAGGCCTGACCCGCCCCTCGAATCCAGGCCGAAAGTTTCTCGTCCAGTGACCCAGCCCCCCGCAATGCACCTGGCCCCGACAAAGAAAGCGGCATGAACAATGCGCCACCTCGTCCCATCGCGGCCGCATGGCGGGCTGCAATGACAGCGGCTTCAGTATCCTGTCCAATGCCCGGAGACAACGCGCGCCACGCGTGAAATCCGATGGCGGCCTGGGTAACCGGGTGCAAACCGGCGACATTTCGCATGGTTTCCGCCAGATCAATCACTGCTTCGGGTGTATCTTCGAAACCTTGGGCCTGACGGTCTAGAAAAGCGGTCAGCCCGGCCTCCCATCCGCCCTCTGATGGCGCAGCACTCGACGACAGCCGCCTTACAGCCCATCCTGCCCGATATAGTGCCTGCACATCGTCGCTGGTTGCTCCGATCCGCAAACCGGTCCAAAGTGCAAGGCGGTCGACGCTGATCCGGTCGCCCGTCCACCAGCCCAGATCCGAGACCTCCATCAGGGCCAGACGGTGACCCCACCCCTTGGGACCCGCGCGCAAACGTTCATCCAAAGCTCCAAATGTGACGGCCAGATCGGCAAGTTCAGCCGATAACTCGGATTGGGCCGCACGCCAGTCCCTTGGGTCAAACAGCAAACGCTGGTCCGGTCTCGGTACAGAGGGCAGAAAATCTCCCGGGTCTTCTTCGCCGTCGGGCGGAAGGAACCACAAATCGTCGTCTTCCGGCGGATCGGTGTCATAGATGCTGCGCGGCCCTTCTTCCAAGGCCTCATCATCCGGGTCCGGTATCTGAGGGTTCGGCTTCATGTCGGGTATTCTTCGGGCATTTACCGCGGTTCACAAGTGGTTTTGCGAATTCTTGTCGCTCAGCCTGAAAACGCCTCGGTCAAAACATTTAGTTCTCCACTCAGGTCAGTTTGCGCATCGCCACCCAACAGCATATAGCCGTAGCCATCATTCGCCCATGTCGCTGTTGCAAGACCACTGAGCACCGCAAGATTCACATCCTTGACCGGTGCTCCCGCGCCTTGCCGGATCACACAAAAAGCCACCGGATTACCCTGGGCGTCAGCAAAGACCACCTGCACCAAAGGTTTACCTTTGAACGACAGTACCTGAGCACGTTTCAGATCAAGGCCCGGCAGATTTTCCAACACGTCCCGGTTCAGTGAACGACCCAACTGAGCCTCGGCCTGAACAAACTGCGCGTCCAGCGTTTGCTGAGAATTGTCCAGATCGGCAATCGTGTCCGGTGAATAAAGCGATTGATAGATCGCAGCCTGCTCCGCCCAGCCCAATGCCTGTGGTCGCGTGGCCCAGAATGTTGCAGACGCAGCAATAACAGCAACTGAGGCTGCGACCGCCAGCAAACGGAGCGGTCCGGCATTGGATTGTTGAGCGCTCGGAATGGGCAGATCGATCGAAGGCGCCTCAGTTGGAATGCCTTCAAAAGCCTGCTGCACAACCTGGGCAAATGGGTCGAGCGCCATGAGACGGTGTTCGAGTGCAGAATCCTCGGCCACCGCGTCTTCGATGGCGCGGGCTTCGGCCTCATCGAGGCTGCCTTCCAGATAGGCCAGAAGTGTTTCGTCGGAAAACTTCATTTGCCACTCCGTTGCACGGTGTCAGCCGCATCGTGCTGCATAACGGTTTTCAGTTTCTGCCGGGCATTGGAAAGCCGGCTCATGATTGTGCCGATGGGTACGTTCAGCATATCCGCAGCTTCGCGGTAGCTGTAGCCTTCGACAAACACAAGCATCACCGTTTCACGTTGCGCCTCTGGCAGCTGCATCACTTGAGTAAACACCTGAGCGGCGAAAATATTCGTTTCTGAATCAGGCCCTGTCGCGACTAATTCCGCCTCGGGCGTGACTGAAAGCGCCTGCGCCTTTCTTACGGATCGCGCCCGTATCTCGTTCAGCCATATTGAACGGCAGATCGTCATCAGCCAACTGTCCAGCCGTTCATACGAGGTGACCTGGTGGTGTTTCTCCAACGCACGCAATGCCGTCGCCTGCAACAGATCATCCGCAACGTCCGACGCACCCGACAAAGCCAGCCCAAACCGCCAGACCCGTTTCGAGTGGGTCTGGATTGCGCCGCGCACGGCTTGTTCAGTGCTCATCTCAACACTCATCGAATAAAACGCGACCTGTGTGTGTTTGCTTTGACATGGGACCGGGCCCGCTTGGTCAGAACTGTCATAGATGCTGGAGGAAAGAAATGAAACTTCTGTTCAAAACAATCACGATTGCGTCGGCTATTATTGCAGGCCCGAGTCTGGCTGCAGATTGGACACTAAACCCGGATGTGTCTCATCTGGCTTATGGAACGGTCAAGATCGATGATGTTGGAGAGGTCAATTCTTTCACCAACCTTTCGGGTCATGTCAGCGAAGATGGCAAGGTTAATATCGATATCGGTCTGTCGTCGGTCGAAACGAATATCGACATCCGTAACGAAAGGATGATCGAGTATGTGTTTCGCAAGGCCGCGACCGCGACATTGAGCGCGAATATTGATATGGACCAAGTGTCGAAGCTGGATGTGGGGGCCAGTAACACGATTGAGGTGGATGCGAAGCTGGCTCTGGCGGGGACCGAGGTGGAATTCTACACCGATATATTTGTCCTGCGTGTGGCCGAAGATACCGTCATGGTTTCAACCAACGACATGGTGTTCATCAGCACCGAGGATGCGGGCGTTTCGGCAGGCGTAGACAAGCTGATGGAGTTGGCACAACTACCCAGCATCACCCGCACCGTACCGGTGACCGCACGATTGATGTTCAGCCTCGAAGGCTGAAACCTAAGAAAAGTACGGGGTCGAATTTGGCCCCGGCTTATGCCCCCCAAGTGTCGCTTAGGCGATAGCCGCCAGGCCATGGGTCATCGGGGTCCAGCATGTGCTGGTGCGTACCCGTAATCCAGCCTCGCCCCGAGATTTCCGGGGTGATCGCCACGCGGCCGTTCAGATCATGCCGCTCTACGATACGGCAGCGAAATTCACTGTTGATGACTGAACGCGCGTGGTAGCGATCGGTCATCGTCATTTCTCCCTTGGCCAGCAAAACCGCCATCCGGGCTGAAGCACCGGTGCCACAAGGTGAACGATCCAGCTTACCCGGTTTGATGGCGACAGTATTACGTCCGATGAGAATATCGCCCTGACGATCGAGCGGGCCTGCAATCTGGCAGAACGAAATGTGGCTCCAGTCTTTAGTAGGGTGATCGAAGCCAAGCTGCTCATTGGCGGCATCGGTGATACGCGCGCCAGTCCTTGCAAGATCAGCCCCTTCATCAGGGGTAAGCTCGAAACCCAGATCGGCGGCATCGACAATTGCAAAACTGTCGCCACCAAACGCGGTATCCACGCGCAACGTCCCGATGCCCTCAACCTCGATCCGGGCATCCAGCTTGTCGACGAAACTTGGCACATTATGCACAAAGATACGTTCGGCCTTGCCATTTCGGCATTCGGCGCGGACGCGGATCAACCCTCCTGGGGCTTCCAATGTCAGATGGGTTTCAGGCTCGTGCATCGGAAGAATGCCACTGTCCAACAGAACCGTTGAGACACAAATCGAGTTGGAGCCTGACATCGGTGGCGTGTCTTCTGGTTCCATGATGATGAACGCTGCATCCGCCTCGGGTTTTTTTGGTGGAACCAGAAGATTCACATGGCGAAAGACGCCGCCGCGAGGTTCATTCAGCATGAAATCCCGCAATGTCTGGTCTTCAGCGATAAAGGTCCTTTGGTCCCATATCGTCTCTCCCGGAGGCGGAGCGACACCACCGACGATAACGTCGCCCACTTCGCCTTCAGCATGGGCCGAGATTACATGGATGGTTTTGGAACTGCGCATAAAGCCTCCGAAAAGCCGATGGATAATGCGCAGTCATGCAAAACAGATCCGGTCTGGCAAGCCCTATCGCAGCCGCTGACCCGTCTCGGGATCGAACAGCATCGCACGCTCAGGACGAACCGAAAGCCCGATGCGGTCACCGGTCGTACTGCGTTGGTCTTCCCGTTCTTCCACAATCAGCTTATCGCCATTTGGCGTCAGCAGATAAGAATATGAAACACCACCGAGCGCTTCGGTCAGATCAACTGTGCAGGTGTCACCGTTTCGATCCACCTGAATATGCTCGGGGCGAATACCCAATGTTACTTTCGTCGCTCCTTTGGGAACGCTCTCGGTGACCGGGACATCATCAGTAAGTGCAGGGTGCCGCACCATGCCGTCCACGACATCGCACTCAAGGAAGTTCATTGCAGGAGACCCGATGAAACCCGCCACGAACTTATTGTCGGGGTCGCGATACAGGTCCATAGGGGCTCCCACTTGCTCAATCCGACCGTCGCGCAATACCACAATCTTGTCGGCCATGGTCATCGCCTCAACCTGATCGTGCGTAACATAGATCATCGTCGCGCCGATTTCCTGATGAAGCCGCGCAATTTCAACCCGCATTTCCACGCGAAGTTCTGCATCCAGATTCGAGAGCGGTTCGTCGAACAGGAACACCTCGGGGCCGCGCACAATGGCACGCCCGATCGCGACCCGCTGACGCTGACCGCCGGACAACGCTTTGGGTTTGCGTTTCAGATATTGGTCGAGCTTCAGAATATTTGACGCTTCCTGAACCTTCTGATCGATCTCGGCCTTGGCAACACCGTTCATCCGCAGACCAAATCCCATGTTCTCGGCCACGGTCATATGAGGATAGAGCGCATAGGTTTGAAAAACCATCGCCACTCCGCGTTTGGCAGGATCCACATGCGTGACTTCACGTGCGCCGATATGGATTTCCCCGTCCGAGGTTTCTTCCAAACCCGCGATCATCCTCAACAGCGTGGACTTACCGCAGCCCGAGGGGCCCACGAACACGCAAAACTCACCATCTTCAATCTGCAGATCAATCCCGTGAATGACCTGCGTCTGGCCATACCGTTTGATCGCGCCTTTCAGGGTTACACCTGTCATGTTGCTTGCATCCTATTCTGTTGGCCCTCGGGGAACCGCCACGCCTGTGCTTCTGTGCCGATCTGTTCAGCGACGCGCCGGACGCGCGGCACCCAAGATTGCAATTGCTCGAAATCCATTCGCCCAGTCGATCCTGTCACCGAAAGGGCCCCCAACATGCGGCCCCCGTTAGTCAGAATCGGGCAGGCAATGCAGATGATGCCGGGCTCATGCTCTTCATCATCAACTGCGTAACCACGGCTGCGGATCTTAACGAGATCAGCCCGCAATGCCTTTTCCGAGGCCAAGGTCTTGTCAGTGAACCGATGAAAGCTTTGTTGCGAGATCGTCTTTTCCAACTGTGCCTCGTCCAAATAGGCCATCATCGCTTTGCCAACGCCTGTGCAATAGGCCGGGCCGACCTTGCCGGCCTCAGAATACATCTCAATTGGTCGTTGCGCGTTGCGCTTATCCACATAAAGCACCTGCCCGGAATCAAGTTGCGCCAAGTGCACGGTCTCCCCTGTCTCGGCGCTGAGAGCGTCCAGGAAAGGCCGCGCAATTGGAGCTAATGAGCTATGCGTCCATGCCGAATGTGCCAGTCGCACCAATCGCATACCTGGCGAATAGGTCTGCCGTTCCGGTTCGTAGTGCAGCATGCCCTGATTGGTTAGCGACTGCAGAAAACGGTATAGCGTCGCCTTGGGAAATTCACTGCGTTCCAGCAATTCCCCGAACCGCACCGGGCGTTCGAAGGCCGCGACCTGTTCCAGCACGTCACATGCTTTTCCTATTGTTCCGTCACCTGCCACGGGTGCCTGTTCTCCTCCACTTTCCCTCGGCTTTGGGCACGAGGGTCTTGACAAGAGTAGCCGAGTCGATGTGTAGTTTTCAATATATAAAACAAGGTTTCAATATTTGAGACCAATATGGAAGCTTAAGGGAGGAAACTATGCATTCCATGTTCAAGCGCACAGCGGCTGCTTTGGCTGCCAGTGTGGCACTTGCTGCGCCCGTCGCGGCAGAGCTGACCGGCGAGCTGCGAATCTTCCTCGATACGTCCAACCCGGCGCCGCGCGCGACGATGGAAGCGATGATCGAGCGATTCGCGGCCGAACATCCCGGTCTGGAAATCGAAACCACCGTGATCGACCGTGAGGCCTACAAGACCCAGATTCGCAACTTCCTGACGGCTGACACGCCAGACGTTGCCACCTGGTATGCAGCCAACCGGATGAAGCCTTATGTTGAAGCGGGTCTGTTCGAAGACGTCTCGGACCTGTGGGCTGAACCTGAAATCGCCGACAATCTGGCCTCGACCAAAGGTGCGATGACCATTGATGGCAAACAGTGGGGTGTTCCGTACACCTACTATCAATGGGGCGTTTATTACCGCAAAGACATCTTTGATGAGCTGGGTCTGACCGAGCCGACCACTTGGGAAGAAGAACTGGCCAATTGCCAGAAGATCGTCGATTCCGGCCGCGCCTGTTATACCATCGGCACCAAGTTCCTGTGGACAGCAGGTGGCTGGTTTGACTACCTGAACATGCGCACCAACGGGTTCGACTTTCACAATCAACTCGCAAATGGCGAGATCAGCTGGGAAGACGACCGGGTTAAGCAGACCTTCGCCAACTGGAAACAGCTGATCGACATGGGCGCATTCATTGACAACCACCAGACCTATAGCTGGCAAGAAGCCCTGCCCTTTATGGTCAACGGTGAGGCCGCCGCCTATCTGATGGGTAACTTCGCAGTGGCTCCGCTGCGTGAAGCAGGCCTAACCGACGATCAGTTGGACTTCTATCAGTTTGTCGCCATCAACCCTGATGTTGAACTGGCTGAAGACGCGCCGACCGATACGTTCCATATCCCGGCCAATGCCTCGAACAAGGAAGCCGCGCGTGAGTTCCTGCGTTTCGCAGTCTCTGCGGACGAACAGACCGAAATCAACAACGGTGCAAACCTCGGCCAGTTGCCTGTGAACGCGCAATCTGCAGTGGACGACGACAAGTTCCTGCAGCAGGGCTTTGTCATGCTATCGTCTAACAGCCCCGGCGGTGTTGCACAGTTCTGGGACCGCGACGCACCAGCGGAAATGGCAAAAGTGTCGATGGAAGGCTTCCAGGAATTCATGGTCAAGCCGGACAACGCTGACAAGATTCTGGCCAAGCTGGAACGTGCGCGCGAGCGCATCTACGACAACTAAATCTTGTCCAGGGTCGGGCTGAAGCCCGGCCTACACCTTGCACAATAGTAGGGCGGGCTTCAGCCCGCCTTCACCCACCAGATCCGAGATGCCCATGACCGCTGCCGTTGACGCCCCCGAGCAAGAAAGCTGGTTCCACAGAAACCAACAGCGCATCGCGCCCTGGCTGTTTTTGGCTCCGGGTCTGTTGTTCTTCATGGTCTATGTGATCATCCCGGTCTTTCAGTCTTTCAATCTGTCTCTTTATGAATGGGACGGTTTAGGTGCAGCTGAATATGTCGGCTTTCGAAACTATGAAGATCTGTATTGGGAATGGGTGGACCGCGACGCTTTCTACATCTCGCTAAAGAACAACCTGATCTGGCTGATCCTGTATCTGGCCGCAATCCCTGCAGGCTTGTTTATTGCACTGTTCCTAAACCAGACGGTCTGGGGCATCCGCCTCTACAAGTCTTTGTTCTTCTTTCCCTTCGTCATCTCTCAGGTCGTCGTTGGGCTAGTATTCACATGGTTCTACGACCCAACCTTCGGCCTTCTAAATGAATTCCTAAGCCTCTTTGGCCTCGGTCCACTGAACGTGCTGGGGGATGAGCGCTTCGTAACCTACGGCATCATCTTCGCAGGTCTATGGCCACAAACGGCCTATTGCATGATCCTCTACCTCACCGGCCTGAACGCCGTCGACCCCGAACAGATCGAAGCCGGGCGTCTGGACGGCGCAAAAGGTGGGCGAATGCTGTGGCATATTATTCTGCCGCAGCTGCGCCCGGCAACCTTCATCGCATTCGTTGTGACAATCATCGGCGCGCTGCGCAGCTTTGACCTGATCTCGATCATGACACAGGGCGGTCCTTTTGGTTCGTCCCGCGTGCTGGCCTACTACATGTTCGAGGTCGCGCTGTCCGAATACGGCTTCCGCATGGGATATGGCGCAGCTATCGCTGTGATCCTGTTCCTGATTATGCTCTGCTTCATCGCCTACTTCCTGTGGTCGATGTACCGCGAAGAAAGGGGGCACTGAGATGTTTCCCAAACCGATCGAAAAACAACCCCGCGCAGCGCAGATCACCTATCAGGCGATGTTGCCTCTGGCACTGCTACTATGGCTGGGGCCCCTTTTGGCGGTCGCGCTTTTCTCGGTCAAACCTGCCGCAGACTTCACCAATGCGAATTACTGGGGGATGCCGTCCAGTTTTGAGGGCGCGTTCAACTATGGTCAGGTCTTTTTCAATTCGGATATGCCACGCTACTTGATGAACTCGTTCCTGATCACCGTACCAACGGTAATCGGGGCCGTTGCGCTCAGTTGCATGACAGGCTTCGCGCTGGGGATCTACAAATTCAAATCGAACCTCTGGATCTTCTTCATGTTTGTGGCGGGCAATTTCGTACCCTTCCAGATCCTGATGGTCCCTGTGCGCGATCTCACGCTGGAGTTGGGCCTTTACAACACCAAAACAGGGCTTGTGCTATTCCACATCGCCTTCCAGACCGGGTTCTGCACGCTCTTCATGCGCAACTTCATCCGCGCCCTGCCATTCGAACTGATCGAGGCCGCACGGGTCGAGGGCATTAGCGAATGGCGAATCTTCTGGTACGTCGTTCTACCACTGATGAAACCGGCCATCGCCGCACTCAGTGTCCTGATTTTCACCTTCATCTGGAACGACTATTTCTGGGCTGTTGTTCTGACCCAAGGGGCCGAAAGCCAGCCCGTGACAGCCGGGATCACCAGCTTTAACGCGCAATTTCGCGCTGCCTATCAGTTGATGAGTGCCGGTTCTATAGTGGCAGCCCTGCCGCCGGTTGCCATGTTCTTCCTGATGCAGAAACACTTCATCGCGGGCCTGACCCTCGGTGCCGTAAAATAACGTCAAACCAGAGGTTTACCTCATGACCAAGATCACCTTTGTAGGTGCAGGTTCCACGATCTTCATGCAGAACATCGTGGGCGACGCCCTGCTCACCCCTGCCCTTGCAGACAGCCACTTTGCGCTGATGGATATCGATCCGGTGCGCTTGGCCGAAAGCGAAGCTGTAGCCAAGGCCATGATCCGCTCAGTCGGCACGGGTGCAACCGTCTCAACCCACACGGATCGTCGCGCGGCGCTGGACGGCGCAGATTTCGTGATCACTGCCTTTCAGGTTGGAGGGTATGAGCCTTGCACGGTGACAGATTTTGAAATCCCAAAACAATATGGCCTGCGTCAGACTATCGCCGATACGCTGGGTGTTGGTGGCATTATGCGCGGCCTGCGCACTGTGCCCGTTCTGTGGGGCGTCGCGCAGGACATGATGCAGTTGTGCCCCAATGCAACGCTGCTGCAATACGTGAATCCGATGGCCATCAACACCTGGTCTCTGGCTGAGCGCTTCCCTAATCTGAAACATGTCGGCCTGTGCCATTCTGTCCAGAATACGGTCGAAGAACTGGCGCATGATCTAGACCTGCCCAAGGCGGACTTTCGCTACAAAGTTGCCGGTATCAATCACGTCGCGTTCTTCCTCAAGCTCGAGCATGAAGGCCGCGATCTGTATCCGGCTTTGCGTCAGGGCTATCGCGCCGGGCATTTACCCAAGCCTCCGCTGCTAATGCCGCGCTGTCCAAACAAAGTCCGGTACGAAGTGATGGACCATCTTGGATACTTCTGCACCGAAAGTTCCGAGCATTTTGCAGAATACGTTCCTTGGTTCATCAAAGACGGTCGCAATGACCTGATCGAACAGTTCAGCATACCGCTGGACGAATACCCGACCCGCTGTGTCGAGCAGGTGGCCAGTTGGAAGGAACAGGCCAAGACCCTGACAGATGGTCGGAACATCGAAGTAACCCGAAGCCATGAATTCGCCGCCGACCTTATGAACGCAATCGTGACAGACACGCCGTACACAGCTTACGGCAACCTGCCGAATACGGGTCAGATTCCGCAACTACCCCTAGGTGCAGCGGTTGAAACGCCGTGTCTGGTTGACTCGAATGGCGTCCAACCTTCCGTGGTCACGGATATCCCGCCACAACTGATCGCGTTGATGCGGACCCAGATCAACGTACAAGAGCTAACGGTTCGTGCGCTGACCGAAGAAAACCCCGAATACATCTATCACGCCGCAATGATGGATCCCCATACTGCGGCCGAGCTGGATCTGCGCCAAATTCGCAGCCTCGTCACCGATCTGCTTTCTGCCCATGGCGATTGGCTGCCAGATTGGTGCCGTCCAGCCCGCGCAGCTTGATCTTCGTCTTCTCTAAAAACACTCAATTCCAACGCCAGACAGACAGAGCCAATAATGACCAAGAAACGCCGTTCACAGCATTGGTATGGAAAACTCGATAAGGACGGGTTCATTCACCGGTCCTGGATGAAAAACCAGGGCTTTCCGGATCACGCTTTTGACGGGCGCCCCATCATCGGCATCTGCAACACATGGTCGGAACTGACGCCCTGCAATTCGGGCCTTCGTGATCTGGCCGAAGGCGTGAAACGGGGCGTGTGGGAGGCCGGCGGCTTTCCAGTGGAATTCCCCGTTATGTCGCTGGGCGAGACCCAGATGAAACCCACCGCCATGCTGTTTCGCAACCTGCTGGCGATGGATGTCGAGGAATCGATCCGCGCCTATGGTATCGACGGCGTTGTCCTGCTGGGTGGATGCGACAAGACCACCCCGGGGCAGCTGATGGGTGCAGCCTCGGTCGATTTACCGTCCATCGTGGTTAGCTCTGGCCCGATGCTGAACGGCAAATACCGGGGTCTGGATATCGGCTCGGGCACAGATGTCTGGAAGTTTTCCGAGGCTGTTCGTGCCGGAGAAATGACACTTCAGGATTTCATGAACGCTGAATCAGGCATGTCGCGTAGCGCGGGTGTGTGCATGACTATGGGCACCGCTAGTACTATGGCCTCATTGGTTGAGGCGATGGGCATGTCTCTGCCCACCAACGCCGCACTGCCCGCCGTTGATGCCCGCCGCATGGCACTGGCGCATCTGACCGGCAAACGCATTGTCGAGATGGTGGACGAGGACCTCAAGCCATCAGATATCCTGACCAGGGAGGCGTTTGAGAATGCCATCCTCGCCAATGCAGCCGTCGGAGGATCGACAAACGCAGTGGTCCACCTGTTGGCACTTGCAGGTCGCGTGGGTGTCGACTTGACGTTGAAAGACTTTGAAATCGGATCGGAAATCCCCCTGCTGGTCAATTGCATGCCTTCTGGCAAATACCTGATGGAGGATTTTTGTTATGCAGGCGGTGTGCCAGTGGTTCTGAGCGAGCTCAAACCTTTCCTGCGCCCGGCAAGAACAGTTCTGAACAAGGACATCTCAGCCCACTGTGAAGGGGCTGAGTGTTTCAACACAGACGTCATCCGCCCATTTGACGATCCGGTAAAACCCGCCGCAGGCCTGCGGGTTCTGCACGGCAATCTTGCGCCCAACGGGGCAATCGTGAAGCCTTCGGCGGCCACAGATGCACTGCTGGAAACCGAGGCCGAAGCATACGTTTTTGAGAGCATCGAAGATCTGAAAGCCAATATCGACCGCGACAACCTACCAGTTACACCTGAGACCATTCTGGTTCTCAAAGGTTGTGGTCCCAAGGGCTATCCCGGGATGCCTGAGGTTGGGAACATGCCAATTCCGGCCAAGCTGGTAAAAGACGGCGTGCGCGACATGATCCGTATCTCGGACGCGCGTATGTCTGGTACTGCATTCGGGACAGTTATCCTGCATGTCAGCCCTGAGGCTCAGGCCGGTGGTACGTTGGCGTTGGTCAAAACCGGTGACCGTATTCGCGTGTCCGCCAGCAAGGGCGAGCTGCAGCTGCTGGTCGACGAAAAGGAACTGGACGCCCGCCGCGCCCTGTGGCAACCGGACGATCCGCATTACTCGCGCGGGTATGCGAAGCTTTATATCGACCACGTGTTGCAGGCTGATCGCGGCGCGGACCTTGATTTCCTTGTGGGCAAAGACACGCGCCTAGTGACGAGAGAGAGCCACTGATGGATCAACCTGCTACATTTCAAGACCTCAACGGAGCCTCTGTTTATATCACCGGCGGCGGTTCGGGCGTTGGTGCAGCGTTGACTGACGGGTTCATGGCCCAAGGGGCTAAAGTTGCCTTTATCGGTCGGTCAGATGCCGGTGAATTTGTCGAACAGATGCGTGACAAGCATGGCCGCGCCCCCTTGTTCCTGCAGGGTGACATGACTGATACCGAGCTGTTGCACGCCACCATGGCCAAAGCAGCTGAAGCCCATGGCCCGATTAAAGTGCTGGTCAACAACGCCGCGAATGACAAGCGGCACTCACTTGAAGAATCTACAACCGAGTTCTGGGACTGGATGATCGAAGTCAACCTAAAGGCCTATTATTTTGCCTGTCAGGAAGCCGCGCGACAGATGAAGGACAAAGGCGGTTCGATCATCAATTTCAGTTCGATCAGTTACCTGATGGGGAACGCAGGTTATCCAATCTATACAAGTTCAAATGCGGCAATCACCGGCATGACACGCTCGTTGGCGCGTGAACTTGGGCCACATAAAATTCGCGTCAACGCGCTGGCACCGGGATGGGTTCTGACACAGAAACAGCTGGACATGTGGGCCACACCCGAAGATCTGGCTGCGCATATGGATCGCCAGAGCCTGAAAGAGCATCTGACGCCCGAAGACATGATCGCACCAACCCTGTTTCTGGCTTCAAGCGCAAGCCGTGCAATGACCGGGCAGTGCATGGTGGTTGACGGCGGCGTGGTAGGAACGGGGTGATGCTATGAATGTCGAGTGGATCGCTGTTGACTGGGGAACATCTCATCTGCGGGCATGGGCCATGCAAGGTGATAGCGTCTTGGCACAGGCCGCGTCGTCAGATGGTATGTCCCGCACAACCGGCGGAGGTTTTCAGGCAGCCTTGCTGGCTTTGATCGAAGATTGGCTGCCCGGGCAACCGGTAGATGTGATCGCCTGCGGAATGGTTGGGGCACGGCAAGGTTGGGTCGAGGCCCCGTATTCAGCTGTTCCGTCCGAACCAATCCCGGTCGTACCATTCCGTGTTCCAAACACCGATCCGCGCATTCGGGCCTTCGTTGTCCCTGGGCTGAAACAGACCAGCCCTCCCGATGTGATGCGCGGCGAAGAGACGCAGATCGCAGGGTTCCTCAGCACGCATCAAAATTGGGATGGTGTGATTTGCCTGCCCGGCACGCATACGAAATGGGCACAGATCAGCGCTGGTGAGGTCGTCAGTTTCCGAACCTTCATGACCGGTGAGATGTTTGATCTGCTGTGCGGTCAATCCGTTCTGCAGCATTCAATTGACGAGGGCTGGGACGACGTGAGTTTTACCGAAGCGGTTGCCGACATGCTGTCGAAACCCGAGCAGCTGGCAGCGCGCCTATTCGGGCTACGGGCTGCTGATTTGCTGCACGGTCAAAACAAGAGCGTTGCACGCGCCCGTCTTTCAGGGTTCCTGATTGGCGCCGAGCTTGCCGCATCGCGACCCTATTGGCTGGGCCAGCAATTGGCGATCATCGGCTCGGAAAACTTATCCAAGGCCTACGCAACCGCCCTGCAGCAACAAGGTGCCATGGTCGAAACCGCAGACGCCACAATCGCAACACTTGCGGGTCTGTCGCAGGCCCGAACATTAACGAGGCAAACCGCATGAGCCGCCCCATCATTGCCATCCTGCGTGGGCTGACCCCTGACGAGGCAATACCCGTCGGTCACGCCCTGTTGGAAGCGGGCATAGACCGGATTGAGGTTCCGTTGAATTCTCCCGATCCGCTGGAAAGTATCCGAGTTCTCGCCTCGGAAATCGGGGACCGCGCGCTTATTGGGGCGGGTACTGTATTGACCCCCGATCAGGTTGACGCGGTTGCCGATGTCGGGGGCAAACTGATCGTTTCGCCAAATTGCGATGTGTCAGTGATCCAACGCTCTGTCGCGCTTGGGCTGCAAAGCTGGCCAGGTGTGTTCACGCCGACCGAGGCCTTCGCAGCGCTCCAGGCCGGGGCTACAGGGTTAAAACTTTTCCCCGGTTCGCTTGCCGGTCTTGCAGGGTTGGCTGCGCTGCGCCCTGTTTTGCCGCCGGGTGCTCAGGTCTTTGCCGTGGGCGGTGCAGGCCCCGAGAACTTTGGAGCCTGGATCGAGGCCAGCGCCGACGGCTTCGGAATTGGATCTGCGCTCTATAAGCCCGGAATGTCAGTTGGAGATATAGCAAACCGTGCCCGGCAAATCGTTGCTGCCTATGATGAGGCCGTTGGATGAGTCAGGTCTATGACGACCGCCCCTGCGAATTGGGCGAGGGGCCATTGTGGCACCCTAAACGGCAACAGCTTTTCTGGTTCGATATCATCGGCAAGCGATTGATGACGCGAGAAAATGAACAAGCGCATAGCTGGGCGTTCGATGAACATGTCTCAGCCGCAGGATGGGTAGACCGTGACACTTTGCTGATCGCGTCGGAAACCGGCCTGTGGCGATTTGGGCTTGAGAGTCGAGCCAAAGATTTGATCGCCCCGCTTGAGGTCGACAATCCGGTGACTCGATCCAATGATGGGCGCGCCGATCCTTGGGGCGGGTTCTGGATTGGCACCATGGGCAAACAGGCAGAAGTAGGCGCAGGTTCGATCTATCGCTATTGGAATGGCGAGCTACGGCCATTGGTCCGAGATATCACCATCTCAAATGCAATTTGCTTTGCGCCGGACCGATCCTGCGCCTATTACAGCGATACCGCCACCAAGCTGGTCATGCGTTGGGAACTGGACGCGCAGACAGGCTGGCCCATAGGAAAAGCGGCGGTCTTCCTTGACCTGCAAAGCGAAGATCTGAACCCGGACGGTGCCGTGGTTGATCACGACGGAAACATCTGGATCGCCCAATGGGGTGCCAGCCGGGTTGCAGCCTATACGCCCGGCGGTCAATTCCTGAGAGCGGTTGGTTTCGATGCCAAACACACTTCGTGCCCGAGTTTTGGTGGTGATGACCTGACTACACTGTTCTGCACCACCGCCCGCCAAGGGCTGGACGCGGACACTCTTGTAAGAACGCCGACGAATGGCATGACACTCACCGCGCCAGATGTGGCGCAAGGTCAAGCTGAACACAGAGTTATACTATGAAGCCGGAACTTGGCGTTTGCTATTACCCTGAACACTGGCCCGAAGAAAACTGGGCTCAGGACGCCGCGCGCATGGTCGAGATTGGCTTGAAATGGGTCAGGATCGGCGAATTCGCCTGGAGCCGAATGGAACCCACTGCTGGAGACCTGCAATTCGACTGGTTGGATCGCGCGATTGAAACCTTGGGTGCGGCAGGGCTGAAGATTGTGCTGGGCACCCCGACGGCAACACCTCCGCGATGGATGCTGGACAAGCATCCCGACATGCTGGCTGTGGATGCTGATTGCAATCTACGCAAGTTCGGCTCACGCAGACATTATTGCTTTAGTCACACCGGCTATATCGACGAATGCAAGCGGATCACGAAGATCATGGGTCGGCGCTATGGCCGCAACCCGTATATCGCTGCTTGGCAAATCGATAACGAATATGGCTGTCACGATACGACGCTCAGCTATAGTGCTGCGGCGCTGTATGCTTTTCACCGCTGGCTGTCGAACCGATACAACTCGATCGACGCGTTGAACGATGCCTGGGGGAATGTGTTCTGGTCGATGGAATATAACAGCTTCGATCAGATCGAGCTGCCGAACCAGCCCGTAACCGAGCCCAACCCGGCACACGTCTTGGCGTTTCGCAGGTTCAGTTCGGATCAAGTGGTGGCGTTCAACAAGGCCCAGGTCGATGCGCTGCGGCCGCTAACGGATCAACCATTGCTGCACAATTACATGGGGCGTGTGCTGGAATTCGATCATTTCGATGTAGGCAGGGATTTGGACATCGCGACGTGGGACAGCTATCCGATTGGCTTCCTGTCGGATAGGTTGGAAGTGGACGAGCCGCACAAGACTGCATTTCTGCAGCAGGGTGATCCGGACATGCAGGCCTTTCACCACGACCTATACCGCGCCGTCGGTCGAGGCCGTTGGTGGATCATGGAACAGCAACCCGGTCCAGTGAACTGGGCCCCCTACAACCCGGCACCCCTGCCCGGCATGGTGCGTCTCTGGTCGCTTGAGGCGGTGGCCCATGGGGCCGAAGTGGTCAGCTATTTCCGCTGGCGGCAAGCACCGTTCGGGCAGGAACAGATGCATGCCGGTCTACTTACCCCGCATGGCGACGAAGCACCCGGTTTGGCCGAGGCGCGTCAGACCGCCGATGATCTGGCCGCGATAGGCACGGTTCAGCCTATCCATGCGCAGGTTGCGATCGTCTTCGATTATGCATCTGACTGGGCCTGGACAACGCAGCCTCAGGGCGCGGGGTTCGATTATTTCCGGCTCGTATTCTCTGCCTACCGCGCGTTGCGGCGCGCTGGGTTGTCGGTGGATTTCGTGCCTCAGAACGAGGTCGGCAAGGAGCACTATAATCTGATCCTAGCACCGGGCCTGGCTGCCCTAGGCGATCTTGAACAAAGGCTACTACAAGGATGTGATCTTGCCGTTCTGGGACCGCGCAGCGGGGCAATCACCGAAGATTTTCAGATCCCTGATTCGGGGCGCCCAGGTCTTGATGGCCTCAGCAGCCATGTCGATCTGATCGAAACTTTGCCACCCGGCGCAACCCGTATTGTCGAAGGGGGTGGTGCTGCGGAACATTGGGTTGAGCGCTTGTCAGGCTCCGCCCAAAAATTGCTTTCTTTCGTAGATGGCACTGCGGCGTTGCATGGCGGTGCCGGTCTTTGGTATTTGGCGGGGTTCCCCGATGAGGCCCTTTGGGATCGCGTCATAGCCATGGCGGCCCAGAAAACGGATCTGGCGCTCCATCCGATGCCCAAAGGGCTGCGGCGGCGCGAGACGCAGTCGCACGAAGTGCTGATCAACTATAATGCGCATTCAGTGACATGGGACGGCCAGCAGGTCGAGGGATGTGATGTCCTGTTCAGGACGCGCGGTTCATATAAACGTTAATCTAGATACCGCTAACATAACCTGTTAGATGGCGAGACGCTGGTCATGGCTCCAACAGGTTGCGACAATGAAATATACCCGTTCTGACTTTCCCAATGGCTTTCTGTTTGGTGCGGCTTCCCCTGCAGAACCGGCAACTGGGCTAGACATGCACCGCTTTACAGTCCGTTGGCAGCACATCATGCCAGACGGTCGCATTTCTGATGCACGCGCATTGGATCAGAGCGAGCAGCGAATTGATCAGCTTTTGGCACACAGCATTCGGCCATGCATCGTGCTGGATCACAACGATATCCCCCCAGCGCTGGAGGATATCGGCGGGTGGCGCAATCGAGTAATGGCCGACTATTTTGCAGCGTTTTCTGAGGCAGTCGTCGCTCGGATGGGTGATCGGATATTCAACATCTCTACCTTGAACCCGTCCGTCGGAATCGAACGCGACCCTCGCACTAATGCCCGCAGCCTGCACCATCAATTGCTTGCACAGGGCGCGGCGCGTCAGGAAATGCGGAGCTATGGGATGGCCAATCTGGGTGTAGAGGTCGATCCGCTCATCCTTGATACGATAACCAACGGGCAATACCCGCAGTCTTTGCTGGATCGATTGGCCTGCCACTTTCCCGAAAATTGGCGGGATGATTTTTCCATCATCGCCGAGCCGATTGATTGGTGCAGCGTAGTCGTGAAAGAGGGCGCTGACATAGACATACTCATGCGCACAACACATGAGCAATCGCTGCCTTCATTCGTGACCGTAGCCGCCGATGCGGGTCATGACTTGGTGCATTCGCTGGCGCGCGTACATGACGCGCTTGAATCCGACACCTTGGTACACGGCATTTTCGTTCAGTCCGGGACCGACGTCGAGGCGTTGCAGACAATCCAAACAAGTGACGCCCAGCCGGCCTCATGGGTTAGACCCAAGGGAGGGTTACACGCACATTGGAATCTGGTGGCTGATATCGGCGGCACAAATACAAGATTGGGCGTCGTAACCGAGGGGGCGCTGACCGATCTTCGCAAACACCCCACCGGCTCCGTAAGCGACCTGCAAGACGCATTACACAGCTTGTGCGACGAGGTCGGAACAAGACCGCGCGCGGTCGTTGCTGCCGGGGCGGGGCCGGTCCAGAACGGCACCATTCGCCTGACCAATGCCAATCTTGATCTTTCCGAAGACGCTCTGGCCCGAGCAACCGGCGCGCACCATACCTATGTCATCAATGATTTCACGGCTGCCGCATGGTCAGTCGCCGAGATTACCGAGAATGATGTTGAGGTATTGCAGGGCTCACCCGCTCCACCACTGGGGACACGGCTAGTTGTCGGGCCGGGAACCGGGCTGGGCGTGGGCGCCCTGCTCTACTCCGAAGGACATTTTCACACCGTTTCCGGCGAGGGCGGCCATGTTGGATTGTCCCCGCGCCATCTTGACGAGGTCGAGGTTTTCCGCGCAGCGCGCAAGATCATACCCGAGTGCTTTTTTGACGATACGCTCACCATCGAGGCCGAGATGTTCCTGAGCGGAACTGGCCTACCGGTTCTCTATCAGGCGATCGGAATGGCCGAAGGTCAGCCCAACGGCATGATACGTTCGGCAAAAGACATTCTGCAGGATGCTCAGGACGGCTCGGATGCCTGCGCTGTTAAGGCGGCTCGAATGTTCACCGAGCATCTGGGCGCCATAATGGGCGATCTTGCTGTTGCTCTTATCCCCTCCGGAGGTGTGTTTCTTGTTGGCGGGGTGGCCGAAAAGAACCGCTGGCTGTTTGGTCAGGATTTTCTGCGTGCCTTCAACGCAGGAGGTCGGTTCGATGAATTGCGGCAATCGATGAACCTGTATGTGTCAGAACAGGATGAGTTTGGCATTGTTGGCGCTAACAATTTCTGTAAGAATGCCTTGGCACGGTAATTTGGCCGCGCATTTTCAAGCAGGCCGAGGGATAGCAGAATGATCCTGTGCTGTGGAGAAGCTCTGATCGATATGATCGCCGAACCAACGGTTTCTGGCGGCAAAGGGTTTGTCCCACATTCCGGTGGTGCAATCTTCAACACCGCGATTGCACTGGGTCGTCTGGGCATACAAACGGGGCTGCTGTCAGGGCTATCTACCGACATGTTCGGAGAGCAGTTGATCGCCGCCTTGCAGATCAGCCATGTCGCGACCTCGCACGTTATCCGCTCGGACCGTCCTACGACACTTGCATTCGTGCAGTTGCGGGATGGGCACGCCACATACAGTTTTGTCGATGAGAATACGGCGGGCCGGATGCTGCGGCCCGAAGACATGCCGGATCAACTACCGGGCGTTTCCGCACTGTATTTCGGAGGGATCAGCCTGGCTTGCGAACCATGCGCTGATGCTTATGCATCCACACTTGATCGTCATGGCGCGGATCATGCAGTGATGTTGGATCCCAATATTCGACCCAGCTTTATCAAGGATCAGACGCGATACCGGACCCGCTTGAACCGTATGATCGCAAAGACCGACATCATCAAAGTTTCCGATGAAGACCTTGATTGGATTATACCGGGACCCGAAAGCCATGCCGAGAAAATTCCCCTGCTGCTTCGTGCAGGACCAGCGATTGCAATCGTGACCAAAGGGGGGGATGGCGCGACAGGCTATCTTTCTGATGGAACGGACGTATCCGTACCCGTCCAGAAAGTTAAGGTCGTGGATACTGTTGGTGCTGGCGATACGTTCAACGCAGGTGTGCTGGCTGCGCTAAGCCAAACCGGTCATCTCAACAAGCCCGCCTTGCGCACTTTGCCCACAAGCAGTCTTCGCGACGCGCTTGAATACGGTGCAAAGGTCGCTGCCGTCACCGTATCCCGAGCGGGGGCAAACCCGCCTTGGGCACAGGAGCTCTGAAGGTATACAGACCGATGCGGTGTTCAAGCTAAGACAGCAGCAAGGTCCAACGCCGCGTTCTTAATCGCAGCTGAAACAAAAGGCCCCCGAGATTGCTCGGGGGCCGCTTTGTTACCACAGTATCGGAAAGACCGATCAGCTGCGGCCTTTCCATGGCACCAGCCAGTTCTCGGCCTTGCGCATCAGGATATCGATTCCATATCCGATCACCCCGATAAGGACGATCCCCATGATGACAATGTCGGTCAGCTGGAATTTGGATGCGGCGATGATCATCATGCCGGCACCCTTTTGTGCGGCAACCAGTTCAGCCGCAACAACAGTTCCCCAACAGACACCCATAGCCACACGTGCACCGGTGAAAATCTCGGGCAGCGAGTTGGGCACGATCACATGGCGCATGATCTGCCATTTCGACGCCCCCAGAGAATACGCTGCGTGGATTTTCGAGATGTTCACACCGGACACACCAGCCCGCGCGGCGATGGTCATGATCCAAAGGGCCGCAAGGAACAGCAGAACGATCTTGCCGGTCTCCCAGATGCCGAACCAGATGATCACCAGTGGGATCAGCGCAAGTGGCGGCACCGGTCGCATGAACTCGACAATCGGATCGAACCAGCCTCGGAACCAACCGGATAGGCCCATTGCATAACCCAGCGGAATCCCCACAAGCGCACCTGCGATAAACCCAGCAATCACGCGCAACAGCGACCAGCCCAGATGCTCCCAAAGCGAGAAGTTCTGGTAGCCTTCATTCGCAATCTCAAAGAACCGGGCCACAACGGTTTCAGGGGCTGGAAGCCAGATGGGGTTCATCTGCAAGCCCTGTTTGGGGGTGAAACTGATCGCCCCTTTCCCGGTCAGCGTTACGGTACCATCGCCTGTATCAACCTTTTGGCCTTCACCTATAGGTGTGTCGTTGATCGCGACGATCTTTGCACCCTCATTACGTTTAGCATCATCGTTCTTGTCGAACAGGATCGTCGATGAGCGGCCCGCAGCAGCAGCAACCGCATCGTCTTTGGCAAATCCGCTGCCGGGCTCGACCTCGAATTTTTCTGCTTCCTCACCGAAGGCTGGAACACGAACAAAAATCGTGGCTTCATCCGTGCTGCCATCCGCGTTTTCGAGCGTATAGGTGAATTGCGTATCACCCACAAATGGGCCCGGCACATGGATCGGAAACAACTTCGAGCCGGTGAAAGCCGCCCAGATTACAAAGATCACGAGAACCGAGATTATCGATGCAGCCCTATCCGCTCGTACGGCACTTTCGTCGCCGAAAGTCACAGTTTTCAAGCTTGTGAAATCCTGACGCGATTGCAAACCGCGGCGTAACGCGTAGACGATAAAAAACGCGCCACCGAACAGGCCGATATAGAAGAGAAGTACAATCATGATGCCTGCTCCGTCCGACCCATAATTTCTTCTTCCATCTCCCAGATCATCGAGAGGATCTCATCGCGCTTTTCCGCAAAACCTTCGGATTTCTTCACATCACGCAGATCGGCATTCACACCGCGTTCAGCAAAAGGCAGATTGTATTCGCGGTGAATGCGCCCCGGTCTGGGGGCCATGACAATCAGACGCTCACCCAGCAACAAGGCCTCTTCGACCGAGTGGGTAATCAGGATGATCGTCTTGCCTGTTTCTTTCCAAAGCTTCAGGACAAGGCCCTGCATTTTCTCACGGGTCAGCGCATCCAAAGCACCCAGCGGTTCGTCCATCAGGATGACGTCCGGCTCGTTTGCCAGGCACCGCGCCAACGCAACACGCTGCTGCATCCCGCCCGATAGTTCATAAACCGCCTTGTCTTTGAAATCCTGAAGCCCGACGACCTCAAGCAGATGGTCGGAAATCTGGTCACGCTCGGCTTTGGGCATGCCTTTCATGCGCGGGCCAAACTCGACATTTTCCCGCACGTTCATCCATTCGAACAACGCGCCCTTCTGAAACACCATCCCTCGTTCAGCATCAGGGCCTTTGACCAGATGGCCGTTCAGTTCAATCTTGCCAGATGTCGGCGCCAGAAATCCTGCAACGATGTTTAGCAACGTCGTTTTACCACAGCCCGACGGGCCAAGGACAGACATCAGCTCACCCTCTTTAAGGCTGAGTGAAACATCTTGTAGGGCCTGTACTGAGGAGCCGTTGGGTAAGTCAAAGCGCATGGACAATTCTACGATGTCCAGTTCAGGCATCCTGCCTCCTTCCTGCTTTCATAGCTGTCGACCGGCCCGAAACCGGGGCCGGTCGCATGAAATGTCCTGCGTGATTAGTTATTCGCAGCTGTCAGCGGGCCTGCATTAACGGCACCATCATACGAATCCAGAGCGGATTCGATGCTGCCTGCCGACACGAACACGTTTGCAACACCCTGCATGAAGTCTTGCGCGCCACCACCCAGCCACTTCTCGGACAGCTGGTCTTCAACTGACGGGAAGGTGAAAGTCGCGATTGTGGCTTCAGCGTCTGCAGGATCCATACCAGCATCCTTGGCAATCACCGGCAGCATTTCATCTTTGCTGTCGCCTGCGTTCCACTTGGCGTTGGCATCTGCGGTAACCTTAAGGAACTTCGACAGAAGCTCGGGCTCTTCTTCGATGAAGCTTGCCGGAGCGCTAGTGACGTCGAACACCAGGATACCGATCTCTTCTTTTTCAGCACCGGTCAGCAGAATGTTGCCATGCTCGGTCATACGACGAAGCGCGCCACCCCAGCCGCAAACCATGTCGAGGTTGCCCTGGGCAAACGCCGCGGCGCCATCGGCCGGAGCCATGTCAACAATTTCCATTGAACCGATGTCGACACCAAAGTGAGACATTTGCGACAGGAAACCGTAATGCGCAGCTGTACCGATCGGAACACCGACCTTTTTGCCGTTCAGTTCACCCGCATTGCCCTTGTCGATTTCAAGCGCTTCGGCGACAACGCAGTTGTCGTTGTCTGAATAGCTAACTGCCACATCGACGATCTGGATGTCCTGACCGGCCGAAGTGGTTACCACAAACGGTGGTACCCCTTGGCTGACCGCGATCTGTACATCACCCGAGGCCATCGCAGCTGACATGGCGGTACCGGTGTCGAAAGACACCCAGTTGATCTTGACGCCCAGTTCTTCTTCGTAGGTTCCGTTTGCTTTCGCATACTGGAACGGCATCGGCCATTCGAGGAAATATGCAACCGTCAGTTCATCAAGCGCGGCGGCTTGTGAAGCGGTAACGGCCGCAATCCCGGCATATGCTGTTGTGAGCAGATATTTCTTGATCATTTTGACTATTTTCTCCCTGCTGGTTCCACTTGTCGGCTCTTGAAACGTCCGAACTCTGGAACAGTAGAAAAACCATAGTCCTTACGCGTTGAATTAGTAAATCAAAATACTGGTTGCGTAAAAAGCGAAACTTTGTTTCGCTTTTGACTGATAGTTCGCTGGTTTGGGAGCATCCGATGACAAAGAAAGCACTCAGTCTCAGGTGGCTGGAGGTCTTCCAACTTATTTCCAAGTTGGGTTCAATCCAAAAGGTGTCAGCTGAAACCGGTTTGTCAATCAGTACGGTCTCCAATCATTTGCGCAGTCTTGAAAAGGCGCTGGATGTGGATTTGGTGGACCACAGCCGCAGACCCATGGGTCTGACACCCGCAGGCACGGTGTTCTCACGACATGTGCATGACGGCCTGATCGCCTTGAAACGGGGCGAGGCCGAGCTTCGCTCGGGCAGTTGGCAACATGCAACAGATTTGCGTCTGGGCCTGATTGACGATTTTGACAGCCGGGTCGCGCCAGAACTGTTCCGTCATCTCTCTGCAAGCCTGCCGCGGTGCAATTTTCGCCACTTTACCCGCCCCAGCCATGAGATTCTTGACAAACTGCAGTCTCAAAAGCTGGATGCAGGCGTTGCGACCCGACCTCCTGAGCACTTTGAGGGGTTAATCGAATTCCCGCTACTTCGAGATCCGTTTATCGTCATTCTTCCGCCCGCATATGACGGACCGGTCGAGGAACTGACCAAATCAGACAGTCCGCTTCCGCTTTTACGATATTCGCGTGATCACACCATAGGCAGACTCATCGAAATTCAGCTAACCCGTAGCAAGATCAACCTGCCCAACCGGTTCGAACTTGAATGTAATCAGTCAATTATCGGACTTGTCGCCGGGGGCAGTGGTTGGACGATCACGACTGCTGCCAGCTACTATCGCGCACGACGATTCCACAAAGATACACGCGCATTACCTTTCCCGGGCAAAAGCTTTGCGCGTACCGTATCGTTGTTCACGACCAATATCTATCCGTCGACAACCACACGACTGATCCACAACACACTGCAAAACCTGATCCGTCGTCATGTGACCGAGCCTATGAATTCGCGGTTTCCGTGGTTGAATGACGACTTTCGAACCATTCCCGCACCCCCCGAATGAGCAACCAGGTAATCTGAGCGCAATATCGAAGTTATTTTCCGGCTTTTTCGAAACCGGGTACAGTGCGCTTGACCGACGCGCCCCATCCGCTGTGATTAGGCCTGACCTTGCAGCTTGACTACAGGCGGCATTCTAAACCCAGAAACCTACCCAGCGGCCCATGTTGGCAAGACCTACCGGTCTTGAACCATGTGCCGGGCCCAGATCAGGACAGCTTGATGCATCTTTCCCGTTTTCCCCGTGTTTTTCTTGCCCATCTGCCAACACCGCTTGAACGGATGGATCGTATGTCCGAGGCTCTGGGAATCGATCTTTGGATCAAGCGAGACGACTGCACCGGCATGTCGACGGGTGGCAACAAGACCCGCAAACTAGAGTTTCTGTTCGGCGAAGCGCTCGAACAAGGCGCAGACATGGTGATGACACAAGGGGCAACGCAATCGAACCATGCGCGTCAAACCGCTGCATTCGCTGCCCGGCTGGGTTTGAAATGTCATATCCTACTGGAAGACCGCACCAGCTATAACAACGCCAACTACAACAACAATGGCAATGTCCTGCTGGATCATCTGCATGGCGCAACCACCGAGAAGTTTCCCGGCGGCCACGACATGCCCGCCGAGATGGAGCGTTCGGCCGCGAAGAAGCGTGAAGAAGGTCACAACGTCTATGTCATTCCGGGCGGAGGTTCGAACCCGACCGGAGCGCTTGGCTATGTAAACTGCGCGCTAGAGCTTGTGAGCCAAGCCAATAACGCCGGTCTCAAAATCGATCGCGTGGTGCATGCGACGGGCTCCTCGGGCACGCAAGCCGGGCTGGTCACCGGGCTTTGCGCCATGAATACGGGCATTCCGGTTCTTGGCATTGGCACCCGCGCGCCGCAGCCCAAACAAGAGCAGATGGTCTATGATCTAGCCTGCAACACGGCTGAGAAATTGGGTTGCCCAGACGTGGTGCGGCGCGAGGATGTGATGGCCAATACCGACTATGTAGGCGACGGCTACGGCTTGCCGACCGAAAGCGGCATTGAGGCGATCCGCATGTTTGCCGAACTGGAAGGCATTCTGCTCGACCCGGTCTATTCCGCCAAAGGGGCCGCCGGTCTGATCGATCTGGCGCGCAAGGGCTCGTTCAAGGATGAGCGCGTGGTGTTCTTGCATACCGGAGGCTCGGTTGGCCTGTTCGGTTATGATTTCGCTTTCGATCACACCGACCGCTGGGTCAATCTGTAAATCACGGTGATAAGTTCCAGCAAGCAGGTCTTTGCATGAAACCCCGCGTCACCGGCATATTGGGCGGAATGGGCCCAGAGGCGACAATTCTGTTGCAGCAGCGCGTGTTATCCAAGGTACAGGCGGCGGATGATGCCGATCACCTGCCACTATTGATTGACATGAACCCACAGGTGCCTTCCCGCATCGCGCACCTGATCGAGGGCAACGGGTCTGATCCCGGGCCGGTTCTGGCCGATATGGCGAGAGGATTGGAGCAATCAGGGGCAACCGCGCTTGCGATGCCGTGTAACACCGCACACCACTATGCGGCGCAGATAGAGGACGCCGTCTCGATCCCCTTTCTAAACATGGTAGACCTGTCCGTGGATCAAGCGGCGCAGCTCCTGCCTTCTGGCAGCCAGGTCGGAATTCTTGCCTCCCCAGCGCTGCGAAAGGTCGGAATTTTTGACGCCCCCCTGAACCGCGCCGGATTTACCGCAATCTGGCCCGAGGATGAAGATAGGATGCTCGGCACGATCCGCCACATCAAATCTGAAGGGCCAACCGGCGCTGCACTCAGCACACTTTCCGACGCTGCTAACGCCCTTTCGGGCCGGGGTGCCGCGCTTTTGTTTGTGGCCTGCTCCGAATTCTCTCTGCTCACCCGCGACTTGCCCAAAAGCGTTCCGATCATCGACACCGTCGATGTTCTGGCGGGCGCTATCCACTCCCACTCTCTGACGCGTTGAGGTTTCCCATGGCCGTCTCTTATCTGAAAACCGCCCTGCCCCGCCCCGATGCAGAAAATTCGGATATCCGCGATATCGTCGCAATCATGCTCTCCAATATCGAGCGTGAGGGCGAAGAGGCCGTTCGGCGCTATGCCGGAACGCTCGATGGCTGGACGGGAGAGTTCGTGTTGACTGATGAAGCGCGCAAAGCCGCATGTGACCGCGTGCCTGAACAGGTCAAAGACGACATCCGCTTTGCCCATGCCAATATCCGTCGATTCGCCGAAGCGCAGATGACCACGGTGAGCGAATGCGAGATCGAGGTGATGCCCGGCCTGATTGCAGGTCAGAAACAGATCCCGATCTCGAGCGCGGGATGCTACGTTCCTGGTGGTCGGTATAGCCATATCGCAAGTGCGTTGATGACAATTACCACGGCAAAGGTGGCTGGGGTGTCCCACATCACGGCGGTCTCGCCACCGCGTCCCGGTGCGGGCATCCCTGATGCAATAGTTTATGCGATGGACCTTAGCGGTGCAGATCTGATCCTGAATTTGGGCGGAGTTCAGGGGATTGCTGCGATGGCCCATGGCTTTTTTGGTGCGCGGCCAGCCGACATTCTTGTCGGTCCGGGAAACTCCTATGTCGCCGAGGCGAAACGGATGCTGTTTGGTAAGGTTGGCATCGACATGTTTGCAGGTCCAACCGATACCTTGGTCATTGCCGATCACACAGCATCGATCGAGACTGTCGCCTGGGATCTGGTGAGCCAAGCCGAGCACGGCGTCGATAGCCCTGTCTGGCTGGTCAGCACCGATAAAGCTTTGGCCCAGGGTGTTATCGCGCGCGCCGATGCCCTGATCGAAAGTCTTCCCGAGCCGAACGCTAGTGCAGCGCGCACGGCATGGCGCGACCGGGCCGAGATCATTCTTTGCAACAGCCGCGACGAGGCTGCCAGGGTCGCCAATAACTACGCGCCCGAACATCTGCAGGTGATCGCCGAGGACCTGGATTGGTGGCTGGACCAACTGACCACCTATGGATCGCTGTTTCTGGGTGCCGAAACAACAGTGCCCTTCGGCGACAAGACGTCCGGGCCAAATCATGTTTTGCCGACAAGCGGAGCGGCCCGATATACCGGCGGTCTGTCAGTGCATAAATTCACCAAAACGGTGACATGGCAGCGCTGCTCAGCGCAAGCCTCGCACGAGCTTGCTGAACGCACTGCCAGGATCAGTCGGATGGAAGGCATGGAAGGCCACGCACGCGCGGCAGAGATGCGATTGTCTAAAGTGTGCTAAATCTGGCCCAAAGATGCTGTTGATTAGTCAGATTCACCGCATCACGAACGGATCGGGGATCGGATCGTCGCTCGTGCGCAACCAGACCGATTTGACCCGTGTGTAATCAAGCGCCGCCTGCAGGCCCCCTTCGCGCCCGTGGCCCGATAGTCCATGACCTCCGAATGGAGCAATCGGGCTGACCGCGCGATATGTGTTAACCCAGACAATGCCAGCCCGAATTCTGCGGATCATTCGATGTGCGCGGGTCAAGTCTTTGGTAAAGACACCCGACGCCAGCCCAAACGCGGTGTTGTTGGCTATTTGTACCGCCTCCGCTTCGGTCCCGAAACTGACGACCGAGAGGATCGGACCAAAGGCTTCGCGCGTCAGACAGGGCGCATCAGGCGCGTCCGTACAATCAATGATTGTCGGTGGAAAATAGTGCCCCTCACGGTCCAAAGGTTGCCCACCCGCTATCACGGTAGCCCCTGCCGAGACGGATTCAGCAACCAGATCTGCAGCAGTCACAAGCTGAGCCTGAGTGCACAGCGGGCCAACCTCGGTCTTTAGGTCATCGGGCGCCCCGATCACGATCTCACCCGCTTTTTCAGTGAGCAGGGCCAGAAACTCATCTTTGATCTTGTCAGAGATTACCAATCGCGATCCCGCCACGCAGCTTTGCCCAGTAGCAGCAAAGATCCCCGAAACCTGCGCGTTCACAGCACTTTCGATATCGGCATCTTCGAACACGATGAACGGGGATTTTCCACCCAGTTCCAACGAAGTCGAAGCGAGGTTTTCAGCCGAGTTGCGCACGATATCGCGCGCGGTTTCCGGGCCGCCTGTAAAGGCAACATGATCGACATCCGGGTGACTGGTCAGAACGGCGCCGCATTCCGGCCCGAAGCCGGTGATGACGTTCAGAACTCCGGGCGGGAAGCCTGCCTGATCGAAAATACGCGCGAATTCCAGCATCGGGGCCGGACCATCTTCGGATGCTTTCAGAACGATTGTGCAACCGGCGGCAAGCGCCGGGCCAATCTTGACCGCAGACAGAAACAGTTGCGAATTCCACGGCACTATGGCGGCCACCACACCAACTGGTTCGCGGCGCAGCCAAACCTCCATGTCGGGCTTGTCGATCGGCAGGTGCGCCCCTTCGATTTTGTCCGCCAATCCGGCATAGTAACGGTAGTAGTCCGCGACATAGGCGATCTGAGCAGAGGTTTCGCGAATGATCTTGCCGGTATCGCGCGTTTCAAGCTCGGCTAAGGTCTGAGCATTTTCGGCGACCAGATCGGCCAGCCGGTACAAAAGTTTACCACGCGCCGTTGCTGTCATGGTCGCCCATTCGGGGGCATTCAGCGCTGAACACGCAGCCTCAACCGCGGCGTTCACATCATGTGTTCTGGCCTCAGGCATTTTCGCCCAAACGGTGCCCGTCGCGGGATCAAGGCTGTCGAAATGCGCGGTCCCATCCGAAAACGTGCCGCCGATATAGTGCTGAAACTGCCGCATTTTCTCTCCTTAGGCGAAGGCGGGCATGACGTCCGCGATGAACCGCTCAAGCGACGCTTTCTTGCGCTCAAAGCTCATCCCACTGTCGATCCAGAAAGAATACTCATCATATCCAAGATCGCTATAGCCCTTGATGCGTTCGATTGCTTTGTCGGGCGTGGCGATCACGTTGTCCCGGATCATCGCCTCGAGCGAATAGAAGGGATGGTTAGCGATGTCGTCATCGCTCAGCGCCTGGATCAGTCCCTGCGACACTGGGCGTTCGTTTTTGAACCACGCGCCGAAATAGCAATAAAAGCGATTGATCTCTTCCGCCGCGCGACGGGCATCCGCCTCGTCCGAGGCGATGTAGGTGTGGTTCAACAGCATGATTTCGGGGCGCGGGACGTCATGGAATTTGGCGCAGGCTGCGTTGAACGTATCCATCAGCCGGGTGATCTCTTCGTCGCCCTGCCACAAAGGGGTGACCTGCACGTGACAACCGTTCGATACCGCAAACTCATGACTGTTGGGATCGCGCGCGGCAACCCAGATCGGTGGACCGTTTTGTTGCAGAGGCTTGGGTGAAGATGTGGTTGCCGGGAAAGAATGAAACTCTCCGTCCAGCGCATGATCGCCCTCCCAAAGACCCCGCACTGCCGGAACAAGCTCGCGCATACGCTGGCCTGCCTCCCAAGCGTCCAGCCCCGGCACCATCCGCTCGTATTCATAGCTGTAGGCGCCACGCGCAATGCCCAGATCCAAACGGCCATTCGTGATCATGTCCGTCATTGCGGCCTCTCCGGCCAGCCGGATCGGATGCCAGAACGGAGCGATAACGGTTCCGGTTCCCAGACGCACATTGTTGGTCTGGCGTGCTAGATCGACGATATTCAGGAACGGGTTCGGCGAGATGGTGAAATCCATCCCGTGATGTTCGCCGGTCCAGACCGCATGCATGCCGCCCGCATCAGCGATCTTGGCCAGTTCTATGAAGTTTTCATACAGCTCCTGCTGGTCCTGATCGGGAGAGGTGCGTTCCATATGCACGAAAAGCGAAAACCGCATGTCAGTGACCTCCTCGTGTAATCGGGCGAACCTCGCCGCTGTTCTTGTTTCCGTAGTAAATGCCAAAATCTCCCAGACGGGATTCCTCGGACAATCGTTCCAGCATGGTTCGGGTCGCCGTGTCGGTTACAGTGCCAAAGGATACGACATCCAGCGGTACGAAATTACCTTTCTTCGGCTCACCATCTGCGGCCTGACACAGAAACGCGATGTGTTGACGCTTTTTCTCTGCATCCTCGTAAACCGAATAAACAAAGCCAGGCTCTGCGGTCAGCCCGGTGGCCTCAATCAATTGTTCCAATGCCGCTGAAACACCTTCTGACCCAACCACTGCCTCGGGCGGTGCAAGCGCGCCGTCACCAGCATCGATCAACAGAACCTCACCTGCGCGTTCGATCAAGGCTGAGACGATCAGGCCGGTGTCCTGCATCAAGGCACCAGCAGCTGTTGATGGTGTTACATAGGCCCCCCTGACATATCCGAGACCGGGTGCCGGAGTATTGTCGAAGGCTTTGACCTCGCCGATCAGGATCACATGATCCCCCGCTTCGACGGTTTTGTGCATAGCGCAGTCAAACCAGGCCGACGACCCATCGATCAACGGCGATCCCGCAGGTCCACGCCGCCACTCGACGCTGGCAAACCGGTCTTCGACGGGCCGGGCAAAGGTATTGGATACCTCGATCTGTGTCTCTGACAGGATATTGACGGCAAACCCGTCGGCGGCAATCAATGCGTCATAGTTCTTTGAACTGTTGGCGAGACATACCAGCACAAGCGGCGGGTCTAGTGAGACGGATGTGAACGAGTTCGCAGTAAACCCGATCGGGTTACCTTGGGTATCATGCGACGTAACCACGGTGACGCCCGTCATGTACGCTCCAAATGCATTTCGCAGCGTGCGGGGATCGATCGAGGTCATTGCGCAATCCTTTCTTCGGCGGGCTGGCCGAGCCATTCAACCAGATGCGCTGTTACTTCATCGGGTGCTGTCAAGTTCACCATATGTCGGTGGCCTTGGATCACAACTGCCCGACCGTTTTGAACTGCTGCGGCCATAGCTCGTGACATAGCCGGGGTTGAGTTCGAGTCTCCGTCGCCGGTGAGCGCCAGAAACGGGCATGAAATCCGATTCATCTTGCTGGCGTAGGTGGCATCGCCCCGCGCAAAAGCGGAATAGGCGATGGCGTAGCCTCGTTGATCCACAGACCCAAGCCACGACGCCACCTGCGCACGGGCAGCCAGATCACCCGGACTGTCACCAAACCAGCGCGACAACGGCGTTTCCAGATCAACTCGACCCGCGCTGATTTCTGCGGCCCGTTGGATGACTGCGGCGCGGGCTGAGGCATCGCGACAGAAGACGCCGTTCAGCATAGCAACACGGCTAGTGATATCGGGATACTCTGCCGCAAAGCCGGCGGCAATCAGTGCCCCCATTGAATGACCGATGATTGCGACCGGAGCCAGATTCAATGCGTCGACAACATCATGTATCCAGCCGACAAAATCCGGCAATTGGCTTCCAGATAGCAGACGGTCACTGCCTCCATGCCCCGGCAGATCAACCGCAATTACACGGCAATGCTGGCTCAGCGTGTCAAACTGAGGGCCCCAGGCCGCAGATTGCATGCCTACGCCATGGATCATAAAGACCGGTTGCCCTTCGCCCGCCTCTCTGAACGCGACTGATCGGCCCGAGTTAGACAGCTGCAGGGTTGTCAACGTCATGACCAAGTTCCTCGATGTCCCGATAGCGATCCCCGATCCGGTGGTGCGGCCGCCCTCCAATCGATGCACCCAGTGCAATCAGAATCTCATCTGCGGCAGGTGCATCTGCGACCGAAGTCTGGATCGTAAGGTAGTGAGAGCGACGACCCCCATCATGTTTGTCCATCAAGGGGATCAGCAGCGGCGCATTGGCAGGGCCGCGCGTATTGCAGAAGGAAAGGTAGGATTTCGCGCCGACTGCTTTGCGATAATGATTGCCAAAATGCAGCGTGTGGATCAGGGCCGACGCATGCTCGACCTCTCCGTTCAAGCCCACAATCGCGGATTTTCCATAGGCTTCGACGCGGTCGCCGCCACCTGAAGCATCCAAAATCATTTTGGTCAGCAACTCCCCCAATCCGGGGGCGCAATCGCGGATCGCGGGGCCAAGATCTTCGACAAAACCCTGACCAGCCCAAGGGTTCCGAATGACAGCTATTGCGGCAATTAGCTTCAGCGGAGTGTCCGCCAACTTACCACCCTCGATCAGAGTGTCTTCGACATGCAGAAGCGTTTTTCGAATTTCGGCGGACATGGTGATTCCTTTGGCAAGCCTTTGGTCGAGAATATGGTATACCATAATACGATATGTCAATCATACTTGTTCCGGATCCGTACCACAGATATGAAAGCGTCGATGATGAACACCGACTCCACCCTACAAAAGATCGAAAAAGCACCGCAAACCTTGCGGGATATCGTGCAAGCGCGCCTGCGCGAAGCGATCATCGCCGGGCATTTTGCCCCCGGTGAGCGGCTTGTTGAACGCCCGCTTTGCGATCAGCTTGGTGTCAGCCGCACCGTCATCCGCGAGACGATCCGGTTTCTGGAAGCCGAAGGTTTGGTTGAGATTATCCCCAACCGCGGGCCAATCGTCTCGACCCTCAGCTGGGACCAAGCGCGGCAAATCTATGACATCCGCTTACAGCTAGAAGGCTCAGCCGCCGCCGCCTGTGCACAAGCGCATGAGACAGGTTTCGCAAACGATCTGGGCAAGGCATTGAAAGCAGTGGGCGCGGCGCAGAATGACACCGAATGGTCAAATCTGCTACAGGCCACAACTCGCTTCTATGAAATGATTTTTTTACAGGCTGGGCACAGCATCGCCTGGGATGTCGTGCAACGTCTGAACGGCCGGATCAGCCGCCTGCGGGCCTTGACCCTCGCAGCGCGGAATCGAGAGCGTTCTGGGATGAGCCACATGACTGCCATCCATGATGCCATCCTCAGTGGTGATCCTGCCAAAGCCCGAAAAGCAGTCGAAAGCCATATCGCGGATGCTGCACAGACCGCGCGCGGCTTTTTGGAAAGCTCTGAAACCTGAGTGCTCGGCAATTGAGCCAGAATTCCAAGATTCTGATATCAAAGCTCTCATTATCTGCGTAGATTTGCCGGGAATGCCCTGATCTCACGAAAGCACCGGAATGCCGCGTCAGTCTACTCCGAAAGACCTCAGCCTCAAATGGCTGGAACTGTTTCAGATATGCGCGCAAAAGGGCTCGCTACAGGCGGCCTCAAAGGAAACAGGGCTGACGATAAGCACCGTTTCCCATCACCTGCGCAATCTCGAAGACCATCTGGGCGTTGAGCTGTTCAACCACACCCGTAGACCCATGGTTCTGACCCCAAAGGGCCGGGTCTTCCTGCGCAATATCGACGATGCGCTGCACCTGATCCGAAAGGCCAAGGCCGAAGCGTCTGCAGGAAGCATCACCGAGGCCAGCTATCTGCGTTTCGGCACGATCGAAGACTTCGACAGCGACATCATTCCAGAGCTGGCGGTCTATCTTTACGCGAATATGCCCGCCTGTGATTTCATGTACCACACGGATTCCAGCCACGCGATTATCGACATGCTGCGCGACAGGCAGTTGGATCTGGGGATTTCCACTACTCCTAGCGAACGAATGCGCGATCTGCAGGATCGCCCCCTTCTGCGCGATCCATTTGTGATCGTTTTGCCTGCGGTGAATGACAAGTCTTTGCAAGACATTGTTGAGGGTAGAACCAAATTGCCGTTTCTACGATATTCCAGCAATCTGATCATCGCGCGCCAGATCGAGTCCCAATTACGCCGGATGGGGATTTCGTCCTCTCACAGGTTTGAATGCAGCAACAATCAGACGCTGATGTCGATGGTGTCCTCCGGTGCGGGTTGGACCATCACGACGCCGCTGCTGTATTCTCGGGCAAAGCGGTTCCAATCAAAGCTGTGCATGCACCCATTTCCGGGCAAGAGCTTTGCACGCACACTGGCGCTGGTCGCGACGCCGGATTGTTCAAGATCAGTGATTGAGCTTGTGGATGCCAAAACCCGATCATTGATCAATGACCGCATCATTTCCCCACTGCGCGATGATATCCCGTGGCTGACGGATAGTTTCAAACTTATCGAATAGCACTGGATCAGCTTTCAAAGAATGTTGAAGCGATCTCGGATTTGCCGATCCTGTTCGTCTGACAGGTATCTTGGCGTATGGGTCTGCAAAATTTCTTGAGCCCGATGTCGCGCGCGGCTCCAGGCATCTTGCGCTCCGTTTTCTGCCCAAGTCCGGGGCTCATCCCTGTCTGCGAGTGAGGGATAAAAGTAATCCCGTTCCATGGCCGCAAAAGTATGCTGACCACCCAGAAAATGGCCCTCGCCCAGAACTGCTTCGCAGATTGCGTCAAAGCCCAGATTCTCGTGTGTCACCTCTATCCCCCTCAAAGCGCGGTAGGTGTACGAGTGCATCTCATCATCCAACACGAACGCCTCAAAACTTGCACCCAGCAACGAGGCCGTCATGCCTGAGCTTTCATAGATCAGATTACCACCTGCCAGCGCCGCCGCCATTGAGGTCAGTCCCTTTTCCATCCCGTATTGAGCATCGATCGCCTTGGCATCAGACATCGAACAGGCCACGCCTGAAGGCAGCCCAAGCCAATTTGATAATTGTGCTGATGCTGCATTCAGGACAGCCGTCTCTCCGCTGCCACCTGAGAACGCGCCGGTCCGAAGGTCAATCACCAGTGGCCAATTCGAAAAGACCATAGGAAACCCGGGCTGGATCGCGTGGACCATTACCAGACTCGCAAGGGTTTCTGCCAATGACTGCGCCAGAAAACCAGCCAAGGTCGCCGGTGCAGTCGCGCCGGCCTGAGCAGCGGTGATGCAAGAAATCGGAATATTGTGTTCGATGCAGGCGTAGACCACATCCACCGCGTCTTCACCGTAGCGCATCGGCGAGATCACCGGGCTTATATGTGCTTTCATGAACGGGCGTTTTGCGAATTCACCGGGTCCCCCGGCTGCGATATCCAATATCTCAACAATTGGCGCAACGTGCTGCGCCAATGTAAAAGACGTCGCGGTGGGCTTGGAGGTATTCTTCAACAGCGCATAGACGGTGTTCACATCCAGATCGAAGGTTTCCTCCAGATCGGTTGCAACGCAACAGCGGGTGAACCAGCTGACATTTGGCAAGACATCCTGAAGACGCGTGAAATCATGCAAGTCCTGCAAGGTCGAAGGCCGATAGTGACCACTGCGCAGATCAAGCGTCTGAACCGCCGCCCCTCCGGTTCCGAAATAGACGCGATTACCGCCAACTTCGATGGATCGGGCTGGATCACGCCCGTGCAGAACGAAGGTCTTGGCGGCCTGATCAATCGCCTGTTCCACAAGTTGAGGCGAAAAAAGTATCCTCCCCTCCCCGCTATCTTGCGCCCCAACCGCCAACAAATCAGAACGCAAGCGATCCGGCACCTCGCCGATCCCCAGCTTCTCAAGAAGATCCAGAGCCGTGTTGTAAATCCGCTCAAGCTCAAACCCAGTCAAGGGTTTGTAAGCGCCTCCCGGTTGACCTGGCGGACAGGGGTCGAGCGCAGGCTTTTCAGCCCGCTGTGCGATACGTCCTTTTCGACCGGACCTTTTCGCCTGCTGCGCAGCCATTTGTGATCCTCCAACCGCATCAGGTTGATCAATTCAACTAAACGCCCAGGGCCAATTTCAACCGCATTCGAATTACTACGAGTTAATGAGCTTTTATTTTCGATTTTTTACGTAACAATATCCAACCGCTTGTGAACCAACTGACAGAACAGGCTAATCCCCAAAAGACTACCTACCGGAGGGTCCTTGATGAAATCGCGCACTAAAGTGGTCGTTATTGGCGGCGGTATCGCCGGCTGCTCGACTCTGTATCACTTGACCCGTGAAGGTTGGACCGATGTGGTGCTGGTCGAGCGCGATGAGTTGACCAGCGGCACAACTTGGCATTCGGCCGCGCAAGTGACCAATTTTGGCATGAACCAGACCATGGTTGGTCTGAAGACCCACTCGATCAACCTGTATAAGGAACTGGCCGAGGATCCGGACTATCCTATCAACTACCACCACGGTGACGGCGGCATCCGGCTTGCAAATACGCCTGAGCAGATGCAGGGGTACCACCATTTTGCGTCTATGGCGCGCGGAATGGATGTGCATTTCGAGGTCATAGATGCAGAGGAATGCGCCCGCCGGCACCCGTTGATTTCCACCGACAACCTTTTAGGAGGGCTATGGGATCCGCTAGATGGCGACATCGATCCGGCTCAACTGTGCCAAGCTCTGGCACGCCGTGCGCGCAAGGCCGGGGCCGAGGTATATCGCAATACTCCGGTCACAGGACTGACACAGCACAAGGACGATACCTGGACGGTTCACACGGAACACGGCAATATTGACTGCGATATCGTAGTTAACGCTTGTGGTTATCGGGTCAACGAAGTGGGCGCTATGATGGGCGTGCACCACCCTGTCGCTTCGATGGAGCATCAGTATTTTCTGACAGAAGAAATCGCATCAATCCGCGACGCAGGCCATCGGATGCCTCTGCTGCGCTGTCCGATCAGCGACTATTATTGTCGGCAGGAGAAGAACGGCTTGCTGGTCGGCTTCTACGAGCAGGATTGCAAAACCTGGGGCATGGACGGGATCGATCCGAATTTTGTGAACGCGCTGTGCCCTGACGATCTGGACCGCGTGACGGATGTGCTGGAAGGTGCCTTCGCACGCATGCCTGCACTGATGGATGTCGGCATTCATACAGTGGTGAATGGTCCGATCACCTACACAATTGACGGCGCACCTTTGGTCGGGCCAATCCCCGGAAAGCGCAATGCTTTCTGCATCATCGGTCTGCGCGCGGGTTTGGGCGAAGGGGGTGGCCATGGCTGGCTGCTGGCCCAACAGATCGTTCATGGCGAAGCCTGCTATGACACCTGGTGCCTTGATCCGCGTCGGTTTACCGGCCACACAAATGTGGAGCTGACCGCGCTGAAAGCCATCGAAGATTACCAGAATGAATTCCGCTTTCATTTCCCGCATGAACACCGGCCTGCCGGTCGCCCCGCCAAAACCACACCGCTGACCCCGATCCTCGCAGCAGAAGGGGCTGAATTTACAGTGGTCAACGGTTGGGAGCGGGTCGACTACATCAAGCCTGCACCAGATTTTCACCCAACGCTGAGTTTCAGTTTTGATGAGACCTTTGACGTCGTGGCAGCGGAAATCAGAAACCTTCAAGAAAATGTCGGACTGGCCGAAGTTAACGGCTTCAACCGGCTGGAAATCACCGGAACCGATCGGCATCGGTTTCTGGATCGGATGATGTGCGGCGCGGTGACAAAACGCGACGGGCGGGTCGGCCTTGGTTATCTGCTGAACCACCACGGGATGGTCAAAGCCGAGGCCACCATCGCCAACCTTCCCGCGAGTGATCGCGGCCCGGCACGGGTCTGGTACGGGTCCGCCGCCGCCAGCGAATACCATGATATGGACTGGCTAAAGGCGCATCTGCATGATGGCGAAGATGTGCAAATCCGCTCACTCACCAATGATCAGACAATATTAGTGCTGGCCGGACCCAAATCGCGCGACGTGCTGTCCGCTTGTGCTCGAGGAGACTGGTCGCGAGAAGCTTTTCCCTGGCTGTCAGTTCGCGAGTGCTTTGTCGGGTTCGCGCCAGCAACTGTATTGAATATCAGCTTCTCAGGGGAACTGGCCTACGAGATACATGTCCCGAACGCCTCACTATACGCGGCCTATCTGGCGCTCAGAAAAGCTGGCGAGACACATGACTTGAAATTATTTGGTGCTCGCGCCGTCGAGTCCATGCGGATGGAGAAAGGGTTCTTGCACTGGAAAGCCGATCTGCTCACAGAGTTCGACCCGTTTGAGACCGGTTTGGATCGGTTCGTGAAACTGACCAAAGGCGATTTCATTGGCCGAAACGCGTTGCAGAGACGCCTTGAGAACGGGCCTCAAAAGAAACTGGTAAGCCTGAAAATCGATACAATCAAAGCACCTGCCTATGGTGGAGCCTCTCTGATGTTGGACGACATGGTTGTTGGTACGATCACGTCAGGTGACTGGGGCCACAGAACAGGGCTAAACCTTGCTTACGGCTTTGTGAATCCGGAATTTTCCGAACCCGGCAGCCGAATGCAACTTGACCTGTGCGGAGAAATGATCGCTGCCGAGGTGATTGCGCCGTCCCCGTATGACCCGGACCTCTCACGCGTGCGAGGCTAATCCCAAAGTTACTCCCCGTTTCGATAGGCTGTTGGTGTCTGCCCGAATTGCATCCGGAACGCCCGCGTCATTGCGCTTGGGTTCTCATACCCGCAGCGGCTGGCGATCTCGGCCACGGACTGCTGGGTCTCGACCGCAAGTTTACGCGCCAAATTCAGACGCAGGCGACGATAGAGCGCCTGCGGTGTTACACCCAGCTCGGACAAAACCCGGGTCTCAATCTTCTTTTGAGAGCACCCGAGCTGACGAGCGATATCCTTTATCATTACTGGCGCATCCAACGTGCCCTGCATGACGCCCAGCACCCGATTCACCAGCCTGTCTTCGGATTTCATCTGTGGTGAAGCAGCACTTGGTTCACCACGGTTCATCAGAAGATGCGCCACCTCCATCGACAACAGCGGCCCGTGATCCGCGAGAATCAGCGCAGTCGCCAGATCATAAGCAGCCATCGCGCCTGAACAGGTGATCCGGTCCCGGTCGATCACAAAACGTTCCTGCACGACCTCGACATCGGTAAAAGTTTCTTCGAACCGGGAAAGTTCATCCCAGTGAATGGTCGCGCGATGCCCTTCCAACAGTCCCGCACGCGCGAGCAACCAACTCCCTGTGTCCAGACCAGCCAGTTTGCGATGACGGGTTGCGGCCCTGCGCAAAGCGCGATGAGTATCGGGAACCGAGTGTTCCAGATACCCATAAGACGGCATGACAACCAAAGCATCACCCGCCTCAATGCCCATCGCTCCATGCGGCGCGACCTGCAACCCGCTGGAGCTTTGAACTGGCGCACCATGGGGTGAATAAAACTGCCAGGCATAGAGATCCTGCCCCGCCAAAGTGTTCGCCGCGCGCAATGGCTCAACCATGTTGGCGAGGCAAAGGTTCGAGAACCCGTCGAACAGCAAAAAGTTATAGATCTGGGTCAAATTTTTCTAACTCGGCATGATATCGTACGATTACTGCATGTCATCGTGTCAGGCAATTACGTTTCATTGCCAATCAGACATCAGGGGAACGCGTCATGCAATTTGGCTTAACCGAAGAACAGGAAATGATCGTCTCAACAGTGCGGAGCTTTGTTGAGAACGAGATTTACCCCCACGAAGCTGAGGTCGAACGCACCGGACAGGTGCCGCAAGAGCTGGGCGACGAAATCAAGCGGAAATGCATTGAACTGGGATTTTATGCCTGTAACTTCCCCGAAGAAGTTGGTGGCGCGGGTCTCTCGCATCTTGATTTCACTCTTGTCGAACGCGAGCTCGGCCGAGGTTCGATGGCATTGACCCACTTCTTCGGTCGCCCGCAGAATATCCTGATGGCCTGCAACGCCGACCAGCGTGAACGCTATTTGTTGCCTGCCGTGCGTGGCGAAAAGATGGATGCTCTAGCTATGACCGAACCTGACGCGGGGTCAGATGTTCGGGGCATGAAATGTCAGGCCATTCGCGATGGCGGTGACTGGGTCGTCAACGGTTCGAAACACTTCATCTCGGGCGCGGAGCACGCGGATTTCTTCATCGTGTTCATCGCAACAGGTGTGGATGAAACTCCGAAAGGCCCCAAAAAACGGATCACTACCTTCCTCGTAGATCGTGGTACGCCGGGTTTTGAAGTGCGCGAGGGGTACAACTCAGTCAGCCACAAAGGCTACAAGAACTATATCCTGTATTTTGACAATTGCCGTTTGCCCGACGCACAGGTTTTGGGCGAGGTCGATGGCGGTTTCGCCGTGATGAACGAGTGGCTCTATGCAACGCGCCTGACGGTTGCTGCTTTTTCGGTCGGGCGCGCGCGGCGCTGTTTTGATTATGCGCTGAACTACGCGGCTGAACGCAAGCAATTCGGCCAGCCGATCGGTAAGTTTCAGGGTGTCGGCTTTCAGATCGCCGACATGATCACCGAGATCGACGCTGCTGACTGGCTGACGCTCGCGGCCGCATGGCGACTGGATCAGGACTTGCCCTCAAATCGCGAGATTGCCTCGGCCAAGCTTTATGCTTCGGAAATGCTGGCAAAGGTCACGGATACGACGCTGCAAATCTATGGTGGCATGGGTCTGATGGACGACTTCCCGATCGAACGGTTCTGGCGGGATGCGCGCGTAGAACGTATCTGGGATGGTACGAGTGAAATCCAGCGGCATATCATCAGTCGTGATCTGCTGCGGCCTCTGGGTGCCTGAGGCCCGAATGAGCAAGGATATCTCCCGTCTTCTACGCCCGGAATCCATCGCGGTGATCGGCGGCGGCGCGTGGTGCAAGCAGGTTATCCTGCAATCGGAACGCATGGACTACGCAGGGAAAATCTGGCCTGTCTATCCCAAGGCGGATGAAATTGCCGGGCACAAGGCCTACGCACGGATTGAAGACCTGCCATCGTCCCCGGACGCGGCCTTTGTTGGCATCAACCGTCACGCCACCGTTGAGGCCGTTCAGGTTCTGTCAGACATGGGCAGCGGCGGCGCAGTTTGCTTTGCCTCTGGCTTCTCGGAAGCTGCAGCCGAGGATCAGGCAGGAGGAGATTTGCAATCAGAGTTGATCAATGCAGCAGGCAGCATGCCCATTCTTGGGCCAAACTGCTATGGCTTTATCAATGCGCTTGATGGTGCGCTATTGTGGCCCGATCAGCATGGAGCCGCTCGGGTAGATCGAGGCGTTGCCATTCTGACCCAGAGCTCCAACATCTCGATCAACCTGACTATGCAGAAACGAGCCCTGCCGATTGCCTATATGGTGACTTGCGGGAACATGGCGCAGACCAGCCAGGCTGAGATTGCCATGTCGCTGATCGATGATCCACGGGTCACTGCCGTCGGTTTACATATCGAGGGCTTCAAGGATATCCGCGAATGGGAGGCCCTTGCTGCCAAGGCACATCGGAAAGGCGTGCCTCTGATCGCACTTAAGGTGGGTGCATCCGAACAGGCGCAGGCAGCAACAGTTTCTCATACCGCCTCACTGGCTGGGAGCGATACGGGTGCGCAGGCTTTGCTAAACCGGCTGGGCATCCCGCGCCTGTCCTCGCTGCCCGAGTTTCTGGAATCCTTGAAACTGTTACATTGCTATGGGCCTTTGCCGGGGGGCAACATTGCGTCGATCAGCTGCTCGGGCGGCGAGGCCAGCCTGATCGCAGATATGGCGATCGGCACTGGCCTCAGATTTCCAGAACTGTCCAGAGACAAGCAAACCCGATTGCGCGATGCGCTTGGTCCGATGGTCGCACTAAGCAATCCACTCGATTACCACACCTATATCTGGCGCGATGAAGAGGCGATGGCGAACGCCTGGGCGGGAATGACTGGCGACGACATAGATCTGACATTCACGATCGTTGATTACCCGACCACCGATCCCACAGATTGGGCCGCTGCCACGCGTACAGCACAAAAAGTGCGGGCAGATACGGGTGCGCGTTTTGCCGTGGTTTCTACCCTGCCCGAATTGCTACCTGAGGATGTAGCACAAACCCTAATGGAGGCCGGTGTGGTACCCTTCATGGGTCTCCGCGAAGCCCTTTCTGCCACGCGCGCGGCGGGTCAGGTCGCCGCACCTGCAAGCGTGCTAGTCTGCTTGCCGGGTACGTCTGATGTCACGCATACGCTGTTCGAAGCCGAGGCCAAGCAAGCTCTGGCTGCCCATGGTTTGCGCATCCCTCGGAACAGGTCCGTTCGTGGCGCAAAGGAAGCCCTCAGCGCGGCGCAAGAAATGGAAGCGCCATTTGCTGTCAAAGGCGTCGGCCTTGCCCACAAGTCCGAACATTCCGCTGTACGATTGAGGGTTCAGGCTGCCGATGTGACAGGTGTGGCAGCGGATATTGGAACTGATGAGATTCTGATCGAAGAGATGATCACGGGTGCGGTGGCTGAAATCCTCGTCGGTGTGGTGCGGGACCCTGCCCATGGCTTTGTGCTGACAATAGGGGCCGGTGGTGTCTTGACCGAAATACTGCGCGATACCACCTCTCTTCTGGTCCCGGCAACATCCGACAGTATTCGCGCTGCTCTCGGCGAACTAAAGATCGCGTCATTGCTGGCAGGCTATCGCGGCCAACCAGCGGCTGATATGGATGAAATCGTTGCCGCCATTCAGGCCGTTCAAGACTATGTAATGCAAAATGCCGAAACGCTCGGCGAGGTCGAAATCAACCCGCTTCTCTGCACGCCCACCCGGGCGGTGGCGGTGGATGCGCTTATCAGAAAGGCCTGAGAAATGGACCCGATCAAGACCCGCCGTGACGGCGCAATTCTCGAAGTGACGCTGGATCGGCCAAAAGCCAATGCGATCGATCTAGCTACCAGCCGCATCATGGGGCAGGTATTTGCCGAGTTTCGCGATGATCCCGAACTGCGCGTCGCGATCTTGACCGGAGCAGGTGACAAATTCTTTTGCCCTGGCTGGGACCTGAAGGCAGCCGCCGAAGGCGATGCCGTAGATGGAGATTATGGTGTCGGTGGCTTTGGCGGTTTGCAGGAGTTACGCGATCTGAACAAACCGGTCATCGCGGCCATCAATGGTATTGCCTGTGGTGGCGGGCTCGAGCTTGCGATTTCAGCCGATATGATCCTGGCCGCTGAACACGCAACTTTTGCCCTGCCTGAGATTCGATCCGGAACCGTTGCAGATGCGGCGAGCGTCAAGCTACCCAAACGCATTCCCTACCACATCGCGATGGAGCTATTGCTGACTGGACGCTGGTTCGATGCCGAAGAAGGTCAGCGTTGGGGCTTGGTCAATGAAGTCCTGCCTGCCGATCAACTGATGGATCGTGCCTGGGAATTGGCGCGTCTGCTCGCCTCGGGTCCTCCGCTGGTTTATGCTGCGATCAAAGAGGTCGTGCGCGAAGCTGAAGACAGCAAATTTCAGGACGCCATGAACCGCATCACCAAGCGCCAGCTGCGCACCGTCGATATCCTCTATTCCAGCGAGGATCAGCTTGAAGGCGCAAAAGCCTTCGCTGAAAAGCGTGATCCGGTCTGGAAAGGAAAATAAGTTCAAAACACCGCTGCCTTCATCGCATTGGCGCAGTTTTGCTCCAATCGCTCAGCTAAGCTTGTTTTTTGTCAGAACACACTTTTACTATCCTGCAATTCAGGCCACAGCTACTTTAACTGGAAGAAGGAATGTCAAAGCGGCCCGATGCAGGACAAGAAAACAGAACCAGAACTTGAGATCGGGCGAACCCTGCAGCGTTTGCGACAGGAACGTCAGCTCACGGTGACCGAACTCGCCGCGCAGTCAAAGGTTTCCGCGCCGATGATCAGCCGGATCGAAAATGGTCATGTGTCGCCGTCCCTTGGTACCTTACACGCGTTGGCAGATGCACTATCTGTCTCTCTGATGGCGATGTTCAGCCATACCGACACGACCTCGGATGTGCATCACGTTCAGGCGGGAACCGGGTTGCGGTCGCGGCGTATCACACCAGACCATGCCCATGACTATCTACTGCTCGGCAAACACAGCGGGCCTAGCGGGTCATTCCAATCCGCACGCATCCGCATCTCAAAACAAGACCAACGCAAGTTGCCTAACTATCAGCACGAAGGCTACGTCTTCATCTACATGATTGAAGGCAGCGCCATCTATGGCTGTGGGACCGAAGAGTTCCAGATGTCAGAAGGTGACACGCTCAGCTTCGACGCCAAGCTCCCACATGGGGTACGGGTCATCCTGTCAGACGAAATTGAATTCGTGACCGTGTCGACGCGACCGCATTGATCTTTGCAGATGCCCTAGGCTCCACGCCGCGTTTGCCATCCGATCAGACTGAAACACGCGAACACTACTGCAGCAACACAAACAATGGATGGCCCTGCAGGCGTATCAAACATGTAAGCAGCCCGTAGCCCGGCGATTGCGGAGAATGCGCCAATCGCCGCCGCAATCAATGCCATCGCTTCCGGAGATCTGGCCAGACTGCGCGCAGCCGCCGCCGGGATGATCAGCAATGCAGCAATCAGTAGAACACCTACGACCTTTATCGCCACGGCCACTGTAACTGCCAGAGACAGCGTCAGGATCAACTGCTCTCGCTTGGGGTCAAAGCCGCTGGCATAGGCCAACTCTTCATTCATGGTCGCCGTCAAAAGCTGCGACCAGCGCCATACGATCAGGGCCACGACAAGCGCTGCGCCCCCCCAGATCACAACCAGATCGGTGCGTGACACGGCCAGAATATCACCGAAGAGATAGGCCATCAGGTCGATGCGAACACCGGACAGGAACGATACGGCGACTAGACCGAAGGCAAGTGCAGAATGTGCTAGAACACCCAGCAGTGTATCCATCGCGTAGCCACGTCCGGACAACAGTGTCACGGTAAGTGCCATTGCAAGCGCAACAGCTAGCGCCCCAGTAAAGATGGACAGCTGAAACGTCAGCGACAAAGCGACACCCAGGATTGCCGCATGGGCGGTGGCATCCCCGAAATAGGCCATTCGACGCCAGACAACAAAACACCCCAGCGGTGCCGCAGCAAAAGCAACGCCAACACCTGCAAGCGTCGCGCGCGTCATGAAATCATCCAGCATTATTCTGCGGCTTCCTGAGAGGTTTCACAGTGACCGTGATCGTGATCATGGTCGTGATCATGGCGATAGAGGGCCAGTGCGCCTCCGGTACCCGTTCCGAACAGGGCCCGATATTCCGGGGCCGAAGCTACGACTGCGGGGGACCCTTGGCAGCACACATGACCATTGAGGCAGATCACCCTGTCCGACGCGCTCATGACCACGTGCAATTCATGGCTGATCATCAGTATGGCGCATCCGGTTTCACGCCGGACCTCCTCGATCTGACGATAAAACGCCGCAGACCCCGGTTGGTCGAGACCCTGAGTGGCTTCGTCCAAAAGCAGAACGTCGGGCCGATTGATCAACGCCCGCGCCAGCAAGACGCGCTGAAACTGTCCGCCTGACAATTGCGACATTTGGCGCTTTAGCAGATCCGGCACCCCAGCAGTTTCAAGCGCTTCTGTACATTGAAGCCTAGAGACACGATCCGTCAGACGCATGAATCTTTCGACTGATATCGGCAGGGTCGGATCAATGTGCAGTTTTTGGGGGACATACCCGATTTTTAGCCCAGGCTTCAGTGTAACCTTACCTTCCGCAGGCTTGGTCGCGCCAATGACGGCACGCAACAGGCTGGTCTTTCCCGATCCGTTTGGACCAACGATCGTCACGATTTCACCAGCCTCAATCGTCATGCCGACATGGCGCAGAACGGTATTCGCGCCATAACGCACGCTGAGATTTTCAACGGTGATCAGGGTCATGTCTACGCCTTCTCGGTGCAGTCTGGGCAGAGTCCCTCGGCTTCTACAACGGTTCGTTCGATTTCGAAACCCGCCGCGCGCGCGGCTGCGCCGAGGACGCCATTGGACGGTGCCGACTGAGCTTCGGCGACAGCGTCGCATTTTCTGCAGATCATGAAGGCCGGGGAATGGACCTCTCCGGGATGAGAGCAGGCCACAAAGGCGTTCAAACGTTCAATTTTATGGACGAACCCGTACTGGACCAGAAAATCCAGCGCGCGATAAGCCACCGGCGGCTGCGAGCCAAAACCGGCTTCGCGCAAACGATCAAGTATAGCGTAAGCCCCAAGCGACTTGTGATCTTGCAACAGCATTTCAAGAACTTTTCGCCGCACAGGGGTTAGCCGCAACCCTTCTTCCCTGCACCGAGCATCCGCTGTGGCCAACGCCGTTTCGACGCAATTCTTGTGATCATGCTCCTGAAATCCTACCGGCGCATCTTCAACAACCGAAATAGGGTGCGTCTCGCTTGTCATGTTACTCCATATCATATAGGTCGGTCGTAATGTTATAAAATCACATAGAGAACCTGATGTCCAGAAAGTTGCTCCCACTAGCCATGACCACTGCATTGATGGCCGGAACCGCCGTGGCGGATGCACCCAAGGTTGCGGTTGACATCGCACCCGTTCACTCATTGGTGGCCCGGGTGATGGAAGGTGTCGGAACACCTGATCTGATCATACAACCTGGCGCATCGCCTCACGAATACAACCTTCGTCCATCAGAAGCAGCCGCACTGCAAGAGGCCGATCTGGTATTCTGGATTGGCGAGGACCTGACCCCTTGGATGGAAGGCGCTGTCGATACGCTCAGCGCTGGTGCATCGGTTACGGAATTGCTTGAGTCGGACGGAACGGTTCTGCTTGATATCCGTGAAAACGCAGCATTCGAAGCGCATGACCATGGCGACGAAAAAAACAACGATGATCATGCAGAGGACGAAGAGCATGATGAGCATAGTCACGAGGAAGAGCATACTCATGATGATCAAGAAGCTCATGAGGGCCACGCACATGGCGCGCACGATCCTCATGCCTGGCTCTCTCCGGCAAACGCGGAAATCTGGCTGAACACGATCGCCGCGCAGCTTTCTGCAGCTGACCCAGACAACGCAGATGCCTACTTTGCAAACGCAGCAGCCGCGCGTGAAGAAATGGCCACTCTTTCAGCGGAAGTGACCGAAACACTGGAACCAGTCAAAGGTGGCAGCTTTATCGTATTCCACGATGCCTATCAGTATTTCGAAGATGCCTTTGGCTTCCCGGCCTCGGGCGCAATTTCCCTCAGCGACGCGACTGCCTCAAGCCCGGCAAGGATCGCCGAAATTCAAAGCCGTATCCGCGACGAAGGTGTGGATTGTGTTATGACCGAACCGCAGTTCAACCCCGGGATCGTCACAACCGTTCTTGAAGGTACTGAAGCCAAAACCGGCATCATGGACCCGCTCGGATCTGATCTGGAACCCGGAGCGGATCTTTACCCGCAACTCATCCGCAATCTGGCCAAAACACTGTCTGAGTGCCTCTGACTCAATCAACAGCCCGGTCGGGATTTGGTTCCAACCGAGCTGAAGTCTGAGTGGTCTTTCCGCTCATCGCTCCGACAAAGTCATCAGTATTCGGCTACCGGCCTCCCTAAGCTGCCCAATTTGGCGGTTAAGCTGCCGGCGCAAGTCAATCATCGCCAGCGGACTTTCGATGCCGCGCTCGACCATAGGTTGGATCACGCCAATCTATTCCTCCAGAAACGCCGCCTCCACACCTGTACGGTCGGGAAGATCAAATTCTTGTCCGGATATCTGAGCCTCAAGTCTCGCGCGCGACGCGATCGCAATCGCCCGTCGTGGCCTGCCAATCGCCTAGATCACGCCACGAATACGAAAGGGAAGGGCAGATCGACCAAAGCAACCAGCGAGGCAGACGTAAAGAAATCCCGGACAACCTCAAAATCCCGAAGGATCCAGGCCATGCGTCCATTCTGCCCGCCCCGGGCTTACATTTTAAGCGCCATCAACTGATTGAACAGCCGTTCGGTGATCTTCAGGTCCGCCCATTTTCCCGCTGTATCGATGAACCGTGTCCACAGGTTCTTGATCAGGAAATCGAACAACAGTGCAAGGCCAACCCCGACGACTAGAGCCAGCAAGCTATCAACCACTTCGTTTGGCAGAATGGGGTCATGAACGACCATGGTGAACCGCGACGTCACCAGCCCAAGCACGCTTGTCACCATCGCGGCCAATAGGATCTGAATGTAGACCCCGCGCAGATCGCTGAACGCGGACCAAAACCGATGACCTTGTGGCCTAAACGATTCTCGTTCCAGCGGCGCGAGCATTATGCTCGCAATATCCTGCGCGTCTTGCGCAGTCGTGTTTCCTGTCGCCGCCAGATCTGAGGTTCGCTGAATCCGCTGCTGGCATCGATCACAAGAAAGCGTCGGTGTCTTCTCGATCCAGAACCACTAAAGGTTGAACATCTGGGGCAAACGCCAGGACCAGAAACAAGTTCAGGTCCAGTTTCAGTAACCGCGCTTTCCCAAAACCTGACTGTAGCCCACCGCTTCCACTGCGCTGACCGCCTAGGCGACTTCATTGCCCTAGAACACCCGAAAGATATCCACCTCGGACAACCCAAGACCCAAATGCTCTGTCAGTAGTCGGAGGTGCGTATTCAGCGGGTTAGTCGCAGTCGGGTTCACGACGGATATCACAAGGTTGGATCGGTCGGCTGTGCAACACCCAACGCGTCCAGGATATCGCCCGTGACCGCCAGCACGGCATATTCTGCACGACGTGCCTGAGCCTCAAGCTGGATCACCCGAACCTGCGCAAGATTCAACTCGCGCAACGCATCCAATATCTGTACCAGCGTGCTGCGCCCGATATCAAACTGTCCACGAGCTGCATCCAGCGCTTGCTCATTGATCTCGACAGCGCGCCGGGCTGTGGCGAGCCGTCGCTGAATTGAATTGGTCTCTTCCAAGGCCTGGGAGAGATTACGTTGCAACTCGCGCCGCAATTCTTCTTCATCAGCCCGGCTTTGTTGAAGATTCGCCCTTGCGGTTTCGACATTGGCGCGCGCGGATCCCCCTTGGTAAATCGGGACCGTTACACCCAATCGGGCCTGCACACCGTCGTCGATACTGCCCTGGTCGAAATCTGTCTCAAGAATCGCAGAGAGTGTTGGGCGGGTCGCTCTTTCAGCAACCACAACCTCTTGCGCACGCACTTGACTGAAGGCGACCTGAGTACGCAGACGCGGGCTGCGTGCAACCATTTGCTGCGAGGTGGCCGCTGCCAGAATGGGTGCGGGGGGGATGGTCGGAATAGCACCGGGTCGCGTTCCGAAGACTTCGACCCATGTTGCCGTCGCCAGTTCCACATCCGTCTGAGCCTGCGCTAATTCTGTCTCGGCATTAGACTTCCGCCCCTGCCCCGCCAGCAAATCCGCCACCGACCCCGCCCCGGCATCAAAACGGGACTGGAGGTCGCTGACCAAAACGTCCGTACGATCCAGATTCTGCTGGGCTTGTTCTTCGAGGCGGCGATTTCGATCCAGATCAATTATGGTTTCGATGGCCTCGAAGCTCAGCGCGCTCAGCTCTGACAATTCGTTTAACCAGGTCTGCCGGGCTTCAATCTGACGCAAACCCACACGACCCGAGACTTTGCCACCATCATAGATGATCTGGCTAAGCCGCAGGATCGGTACTGTATCCCCATCGGACGTCAGGGATGTCTCGGCCTCGATCTGCGGCAGGAATGCACCCTGCTCGGCATCAATGCGGGACTTCGAGGCCAGAACGCTGGCGGCTCCGGCTGCGGTGGTGGGCGATGTCGCGACAGACCTTCGCACCAACTCAGCGAATTCAGTGCGTGCAACATTTCCCTTCAGATTATTCCCCCCCGATAAGGGGGCGGGGGCTGGTGTCGCCCCGGGATCAAAGGACTTGGTTCCCTGTAAATCCTGACTGCAGCCCGCCAAAATAATAGTGGCTATCACAACCGACAACCATGCCCTCATCCCGCCAAAGCTCCTGATTTCAACTCTGAGATAAGCAACAAATTTCCAGTCAGTTAATCGTGGAACTTGTTGCCCGCATTTTGCGTTACAGGAGAAAGTGCGGTAAAAAAGTAACCATATTCTTTACGAGTTTAATGTTCTGGCACGACATCAGTTTATCAAGATGCGGGTCCAGAAAAATCAAGCGGAGCAAAGGCGCAGATCCAATCTGGTAATCCGCGAGCTTTCGGCCGCCAGCCATGTTCTGTTCGGCAAGTTTGATTCAACCAATCACAACTCATCCAACCTTGTTGCCTTGGCTCCAGACACCGCGCAAAACTGGTGTTTGACCCATGCGACGCACACGCAGAACGTCACCGCGCAGACCTACATTCAGGATGCCACGGTCATCAAGACCGACAGCCATTGCAGGATTACGTGTAACCGTGGCCACAGCACGTGGCAGGTCGTCCCAAACACTGGCAAGATGAAAAGCCGACAGCAGTAGCGCAGAGGGCACATAGTCGGAAGACACAATTTCCAGAAGATCGGCCTTTGCAAGATCTTCAGCCGCGACATTGCCGGAATGCGAGCCGCCACGGATCAGATTCGGGGCACCCATCATGACGGCGATGTTGCGGGTACGGCAGGCCTCGGCCGCCTCGAACGTGGTTGGGAATTCGGCGAAAGCCACACCATTTTCGGACGATTTTTCGACATGCCGCGCCGTGGTATCGTCATGGCTGGCCAGCGCGGCGCCAAGACGGGCGGCCTCGATCACTGCACCGGCTTCGTGCTTTTCTCCGAAACGCTGCTGTAGACCACGCAGGTTCTCGACATGTGTAACGAAATCGGCGTCGGTCATACCGCGCTTTTTGGCGACATAGGTCTTCAATGCACTCAGATCGCTGAATTGACGTTGACCCGGCGTGTGGTCCATCAGACTGACAATGCCAACCCTGTCTTCCGGCCCGAAGGTCGCCAATTCCTCAAGCAGTGTCTCCGAGCAGATCTCGGCTCGCAGGTGAAGGAAATGGCTGATCTTGAAATAGCCTGCGGCGCGCGCCGACAACAGTTCGTCCGCCAGTTTGCGGGCATAATCGATGTAACGGCCCTTGCCGCTGTGAATGGAACCTACTCGCATGGCGTCGAACACGGTTGTGATTCCGGTCGAAGCCAGCTCGCTATCATGCGCGATCAGGGCCGGAAGATGAGGCCAGTCCACTTCTGGGCGAGGCTCGATATGACGTTCGATATTGTCGGTGTGCAGCTCGACCAGTCCCGGAAGGATGTAATCACCTGCACAATCGACTGCGCCGGTCGGAACATGATCCCCTTCGGTGATCTCGGAAATGACGCCCTGTTCGATTGTCACCGAACCGGTTACTACCCGATCGGGCATCACAAGCTGGGCATTCGCAAGGCACAGATTATCTGACATATCGCTGTCACAAGCCTTTGCCAAAGAGGGCGCGGGAAAAGGGGAATTCATGTCATACTCTCGATTTGCAATCTACTACGTGCCGCCCGAAGGACCATTGGAACAGTTCGGCGCGCGCTGGCTGGGATGGGATGTCGTGCAGGGCTGCGAGGTGCCTCAGCCCGATCTGCCCGATTTGCATGACGTTACGATGACACCGCGCAAATACGGCTTTCACGGAACGCTGAAACCACCCTTTCAACTGGCCGGAGGTTATTCGCTTGAAGCCCTGAAAGCGGCGGCGTCTGAGATGGCCGCTGGCCTGGCGCCTTCGAGCTGTGAAGGGCTGAGTCTGACGAGGCTGGGCCGGTTTCTCGCCTTGACCCCACAGGGCGATGTTAGCGGCTTGCAAAGAATTGCTGCGGCCTGTGTACGTGAGCTTGACCCGTTTCGCGCCCCAACCAACGAGGCTGAACTTGAGCGGCGGCGCGGTGCAAGGCTGAGCCAACGTCAGGACGCACTGTTGATCGAGTGGGGTTATCCCTATGTGATGGACGAGTTTCGGTTTCACATGACGCTGACAGGTCGGCTGCCGAATGGTGATATTCCTGTATGGACCGAGGCGCTGCGCCGCCATTTGCCAGCCTTGCCCGAGCCCTTCGTCATCGACCAAATTGCCTTGTGCGGCGAGCGCATTGATGGGCGTTTCGAGCTTATTCATCGGTACGCGCTCGCTGGTTGAAGGACCCCTGCGGCGCGCGCAACCGTCTCGGCCAGTGGGCCATCGTTGGAAATGGTGATAACGTCCAACCCATCGGGCAAGGGTTTTTCTGCCTGAGCAAGCCGATTTGCAATCTCACTATCGCTTTCTCGGCCGCGAGTCGCCAAACGCCGAGCAAGAGTTTCCGGCTTCGCGGTGATATTCAGGACAATGAAGCGCGGGAATTTTTCTGCGGCCTCGAGCAGAGCTTTACGGGAGAAATTTGCCAGACAATCTGCGCCATCACTCAGCCGATCTTTGACGGCAACCGGTATCCCGTAGCAAAGCCCATGAGCAACCCAATGCACCGCAAAGGCACCATTCGCTGCCATTTCTTCAAATTCGGCGATTTCGACGGCGTCATAGTCTTCCCCGCCCAACTCTGGTGCCCGGGTGATGACGCGGCGCACCAAATGCAAATCGGGCAACAAGTCACAAAGCCCTAGCATCACACTGTCTTTGCCAGCCCCCGACGGGCCAACCACAGCGATGAGGCGACCCCGGGTCATGCCGCGACCTCGGGTGAAAACTGACTGGCGTCGATTTCGCGATCACAAACGCGCGCCCTAGCCGCTTCGTCATGGAAAATGCCGATGATTGCAGTACCACGCGCCTTTGCCTCTTCGATGAGCCTTAGAACAACCTCGCGATTGGCCGCATCCAGACTGGCAGTCGGCTCATCCAACAGCATCGCGGGATAGGTATGGGCGAACCCGCGTGCGATGTTGACACGCTGCTGTTCACCACCCGAGAAGGTAGTCGGTGAAAGGGTCCAGAGCCGCTCGGGAATGTTCAGTTGCCGCAACAAAGCTTCAGCCCGCGCCTTCGCGTCAGCAGCGGAAATGCCCACAGCCCGCAAGGGCTCGGCCACGACATCGACGGTGGGCACGCGCGGAACCACGCGGAGAAACTGGCTGACATAACCCAGAACCTCGCGGCGCAGGGCGATAACTGTCCGAGGCTCTGCCTGCACGATATCCACATCACCGATGCGAATTTCTCCGCTTCGGGCCAGATAGTTGCCATAGATCATACGCATGAGGGTGGACTTGCCCGCTCCAGACGCGCCCGTCAGCGCTACGCATTCGCCCGGAGAGACCGAGAAGGATACATCGCTCAGCACCTCGATCACGGCCGCACCTTGATTATGGAGAGTGAAAGTCTTTGAGACGTTGTTAAGCTCAATCATTGCTCACACCTGCAAAACGGAACTGACAAGAAGTTGGCTATAAGCGTGTTGCGGGTCATCCAGCACTTGATCGGTCAGGCCTGCCTCGACCACGCCGCCCGATTTCATCACCATCAACCGATCTGCCAGCAGGCGCACCACGGCCAGATCATGCGTGACGATGATCGCCGACAAGCCCATGTCGCGAACTAACCCACGCAACAAGTCAAGCAACCGCGCCTGAACGGACACGTCCAGACCGCCCGTTGGCTCATCCATGAACACCAGCCGAGGACCGGTCACGAGGTTTCGTGCAATCTGCAGGCGCTGCTGCATCCCACCCGAAAAGGTCGTCGGGCGATCATCCACACGGGAGGCATCGATCTCCACTCGTTGCAACCAATCCGTGGCCTTGCCGCGAATGTCGCCATAGTGGCGCTCCCCCACGGCCATCAGCCGTTCACCCACATTGCCCCCAGCACTGACGCCCATGCGAAGACCGTCGCGGGCATGTTGGTGGACAAAGGCCCAATCGGTGCGGCTCAGCATCCGGCGTTCGGGCTCGGACATAGTCACGGTATCCTGCGAACCATTCGCGCGGGTGTCGAACACAACCTCTCCGGCATCCGGGGTCAGATGCCCGGCCATGCAGTTCAACAAAGTCGATTTGCCTGACCCGCTTTCGCCGACGATCCCCATGACCTCACCGGGATAGAGGTCGAATGACACATCGGCACAGCCAATATGTGGGCCATAGCGCTTTGTGATGCCCCGAACAGACAGCAAAGGTGTCATGCGGCGTCCTTTCCTTTGTGGCCCGCCGCCTGGCGCGCCTCGCAATAGTCGGTATCCGAGCAGACAAACATCCGCCCGCCCGCGTCGTCGATGATCACCTCGTCAAGATAGCTGTCTTCGGCCCCGCACAAGCTGCAGGCGTGTTCGGCTTTGGACGCCTCAAACGGGTGATCCTCGAAATCCAGCGAGACAACCTGTGTATAGGGCGGCAGTGCATAAATCCGTTGCTCACGCCCCGCTCCAAACAGCTGGATCGCAGCCATGTCACCCAATTTCGGGTTATCGAATTTCGGGATTGGCGACGGGTCCATCACATAGCGGCCCTCGACCTTCACGGGGTAGGCATAAGACGTCGCGATATGCCCGTGCCGACTGATGTCTTCGTACAGCTTCACATGCATCAGCCCGTATTCTTCAAGGCTGTGCATCTTACGAGTTTCGCTCTCTCGCGGCTCGAGAAAACGCAAGGGTTCGGGGATCGGGACCTGATAAACAAGGATTTGGCCCTCTTGCAATGGCTCCTCGGGAATCCGGTGGCGGGTCTGGATGACGGACGCCTCGCTGGTCGTCGTGGTCGTTTCCACCCCCGCAGTGCGCTCAAAGAAGGTACGGATCGAGACCGCGTTTGTGGTATCGTCTGAGCCCTGATCGATCACTTTGAAGGTGTCATCCGGGGTCAACACAGCGGCCGAGACCTGCACACCGCCCGTTCCCCAGCCATAAGGCATGGGCATCTCGCGCGACGCAAAGGGCACCTGATAGCCCGGAATTGCCAAACCCTTCAGGATCGCACGGCGGATCATCCGCTTGGTCTGTTCGTCCAGATAAGCAAAGTTATAGGCGTTCATTCCGCAGCCTCCTGCACCTGATCCGCGCCCGCTTCACGGCGCAGTTTGCGCACCAGTTCCAGTTCAGACTGGAAATCGACGTAATGCGGCAGCTTGATATGTTCCAAAAAGCCCGTCGCCTGAATATTGTCCGCGTGATAGAGGACAAATTCGGCATCCTGAGCCGGTGCGCCTACGTTGTCCTCACCCAGCTCTTCCCAGCGCAATGCGCGGTCGACGAGGGCCATCGAAATCGCCTTGCGTTCCGTCTGACCAAACACAAGCCCGTAACCTCGAGTGAATTGCGGCGGCTCGGTTTTAGAACCCTTGAACTGGTTGACCGTCTCGCATTCGGTCAGAACGACCTCACCGATTTCAACGGCAAAGCCCAGTTCAGGGATCTCCATTTCGACCGGCACGGACCCGATCCGAAGCTCACCGACAAAGGCATGATTGCGCGCGTACCCGCGCTGTGTGGAATAGGCCAGACCGAGGGTGAAGCCTTCGTCCGAGCGGGTCAGGGCTTGCAGGCGCAAGGCGCGATCGGCGGGCATCTCAAGCGGCTCGCGGGTCAGATCAGGTGGCGGCGTATCGTCATGCGGCGCTTCCTCGATCAGACCTTCGCGATTGAGGAAATCCGTGACGTGCGGCACATCGCCCGGTTCCGCTTCGCGAACAGGGGCTTCGGGCACTTCACCATCAGCGGCCAGTTTGAAATCCAGCAAACGATGCGTGTAATCGAAGGTCGGCCCCAGCACCTGCCCGCCCGGCAAATCCTTGAAGGTTGCCGAGATGCGCCGGTCACAGGCCATTGCGCCGGTATCAACAGGCTCGGAGGCACCAAAACGCGGCAGAGTGGTGCGATAGGCACGGATCAGGAAGATGGCCTCGATCAAATCCCCGCGCGCCTGCTTGATCGCAAGCGCGGCCAGATCCGGATCGAACAACGAGCCTTCGGCCATGACCCGATTGACCGCAAGGCTCAGCTGTTCGCGGATTTGCGCGATGCTCAGTTCCGCCACATCGGTATCACCGCGGCGTTCTTCGGCAAGCCAAGCGTGGGCGTTCTCAATCGCGCGCTCACCGCCTTTTACTGCGACATACATCAGGACACCTCGGTCGTTCTTGGCAAAGCCGCTAGGCGGCTGCCATTCGTGAAGATGAAGTCGAGCCCCAGTGGATATAGCGTCTGATTATGCTGAAACGCCTCAAGCTCGGGCAATGAAAGCGCGGCTTTATCCTTGATTCCCGGACCTGTCAGTGTCGCCCCTGAAGCGATGAGTTCGGGGCATTCCACGATCAACGTGACAGAACGATCCGGATATTCAGACGTCCCGATCGGGTATGCGTTCAATGGTCCCAGATCCGACCACGCACCAATGGCAAACATACAATGCGACGGGCCGGTCAGCGGTGCGCCTGTGTGGAATGCAAGCCAGCTGCGTACGGCGTCGCAATCTAGCGCACCTGCCAGATAAACGGGCGTCTCAGTGTCGCAAAGCGTCAACAACACCGCACCTGCTGCTGGTGACATTGGGGCCGGAGGAACTGCGCCAGAAATCTCTTGCACGGTACCAGGACGCGCCATTGCTTCCATCACGCTGCGAAAGGCGTGGGCAGATTGGATCGCGGGATCCTTGAAACCGCCGATCAGGGCTTCTGACTGCATCAATCCTCTCCTCGTACCATGGTGAAGAAATCAACCTTAGTGGCTGCGGCTTTGGCGGCACGCGCGGCCTTTGCATTGGTCAGCTCATCTCGCAAAGGGGTCAGCACTTTTGTGCGCAACAGATCAGACACATCTGTCTGCATCAGTGCATCAACCAGCGCGGCGACTTCGGCATCTTCTTTCCGACGGCCTTGTATATAGGCATGTCCGACTTCGCCCGCTCCCAGAGTCAGCGCACAGCGTGTTACCGTCATTTCGCCCAGATTGAACGGCGCACCGGTCCCGCCAGCGCGAGCCCGAACCATGGTGCTGCCAATCTCAGGAGCACGCAGCCATGTGAAGCCGGGGCGAGGCATCGCTGCATCCAATAGGGCGGCCACGCGCCCCTCCGGCGCTTTGGCCAGCAGGCTCATCCAAGCCTTCCGGTCCGCGTTTTCATCAAAAGTGTCTTTCATCTCGACAACTTTTCCATATACTATACAACTATACACATCTTATCATATTTGCCGCCGTCAGACAGAGGAATTTTGTGAAACTTGCGTGACACTCCCACCAAAACCCCGATCTGGAAGGCCATCGCCGACGCACTTCGCAGCGATATGGCCGAAGGGCGCTATGGCCCGGGTGATAAGCTGCCAACCGAAGCGGCACTGGCAGAGCGGTTCGGTGTGAACCGCCATACGGTGCGTCACGGCATCTCGGCCCTTGTGGATGAGGGCCTAATCCGAACGCGCCGGGGCGCGGGCGCTTTTGTGGCAGCCACGCCCACCGATTACCCCATCGGCTCGCGGGTGCGATTCCATGAAAACCTCATCGCTGCTGGTCGCAGACCAGAAAAGAGGGTGCTTCATGTTGAAGAACGGGCAGCGACCGAGGGCGAGGCCACCGCACTGACCGTTTCACCCGGTGATCAGATCTGTGCGTATCACGGCCTCTCATTGGCGGACGGGCACCCGATTGCCGTGTTTGAAAGCATGTTTCCCCTTGAGCGCCTGCCTGGCATCACTGCTGCGCTGCAAGAGACCAGCAGCGTTACCGAGGCATTAAACAGGTCGGGCGTCACTGACTATACTCGGGCCTCAACCCGTCTGACGGCCACGCGCGCAACGGCCACCCAAGCGCTACATCTGCAGGTTTCAGAAGGTGATCCGCTGCTTAGATCATCCGGGGTGAATGTGGACGAAAAGGGACAACCGGTTGAATTTGGCCGAACCTGGTTTGTTGGAGATCGGGTGACACTGACCCTTGAGAGTTAAGGCTCGTATTTCTCCAGAAACGCATCAGCCGTAAGAGCACGGAAATCGTCGAGCGCCAACCGCAACTTGTCATGAGACCAATTCCACCAGGCCAATGCGATCAACCGATCGGCGATGTGTCGTGGCTGACGCAGTCGCAAGGGTCTTGCAGGTTTACCGGCAACAATTGTGTAGGGGTCTACATCCTTCGTCACCAAGGCACCCGCAGCCACAACAGCCCCGTCACCCAGTGTGACCTCGGGCTTTATCATCGCGCCTGCGCCAATCCATGTATCGTTCCCGATATGGACAATTCGGGATTTGCGGTGACTGAAAAACACCTCGTCCCGATCCGCATCGTCCCAATAATCGTTCGAGCGATACAGGAAATGGTGACAGGACGCCGTGTGCAGCGGGTGATCAGTCGCGCCGATCCGCGAAAACGCGGCGATGTTGGCGAACTTACCGACCTTCGCGTTGGCGATGTCGGCATAACGATCGCAATAGCTGTAGTCGCCCATTTTTGTATGTACGACGCGACTGCCCTTGCCGATTTCAACATAGGCCCCGAACGTGCTTTCGGTAATCTCACATTCGGGGTGAATGCAGGGCTGTTCCGCTGAAAGCCGCGCCATCAGTCTTTCCGCCCGATCAGCTTACCGCGCAACCAGCCCGAGGCCCAATCCATGAACATCACCATGATGATGATCAGGACAATGTAATAGGCGACCTCTTCCCAATCTTTCTGCGTCTGGATGGCTTGCGTCAGCATCAGTCCGATGCCGCCACCGGTGATCGCACCGATGATCGTCGCAGAACGTGTATTGGATTCGAGGAAATATAGAATCTGGGCCAGCAGCACGGGAACAACCTGCGGGATCACCCCGAACCGGTATCGCTGTAGCGGTTTAGCCCCGGTCGAGGACACCCCCTCGATCTGTTTCTGATCAACGTTTTCCAACGCCTCCGAGAAGATTTTGCCAAACGTGCCTGTGTCGGTAATCAGAATCGCCAACGCGCCGGTCAATGGTCCGGGGCCAAAAGCCCGAGCCAGAACCACAGTCCAGATCAATGCGTCCACACCGCGCACAAAGTCGAAAAGACGGCGCGTTGCGGCGCGAAGCAACATGATCGGCGAAAACCGTTTGGCGGCGAGAAAGGCCAATGGCAGCGCGATCATCGCGGCACCCATCGTACCCAGAAATGCCATCAGGATCGTTTCTCCGATGGCCCAGGCCACATCCTTATGCCGCCACATCGCGTTGTTCCACCAGTCAGAGATTGCGCCTGCGATATTCGAACGGCTTGGATCGATCTGCGCGCCAAACAGGATCTCTCCAATCCCATGGCCGTGGTAGGGACTGTCAAGCGTGAACCAGAACAGCTCCCAACCCGGGAAATAGTTGAACACTTCAGTCCGAGCGCCCGTCATGGTGATCCGGCCCTCAGGCGTTGTGACGCCAACACGCCGTTCAGATGCGGAAATCCAGTCGGGCAGTTCAGAGGGCAGATTTGTCGTCAGGCGGCGTCCCTTGGCCTGCACTTCGATCAGCTGGAAATCGGGTATTTCAATCTCGGTCCGGTTGTCAGGCAGGAACCGCACGATATGATTGCGGCCCAGATCGATCGTCGTCACCTCTTCACCCGATACCCAGTCGGGACGTTTACCCTCGGGATAAGTGCCCTTACGCTCGCCCTCAACCGCATAGGTCACCTCACCGCTCCGATTATTGCGTGTGACATGCACTTTGTGTGACCAGCTATCAGAAGCCAGTGTAACGGCGTTGTCCAGATTGGCACGTTGCGCAAGGCCCGGCAAGTCGAAGGCGAAGAAGATGTAGGTGAGATAAACGAGGATCACGACGGGGATGCTAAAGCCGATCAATCGTTTACGCTGAAATAGCTTTTCGGCGTCAAGCTTGGCCTCGTCCAGCCCGAAGTTCCAATCAATTGTGGTCATTGGCCCTGCCCTTCGGTCAGACGGTTGCGGTAGCGGCTGGACACCTGATCGAAGAATACGATGGTGCTGAATAGCAGGATGAAAATCGCGCCGGCCTCGTCAAAACGACCCGGACCCCAAGCCATGGCATTGCGCAGTTCGTAACCCAACCCTCCCGCGCCGACGAAGCCCAGGATGGCAGAAGCGCGAATATTGATCTCAAATCGCAGCAACGTGTAGCTGATATAGTTTGGCGCGACCTGTGGCAGGATACCCAGCATCATCTGTTTCGACCAAGTCGCCCCGGTCGAAGCCAACCCCTCAACCGGTTTCAGGTCAGCGTTTTCGGATACTTCCGAGAACATTTTACCAAGCGCCCCTGCGGTGTGGATTGAGATAGCGATCATCGCCGGCACCGGACCGCCCCCAAGGACGAAGATCAGCACAAGCGCGATAACGATTTCCGGCACTGCGCGCATAACATCCGAGATACGCCGGAAGACCGGGATCAATCGCGGCCATTTCGCCAGCCCGCGTATGCCGAGAAGCGACAGGATCAGGCCACCGATGGCCCCGATCAACGTGGAAACTGCGGCAATGTTCACCGTCTCAACCAGTGCAGGGAAGTACTTCACGATCAGGCCAGGCAGATCGGCCCGCTTTTCCCAAGCTTCAGACAGCACATCCGCCGGGTAATCACCGATCTGATGCAATCCGTCCCAGAACCCACCCGCGTTTCGGGAATCCGCAATGTTGAAACCTGATACCATCAGGACCACAAAGATCAGCAACGTCAGCCCGCCATAAAGCCTGCGCTTGTGAACTTGTGCCATATAGCTGGATTGAATGGTCTCGACGCCGCCTGGCGCCGCACCGATTGATAAATCTGCCATCCCTAGCCCCGAATGAATAAAGACCGGCAACCCCAATGGGTTGCCGGAAACGTCATGTGCGCGCGTTAGCCACCGATTTTGGCTTTGCGGGCCTCAACAATCGAGATGTAGGTGTCATGCGATACCGGCTGGAAACCCAGCGTCTCGCCTGCCGCCACACCATAAGCGCAATCGGGGTCACGCTCGTGCAGGCCATCGACAAGATCTGTCATGGTCGCACGGACATCGGCAGGCAACGCCTTGCGCAGAACCACAGGGCCTTCGGGGATAACGTTCGATTTCCAGATCTGGACCATGTCGTTCATGTCGACAAGACCTGCGTCAACCGCTTTGCGCAGGGCACCAGAATTGTATCCATCTTCCCAGTTACCCTGACCATCGGCCCAGGTCACACCACCATCAATGTCGCCATTATTCACAGCGACGATCGTCTGCTCGTGGCCACCAGTGAATTTGACCTCACCGAAATACTCACCCGACTCCATGGTGATACCTTCTTTGTATTGCGGGATTTCGATCGAGGGGATCAGATAACCTGAGGTCGAGTTCGGATCACCAAACCCAAACACTCTGCCTTTCATGTCGTCCAGTGAGGTGACGCCACTATCCTTGCGGGCGAACCCAATCGAGTGATACCCGATTGAACCATCCACATTGACCTTGATCAGAACGGGCTCAACTGCTTCGGGGTCTTGCAGATAGGTGGCTGCGTAAGAAGAGGCACCCAGCCATGCCATGTCGAGTGTACCGCCCAACAGGCCCTGTATCACACCGTTGTAATCCGCCGGGGCGAATAGCTTGGTCTCAACTCCTAACGCCTCAGAGGTATAGTCTGCAAGACACTGGTACGAGTTCATGCGGTCCTGGGCATTTTCACCACCGAGGATGCCAATGCGAAACTCGGTGATTTCTTCGGCAAGAGCAGCAGTGCTCAAAACGGTCGTGGCGGCAAACGCCAGTGCGAGGGTCTTTTTCATCATTTTCTCCGTTCGGTTAGATGAAGGTGGCCCGCGACGGACGCGGGGGAAACTGGCTCAGACGTAGGCTTCCGCTTCGCGGACCTCTGGCCTGTCCAGTGTTTCGATCTCGGTCGAGGTTGCGGCCTCGGAAAAGTCTGCACCTGCACCGTAGATGTCGCGCGCAACGCCCGTAGTCAGCTGCGCAGGTGTGCCGTCAAACACGATCCGGCCATCGCGCATTCCGATGACCCGGTCGCAATAGCGGCGAGCGGTATCCAGCGTGTGCAGATTGGCAATGACCATGCGGCCGTCTTCTTCGTGAATGGCGCGCAGCGATTGCATCACAACCTGCGCATTCATCGGGTCGAGCGAGGCGATCGGTTCATCCGCCAGAATGATCTTCGGGTCCTGCATCAGCGCGCGGGCGATGGCGACGCGTTGCTGCTGGCCGCCTGACAAGGCTTCGGCTCGCTTGGGTGCTTGCTCGGCAATGCCTAGCCGATCCAGAATTTCAATCGCCTTATGAATATCCGACCGCGGGTACAGGTTGAACATCGTCGAAAAGGTCGATTGCCTGTTCAGCGTGCCATGCAAAACGTTCGAGACGACATCCATGCGCGGTACAAGATTGAACTGCTGGAAAATCATCGCACAGCGCGATTGCCATTCGCGTTTGGCAGCACCGCGAAGCGCAGAGATCTCTTCGCCTTCAAAAGTAATTGTGCCGGTCGTTGCATCGCTCAGACGGTTGACCATGCGCAAAAGCGTGGATTTTCCAGCTCCGGAGCTGCCTATAATCCCGATCATGGTTGGCTTGTCGACAACGATATTCGCCGAATCCACGGCCCGTTTGTCACCAAACTTTTTGGTCAGCTTTTCAATTCTCAGCATATCGCCCCCATCGTTGCGAGGCGGATAGAACGTCAAAACAAAGGCTTCGTGACGCTTTTGAATCGTTTCGTTTACATCTACGCGAAAGATTTGTGACAGGCGCGATGATTGCCTGGTTCTGCGGTGTGTGGCGTTTCTCGCAGGACTCTGCGCGAGTTTTATCCACAGGGCGTCATAAAACTGTTACGCTTGAGCGCAGAAAGAACTAACCTTCACCTATGACCCGTCCTCATGCCAGCCTTCTTCTTCTATGCCTTGCGGTGCCTTCTACTGCGCAGTCTAAAATGGCGGATGTCAGCTGTGATGACAGCGCGCGGATGGCACAGACACTGAAACAGGTTCTGGGGGCCGAACGTCAGGGCATGGGTTTGCGCGATCCCGAAACAATGCTGGAGGTTTGGGTCAAACGTACAAGCGGAGACTGGATGATCGTTCAGAACTACGCCAACGGTACTTCATGCATCGTCGCGATGGGGGACCATTGGCAAGGTGAGGTGCGAGACCCGGCTTAGGCAAGTGTCAGCAGACCCCACGAACTGCAGACGCGCAATCTCGCTGCTTGTGTTGTTCCTTCTGAAGATCTCGCGAAGGGATCAGGTCAGTCCAGCAGCCCACGTTCGGTCAGGACTTTGCGCGCGACACGGAAGCATTCAAGAGATTGCGGGACGCCACAATAAATGCCAATCACATGAATGATTGATCGGATTTCCTCTTTGGTGACACCATTGTTCAACGCGCCGTTACAGTGGATTTCCCATTCATGCATCTTGCCGAGTGCCCCAATCATAGCGAGGTTCATCATCGAACGGGTCTTGTGATCGATCGTGTCATCCCCCCAGCCGAAGCCCCAGCACCAAGCAGTCATGTTCTCTTGGAATGAGCGGGTAAAATCATCCGCCGCTGCCAGGTTCTTCTCAACATACTCGGCGCCCAGCGTCGACTTGCGCTGCTTCAGGCCATGTTCAAACAGGTTATCGTCCATCATTCTCTCCTCAGGTGAAACGACCGATCTGCAACTTAGTCGGTCCTGGCTCGATATTCCGCTAAAGCCGCCGCCCCTGTCTTACAACCAACCCCACCACCGAAGGCAAGGGGCTCGATCGCGTCGTTCTGGTCGGGTGTGCCCTTTGGCACAGCGTTGGCTTCGGTGATGTCTTATCTGGCCCATCCACAGCACGTAACGTTATTCAATCGCCTCGCGCATCCATTGTTGAAGCTTCGCAACGGAATGCTCGCTCATGACGCCACAGGCCGGATCAAGCACCAGCGGTCCCGGTTTGTACCCTTTGGATTTCAGGCCGCGGTGAACGGATTCCACTAACCGAATATCCTCGGCCACAGTCGTTTCGCGATCCTGAGTGGCAAGGCCACGGATCACGTCGCTTTCATGACCGCCTTCTGTGTACCACCCGCGCCAGACGGTACAGCTGTCCACTGTATTTGCCCGCCAATGATAGGTGTTCAGAACATTTCCTGGATAGCATTGGAACGAGAACATCGGCCACAGGAACCAGCTTTGATAGTCGCCCGCATGCTTGTTGCTTTCCAGATCAATCGGATAGGTCATCTTTTCGAGGCTTTGGCACTCGGTCGTGTGACGCAGCACGTAACCTCCCGACACGTCGGGCTGAATGTCATAGGTTTCCGGTTTGATCACGCCTTCGGCAAAGGTCGGGTGATTAGTTGGGCAGTGATAGCATTCCGAGTAATTCTCGATCGAAACCTTCCAATTGCAGTTCTCAGGAATTTCGACCCACTCTAAGGGGGCCAGAGCGTTAGTGTTCGGCACGAACTCAGACAACTCGTCCCGGACACCGGGATACCATTCGTCCATCGTTGCCGCGTTATCGTCCAAATTGACAAAGATGAACCCGAGGAAGTCTTCGGTCCGTACTTCGGTCAGACAGATTTTCGCGCGATCAAAACCGGGAACTTTCTTGATGTTCGGCCCAGACCGCAGGCCGCCGGTAAGCTCATAGGTCCACTGATGATAGGGACAAACCACTACACGGGTATTCCCGGTTCCGGTCACCATTTCATGCGCACGATGCTGGCACACGTTGTAGAAAGTCCTGACAAGATTGTCGCGTCCGCGAATGGCAAAAAGGTTCTGACCAGCGATTTCGAACGCAAAGTAATCGCCTACATTTGGGATATCTGCCGCATGACCTGCGTATTGCCAAGTTCTGCACAACAGGCCGTTCATCTCTTTGTCGAATATGTCAGGATCCGTATAGTACCGGGCCTCGAGCGAGTGGGTTGGCAGGACAGTCATATTTTTTCTCCTGATACAAGCCGAGCTGGTGTTTCAGTCAAAAAGATCGCGTCAGGATTCGTAACATCCGTACGCGTCAGAATACCACTTGAAACATCTGTACCGCACATTGCTTACCTCGGTATGTACATTTGTGCCATTTTTAATTGACAGTGGTACATATGTAGCAATAGGAAGTCCACAGAATTCCATGTCTCGGAAACAGGAAGTTGCGATGTCTAAAAAGGAACTGCCTGCACGCGCAAAGGTCGTCATTGTCGGCGGTGGCGTCATGGGTTGCGGACTGGCCTATCACCTGGGCCATGAAGGTTGGGGCGAAGACACGGTGCTGTTGGAAAAGGCCGAGTTAACTTCGGGCTCCACCTGGCATGCCGCTGGTCAGATTACTCACTCCACCAGTTCCTACGGGCTGGGCAAGATGGTCGACTATAACATTGGCCTCTATTCCAAGACACTTGAGGAAGAAACCGGTCAAGCGGTCACGTGGCACGGCTGCGGTTCATTCCGTCTGGCCTATACCGAGGATGAGATGGACTGGCTGCGCCACACATTATCAGTTGGCCGAGCGCTGGGGTTCAACATCGAGTTGGTAGGGCCTGACTTCATAGCTGAAATGCACCCCTACTATAACCTCGACGGTGTCATTGGCGCGCTTTACACGCCAGATGACGGTCACGTTGATCCTTCGAACGTGACTATGGCCATGGCCGCTGGCGCCCGTCAGAAAGGTGTGAAGATTTTCCGCCACTGTCGCGCGACCAACATTACCCAGAACGATGCAGGTGAATGGGTGGTGGAAACCGAACAAGGCACCATCACCTGCGAACACGTCGTTAATGCAGGCGGCACCTATGCCCGTCAGATGGGCGAATGGTCGAACCTGCAATTACCCATGACCTCGATGACCCATCATTATTTTGTCACTGAAGATGTGCCTGAATTCAAAGACCTGATAACTGAGCTGCCGGTGATCCGCGATGACAAGATGGTTTCGGGCTATATCCGCATGGAACAGAAAAAGGGCCTGATCGGGATCTATGAAAAGGAGAACTCGAACTCTGTCTGGCATGATGAATGCCCATGGGAGTACGAAAACTGGCTGTTCGAGGCGGATTATGACCGTGTCATGCCTTGGCTGGAAAACTCATTGGAACGGATGCCGATCTTTTCTGAACTGGGCATCACCCGCGAAGTCCATGGTGCAATCAGCCACCCGCCAGATGGCAACCCGATGGTCGGCCCCGCACCCGGCGTCAAGAATTACTGGTGCTGCTGTGGCACGCAGATCGGCATCGGTTGGGGGCCTGGTCTGACCCGTGAACTGGCCAAATGGATGGTACACGGTGCTGCCGATATCAACATGCGTGACTATGATCCGCGCCGCTTTGGCAGCTATGCCAAGAAAGACTGGCAGGTCATCAAGGCGCATGAGGATTACAAGCTGCGGCACGAGATCCCCTTTCCGCATTTCAACCGCCTTGCAGGGCGTCCGATCAAACCCTCGCCGCTTTATGAAATCCTCAAGGAAAAAGGCGCGGTCTATGAAGAGGTTTTCGGCCACGAACGCCCCCGCTGGTTCGCGCGCAATGGTGTTGAACAGCGTGATCACTATTCGTTCCGCCGTAACGAGGTTTTCGACATGGTGGCGCTGGAATGCCAGGCCGTACGTGAACGCGTCGGCATCATGGACGTGACCGCGTTCACCAAAGTCGAAGTTTCCGGCCCCGATGCCTATGCCTATCTTGACCGTCTGACGGCCAACAAGATGCCGCAAAAAGACGGCTCGATCACGCTGACCCACTTTTTGAATCGCCGAGGCCGGATCGAGCTTGAGACGACGATCGTTCGCATGGCCGAAGAACGCTTCTACCTTGTATGTGCCGCCTTCTTCGAACAACGCCTTGTCGATCACCTGAACCAGAACCTCACGGGAGAGACAGTCTTTGTCAAAACGCTCTCCGAAGATTGGTCGGCTTTGTCCCTGAGCGGGCCAAAATCCCGCGAGGTGCTGGCCAGATGCACCGACGCGGACCTGTCCAACGCCGGGTTCCGCTGGCTGTCGGCTCGGGAAATCACCATCGCGGGGCACAAGGTCTGGGCCTTTCGCATGTCCTATGCGGGCGAGTTGGGTTGGGAATTCCACATGCCGGATGAAGCCTGCGTTGACGTCTACAACGCACTGTGGGCTGCCGGCGAGGAATTTGGCATCGAAAACTACGGCTCGTTTGCGATGAACAGCCTGCGCATGGAAAAAGCATTCCCCGGTGCTGGAGAACTGACCAACGAGGTCACGCTGCCAGAGGCCAATGTCAGCCGGTTCTTCAAGCTGGACAAAGAGTATCTAGGTGTCGAAGCAACGCGCGCCAGTGCCGCTCAGTCTGAGGCGGGCGAGATGCCTTGGATTTGCGCCTATTTGGAGATCGAACCGGATGGGGTCGAAGATGGTCATGGGGGCGAGGCTATTCGGATCAAAGGCGAGGTTGTCGGTGCAGCGGCCTCGGTCGCCTATGGCCACAGCGTCGGCAAAATCCTCGCCTTTGCTTACGTCAAGCCACACGTGAATGTTCCGGGCACAGAGATCGAAGTAGTTATCGCTGGTGTACCCCGCAAAGGGCTTGTCCTCGGCGAAGCAGCCTATGATCCGAAATCTGAGCGCCCACGTACGGATGCGGTTCGTGAATTGGCGTGATCTGAATGTCAGTGCGCCGGGGATTGCTCCTCAGCGCATGGCGGCCATCGCAGGAGCCCTGTGGTGAAACCATGAAGATAACGCGTATCCAAGTTTTCAAGACCCCCCTGCCCTATATCGGCGGCTCATATGGCTGGGGGGCGGGCAACGCGATCACAACGTCGATGTCTTCGGTAGTGGTGATCGACACGGATGCAGGGCTGCAGGGCTGCGGCGAGTTTGCCCCTTGCGGCGAGAACTACATGATCGCCCATTCCGAAGGGGTCGAGGCCTTTGCCCGCCTTGCCGCCCCGCATTTACTGGGTGAGGACCCCCGCCAGCTGTCCAAGATCGAACGGCTGATGGATAACATGGTACAAGGCCACGGCTATGCCAAAGCGCCCTTTGATGCAGCGTGTTGGGATATTCTGGGGCAGTCCACCGGACAATCTGTCTGGATGCTGATGGGCGGCAAACTCACCGATGGTGCACCGATGTACCGGGTTGTACCGCAGAAACCTGTCTTGGCAGAGACCATTGCCGAGATGGAACAGCACCGGGCAGCGGGATACCGGCAGTTCCAGATCAAGGTTGGCGGGGATTGGGTGACTGATATCGACCGTATCCGCGAAGGCGTGCCCCTGCTGAAACCCGGTGAAAAGGCTATGGCAGATGCCAATCAGGGTTGGCGCGTTGACAACGCCATCCGTGTGGCCCGCGCAACCCGCGATCTGGACTTTATCCTCGAACAACCCTGCCACAGTTACCACGAGTGCCAGCAGGTGCGCCGCGTAGCCGAGCAACCAATGAAACTAGATGAATGCGTCACCGGGATTGAAATGGCCCGACGCATCGTGAACGATCGGGGTGCCGAAATTTGTTGCTTGAAGATTTCTAACCTGGGCGGCCTGTCCAAAGCCCGCCGGGTGCGTGATTTCATGATTGATCACGGTATTCCGGTTGTCTCCGAGGACACATGGGGCGGTCAGATCACCACCGCCGCAGTTGCCCATTTTGCGGCCTCGACACCCCAAGAGATGCTGATCAACTCGACCGATCTGATGAACTACAATACCCGTAACACCGGGATTGGCGGCCCCACAGTAAGGGACGGCAAACTCTATGCCACAGATACTCCGGGGCTTGGGGTGACGCCGGACTTTGACAGCCTTGGCCCACCTGTCGCAACCTACGAATCCTGCGCCTGATGGAAACCGCTTGATGAAGATTACTCGCATCACCGCCTGGGAAGTCCCGCTGACCTCGCATGACACCTATTACATGGCCGAGGGCAAGACCTGCGATACGACGGTTTCCGTGGTCGTCCGCCTGGATACCGACACCGGCGCATCGGGCTGGGGAGAGGTTTGTCCGATCCCGCATTATTTACCCGCCTATGCCAAGGGCGTGGCTCCAGCGCTTGAAGAGATGGCACCCGTTCTCATCGGCGCTAACCCGGTTGGTCCCGAAGCGCTGATGGAGCGCCTTAATAAGCATCTGATCGGGCATGGCTACGCCAAGTCTGCCATTGATACAGCGCTTTGGGATCTGACCGCACAGGCAGCCGACCTACCGCTTTACGCTTTGCTCGGTGGGCGGGCGGTCGCGGATTTGCCGCTGTATCACTCGATCACCTGTATCGCGCCGGATGAAATGGCGCGCATGGCGCGCGATGCCTTTGATCAGGGCATGCGGCAGTTTCAGGTGAAGCTGGGTGCAGATAACAACTGGGAAGCCGACGTTGCTCGTTTGATTCAAGTGCGCGAGGCTGTTGGTGATGGCCCGTTGGTTTATGGAGACTGGAATTGCGGGTCAGATACGCTGACCGCCACACGAGTTGGCCGCGCTGTCTCGCATCTGGACATAATGCTGGAACAACCTTGCGCCACGATCGAGGAATGCGCCCATGTCCGCGCCGCGACTGGTCTGCCGATGAAGCTGGACGAAAGCGCCTGTGACATTCATTCGGTTCTGGCAGGACACCGCGCTGGCTGCATGGATGCCGCCGCACTAAAACTGTCGAAGATGGGCGGCCTTTCGACGATGCGTCAAATCCGCGATCTCTGCCTGTCGCTTGGCACGCAGATGTGCATCGAGGACACCTGGGGCAGCGATGTTACGACGGCCGCCTCGCTGCATCTTGCAGCCTCAACCCCAGCGCACGGCATCATGAATACCTGTGATCTGTCCCACTATGTCAAACCGCGTCTCGATCCGAATGCACCTAGCCGCCGGAACGGTCGCATCGCCCCACCCGAAGGCCCCGGCCTTGGCGTCACGCCTGATGCAGACGCTTTGGGCCAGCCAGTAACCATCATCGATTGATCCCAACCCCGCACGCCAAGAGGCCTGTTATGGAAGACTTCAGCAACGCCTACCCCTCCCATGATCCCGAATGGGTCAAAGACATGCATGCGGATCATTATCTGCAAAGCTGGTCGAAACAGGGCAGCCGCCCGCGCGTCATAACAGGTGCTCAGGGCAGTTGGTTCTGGGACAGCGACGGCAAACGCTACCTCGATTTTCAAAGCCAACTGGTAAACGCCAATATGGGTCATCAGCACCCCAAGATCGTACAAGCGATTAAGGATCAGGCGGACAAGCTTTGTTATATCGGCCCGGCCATGGGCTCGGATGTTCGATCAGAACTCGCGGCAATCATGACCGAGATCACGCCTGCCAACATCTCATCAACCTTTTTTACAACCGGAGGGTCCGCCGCCAATGAAACCGCGATCCGTTTGGCGCGGCATTACACCGGTCGGACAAAGATCATTGCCCGCTACCGTTCCTATCACGGAGCAACCGGAGGCACGCTGTCGCTGACGGGCGATCCACGTCACCATCTGACCCGCGCCGATATGCCGGGCGTCGTGCGGATGCTTGATCCTTACGTCTATCGGTTGCCAACAGGCCACAAAGACCCGGCCCAGTGCCCGGTCGCCCAAGGCGGGCCGCATCTGGAAGAAATCCTGATGTATGAAAACCCCAATACCGTGGCTGCCGTCATTCTGGAACCCATTGTCGGCACAAACGGGATCATCGTGCCACCCGACGGATATCTGCAGTCCATCAAGGCAACCTGCGAAAAATACGGCATCCTACTGATCGCGGATGAGGTCATGGCCGGGTTTGGCCGGACCGGAAAATGGTTCGCCGTCGATCACTGGGGTGTTCAGCCGGACATCATTTGTTCGGCCAAGGGCATCAACTCGGGTTACGTGCCGCTTGGCACCATGTCCGTCAGTACCGAGCTGCATGACTGGCTGCGCGATTACCCATTGCCCGGAGGCCTGACTTATGCCGGCCATCCGCTGGCCTGCGCATCTGGCGTTGCCGCGATCCGAGCCATGCAGGAAGAAGGCACGCTGGCCCACGCCACCGCGATGGGTGAGAAGATGCGCGCCGAACTGCACAAGCTGGCAAAGAAACACCCCTCGATCGGGGATATTCGCGGCAAGGGCATGTTCAACGGGATCGAACTGGTCAAGAACCGCGACACCCGCGAACCGCTGGTGCCGTTTGCCGCCAAAGGCGAAGACGCCAGACCCATGAGCGAGATGATGAGCTTTGCGATGAACGAAGGCCTCTACCTGTCCTTCTTCTCGAACGTGATCCGCCTGACCCCACCGCTCAACATCAGTGAAGACGACCTGATGACAGGGCTGGCGATTCTGGACCGCATCCTCGACATCGCCGACCGGGAGTGTCTCTGAGAACTAGTCGGCGCGAACGATCGCATTTCGGAAATCCAAAGCCATCACATAGCCCTACGCCGCAGCCTCCGCTCGTTGCGAGCGCAATCACAAAATGAACGCTCTTGTCAGACTCTTCTACGCGTTGCTGACCAAGAAGGCCTGCGCGGCCTTCTGGAAGGAAGGCCAGGCGATCACGGCAGCATATCGGATATTCTGCTAAATCCCGCCAGATCGAAGCCAAAGGAAATCGGATCGCCGACCCGGTTTACGCTTTCAATGCTCAACTGATTGCCAGCGCGCATCTTTGACATCCAGTCCTGAGAAACAGGAGAACGGGCAAAACAACCCTGTGCTTCGCAGGTTAGAAAATCCAGCCGCGCGATCTCGGCATCATCCACTTTAGCAATCAGCCCTTCAGAGAACAGCAGGCCAAATGGCAGTGTCAGCACCGCTTCGATCTCGTCTCTGCCGGCAGGTTTGACGAACGCAATCGAGGCAAGCCTTTGATTGTTCTCGGTTAAGATAATGGTCTGGGTCATTTCACAAATCAATTCAGTTCCGTTGACCTGATTGCTGCAGTTGACCGACCACAATGGCGCTTCGTTTTCCTGTGCGCCAAGTTGAGTTGTCAAACCGAACGACGCCACCAAAGCGTAGATCCAAGTTTTCATACTGCTGTTCCTCATAAACTAGAATTGTATCCCAAGGCCAATGCCAACCTGCAGGGCTTCGGTTGAGTCTCCAAACATATGGTCCAGGCTCAGGTTGATAAAGCTGCTGTCATCCAAAGCAAACAATCCCAACCGCGCGGACACGACGCCGTGGGCGTCACCGATATAGCTGGTATTCACGAACCCTCCGTCGGCGGCGCTGGCCCCACTGAAGCCAGCGGTTACCGACACCGTGTCGTCAGACGAGAGGATGGCACCGGCGCGCAGGCTCGCACGCAGTTTCTGCGAGGCGCTCAGGATCTGCTCGGTCCCGATCTCAATCGACGGCGTCAGCGAATAGATCATCTCGTTGTCGTCCTGCAAGACGATACCTGACAAAGTGGCATCGCCATTGCTTTCCGTCGCCAACCGCGTCGCATCGATGGCCAGTTCGGGGCGCAGGTACGCTCCACCAGCGCCAAGTCTTTGATCATACGCCAGGCTGAGCCGCAGGTTCTGGTGGTTCATCTTGTGCTTGATCTCGCTGACACCAACGGTGTCCACAATTGTGCCATTGGGCAAAACGCCCCGGATCCCACCTGCACGGCTTGTATCGTAGTTTGACCAACCTGCCGACAGCATGGCCGCAAACTCCCACGCGCCTGTGTATTTGGTCAGCGATGCACCCAGATTGAACCGATCGCCAGATGCATTGTATTGCGATCCGTTCTGCAGGCTGATCTGGTCGTAGCCCAGGGCAAACCCTGCATACAACTCATCCCCCACCGGTAGACGGACACCCGCCGACCAATTGGTGTTATTGACGTTCAGATCGTTGTAAATCCCGGTCTGCTCGCGGTCGAAGAAATAGCGGCCGCCGGTAAACCAGATACAGTTACGCGGATCATCCCCGGCTTGATAATTGGTGTAGCGTTCGCAGTTTTGCAGCGTATCCGCGAATACCCGCGTGCCAAAATACGCATCCACCGCATCTGCGGCGTAGTCCGCTGTCGACAAGCTCTCAATGGCCGCGATCACATCGGCCTCGGATTGCATGTTCCCGATCAGCGCCAAAAGCTCGCCCTGTTCGGACGTTCCCCGCCCGTTCAGGACATCATTGATATAGTCACCGATCGCGGTCTGGTTGGAGTTCATCCTAGGCGTCGAATAGTCTGGTGTGATCACCAGATCGATCGAACTGCCGTCCGACGTCGCCCCGTTCAAACCAATGGAGTAATCAAGAACCACAGTGTCCTGGATGGTCGTGCCAGCATCTGCGGCCGTTCCATCGGGATTGATGATGACAAGCGGCAATGCGCGTTCGAGCGTGTTCAACCGCGGCACCAATGTACCACCAATGGTGGCATCCCCGGTGACATTGATCAGATCGCTGTCTCCACCCGATATGCCAGTGGTTCGGAAATACACGTCGAACGTTGAAGTCGCAGTGCCGCCAAAGGCCAGACTTCCGGTCACGTTCGTGGTCTGGCTGACATTTTCGGTGAAGGAAAAATCATCCGCTTGAACAGAAGCCGTCAGGCCTCCGTCGACGCCCCAATTTGCGCCCAGAACCAAGTTGCCATCCACCTGCATGAGCCCGGCGTCGCCCAGATTCACGGTATCCAATGCATAGAAGGTTGCACCATCTTCCACGGTCAGGCCATTCGTCCCGTCACCAAGGTTCAGGTTCCCAAGCGCGCGTCCGGACAGCGTGATTTGTTCATTGCCATCGCCGCCGTTCACCAGTTGGTTATTGCCCGCGATCAGCACCGTGTCTTCTGATAGGGTCAGCGTGTTGTCGGTACCTCCTTCGACAATGATCGAGGCAACCGAGTTCGCTTGCCCGGTGCCGCCCATGACAACACCATCGAACCCAAGCATAATGGCGTCTGCACCGTCACGGCCTTCGGATTGTGCAAAGACACCAATGCCACCGTCGCCGACCGACAAGACATTGCCGGTCAGGGTCATGTCGATAGCACCGCCCGACCCGGCGCCACCTGCGGCACCCCGGAATATGGAATCGACGATGCCGCCGCCGCCACCCAACGACTGCGCGGCGACACCGATCGCGTTCTCTCCACTGGTGACCGTGTTACCAGTTTGCAAGAACAGAATGTCCCCGCCGTCCCCGCCATTCGCTGCTGACAGATTTACGGTCACCTGGTTGGGGTCCAGGTCTGTCGTGACAAGACCACCGCCGCCGCCGATGCTCTGGATCACGAACGCATGCGATCCGGTACCACTTGTGTTTACGTCACCGGTATTGGTGAAATCGACGTTGCCGCCATCTCCAGTTGAATCGTCCTGAGCCCCGAGGGTCACATCGACGCCTCCAAGACCAGCAACGACAGCTTCACCACCACCCGCGCCGATGCTTTGAACGCTTTGGCCAAAGGACCGGTCACCGCTGGTGAAGACATCTCCATTCAGATCAAGATCGATATCACCGCCACTGTTGCGGAAGCTTGGATCGGACCCCAGGATTACCGAAGCAAACCTGTTGGTATCAGCCGGGCCCGTGCTGTTGAGCACCAGCTTACCGCCGCCGCCGCCAATAGATTGCGCCGTACCTGCCGAGGAAAACGCACCATCAGTGCCGACATCGCCAGTCCGGCTGCCGAACACATCGCCACCTGCTGCATCATTCGTATCAATCGCGCCCAGGCGCGCATCAATCTCGATACCGTCGCCATCCTGAAGGCTGATGTTGTTGGCCGATGTGCCACCACCGCCGCCAACACTCTGCAGCATCAGACCTGTCGAGCGGTCACTGGTGGTCGCTATGTTACCGACGTGCGACTGGGCAACCTGGCTGCCCGCCGTGCCCGAAACATCATCACCGCCCAGCGAGATGTCACTGATATAAACAGTGCTGGTTCCACCCGCGCTTGCCGTCGCGGTCGTAAAGTCGACCGATGTTTCGGAGTTGCCGCCGCCGCCATTGACGGATTGTGCGAAGATGGCCTCGCTGCCTGCACCATTCACCAGAATGTCACCGGTTGAATTGACAGTCGCGGTTCCCACCGATCCGGTGGTCCCTTCTCGCGCGCCCAACACATGAGAGATCGTGTAGTCCAGCGCCGAGACCAAGGGCGACGATACCGAATATCCCGCATTACCGCCGCCGCCACCTACGGATTGGGCATAGATACCGAACCCGTTTTCAGCGTTCACGACAATCGTACCGGTATGGTTGACCGTGACATCTCCACCATCCGCACCGTCGCCACCAGAACCGCCAATGGCGATCTTCGAGTATGACTGGCCGGTCATGGTGTTTTTGAGGTCATTCACATCCATCGCAACGGCCAAACCACCGTTACCGCCGCCCCCACCAACGGATTGCGCGAAGATACCGTAGGCCCCTTCGCCATCAACGCGGATGTCGCCGGTATTGGTGACAACCGAGTTTCCGGCAGCATTGCCACTGCCACCCGAACCACCGATGTTCAACTGCGCGGTCGGAGAGCTGTTGTCCCCAGTCTTTAGCCGCAGCGTCCCAGTAATCGAACTCCCACCGTTGCCGCCGCCGCCACCAACGGATTGAGCAAAGATGCCATGCGCACCTGCACCAATGGTGAGGATCGTGCCCGCATTTGTGACGGCCACGTTGCCTCCGGTTCCACCGGAACCACCCGAGCCACCCAGGCCAAACTGCAACGCCCGCCGAGTGCTCGCCTCGGCCCCGCCATAGCGACCATCAACCGAGATTGTCGATCCGCCATTGCCGCCGCCACCGCCGACAGACTGCGCGAAGATACCGTGGCTTTCCGCTCCGCTGGTCACGATCGTACCATCGGCTTCGTTCACAACAGTGGTTGTACTGCCAGAACCACCGGTGCCGCCGGTGCCACCAATAAGGATCGCGTTTGTCGTAGACCCCTCCGAGGACCGGCCCAGAATAATGTTTCGAACCTGCTGTGCATCACCACCGCCACCACCGACCGATTGCGCGTAGATACCCACCGACTTGTCGCCCGTGGTCAGTATCACGTCCCGGTTGGTCACAGATACCGCCGCCGACATCGCACCCGAGCCGCCGTTGCCGCCGATGGATAATGTCGCGGTGTTTCCAATCTCTTTACGCAGGCTGATGATGCGGTTTTCCACGACACCACCCATGCCGCCGCCGCCTCCGACGGACTGCGCAAAGATACCATGGGCCATGGTGCCTGCTGTGCTGATTATTCCGTCGCTCACAACGGTCACGATGTCCGAGGTCATACCGTCCCCACCTGTACCGCCTATGTTGATCGATGCTGTGGTGCCGACTGTGGACGGGTTGACCACAGCTTTGATGGTATCGAGGTTCGATTGTCCGGCCTGTACCATGCCGCCAGTTCCGCCTGCGCCACCGATGGATTGCGCCATCAGCCCAATCGAGCGATCTCCGAACGTTGCGATCTGGGCAGTGTTGGTCACGTCCACCGTGCCACCAACGCCTCCGGTGCCGCCGGTACCACCGATGGACAAGGCAATTGACGTGCCCTTGCCAGCCGAGTTGCTGGCCTTACCGCCATTGCCTCCGCCGCCGCCAACGGACTGCGCAAATACGCCATGTGCGTCATCGCCCTGCGTGACGACGGTGCCCGCCACCACAGAAGTCACATCGCCTGCCGCGCCACCCGTACCGCCTTCAAGCCCGACTGACAGGCTGGCTTTGTTGCCTTTGCTGTCGCCGGATTTCGGGGTGCCGATGCTGACCGAAGTTGATGACGAGTTACCCCCGCCATTGCCGATGGACTGTGCAAAGAAGCCATAAGACCGGTTGCCCGTCGTGCTGATCGCGCCGTTCGAGCTGGCATAGACGTCCCCGCCGCTGCCCCCGGTTCCACCCGTGCGGCCGATCTGGATGTTTACATTGCCGCCATCAACCGACGTCGATGCCGAATTGTAGCCAGCATTGCCGCCGCCGCCGCCAACGGACTGCGCAAACAGACCATGGGAATCTGCGCCCGAGGTCGCGATGTCGCCTGTATTGCGCACATCCACCGAACCACCGATGCCGCCCTCACCCGTGCCGCCGCCAATAGCCAAGCCAAAGCCTTTGTTGGTCGCGTCGGAGGCAAGCTCATAGGTCATGCCGAGGTTCAAGGCAGCATTGCCGCCGCCACCGCCGATGGATTGCCCAAACACACCGTGGCTGCCATCTTGCAAGGTGACGATATCACCATAGTGATCAACATCGACCTCGCCACCGTCCCCTGCCGTACCTGCATCGCCACCGATGGCAACCACCGCTGACACACCGGTTTTATTGCCAGAGGAATCTGCAGGGTTCACCTTGCCTTCAAGCTCATCCAAAACCGCGTTGTAGTTGGCGATGACCGAGTCATCGACGCCGGTATTGGTCGGTGTCTTACGATCGGATGAATCGCCTGTGCCGCCGTTGCTTTGGTTGCCGGTGGTCTTGCTGATACCCACAACTGCGTTGATCCCGGCATCGCCGCCGCCGCCGCCAATGCTCGACGCCTCGATACCGTGCGATCCAACGCCATCGGTCGTGATTGTCCCCGCAGCAAGGGCCGCTGTGCCACGCGCGACGGTCACGTCACCCGCATCGCCGCCACCGCCGCCAAAGCCGCCGATCCCCATCGCGATAGGTGAGCTGTCCTTGGTACCAACAAAGGTCGCATTAATGCCGCCGGTACCACCGCCGCCGCCGATGCTCTGGGCAAAGATTCCGCGCGCGTGATAGCCATTTGTTGCGATGTTGCCGGTCTGAGTGACCGACACGTCACCCGCATCCGCACCAGTACCTCCGTGGCCGCCAAGGCCGCCCACAATGCTCAGATCCGTTTTGCCGTCCGAGTTGTTGGAGTCGCCATAGTTCAGCTGCCCGGTCACGTTCAAAGCACCGTTGCCACCGCCGCCTGCGATCGACTGGGCCAAAACTCCATGTTTCCAGTTGCCGGCGACTGACACAGTTCCCGCGTGATTGACGCCCACATTGCCCGAGACATTGCCGTCACCGCCAAAGCCTCCGACGCCAAACGTAACCGAAGGGATCTTGCCATCTTTGCTGAGCGCGATTCCACCCGAGACATTCAGACCGCCATTGCCGCCGCCGCCGCCGATGGACTGCGCCAGTAGACCCGCCGAACCGTCAGTATCCGGCTTTTCTTCGTTGAAGACACCCATGTCGATGAACAGGCGTTCCAACCCGAAGTTCGACGCCAATTCCTCGGTCTCATCTACGATCGAGTCGCCCAGGAAATCACGCAGTTTGTCTTCGAAGGTCGTTGTGTTGGGGATCGAGATATCATCCGGGTTCGTTGTAACCGTAATATCCGCTTGCGAGGTGACCGTGACGTCTCCGGCCTGACCGCCATCGCCTGCGAAACCACCGACGCCCACGATCAGAGAGCTGTCGGATACGATCCCGCCTGACACGTTCAGACCACCGTTGCCACCGCCGCCGCCAACGGATTGGGCCAGCAGGCCGGATTGGCCAGTGCCGTGAGCTGTGATCGTACTGCCTGCGCCAATGTTCACATCGACATTTCCGGCGTCTCCACCGCCGCCACCAAAGCCCCCGACGCCCACGACAACCGCGTAGGATTTGCTGCTATCTGTCTGGCCTGCGCCGGGTTTGCCGCTGATCGCGAGGCCGCCCGAGACGTTCGTACCACCGTCACCGCCGCCGCCGCCAAGCGACTGAGCAATGATGCCACTGGCTCCTTTGCTTTCATCAACAGCGAATGTTCCATCCGGTTGCTCGACCATCGGAACGGCCTGCACATTGCCGGTATAGTCCAGATCGACGTCACTTGCGTCACCGCCAGCCCCGCCAAAGCCGCCAACACCCGCTGAAACCGAAAAGATCGTGTCCGACCCCGATGGTTTAGTCAGCGCCAGAGTGCCCGAAATATTCACGCCCCCGGTACCGCCACCGCCACCAAGGCTTTGCGCAAACAGACCATGCGACCCGTCACCCGCCGTCACTACATCGCTTTGAACATCCAACGTGACCGCATCGGCATTGCCACCACCGCCACCAAAGCCACCAAGTCCCAGGGCAACCGCTGCACCGGATTTGCCGGTGAGATTGACAGCGCCAGAAACGTTCAGACCGCCGTTACCGCCGCCGCCGCCGACCGACTGGGCCATGACACCAATACTGTCTACGCCAGTGGTTACCACCGAAGTTGTGCCACTGCTGTCCGTTCTTGAGCGCAATGTGCTGTTCACTTCGCCAGCGTTACCCGCCCCGCCACCGAAGCCGCCAACGCCCAGACTGACCGAGCCGCCATTTTCCTGGCTGATACCCAACGAGGCCGAGATATTAGTGCCGCCGTTGCCACCACCGCCGCCAAGGCTCTGTGTCAGGATCCCGGTGCTGCGATCGCCGGTCGTGGTCACTCCGCCGGTGATTGTCGATTGCACCAACGCTCCGGCATCAGCGCCGCCGCCGCCAAAGCCGCCCACACCGATGCCGACCGCCGCATTGGCTGATCGGGACAGAGACAACGCTGCCGAGATGTTGGTGCCGCCGTTGCCACCACCGCCGCCGAGGCTTTGCGTCAGAATGCCGACCGAGTCATCACCGGTTGTCATGACATCTCCGGTGACCCGCTGCGTGACGTTATCTGCCGCACCACCGTCCCCGCCAAAGCCGCCGACGCCGATCCCCAAACCCCCGGAATAGTTGCTGGCTACAGAAATGGCCCCGGAAATGTTTGTGGCGCCATTGCCGCCACCTCCGCCAAGGCTTTGTGCGATAATACCAGCCGACCGCGGACCCGAGGTGCTCACATTGCCAGAGAACGTGTTGTCGACTACCCCGCTGGTCCCGCCACTGCCGCCGAAGCCGCCCACGCCGATACCTGCCGCACCCGATCCAGTGCGTGCGATGCTCAGAGCGCCCGAAATGTTGACGCCGCCATTACCGCCGCCGCCGCCAACGGATTGGACCAGAACGCCCGTCGCGTTCTCACCACTGGTAGTGACATCGCCGGTGACCGACCCCGTCGCCGCGCTCGCAGCACCGCCATCGCCACCCGAGCCACCGATGCCAACCCCGACGGCGCCGCCTCCGGTGCCCGAGATGTTCACGGCGGCTGATACATTCAGCCCACCATTGCCACCGCCGCCTGCAGCAGATTGCACCAAGACGCCGCCAGAATTGTCACCGGTAGTGGTAACATTGCCAACGACCGTGCCTTCGGCCGTATCCGCGTCGCCACCGTCGCCACCGCTGCCACCAAGACCGACAGACGCACCGCCGCTGCCGGTTCCGGCAACAGTGACTGTGGCGGAAACATTCATGCCTCCATTGCCACCACCGCCGCCAAGGCTCTGCACGATCACCCCGCCGGATTCATCGCCTTGTGTCGAAACGTTGCCGTTCAATGTGGCTTCAACTGTGCCTCCGTTGCCACCGGTGCCGGACGCGCCGCCAAGGCCTACTGACGCGCCACCTGATCCGGTGCCCGCCGCGGCCACTGCGACCGAGACGTTCATGCCACCATTGCCACCGCCGCCGCCCACAGATTGTGCCAAGAGACCGCTAGAGGTTTCACCTTGCGTGATCAGATTCCCGGTTACATTCGCCGTGACCGCCGAGGCGTCACCGCCACCAGTTCCACGGCCGCCCAAGCCAACTGCCGCAGCGCCAGAACCCGTACCTGCGCCACCGACGGAAGCAGAAACGTTGAACCCGCCATTGCCGCCGCCGCCGCCGATTGATTGCGCCACAACTGCGCTGGACTGCGCACCTTCGGTTTGAACACTATTGGCAACCGTCAGGCCAACAACACCCCCCGTGCCGCCGCTGCCACCGGACCCACCCAGACCAACGCTGATCGCGCCCGATCCGGTGCCGGCCCCAGCCAAAGCCGGTGAGACATTGAAGCCACCATTACCACCGCCGCCACCAACGGACTGCGTGAGGATACCCACCGAAGCATCCCCTCGGGTTACCACGTTAGCTGTTGTGCTGGCCGTCACCAAACTGCCGTCACCCCCGGCGGACCCTGAGCCGCCCAGACCAACCGAAACTGATCCCGCACCCGTTCCAGCCCCGGACACGGTGGGCGAGACATTGAACCCGCCGTTACCACCGCCACCGCCAAGCGACTGCGCAACAAACCCGCTAGAGGCGAAGCCATCCGTCAGGATGGTGCCATTCGAGGTCAGCGTGACAATGCCGCCATTGCCGCCGGTATCACCTGAACCACCCAGTCCTACACTCACCGCACCACTGGCTGTACCTGCGCCCGACAGAACCGGGGCTACGTTGAACCCACCGTTGCCGCCTCCGCCACCGATGGATTGCGCTACGACGCCCGAGGACTGATCCCCCTGCGTTTCAACCGCATTGTTCGATGTGGCATCGACCGTGCTGCCATCGCCGCCACCGCCGCCGTTGCCACCCAATCCGACCGAGACGCCAGCCCCTGCAGTGCCCGATCCCTGAACCGATGCGCTGACGTTAAACCCGCCGTTACCTCCGCCACCGCCGATGGACTGCGCAAGGAATGCTGTCGCCGAGTCGCCTTGCGTCAGAATTGTCCCACTGGATCTTAGCGTAACCGACCCGCCATTACCGCCACCTGCGCCCGTTCCACCAAGCCCGACGCTGACCGCACCGCTTGCAGTACCTGCACCGGCCCCAGTCCCCGAGATATTAAACCCACCATTGCCGCCACCACCGCCGATGGATTGGGCGACGACGCCTGAAGAACGGTCCCCGACAGTTACAATCGTATTTGTAATCGTCAGATTGACTGTGCCACCCGTCGAGCCCGTACCTGCGTCGCCGCCAAGGCCAACTGAAACTGCACCGCTCGCAACCCCAGCCCCTGCAAGTGACGCGCTAACATTAAAAGCACCATTGCCACCGCCGCCGCCAACGGACTGTGCCAGAACGGCAGTTGAGTCCGCGCCACCGGTGCTTACTGTGCCTGTGACGCGACCGGTCACCGATTGACCGATTCCACCTCCTGAGCCGTCGCCACCAAGGCCTACGGTGACGGCACCGCCACCTGCCCCCGAACCAGCAACACCGGCCGTCACGTTGAAGCCACCATTGCCACCACCGCCGCCGATGGATTGGAAAACTACGCCGCCTGAACCTTCGGACACTGTTGTGACGTTTCCTGCAACCTGGCCTTCAACCACGCCGCCATTGCCGCCTGTATCGCCGTTGCCGCCGAGCCCGACGCCAATTGACCCAGCACCGGCTCCTGCCGCTGCCACTCCGGCGGTGACATTGAAACCACCATTACCACCGCCACCGCCGATGGATTGAATAACGACAGCCGTCGAGCGTGCACCTTCGGTCCGAACGTCGCCGTTGACGCGCACGCCGGTTACCGTACCGCCTATGCCGCCGCTGCCTCCGTCGCCGCCAAGTCCGACTCCAATCGTTCCGGCACCGCCACCGCCGGCCGCCAAGCCAGCAGCGACGCTGAAGCCGCCATTGCCACCGCCACCGCCGATGGATTGAACCACGACCGCACCGGCATCGTCCCCACGGGTTGTAACATCCGCATCAACTTGGGCCGTCACTGTACCGCCCGCACCTCCACCGCCAGCTTTACCGCCGAGGCCTACACTGATGGACCCGGCAGCGCCGCCCGCAATATCGGCACTGGCACCGATGGCATAACCACCATTACCACCGCCGCCGCCAACGGATTGCGCAACGACACCGCTGGAGAATGCGCCACTGGTTTCGATTGAGGTCCCACCGGCACGCAAAGTGACGTTGCCACCGATACCGGCACCTCCACCATCTCCGCCGACACCGACGTTGATCCCGACCGCAGCGCCTCCGCTTGCGCTGATACCGGCCGCGATGCTTCCACCACCATTACCGCCACCGCCACCCACGGATTGGGCGATGATCGCGCTGGAGCTTGTGCCAGTCGTGGTCACGTCAGCATTGGTATAGACCTGAACAAGTCCACCATTGCCCGCACTGCCGGCCTTGCCGCCAATTCCAACTGATACGTTGCCCGAAAATAGTGCCGAGGCGCCACCGGTCGTGGCGACCGCCAATCCACCATTGCCACCACCACCGCCGACGGACTGAAACAGCATACCTGTCGACCGGTTTCCGGTCGTGACGACAGTGCCTTCAAACCCAGCTGCTGTTGCGACGCCACTACCATCGAACTGGCCAACCGTGACCGGACCACCCGTGCCGCCCGTACCACCGTCACCGCCAACCCCAACAGCCAGCGAACCCGATACCGGGCCGCCTGACGCTGCGACAGATACGGCATAGCCACCATTGCCGCCACCACCGCCAACAGATTGCAGCATCACCCCAACCGAGTCGTCACCACCGGTTTGTACAGAAGCTGAACCGCTGCCGCTAAGCGTGACCGTCCCACCGTTGCCACCATTGCCAGCGGACCCACCAACCGAGACCGATGCCGCGCCAAATGCGCCAACCGCAACCGAGACCGCTCCGCCACCGTTGCCGCCACCGCCGCCGACGGATTGTGCAAATACACCTGCCGAGCGCGCGCCCGAAGTCCGGATAGCCGACGGCTGGCTGCCATCGGTGTTGGATAAGGTTACATTGACATTGCCACCGGTCCCTCCGGCCCCGCCATCACCACCGATGGCTACCCCGACAAACGCACCTACCGAACCGGACGAACCACCATTGCCGCCACCGCCACCAATCGACTGGGCCAGAATACCCATCGCATCATCACCCGAAGTGGTGATGATCCCGTCATTCACGATCGTCACAGTGGACCCGCTGCCACCGCCGCTGCCATTGCCACCGACCGAGACCATTCCACCGGACGAGCCACCATCACCGCCACCGCCGCCGATGGATTGCGCGATAATCCCGCGGGCGTTGTCGTCTTCGGTTACAATACGCCCGTAGTTGCTGACGCTCACTGCAGCGCCCGTTCCGCCCCGAGATCCTGTGCCACCAATCGCAACAAGCCCATAGGAGTTTGCACCGGTTCCGCCGCTGCCGCCGATGGATTGCGCCATGACACCGTCAGCCCCAATGCCCGAAGTCAGGATGCTTCCCGAACCTTGCACAGTGACATTCACCGAGTCCCCGCTACCGCCGTTCGAGCCCACGCCACCAAGAGAAAGGGATACCAGACCGCCTGCAGTTCCGCCCGAACCGCCGCCGCCGCCGATGGACTGGGCAACAATACCGCGCGCGAAATCACCTTGTGTTTCAATCGCGCCACCGTGCGAGACGTTAACCCTGCCTCCATTTCCGCCATTATCGGCCCCGCCAATGAGCGAAACCAACAAGTTGCCACTTGTCCCCGCTGACCCCCCCGAACCGCCGATGGATTGGGCGTAAATCCCGTTCGCGTAGTCGCCGGTCGTCAAGATGCTACCGCTTGAGGCCGTGTTTACCGTTACGGTGCCACCGCTACCGCCATAGCCTCCGTTACCGGACGAGCCAACCAGCCCCCATTGTGACCCACCATTACCGCCATTGTTCGACACGCTCAGCGCATAGATGCCATCAGCCGAGTCGCCGGACGTAGAAATGTCACCCCGCTGCGTAACTGTTACATCGCCACCATCTGCCGAGTGGCCACCGGTGCCCCCACCCGGAGCCGCGAAGCCGCTTCCGCCATCACCAGCCTCGCCGCTGCGGCTGAAGGCAAATATACCGTCATAGCCGTCGCCCGATGTCTGGATCGTGCTGCTGGAGGATTGTGTTGCGTTAACCGTGCCGCCTTCCCCGCCGTCGCCGCCATCGCGCCCGTCCCAAAAGCTCAGATACGAGTCGCCGCCCTGACCACCGTCACCGCCAACGCTACCCACTTGCCAACCGACATTGCTGGTTGCGTTGACATTCCCGCTCAGGGTTTGTGTCTGGGTTGGGCCATCGGCACCGTTTCCACCTGAACTTGGTGGCACAACAAGCGCACCATCGCGCCCATTGCTGCCATCTCGCCCGTAAACGACCTGGCTCACACCGTTGGGTCCGGAGACGTTCACCGGCGGGGTGACAGAGCCAGGAGTACCCGAACTGTTGAAGTTGCTGTTGTACTGAGACAGGGTCAGCTGAGTGGACAAGCTGGCCGTTCCGGTCGCACCAGAATTACTGATCTGAGCCGTTGTTCCCGTTATGGATACAATCTCAAATGCCAGTGGGGGATTGTCGGAGTTGTAAATTGTATCGCCGGCATCTTTGACGAGAAACACATAGCCATCCGCCGTCTCAACAAAAGCCGTCGTCCCGGCTGTAGGTGTTGAAGCGGGATCCACGATCAGTGCGGTGACTGTCGTATCCAGACCAGTCACAGGGTTGTTAACAGTGTCTCCAACAATTGAATCTGCGGTCGGCGCGGCAAGCAAAGGTGTTGAATTAAATAGAAAAATAGAAAGCGCAAACAGCAGGTTTGAAAACTTTGACACCTTGAGACCCTACAACCCAATTCACCAGCACAGAAGGCAAAGAAGAGCTGCACCCAAAAGCAACACATTGCTTTTGGGAATTTCCCCATCACCACCTAAAGAAAGATATGCGCAAGTTTAAGGAGAGTGGATTTCTTAAATTTGTCTAAAACTGGATTTGGTTAAAATAGTGCTAAAATGCCACAACCTGGGTTCATCCCTAAGGCTGGATCAGTTCGGCTGAGTTGGTTTAGGTTCACACAACTTTTCGAAAAAATGAAAGAGCACACTATGAAGGCTGTCCTGTTCGAGAAGTTCCAACAAACCCCCAAGGTTGTCACAGTCGACGACCCTGCACCCGATACTCATGGCGTTGTTCTGAAGGTCGAAGCCACCGGCGTTTGTCGTAGCGATTGGCACGGGTGGATGGGGCATGACAGTGATATCGAGCTGCCTCACATACCCGGTCATGAGTTGGCTGGCGTGGTCGAAGCCGTCGGACGGGATGTAAAGAACTGGAAAGTTGGCGACAAGGTAACCGTGCCTTTCGTCTGCGGCTGCGGAACGTGCAGCGAATGTCACGCAGGGCATCAGCAAACCTGTCTGTATCAAGAGCAACCCGGCTTTACCCATTGGGGCAGTTTCGCGGAATATGTACCAATTCATCAGGCTGACCTTAATTTGGTCGCGCTGCCTGAAACCATGGAATTTGCAACCGCCGCCAGCCTTGGCTGCAGGTTTGCCACTTCATTCCGCGCGGTCGTCGATCAAGGAAGGGTCTCGGCCGGTCAATGGGTTGCCGTACATGGCTGCGGTGGGGTCGGTCTGTCAGCCGTTATGATTGCTGCCGCCGTCGGGGCCAATGTCATCGGGGTTGATCTAGACGAAGCCAGACTCGAACTTGCGCAAGAACTGGGTGCAGTTGCGACCATTAACGGTACAGATGCTGATGTTCCCGAAGCGATCCGCGAAATCACCAAAGGCGGCTCCCATGTGTCAATCGACGCTTTGGGTCATCCCGTCACTATGACCAACTCAATCCTCTGCCTGCGTCCGCGCGGCAAGCACATTCAGGTCGGTCTGATGCTGGGTGATCACGCTTCGCCAGCAGTACCCATGCCAAAGATCGTAGGACAAGAGATCGAATTGCTTGGTTCGCACGGGATGCAGGCGCATCGCTATGGCGCGATGCTCGACATGATTAAAAATGGCAAGTTGGATCCGGCCCGGTTGGTGGGGGAAAAAATCAGCCTGGAAGACGCGCCCAAGGCCTTGATAGGGATGGATAAGTTTACCTCAATCGGTGCGACGGTCATCACAAGGTTCTGAGTCACAAACAGGATCCGCCCCGTGCGAAAATGGCGCCACTAAACGGCGATTTAAAAATGCATCACTCAATTGGCAAGTTCTGTTGGTATCGCTGAAAAATGGGCATCGCCTGATCCCAAAAGGTACTTTCGGACCGCCAGGTCGATTGATTTACTCTGTTCTGAATAGACACCGCAGGCAGTGAGCGCTTCACGGGCGGTAATGCGCTCATCAAGCCGTTTCCAGATTGTTTTCGCCGCATAAGGGTGTGGAAACGGCCGCCAAGCCACACCCATTGTCATGCCACGCAAGTATTTTAGCTGTTGGCGATGGGCGGAATAAAGGATGGTCTGCGCAATGCTTCCTTCCTTGCCGCATTCATGTTCGGTGGCGAAGATCCTGTTACCGCGCAGGGCAACCAGCCCTTCGTAGCGCGAAATCTGCCGAACGCTTTTGTCCGGGGACGTGGCGTTTTCGTGCGAGCGGATCGTCACGACGCCATCCACCTCCTTAAGTCGAATCAGAGAACAAAAAATGCGCCCCTGCCAAGACGGGGTGCAAAAGAAAGAATGATAGAAGCCCACATAGCGTCTGAGATTCTTCACCTGATCACTGTACGGCTTAACCAACAAGCTGGCAGGAGTTTCTTTCCGACGGACGATCGAGTCTTTTAATGTTTCTTCAAACTCCGTCCGAGGCGCAAAAAGCTGTGCCTCAGGCAGATCGAAATACCGAGCGATACGGCGTAGGTTGTGGGCTGATGGCAAGCTTTCGCCGTTGAGGTAGCGATTAAACTGCTGCCTGTTCAGGCCGATTTCTCGACAAACTTGCGAGATATTGCCTCGCTCGGCGCACAAAGACCGTAAATTTGCGGAAAAACTTTCGGACATAAGCGTCATTTCTTTCGCGTTTTGACGCTATAATGCTAAAGATTGAATAAAAGCGCGTAAAGTAGCTCAGTTCAATAATTTTCGGAATGCGGGTTGGCTGTACCAAACGCAACAACGGGACCTCGCTCCGAATGTCCACAAAAATCATCGAAAACACCTGGATCCCCCTGCCGGATGGTCGGAAACTGGCTGCACGAATTTGGTTGCCCGAAACCGGGCCGTCACCCGCCATTCTGGAATACCTCCCCTATCGCAAACGGGATGGAACTGCGCCGCGAGATGCAACCACTCATCCAGTATTTGCCGAGGCAGGATACGCCTGCATCCGCGTCGACATTGCCGGGACCGGTGATAGCGAGGGGCAGTTCGACGACGAGTATTCGGAACAGGAACTCCGCGATGGTGAAGCCGTTCTGAGTTGGATCGCCGCACAAAACTGGTGCGACGGAAACATTGGGATGATCGGTATCTCCTGGGGAGGGTTCAATGGGCTGCAGCTGGCCTTTCGCCATCCGCCCGAGCTCAAGGCGGTGGTCAGTGTTGCCTCGACCGTGGATCGGTACGCCGATGACATACACTTCATGGGCGGCTGCCTGTTAAGCGACAATATCAACTGGGGCAGTCAGATGTTCGCCTATTTGACACGGCCCGCAGACCCCGAGCTGCGATCTGATTGGCGAGAAGACTGGCTTGCCCGACTTGAGAATGTACCATTCTCAGCAGCCGATTGGCTACTTCATCCAACGCGCAGCGCGTTCTGGAAACATGGCTCGGTCTGCGAGGATTGGTCGGCGATTCAAGCTCCGGTTCTTGCGATAACGGGTTGGTCGGATGCATATGTCAACGCTCCGCCAGCGCTGGCAGCAAATCTGGCCGTGCCGTCAAAGGCGCTGATCGGACCGTGGGAGCACCGCTATCCGCATATCTCGAAACTGGAGGCAGGGGATTTCCATTCCGAGGTGATCGGCTGGTTTGATCGCTGGCTGAAGGGGCAGCAGAATGGCGCCGAAGACCTGCCCGCCTACCGAACCTATATGCAGGATCATTTTGGCCCGAGCAAAAAGAACAAACCCAGGCAGGGCCGCTGGATCGCCGAGACAGAATGGCCGTCGCCCAATGTCAGTGATGAAGTCTGGCATTTGGGATTGGGTGGGTTCTCCGACGTCGCCACTACGGCCGAGACAACCGTATCGAATCCGGCCCATATCGGACAGGCTGGCGGGTATTTCTGCCCGGGCATGCGGATCGACAATGAGTTGGCCGAAGATCAAGCAGCCGATGACGCACTGTCGCTTTGTTTCGATACGGCACCGCTGGACAAGCCGCTTGAACTGCTTGGACGGGCGCGACTGAAACTGTCCTTCACCGTGGACAGACCGGTAGCCCAACTGATTGCGCGATTGTGTGATGTCGCCCCGGATGGGGTTTCTCAGCGGATCACCTATCGGGCGCTGAACCTGACGCACTACAAGAGCCACGAGACCCCTGTAGCGTTGGTTCCCGGTCAAGTTTACAGTGCGGAAATTGCACTAAATGAGTGCGCGCATCGCGTGAAACCCGGTCATATCCTGCGTCTTGCGCTGTCTACCGCTTACTGGCCAATCGTTTGGCCCGCGCCAGAAGCGGCAGAGGTGACGTTGCAACTGCAAGGTTCGGCGCTGTATTTGCCGGTTCGGACGATGTCTGAGGAAGCTGATCCTGCACATCCCGGACCAGCGCAGGATTATCCGACGTTGCAAAGCACCGAGCTGCGCGCGCCGTCGGGCCGATCCGAACGGCGCATCGAAGCGGACGGAACCGTCGTACTTGAGACATTCGACGACTACGGCAAAGCACAGGACCCCGGCCACGGCCTGATCGTCGGAAGCCACGTCGCCATGCGCTATGCGATCCATCCCGATGACCCAGCGACCGCGCAATTCAAGGCGGGCTGGCGTTTCACGTTCGAGAGGGACGAATGGCAGGTCGAGATCAGCACCGAAAACGCGATGACCTGTGACGTCGAGAATTTCTATCTGCATCGAAAACTGCGCGCCACCGAAGGCGCGGACAAAACAGAAGTTCTGACAAAGGAATGGAACAAAACCATCCCGCGCAGGCTTCTGTAAACGATCTGACCCAAGGGAGAACATCATGAAAATCGAATGGACAAAAGCAAATGTCGGGCGCAGGGGCTTCTTGAAAGGGGCAACTGCGCTTGGGGCGGCATCCGCGCTGCCTGCAAGCTGGGCCAATCGCGCCTTCGCCGCTGATGACGGGGTGTTGCGGGTGCGCGCCTACGGTGATGCCCAGAACATGGACCCCGCACATTCCGTCGGTGTTGTCGAAGAAGAAGTGCATGCCTCGATTTACAACAAGTTGATCCAATACAAGCCCGGCGAGGAATGGGGTTGGCAGCTGGATGCGGCGGCGATGATCGAGCAGGTTGACCCGACCCATATCAAGTTCGCCCTACGCGATGATATCGGTTTCACCAATGGCTTCGGTGCGATGACCGCTGAAGACGTGAAATTCAGCATGGAGCGCATCGTGGACGATGCGACCGAAAGCCCGAACAAGCCCGATTTGGGTCCGTTCAGCCATGTCGAAGTGAGCAGCGAACGCGAAGGTACCATCGTTCTGAACGAGCCGTTTGCTCCGATTTGGTCGATCGCCCTGCCCTACATAACCGGCAACATCGTCTCGAAAGCTGCGGTCGAGGCCGCAGGGGGCCGCATCGGGGCTGATCCGGTCGCTGAATCCGGCCCTTATCTGCGGGACAGCTGGTCACCCAAAGAAAAAACCGTGCTTAAGCGCAACCCGGATTGGAAGGGTGACGCACCAACATGGGACACAATCGAAATCCTGCCGATCGACGACGAAAACACCGCCGAGATCGCCTTTGAGGCGGGCGAACTGGACATGACTCGGGTTTCGCTGGGATCGGTTGAACGCTATCGGGCCGGTGTTCCGAACGGCGGATCTTTGGTCGAGAAACCCTCACTGTTCTATGTCTGGTTGGGCATGAATCTGGATCACCCCAAGCTTCAGAACCCAAAACTGCGTCAGGCGATTCAACATGCAGTCGACGTACCAAGCATCCTAGAGGCGGCCTATTTTGGAGCCGCTGAACCCTCGACAGGCATCATCGCACCTGGCCTTGCGGGCCACCGCCCGCAATCTCTGGTCCCTCCGGCGGCAAACTTCGAGAAAGCGGCGCAATTGCTGGCGGAATCTGGCGAGACCAATGTGACGCTTACGCTGGACACGCTGAACAAGACCACTTTCACAACGACGGCTCAGATCATTCAGGCAACTCTGGCGCAGATCGGGATCACGGTCGAAGTCAACGTACTGGAATCCGGTGCATTCTGGGCAAGCGGAGACAACGAGAACCTGCAACTGGTTCTGAACCGCTTCTCGATGACCCCCGATCCATATTATGCGACGGCTTGGTTCACCACCGAACAGGTCGGCATCTGGAACTGGGAGCGGTTCAGCAACGCTGAATTTGACGAAATTCACAACTCGGCATTCAAGGAAGCGGATGTGGCCAAACGCGCTGAGATGTATCAGCAGGCGCAGGATCTGATGGAAGAAAGTGGTGCCTACCGCTTTATCACCCACGAGGCGACACCGGTGATTCATTCGGCTCGTGTCACCCCCGCGCTAAGACCCGACGGTCTGGCACTGCTGCGGTATTTCGGCAAGGCGACCTGACCTCCCCAAGGTCGGCTATGTCCGGCGGGGTTTGACGCCCGCCGGACAAAACAGCTCGCCACCCATCCACAAGGAGCCAGCTTTTCATGTTGAAGTTTGCAACCCGCCGCTTCGGGCTAGCGCTGCTTATCCTGTTCGTGGCGGTTACCGTCATGTTCCTGATGATCCGCGCCGTCCCCGGGGACCCGGTCCAGATCATGTTGGGGCCACGCGCAACACCTGAGCTTCAGGCCCAGCTCACCGCTGCGTTGGCGCTGGATCAACCAATCTGGAAACAGCTGGTCATATTCTATGGAAACCTGGTCCGTGGCGATCTGGGAATCGACGTATTCTCGGGCCGGTCCGTGACAGATATCGTGTTTCAGCAGCTACCCTACACTCTGGAACTGATCTTTGCGTCGATCCTGTGGTCCGCCACCTTGGGAATTGCGCTTGGGGCATATGCCGCCGCCCATCCGAACACTCTGATCGACCGAATTGCGGCGGCGATTTCGGTCAGTTTTGTTGCAGCACCCGCCTTTGTCGTAGCACTTCTGTCGCTATTGGTCTTCGCCGTGCATCTTCAGTGGTTTCCAGCCATCGGCGCGGGCGAAGGCTTCTGGGGTCGCATTGATCACCTCGTTTTACCCGCCTTTGCCATCGGGCTAAGCTGGGTGGGCTACATCGCGCGGTTGGTGCGCGCCTCGATGTTGGAAGTCTTAGGCGAAAACCACGTTCGGACCGCACGTGCCTTCGGTATCGCAGAGCGCCGCGTGGTGATGGTTTATGCCTTGCGTATCGCCATTCTTCCGGTTGTCACGGTGATCGGCGTCGGCATGGGTTTCCTGCTGAGCTCGGCCGTATTCGCCGAAATAGTGTTCGCGCGCCCGGGTCTGGGCAAGCTGGTGATCGACAGCATAACCACCCGCAATTACCCGATTGTCATGGGCTCGGTTCTGATCTCAACCGGTTTGTTCGTCGTGTCGACCGCACTGGCGGACCTGATCAATGCGTGGCTCGACCCACGCGCTAGACAAGCGCATTGAGGAAAGCCGAAATGGAAAAATCTCGTTCTGAACTTGGTCAGATCATTGTCGGCGTCGCCCGCGACCCTCTGGGTCTGATTGGTTTGGTCATTGTCGGCACCATCGTCTTCTGTGCGATTTTCGCCTATTGGATTGTGCCCTATGATCCCGTGGCCATGGATATCAAAGCCCGGTTGCAAGGCCCGTCTGCCGAGCACCTTCTGGGTACGGACCAACTTGGCCGCGATACGTTTTCCCACGTGATTGCCGGCGGTCAGGTTGCATTGAAAGTCGCCTTGCCTGCGGTCTTTGGTGCGATGGTAATTGGCCTAACCTTGGGAATGATTGCGGGGTATGGGCCAAAATGGCTCGACAACCTGTTGATGTTGTTCTTTGACACCATCCGATCCTTCCCAACCGTGATGTTCGCGCTGGCCGTTGTGGCCCTGGTCGGTCCCAGTTTGCAAACGGTTGTGTTCGTGGTGATGGCGACTTCGATCCCAACCTATGGCCGTGTGGCGCGAACGCAGACCCTGACGTTGCGCAACTCCGAGTTCATTCTGGCCGAGCGGTCGATGGGGGCCAGCATGGCCCGCATCTTGGGTGTGCACATGCTACCAAATATCGTGGGGGTTTTGGCCGTCCTGGCTGCTATGGACATCCCGACGGTGATCGCGCTTGAGGCGGGGCTGTCCTTTCTCGGGCTTGGCGTGAAGCCCCCAACCCCCAGTTGGGGCGCACTTCTGAAGGACGGGTATTCCCTGATCCGACAGACACCTTGGCTGGTGGTGGGCGGCGGTCTGCCGATCATTCTGGCAACCCTGGGCTTTACGTTTTTAGGGGAATCCCTGCGCGACGTGGTTGATCCCAAACTGAGGAAACAGCGATGACCGAAACTCTTCTGGAAATCGAGAACCTCAGCGTCGATTATGAAACGGCACGCGGAGATCTCAAGGCATTGCGGGATATCACCTTTGACATCCGCAAAGGTGAGATCGTGGGTATTGTCGGTGAGTCTGGTTGCGGAAAATCAACCTTGATCTCGTCGATCCTGCGGCTGACCGCACCGAACACGCGGTTCCGGCAAGGCGAAATACGCTTTAAGGGGCAAGACCTGTTGCAAGTGCCTGAACGCAGGATGCGGGATCTGCGCGGGGCCGATATCTCGATCATCTTTCAGGACCCGATGCAGACCCACAATCCGGTTCTGACCATTGGCCAGCAGATGGTCGATATTCAGCACCGGTCCAAGGCTAGTAAGCAGGAAAAACTGGCCAATGCGGCAAAGATGCTGGGGGCTGTCGGAATTCCGGACCCAGAGGCACGGCTAAAGCAGTTCCCGCATGAGTTTTCAGGCGGAATGCGACAGCGGATCGCGATCGCCATGGCGTTGATGTCAGAACCCGACCTGCTGATCGCGGATGAGCCGACCACCGCGCTGGACGCCACGCTTGAGGTGCAGATCATCGAACGCCTGCAAGAGCTGCAGCGCGAATTCCATTGCGCCATCCTATTTATCTCGCACCATCTGGGTGTGATCGCGGAACTGTGCGACCGAGTGGTTGTGATGTACGCAGGCGCCGTTGTCGAAAGCGGTGAAGTGCGCGAGATTTTTCACAATCCCAAGCACCCTTACACACGCCGTCTAATCGACTGTGACCCGGGCCATATCAAGGAACGCGCACGGGTCCTGCCAACCATTCCGGGCGAAGTACCCGATCTGGCCAATCTGCCTGGTGGATGTATCTTCCGCGACCGCTGCAACCAGGCGATGCCGCGCTGTGCAATGGACGTTCCCCCCTTGGATCTTCTGAAAGAAGGGCATCACGCCGCCTGCTGGCTGAACCATGAGGAGGCCGCGAAATGAGCCTGCTGAACGTCCACGACCTGCAAACCAGCTATGGCCCTGTCAACGTGCTGGCTGGCGTCAGTTTTGAGGTCGAAGCTGGCGAAACCTATGCGCTTGTCGGCGAGAGCGGTTCGGGCAAGACAACTGTCATCCGTGCGATTGCGGGCCTGGCCCCGGCGCAGGCCGGTTCGGTCGTGTTTGACACGCAAGAGATACGAGGCGCGCCGGAACGGGTAATGCGTCCGCTGCGCAAGGACATGGCGATGATGTTTCAGGACCCTGTGGGCAGCTTGTCACCACGCCTGACAATTCGAAGCCTGATCACGGAACCCTATCGCATTCAGGGCATGAAAGATCGCGATCTGGATGCCGAAGCCAAGCGTCTGCTGGAAATGGTGAACCTGCCGGTGCATTTCGCGGACCGCTACCCCTATCAATTGTCCGGTGGCCAGGCACGACGGGTTGGTGTTGCCCGCGCTTTGGCGCTGGAGCCGAAACTGATCCTGGCGGATGAACCAACGGCAGGGTTGGATGTTTCGGTACAGGGTGAGCTGCTGAACCTGCTCAACGACCTGCGGGAACGCCTGGGCCTGGCGATGGTGATCATCACCCACAACCTGAACGTGGTGCGCCACGTGGCAGACCGCATGGGCATTATGTATCTGGGTCGACTGGTCGAGGAAGGCACGACAGAGGCGATCTTCGACGATCCGCGCCACCCCTATACCCGCTGCCTGCTCAGCGCCAACCCCGAGCCGGACCCCGATGCGCGCCTTGAACGGATCGCGCTCAAAGGTGAGCCGCCCAGCCTCTTGCAACGCCCGTCGGGCTGTGAGTTCCGCGAAAGATGCCCGTTTGCCAAAGACATCTGCACACAGACACCGCAATGGGAGGTTGCGGCGGGCCACGGGCTGCGCTGTCTCGCACCCTTGTCGGGTGCGCCTGCTCCGGGTCACTAAAGGATGAGGGAAACACTCTATTTCGGCGGTCCCATCCTGACGATGGACGCCGACAATTCCCGACCCGAGGCGGTGTTGGTGCGGGACGATGTCATCATTGCGGTGGGGGACGAAGCAACGCTGCGGCGGCAGATGTCATCCGATGCGGGTGTATATGACCTAGCTGGCCAGACCCTGATCCCAGCCTTCATCGACTCGCACGGCCACTTCCCAGATCCCGGCTTCATCCAGCTGTTTCGGGTTGATCTTGCATCACCTCCGCGCGGCGCGTGTATGGATATGGCGCAAGCTTTGGAAAAGCTGCGCTGCCGGGCCGAAGAGACGCCTGAGGGCGATTGGGTGATGGGCGTTTTGTTCGACAACACCGCCATTTCAGAAGGCCGCATGCCCTCCCGGGCCGAACTGGATGATGTCTCAACGGCGCATCCAATCTGGGTTCTGCATGCTTCGGGTCACAACGGCGCGGCCAATTCGATGGCGCTGAAGCTGCATGGCGTCAATCGCGACACCCCGGACCCGGCCGGAGGGCGTTATGGCCGCGACCCCGATACCGGCGCCCTGACGGGGCTGGTCGAAGGGCTGTCGGCCATGGGCGAAATGGGCGACACTGATTTTCTGATCGACCGGGACAGGTTCTGGCAAGGGTTCAACGCCTGCCGTGATGAGTATTTGTCCCACGGAGTAACTTATGCACAGAACGCTTGGGCATCGCAGGTTATGCTCGACCACTTTGCCAGCCTTCGTGCCGATCAGGATCCCGGCATTGATTTGGAATTATTGCCAATTGCCGATCTGGAACCGGCTCTGAGCCAGGGCTGGATCGACAATAACTGGCCCGGCAACCCACATTTTACGCTGGGTGCGCGCAAGCTGTTTACCGATGGTGCATTCCAGTTACAGACTGCCTATCTGTCTGCGCCCTACCACAAGTCGCTGGACCCCGATCACCCCTGTGGCATGATCTATGCCACGCAGGTCGACATGGATTCCGAGGTTCTCCGCCTACACGCTATGGGGTTTCAGATCCATTGCCATTGCAACGGGGATGCCGGGGCCGAGATGTTCATCGATGCGGTGGACAAGGCCTTGCTAGCGCATCCGCGAGACGATCACCGCCATACAATCATCCACGGCCAGGTTCTGCGCGACGATCAACTGGACCGCATGGCGCGGCTTGGAATAACTGTCAGCTTCTTTTCAGCACATGTGCATTTCTGGGGGGACCGACATTACGATACCTTCCTCGGCCCGGAACGCGCTGAACGGATTTCGCCAGCCGCAACTGCGGAACGATACGGTGTACGCTATACGATCCACAATGACGCGTCGGTTACGCCAACGCGGCCAATCCATCTGGCGCATTGCGCGGTGAATCGACTGACTGCATCCGGCCGGCAACTGGGTGAAAAGGAAAAGGTCAGCGTACTGTCTGCGCTACGGGCACAAACCATCGATGCGGCGTGGCAAGTGTTCAAAGAAGATCAGCGCGGTTCGATTGAGCCCGGAAAACTGGCAGATTTCGCCATCCTTTCTCGCAATCCCCTAGATGATCCTGAACGGCTACTCGACACATCGATTGTTGCAACCATCCGGCGAGGTCAGATTGTGTTTGGCACCACCAAATCCAGAAAAGAACTGGAATTTTAGAATGACAGCCAAACGCATTGCCATTGCCGGATTTCAACACGAAACCAACTGCTTCGGAGCGACCAAAGCGGGTCTGCCCGAGTTCGAGATGGCAGATTCCTGGCCCGAAATGTTGCATGGCGCGCGTGTCATCGCAGACACCAAAGGCATGAACCTACCCATCGCCGGGTTTTCTTCCGCCGCGAACCAGGCAGGTTTCGAGCTTTTCCCAATCCTGTGGTGTGCGGCAGAACCTAGCGCTCATGTCACGGATCACGCGTTCGAGAAGATATGTACTATGATCTTGGATGGCCTTCGCGGCGCGGGACCGCTGGACGGAGTGTATCTCGACCTGCACGGTGCCATGGTGACTGAAAGCCTTGCCGATGGTGAGGGAGAGCTGTTGCGCCGAGTACGTGATCTGGTAGGGCGGGATGTTCCGGTCGTGGCGAGCCTGGACCTGCATGCCAATATCTCTGACCAGATGATCTCGCAGGCGGACTATCTGGCAATTTTCCGCACGTACCCGCACCTCGATATGGGCGAAACCGGTGCGCGATGCGTACCGGTTCTGCAAAGGCTACTGGCAGGAGAGAAGCTGCACAAAGCCTTCCGGCAGGTGCCCTATCTGATCCCATTACATGCGCAATACACCTGGGCCGCACCGTTTGATGAGATTTATCAGTTGCCCACCCGGTTCGAACAGGCCCATGTCTATGCAGAAATCGCGCTGGGTTTTACAGCGGCAGACTATCCCGATACTGGTCCGTCCTGCGTTGCCTACGCGACCAGTGCCGCGCAAGCGACCGCCGCAGTAGATCAAATTGTCGACCTTTTTCTCGCCCGAGAACCTGATGTGGACTGCTCTATGTTGTCGTTGGACGAAGCCGTTCTGGCCTGTCGTTTGCATCGCGACAAACCGCTCGTGTTAGCGGATGTACAGGACAACGCAGGCGCAGGCGGCACATCCGATACCACCGGACTTCTGGCCGCTTTGATCGAGGGGGACGCGCAGGAGGTTTTGATGGGTCTCTTCCACGACGCCGAAAGCGCAGAGAAAGCGCATCGTGCAGGCCAAGGCGCAATACTGAACCTTGCCATCGGCGGAAAATCAGGTCTGCCCGGGCACCACCCCGTTGAGGCAAAGTTCGAAGTTCTGGCCATCGGAGATGGCATCTGCCGATACTCAGGTGAGATGTACGGAGGCGGCATCGCGACGCTTGGCAAAACGGCCGCTCTGAGGATGATAGAGTCTGGCGCGAAGATAGACTTGGTCGTCACCAGTGTGCGCAACCAATGCCTAGACCGCGCTCATTTCACCCATATCGGCCTGAATCCCACATCCTATTCAGTGATCTGTGTCAAAAGCACCACACATTTCCGGGCGGATTTCCAACCCATCGCAAGCGACGTGAAAGCCGTTGCCGCTCCAGGCACCTTTCTCTGCGATCTGGACCAGATCCCCTACTACAACATCGCAGGCAAACGCCGCATCGAAACAAGTGGACCCAAAACCAGAAACCATTGATTTCCCACCCGCATCGCAGCTCGCAATCGACATAGCAGGCGCAGAAACTGCATCGAGATCCCGCTCGTAAACTAAGAGATTGGAAACTTCTCGCTTCACGTTTTGACAATGCTGCGTCATCACTCGCTTCAAACCTACAGAAGATAGGGCTTAAACCGCTTCTGTTCGGCAGAAACCCAAGCCCATTACGACCAAGCTTTGACAGAGCAACCCTGCAGCAAATCCCGACCCAGCGAACGGACCTTGCTAGCGCGATTCACGGTTCGAAATCGAGCGGTGAAGATGTCTGACTTATATTGGTTGGCTGGCGAACATAAAGCGCGTCTTGAGCCCTTATTCCCCAAATCACACGCCAGTCATCTACGCGAGACCCGCGGAGTTACAGACCCAGATTGTGATGATCTGCTAAAACCCGCTTTTTATCGGAATAGTGAACGAAACCGCAACGCTGGGAAATACCATCACACCGGATACCTCCGCTCAAACAAACTGGTCTGAGATCCGGCCTGTTCGGCGTTGGATGTAGACGGCAAGTGTAGCTATCGATAGACAACTTCCAAAGGGTCAAACCGAAAACGAGGGCCCGAGGCAACCCAGGCAACAGGAAGAAACTATGAAGCGCTGTGCAATTGTACAATTTGAACCGCGCCATGAAGAAGTCATCCCCAGCTTGGTGGCCGCCTGTAATGCCAACGGGTACCGACCACGAATCTTTCTGCATCGCCGGATCTTAAAGCTGCGCGGAGATATCATGGCCTTGGTCCCGGGATTGGAATTTGATGTTGAGTATGTGCCTTTAAGCACGCCGGATTACCGGGCTGCGGATGCACCAAAACATATCAAGTCTACTATGGCTGCAATTGAAGCGGCCGAACATGACTTCGTCCTCATGGCCTCTTTGAGTCGTCCAAAAGCGGCAAGCTGGGCGCGTGGAGTGAAGAAGCCATTGATCATGGTCCTGCATAATCTGGATCAGTTCAGCCAGATGGCACCCCTGCGCGAGACGCTTCAGATGCCAAATGCGCGCTACATCAGCCTGAGTGCACATGTCACGGCTGAATGGATCAGCCGGGTGGGCAAAGCCCATATGGACAGGATCGCGACGTTGGAGCCGTTTTATTGGATCGATGATCCGGAACCAAAATTGGGCCAGCCGCGTCAGGTCGTGATCCCCGGCAACGTTAACATGCGGACACGTGATTACCCTGGCCTGCTGAATCTTCTTGGCAATCGACCGGACGCCTTTCAGAATCTGCATTTCATCCTGCCGTCAGGAGGCGGAGATCGCGCCAAGGTTGAAAGTGAGATCCAGGACCGAAAGCTTGACGCGCGTTTTACGTGCGTGCCTTTGGACAACAGCGGGCAGGTCGGGCATGCCGCGTATTTTGACGCACTGGCAGGCGCTCAGGTGATACATCCGCTCATGCCATTTGACTATGAACAATATCAACGGATCAAGATCACATCTGCCCTGTCCTCATCGGGTGGATTCTGTGTGCCGATCGTCATGGACCGCTGGTCAGAGGCCTGTTACCGACCACCAATGCTGATTGCTGACAATGGGTTGGAGGCAAGCCTGACCCGCATTTCAGAGGCGAGTGATGCAGAACTCAGCGATCTGCAGGCAGCGCTGAAGTCTTACCGCCGATCTGCACTTTCAAACGGAGCTGTCGGGCTAAGACGGCTAATTGAACAATAAGTGCATCTATTCGGTACACTCTCAGCCTTTTAGATCCACCTAACCTTGAGTTGGAAATCGCCCAAGTTGGCAACATGATGCCGCGCCGTACTTTTTTCGTTCCTACGCGAAATTCGCAGTTCAGAACATCTGCAAAACCGTTATTCTCAATGAGCACCACATGACATGCGGTCTGGCGGATCACCAGACTGAAGCGTCGGATCAAAGGAATAGAATGACACGAATGCTAGCGATCCTGACGGTCAAAGATGAAGGCGCGTTCCTGTTGGAATGGCTCGCCCATCATCAGATGGTTGGTTTCACTGATTTTCTGATCTTCTCGAATGATTGCGCGGATGGCACCGATCTGATGTTGCACCGACTCGAAGAGATGGGGCAAATCACTCATGTCAGCCATGAAGCCAAGCCCGATAAGAGCGTACAGTGGCAGGCTATGAAACAAGCCGCCAAACATCCTCTATTGAAAGAAGCAGACTGGATACTGGCGCTCGATATTGATGAGTTTGTAAATATCCATATTGGCGACGGCTCATTAAACGCGCTCATCCATAGCCTCCCCGAGGCGGATGCGATCACGCTCACCTGGCGGCTATTCGGAAATGCAGGGATCGTTTATTTTGAAGATGCGCCGGTGACCCAACAGTTCACTTCGTGCGCCCCCAAACCCATCCTTTGGCCGTGGCGCGCCTCGATGTTCAAAACGCTTTATCGCAACAACGGGATTTACCGTAAACCAGGCATTCATCGGCCAATTTCGCCTGATCAGACCCGCGTGGATGAGGCGTGCTGGTATGATGGATCAGGCCGTTTGCTTGGCGGCGATTATCGCCGCCAGCGGGTATTTTCCAACTATACCCAAGATACGACCATGAGGGTTCAGCTTAACCATTATGCTTTGGGCGCGATGGACTCCTTTCTGCTCAAACGTGCGCGTGGACGTGGGGTGCATTTCAAAGAGAAAATCGGCATGGATTATTGGGTCGATTACAACTTTAACAGCGATCAGGACGTCTCTATTTCCCGCTACCAATCGGCACGGGCTGCTCGGGTTACCGAGCTAAAATCAGATGCCACACTGAAGAAGCTACATGACAAGGCCTGCGAATGGCGGCACAAGCGATTTAAGGAACTTTTGGAGTCAGAACCTGAACGCGCGTTTTTTGCTCGCCTGATGATGGCTGGCCAATCCACACCTCTGACGGAGCATACGGCCCGTCAGCTTATTTCAGTTGCCATGCGCGCGAACCAGAAAGCCGCCGCAGAGTCCGAGTAGGAGCCTTCCTTCGTGCCGCAATCATCAAAAACCCATCCTGAATATCTGTCTACTCGTGCAGGCCGTACGCGGCGGATATTTCAGGTCGGTTTCAACAAGTGCGGCACAAGGTCGATTTCCGCCTTTCTAGATAACAACGGCATTCCGACGGTTCACTTCAAGCGTGGCAATCTGGCCCGCGCGCTCGCTAACAATCTTAAGTATGGCTATGCGCCGCTCAATGGCATTGACCGTTGGGTCGGCTACACCGACATGCAGATGGTAAGCGGCTCGCGCGTGATTGAAGGTTGCCGTTATTTTCGTCAACTCGCGGCATATTATCCCAATTCCTATTTCATATTGAACACTCGAGACAAAGACAGGTGGATCGCAAGTCGCCGAAACCATGGCAATGGGTTTTATGCCGAGCGTTATCGTAAGGGTATGAATTTCGAGTCGGTTGATCAGGTAATTGATCATTGGTCAGAAGAATGGGACCGGCATCATCAGGAGGTGCCCGAATTTTTTAAGGACCAACCGGATAAATTATTGATATATAATATAGAAACAGACAGCCCTGACCAGATGTCCGAGTTCCTTGCGCCTGATTTTGAGACTGATCCGACTTTCTTCGGCCATGAGGGTAAAACGTCCGGAGGCAATGACGCCGACGATGCGGTTTCTCCGAATTGAGATGTCATGGCCTACTTATTTAAGCAGCATAAGAAATCGAGTGTGGGCGAGAACGAAAGGTTCGGTCGCCAACTCTCTGACGAATGAATGCGACTTAAAACTTGCCCAGCTTAGCTGGCTAACGGAGTGACAAGATTGAACAGGCAGGCTGCGCCGCCGCGCACCTTTTGATTGCCTTGATTCCTATGGTGCGCGCGATGCTCTTGCCGTTGGCAATCTTTTGGAAAGGCCGTTGATTTCGACAATTTGGGCAATGAGCGTCGTAACTGTTGGTTTACTCTTGGTGCTGTTAGAGCACAAAATCCAGACCAATATCGAGGCAGTGTGCACTGTGGGTGATCCAGCCCATAGAAATCAAATTAACACCGGTGTTCGCCACAGCCCGCACATTATCTGGGGTTATCCCGCCTGAAGCTTCGGCAATGGCTTGACCATCAATCATGCCTATAGCTTCGCTTAAGGTTCTTGGATCCATGTTATCCAGTAGCACCGCATCAACACCGATTTTCAGAACTTCGGCCAGCTGCTCCAGCGTGTCGACCTCGATCTCGATCTTGACCATATGACCGACTGTCTCTTTGGCCCGCGTCAAGGCCGGGCGGACACCCCCGGCTATGGCGATGTGGTTGTCCTTGATCAGCACCGCGTCACTTAGGGAGTAGCGATGGTTCATGCCGCCGCCTGATCGCACAGCGTATTTCTCTAAAGCCCGCAAACCGGGCGTTGTTTTTCGGGTACAGACGATGGCAGCACGCGTGCCTTCGACGCGGCGAACCATATCGGCAGTCACACTTGCAATACCCGATAGATGACCCAAGAAGTTGAGCGCCGTACGTTCGGCAATCAGCAGACTGCGCGACGGCCCTTTGAAGGTAGCGATCACTGTGCCGGGCGCGACTGTCCCACCATCCTCGACATGACGGATTACTTTGATCGCCGGATCTATCAGCTCACAAGCCAATTCAGCACAATCCAGACCGGAAATACATCCGGATTGACGCGCGCAAGCCACAACTTCGGAAACATGATCCGAAGGAATAACAGCCGAAGAGGTGACATCTCCGGCGAGGCCCAAATCTTCATCAAGTGCGCGGCGGATCACCGGCTCCAGCATCGTTCGGGGCAACGGGGCTAGGGGCATGATAGTCATTTCTCAAGCAGTCCTCAAAAAGGGTTCCTGACTGGTCAAACTCGCATGAGCAAGTACTTCGGTCAGAGTCATCAAAAGAGATTGCGCGTTCGCCTCAGGATTAGGGAAGTCACTTCGGTAATGTCCGCCACGCGATTCTCGGCGTAGATCGGCAAAGACCGCGATCGAAAGCGCGACTAGTGCCGGGTCAGAAGCGCAGGCAGCGGTTTCGACCAACGGAGACAACTTTGAAATGACTTGACGCAATCCCACCTCGTCGCGGATCAAACCCAGAAATTTTGTAGCCAAAGGCCGGACAGAGCTAGGGTCAGAACGAGGCAGAGCGGTAACTGTAGGAACAAATGACAGGTTTCTCATTTCTGCCTTGGCAACATCATTTGCGGCGCGGCATCCCATCACCACCGCCTCTAGCAGTGAATTGCTAGCAAGGCGATTGGCACCATGCAGGCCAGTGGCCGCGCATTCACCTATGGCCCAAAGGCCTGACAGAGTGCTTCTTCCATACTCATCAACGGCGATACCGCCCATGTGGTAATGCGCAGCCGGAAGTATCGGTATGGGATCGCGCGCCGGATCAATTCCGGTTGCTGCGCACAATGCATGGATGCCAGGGAACCGCTGGACAAATTCGGCACCAAGCGCGGCACGAGCATCAAGAAACACTCGCCCACCTTCCAATATGACCTGATGCACGGCACGAGCCACCACGTCACGCGGGGCCAGTTCAGCCCCTGGAATATGCGACATGAAGCGCTTGCCGGTTTGGTCAATCAGAATTGCGCCTTCGCCCCGGACGGCTTCACTGACCAATGCCAGTGGTGTCTGCTTGGCATCCAGCGCTGTGGGATGAAACTGGACAAATTCCATATCGCGCAACGCTGCCCCGGCGCGGGCGGCCATCATGACACCCTGGCCGAAATTACCTGAAGGGTTGGTGCTGACACCAAACAGACCGCCGCAACCGCCTGTCGCCATAACGACCTGAGATGTGCGCAATACCTCTGCTTGGGCATCTTTTTGCAGATGAACGCCTGTGACGTGTCCGTCTAGCGTCAACACCCGTCGGGCTTCGACTCCGGTCAAGCAAGTGATCGACTGGCATTGCAACACGGCACTCGCAAGGGCCGATGTGATTTCGGCTCCGGTGCGGTCGCCGCCTGCATGCAGTATGCGGCGGCGGGAATGCGCGGCCTCGCGCCCCAAGGCATATGTGCCGTCGGCGGTTCTATCGAAACGAACGCCATGTTTCTCTAAACCAGTGATCGCCTTTTGCGCTTCGCAGAGAATGGCCGACGCCAGGGTTTCGTCGCACAGCCCGTCGCCCGCCCGCAAAGTATCGGCCAAGTGTTGCGCAGGATCACCATCCGTGCCTAGTTCGGCGGCAATCCCTCCTTGAGCCCAAGCGCTGGAACATTCCTGGCCCAGCCCTGCACGGGTGATTAGTACTACGGGTTGTGGAGCTAGTTCCAGCGCTGCCGTCAGCCCGGCGATGCCGCCACCGATGATGGCAGTTCGACCATGAAGCCCTTCGAGCCAGATCATTTAACTGCCAGCATCCGTTCTACCGCGCGGCGCGCATCTTCGGCGATGGCCGGATCGACGGTGACTTCGTGATGGCCCAGTTCCAATGCGTTGCGAATGTTGCGCAGACTAATGCGCTTCATATGTGGACACAGGTTACAGGGGCGCACGAATTCCACCTCAGGATGGTTCAGCGCCACGTTGTCGCTCATCGAGCATTCGGTCAGCAGGCAAACCCGCGTCGGTTTTTTGTCGCCGACGAAATCCGACATGACTGCGGTAGAGCCAGAAAAATCTGCTTCGGCAACCACTTCGGGCGGGCACTCAGGATGGGCCAGCACCGTAACACCCGGCCACGCTTCGCGCATTTCACGTATATCGGCTGGAGTAAACAGTTCGTGCACCTCGCAATGTCCATGCCATGCGATCAATTCGACATCGGTCTCTTTGGCGACGTTCTTGGCGAGATACTCGTCCGGGATCATCAACACGCGCGACACCCCGAGGGATTCCACCACCTTTACTGCGTTGCCCGACGTGCAGCAGATATCCGATGCCGCCTTCACCGCTGCCGAAGTGTTTACATATGTGATCACCGGAACGTCGGGATGGGCTTCGCGCAAAAGCGCAATATCCTCGGGTGTGATGGAATCCGCCAGTGAACACCCCGCCCCCAAATCTGGGATCAGCACTGTCTTATCCGGATTCAGCAGCTTGGCAGTTTCCGCCATAAAATGCACACCAGCCAACACAATTACATCGGCATTAACCTCGACAGCTTCTCGCGCAAGCGCAAGGCTGTCGCCCACGATATCGGCAACTCCATGGAAGATCTCCGGCGTTTGGTAATTGTGGGCGAGGATGACCGCATTCCTCTCACGCTTGAGATCAAGGATGGCTTCCAGATCATCTTCAAACAGCATCCATTCGGGTTGCGGGATGATCTGCTTTACCCGGTCGTAGAGGTCTGGAAGGCGAAAATCTTTCATTGGCTTCTCCATTTATACTCGAATCGAGTATATTGAGGTCATGCTTATTCTCGATTCGAGATTATGTCAAGCGAGGTTCAGGACCGGGAGAGAGGTAATCTGACGCCCGACAGCATGCGAGCCTCTAGAATGGCCGGCCGATATCGGAACAGGCGTGCCGGACGACCACCGGTGCCGCTGGACATTTCGCCGGTATCTTCAATCAATTCCTGCTGATCAATCTGGCGGCGAAAATTGGGTTTGTGCAGGTGTAGACCAGACAGCGCTTCAACTGTGCGCTGTAACTGCAGCAAGGTGAAGCTTTCGGGCATGAGCTCGAACACAACCGGAGAGTATTTTATCTTGGCCCGCAAGCGAGATATGCCGGTGGCGAGAATGCGACGGTTGTCCGCTTCCATGTGACGACCGAATTCAGGAGTGTCAACAAGCCCTGCTTCGTACATAAGCTCATAACGTTGCAAAACCAGCTCTTCGTTCCAGGTCTTCCCATTCAGACCAAACAGATAGTCCACACGCTGCAGTTTTAGCGGATCACTCCCTGCCCAAGCTGAGATACGTTTGATAATTTGTGGTAGTTCTTCGGGGCTGCGATCGCGATGATCCTCCCATGGGAAGTATTGATACCAGCTACGCCATGCCGGACGTCCAGCACCAGTAGTATCCTGCTCCCGCACCAGACCGAGATAGCTGATCGAGATACGCTGAGAGTTGTCGGCATAACCCGAGCGTGGATCGCGATCCTTGTCTGCAAAGGTGTAAAGCTGTTCAAGATATCCCACCGGATGGCCGGTCTGCGCCTCAATCCAGGCCCGCAAGCCGCTTTGCAAGCTGCGGTGTGAAGATTCGAACGGTCCCGAAGGTAGCGCGTTACCGCCACGCAAGGTCATGACACGCGGCTGATCATCAGTCACGGCGATTAGGATAGCGATCAGTTCGGCAGGGGCTAGTCCACTTGGCAAGGAATTTCCTGTTTGTAGAATGTCGCGAAGCGTTGGTTAGAATGTGCGTTCTAACCCAAATTTAGTACCTTGGCTTGAAGAAAAATACGGTGTGACGGGTGCTTCTTCAGAGAACAAGCATTTCTGGCCCAGTTAATCGCCCCACTGTTCTAACATCAGGTTACTACTTTCGGTCCAATGAACCTGAAATACAGTTTCGTCTCACGACTTGAGAGGTGTCGCAAGATATGGGTTCGGGCTGACCAAACAGCCAGTTGAGGTGTTCGTTTCGCTAAAGTAGTTCTCGAACCGGTCTTACATATGATCTTCTAGAGGCTGCCGTTTCCGCAAAGACATTATTGATTACACTAAATACTTCGATTTGCGACACACAGTGTCTTATCGAAATTTGGAAGCGATCATAGCATGTCGCAGCTAAAGTCTGACCACGTCACATTCGACAATTGGGTTGTGAAGCTTCCTCCAATTCGAAGATACCCATCCGACCCGCGGCGCTAAGCGGCCAGTTCTTTGAATCGTTGTACGCAACGAGGTCCAGGAGTGAATTGAAATCTACGGATCGGGACCTCTAGGTAGTTTGATATCTTGGCTGGTGTTCACAAATTGCAAGTTTCAGAACATCCCAGTATGATTTTTGCGTCATGCGCTTTGGCTTTCTTAGGCTGAAGATTCTGATCCCGCATTGACACCACGGATGAGAGTGTCCGCGCACGGCGGTAGCAATCCAGCAGTCGTTCGGGCTGGGCATCCTGCTGCTCCGATACCAGCACTACTGGCCGAAAACTTCTCTCGGTCCAATAGTCAGAAAGAGAGAGGCCCAGGGCAGCAAAACCCTGAGCCAGCTTTCAATCGGACGGTCCCGTCTCAGCCGCCACTCGAGTTTGCTAACCCGGGCTGGGCAAAATCATTGGCGGGTGGTGTCAAATCCTGCGCTCCGGTGCCGGGCATCAACTCGAAACCCAAATCGAATTGATCCAGGGTCGAAGCCAGTTGCGCTACGATCTCGGCGTTGCCCTCAGACTGCGCGGTGCCATCAGCGAGCATCTCGGTCAATCTGCGCTCACCGGTCATGACCTTTTCCAGGTCCGTGCGGCTCAGACTGATCGAAAGATCGGCGTCTTCCGCCACCTGATCGACGATATGAGTCAGAGTGGCATTGCTCATCTCGACAACGATGTTCTCGTCCCGGTCGGGGATCGACAGGTTGATGGTGAACTCCATATCGGCGGCTTTGGCGCTATTGACACGAATGGCCAGAAAGTCGAGCCACATCGTGGTCTGCATGGCCTTGATCGTATCGGGACCGGTGGTCTCGATAGTAGCGCCCTGAGGAATACCGTTGCGCAGTTCGAACGCCGCGCCAAGGAACGAGTTGCGGACCGAAGGGCTTTCCTTCTGATACCCGATCTGCTCAAACGCGTCGGCCAACAGGTCCTTGGCGGCCTGGTTCTGTGGTTCGGCGTAGACCAGTTTGTTCAGAATCTCGGTCGCTTCAAGGTATTTGCCGGTGTCGACCAATTCCTGCCCTTTCGACAGGATCGGTTCGGCGCCGCCCATCATCTCGACAAACAGCGGCGCGCTGTCTTCTGGCGACAGAGGTGTGAGCGTGGTGGGGTTGGCATCCCAGTAGCCCAGATAACGGTTTATCACCGCCCGGCTGTTATGCTCGACCGAGCCATGATAGCTGCGCGCGGCCCATTGCTGCTGCAGGCTTTCCGGCACGTCATAGACGTTGTGAATCTGATTGATGGTCACGCCCTTGTTGGCCAGATTCAACACCCCGTTGTTAAGATTGGCGTAAGTGTCACGCTGCGCACGCATCACTTCTTGAATGCGCTCATTTCCGTAACGGGGCCAAGAGTGAGAGGCGAACATCAACTCGGCATCCTGCCCAAACTTGTACAGCGCGTCATTGACATGCTTGGACCAGCTCAGCGCATCGCGCACCAGTGCGCCACGCAAGGTATAGATGTTGTGAATTGTGCCAGTGATGTTTTCCGCCGCCCAGAATGCCTTGAGGTCGGGGAAATAAGTATTCATCTCAGCAGGTGCTTCAGTACCCGGTGTATTCTGGAAGATCATACGCACGCCGTCTACGATGATCTCTTCATACGCGTCCGAGACATAGCGGGTCGGTTCGATCAGGCCCGTGGTGCCAGCCGAGATGTTCTTGCCGATGGACTGATCCACATGGCCGAACGGGCTGCGCGGCAGCAATACGCCGTATTGGAAAAACAGACGGCGGTTCATCACGTTGCCCGCATAGACGTTTTCGGAAACCGCATGTTCCATGAAACCTTCGGGCGCGATCACCTCCACACCGTTGGCCACGTCCTCATCGGTGATCACTCCGCGCACACCGCCATAATGGTCGGCGTGGGAATGCGAATAGACAACCGCCTTGACCGGCAGTTCGCCCACGGTGTCGTTCAGCAGCTTCAGCGCTGCTGCGGCAGTTTCCTTGGAGGCCAGCGGGTCAAAGATGATCCAGCCGGTATCGCCACGAATAAAAGTGATGTTGGACAGATCGAAGCCACGCACCTGATAGATGCTGTCGTCGAGAATCTCGTACAGGCCGAAATTCATGTTCAGGATCGCCTGACGCTGCAACGACGGGTGGATCGAGTCGAACTCTTTGCCCTCGAGCAGATAGTCATAGCTGCCGATGTCCCAGGCGACGGTGCCATCCTCGGTTTTGATCTGGCGGTATTCTGGAACCGCAATTAGCCCCTTGCGGCTTTCTTCAAAGTCACGCTCGTCATCGAACGGCAGGTTATTGCGTTGGGTTTGCTGGAATTCGATCGTGTAATCCGAGGGCAGCTTGCCCTTCGGGTCAAAGTGCTGAGGACTATCATCCTGCGCGACGGCAAGGCCTGAGGTCAGCGTCAAAAGGGTGACGGTCAAGAGTAAGGTGGATCGACGTGGCATATATAATCGGTTCCTATCATGAACGCTTCAAAAGAGATCGCAGCGCAGGAGGTCTGACGGGACGAACCACGAGGTTGAAATTCGTCCCGCCGGTGCATTGACGTCCAGAAGTGCCGAGATGCGCGATCTTTTGGAAGCCGGGTGCCTGCCTGTACGACCAGCAGTGCGGCCCTCTTATCCGCAGAATTTTTCCCGAGAAGTGCAAACATGTTGCCACCTGTCGAAAAACACATGTATCAACGAGGCCAACATAATGGTTTTCCTTGGTTTTCCCGAGGCAGAGGGATATTGAAGTGGATACTACCGAGCGCGAAATTCGGGTACAGATGCAACGTATCCTGGATCATCCGGATTTCACCGCCAGCCCCAAACGCCGCGCATTTCTGAACTATATCATCGAGGAATATCTGGCCGGTCGTTCAGATCAGATCAAAGGCGTGTCGATTGCCATGTCGGTCTTTGACCGCGACGAAAGCTTCGACCAGCAGGTCGATCCGATTGTCCGACTTGAGGCGCGGCGACTAAGGCAGGAGATTGACACCTACTATGCCGGGCCCGGTCGGGGCGATCCGATACGTCTCACCATGCCCAAAGGAGGATACGCGCCGCGGTTCGAAAAATCTTCACTGCCCAGCCCTGATCAGGCACCTGCTGATGCCCGGCCAAATGCCGGGTTCAGCGGACGACGACGCGCTGGGATTGGACTGGCTGTCGCCGTTGGCCTGGCATTGTTTGGGCTAATCTGGGGATTGACCCGTTCAGGGACGCCTGAGGAACAGGCAAATCACAGCTTGCCCAAAGGGCCCGTCGTGGCTGTACTGCCCTTTGAAACTCTGGGAGAGGGCCCCGAGTACCTCGCCGATGGTCTTACCCGGCAGTTGACGACCGAGTTGATCCGGTTCCGGGACATCTGGGTCTTGCCCCTTGGCAGCACACTGCATTCTGGTGAAACTGAGATTGATACGACGAGCTTGCGTACAGAATTCAACGCCGATTTCGCGCTGGAAGGCAATGTGATGGACAGGGGCGACACCTTGCGCCTGTCCGCACGCCTCATTGATCTGAAAGACCGAAGATATATCTGGTCGCAAAGCTATGAGGTCAGCAATACCTCCGAGGAAATTTATGCGGTACAGGACAGCATTATCCGAGATGTAATGGGTAAACTGGCCGGGAAATACGGGCTACTGACGCTTGGCGCGATGCGAGATGCCGATAGAATTCCACCCAACAATCGCGATGCTTATGACTGTGTGCTTGGTTATTACAGCTATCAGGTAACCATCAATCTGGATCGCCATGCCGAAATCAAATCCTGCATCCTGAACGCGCTTGAGAAGGCTCCGGATTATGCCGAGGCCTGGGCGGTGCTGTCGAACCTGTATCTGCAACAGATACGTTTTGGGCTGGGCGGAAATCGCGAACAGATTCTGGCCGCAGCCGATGCCGCAGCACGCCGGGCGGTCGAGATCGACCCAAATCTGGCGGCGGGACATCTGATGATGGCCAATATGCGGTTCGTGCTCGGTGATTTTGCCGGGTTCCGAGAGGCCGGGCAACGGGCGATTGACCTGAATCCGAATGACACCGACATTCTGGCCCATTACGGGATGCGTCTGGCGTTCAGTGGCGAATGGGACAAAGGACTTGCTATTGTAGACCGGGCAATCGCTCTGAACCCTGTGCATCCTCAGTGGTATCTGTTTCCGCGGGTTTTTTACGAGTTCGACCGGGGCGACTATGAAGCGGCGCTGGCACAATTGGAACAAATCGATATGCCAGGTTTCTTCTGGACCCATCTATGGCAGGCCGCGCTACACAGCAAACTGGGAAATGGGGAACAGGCCCAGGCGGGTCTACGCAGCTTGTTGGTTCTACGCCCAGATTTTTCATCTGTTGCATCGGATATACTTGCCATTTGGCAACTTGACGCCACATTTAAGGAGAACCTGTTGGCCAGCCTCCAGAAGGCTGGTTTGTCAGATTCTTGACCGGCTTATCCAGTTTCCGCACACTTAGTCATCGGTGGGTTTCACAGTTATCTGGAATCGCATCACCCTTGTACGCAGCAATAAGTAAACCACGTCAGATGGCTGACTTCATATCATCAGATCGTCGTTTGATTTTCTAGCTTTCGCGCAAGCGGGCCAACGGTCGCTGCCAGTCCATGTCTGGAATGGTTTGTCAGAGTTGGCGTTTTTTTGGGACGACCTTTTACGTAGTTTCGGCATTGCAAAACACTTTGATCATCGGTGCTAAACATGCGGAAGTTGATCACCTGTAGCCTGAAAGAAGCGCGCTTCTGGGTGGGATATGTCAATTCGACGCTCCAACATGCAAGGCAATCGAAACGCGTCTTTGGAAGATCTGCGCGACACTGTTCACCCACCCAATCAGGCCGGTTTCTTTAACTTTTACAACTGAAACGTTTATTCGGCATCAGAGCACTCCTTCTCTGGTCAGAATTTGCCCCAAAATTACGAACTCTGTTCGGACCCTTTTTTGAGTCAGGGCCAAGGCCCAGTTCGATAAACCACTGAGTAATCTGCAGCCATTACTAGCCCACCACACCGTGACCACGCACCTGCATGCAGTTCACAAGCACATGACGCCGCGCCATTTCGTCATTGTACTGGCCGCGCACAGATCCGACGATGCCACCTGCGATCGCACCTCCGATGACATCTTCCTTCTCGCCAACAACCCAACCAGTAACCGCACCATCAATAGCGCCGAACGTAGCATCCATTTTACGCTGCCCAGGATTGAAACTCGCGGCCATCAATCGGCATTCAGCCTCATCTGTGTAGAAGGTCGCATTCCTGGTTCCGTCAACCATCAGTGGCTTCTGCATCGGGTACTGAGTGCATGCGGTGAGACTGATGAGAGCAACAAAAATGAACTTTTTCATCGCAGCTTTCCTTTAGGGAATCGAAGTAATTGCTTGGCGTACACGCTAAACTTGCCTGCCTAGGCAGATCTCATTTAGGAAGTTTACGATTGTCAAAAAATAGCCCCGCCATTTTACGCAGCGTAAAATTGCATTTGTTTCGCTGGCTCGGTCGCAAACTTCTCTGGCGCATGAATACAGCGCCTTTCTTGCGCAGCTAAGTTGGCTAACTAGGCAACTAGATTAACGCGAAAAAACCGTCGGCCCAGCATGCCGAAGGCGTGACGGCACGCAGACGCGTAGGGCTGCGGCACAAGAAAGTCGGCGGCCCGAAAGTCCTTTTTCAATTTTTATAGGGTCTTCTATTCAGCCGCGTAACGCTCCATGTCGGCAAGGCGCGAATATCCGTCCCGCGTCTGTGGTGTTTTAATGCCTAGAATATTTCCGGCGATTTGGGTCCGGAGAATCTGTGCGGTCCCGCCGCCGATAGTGAACATGCGCACATCGCGATACATCCGCTCCAGAGGTTCACGATCGCTGTAGCCGCGCGCGCCGAACATCTGCAGCGCATCGCTGACCACCTTAATAGCCATCTCGGACGCAAAAAGCTTGGCGCGGGCGGCCATGGTCATATCGGGATACTGACTGCCGTTTGGGCCACGCGATCGTGCCGCTTCATGGAGCAGCAGCCTAGCTGCATGAACTTTCGTGTCCATATCGGCCAGCATCCATTGAAGCCCCTGGAATTCTGCAAGCGGGCGCCCGAACTGTTCACGTTGAACGAGGTAGCGTTTTGCATGTTCAAGTGCCCCTGCCGCAACACCCATAGCAACTGCTCCCGCACCGACGCGTTGCGAATTGTAAGCGTTCATCAGGTCGGCAAAGCCACGCTTCAATCCTGAAGGCGGTTTGACCAGCCATTTCTCGTTGATCTCGACATTTTCGAACCGCAATTCTGCTTCGGGCATACCGCAAAGGCCCATCGTGTATTCGCGACCCACCACGGTGAACCCCTTGGGCGTATCTCCTGACATCGGATCGGCAAACAGAATGAAACCGCCAATCCCCTGATCGGCGCCTGCCTCATCGAGCACGCGGGCAAAGATCAGGTACAGCTTCGAGACCCCTCCACCAGTGATCCAATGCTTGGACCCGTTGAGGATGTATGTGCGACCCTGTTTCCGCGCGGTAGTCTGCATATCGGTCGCGGCACTTCCCGAGTCAGGTTCGGTTATGCAGATCGCAGGCTTATCTCCTGCCAGGACATGCTGAGCACAAAAAGCCTTCTGCTCGTCATTGCCGTACCCCATGACCGCACTGATGCCACCCATGTTGCCCTCGACAACGATGCGGGCGGTCAGGGTGCAGGCTTTTGCGATCTCTTCGACCACCATGGTGACGTCCAAAAAACTCGCGCCCTGCCCACCATATTTCTTTGCAATGGTCATACCCATGATGCCAGCATCGGCCAATTCGCCAACATTCTGCCAGCAATACCTGCGCGATCTGTCCCAATCTGCGGCACGTTTCTCAAATTCTGGGGCCAGTTCTTTCGCAACGTTCACAAGCGGATGCGGCATGCGTGTCCCTCGTCTCTGTTTCTTAACAGAATACGCTTGCAGTAATACAACACAATCGAATAAAATTGGATATCTAATCCAATATACCTTAACTTATGCAGACACGTTCTCTCAGAACCCTCATACGGGTCTCGAATGTCGGCTCCTTTGCGAAAGCGGCCGAGCAGCAAAACATGACATTGTCTGCACTTTCAATGCAGATGAAGGCGCTTGAGGCGGAGCTTGGCGTTGACCTCTTTGACCGCACCGTACGACCACCGCGACTTACGCCAATCGGCCGGAGCGTCGTCGAGGCATCGATCCCGCTCCTGCAGCACGAAGACAGCCTTCTCAAAATCTGTCGCCCGACGAACACGCTTGTCGGGCATTTCCGAATAGGATTTGTCACAACTGCTGCCGTTCGCTTGCTGCCGAACTTCCTGAACAACGCAAAACGTCAAGCACCGCAAGCGACCTTCTCATTCGAAACCGGCCTGTCCAAGGTTCTACAAGAAAAGGTTGTAAGCGGTCAGCTTGATGCCGCCCTTCTTACAGATGCAGAAGGTGTTCCTGACACGCTTGCGGACAAGGTGCTTCGAGAGGAACCCTTTGCCTTTGCAGCCCATAAGAAATTGCTGAAAGATGGCCTCGCGGGTTTATTGAATGCGCAGCCCTTCTTTCATTTTATGCCCGACACCGGGATCGGAAAACTCATTGCTGGAGAGATGCTTAAGCACAAAAGACCGAAGGGTTCCGAAACCATTGTCCTTGATAACCTTGAAGCGATTATGGAATGTGTTTCGGCAGGCCTGGGATTTACGCTTCTGCCTGTCCCCGATGTTTTGCGGTACCGGTCTGACGACGTCAAAAGTATTTGTCTCCCACAATCGTCGGCTCGGAAACTTGTTCTTGCGACCGTGCGCAAGGGCGCGCTGGCTGGAAGTGAGGCGATGCTTGCCGCGCTATTCTCGACAGGCGAGGCCGTCGCTGCGGGCGAATAAGAAACACCTTTCCTGCACTCGCGGCTTCGGCTGGATCGACTAAGGTCTTGAAACCCTCTTTTGGGTTCACGCAAGAACGACCGGAACCGGCCTTGGATAAACCGTTTAGATGCTGCGATGCAGCCTGTCTAACTAGCCACTCGCTACGGGAGCGATGGCCGCGTTCACGGGAACTCATAAATCGCGGAACAGATCAGGCTATTGCAATTGTAATAGGCGTGTCCGCCTCGTGCATTTCTCCAAACTGGCGCCGTGATGTCTTAAGGCGCGCTTGACCAATATTGGGATCATGTTTCCCAAGGTGGATTTGAGCCAATCTCTGCGATCAGAAAATCCATGAATACCCGAACTTTGGGGGATAATACGTTGGACTTGGGATAGATAAGCCATAGTACATTGTCTTCCGTAGCCTCAAAATCTGGCAGAATTTGCATCAACCGGCCCGATTTCAGGTGATCATACACGCTCCACAGTGCGTTCAGGGATATTCCGGCGCCGGCCAGAGTGGCGCAGACCTGGCTTTGGCCGTCGTCGATGATCAATTGACCCTTGGCCATCGCTGGATCAAATGTGGCTTTCTCACCTGCCTTTCCCGTTAGCGTGCGCAAGTGGCGATTTTGGAAAGCGATCAGGTGGTGGCTTTTCAGATCGGCAGGTGTTTTGGGTGTGCCGTATGTGTCAAGATAGTGCGGCGCGGCGCACAGTATGCGTCGGTCATCAGCCAATTTTCGGCCTTTCAGACTGGTGTCGACAAGCGGCGCATTTCTTAGTGCAAGATCGTAACTCCCCTCGATAAGATCGAACTGCATATCCGACAGGCGCAAATCGAGCGTCAGATCGGGGTGCTGTTGAAGAAATTTCGGCAGGATTGGAGCAATGTAGAGCTGAGCAAAGGTGCTGGGCGCAGCGAAGCGCAATGTACCGCGGATGGTCGCTGTTTGTTTGCCCAACGCCGTAAGTGCTGCCTCTTCCTGCGCAATAATCTCTCGGGCGAAGGGCAGGAAATCGGCACCTTCAACAGACAGCGACACCTTGCGCGTTGTGCGATGTAACAGTTCGGAACCCAGGCTTTGCTCCAACTTGGCAAGCTTTGCGCTCGAGACAGCTGGAGCCATGCCCAAAGCGCGCCCCGCCGCACTGATGTTCAGCCTTTCTGCCGCCGCTACAAACAATCTCAGCGCGTCTGTATCAAGCCCCATTATATCGCAAACCCGAATTATCAATCCATGAATGGGCAGTTTATACGCAAATAGATTAGCGTTAAATCCCCTTCATGGATGCAACTCGGCATGGGAAGGAGACGCAGATGACGCGAACAGCCACAGTCAACTACCACGTTCACAAGCCCTGGCGGCAAGCCTTTGAACTAGATGCAGGCGGGATTGCTGGTAATTTGATTTCGCCCGAACTGGCCAGCACGGCTGTTGCATTGACAGATGCCCGCACCACGAGCAACACAGTTACATTTGCGTCTGATGCTGTTGAGTTCGCGCTGCTGGAAACGCAGGTACAAGATTTTACCGGCGAGGTCTGGAAACCGACATACGATGCGGAACTAACGGCAATGCTCTCGAACAAGTTAGGTGCGCGCGAGGTTGTGGTTTTTGATCACACGATTCGGATGGATGACCCAGGAGCGACGCGCAAACCCGCGCGCAACGTCCACAGTGACTATAGCAAGGACGGAGCCGAACAGCGGCTTGTCGATCTTTTGGGTGCCGAGGCCGCAGCCGAGTGGGCGCGCGGTCACTATGCTTTTGTTAATGTGTGGCGCCCTGTGGATCATCCTATCAACTCAGCACCCCTGGGCTTTGTTCGCCCGTCATCAGTTGAACCGTCTGATTGGATTTTGCTGGACCTGATCTATCCCGACCGCAATGGGCAAATAATGGGGCTGGTAGGAAACCCCAGGCATGAGTGGATTTATCAGTCGAAGATGACGCCGGATGAGGTCGCGATCTTCAACATCTATGACAATCGAGGTGCTCCGTCGATCGCGCATAGTGCGCTTGATATGGTCGAAGATTCAAACGTCAACACCATTCGCAAAAGCATCGAGAGCCGCACCTTGGTGCGCTATTAAAGGAGAGCCGGACATGTTGGATAAAATGCAGCCTGCTGATTTTGCCCAAATCAACGTGGCCTATAACCGGGTATTTCGACCGGGACGGCTAAGCGTTGGCCTTGTGTTGCCGCTCGAAGCATATGCAGTCGGTGCAGAGCCGACGCTTCGGGATCATCTGGAAGCGGCTCGGAAAGCGGAGAACCTCGGGTTTGCATCACTTTGGCTGCGCGACGTGCCATTTAACGTTCCAAGCTTTGGTGATGCAGGACAGATTTTCGATCCATTTGTCTATCTGGGTGCGCTTGCTGCGGTGACGGACCGAATTGCCCTTGGAACGGCGAGCGTGATCCTGCCATTGCGTCACCCCGCTCATGTAGCCAAGGCGGCGGCGAGCGCGGATGTGCTCTCGGGCGGACGGTTGCTCTTGGGTGTAGCCTCCGGGGACCGGCCTGAGGAGTATCCGGCTATGAACCAGAGCTATGATGACCGCGGGGCACGTTTCCGCGACAGCTTTGACTACATCCGCGCCGTTGGATTGGACTATCCCGAGCGTGAAAGTGCGCAGGGTACGCTGTCTGGCGGGATTGACCTGCTGCCAAAGCCGCATGGGACCCGCCTGCCGATGATTATTACGGGTGGTAGCCAGCAATCCCCCGATTGGGTGGCGCAGAACGGCGATGGTTGGATGACCTATCCGCGCAATGCGACTGCTCAAAGGCAGGTTATTGCGGACTATCGGAGGCGCGGGAAGGAAGCGGGCCAGCCAGACAAGCCTGTCATGCAATCCCTGTATATCGATGTCGTTGCCGATCACGCCGCATCACCGCGCCCGATCCATCTTGGGTTTCAGTCTGGCACCGATTTCCTGCGTAGCTATCTACGTGAAATAGAAACGCTTGGGGTCAATCACGTTGCACTGAACCTACGGTTCAATCAAGCGCCCATCGATACGACCCTCGAACACTTGGCAGATACCGTACTGCCCGACTTTTCCTAAAGGATCAGATCAATGACCAAGACTATACTCATTACAGGTTCAACCGACGGCATTGGTTTGCTCACGGCAAAGAAGCTGGCCGCCGATGGACACAAAGTACTTCTGCATGGACGCAGTACCTCCAAATTGGACAGCGCTGCCACCGACGTCGGCGGCTATGTCGAAACTTATACCGCTGATTTGAGCGATCTGTCCGCAGTGCGAGAACTGGCTGAAAGCGTAAAGGCCAAACATGACAAACTGGACGTGTTAATCAACAATGCAGGTGTGCTGAAAGCTCCGCAAACTGTGCTTGCGAATGGGCAGGACATCCGCTTTGTCGTCAACACACTCGCACCCTATTTGCTCACAGAATTGCTGATGCCCATCATTCCCGCCGACGGGCGCGTCGTGAACCTGTCATCGGCAGCGCAGGCCCCGGTGAATATAAATGCACTGGAGGGCAGTGTTCCGCTGGCTGATATGGAGGCTTATGCGCAAAGCAAGCTGGCGATCACCATCTGGACCCGGGAATGGGCCAAATCTCTGCCCGATGCACCCGTCATGGTCGCGGTAAATCCGGGATCGCTGTTGGCCTCAAAGATGGTGAAAGAAGGATTCGGCCTAGCCGGGAACGATATGAACATCGGCGCTGATATCCTGATTGACGCAGCATTGGGTGATCGGTTCGCTGATGCGTCAGGTGCCTATTTTGACAATGACAGCGGTGCCTTCGCGAATCCACATGCCGCAGCACTAGACAAAGCACATGTTGCCGACGTCATGAACTCGATCAGAGGTTTGATTAACCAGACCAACTGACCCGCGCTGCACTAAATCCAGACGCGCTTCCAACTTTAACCTCCCTTACCCCTCGCGCGTGCCGCGTCGAGGCCCAAGAAAGGACTGTCTGATGAAATATGAGAACTTTCAAACCTTTGACGTTGCTGTTGAAAACGGCATCGCAACAGTCACATTCAACTTTGGCACCGTAAACGTGCAAGGCCAGGAAATGCTGGCCGACCTCAACAGTCTGGCCATGCGGCTAGAGCGAGACCGCGAAACCAAGGTCGTGATCTTTCAGTCCGCCAACCCGGAAATCTGGGTCTGCCACTACGATACCGAGCTGCTCAAGGATATGTCGACTGAGGCCGTATCCCGCGAGGACGCACAGCTTTTGGACCTTCAATCGGTCTGCGAGCGGATCAGCAAGGTGCCACAAGCCACCATCGCAAAGCTGGAAGGGTTCGCACGTGGTGGCGGACACGAGTTGGCGTTGGCGCTCGACATGCGATTTGCGGCGCGGGGTAAGTACAAGTTCATGCAGATGGAAGTTGGAATGGGCATCCTGCCTTGCGGCGGCGGTGCTTCGCGCATGGCACGTCAAACCGGCCTTGGAAAAGCGCTTGAGATCATCCTGAGCGCACAAGACTACGATGCGGATGATGCAGAACGTCTGGGCACCATAAACAAGGCTTTGGAGCCAGATGAGATTGGCCCGTATGTGACAGCGCTCGCCGAGCGGATCGCAAAATTCCCGGCAGAGTCGATCAATGCCTGCAAGCAGATGGTCTATGAATCCATCGACAAACCCATTGATGAAGCGCTGAAGGCCGAAGCCTATTGGCTGTATCAGGCCACAAGCAAAACCCCGGCGGTCAAACGGTTCACCATCGCGGATGAACAGGGTCTGGAACACGACATCGAAAACCAGCGCAAGTGGGGCGATCTGGTTATGCAGGTTCAGGATATCAACTGATCCGTCCTCCAACACAATGATCACGTCAGGCGTGCGCTGTTCAAAGCCGCGCCTGACACTTCGCTAAAAAAGGAATATCCCAATGAAAGCTATGGTTCTGAACGCCTACGGACCCGATGCACCGTTCGAGCTTGTGGAAATGCCCGACCCGGTCGCAACGTCTGGGCATGTAGTCGTCAAAGTGGCCGCGGCCAGCGTCAATACCGTCGATACAATGATCCGAAGCATGGGCGCGGATCTACCTCTGTCCCCCAATTTGCCCGCGGTCCTTGGCATGGATTTTGCTGGCACAATCACCGCCGTTGGCGAAGGTGTTAGAGGTTTTTCCATAGGTGATGAAGTGTATGGCTGCGCTGGTGGTTTGATGGACCTCCATGGTTCGCTAGCCGAGTACATCAAGGCGGATGCCCGCCTGATTGCACACAAACCCAAGACGCTGAGCATGCGAGAGGCCGCGGCGCTGCCTCTCGTAGGCATCACCGCCTACGAAGGATTGACCCGCGCCGGTGTCGGCGAAGGGCAGACCGTTCTGGTTCAAGGCGGTGCCGGTGGCGTTGGTCATGTTGCCGTTCAAGTTGCGCGCCACCTTGGCGCAACCGTGTCGGCAACAGGTCGTGGAGCGGATCAGTTAGCCCTCATCGAGGGTCTCGGTGCGCGCCCGTTGGATTTCACAACCCAAAAGGTCGAGGACTACGTGGCCGAACACACTGATGGCGTGGGCTTCGATGTGGTGTTTGATAGCGTGGGTGGGCCTAACATGACGAACTCGTTCGAAGCGGCCAAGCTCAATGGCCAAGTCGCCTCAACCGTCGCGATGGTCGAGATTGATCTGACACCTGTGCATTTCAAAGGTCTGTCTCTGCACGTCGTCTTCATGCTGATCCCGATGATGCATGATGTCGGGCGTCAATCCCATGGTGACATCCTGAAAACTCTGGCGGAAATGGCGGATGCGTGCCAACTCAAACCAATTGTTGACGAACAGAGGCTTGGGTGGACCAATGTCGATGCAGCCTATGAGCACCTGACAAACGGAGCGGCGGTCGGAAAAGTTGTTGTAGAGCTGTGAACGGAACCGGCCGGGATTGGTGCGCAGAGATATAATTGCGCACCATTCCAGTATGGCCTGATATTGATGTCAGCCATCAGAACTCAGCTAACCTGAACGCAAGTTGCAGCACAGAGTGCTTTGAGCTCGAAGCATTTGTCGGAGCCGACTTTCAGCACATGGATCCCCATCCGCTGCTGGCAATACTAACTGATACCGCCATTGCGGTTTCCAGTACCAAGAACCTTTACTTCCAGCCAGTGGAAACCAAATGCGATCACGCCCGCGACGAGAATATAGAATACGGCCAACAGGATGAGCGGCTCGTAAATAATGAAAGTGTCGGAGCGCACACGTGAAGACACGGCGTAAATGTCGACGACAGTGATCGTCGCAACCAATGGAGTTGCTTTGAGTTGTAATATGGTTTCACCGCCCAATGTCGGCAGGACGTTGCGGATAGCCTGCGGCAACCAGATACGGCGAAACATGGTGAAACGTGGCATGCCAAATGCCTTGGCTGCCTCAAGTTGACCCTTGGCGACCCCTTTGAAGGCACCGCGCATCACCTCTCCTTCGTAGCCGGCATAGGACAACGTCAGCGCCAGTACTGCATATGGCCAGGCCTGTCGCAAATAGGGCCACAACTCGGAAGAGCGTATCCAGGGGAACTGCGGAAACAAAGACCCAAGCCCATAATACAATAACCAGAGTTGCAGCAGCAGCGGTGTGCCGCGGATGATAGTGCAAAATGCCTTGGCCGGGGCGGCAAGATACCAAGGCCCAACCGCCTGTGCCAATCCAAGAGGAACGGCGAGTAGGAAACCCAAAACTACGGTGACCACCAACAGCCAGATTGTCGTCCAAATGCCCTGAAGGGCGAGCGGCGCATATTTCGGGATCCAGTCCCACTGAAGAGAGACGGCGCACCAGACAACGATTCCAGCGAATATCAGCATCATCACAATGCGATGTGGTTGCATCAAAGATCTGAAATCAATCATCTGCCCCCTCCCTTCAGAGAGGGTTGGCCGCGACGCGCCCATTTCTCAATCCGAGCGAAGATGCCGCCCGAACACAGCGTAACCATGAGATAAAGAAATCCCGCTGCCAGAAAGAAAGTAAAATAGGCGCGTGTACTGCTTGCAGCCTGGCGGGTTTCCAGTGTCAGCTCGTTGAAACCCACAACAGCGAGCAACGCGGTATCTTTGGTTGCAATCAGCCACAGGTTGGCAAGACCTGGCACGGCGAAGCTCATCATGGCCGGGATTGTCACGCGGCGCATGGTCATGAAGGCGGGCATCCCGTAGGATTTGGCGGCTTCGATCTGACCGGGCGGAACCGCCTGAATTGCGCCGCGCAAAATCTCGGTCGCGTAAGCGCCCTGGACAACACCCAGCACCCATATGCCTGCGCCAACACCACTGACCTCAACCCGACCCCCGCCCATTGCGGCGGAGATTTTGTTTATGATGTCAGATCCCACGTAATACAGGATCAGGATCAGGACCAGCTCGGGCACGGCCCGGATTACCGTCGTGTAGATGGCGAGAAGATCGCGCGTGACCTTCCCGCCATAGAGTTTGCCGTAAGCTCCGAACAATCCGATCACGAGACCGAGGGCGTAAGCGCCGAAAGCAATCTGCAATGAGTGGGACAATCCGCGCAGCAGATTGGCCCCCCATCCCGGCGGCGAGAGCGACAAAAGCTCTGCGCTCTGCGCCAATCCAAGTGAATCCAACAGTCCGTTCACAGCAGCGGCTTAGTAAATGCTGGCCGAGAAATAGTTCGATGTGATCTTCTCGTGCGTGCCATCGGCAAGAATTGCGGCGATGCCTTTGTTCAGCGCCTCACGCAGGTCATCTTGCCCTTTGCGCACGCCAGCCCCAACGCCGCGTCCCAGAATAGCGGGATCATCTGCAACGGCGCCTTTAATTTCACAGCAAGCGCCCGCATCCGAGTTTACAAAGTCGGCCATGGCGATGCTGTCTGCTTGAGTTGCATCAATACGGCCTGCGAACAGGTCCTGATTGGCCTCATCCTGTGTCTGATAAACCCGCAGTTCAGCATCCTTGAAATATTCCTGCGCATAGGCCTGGTGGATGGTCGAAGCCTGAATGCCGACAACTTTACCCGCCAGCGACTCTGGTGTCGCTTCGATATCCATCGATTTGTCCGCAACGATCACAGCGGGTGTGTTGTAGTAAGGATCGCTGAAATCAATGGTTTTCAGCCGCTCCTCGGTGATCGACATAGAGGCCATGATGGCGTCGATTTGCTGCCCGGTCAGCGATGGGATGATACCATCCCAGGCTACAGGCGTTATAACACAGTCCAGTTCGGCAGCGGCACAGACAGCATTGATAACATCGATCTCCCATCCAACCCAGTTGCCTGAGCTGTCAAGCGAAGCGAATGGTGGATAAGGTTCAGCCGCGATACCGATCTTGACCTCTTCGGCACTGGCGACACCAACTGAAAGGATGGCGGCGGCAACTCCGGACGCAAGCAGTTTCTTAAGGTTCATTTTGTTACTCCCTTTTGGTTCATTAGTTTGTTTTGACTGGATCAGGCGACCGAGCTGAGGAACTGCTTCAACCGCTCTGATTTTGGATTACCGAAGACCTCGGCAGGTGGCCCCTGCTCTTCAATACGGCCTTCGAAAAGATAGACAACGTGGCTGGCAACTTCGCGCGCAAATTTCATTTCATGGGTGACGAGCAGCATGGTGCGTCCTTCACCAGCGAGATCACGGATCACGTTCAAAACTTCGCCGACCAACTCGGGGTCCAGCGCCGATGTGGGCTCATCGAAAAGCATCACCGAAGGATCTACGGCAAGCGCACGGGCAATGGCGGCGCGTTGTTGCTGACCGCCAGATAGATAGGCCGGAAAGGTGTCGGCCTTGTCACCAAGCCCTACCCTTTTCAACAGGTCGTGCGCCCGCGAGATAGCCTCTGCCTTTGGCACCTTGAGGACATGTATCGGCACTTCAATCACGTTCTCCAAAAGCGTGCGATGAGTCCACAGATTGAACTGCTGAAAAACCATTGCCAGCCGCGTTCGGATACGCTCGATCTGGCGGCGGTTCGCGGGACTGCCATCGGCGTGCATTTCAACCAATTCACCGCCAATGGTGATTTTTCCCGAACTCGGCGTTTCCAAGAAGTTGATGCAGCGCAGCATGGTGGATTTGCCCGAGCCTGACCCCCCGATGATTGCGACAACGTCCCCCTTGTTGGCAGTCAGGGAGACACCCTTCAGGACCTCTAGCGCACCAAAGGATTTGTGCAGGTCCTCAATCTTTATCGCCTCAATGGACGCAGTGGCTTCGGGTGTGGGTGATGCTGCTTCGGCTGTGTCCATATCCAACAATCTTCTGATTTCAGCTTGCAGTAAGCCTCGAATCTCGCAATTATGCAAGTGTATAATAACTCCATGCCATGGATGACACTGACGTGCAGGACGACAGCCGCAAATTTAAACGTGAGTCTGCTGAGTTTCGGCGCGAGGCGCTGATATTGGCGACTTTGGACCTGATCGCCGAGATGGGCGTCCACGGTGCCACGGTGCGTGATATTGCAGCCCGCGCGAACGTGACCCAAGGGTTGATCCGTCATTATTTCTCTTCAAAAGAAGAGTTGGTTCAAGCGGCGTATGAGCACCACATGAATACGCTAACCGATCAGACAGCAGCTTCGTCAGGAATGGGAAGCGCGGTATCTCAGTTGACCAACTTCGTTGACGCGTCGCTGCGACCACCAATCGTTGATCCAAGCGCCGTGGCGTTGTGGGCCAGCTTTCTGAACAAGGTGCAACATGATTCAAAAATGCAGCGCATTCACCAGCAGACCTATAACTATTTCCGGGGTCACCTCGAGGAGCTGATCGTCGCCGCATTGCTGGAAACCGGACGTTCAGTTGCTGCAACGGAGGCAACGCAACTGGCCATTGCTTGCAACGCGGTAATCGACGGCCTTTGGCTGGAAGGCGGTGCGCTTCCGGACGCGTTTTCCGAAGGGCAACTGGCGCGGATCGGCTTGGACTCCGTGAGCGCCATCCTGGGGATACCATTAAACAAAGAGGCGGAGCAGCCATGAAGACAACATCTGTGACTGAGCGTTTAGCGGGGTTGGGTGGTGCCAAATGGGGTGTACACCTGAAAGCACGTGACCTTATCAAAGCCGGAGTGGATATCGTCGAAATGACGATTGGAGAACCGGATGTGCCCGTGCCAGCCGTATTGGTAGAAGCCACCGTAACCTCCTTGCGGGCACAACGGACAGGGTATTCCAACGGGCGCGGTGAAGCCGGACTGCTTGACGCGCTTGCTGCTCGCTATTCAGCCTCTCGTGGGCGGCCCTTCGGACCCGAGAACTTTTTGTGCTTTCCCGGGACGCAAACCGCCCTTTTTGCAGTGATGTCCGGGATTGCAGAGGCCGGAGACGAAGTTTTGGTTGGTGATCCGATGTACGCGACATACGAAGGAGTCGTGCGTGCATCCGGGGCGGATATGGTGCCTGTGCCGCTTCGGCCAGAGCACGGGTTTCGCATGCAAGCCGAAGATATTGCCGCACGCATCACTCCACGCAGCCGCGCCATTCTTCTGACAACGCCACACAACCCGACAGGTGCAATTCTGACTACCACGGAAATTGCCGAAATCGGGCAGCTCGCCATGGCGCACGATTTATGGATCATCTCGGACGAGGTCTATGAAGAACTGATCTTTGACGAGGCCGAATTTGCTTCACCATTGGCAGACCCGAAACTGGCGGATCGTGTCATAGGTGTATCATCCATCTCGAAATCACATGCTGCCCCAGGGTTTCGTAGCGGTTGGTGTGTCGGACCAGCAGCGTTTTGTGAAGCGCTGCTGCCGTATTCCGAAACAATGCTCTTTGGCAATCAGCCCTTCATCGCGGACATGACCGAAAAGGCAATCCGCGACGGGTCCGAGGTTGCGCCCGGCATGGCCGCTCGTTTCTCTGGCCGCGCCACCCTGCTGGCTGATCGTCTTGAAGCAGAAACGGATCTGACGGTTCATCGCCCAGAGGCGGGAATGTTCGCCCTCATTAACGTTTCTGCCACCGGGTTTGATGGCGAAGCTTATGCGTGGGATCTGTTACAGGCAGGGGTGGCTGTCATGCCAGGGCCCGCCTTTGGCGACGGTCTGAAAGACTGGGTCCGGGTCGCGCTGACGATTAGTGACGCCGATTTTGCCACAGCGGTTTCTCGCATCATTGATCACGCCAACAGCAAATCACGCGAGGTTGCATGAGCGGAATGACAATCGGTGAAGCTTTGGTTGCCGAGCTTCGCCAAAGAGATGTGACCTGCGTCTTCGGAATTCCGGGCGTTCACACGGTCGAACTTTACCGCGGTCTTGCGGCTTCGGGCATTCGTCATATCACGCCCAGGCATGAACAGGGTGCTGGTTTCATGGCTGATGGCTACGCGCGTGTTTCGGGGAAACCGGGTGTGACCTTTGTGATCACCGGCCCCGGATTGACCAACACCTTGACACCGATGGCGCAGGCGCGCGCTGATTCAGTTCCGATGTTGGTGGTCTCTGGTGTCAATAAAACCACTTCACTTGGCAAGGGCTTGGGACATCTGCATGAATTGCCAGACCAACTGGGGCTGGCCAGAACAGTTGCGTTGGTGTCAGAACAAGTTCCCGACACCAACGCTCTGGACCCGGTCTTGGACCGCGTTTTTCACGACCTGACGAACGGCCGCCCAGGGCCGGTGCATATAGAGGTCCCGCTGGATGTAGCAGCAGAAAAATATCAAAAAACACCAGTCGAGACGCTCGATCCAGCACCCCCGGTCAATCCAGACTTAATCTCACAAGCGGCAAGGCAACTGGCTGAAGCAGATAGAGTTGTCATTCTGGCGGGTGGCGGCGCGAAACAAGCTGAAACCGATTTACAGACATTGGCTGAAACTCTCGATGCCCCCGTCGTGCAAACCGTCAACGCACGGGGCCTGATGCACGGACATCCACTGACCGTTCCGGCCAGCCCCAGCCTCAAAGCAGTACGCGAGCTGATAGAAAGCGCTGATTGCGTTTTGGCTTTGGGAACCGAATTGGGGCCAACCGACTATGACATGTACGCCACCGAGCAATTTGCAGGAAGGTCAGGCCTGATCCGGGTAGATCGCTGCAGCGATCAACTGGCGCGACATGAGGCAGCGCTTACCATTCAAGGTGACGTTAATTTGGTTGTACCGGCGCTGTTTGGGGCATTGTCCAATGAGGCCAAGCAAGACGACGGTGCCGAGCGCGCCAGCAAAACACGCCGCGCCGCCTGGGAGGAAATAGGTCCGGACTATCGCCATCAGGTCGAAATCCTGAACGCCATTCGCTCGGCAGTTCCGAATGCACTGATGGTCGGAGACTCTACCCAACCAATTTATGCCGGCAATCTTTTCTATGACCACGACCGGGCCGGGGGTTGGTTCAACGCTGCAACGGGATATGGCGCGCTCGGCTACGGGATACCCGCTGCCATCGGCGCGTCGATCGCCGATCCGACTGCAAGGGCGATCTGCATTGTCGGCGATGGAGGTGCACAGTTTTCATTGCCTGAAATCATGGCCGCAGCAGATGAAAACCTGCCGGTCACCTTCGTGATCTGGAACAATCATGGATACCAGGAAATTGCCGCGTCGATGCGGGATGTGGGTGTGACCGTCATAGGTTGTGATCCTTCGCCCCCGAATTTTTCTGCATCAGCCAAGTCTTTTGGCATTCCATTCACCAAGGTTCCGGCCGAACCACAGGCTGTCGCGCAGGCGTTGCGCGAAACTGTCGCTTTAGATGGGCCAGCAATGATCGAAGTCATCGCTCCGAAATGTGAACCTCAGAAAGATTGAAACATGTCAGACCCGACCTTTGAGTTCTCCCGCGCCATCACCCGCCGCCCGGCTGCGACCATTGCCGGCGGTTTGCGTGCAAAGGATATTGGAAACCCCGATTTCGAAGGAATGATGGCGGCACATAAGGCTTATGTGGCTGCACTGAAAAGCACCGGGGCTGAAGTGATCGAACTTGATCCCCTTGACGCGTTCCCCGACGCACAGTTTGTCGAGGATACGGCCCTTTGCCTGCCGCAAGGCGCTGTGCTGATGCGACCAGGCGCACCATCGCGGATGGGTGAGGTGGCAGAAATGGCGCCAAATCTTCGCGCTTGCTACGAGACGGTTCTGGAAATCAACGGCCCCGGCCATATCGAGGGCGGAGATATTCTTGTAACTGGCCGCGAAATTTTGGTGGGCAGATCAGACCGCACGGACGCTGAGGGTGTCGCCGAGCTGGCTAAAATCACCTCCGCGTGGGGCCACAAACTGCGCGAGGTGTTTACACCGGAAGGCGTTTTACACTTCAAGACAGATTGTTCACTGATGGATGCCGAAACAATCCTGTCAACTCAAAGACTTGATGCATCAGGCTGCTTTGAGGGCTACCGAGTGCTTCATGTTGCTGATGGGGAAGAAGCTGCTGCCAACGCGATCCGCTTCAACAATCTGGTGCTGATGGCCGCAGGCTTCTCGCGCACAGCAGACATGTTGGATCGTGAAGGTTTTGAGATCGTAGAAATTGACAACACCGATTGCGCCAAGCTGGATGGCGGCATGTCATGTCTCTCGCTAAGATTTTGAAGGGTTATTCGTCAACTTTTGGTTATCGGCGGTCTTTTAGTTGGCGAATGAATATCAGCCGCGCGCTATCTGCGACAGCCGGGGCCGTTCTGTGAATCTGTTCATTGCGGCAGGATAAGTCAGCTTTGCATATCCGCATCTATGATGGCGCGGATCCGTTGCAAGTCCTCAAGTTCGATGCTGGTGATCTCGTCATAAAGGTTGCGAAACTCGGGCTCATCCATCAAAAACTCAATCTTAGCCTGGTGCCAGGCAACAGCTTTTTCGTGTAGCCGCGCAATCTGCGGAATGGCTAGCAACGCTTCAATCGCCTCTGACAATCTGGCCAGGTTGCGTTGGATAGTGACGTCCTGATACTGGTTCCAATCCATCCGTATCCAATAGTTGCGCCCGACAGTGCGATCCACATGCAGGGCCCGGCCGCGTTGGCGCTTGACCAAGAAAGACTGCGCAGATCTTAGTGCGTAGTGGTTTAGCTGGACCAGCTCATAGCCGATGGTCTTGATATCGGATCTCCAGCCATTCTTTGCCACTTTGTGCGTGATATCCTGACCCGATCCATTGACCCATAGCACCTGTTCGGCTTTTGCTTCTTTAAGCTTATTGGGCCGGTGACAGCTTAGTTTATGATAGGCGCGAATATTCCTGGTGGCGGTCTTGAAGCCCCAAGCGGTATGCGGTTTGGGCAGATATGACGCAGCGCATCGGTCAAATTGCGCCAGGACCGGCCTGTCCTCGTAGGTCTTTATTCCGGCTGACCCAAATTGCCGCCAGGTCATTGCAATATTGCTGACCCCCTCAGGCAGGCGCTTATAAAGTTCCGGCAGTGTCCCGTTACCAAAGCGGATGTTGATAAACTCATCCACATCAATATGGATAACCCAATCGGCACGTTTGACCACCTTGAGCTTTGCAGACTGGTTCAGAGCCCACTGTTGCGGGGAATTGCCCTTCCATTTGTTGTTGTCGACATGCGTGACCAGACCGGTTTTGGCCAGCGCATCTAGCATCAGATCCGTGCCATCCTCGCAGCCATTGGTATAGATAACAAAGTGATGCACACCGATCGATTGATGGTATGCAATCCATTCCAATAGGAAAGGGCCTTCGTTTTTCATGCAACCGATCAGCACCGTGCCGCTGGTACCCTCTGGCGGCCTTAGGTCCACCGGCACCGTGTCACCCATGGGTTGACTTTCATCAAAACTGGTCAGGTCATTGCGCGGCAAGAAGCGACGGGCAAATGGCAGCACTTCTTTTGGAGTGGATTCTTCTTTTGCAGAGGAGGCCAGGGTAGAGAATGCAGGAGGCTGCGCAGTCAGATCATCTGGCCAGTCAATCCGGTTAACTATCGCATCGGCCCCAAATTGTGTGGCCCAAATTCTGGCGCGATCAGATCCTGAATCAAGATCAGTCAAAATCAGGATGTCGGCCGCCAATTGCCCCAAAACTTCGTGGACTCGACTAACAGAGACTTCCGTGGTGAGGTTTTCTGCTAGCCCTGGCATGGCCAAAAGCATGAACCACGGTCGCTCATTAGCAATCGCACTAGCGAGTGCGGGCAAAAATTCGGGCGGCTCGGCCTTTGCACGTCTTCGCCGTGTAATCTGCGCAAACGTAACCAGTTGCTGCTGCAAATCCGCATTATCGATACTCAAAACAGACGCAACCCCATTGGCTTGGCGCGCCTGATCCCGAGCTGTGTCGCGTATATCCAGGATTAGCTGCATTAGTCAGCGGGCTCTTGATGGATGGGAACCAGCTGGTCGCCAAGGGCTTTTTCCAGTTTTCGGATGGTTCGCCGCCGCTGCCGCCAGAACATTTCTTCCCAGGCCAGATCAGGTGAGACAAATCCTGCATCGGCAAGCATTTTATGCAATCTGGACATGTCAAGCTCTCCAAGTGAATGGCGGTTGGGACGACCGCGCGAAGCCAATACCCAATCGGTGCGAATGGCATTGGCGACTAAAGGCTCTTGCCCGCAAAAGGCCGCTAGCTGAGCTGAGATATTGTGATGCACCGAAGAAGTGCGGCGCGGGATCATTGCAACCTGCTGATCTGGACGGCCTACCAGAGCAAAAAGATGCAGTGCCGACCCGTCTAGTGCAACGATCTGACGGGCGGCTTTGTAACGCGCGATCTGCTTTTCCATCGGGTGTTGTTCCGGATAGAAAATCTCGTACCCGTTCTGGCGCAAATTCTCTTCGAGAAACTCTTCTCCGATAACGCCACCCCGCCGTATTCCAAGACCTGCGCGCGAGATATAAAGCCGCTCCGGCCCATCAGGGGGAACGTCGGCGCCAAAATTTTGATGGATCAAGGCACGATATTCAGGCGTTCCCGCCACAATCGGGCCCAGCCCAAACCCCTGACCGGGCACATGCAGATATTCTATCTGAGTTGGCTCGGTCACCACTTTGATTGGAAGATCAATACCCAGAAGCGTAAAAAAATTATGCTGCATAGGGCGTGTTTCATCCCCATTGGCGGGTCGCTTGGGGGTAAAGAGGACCCCATCAATATCCTTCGCGATTGCCGGCAGCGGCCAAAGACGTGCGGTGCTTTCAGCCAGGAAATGACCAAAGTGTACCCATAACAGCCCGGCATAAAGCCAGCGACCCGACAATTGCGGCAAAGGGACTGTTGGCGATACCGGTTGGGTGGTCATGGCACGCTTTCCCCGCCAAAGCGCCCCATGCGCGCAATATTCCCGGTCTTCAGTCAGAACACCGGCTTCCTGCACCGTATCGGAGACTGCGGGCGGAACCACGATAGCCCGCTCAAGTGCAACAAGTTCACGTGACCATCCTTGATCAGGCTGAGGAGGTTGGTTCAGATCATTATCGTTAAGCGTAGACATCTTTGTTCACACCTGGTCAGAGCGACCGGGTCGACAAAGACATGCTTTTAGTCGGTCTTCTGGTGTTAAAGGCCGGGATAGATGATCGGCGAATATCCTTGTGATCTGTAGCCAGCTTCTTTGACATTCGCCTATCCCATAAACTGGACCCCAGATTAATCCAAGATCTGTGTTCGGGCTTCATAACATTCGGCCCTATTCACCCCAGTATTCTGATATGGCCGTACCTGCGCCGCTGCAAGTAATCGTAGTGAAATTTCTACGCCAGAAAAAGTAAAGGCTCTATCCGTAGGAAGACAATCGAATATGTTGACAGTGTCGCAGTTTATCATCCTTGCCTGAAGCGACCGCCATTACTTTGATTGCCAAGTTGTTGCACGTTGTACTCAATACAGTGGCCGGTTGGGGAACTGTCTGCCGAACAACTTGGCACTACGGTGTTAGCAGATGACGCCTAGTGTTTTTGATTCCGATCGTCCGAAACTTGGACACATACTGGCGCTTCTGACTTGCCCGGACATTTTAATCTTGGTCAACAGACTTCAGCACATCCTGTGGCATCGCCTTAGAGGGATCGATGTCATGTTTCTTGCATAGCTTGGCGACCTGGCTGTTGGGATGCGGCAAAGGAAACCCACCGTCCATATTGTATTTCTTGCGCATGCTTGAGCCGCCAATGTGATGAACCCCCAACGCGTTTTCATCGAGCGATATGCGGGAAAACCGCGGCCGGAAATAATTCAAGCGCATGGCCGTAGGTTCTTGGGAATAGAATGACTCGGGTGGCAGGGCGTGTTTAACTTCACCGTTTTTGCCCAGAAAATACGAGATAGCCTGAGGCCCGAACGTATAAAATGGCAGCTGCGACAGGTTTTCCAACGGTACCGAGAAAGAGCCGTCTTCATTGGACTTGCCGATGGAAACATCAATATTTTTTTTCCACGGCCAGTCATTGGGGATCACGATCTCAGACCCGTTCATAAAGTCATGCATACCCTGCAATGTTGGAGAACTGTGCGGCAGCCGGAGAGCCGCATTGTTATAATAGCGTTTCTCTTTTGCGAAAATATACGGAATGTCGGGGATCGGCTGCATACACAACATATCGCAATCCATCCAGATTTCGTCGGATTCCCGAAGCATGTTGATCCTGAAAAAATCCGACAACGGGGCATAAGCGCTGTTTCGCTTTTCGTTTCGCCATATTTTCAGGTGGTCAGGTAAGAAAATACGTGCATCCGCATTTTCAACGCCCGGTGGCGTATTCGTGATTTCATTCAAAGAGTACAACTTGACCTTATGGCCGTGATCCACAAAGCTTTTGAGGCAGAGTTGCTCGAAAAAAGTCAGACTGGATCCATGCCAAAACGATGAAATTACTGGAGAAATATCCATGCTGGATCAATGCCCGTTATATTTTTCGCTTGCTCCGCATTAGCATGGCTCCGGTATTCGATCCACTGGTTTAATGATCCCGATACAAGCGCAATTGTGATGGTGACCCAACCGTCCAATATGAACTGTCTGTAGCGCAGGTCCGTTAGTCAGAATTCTCGCACCTTTGTGTTTCGCGAAAAAGAACGAGCGGTAACGATCAAACTTTAGGGGCTCGCAATAAGCGGTAATTGTTTGGTTACCTCAACTTTGGTCCAGTTTTCTCAGTCCTCCCCGACAAAGGTCGCAAGATCACCCAAACTGTCTTAAATCGGATCGTCCAATAAGACCTCAGGATGCTCTTGCTTAAGGCGGAAAATTCACCGATCAAGGTTGCCACAAATCCAGACTTACTGGGCAATAGAGGAAGCCGGTGACTCTAAAGACGTGCAATCAGCGAATTTGGCTCTTCCCAAACACAGGACTCCTTTGAAGATGGCCACCTGGGGTGTCGTTACCATGGTCAAAGAGCCGCCAGAGCTGGTGGCTATATTTGCTTCCTATTATGCGTCACTCGGCGCGCAAGAGATCTTTATCTTTCTGGATGGTAATGATCCGAAAGCGCGGCAACTTCTGGCTCAGATACCGAACTGTCGCGTTGAAGTGATGGATGACACGTTTTTTCGAAGAAACTGGGACTGTGCTTATCCAGAAAACAGTTTCAGACGCCAAAGACTGATAGCGACAAAAGCCTATCGAGAAGCAACGGTCGATTGGATGCTTTTCCTCGATGCGGACGAGTATCTGCAAGCCGATGATTTTGCGCAAGAGCTTGCTGACCTGCCCTCGGATGTTGATACGCTTTCAATTCCAAACGGCGAGCGTGTGTTTTCAACCGAAGACACAAGCCCCGGCCTTTTTGGTGGCCTTATGCTGAAGCCTAAGCACACCCGCGGCTATGTCGCCCGAAGCTTATTCGGAGAAGAACGACTCAAGTACAGCGACAGAGGATTTTGTGCGCATCGTTTCGGAAAAAGCGCCACCCGAACGGGGAAAAACATCAAGTTAGGTGTTCATGCGCCACAGCGGTGGAGAGGCAACATCAAGCGACATGTTTCTCAACAATCGGTCATTTGTCACTTTGACGGACTGACCGAAATCCACTGGATGCTCAAATTGCTGAGATATCATGATATGGGCACATATGAATCACCTAAGGGCAGCAACGATTTCCGCTATGAACAGGTCCAATTCCTGAAAAATTCATCTTCTATGAATGCTGTTCAAGAGCTTCATGACATTATCCGAAAATACGACAAGGACACGGAAGAAAGATTGAGGGGTCATGGTCTTCTCGATGATGTGCAGGTCCGCCCTTTCCGGGGTTTGGATACTTATTATCCTGAACACGAGTTTGACTTGTCGGTTGAGTGGTTCAACGAGGTTCTGAAGACGAATATGTCGGACCTCTATGCGAGATTACCGACATGATGTTTGATGCAAATAGTCTGACCTTATGCAAAACATGCTCTACCGACCGCTCATCCTTGGAATGGAGCAAGAATGACCGAAACGAACCCTGATGTTGCGATCCAGTACCGTGGATTGAAGATACCTTCATCGCCATTTCTGGACGAAACGATCATGAATCTGATCGAGCAGGACAATTATGAAAGCTGGGAAATGGATGGCGCTTTGAGCGTCGTTCAACCTGAGGATCGTATTCTGGAAATGGGCGCCGGGCTGGGTATCGTGAGTGGTGTTGTCGCGCTCGAGAACAAACCAGAGGCTATTCTCAGTTTTGAAGCCAATCCAAATCTAATTCCACACATCCGTCGTTTGCATGCCCTAAATGGGCTTTCAGACCGGATCGAAGTCCGGAATGCGATACTAAGCGCCAATCCAAAGGATCCCGACTTTATTCCGTTTCATATTGACGCTTCATATCTAGGGTCTTCAGTTTTTGATAATGCTGGTGAATCAACAACATCAGTGCGCGTGGCTAAAGCGGACTTCGAAGCGGTGAAACGAGAGTTCGCTCCGACGGTTCTTGTGATGGATATTGAGGGGGCAGAACTGGAATTCTTGAGGAATGCGGACCTGTCGGGCATTCGAGCCATTGTTATTGAATTCCATCGCCTCATTTATGGGCACAAAGGTGTTCGGGCCTGTAAAAGGATTCTTTCTAACGCGGGTTTTCTACGGCTGGACGATTTGTCTTGGAGGGTCGTTTGGACCTGCACGCGAGATCTTGGCTGAGCCCTCTTCATTGCGATGGGCATTTTTTGGGTTAGGTGAATTGGCCAAGCCAGTTGAGCGCCCTGAAATGAGACTATCGGCCGGCTTGTGACCTGAATTTGCCCATCGCAATTCACGCATTGCAACTATCTGCATCTATGAGCAGTAACTTGTGACAGAATCTCAAAAAAACTGTTTCTGCCTTCAATTTCGGATCGCGGGGCTGGGTCAACGACCACGATGTCGGCGCTGAGTGTCCCTGTCTTATTGTGCCGTTTTCCGGTCATAGCATCTGGAAACACCACCATTTTGCGACACCGGCAACACCCCGAGTTAACTGCAAAGCTCAAAGCGAAGCCGCACCCATCAAACTGTGTGCAACAAAACTGTTGACGAGACCTGATCTCATCAATAGTCGGTAACCATCTGTTGGGGTGCCCCTCGGGGCTGAGATGCAGACATGCAAACCCATTGAACCTGACCCGGTTAGGACCGGCGGAGGAAACAGGCATACCGGGCGCCCCGTGTCACAACTCGTGTCACTACGCAGGCTCTGGGTCTTTCCACGCACATCCTGACCATGACAACGAAGGATGTGCCATGGTTGCGACAGCATTGACGATTGCCGGTTCCGACAGTGGGGGCGGCGCGGGAATTCAGGCAGATCTTAAATCATTCGGCGCAATGGGCGTGTTCGGTTGCAGCGTGGTCACCGCGATAACCGCGCAGAATACCTGTGACGTGACCGCAGTACATCCGGTACCCGACAATGTGGTCGCGGCTCAGATCAAGGCGGTCCTGGACGACATCCGCATAGACGCCATCAAGATCGGAATGCTGGGCACGCCATCATTGGTCGAAACAGTGGCCCGTGCATTGGAAGGTTTTTCCGGACCTGTCGTCCTCGACCCCGTCATGGTGGCGAAATCCGGGGTCGCCCTGCTTGAGGATCAAGCGATTGCCGCGCTTAAGCAGTATCTTCTGCCGCACGCTGACCTGCTGACACCAAACCTGCCCGAGGCGGACAAGCTGCTGGGACAAACCCATAATGGCGAAAGTGCCGGACTGGTTGCGCCGTTGCTGGCGCTAGGTCCTAAGGCAGTTCTGATCAAGGGCGGCCATGCCGATGGCATTGAGTGCCTTGATGTGCTGGCAAAGTCAGGGTTGGTTGTCACGCTGGGGGCACCGCGGATCGCGACCCGCAACACGCATGGTACTGGCTGCAGTTATTCCGCAGCAATTGCGGGCTGCCTTGCGCGGGGCATGGATCTTGAAACTGCGGTGCGGCGAGCGCATGGCTGGCTGCACGCTGCAATAAAACGTGCCGACGGGTTGGAGATCGGACAAGGCCATGGCCCGGTACATCATTTTCACGAGATGTGGGCATGAGCGCTGTCACCATACTGGGTGCCGGGGTTGCCGGGCTTTGCGTTGCAGCCGAGCTGGTGTCACGCGGTGTTTCCGTACGGATGATCGACCCGGCAGGTCCCGTGAATACGCATTCCTGCAGCTGGTGGGCCGGGGGCATGTTGGCACCGGAATGCGAGGGCGCAGTCGCCGAACAGCCCGTTGTGGAACACGGGCGCAAAGCAGCGGATTGGTGGCAAAAGCAGGGGGCGCAGTTCGGCCAGGATGTGATCCGGAACGGTACCATGGTTGTCGCTTTGGGTCGGGATCAGAGCGAGCTGGTGACATTTGCACGGCGCACCGAAGGTGTGGAATGGCTGGACCGTGAGGGCATCGCCCTCCATGAGCCACATCTGGCCGAGCAATTCGGCAAGGCGTTGTTCATCGCGAGTGAAGCGCATCTCAATCCCCGCCCGATGTTGACCGGGTTGCATGCGCAGCTGGTGGCCTCGGGCGTTGAGTTTCTGACCACAAGCGAAACGCTGGGTCAGGTCATCGACTGCCGTGGTCTGGCCGCGCAGGATCGGCTGAGCGATTTGCGCGGGGTAAAGGGTGAGATGCTCATCGTGCGCTGCCCGGACCTGTCGCTATCGCGTCCCGTGCGGCTGCTGCATCCTCGTTTCCCGCTCTACATCGTACCGCGCGGCGATGGCGTATTCATGTTGGGCGCAACCCAGATCGAAAGTGGGCAGCGCACCCGCGCAAACCTGCGATCCGTGATGGAACTAATGAATGCGGCCTATGCGCTGCACCCGGCATTTGGTGAGGCCGAGCTGCTGGAAATTGGCGTCGATGCCCGCCCGGCCTTTGCGGACAATCAGCCGCGCATCCGCCATTTCGAAGATCGCATCATGGTGAACGGGCTGTTCCGGCATGGCTATCTGCTTGCTCCGGCGTTGGCGGAGATGGTGGCAGATCTGGTGACCTGCGGCACGCAGCCCGCGCTTTGGTACGAGAACTGCGAAGGCACGAAAAGCGCGTATGAAACACCGGGGAGAACCACATGAAACTGATGGTGAATGGTGAGGTCACCGAGGCCAAGGGCCCCAGCCTTGCCGATCTTCTGATCGAACTTGGCAAAGGCAATGACAAACTGGCCACGGCGGTGAACGAGGTGTTCGTTCCGGCATCAACACGTGCGGCGCACATGCTTTCCGATGGGGACCGGATCGAGCTGGTTTCGCCGCAGCAGGGGGGCTGACATGCCGGAATTCTACGGCAAGGAAATAGCGTCGCGCCTGATGTTGGGCACCGCGCAGTATCCGTCGCCCGCAGTGCTCGCCGATGCGTTTCGACGTTCGGGCGCAGGCATTGCCACGGTGTCGCTGCGTCGCGAGGCGGGTGGTGAAAGGGCCGGGCAGGATTTCTGGTCTCTGATCCGTGATTTGGGTGTCGAGGTGTTGCCCAACACCGCCGGGTGCCACTCGGTACGTGAAGCTGTCACCACAGCGCAGATGGCGCGCGAGTTGTTTGAAACCAACTGGATCAAACTGGAAGTGATCGGCCATGCCGACACGCTGCAACCCGACCCGTTCGGCCTTGCAGAGGCGGCGCGCATTCTCGCCGACGAAGGGTTCGACGTCTTCCCCTATTGCACTGAAGACTTGGTGCTGTGTGAGAAACTGATCGAGGCTGGCTGTCGTGTGTTGATGCCTTGGGGGGCGCCGATCGGCACCGGACTGGGGCTGAACAACCTTTACGGCCTTCGCTCGGTACGGGCTCATTTTCCCGAGGTGCCTCTTGTGGTTGATGCAGGGCTGGGCCTGCCATCACAGGCGGCACAGGCCATCGAAATCGGCTATGATGCGGTGCTGCTGAACACGGCGGTCGCTAAGGCAGGTGATCCGGCGGCGATGGCCCAAGCGTTTGCCCGCGCGGTTGAAGCCGGTGCCTTGGCCTTCGGTGCCGATGCTATGGAACCGCGCGACATGGCCGCGCCCTCAACACCTGTTTTCGGAAAGGCCATGCTGTGACGCTGCCGTCGTTCTACCCGATATTCGATGACATCTCATGGCTGCGCCGAATGCTGCCGCTCGGAGTGCGGTTGGTGCAGCTGCGCATCAAGGAACATCCCCTGGATGCGGTGCGCGCGCAGTTGGCGGAGGCGCGGGATTTGTGCCGCGACCACAGCGCGCTGTTGGTGGTCAATGACTATTGGCAACTGGCGATTGAGCTTGGCTGCGACTGGGTGCATCTGGGGCAGGAAGATCTGGATACCGCTGATGTTGATGCAATCCAGGCTGCTGGATTGAAACTTGGCGTCTCAACCCATGACGAAGCAGAGCTTAAGCGTGCGCTGGCTTTGCGGCCTGACTATGTGGCGCTTGGGCCGGTGTATCCGACCATCCTCAAGAAGATGAAGTGGCACCAGCAGGGTGTTGAAAAGCTGACCGACTGGAAGGCGCGGATCGGACCTATTCCGCTTGTGGCGATAGGTGGCATGTCGGTCGAGCGCGCGCCGGGTGCGTTCGCCGCCGGGGCCGACATCGTGTCCGCCGTGACCGACATCACCTTGAAGGACGACCCAGAAGCCCGTGTACGCGAGTGGCTAAGGATCTGCCCATGAGCCGCTATGCACGCCAGATTGCTGTACCTGGCTTTGGCGCATCGGGGCAGGAAAACCTGCGCACCGGGCATGTACTGGTGATTGGCGCAGGAGGGCTTGCCGCACCAGTGCTGCAATATCTGGTCGGGGCCGGTGTGGGACGTATCCGTTTGGTTGATAATGATATGATCAGCCTGTCGAACCTGCACCGCCAAACGCTGTTCCGTGAACGCGACATAGGGCAATCCAAAGTGCAGGTGGCAGCACGTGAAATGATGGCGCTGAATGATGAGGTGCGGATCGAACCGGTCGAAACCCGCTTTGATCCGGCCAATGCCCCGCAACTTTGTCAGGGTGTTGATCTGGTGCTAGATTGCGCCGACAGTTTTGCCGCCAGCTATGTGGCCTCGGATGTTTGCCTTGCTGCCGATCTGCCGCTGATCAGCGCCAGCGTTGTGGGCTCGGAGGGCTATGTTGGGGGCTTCTGCCACAAGGCTCCGGGTCTGCGCGCGCTGTTCCCGGATCTGCCTGCAAGGCTGGGTTCCTGCGACGCCGATGGCGTGCTTGGCCCGACGGTGGGTGTGATCGGCAGTCTGCAAGCGCAGATCGCGGTTGCGGTGCTGAGCGGGGACCTTACGCCAATGGGGCGTCTGGTGACCTATGACGCCACCAGCATGCGCTTTGGCGGTTTTCGCTTTGACGGCGCACCGGATCCTGCACCAGAGCCGGACTTCATAGCGCAAGAGATGCTTCGGGCCGGCGATCTGGTAATCGACCTACGCGCCGCAGATGAAACTGGCCCGGAGCTGGCCGGGGCTCAGCGCCTCAGTGTCGATGAAATCGATCCGCGTGACCCCCTTTTGCAAAACAACAGACGCCTCATCCTTGCCTGCCGTTCCGGTCTTCGGGCCTGGCAGGTGGCGATGCGGATTTCCACGAAAAACGGGCCCGAAATCAAACTTCTGGCCCTAGGTGACAACAACTGAAACGAGGAAACCGAATTGAAACATTTTCTGACCGTAGCGGCGATGCTGATGGCTACACCGGCGCTGGCACAAGACAAGATGACTCTGCTGCTGGATTGGTTCGTGAACCCTGATCACGGTCCGATCATCGTGGCGCAGCAAAAGGGTTATTTCGCAGACCAGAATCTTGAGGTCGAGATTGTGCCGCCTGCTGATCCCTCGGCCCCACCCAAACTGGTGGCCGCTGGGCAGGGTGACATCGCCGTGAGCTACCAACCAAACCAGCACCTACAGGTAGCCGAAGGTCTGCCGCTGATGCGCGTAGGTACACTTGTGGCGACACCGCTCAGCTGTCTTCTGACACTAAAGGACGGCCCGATTCAAGAGATCAGCCAGCTAAAGGGCGGCAAGATCGGGTTCTCAGTTGCCGGCGTAGAAGAAGCGGTGCTGAGTGCCATGCTGGGCAAGCACGGTGTCGCGCTGGACGAGATCGAAATGATCAACGTCAACTTCTCGCTCAGCCCGTCGGTCATGTCCGGACAGGTCGATGCGGTGATCGGTGCCTATCGCAATTTTGAGCTGAACCAGATGGAAATCGAAGGCGTCGAAGGCCGATGCTTCTATGTCGAAGAAGAAGGCGTGCCGACATATGACGAGCTGATCTATGTCGCCAACCCCGAGCTGATGGACAAGGACAAGGTGCGCCGCTTCCTGCGCGCCACCGAGCTGGCCACGCAATACATCGTCAACAACCCGGATGAAAGCTGGGAGGTTTTCAAAAGCTACGCGGAAGAGCTGGACGACGAGCTGAATGCAAAGGCTTGGGTCGACACCCTACCCCGCTTTGCCTTGCGTCCTGAGGCGCTGGACGAAGGCCGCTATATCCGCTTCGAGGAATTTCTGACCAAAAGCGGCCTAGTCGAGGGCACCCGCCCAGTATCGAAAATCGCGGTCGATCTGGGGGCACAATGAACTACGGCACCTCATTTGAGGCGTGGCGAGCGGCGGCCGGGGAAACCTGGCCTGCCTATACCCGCCACGCATTCGTGCGGGGCATGGGTGATGGAACCCTCCCGCGCGCGGCGTTTTTGCATTATCTCAAACAGGACTACGTTTTTTTGATCCATTTCGCCCGCGCTTGGGCGCTGGTGGTGACCAAGGCCGAGACCGTCGCGGATATGCGCCTCGCCGCGGGGACAGTGAATGCACTGATCAATGACGAGCTTGCCCTGCATATCGGCATCTGCGCCGAGGCTGGGATTTCCGAGGAAGAACTTATTGCAACGCAAGAGCGTCAGGCTAATCTTGCCTATACACGCTATGTGCTGGATGCCGGGCATTCAGGGGATATGCTTGATCTGCTGGCCACACTGGCCCCCTGCGTCATGGGCTATGGTGTGATCGGGGCGGAGCTTTCGGCGACAAAGACCTCGGAAACCTATGCCGATTGGATCAACACTTATGGCGGGGAAGATTACCAACAGGTCTGCTGCGATGTTGGCGCGCTGATCGATGGCGTGGTAGCGCGGCGCATCGGGGATGACCCGCAAAACTGCCCACGTTGGGCAAATCTTTGCGACCGCTTCCACAAGGCGACCGAGCTTGAGGTCGGCTTTTGGGGCATGGCATCGCAGCCATGAGCCCGGCCCCCGCCCTATATCTGCGCGGATCACTGTCGATTGGCGACACATCCATCGCGCACGGCATTGATCTGCGACTTGATGCAGGGCGGTGGACCTGTCTTCTGGGGGCCAGTGGTGTGGGCAAATCCACAGTGCTCAAGCTGCTGGCCGGACTGGGAGACCATGTTTCTTTGGACGGTGAAATCTGGGCCTCGGACGGTGGCGCGCTGGCCGGGCGGGTGGCCCTAATGGCGCAGAGTGATTTGTTGCTGCCTTGGCTATCAGCGCTCGACAATGTGGCAATAGGGGCACGATTGCGCGGCGAGACGCTTGACCGGGATCGAGCCGAGCACGTGCTGGAGCAAGTTGGGCTAGGCGCGCATCTAGACAAGAAACCGGGAGAGCTCTCCGGTGGGCAGAGACAGCGCGTGGCCTTGGCCCGAACCCTGATGGAAGACCGCCCCATTGTGCTGCTGGACGAACCTTTTTCCGCCCTTGATGCCCTGACTCGGGTGCATATGCAGGACCTCACCGCACAGCTGCTGAAGGGACGTACGGTGCTGCTTATCACCCATGACCCGGCCGAAGTGGCGCGGCTGGGGCAGAACATCATGATCATGACGCGCGACGGGCTGCACCCGGTCGAAACTCCAATGGGCAGCATCCCGCGCCCTGTTGATGATCCGGGCGTGCTGGGCATCCAGGCCGCGCTGCTTCAACAACTCAGGACTGACAGATGAGCACAAGCGAAACTCTCAGGGCGCTGAACCAGGACAACTGGACAGCGGCCACGACACATGACTTTACCAATGCGCTGGCAACCGGAATGCTCGATCATGGCAAAATGGCTGGCTATTTACAGCAGGATTACCTTTTCGTGGAAGGCTTCGTGCGTCTGCTGGCCTCAGCAGTGGCGCATGCACCCAACCTCGCCGATGCTGTGCCGGGCGCGCGCTTTCTGGGCCAGATCTGCGGGCCAGAGAACACGTACTTCCTGCGTGCATTAGACGCGCTGGACGTGCCCCAGGCAAGCGAAGCCGCACCCGAAACTCTGGCGTTTCAGGCCCTGATGGACGAAGCCCGCACATCCGGGCGCTACGAGCGGATGCTGGCGGTGTTGGTGGTCGCGGAATGGGTCTATCTGGATTGGGCCAGCCCGGTCGAAGCCCGCGCCGAAGATCTGCCGTTCTGGCTGGGGGAATGGATCACTCTGCACTCAGGCGACGGGTTCGAAAGTGTGGTCGCCTACCTACGTGGACAATTGGACGCGATCTGGTCGACCCTTTCGGACCAGGCACAGGCCGAGGTCGCTGCAACCTTCGGCAAGGCCGTCGCCCTTGAGCGTGCCTTTTTCGATGCCGCATGGGCAGGCTTCCCGGTAGCCCGATGACAGGTTGGCGTGCGGGTATCGCCGCCACCGCAATGGCAGTAGCGCTTTGGCAACTGGTGGTTTGGGCCACCGGCTTGCCGCGTTTTATCTTGCCCCCGCCAGCGCTGGTTTCCGAAACCATTTGGAACAGCCGCAACCTTCTGCTGGAGCATGGGCTGGTCACCGCGACCGAAGTGCTGATCGGGCTGGCCCTTGGCGCAGTGCTGGGCGGGCTGTCGGCCATCGGCCTTGCCGCCTCACCGCTAGCACGCGCGCTGGTGCGACCAATTTTGGTGTTTTCCCAGACCATCCCCGTCTTTGCCCTGGCACCGATTCTGACCCTGTGGCTTGGCTTCGGGCTCGAGGCCAAAATCGCCATGGCGCTGCTGATCATTTATTTCCCGGTTACTTCGTCTTTCTTTGATGCATTGATGCGCAGCAATCGCGACTGGCTGGATCTGGCTCGGGTCATGGGGGCGTCACCCGCCCGAGTAATGTTGCACATCCGTATTCCATCTGCTCTGCCCGGATTTGCCAGCGGCCTGCGTCTGGCTGCCGTCTATGCCCCGATCGGTGCCGTCATCGGTGAATGGGTCGGAGCGTCGCGTGGGCTGGGATATCTGATGTTGCTGGCCAATGGCCGTGCCAAAACCGATCTGATGTTCGCCGCGCTGATCGTGTTGGCGGTACTCACCATCATCCTGCACGCAACGGTCAACGCCCTGTGCAATCGGTACCTGGATCAGCGTGATCAGATATGAACAAAGTACTGACCATAAGTATACGCGAACGCGGAGATCGACTTTAATCGTGCCACTAGCTGTGATGAAAGAGCTCAAAGCTAGAGTACATTGATTTCCAGAGCGCCATGTTAAACAAAGCTAGTTGGTCGAGCGGCGAACACAGAGTGTGCCGCAGTCACTTGTCCAAGAGTCCTACCTTAAGGATCAACTTGAATTAAGCCGAACCAGAACGCGTAGCGTCATGGTCTGAAAGTGGTTTATCATTGCCAGTGGCCACTACTTCCGCTGGTCAGGCCTCCGCAGCCAGAGAAGCCGAATGGTTTCCGTAATTTTTGCAACGCGGATCACATAGTGAACGCCCCACACACCAAAAGCCTGTTTGGTTGACAGATCCTGATTCCTCAGAAGGTTTTTCAACGTCTTGAAGGAAGGGATCAATTTCTGCAAAGGCGGGATGTAATTTACGATGCCGCGCTTGGCATTGCGGCGCAGCCTAGCCCCCTCAATACGACGGGCTTTGGTGATGTGATCCCCAAGACTGTCGCGCGCCGGGTGACGGACGATGGCGTCTTCGGCAAACACAATCGCTTCGCCCGCAGATTGTGCACGATCATTCCATTCCATGTCCCCGCCGGACAACACCGTGTCGTTGAACCGACCGATGCGATCCATAAGCTCCCGCCGAACGATCAGATTGGCCGTAACCGCGCGCCCACGTTCCACCCATTTTTTTTGCTCTAATCCCAAATGAACATCATAGAGTTCGGTCGTCTTCCAATCCTGCCCGTTCGGGATCAGCACAACATTGCCACCAAAGCGATTAACCTCGGGGTGGTCTTCGGCTATTTTCAACCCGGCCTCTAGATAGAGCGGGTCAGGCTGACAATCGGAGTCGGTGAAAAACAGTAGCTCCGAGGCGGCTTCTTCGATTCCCCGGTTGCGCGCTGCGTATGAGCCGGGTTTTGCCTCACTTAGGATGCGGGCGTTGGCGGGCAGGCGAAACCCGTCTGGCATGGGGTTGGTCGGATCATTGTTGACTGCAAGTATCTCGAACTGATTTGTGTTCAATGTCTGAGAGGCGAGCCCATCCAGACAAAGCTGCAATTGGTCCCAGCTTTGATAGGTCGGGATGATCACTGACGCGCTCAGGGGCGAACGCGCCGGTGTAATGTCAGGCCGCTGGATCACGTCGGGATCATTCGGCATTGACGGCGTTCGAGTACTGATGGTCATACAGGGTTTTGAATGGTCCCGGTTTCTTCAGCAACTGTTGGGCGCTGCCCTGCTCAAGAACTTCACCAGCCTCAATCACGACGATCTTGTCCGCATGCATGATGGTTGAAAGCCTGTGAGCCACAATGATTGTCGTGCGCCCCTCGGTCAGGCGGCCCAATGCCTCCTGAACCAGATGTTCCGACCGCGAGTCCAGCGCACTAGTTGGTTCGTCCAGCAGCAGGATCGGGCTGTCGCGCAGAAGCGCGCGCGCAATCGCAAGGCGCTGTTTTTGACCACCGGACAGGAAGGCACCATTTTCACCAACCAGAGTGTCAAAGCCTTTCTCAAGCGACATGATGAAGTCATAGGCATTCGCGGCCTTGGCAGCCTCGATCACGTCGTCTTGCGAGGCACCCTCACGGCCAAAACGGATGTTGTCGGCGATTGAGGCCGAAAACAGAAACGTCTCTTGCCCGACGAACGACATGTTCTGGCGCAGTGATTTGAACGAGGCGTACTTGATATCCTGACCATCGATCGATACCGAACCACTGCTCGGGTCATAAAGGCGCAGGGCCAAATTCAAAATGGTCGACTTGCCGCCGCCGGACAGACCAACCAGAGCGGTGGTCTTGCCAGCTTCGAACGTCAACGAAAGCCCTTTCAGGATCGGATCGCGACGACGGTAGCCGAAAGTGACGGCGTCGAACACCACCTCTCGCGGACCATCAGGCAGGCTTTTGGGATTGGCCTCTTCCGGCAGAGTTTCAGGCTCGTCCAACATATTGAACAACATCTGCACCCGGCGCAGACCCAGCTCCATCTTCACCCGCACCTTCGTCAGGCGCTTCGCGGGCTCATAGGCCATCATCACAGCGGTCACGAACGACATCAGTTCACCCGGAGTGGACGCTGCAGCGCCAAACAGCTTACCAGCGCTCAACCCGATGACCGAGGCAATTGCAAACCCGGCGAGGATATCCGTCAGCGGGCTCGTCGCAGCTTGCAAACGCGCAAGCTTGTTGCGGCGCTTCTCAACGCTTTTCACCGCCGAATTCATTTCGAGGGCCATGCGCTCTTCCAATCCGAAGGACTTGACCACACGTATACCAGCCGAGGTTTCTTGAATGACCTTCATGATCGCGCCCATCGATTGCAGCTCCATATCCGCAATCTCTCGCACTTTGCGAAGCAGCATGCGAACACCCAAGATCGCCAAAGGGCCGACGATAAGCGTAAACAAAGACAAGATCGGTTGCTGGTAGAACATCACGGCCAAAAGACCAATCAATGTAAGCATATCGCGCACCGCAGTGGTCACCATGATCTCGATCACCGTGCGCGCAGCCTGGGCGGTTTGTGTCACCTTCAACAACAGATCCGAGCTTTCGGTCAAATTGAAGAATGACACCCCTTGCCGCAAAAGTTTGTCGTAAAGCTTGATCTGCTGTTTCGAGACGATCCGGTTACCGGCACGGGTCAGAGCCACAATCTGGACGTAAGTCGCAATCCCTTTGACCAGGAAGATCGAGAATACAGCCATCGAAACGCCGAAAATCTTGGCTGAGTTTTCACTGTCAAACAGCGAATCCACCACATCACGCATGATAAAGGCGATACCTGCAGTGGTTGCCGCAACAAATACCATCGCGATGATCGCGATCGTATAAGGGACCGCTTGCTCGCGCATATTCTCGGAGAGCAGTCGCCACAGGACGGAATCACTCAATACGGTCGCAAATTTTGATTTGATCTTTTGCAATGCACATGTCCACTGTGATCAGGATCGAGCTAAGTCACATCTGACGCGCTCATAAACAGTTTCCGCTAGATAGTCGCCTGTTGCCAGTTGAGCAAGCCCGCGCCCTATTCTGCCGCTTCAATGCGAATTGTTCGAACCGAAGGGTCTACACGCGAATAAGCGGCCAAAACCCTCCCCGACCATTTCTGTGCAATGTAATCCGCCATAAAACGCGATGGCGCAATCAGGGTCGCCAGGCCCCCTGCCCTTTCGGCTTCGTTTAGATGCTTGAACCAACTGGACCAAAGTTCTGGGTCACGCCCATGTAGGATCGATTGAACCTGTGCCCAAACGTCTTCACCCTTTGGCGGCGGGATCGATGGCTTTGACTGAAATGGCACAACATTGGTATCGCGCTCTGGCTCTTGCTGCATTCGTTCTTGGAAATCCGTTCCGATCACGGGCCAGGTTTCCATTGTGTCCAGCATGATCTGCTTCAGGTCGAGTTCATAAACCGCAACCCGTCCTCGAGCGGCGGGTCGTTTGACCACAATCCAGCCTGCGCTGCGCAGCTTAGCCATCTCACGTTTAACTGTGCGTTCGTTCACGGACCACAACCGAGCGATCTCTTCCCGGCCAATCGACAGTTCATTGGAGCGCCAGTTATAGCGCGTGGTAATTAAAGTCATGATGCGTAGAACACTGCGATGACGATGCTTGTCACCTGATAAGGCGTGAACGGCGAGGGCCGACAAGATATCGTACTTCAGTGCAGGCGCATTTCGCCCGATCGGTTTCGCAACCTGCATCCGTTTCCTCACCGCTCTTTTTTGCCTCATGCGGGTTGATCCCGCCGTAATCGCACCGTTTCCCAACGCTTTTCGTGATTGTTCACTGATTAGCGTCCAATACTTCGATTCTGTCAAGAGTTCGTTGAGATCACGCTATTTGATAGGTGCTATTCGCTATCAAAAAATAAAAGAAATAGGTGAATCTATGGTGATGGGGGACATACTGGGTGTCCCCTAATAGAGCAATAATGTCCCCCTATATGCCGTATTTGCTTGAGTTGTGTCCCCCTAAATCTGGTAGGATATCCGACGTCAGGACGATTGCAGAGAGCAGCAGCGTCCCGAATCGGTCAGCACTAGATGCGGCCATATTTTCTTACCCGTGGGTAACATCACAACCTTACAATAATTTCTTTTGCCAAATATGCAAATCGGGCGTAAATAACAAAAGAGAGAAAAATAACGTCCAGAAGAATGAGAACTGAGGCATGTACACGCACGAAGACCTGAATGCATTGCGCACCCAGTCCCTGAAATTGCAGGGCTGGATTCGCCAGCAGACTTTCAGCCCTGAGATGGAGAAGACGCTAAGGCGGTTCTCAAGCTGGGAGGTGTCCGAGCTGATCTTTAAGGTGAACCAATCGACTTTCCGAGGAAAGCTGGCCGCCGATCCTTCATTGCCGGGAGGCGAGGTCGAGCCTGATGGGCGGCAGCGTTGGTTTAGTCTGGAAGAGGTAAATGAGCTCAGGCGGCGGCTTAAGGTTAATCGCAAAGCGCTCACTCCCCCACGCCCTGCGGGCAAGCGGGCGGTTCGGGCCGCTGTTGCCAATTTCAAAGGGGGGGCTGGCAAGTCGACCGTGGCGTTGCATCTTGCGCACGCCGCTGCTCTGGACGGCTACCGAGTATTAGTGGTGGATTTTGACCCTCAGGCGACGCTCAGCCATTCGATGGGTCTAACCGATGTCGCTGAAGATTTCACCGTCTGGGGTATCATGGCGCGGGATCTGATCCGTGAAACCGATCGCATGAATAACCGCCCTGCGGCTGCAGAGTCAGGAACCGCCCTGCCCCGCCGAGAATTACCACCTTCTATAACGGATATGGGTCTCGGCGAACTGCGCATTTCTGATTTTATCAAGCAGACCTCATGGTCAACGATTGATGCGATCCCTTCTTGCGCCAATGCTGCTTTCGTCGAATTCGCATCAGCACAATATCGGCACCTGAATCCTGAGTGGTCTTTTTTTGCAGCTGTGTCCCGCTATCTGGATCAAATACCGAATGATGCTTATGACCTGATCCTGTTCGATTGCCCGCCTGCGATAGGATACCAATCGATGAATGCGGTGTTCGCAGCAGACATGTTGTATATCCCGTCGGGGCCCGGATACTGGGAATACGATTCAACCACCTCATTCATTGGACAGTTGGCTGAAGCCCTCGAAGATTTGGCCTATGGTTTCGACAAGACCTTACCCACGGGTAAGATTGGTTTACCCAAGACATTCTGCGAAATTCGGTTTTTGCTTACGCGCTACGAACCGGGGAATGCACTGCACACAGCGATGTATGACGCATTCCGCAAAGTCTTTGGTGAGCACCTCGCCGAGCACCCGGTCGAGATGACGCGTGCGGTCGAGCAATCTGGTCGGTTCCTGAGTTCAGTTTATGAGATGGATTACCGTGAGATGACGAGGGAAACCTGGCGTCGCGCGCGTTCGACATTTGACAATGTTTATGATGAATTCCGGGGCGTCATGCTATCGGCCTGGGACAAGCTGGAGGATGACGTATGAGCCGAAAACGCAGAATGTTCGATATCGATATGCCAGCGATGGAAGAAATCCCGGTTGGCAAGATTCCGGATAAAGCGCTTGAGAAAAGGCGCGGACCGATGGCTACTGCAATCTCCGAGAACGCTAATGCGCTACGCGACCAGCAAACTACCGAAGATGCAATCAGAGTCGAAAATGACAGGTTAGCGCACGAGCTTGTACGACTACGTTCAGAAGGGTATGTTACTGAACAGATCGCATTGGCGGATGTTGTTACCGAGCGCCTGACGCGCGACCGCAAGCCTGGCCCTGATCCTGAGTTGGATGAGTTGAAGGCTTCTATTCAGGATGTGGGTCTTTCGAACCCGATCCGGGTCGAGCGTCGCAACGATGGACGCTTTGAGTTAATTCAAGGAATGCGCAGATTATCGGCATTTCGCGCATTACTTGAGGAAACTGGCGACGCGCGATTTGCGACGATTCCGGCCGGTGTTTCTGACGTTGCAGAGCTGGATGATAGCTATCGTCGCATGGTCGATGAAAACCTGATCCGAAAGGATATCTCGTTTGCGGAAATGGGCGCGCTTGCGCGTGCCTATGCGGAAGACCCCGCCAATGATTGTCCGGATGTCGACAAAGCGGTTTCAACCTTGTTCAAATCTGCAAGCTATACCAAGCGCAGCTATATACGGGCGTTTGCGAGTTTGCTGGCCATGTTGGAAAAGGTTCTTATGCACCCAAACGACATTCCACGGAATGTGGGTGTTGAACTCAAACGAAAGCTCGACTCTGATCCCGGATTGATCCGACAAGTCAGTACGGCTTTGGTGAGTGAACCAAATCGCAACAGCGTGCGCGAAGTGGCCATTCTTCGCGATTTTCTCACAATCGAAAATGCGACCGCCGCTAAGCCAAAGGCTGAAGCCGTTGGTAAACCACGCCGCGCGAAGACAACGTTTCAGGTAAGGGGCAGGGCAGGGATTGCAAAATGTTCTGCATCCAGCGGAAGGATCGAACTTCGCTATGATCTCGATTTTACCCGTGTCGATAGGGCGAAATTAGAACGTGCTGTGGCCACCTTGATCGAGGATCTGCGAGAAGAAGACGATCTTACCCACGGGTAAGACGGGCTTAGCGAGATAGATCCGAAGCGCGGCGCTGGTTAATTTCAGCGCCGTTTTTTTGCACAAACAGACCAATCGTGTAATACGGTACCCTGGGGGACCATCTAAACGCTTAGCTTTTACCGCCCGGCCTCAAATTCTTGTTTTGTAGTTCGGGCAGGTACGTTCCGAGCAGAGTTGACGAATACAAGTTCGGGCCATCAGTAGAAGGTTTCTTAACGTATTGATATGGAACTAGGGCAGATAATCTACAATTTATGTAGTTAGTCGCGGCTGAACAGATACACAGTTTTCGCGGCAGGGCAGGGACGACGCGATCGCTTCTATCTTCGAGCGCCCCGGCACTACATTTCATCGGGAAGACCAACATAGCGTACCGAAACATATTCGAGGCGCGTGAGCATATAACGGATTGGCCGTGAGCACCTATCAATGATGGATATGATCGTGCTGTGGCTTGCCAAAGAAAAGGCGGCGATGGGTTGAATGATTGACCGAGTAGAAGGTCATTTGGGCGTAGTGTGCAAAATACTTTAATAAGTATTATTAAGAGCTGTATCGGTCTGTCTACTTTAATGCGAAGGGCACCCATCTTGCCGGCTTGGGGGCCTGCTGAATCGTGACTTAAGGACAGGCTTTGTCAAAGCTTGCAAAAAAATAACGACTCTTCTCAGTATTGAAACGCCCGAAGCAACTAGGAAGATGTTCGGTAACCTGATCCGATACTACAAATACCGGATTAATCGCGCGAGAAGCGCCTATAAGATTATTTACTGGCCTGATAGATAATCAGTATACGGGCAGCGTTATCTGAAACAAAACCTTCTCGCTTACTTTTGTTGTTTCAAGGCTACATATGGTGTTCGCCTACAGCGCGCTCTCATCCCTGGATGACGTTCTGACGTTGCGTGCCCAGCCCCTGAATACCAAGCTCCATTTTGTCGCCGGGATTCAAGTAGGTCTGCGGGTTCTGTCCCATACCAACACCCGGGGGTGTGCCTGTAGAAATCACGTCACCGGGTTGCAAAGACATAAATTGCGACAGATGCGAGATGACCGTCGCTACGCCAAAATGCATCGTTTTGGTTGATCCGTCCTGATATCGGTGCCCGTTTACCTCAAGATACATCGGAAGGTTTTGCGGGTCGGGGACTTCGTCTCGTGTTACCAGCCAGGGGCCAATTGGGCCGAACGTGTCCGCAGACTTTCCTTTGACCCATTGGCCAGAGCGATGAAGCTGAAAGTCACGTTCTGACAAATCGTTCACTACGCAGTAGCCGGCGACGTGGTCTATGGCTTCCGCCTCAGAGACATATTTGGCCTCTTTGCCGATAACGACGCCCAGCTCAACTTCCCAATCGGTTTTGACCGATCCGCGCGGGATTTCTACGGTATCGTCGGGGCCGGCGATGGCCGAGGTGGCTTTGAAGAAGATCACGGGCTCAGCAGGCAATTCCATGCCGCTTTCTGCTGCGTGATCGGCATAATTCAGGCCAATGCATATGAACTTTCCAACATTGCCAACGCAAGGACCGATGCGCGGGTTGCCGTCTACCAATGGCAGGCTGGCCAAATCTAGTGCGCGGAGCTTTTCAAGAACGACATCGCCAAGAGTATCGCCCGAGATATCATCCACCACACCGGAAAGGTCGCGAACCGAGCCGTCTGAGGCCAAAATGCCGGGTTTCTCAGCGCCCTTCGGGCCATAGCGTAGTAGTTTCATTGTCAGGTCCTTCCTGCTCAGATCGTCCAGCCGCCATCTATGGCAAAGGGCTGGCCCGAAGTGTATTTGCTGGCATCACTGGCCAAATACAGAGCCAGTTCAGCGATCTCTTCCGCTGTGCCAATACGGCCCATCGGTTGACGGGCGATGAAATCAGTCATTGCCTGCTCATAATCCCCGGTGGTGCGAAGCCGGTCATGCAGGCTGGGGCTGTCCACCGTACCTGGACAAATCGCGTTGCACCGAATGCCCTGGGTCACAAAATCGACTGCCACAGACTTGGTCAGGCCAATCACCGCTGCTTTTGACGCGCAATACGCAAATCGGTTGGGCACGCCTTTCATGGACGATGCGACCGACGACATATTGATGATCGATCCTCCGCCTGCTTTCAGCATTCCGGGTAGAGTCAGTTGGATCAGTCTGAACATGGCCTTTACGTTGAGGTCAAAGCTGAAATCCCAATCCTTTTCAGTGCATTCAAGAATTGATCCCCCCGCTACATAACCTGCGCAGTTAAACAGAATGTCCAGTTGCGGCAGATTGACCGCTGCATCTGTAACGGCCTTATCGTCCATTACGTCCAGTTGCAGCGGTTCGATACCCGGAATACCGCCCAATTCGGCAAGCGCAGCATCGTTGATGTCGCTGGCTATCACCCGTGCGCCTTCGGCAGCGAACAATTCGGCGGTTGCACGGCCAATGCCTTGGCCAGCTGCTGTGATGAGAGCGGTCTTATCTGCAAGCCGGTTGGATGGGTTGATTGTCGACATGAACAACCTCACAATATCTCGGGTAGAAGCTCGGATGGGATGTCCTGATAACAAACCGGCCGCAGGAAACGGCGTATCGACAATGTTCCCACGGATGTTGCGCCAAAGTTGGTTGAGGCGGGGTAGGGGCCTCCGTGAACCATGCTGTCGCAAACTTCGACCCCGGTCGGAAAGCTGTTGGCCAACAATCGCCCAGCCTTTCGTTCAAGCAGCGGTAGCAGTGCCTGAGCGTCGGGTTTGTCGCCAGCGTCCAGATGTAGTGTGCAGGTCAGTTGCCCTTCGATGGTCCGGGCAATCCGTTGCATCTGAGCGCGGTCTTTCACACGCACGATGATGCCTAATGGGCCGAAAACCTCTTCTTGCAGCTTCCGATTGGCCAGCCAGTCATCACCAGAAACAGTGAACAGGTAAGGGGCCGCATCGCGTGACTTGCAGCTTGTGCCCATAATGTTCGATACACCGGTACCAGCAGCTACACGCGAAACTCCGTTTCGGTATGCCTCCGCAATTCCATCGGTCAGCATTGTCTGCTCGGCCACCGAAGACAGGCCAGCCTCTGCCGCTGCTTGAAACGCGTCAGCATCCGGACCTTCGGTGATCGCGGCGATACCGGGATTGGTGCAGAACTGTCCAGCGCCCATGGTCAGGGACGCGGCCCAGCCATTGCCGATTTCAGCACCGCGCGCGGCCGCCGCTTGCGGCAGTATGAACATCGGATTGATTGAACCCAGTTCGCCAAAAAACGGAATGGGTTCATCGCGTTGCGCGCATAAATCGAACAGCGCCCGTCCACCTCCGAGGCTGCCCGTAAAGCCAACCGCCCGGATCAAGGGATGTTGCACCAATCGCGTGCCCACATCCCGTTTGCCACCCTGTACCAATGAAAACACTCCGGGATGAATTCCTGTCGCTTTGATGGCGGCGTCGATTGCCTGGGCGACAATTTCGCCAGTGCCGGGATGGGCCGAATGGCCTTTGACAACGACAGGGCATCCTGCGGCTAATGCTGCGGCTGTATCACCCCCTGCGACTGAGAAGGCCAATGGGAAGTTCGAAGCGCCGAACACCGCAACAGGACCCAGCGGGCGCTGTATCATGCGCAGGTCGGGGCGGGGCAGGGGTGCACGATCCGGCATGGCCGGGTCATGGCGCATGTCCAGGTAATCGCCCGCTTCGATGTGATCGGCGAAGAGGCGCAGCTGGCCGACGGTACGGCCACGTTCCCCTTGCAGGCGTGCCTCGGGCAAGCCAGTTTCCTGAGTGCCGATTTCGGTGATGGCATCCCCGCGGGCATCAATCTCATCTGCGATCTTGCGCAATAGCGCGGCGCGTTCGGTACGAGAGGACCACCCGAAAGTGGCAAATGCCGCCTCAGCTGCCTCCACTGCGCTATCAACCAGCGCTGCTGTCCCCGCAGAAAAGTCATGGCTTGGTCCATGCGCTGGTTCCGACGCAAAAGTAGTGTCTGCACCGAGCCATTCGCCAGCTATCAGGTGTTTTCCGGTCAACATATTCGTTCTCTCTTACAGCAGGCCGCGATGGGCGAGGTTTCGCATCAGGTGTGATGCCCCAAAGGTCCATTCGGGGCATTCCGTCGACAGGCGCACGGTGTTTGTCAGCGCTCCAAGGCGCGTATTGGAGATAGTGACGACATCGCCAATTTTGTGAGTAAACCCGCCGCCAGGTGTGTCACGGTCTTGGGTCGGGGCGAACAGAGTGCCAAGGAAAAGCATCAGCCCATCAGGATATTGGTGATGGCACCCGATAGTCTGCTTCACAAGGTCTGCAGGATCGCGACTGATCTGGGACATAGATGAGCTTCCGTTCAGCACAAATCCATCCGATCCGGTCACGGTCAGCGCAAGTTCAGCCTGGCGTACATCGTCCAGTGTGAACCCATCATCGAACAACCGGATCATCGGTCCGATCGCGCAAGAGGCATTGTTGTCCTTTGCTTTGCTCAGCAACAAAGCCGAACGACCTTCAACGTCACGCAGGTTGACGTCGTTCCCCAGCGTAGCGCCCTTAATCTCGCCCTTAGATGTAACGGCCAGAACGACCTCGGGCTCGGGGTTGTTCCAGGTCGAAATCGGGTGAAGACCGATTTCTGAACCAAACCCGACCGAAGACAAAACTTGTGCTTTGGAGAACACCTCGGCATCGGGGCCGATCCCGACTTCCAGATACTGGCTCCAGAGGCCTTCAGCGATCAGTGCTTCTTTGACCTCTGCGGCCGCGTCCGATCCAGGTACGATGTTCGAGAGGCTGTCTCCGATCCGGTCTCCGATGCGCGCCCGGATCGCGTCGGCTTTGGCAGGATCACCGGCGGCTTGTTCCTCGATCACGCGTTCGACCATGGACCCGGCAAATGTGACCCCGCAGGCCTTGACCGCCTGCAGGTCACACGGGGCCAGCCATTGGTGGTCGGCGTCCAAAGGGCCGATATCTTCACCTTGGGCGTTGCGCGCATGATCTGCTGCATCGTCGCGTTCCAGAATGTCCCGGACAGTTGGTGCCGTTTTTGACGTGATATCGATAATCCGCATATTGCGCAGGGTCACCACGCTGGGGCCGATTCCGCCGCGCTCAATACGGCCGAGCCATAGCCCGCTCGAATCCAATATACCTATGGTCATTTCAATTCCTGAGGTTGTAGGCGCGGGCGGCGTTGCCACCCATTATTGCCTGCCGTTCTGCGCTGCTCAGATGTTTCAGCAGCATGTCGGTGGTTTCACACCAGCGCTCATAGCTACTGGCCAAGGTGCAAACTGGCCAATCGCTACCCCAGATCAGACGCGATGGACCGAAGGTGTTCAGCAGGTGATCCACGTACGGGCGCAGATCGTCGATCGTCCAGTCTGTAGCAGCCTCAGTCACAAGGCCTGAAAGCTTGCACCATGCATTTGTATCTCGGGCCAAGGCGGTCATGTTGTCGGACCAGTCACCCAAGATTGCGTCTTTGATCAATGGTTTCGACCCATGGTCAATGACAACACTCATATCGGAATGGTGCTGAAGAAGTTGCCTGAGCGGGCCCAGGTGTTGAGGCAAGGTCAAGGCATCAAATGTCAGGCCATGCCGCTGAGCTGCCTCGAAAGCGGGCGTTAGCGCGTCGCCTAGCATCCAAAGCGGGTCGGCGATGTCCTGTATCATCGGACGTAGACCGACAAATGCCTTGTGGGTAGCCAAGGCGGAAATCTTTGCAGGTGCATCAGTGGCTTCAAAGTCAACCCAGCCCACAACACCTTTGATAAACGCATTCTGATCGGCCAGAGCGAGCATATATTCGGTCTCGGCCACTGTGGGTGCTGCCTGCACAAGGACCGTGCCATCAATCCCGGCGGCGCTGAGCAGAGGCATCAGATCGTGCGGTGCAAAATCCCGGTAGATCTCGCTCAGATCGGGCGTCAGCCAGCCATAGTCGCCCCGCGCCAAAGCCCAGAAATGCTGATGCGCGTCGATCCTCATGCGATCACACCCTTTTTCAGGATGATGTTGCCATAAAGCCTGCGTTCGCCCGTTTGAACGATGGCAAACGCGTTGGCTGCACGCTCGTAGAATGCAAACCGTTCCAAGCCCTGAACTTTGGCCGGGTTGTCGGCGGTCGTGTCGATGATGCGTTGAAAGTCCGCGACTGCGTCGGGAACCGCCTCCGCGTCGCCGACAACCTGCATGGTCAACGCCGGATCAGGAACGAATGTGTCCAAGGGCATCACCGACAAGACCGCTTGCAACACTTCACTGGCCGAAGATCCATCCGCCCGAATGCAGTCCGGCCCGCTGCTGGAACCCGGGAAGTTCGCATCTGCAATAACGATTTCATCCCCGTGGCCCATGGCTCTGAGGGTATACAGCAGCTCCGGCGACAGGATCGGATCGATGTTACGCAGCATCTGCAGTCTCGCTTGGCAGAGGCGCATCCGGTCGGATCAGACCTTCGGATCGTAGGTCTGCCCACAGGCCCGGGGGAATGTCACGCTCCATCAATGCCACATTGGATTGGACTTCGGATGCGTTTACAGCCCCGGGTACAACTGTTTTGACGCAAGGATGGCCCAGAACAAATTGCAACGCCGCCGCAATCAGCGGAGTGTTGTGGGCTGCGCACACGGCTTCGATCTTGCGGACCCGGTCCAGAATGTCTTCGGGCGCGTCAGCATAATTGTACTTGGCGCCGGGCACTGCTCCGGTCGCGAGAATGCCTGAATTGTAAGGTCCTCCGAGGATGATCCCGACATCGCGCTGCTCGCAGAGTGGCAGGAAACTGTCGAGGGCCTCTTGTTCAAGCAATGTATAGCGCCCAGCCAAAAGGAACCCGTCGAAGTCGCCCAGCCCAAGAAGTTTCTCGCAAACCTGCCATTCGTTTACACCTGCGCCGATTGCTGCGATTTCACCCGCATCGCGCAGCTCGGTCAAAGCCTTGTAACCTCCGCCATCAAACAGTTCACGCACCTTGGCGTCCGAAACCTCTTGGCTGCCTTGGCTGAAGACACAGACATCATGGACCAGAAGAATGTCAGAATTGGCGACACCGATCCTGTTGCGGCTTGCCTCGTAAGACCGCATTACGCCGTCATAGGTATAGTCAAACACGATCCGTTTCTGCGGTACATCGACGAAAGCTTCGGGCGTTACTTCATGCGGTTCGCAATCCAGTAACAGGCGACCGATCTTGGTTGAAAGCTGGATGTTTTCGCGCCCGAACCGACCAATCGCCTGCCCGAACCGATGCTCTGATCGGCCAAGCCCGTATTGCGGCGCTGTGTCGAAAAACCGGATGCCTGCGTCATAAGCGGTCTGCAATGCCGCCTGCGCGTCCTCGTCCGAGACTTTGCGGTACAGGTTCCCCAATGGTGCCCCACCGAACCCCATGCGGGTCAGGGGAACGGGCCGTGTGGTCCGGTTGTTCAGTAATTCTGTTTGGGAAACGGTCATCCTGCCTCGCTATTCAGCTGTGGGGTGAGGTTGAACAGATGCGGCTTCAGTTGCTCCAACTGCTCAATGCGCGGCATCAACTGCCCGAGGTGGGCGCGCATAGCGACCTGCGCGGCCTGTTCGTCGCGATTGCTGATTGCCTCGAAAATGGCCCTGTGTTCTGCCAGTGTTTCAGCGATCCGGCCAGGGGTGGGCAGCAATAGCATGCGTGCGCGACTGACCTGTAAGGAAACGGTTTGGGCAACGTCGGCGAGGCGGCGGAAGCCTGTAAATTCCATCAGAAGACTGTGGAACTCTTCATCAGCCTGATAAAAGCCTGGGATATCATCATCCATAATCAACAGTTCCTGCAGACGCATGTTGCGGCTTAACCTTTTACGCTGAACGTCGGTTATGTCGCGCGCGACTTTGGCGACAGTTGCAAGTTCAAGCGCTTCACGCAGGAATACGCCTTCGCGGATCTCGTCCATCGAAAAGTAGGATACGCGAGTGCCTGATTGCGGTACCACATCCACCAGCCCTTCCGAGGCCAAACGCGCGATCGCATCGGCCACAGGTGCGCGCGACACACCCAATCTTTCACACACAGGTGCCTTCCTGAGGTTCGCTCCGGGTGGGAAATCCAGTGAGAGAATCGCCTGCTTCAATGAGTGGTGAACCCGCTGAGCGAGCGGTCCTTCGATCGTTGTGATCTCGGGCAATAGTTCGGCATCAATATCTTGGTGTTTGTTCATACTGCATAAGTTAGCATTCTAACATGTTAGTTGACAAGTAGAGATATTGGATTTAGCAACATTGACCAAGCAAGTGGAGAAGAGATGCGAGCGAACGGCAGCATAAACGTTTTGGAAGAGGCGGCTCGCGATGTCGTGAAGCTAAATCCGCAGGACAACATCGTTATTGCTTTGCGTGACTTGCAAGCGGGTGAGCAGCCGGCACATGTTCCCGTGCAATTGGCTGCGCCCGTTACCCGCGGTCACAAGCTTGCCGTGTCATCAATCCAAACTGGCGAGAATATTGTCCGCTACGGTCAGATCATCGGGCAGGCCAAATGCGATATAGCGCCTGGCGAACATATCCATGTGCACAACCTTGGCATGGGGGCGCATCAGCAGGATTATGCGCATGCCAGCGCCAACACCCCGCTGCCTGTTTTGACTGAAAAGCGTACATTCGACGGATACCATCGATCTGACGGTAAAGTGGGAACCCGAAACTACATCGGGATTCTAACCACCGTGAACTGCTCGGGTTCGGTAGCGCGTTTTATCGCCGACGCAGCGGAAAAGACCGGGTTGTTGGAAAGCTATCCCAATGTTGACGGTGTGGTCCCGATTGTGCACGGGACCGGATGTGGAATGTCCAGCAAGGATGAGGGCTATGCTACCCTGTTTCGGACGTTGGCCGGCTATGCACAGCATCCGAATTTCGGGGGTATTCTGCTGATCGGTCTGGGCTGCGAAGTCATGCAGGTGGCAGATCTTGTCGGCGGTCGACCAATCCGCGCTGACGGTGCGCTGCGTTACATGACCATTCAGAACGAGGGCGGAACACGCCGCACTATCGAACGGGGGCTGGCGGAGTTGCGCGGCATCGCCCATCTGGCCAATCAAGCCGAACGCGCTCCGGCTCCGATCAGTGCCATCACGGTCGGTATGCAATGCGGCGGCTCGGACGGGTATTCTGGGATAACCGCGAACCCGGCGCTGGGGTATGCGTCGGATTTACTTGTGCGCCATGGAGGAACAACGATCCTGTCGGAAACCTCGGAAATCTACGGTGCCGAACACCTGCTGACCCGGCGGGCCGAGACTGTTGAGGTGGGTGAAAAACTGATTGAACGTATCCACTGGTGGGAGGACTACACGGCCCGAAACGGCGGTGAGATGGACAACAACCCAAGCCCAGGCAACAAGCGCGGGGGGCTCACAACCATTCTTGAGAAATCGCTTGGTGCCGTAGCTAAGGGAGGCACCGCGCCACTGCGAGACGTCTACAAATTCGGTGAGATGATCGACAAGAGCGGGTTTGTCTTCATGGACAGTCCCGGTTTTGATCCGTGTTCGGTCACCGGGCAAGTCGCTTCGGGTGCGAACCTGATCGTGTTTACCACCGGGCGCGGTTCGGTGTCTGGATATCAGCCAACGCCATGCATCAAGCTGGCCACCAATTCCGAAATGTATGCCCGCATGGCCGAAGATATGGATCTGAACTGCGGTGACATCGTGACAGACGGGATCAGCATCGAGAGCAAGGGCGAAGAACTGTTCGAAATACTGATCCGTGTCGCCTCAGGCAAGAAAACCAAAAGCGAGGAACTTGGATTTGGGGGCGTTGAATTCGTCCCCTGGCAAATTGGTGCGGTGATGTAAACCGCGTTGGCCCAAGGGGAGAGGGGCAAATGGGAGGCAATAAAAATAGACTGGTCGAAATGACGGGGATTGATAAGTTTTTCCCCGGCGTGCACGCGCTGAAATCCGTGCAATTCGATCTTGAACCGGGTGAAGTTCACGCGCTGATGGGCGAGAACGGTGCCGGCAAAAGTACGTTGATGAAAATCCTGTCGGGTATTTATCAACGTGATGGCGGGACCTTGAAGATCGAAGGGCGCGAAGTCAGCCCGACAACCCCGCGCGAGGCGCAGGATCTAGGTATAGGGATCATCCATCAGGAATTGAGCCTGATGAACGACCTGAACGTAGCCCAGAACATTTTTATCGGACGCGAACCGCGTAAGAGCTTTGGCCGTTTGGACGAGGCGGCGCTGAATGCGCAGACTGCCGAAATCTTTGCTTCGATGAACCTCAGCCTTGATCCCAAGGCGTTGGTTGGCAGCCTGACCATCGCAAAACAGCAAATGGTCGAGATCGCCAAGGCACTGTCCTTTCGGTCCAAGGTGCTCATCATGGACGAGCCAACAGCGGCCCTGAATGACGCCGAGATTGCTGAGCTGTTCGTGATCATCCGCCGCCTCAAGGCTGAAGGTGTAGGCATCGTTTACATTAGCCACAAGATGGACGAGCTGAAGCAGATCTCGGATCGCGTGACGGTTATGCGCGATGGGGAATATGTCGGAACAGTTGGGGCTGCTGAAACCCCGATCAGCCAGATCATCGCCATGATGGTGGGCCGAGAGGTCAAGGAAGAACCGCTGGACGTGCCCGATCTGGGTGATGCGGAGATGTCTCTGCAGATCACCGGGCTGAGCCGGAGCAACGAAATTCAGGACGTCAGTTTCTCGGTCCAAAAGGGTGAAATTCTGGGCTTCGCCGGTCTTATGGGCGCAGGTCGCACCGAGGTCGCGCGCGCCATATTTGGGGCCGACCCCAAGGATAGCGGAGAAATCCGGGTACATGGTCAGGTGGTGTCGATCAAATCACCCACCGACGCCGTCAAAGCGGGGATTGGATACCTGTCCGAGGACCGAAAGCACTTCGGTCTCGCCACTAGTATGAATGTACGCGACAACATCGCGCTTGCCTCGATGGACCTATTCACCGGCGCAGGCGGGGTTCTGCACGATGGTGAAATCAGCGACACCGCCAAAAGCTACATCCAGCAATTGGGCATTAGAACGCCATCGGATGTGCAGGAGGTTCGCCTACTGTCAGGCGGCAATCAGCAGAAGGTTGTCATCGCCAAATGGCTGCTGCGCGACTGCGATATTCTGATCTTTGACGAACCGACCCGCGGTATCGACGTCGGCGCGAAATCCGAGATTTACAAGTTGCTGGAAGAACTGGCAGGGCAGGGCAAGACGATCATCGTGATCTCGTCTGAACTGCCCGAAATCATGCGCCTCAGCCATCGCATCGCCGTGATGTGCGAAGGGCGGCTGACCGGCATTTTGCCCGGCGGAAAAGACACAACTCAGGAAGACATCATGCATCTGGCCACGCAACGTGCGGCGGCGATGCAGGTAACAGGGACAGTCCAATGACCACAGCAACCGACATCGAAAAGAAAAAGCCACTATCGGGCCTCGCGGACAGTGGCGCCTATCAAAAGCTGTTGGCCTTTGCCAGTTTGATCGTCCTGCTGATCGGATTTTCTATTGCGTCGCCGAATTTCATGCAGACATCGAACATGATCGCCATTCTGCAGGCGACATCAGTGAATGGCGTTCTGGCCGTCGCCGCGACGCTGGTCATTATCACCGGCGGGATCGACCTTTCAGTCGGAACACTGATGACCTTCTGTGCTGTGATCGCCGGGGTGGTCCTGACATATCTCGGCATGCCCTTGCTGTTGGGTGTGGCCGCAGCCATAGCGGCGGGCGCATTTTGCGGACTTTGCTCGGGCACTTTCGTAGCGAAAATGAAAATTCCGCCATTCATTGCGACGCTTGGAATGATGTTGATCCTCAAAGGCCTGTCGCTGGTGATCTCGGGCACGCGACCAATCTACTTCAATGATACGCCGGGCTTCGATCTGATTTCGCGCGGGTCGCTGATCGGAGAGGTTTTCCCGTCGCTGCCCATCCCCAATGGGGTCTTGATCCTGTTCCTGGTTGCCATCGCGGCCTCGTACATTCTGGGGCGCACGGTTCTAGGCCGGTACACCTTTGCACTTGGCTCAAATGAGGAAGCAGTGCGCTTGTCCGGCGTGAACACCGACATGTGGAAGATGCGCATTTACGCTCTGGCCGGCGCGATCTGCGGCATCGCCGGAATCCTCATCGCCTCGCGCCTGAATTCCGCACAACCGGCATTGGGACTGGGTTACGAGCTGGAGGCGATCGCAGCTGTGGTGATCGGCGGCACCTCCTTGTCCGGTGGACGCGGGACGATCCTGGGTACGCTGATCGGTGCGCTTATCATGGCCGTGCTGACCAACGGATTGCGCGTGCTGTCCGTTGCGCAGGAATGGCAGACCGTTGTGACCGGCGCAATCATCATCCTGGCCGTCTATGCCGATATGGCACGGCGCAAGAAATCGGGATGAGCTAGCAGCTAATTCAAAGACCAAAACGACCAACTGGAGGAGAAAACATGTTATCACGTCGTTTCATTCTGGGTGCGCTGAGTGCAGCCACCCTGGCAGGACCCGCCTCGATGGCGGCAGCCGAAGAGATCTACATCCCGCTGGTATCCAAAGGCTTCCAGCATCAGTTCTGGCAGGCCGTGAAGTCGGGTGCGGAGCAGGCGGCTGACGAATTTGATGTCACCATCACATTCGAAGGCCCGGACAATGAGACTATGGTGGACCGTCAGATCGACATGCTGGCTGCCGCTCTGGCCAATAATCCAAAGGCAATCGGTTTTGCCGCGCTGGACAGCCAGGCTGCTATCCCGCTTTTGAAACAGGCCAACAAAAAGGGCATTCCGATTATCGCCTTCGACAGTGGTGTTGATAGCGATATTCCGCTTTCAACCGCGACAACGGACAACCTGGCGGCAGCAGGGTTGGCAGCAGACAAGATGGCTGAAAAAATCGGGGGCAAAGGGAAGGTTGCTGTTGTCGCCCATGACCAGACAAGCCGCACAGGTATTGATCGTCGCGACGGTTTCGTCAATCGCATGGCTGAGAAGTATCCGGATATTGAAGTTGTCACGGTTCAGTACGGCCAGGGCGACCACCTGAAATCGACCGAAGTCACCAAGGCGATCCTGACTGCTAACCCTGATCTAAATGGTATCTTTGGCACCAACGAAGGCTCAGCTATTGGTGTTGTAAACGGTGTTCAGGAGCTGGGCACCGAGGGTTTGGTGATCATCGGTTATGATAGTGGCAAGGCCCAGAAAGACGCAATCAAGAGCGGTCTGATGGCGGGTGCGATCACGCAAAACCCTGTGGGCATCGGCTATGAGACTGTGAAAGCAGCGGTTGCGGCTCTGAATGGGGAAGAGGTTCCAGGTCTGATCGACACAGGCTTCTACTACTACGATGCCTCGAATATTGACGACCCGAAGATCTCGGCCGTTCTGTACGACTAAAAGTACTTATTAACACTGTCCGGCCTGCCTTTTTGGTGGGCCGGACAACCAATGTTCATCGTTCAGGTGAATTATGTCAGTTTTTGCGGGGCAACGGCGTTTGGGTCGCAACACCGGTCTGTCGCTGCTCTGCGCATGTCCTTGGTGCGTCGATGATGGGTTTAAGCCTAATTAGCAGAAATTTTGGCAAATTGATTTAATACTCGAAGTCTGGACATAAGCTAACCTGTCGCAGACGATTAACTTTTCAGCTTTCAATCAGCAAGCTCTATACACCAATATGTTACAAGCTATTGACCATCGACGAATGCGCCACCAGCGCGGGAGTGGTTCGCGGTATCGCCGCGTCGAAGGCAAGTTCGTGATCTCTTACAATGGCGATTAGTCAGGTCTGAAAGGCGTGACGAAATCCCAAACTGCTGTAAACAAATGCATGATTCGCTATCAATCTAAATACCCCTGCCGATATGGGAATATCTGGAATGCAGGATGCATGCCCGCTTCTACGATGTCTGGTTTGTGATGGCGGTACAGGCTGCGCCAATGAGGTTGGATCGTCACTCTCTCAACACCGTCCTGCAAAGCGATGTCTCTAGAACAACGCTCAGGTTACAAACCGTCGGCCTGACCAGCGGTTTCTCAACCGAGCGAAGGCATGCGTGAGGGTGTGATCGGGCCGACGAATCTGAAATTCGCGAACCACATTGTTCTTGTGGCTGAGTTCTCTTGGCTCGATGGTCTCAATTTCCACCCACAATGCCCCAAGTTTTTTTGTGAGTAGTTTTGCAAAAGGGCGCATATATCTTGCCAGAATGACATTTTCGCAGGAATGGTTCCCGATGACTAAGATCACTCCAGAATTGCTTGAACAAATCCGTGCCCGATTTGCGCAGGTCGACCACTGCCCGCAGCAGGGACCGCGTATTTTCTTTGAAAACGCGGGTGGCGCGCTGACGCTGAATTCGGTTGTGGGCACCTCGCAGGCTTATGCTGCGATCCCTGACAATCAGGGCCGCGACAACCCGGGAAGTCACGAACTGGTGCGGGTAATCAACAAGGCCAAAGAAGATATGGCCGTGTTCATGAACGCCCCCGGTGGCCAGTTCTTTGTCGGCGAAAGCGGGACCGAGCTGCTGTTTCGTTTGATAATGAACGCCTGTCTGGGCACAGGCACCGGTCGGGTGCTTGGCACAACGCTGGAACATCCCGCGACCCGAAGCGCTTGCGCGCGTTGGGCCGGGGTGGCCGGGCAAGATCATGTTCTGGTGGTCCATGACGACGCCACAGGCACCGTCACCGCAGATGCTTATGCGGCGCAGGTAACGCCGGACACAAAGGTTGCGACTATCGTGCACACCTCGCCGGTGACCGGTATGGGCGTGGATGTAGCGGCTGTGGCTGCCGAGATCCGCGCCGTTGCGCCCAATTGCTTCATCATAATCGACGGTATCCAGCACGCCGCGCATGGCCGGATCGACCTGACCGCCTATGATGTCGATGGCTATGTGATCTCGCCTTACAAGGTGTTCTCGCGCCATGGTTACGGGGTGGCCTGGATTTCTGACCGGCTGACCAAGCTGCCACATAACAGCTTGATCGACGGCCCCGCCGACAATTGGGAAATGGGGACGCGTGATACCGGCTCTTACGCTACAATGTCTGACGTAATCAGCTATTTCGAATGGCTGGGCGCACAGGTCAGCGACGCCACCGACCGGCGCGCAAAATTCGTCGCTGCCGGAGAGGCGATCCATGAGCAGGAAAAAGCGTTGACTGATGCGATGATCCGCGGAACCGGCAACCTGCCCGGGCTGGCCGAGATGGAGAAGGTGACCATTCTGGGCGGTGTCGATAACCCAGCACGCGAGGGGCTGGTGTCACTGCAGGTCGAGGGCGTGCCGTCGGTCGATGTGGTCAAGCAACTGAACGAACAAGGCATCCGTACGCATTTGCGCAAGGCCGATCACTACTCGGGCAACATCTTGACACCGCTTGGCATGGACAGCTGCGTGCGTGTTTCGATGTGCCACTACAACAGCGTCGCCGAAGTGGCCCAGTTTCTGGGTGCAATGAAAACCATCGCCGCCTGAGGCATTTGAGAGGGGAAGCACATGAAAACGCATGCGCAAGCGGTTGTAATCGGCGGCGGCCTAGCCGGCTGTTCAATTCTGTATCATCTCGCCAAGTTGGGTTGGACCGATGTGGTCCTGCTAGAGCGGGACGAACTGACCAGCGGCTCGACCTGGCACGCGGCGGCTAACATTCATGGGCTGCATGACAACAACAATATCACCCGCATCCAGCACTATACGATGAATCTGTATAAAGAACTGGAACAGGAAACCGGTCAAAGCTGCGGCGTGTTCCAGCCCGGTTCGCTCTATTTGGCGCAAACCGAAGAACGCGAGCATCAGCTGCGCCTGCAGGAAGCCAAGGCTAAATTTTATGGTTTGAACTTCCACGAGGTCAGTCGCGAGCAGGCCAAGGAACTGCACCCGCTGGCGCAGTTCGACGATATCCGCTGCATCATGTATGAACCCGATGGCGGCAATGTGGATCCCTCGGGCGTGCCCCACGCCTATGCTGCCGGTGCCCGCGCCATGGGAGCAACCATAGAACGGTTCTGTCCGGTACTAGGTACGGATCAGCAACCCGACGGGTCTTGGATCGTGCGTACCGCAAAGGGCGATATTCACACGCAATGGGTGGTGAATGCCGCTGGTCTTTGGGGCCGCGAAGTTGCGGCGCTGGCGGGGCTGACTCTGCCGTTGCAACCGACCGAGCACCAGTACTTCGTGACTGAATCCATCGAAGAAGTTGCCAATCTGGGCCGTCGCCTTCCGTCAATTGCAGACCGGGATGGCGAGTACTATTTCCGTCAGGAAGGCAACGGATTGCTGATCGGGGCCTATGAGAAGGACATGAAGTTCTGGGCCGAGGACGGTACGCCGCTGGACTTTGCTCATGACCTGTTCCCCGACGATTTGGATCGGATCATGGAAAACGTGATCCGCGCTACCGAACGTGTGCCAGTTGCCGCCACCGCAGGGGTCAAACGGGTGATCAACGGGCCGATGATCTGGTCTCCGGACTCCAGCGCCTTGTGGGGTCCGGTGCCCGAACTGAAGAACTATTTCCTCTGCGGCGGACTGATCCCGGGTTTCTCGCAATCGGGTGGTTTGGGCCTGCTGGCGGCGCAGTGGATGATCGAGGGCGAGCCGCAATACGACATGTTTGCATGGGATCTGGCCCGCTTCGGCGACTGGGCCGACAAAAAATTCACCAAGGCACGGGTTGAGGACCAGTATACCCACCGTTTTGCCATCCACTTCCCGAACGAGGAGCGTAGTGCAGGTCGCCCCGCCCGAGTCCGCCCTGCCTTTGAAATGCAGAAAGACATGGGCTGTGTCTTTGGTCTGAACTGCGGCTGGGAGCATCCCCTATGGTTCGCCGATCAGCCCGGCGTGCAGGAAACCAACGGCTTCACACGCCAGAACTGGTGGGAGCCGGTGGGACGTGAGGTACAGATGCTGCGGGAGAATGTGGGCGTCATCGACATATCGAATTTTGCGAACTACATCATCAAAGGACCCGGTGCGCAAGATTGGCTGGATCGCTTGGTCGCCAACCGCGTACCCACCGTGATCGGGCGGTCTTGCCTGACGCCGCTGATCTCTGTGCGTGGCGGCGTGGCTGGCGATTTCACCATAACCAAGGTGGCCGATGACGAATACATGATGATCGGATCGGGCATGGCCGAGCGCTATCATCAACGCTTTTTCAACATGATCGACCTGCCAAAGGACACAACCCTCGAAGTCGCCACCGACCGCATAGCCGGGTTCAACGTCGCCGGTCCGAAAGCGCGTGACCTGCTGCAGCGGCTGACCAATGCAGACCTGTCGAACGAGGCGTTCCGCTTTATGCGCTCGGCCACAATCGAGGTTGCAGGTGTCACCTGTCTGGCCATCCGCGTCAGCTTTACCGGCGATCTAGGGTGGGAGTTGCACTGCGCCGAAGAAGATCAGACCCGCCTGTACGCTGCGCTTCTGGATGCGGCCAAGCTGCTGGATGGCGGCCCCGTTGGCGGCCGCGCGCTGGGGTCGTTGCGGATCGAAAAAGGTTATGGCTCTTGGGGCCGTGAGTATTCGCAGGAATACTGGCCGCAAGAGGTCGGGCTGGCGGGCCTGATCAAGCTAGACAAGGATTTCCTGCACAAGGATGCGTATCTGTCGGTCAAGGACAACGCCGCGCGCGAAGTGCTGTCAATCTTCGAGGTCGAAGTCTCCGAGGATGCCGACGCTACCGGCGGTGAGCCGATTTTTACCCCGGATGGTACCCCGGTTGGCCGCGTGACATCCGGTGCATACGGCTATTCGGTCGGCAAATCGCTAGCGCTTGGCTATTTAAACCCTGAGGTCGCACAACCTGGTGATACGGTCGAAGTGTTCATCCTTGGCAAGCCCCATAAAGCGAAAATCCTGTCCGAGCCTCCCTTTGATCCGGATGGAAACCGCCTGCGCGATGTTAAACCGGCACTGGAAGGGGCTGCCTGAGCAGCCCCGTTGCAGGTCAGCGGTTCATGCTGGCGGCGGCGTTTAGTAGCCAGTCCTGAAACAGCCTGACCGACGGTGAAACGGGTTTTTCCTTGAGACGCACGAAATAGGCCCAGGGGCTGTCCAAATCGAATTCGAACGGTTCGATCAGCAGCCCCCGGTCCACATAAGACCCGGCCAGAGAGCGGGGTAGGGCGACGCAGCCCAACGACTTCGCCGCCATCTCCATTGCCAGATTTGAAGCGTTGGTCCGCAGCCCTTCCTTCTGGTTCAGGTCTGCCAGATCAAAATGACGTGCGACCCGTTCCCAATAAGCTGGACGACCCAGAATATGGATCAGAGGTGCCTCTTGCAGTTGTGCCGGATCGGTTAGCTGCGCGCCATTGACTGTGAATTCGGGTGCACACACGACCGCAAGCTTTTCGGCCCACAGCTGCCGTGCGCCCACCGTCACATCGTCAATATGATTGACCGTTATCGAAATGTCCGAGACGTTCGGCTCGACATCAATCCAGACGGTGCCGTGTACCGTCAGGTCGATATCCGGGTGCTGGTCGCTAAAGCCCCGGATTACGTCCGGTAGCCAATTCTCGGCCAGGCTGACCGGGCAAGACACGACGACTTTGCGGGTGTGTGACCGCTGGATGACCGATTGTGTGGCCACGTCAATCTCATGCAGAGCATGCCGCACTGAAGGCAGATACGCCTCGCCCACGTCGGTCAGCGACAATGACCGGGCATGGCGCACGAACAGAGGCCGCTGCAAAAACTCTTCGAGCGAACGCACATGGTTGCTGACGGCGGATTGGGTGCAGTTCAGCTCATCTGCCGCGCTGGTAAAGCTGAGGTACCGGGCGGCGGCCTCGAAGGAGCGCAGGAAGATCAGGTGGGGCAGGTTCATCATGGCGACATTTTCCTGGGCGGGCGGATGGGTGGTGCGCCGGGAATCCTGTTTCGCGGCGGGAATTGATCTGGTTCATATGCTACAATGGAGCGGAGCCAAAGCTACAAATTTTCCGGGGCCATTGCCCTCGTATTGTTTTCGTGCTGCGATGGGCAAACACACTTAGGTTTTGGCCGAACCCGAAACCTCATCTGTAGGGCATCGTGACCAACACATTTCAAACTATCGCAAAGTTTGCGCTAAATCGAAGGGTGCAGGATTTCCCCGACAGCGCGCTCGAAGCGGCGGCACTGATGCTGCTGGACACGATGGGGATCACCATCGGGTCCGGACCGATGCAGGCCGGTCAGATCGCGCGTGACAGCGCAGTGGCGCTTTACGGTGCGGGCGATCCGGGCCTCAGCGCACGGATGCTGTTCGATGGCCGCAAGGTTAGCGTTGCCGGCGCGGCTTATGCCGCTGCGACTCAGACCGATAATCTGGATGGCCATGACGGCTATAACCCCACCAAGGGCCATATCGGTGTTGCCGTTGTGCCGGCTCTGGCGGCTTTGGCGGAAACGGTCGCGGATTTTTCCGGCCCCGAGGCGTTGGCGACCGTAACTATTGGATACGAAATCGCCGGGCGCGCCGGGATTTCGTTGCATGACACAGTCAGCGACTACCACACTTCCGGCGCATGGAACGCGTTGGGAGTTGTGGCCGTTGCCGCCCGTCTGCGCGGGCTGAGCGCGGAACAGATGCGGCAGGCCATGGGCATCGCCGAATATCACGGGCCGCGCAGTCAAATGATGCGCGAGATTGCCAACCCCACCATGCTGCATGACGGCTCGGGCTGGGGCGCGCTGGTGGGTGTATCCTCGGCAGTGCTGGCCGAGAAGGGATTTACCGGCGCGCCGGCGATCACAATAGAGGCGGATGAGGTCGCGCATCACTGGCGGGATCTGGGCAGCTTCTGGCAGATGGAACATCAATATGTGAAGCCCTATCCGATCTGTCGTTGGGCCCATGCAGCGATCGACGCCACCAGGGCGCTTATGCGTGAATATGGCTTGTCTCATCAGGACATTGCCGCGATTCAGGTGAACACTTTCCACGAAAGTGCCTGCCTGTTTCAGGGTATGCCGGATGACACTTCGAAGGCGCAGTATTCGCTGCCCTTCGCTGTGGCGACGATGGTGGCGCACGGCCGTATCGGGGTCGAGCATATCACCGGCGCGGGCCTCTCCGATCCGCTGGTCGCGGCGATTGTCGACCGTATCTCGGTGGCCGAGACCGCGCGCCATTCCGACCGCTTTCCTCAAAGCCGCGTTGCTGATGTCGTCATGACCTTGACGGATGGGCGGGAACTGGCGTCGGGCGACGTCCACGCGCGCGGCGGGCCCGAGGCACCCATGGACCGTGACGAAGTGATTGCCAAGTTCATGGAGTTCGCCACTCCACCGCTGGGGGTCAGCCGTGCCGCCGCCATACGCGACGCGGTTCTGGGGTTGCAGTCGCCGGACGCCAAATTCTCGGATCTCGGCGCGCTGATTCATGACGCCGCTGACAACCGCTGAAATCAGGACAACAAAAATGCCGCTAAGGCTGCTGAAATACGGGCTATCCGCCGATTACCCTGTCACCGGAGACATTCCGGCCACGCCAGAGCTTAAATCCAGTTACGATGTGGTCATCGTAGGTGGTGGCGGCCACGGACTGGCCTGTGCCCACTACCTATCAAAGTATCACGGCATCACCAATGTGGCTGTGCTGGAAAAGGGTTATCTGGCGGGCGGCAACACCGCGCGGAACACCACTACCATCCGCTCGAACTACATCACCAAAGAGGGCATCGCGTTCTACAAGGAAGGTGTGCAGCTTTACGGGAAGATGAGCGAAGAGCTGGATTTCAACGTCATGTTCAGCCAGCGCGGTCAACTGACGCTGGCCCATACCGAGGCGACGCTACGCTCGTTCCATCTGCGGGCCGAGATGGGTAAACACGCGGGCACCCGGATCGAGGTCGTTGATGCGCAGACGGTCAAGGACCTGTCCCCGCATCTGAATATGGATGAAGGCGGGCCGCTGGAAATCATCGGCGGTTTGTGGCACGCCGATGGAGGCACTGCGCGGCATGATGCGGTGGCCTGGGGCTATGCAGCGCAAGCCAGTAGGCGCGGGGTGGAAATTCATCAACGTACCGAGGTTGAAGGGTTCGACACTGCCGGTGGCAAGATCACAAAAGTGCGCACCAATCGCGGTGATATCAGTGCCGGGCAGGTGATGATTGCTGTCGGGGGCATGAACTACGACATGGCGATGAAAGCCGGGGTAGAATTGCCGATCCGTTGCTATCCGTTGCAGGCGATGGTCACGCAGCCGCTGAAACCGTGGCTGTACACGCTGGTCAGTTCGGTCAGCCTGCACACCTATCTGGTGCAGTCATCGCGAGGCGAGATCGTGATCGGCGGTGGCTCGGACCCTTATCAGCTGTATTCCACCCGCTCGACACTGGACATGAAAGAACATCTGGCCGAAGGCGCGGTACATTTGTTCCCGTTCCTGCACGGGGTGCGTCTGCTGCGACAATGGGCCGGGATTACCGACATGACGCCCGATTACTCACCCATCATGGGTGCCAGCCCATTGTCCAACCTATGGCTAGATTGCGGTTGGGGCACTTGGGGGTTCAAAGCCACTCCGGTGGCGGGCAAGTACATGGCGCAGTCCATCGCCAACCAGAAGGTCGCGCCGATACTCGAACCCTTCACAATGGAGCGTTTCGCCACCTTTGATCTGCTCAATGAAATGGGCGCAACTGCCGCGAGCCACTGACATGAAGATCCTGATCTGCCCGATGAACGGGCCCCGCAATATTAATGAATTCCAGAGCTTCGGCCCTCTGCGCGCCAACCCCGACCCGGATGCAACCAGCGATCAGGACTGGGCACGTCACCTGTTCCGCGCCGACAATTCACGCGGAACGCTGGTGGAATGGTGGCGGCACGTGCCCTCGAACTATTTCTTTCTGGCCGAGCGCAACGCCACCACGAACGAGGTGATCCGCACTTTTGACCCCTCAGAGCTGGAGCAAAGGTGATGGCCCGACTTCCCGCACCCTGGGGCAACAGGATCAATCGAGATGCGCCGGTATCGTTCAGCTTTGAAGGGCAGGCATTTCAGGGATACGAAGGTGATGTGATCGCCTCGGCTTTGGCCGGGAAGGGGAAGTGGATGCTGTCGCGCTCGTTCAAATACCACCGACCGCGCGGTGCGATGTCGATGGCGGGCACCGAGGCCGATACGCTGGTGCAACTGCCCTCGGACCCGAACGTGCAGGCCGACCGGCATCCGATTTCGGCAGGGCTGCAAGTTACGGCGCAGAACGTCAACGGATCACTGTCGCGAGACCGCGACGCATTCATGGACAAGCTGGGGCGATTCATGCCGGTGGGGTTCTATTATCGTACCTTCATGGGCCCGACGCGCAATAGCTGGCTGAAACTGTGGGAGCCGCTGATCCGCAAGAAGGCTGGGCTGGGCGTTCTGGATATCAACGCACCGAATGAAGACTACGAAATGGCCAACCTGTTTTGTGACCTGCTGGTCGTCGGCGCGGGGCTCGCCGGGTTGACCGCCGCCATCGAAGCCGCCGAAGCCGGGGCTGACGTCATCCTGGCCGAGCAGGAGCCGGTATTGGGCGGCGCGCTGACCTATGGCCGCGATGTCGACAGGCTGTCCGACCTACTGGCGAAAGTGCAAAGTCTGCCGAACCTTCGCATCATGACCGATACAGTGGTGAACGGCTGGTTCGAGGACAACTGGCTGCCGCTGATCCGGGGCAACAAGCTGTTCAAGACGCGCGCGCGCGAGGTTCTGCTGGCCACCGGCTGCATCGAACAGCCCGCGATCTTCCGAAACAATGACCTGCCGGGCATCTTGCTGGGCACTGGCGCGCAACGGCTTATGCGGCACTATGGTGTGAAACCGGGCAAGCGCGCGGTGGTACTGGCCGCCAATCTCGACGGTTATCGGGTGGCGCTGGATCTGTTGGACGCAGGCGTAGAACTGGCGGCTGTGGTTGATCCGCGCCCCGGTGGCAGCGGCAGTGAGCTTGGCCAGCAACTGGCAACAAGGGGAACGCGTGTCATTCACGGCGCCGTGGGCGAGGCGCGTGGCAAGACCCATGTTACCGGCGTAAAGGTCGGAGGCGACTGGCTAGATTGCGATCTGTTGGTAATTTCGGTCGGCTATGCGCCAATGTGGCAACTGCCCTGTCATGCTGGCGCGAACCTTGGGTACAATGAAACGGCGGCGCGGTTTTCCCTGTCTCTGCCAGACGCTCCGCTGGGCATTGTCGGGGGTGTTGCCGGGGTCTTTGCGCCTGATGCGGTGGTGGCCGATGCGCAACGCGCGGCACAGACGGCGTTGACTCGTCTGGGGCTGCCAACCCGCGACATCGCGCAGGTCGAAGATGTAGAGGCTTCGTTGACGAATTTCGAACCGGCAATCGCCGGGCATCCCAAGGGCAAGGATTTTGTCGACCGGGACGAGGATATTCAAATCAAGGACCTGCAAAACGCGGTTAAGGAAGGCTATCGCGAGTTGGAGCTGATCAAGCGCTTTACCACAGTTGGTATGGGGCCGTCACAAGGGCGGCACTCGGCGCTGGCCACCGCCCGGGTGGTGGCCAAGGCGACCGACCGCACCATCGGGGAGATCGGCGTGACTACGGCCCGTCCGCCCTTTGGCCCCGAAACGCTGGGCGTGCTGTCCGGTCATCATCACCCGGCAGACAGGCGCACAGCGCTGCATCACGAACATATCCGGTTGGGGGCGGACATGCGCCCGGTCGGAGCGTGGTGGCGGCCTTATTTCTACGGCCCGAAACAAGACGCCAAGCGCCTCATCGAAGAAGAGGTGCATGCGGTGCGCAATGGGGTCGGCGTGCTGGATGTTTCAACTCTGGGCGGGCTCGAGGTGCGTGGCCCGGATGCGGGCGAATTCCTCAACCGCATTTACACCATGGCCTACAAAAAGCAGCCTGTGGGCCGCTGCCGGTACTGCCTGATGACAAACGAAATGGGCACGGTGATCGACGATGGCGTGGCGTATCGGCTGGCCGAGGATCTGTTCTATGTCACCGCCACCACCGGGGCCGTGGCGCGGGTTTATTCGGATATGTTGTTCTGGAATGCGCAGTGGCGGTTGGATGTGGATGTGCTGAACGTCACCTCGGCCTTCTCGGGCTTCAACATTACCGGTCCCAAGGCGCGCTCCGTGGTCGAAGCGCTGGACAGCGACATCGATTTCTCGCGCGATGGATTTGCCTATCTCGACGGGCGCAGCGGCATGGTGGCCGGGGTGCCGGTGCGCGCCATGCGGATTGGGTTCACCGGCGAGTTGAGCTACGAGCTGCACTGCCCCACCAGCTATGCCCACACCCTGTGGGATGCGGTGATGGCGGCGGGTCACGCGCACGAGTTGCGCCCTTACGGGCTGGAAGCCAGCCGGATTCTGCGGTTGGAGAAAGGCCATATCCTGATTGGTCAGGACACCGACGCGCTGACCTCGCCGGATGAGCTGGGGTTCGAATGGGCGATCTCGAAGACCAAGCCGTTTTTCGTGGGCAAGCGCTCAACCGAGATGCGCCGAAACCAAGGCCTGCCGCGCAAGCTGGTCGGGCTGACATTCGACGGGCCAGATGTACCGGGGGAAAGCTGTCTGGTACTGAGGAATGATGTACCGGTGGGGCATGTGACCTCGGTCCTGTGGTCGCCGACGCTGAACACCCATATCGCGCTGGCATATGTGCATGGCGATGACGCTACGCAAGGATCGCAGGTCACGGTGAAGTGCCGCAATGGCAAGCGCGTCGTTACAACTGTGCGCGGCCACACCTTTTTTGATCCTGAAAACAAACGGCAGGAGGTGTGATGATGCGAACCTATCCGCTTGACCCAAAGGGCGCTGCTGAAGGCACACTACTGGTTTCCGGGCAGATTATCGTGCAGGACCTGACCCATACGCCGCGTTTTGGCCTCAAGGGCCGAGGCACCGTGGCGTTTTTGCAATCGCGGGGCCTGAAGGTGCCAGACGTCAACGAAACCGCCGATGGCCTTCTGCGTCTGGGTCAGGAAGAGGTGGTGGTACTGGATGCACCTGCCGACCTGTATGCCCGGTGGCAGGTCGCCGCCACGCCAAAGGGCTATTATTCCTGGCGCGAGGAAACCTGGGCCATGATGCACCTGACCGGCCCGCGCCTGTTCGATCTGCTGGCCAAGATTTGCCCGGTCGACCTGTCGCCCGGTGCCTTTCCAGTGGGAAAGATCGCCCAGACCCGCGTGGGCTATGTCGAGGCAATCACATGGCGCAACGAACGCAAAGGTGTGGGGTTCGATGTCCTTTTCGACATCGCCGCCACTGCTTTTTTCGCCAACGCGGTAGCCATTGCCAGCGCTGAGTTCCAACCGGAGGTACCCGCATGAAATCCCCCACCGTGATCTTGCACACCGATAACCCCGACGCTGCCCGTGCCGTTCTTGCTGAAGGTCATCCCGATCTGCCGATCCACACCTGCGACAGCTACGAGGCGCTCACGGGTTTGATCGAGGATACAGGGGCTGAGGTTGTCTATTCCGTTCGCTTTGCGGGCACCCCCGGCTTTCCACGCGCAGCACTGGTCGAGAACCCGCAAATCAAATGGGCTTCGGTCGGCGGCTCGGGCACCGATCACCTGAACCCTTGGAACCCTGATGAGGTAACGGTGACAAATGCCGCCGGGGTCGCCGCCGATATGATGGCACAATATGTGCTGGGGGCGATGCTGCATTTCACGCTGGATTTCCCGGGCTTTCGTGCCGCGCAGGTGCGGCGGGACTGGATCGGCGGCAAAGTCGAGCCCATCGACAGCAAGACGGTGCTGATCATCGGCCTTGGCAAAACCGGAGAGGCTGTTGCGGCACGATCCAAAGCTATGGGGCTGAACACAATCGGTGTACGGGCCCGCCCGAAACCGACCCCCAACGTGGACGAGGTACACGGGATGGAGGCTTTGCCTGATCTCTGGCCACGCGCTGACTTTATCGTCGTTTGCGTACCACTGCTGGACAGCACGCGCGGTCTGGTCGGGGCGGAGGCTTTTGCCGCCATGAAACCGACGACGGTGACAATCGACGTCTCGCGAGGTGGGGTAATTGACGAAGCACCTCTACTGGCCGCGCTGGAACAGAACCGGATCAGAGGCGCGGCGCTGGACGTGTTCGTTACCGAACCGCTGCCTCAGGGGCACAGGTTCTGGGAACTGGACAACGTGATCGTCACACCGCACTGCAGCTCGGTCTATGACGGCTGGGATCTGAAATCGGTCCGCATGTTTTCCGAGAACCTGATGCGCTATCGCAAGGGCGAGGTGCTGAACAACATCGTAAATCCACAACGGGGATACTAGGTCAATGGCACGAGACAGACGCAGCGGCGGGCGACGCGGCAAATCCGGGCGCGCGGCGGTGGGGATCGAACAGCTGCCCTGGCAACAGGTGCGCAACAGCTATCCGCCATTCGAGCTGTTAAACCCTGAACAGATGGATCAGCTGCATACAACCTCAATGCGCATTCTGTCCGAGGCCGGTATCCGGGTGATGGGCGACAATGTTATGGACATTTTCGAATGCGCGGGGGCCATCGTAGACCGCGACACCAAGACCATCCGTATGGACGAAACCATTGTCGCCGAAGCGTTGAAAACGGTGCCCTCGGAATTCACGCTGACCTCTCGCAACCGCGCGAAACAGATTACGCTGGGCGGCGATCATGTGAATTTTGGTTTGGTTGCCGGGCCGCCGAACGTACATGACTGTATCAATGGCCGCCGTCAGGGTAATTACGATGACTATTGCAACTTCATCCGGTTGGCGCATCACTTCAACGCTATCCATCTGATCGGCAATCAGGTGATGGCCCCGATCGAAATGCCCGCCAACAACCGCCATCTGGACACCTACAACGCCAACCTGAGCTATAGCGACCTGAGCTTTCACTGCACCGCTATCGGGCGCGGGCGGGCGATGGATGGCATCAACATGATGGCGATTTCGCGCGGTCAGAAACCTGAGGACATGCGCGGCGATCCGGGGGTGATCACAATCATTTCGGTGAACTCTCCACGCCTGTTCGACGATGCCATGGGTGACGGCCTGATCGCGATGGCCGAGTATGGTCAACCTGTGACGGTCACGCCATTCACTCTGATGGGGGCAATGACACCGGTCACGCTACCTGCCGCGCTGGCGCAACAGAACGCCGAGGCGCTGTTCGGTGTGGTGCTGACGCAGTTGGTCAGCCCGGGAGCGCCTGTCATGTATGGCTCATTCACCTCGAATGTGGACATGAAATCCGGGGCTCCGGCATTTGGCACACCGGAAAATGCCAAGGCGAATATTGTCGGCGGGCAGCTGGCGCGGCGCTATGGTATTCCATACCGGACATCGAACGCAAATGCATCCAACGTGGTGGATTTGCAGGCGGCATACGAAACGATGATGGCCACATGGGGCGCGGTTCTGGGAGGGGCCAATATCGTCTATCATGCCGCCGGCTGGCTTGAGGGCGGGCTGACCGCATCTTATGAGAAATTCGTCATGGATATCGAGATCATCCAGAACATGATGGAATTCCTCAAACCGATGAAATTTGACACGGATGAACTGGGCCTGGACACCATCAAATCGGTGCCCACTGGCGGCCATTTCTTTGGCGTCGATCACACGATGGAACGCTATGAGACCGCGTTCTACAAACCGATGCTGTCCGACTGGCAGAACTATGAAAACTGGGAGGCGGCCGGAGCCAAGGACGCCCTGCAACGCGCCACCGAGGTTTGGCAGCAGGCGCTACGCGAGTATCAGATGCCCGAGATGGACCCCTCTGTGCGTGAGGAGCTGGATGCCTATATCGCCAAACGCAAGGAAGAGATCGGCAGCGGCGAACCCTGATGGAATATCGGGGCAGGGGGGGCGACCGCTGCCCCGGTTCGGTTACAGCAGATCGAACAACCGGCCCGGCAGCGCCTCGTGGCGTGGCAGACCCAGCGCCCGCATCATGCAGAACATCATCGCCTGATTTGAGGTCACTACCGGCTTGTCCAGCGTGTCCTCGATCTGCTCGATGGCCTCGACTGCGCGCATGTCGGTGCAGCTGAGCACGACGGCTTGCGCGTTCGGGTGGTCTGCCTCACAGGCGAGGTCGTAAACCTCGTCCGGGGTCAGCTCTCCCTGTCCGTAATTGCCCAGCTCGCGGCCAACATCGGCGCAACGCACGGTTTCGATGTCGTTTGCGGCCATGTAATCCATCGCCTGCGTGTTGATCTCGCCCATATAGGGCGAGGAAAAGCCCACTTTCGTCACCCCAAGCGCCTGAATGGCAGCGATCAGCGATCCGGCTGCAGTCAGCGATTGCGCCCCCGATCCGGCCTTGATCTGCTGCGCCAGATCGGCGTCGAAAGACGGCCCATGGGTCAGCGTGGCCGAGGTGCAGCCGTACAGCACCACATCTGGCCGCACGCCCGAGATCATCCGCAAATCGTGGCTGATGTCCGAGGCCCCAAGCCCCGCCATCTGGTCAGAACCGGGGATTTCATCGACATCATAACCACCCATGCGCTGGAAATGCACGGTGGTGTTCGGGCAGCGCATCAAGGCCATATCGGCCTCGAGGTTGGTGTTGGTGAAGGGCACCAGAACGCCGATCTTGGCCCGGGTACGCGTTTCGTGGCTCATGACGTTACCTTTCTCAGAACGGCCAGACAGCGATCCATCACCGGTGTGTTGCAGATCGTGGCGCGCAGGCAGTCGGACAGACCATAGCCGCCCATACCGCGCATCAGCAGTTTCTCGGCCCGTAGCGCAGCGTCGGCCTGGTGCGCCTGCTCGGTCGAGGCAAAGTGGATCAGCACGAAATTGGTGTGGCTGTCCGGCACGATCAGCCCCAGATCGCGGCAGTCCTCCGCGAACCGATCGCGAATGGTTGCCGTTTTCGCGACCACGTCCCGCATATGCGCCTGATCGCGCATCGCCGCCGCTGCCGCAGCCTGCGAGGCAATCGAGATGTTGTTGGGGTTCAACAGCTTGCGCAGCTCTCTGGCGATGTCGGTGGGGAAATAGCCCCACCCGGCGCGCGCCCCGGCAAGCCCGTAAGCCTTGGAGAAGGTGCGGGTGATCACGGTATCCCCCCGATCAGCCAGCGCGAAAATCTCTGCTGGATCGTTGGCTTGGTCGGCGAACTCGGCATAGGCCTGATCGACCACCAGCAGCACGTCGCCGGGTAGCGCGTTGCGCAGGCGCAGGATGTCGGCATTCGGGATCAGGGTGCCGGTGGGATTGCCCGGGTTACAGACAAACACGATACGGGTCGCCGGGGTGACGGCGGCCAGAACCGCGTCGACGGATACGGTCAGATCGACCTCGGGCGCGGCGACGTATTTGGCCTGCGCCTGCGCCGTGGCCGAGGCCACGAAGGCATAGCCATACTGCGTGCCCAGCACGTGATCGCTGGGCCCGGCAAAGGCGCGGATCAGGCAGCCGATCAGCTCCATCGAGCCCGCGCCACACAGCACCCGCGCCGGGTCGACCCCGTGTACCCCGGCAATGGCCGCGCGCATGTCGGGCCATTCGGGATCGGGGTAGAGCGTCAGATCAGCCAGCGCTGCCTGCCCGGCCGCCACGGCGGACGGACTGGCCGGAAAGGCGCTTTCGTTCTGCGCCAGCGAGATTGTGCCTTCGGCACCCAGATCGGCCAGCGCATAGGCGCCCATGGCGCCGACATAAGAAACCGGACGGATCATGTGTCACCTCCGTAAGCTTTGGCCCCCTCGGCACTGACCAAACCGCGTTTGAGGTCCAGCGCCAGCGCATCCGAGTTGCGGTCGCCCGGATCGCCGAAACCGCCACCACCGGGAGTGTCGAAGATCAGATAATCGCCGCCTTCGACCCGCAGCTCTCCCTTGCCGGGAATGTCGCTGTCGCCATCACGGAACCGGATGCGCCCCGGCGCGCCGGGCTGACCGCCCATGCGGCCCAGGGCGGGGAATTTCAGCCGCTCGACCGACAGGAACACGATGAAGGGCGCACCGTTGGACGAGGTCATCTCGATCCGCTGCCCCAGCCCGCCGCGATACTTGCCCGCGCCGCCGGAATCCGCACGCAGTTCGCGCCGCCAGATGGTGACGGGCGCGACGCTTTCGGTGATCTCCACCTGCGAACCGAACACGCCCGAGGGGTAGGCGGTGGCTGACAGCCCGTCCGCATGAGGCCGCGCGCCGGTGCCGCCATTATGTACCGGTTCCACTGCGAATTCGCGCCCACCATCGCGGGCCACCTCGGGGGCGTGGCGCATGGGCAGGTCGAACATGCAGCTTGCGCCCTCGGCGGGCACTTCATCAGGTAGTGCCTGATGCAGACAGCCCAGCACCAGATCGGGTGTCACCTGACCCAGCGTGTGCCGCATCGCCACCGGCACCGGGCGCTGTGCGTTCAGGATGCAGCCCTTGGGGCCGTCGACGGTGAACGGCTCCAGCGATCCGGCATTGTTGGGGATGTCCGAGCCGACGATGCAGCGCAGCGCAAACACCGTATAGGCGGTAGCATAGTTCAGCGGCACGTTGATGCCCTTGCGCGAACAACCCGAGGTGCCGGTGAAATCCACATGCATCCCCGATTTACTGACGGTCAGGGTTGCGTGCAACTCCAGCTCATTCTCATAGCCATCCATTTTCAGGACGTTTTTGTAGATACCTTTGGGCACCTCGGCGATGGCCTCAAGCGTGCCACGGCGCGAAGTGTCGATGATGTAGGACCCCAGCGCATCCAGATCGGTCAGGCCGAACTCTTCCATCATACTGACCAGCCGGTTCACCCCGGCCTCGCAACAGGCGATCAGGGCATAGATGTCGCCCTCGTTGGCGATGGGCTCGCGGCTGTTCGCGCGGATGATGTCCAGCAGCAGCGCGTTTGGGGTGCCTTCCTCGACCAGTTTGCAGGGCGGAATCAGCAGCCCCTCGTCATAGATGTCGGAGCCTTCGGGGCCCATGCCCAGACCACCCAGATCAACTAGATGCGAGGTGCACGAGGTAAAGCCCACCACCTTGCCATCCTTGAACGCGGGCATCATCAACAGGAAGTCGTTCAAATGCCCCGAGGCCAGCCACGGATCGTTGGTCATGTAGATATCGCCCGGTTTCATGGTCTGAACCGGGAAGGCGGCGCGCAGATGCTGCACCGCTTCGGCCATGGTGTTGATATGGCCCGGCGTGCCGGTCACCGCCTGTGCCAGCATCCGGCCGTTGACGTCGAAAATCCCGGCAGAGATATCGCCGCATTCGCGCACGATGGGCGAAAAGGCGGCGCGGATCAGGGTCTGGCCTTGTTCTTCGACCACCGCCAGCAGACGGTTCCACATCACTTGCAGGCGGGCGGGGGAAAGATCGGTCGTCATCATGCGCCTCCTTTCTGGTCCTGAACCAGGACGAGGTTTCCTATGGCATCCACGTGGGCCGAGAAATCGGCAGAGACCAGTGTAGTGGTCTGTGGCTCGTGGATCAGCGCCGGGCCGCGTACATGGTCGCCGGGATTCAGATCAGCCCGCGCCACAAAGGCAGCCTGTTTTATCGCGCCATCCACATCGCAGGTGATCGGGCGGGTGTCAGGCGCAGCGATCGTGGCCAGTGCAGGTGTTTCAGGCACCGATGGCACTGCGCTGTCACGGGTTGCAACGCGCACCGCCCAGTTGAGAATCTCGATTTGCATCCCCGGCACCGGGCGCGAGAATTGCTTGCGATATTCTTTCTCGAATGCGGTGGTCAACGGTGCAATGTCGTCCGCCGTCAGATGCCGGTCGGGCAGGGTGATCTCGATCTCGTGGCCCTGACCGTTGTAGCGCATGAAAGCCGTGCGTTGGATTTCGGTTGGGGCATCGCCCGCACCCTGAGTGACCACGCCTTTGGCCTCGGCTATCATGGTGTCGAACAGCGCGTTGATTTCGTCCATATCCATGCTGCTCAGCAAGGAATAACGCGAACGGACGATTTCGAAAGACACGGGTGCGAACAGGAAGCCCACCGCCGAACCTACGCCCGGATTGGGCGGGATTACGATGCGGCTAACCCCGGCGGATCGTGCCACCCGGCTGGCATGCAACGGCCCGTTGCCGCCAAAGGCAATCATCGTGCGCGGTCCAAGATCCTTGCCCGATTCCACCGCGTGCATCCGGCCCGCGCTGGCCATGCTTTCGTCGACGATGCGGCTGACGCCGTCGGCTGAGCCAACGGCATCGAGATCTAGTTTCGACCCGATCACCCGGCTCAGCGACTGTTTGGAGCCTTCGGGGTCCAGCTTGATATGCCCCTCGGCAAATGTGTCGGGCACGATGTAGCCCAGCGTAATGTCACTGTCTGTCACCGTGGGCTCGGTGCCGCCGCGCATGAAGGCCACGGGTCCGGGTTCAGACCCCGCCGATTTCGGACCCACGATCAGGCGTCCCAACCGATCCACCCCGGCGATGGAGCCACCGCCCGCGCCGATCTCGATCATCTCGATCACCGGGATGCGCACTGGCATGCCCGAGCCCTTTATGAATCGCGCGGCGCGGGCGATCTCGAACTGGCGCGAGGTCTGCGGGCGGGCCTTGTCGATCAGGCACAGCTTAGCGGTGGTGCCGCCAACGTCAAAGGACAGCACCTGATCCAGCCCGGTGCGGGCGGCGATGCGGGCGGCCAGAATGGCCCCTCCGGCGGGGCCGGATTCCACCAGCCGGATCGGAAAACGCGCGGCGGTGCGCACGGTGCACATGCCGCCGCCCGCCGTCATCATCAGGATCGGACAGGTCACGCCCTCGGCCTCGAACCGGTCGACGAAACGGGTCAGATAGGTCTGCATCAGCGGCTGGATATATGCGTTGGCGACGGTGGTGCACAGCCGGTCGAACTCGCGCGCCTCGGGGCTGACCTCGGACGAGATCGAGACGGTCAGACCGGGCCGCTTCTCAGCCAGCACATCGCGCAGGCGGCGTTCGTGGGCGGGGTTGGCGTAGGCGTGCATCAGGCAGATCGCTATGGCCTCTGCGCCGCTCGCGTCGATATCGGCCAGCAGTGCGTCGATGGTCGAGTCTTCGAGCTCGATCAATACCTGACCACCCGCCGACATGCGTTCGCGCACGGTCAGCGCACGCTCGCGCGGCACCAGCAGGTCAGGCTTCTCGAGGTTGATATCGTATTGCGAATAACGCCGCTCATACGCGATTTCCAGGATGTCGCGAAAGCCTTCGGTGGTCACCGTCGCCACCACCGCGCCGCGACGTTCGATCAGCGCATTGGTCGCCAGGGTGGTGCCGTGGATAAAGCCGGTCACCTGATCCAGCGTCCGGCCCGATTGCTGCATTACTCGCGCGGCCCCTTCCATGGCGCCGTCGGCAGGGTTCTGATGGGTGGTCAGGGTCTTGGTGGAGGCCAGGATTGTCTCTTCGCCAGAGACAAGGACCGTATCGGTGAAGGTGCCGCCAATATCGATGGCCAGGCGCAGCGTTTGAGTTGTCATGAGGTCTTCCGAAATTTCTGTAATCGCAGCGTAAAGCAAAAGGTCCGAGGCCCTGCTTTATGCAAGGATCACAAGATCACAGCCGGTTGCGCGGCGGTCCGTAGGATTCGGAATATCAGTCTGTGTCATGGGCGAAATGTGCAGTTTCAAGATAGCCGCAGCAAGCTGGATTGCGACAGAAAGGCCTGCAAGCGACATCTTTCGGCGTAGCAGGCCCGAAATCTGCCGAAACGGGCCGTCAGACGGCGAGCGCTCGATCAGGCAAGCCACCAGCGTTCAGGGGCTTTGGCACCATCCATTTCCCAATTCGCGGCGATCTCGCCCTGGGCGACGGTTTTGGCAACACCCATGATATGATTGGCGAACATCGGAACGATCGCACCACCATCATCATGAACCAAAGTCTGCGCCTCGGCATACAGAGTGCGGCGTTTGGCGTCGTCCAGCTCTGCGCGGGCATCGACCACGATGGCGTTGAAGCGATCGGCGGCTTCGCCTGTGCGCCAGGCGGTCTCGTTCCATTCGGTGTCGTTGGTATAGGCCGATGCAAACATCCAGTCCTCGGTCGGGCGGCCCGACCAGTACGAGAATGACCAGGGTTTCTTGTTCCAGACATTCGACCAGTAGCCATCCGAGGGTTCGCGAACCACTTCGATTTCAATACCTGCTTCGGCCGCGGATGCGGCGATCAATTGAGCCGCATCTACTGCGCCAGCAAATGCCGCGTCTGAAGATGACAGCTGCAGCGCGCCGCTATGGCCTGATTTCTTATAGTGATAGGTGGCCTTTTCAGCATCAAATTCGCGTTGCGGTAGATCGCCGTCGAAATAGCGGTTGGCGGTCGAGATCGGATGATCGTTGCCCAATGAGCCATGACCCAGCAGGATCTTGTCGACCAGTTCCTGGCGTTTGACTGCCAGCTTCAGCGCCATGCGCAGATCGTAATTGTCGAAGGGCGCGGCATCGACCCGCATTGGTATCGTGTAATGCAGGGTCGAGGTTTTCTCGAGGATGTTGATATGTGGTGCCCGCGATAACAGGGCGACCGTCTTGGGATCGACCCGGTCGATTGCCTGGACTGATCCGTTCATCAGCGCAGTCTGGCGCGCAGTCGGGTCGATGATAGTAAGGAACTCGACCTCATCGAAATGGGCCCGATCCTGTTTGAAGTAATTCGGGTTGCGGCGCGCCTTTACCCGCACGCCCGGCTCGTACACCTCAATGATATAGCCACCGGTGCCGATACCGGATTGCGGGTCGGTCAATTTGCCATCGGTCGAAGGCATTATGACCAAGTGATAGTCCGACAGGATGTATGGGAAGTCGGCATTGGCTGATTCCAGCTCGAACACCACGTTGTTGCCATCGGCGCGCATTGATTTGATTTGGGCGACCAAGCCGTTCACCGCAGATTTCGATCCCTCGCCACGGTGGTGGTCGATAGTGGCGATGACATCGGCAGGGCTAAGGATTTGGCCATTGTGGAACTCGACCCCTTCACGCAGGGTGAATACCCAAGTGATCGCGTCGTCCGAGGAATACTCGGTCGCGAGTTCGGGCACCAAATTGCCGCTTGCATCTACTTCGACCAAGTTGTTGCCGAACAGATAGGCGACAGCGGTGTTGATCGTACCTTCATAGGTTGCTGGATCTAACGAGTCGGTGGTCGAACCGCTGCCAAAGCCAAATTTGATCGCTCCGCCTTTTTTGGGGACCTGCGCAAGTGCTTGTCCGGATAGGCTCAATGCTGCTGGAACGGCAAGGCCTGCAGCCAGTGCGCTTGACATGAAGCTGCGACGTGAAACCCGACCGCTCTGCAGTTTCTGCATCTGAGAGGACAGGAAAGGTGATCCGGGCTTTTTCATTTGGGGCCTCCTGGTTGAACCTGTTGTTCACAATGTTCTTTGAACCGCAGCACGCAGGCCCGTTCCGAACGTCCAAGCGAAGATCACTCGGCTGTACGGCTTCAACAAACGAAGAAAACGGGGACATAGGTCATGTTTTCTTTGTCAGTGTTGCGGAGATGATCTGTCTAGACTGCGCGCACCCGCCGAATGAAGCCCCGCAGACGCAAGGAGTTCAGATGCATCCGGTTCTGGTGACGATACTGAAACGCCTGGGACTTGGCGTAGTGACCCTAGTTGTCGTTTCCATCATTATCTTCTGTTCAATACAAATGCTGCCCGGCGATTTCGGTGAGGCTGTACTGGGCCAGGCCGCGACTGAGGAAACGGTGGCGGCGTTCCGGGCCGAGCTTGGCCTCGATAAACCTGCCTATATTCGATATTTCGACTGGATCGGTGCGTTGGCGACCGGGGATCTGGGAACGTCGTTCTCAGGTCGGGCGAGTTCGGGTGTGGATCGATCACGTCCGGTAGTGGAACTGGTCGCACCGCGCTTATGGAACACATTGTTTCTTGCGGGTATGGCGGCGCTGATCTCGGTTCCGCTAGCGCTGTTTCTGGGCATCACCACCGCGCTGTGGCGCAATTCGCGTTATGATAAACTGGCCAGCGCCAGCACCTTGACGGCGATCTCTTTCCCCGAGTTCTTCGTGGCCTATATCCTGATCTTGCTGTTCGGAACGCTATGGCCGGTGTTGCCGTCGTTGGCCAATGTGGAGCCAGGGATGCCGCTGGTCGAGCGGATCGTCAAATGCATATTACCTGCGCTTACACTGACACTTGTAATCGTCGCGCACATGATGCGTATGACGCGGGCTTCGCTGATCAGTCTTCTAGCTTCACCCTATGTCGAGATGGCGCGGTTGAAAGGAGAGAACGCCCGCCGCGTGGTTCTGCATCACGCGCTGCCCAATGCGTGGGCGCCAATTTCAACGGTGGTCGCGTTCAACCTGGCCTATCTGGTAGTTGGAGTGGTCGTGGTCGAGGTGGTGTTCGTCTATCCCGGCGTCGGCCAACTGATGGTCGATGCGGTCAGCTCGCGCGATATCCCGGTGGTTCAGGCGTGCGCCCTGATATTCGCCGCCACATATGTCGTTCTGAACCTGATTGCCGACATCATTGGAATCGTCACCAACCCGAGGCTTCTGCACCCAAAATGAGCCAGACAAGCAAGACATATTCAGCCGCCGCCGAGGTGGGTCGCGTGCGGACCCGTCGCAGCAAGCGCAAGCGTATTTGGATCGAGCTGAAGAAAGCACCGCCGACAGCAATTTTCGGCATGTTTGTGATCCTGTTCTATCTAGTCATGGCAATCGGAGCGCCGGTCATCGCGCCTTATGGTGAGGCCGAGGTATTCCCGACGCCTTACGCACCCTGGTCGTCCGAGCATTGGCTGGGTACCGACCAGATCGGGCGTGATATCCTGTCGCGGCTGATCTATGGCGCGCGCAACACCATCGGTATCGCTTTTGTCACTACGCTGCTGGCGTTCTTCATCGGAGGCGGTCTGGGGCTGATCGCTGCGATTAACCGCAGTTGGCTGGATCAATTGATCAGCCGGGGCGTAGATGTATTTATGGCCATTCCCAGCCTGATTTTCGCGCTGATGCTGCTGTCGATTTTCGGCTCGTCGGCGCTGTCGTTGATTTTGATTATTGCGATTCTGGATTCAACCCGCGTGTTCCGCCTGACTCGCGCTGTGGCGGTGAACGTGGCAGTGATGGATTATGTCGAGGCAGCCCGGCTGCGCGGCGAAAAACTGCCTTGGGTGATGCGTCGCGAGATTTTGCCCAACATCATGCCTCCGCTGGTGGCCGAGTTCGGGCTGCGATTCTGTTTCGTGTTCCTAACCATCGCTGCGCTCAGCTTTCTGGGCGTCGGTATTCAGCCCCCCACCGCCGATTGGGGCACCATGGTGCGCGAGACCGCCAACCTGATCCAGTTCGCCAAATATGATTTCAAGGCCGGGATCACGCCACTGCTGCCCGCTGCCTCGATCGCGTTGATCACTGTGGCGGTCAACTTTGTCGTCGACTGGTTCTTGCACAAAACAAGCGGATTACGCGATGAACACTGAGACTGACCTTCTGCTGGATATGCGCGACATCCGTATCGAGGGGTTCTCGGACGAAAAGTGGAATCCGATCATCAAAGGTGTCAACCTGAACCTAAAGCGCGGTGAGGTGCTGGGCCTGATAGGCGAAAGTGGCGCGGGCAAGTCGACGCTGGGCAAAGCGGCTATGGGATACACTCAGCCCGGCTGTCGTATCACGGGCGGTTCGATCCGGTTCAAGGGGCAGGAGTTGCGCGATCTGGACGACCACGTGCTGCAGCATCTGTGGGGATCGCGGATAGCCTATGTGGCCCAATCGGCGGCTGCGTCGTTCAACCCGGCGCATAAGTTGTTGGATCAGACCGTTGCTGCAACGGTGCGCGAGGGACTGCAACCCGAGAATTTCGCGCGTGAGGATGCCCGCGCGCTTTATGCCTCGTTGTCGTTACCGCATCCCGAAACGATTGGTGACCGCTATCCTCATCAGGTCTCCGGTGGCCAGTTACAGCGGATCATGACAGCCATGGCGATGTCACCCCGTCCCGATCTGATCATTTTCGACGAACCGACAACTGCGCTGGATGTGACGACCCAGGTCGAAGTTCTGACTGCTATGCGCCGGATCGTCGAAGAATTTCATACCGCCGCAATCTACATAACCCATGACCTGGCGGTGGTCGCGCAGATGGCGGACCGGATCAAGGTGCTGCGCTATGGAGAAGAGGTAGAAGAGGCGGAAACGCGCAAAATGCTGTCTGCGCCCGAGCAAGAGTATACCAAATCCCTCTGGTCCGTGCGGCTGTTGCAAAAGCAGGCCGAGACTTCGGATGATATCATCCTTAAAATTGACGGTGTGGATGCGGCCTATGGCAAGAGCGCCAAGGTGTTGCACCATGTGTCAATCAGCCTGCCGCGGGGGCGCACGGTGTCGATTGTCGGCGAATCCGGATCTGGTAAATCGACCACGGCGCGGGTGATCACCGGCTTGCTGCCAGCCACAAGCGGGCAGGTCACGTTCAATGGCGAGGTCCTGCCAAACGAACTGAAAAATCGCAGCCGTGATCAGCTGCGCAGAATTCAGATGATTTATCAGATGGCCGATACCGCGATGAACCCGCGTCAAACCGTAGGTGAAATCATTGGACGTCCGCTGGAATTCTATCATGCTCTGCGGGGCCGGGCGCAGGAGAACCGGGTCATCGAACTGCTTGAAGCCATCGAGTTGTCGGAAGACTTCTATGATCGTCTTCCCAGCGAATTGTCCGGCGGACAAAAACAGAGAATTTGCATTGCGCGCGCTCTAGCCGCCGACCCTGAGGTGATTATTTGTGACGAAGTGACGTCCGCGCTGGACCAGATTGTGCAGGAAGGCATCCTGCAATTGCTGATGCGCCTACAAAAGGAGCGCGGAATTTCCTATCTGTTCATCACGCATGACATTGCCACGGTCGAGGCTATTTCGGACGAGATTGTTGTGATGCTGAATGGTCAAGTCGTCGAGCAGGGATTGAAGAATACCGTTCTATCCGAACCCTTCCCGGACTATACAAAGCTGCTGCTAAGTTCGGTTCCCGAGATGGACCCGGATTGGTTGACGAACCTGCTGAAAGAGCGAAAAGAAAATCACTTAAATACAAAACATGACACTGCGTAGGCGCGGGCAATAACAACACTTGCGAAGCTCAGTCGCAGTGGACTTCTCATTTTGCTTGTATTCCGAAACTCTTTTTTACCGGCATAACAATAGATCGATACGCAGATAACCTGAAACTCAGGAGCAACTCGCGAATTAAGGTGGCTTTTGACTGGATCGCATTGATGTTCTTGGTCACGATCAGTTCAGTACTCTTTTGGGCTGCCATTAGGGTTAATACTTGAGGTCACCGCAGGCCGTGCAATTGCCCCGTTCTTCGACACCCCATTGGTGACATGGGTCGCAGTCATCGCAACCTTCCTCGCCGGGTTTCCTCAGTCCGCGCGCGCGAAGCCTTGTCGCAAAATACGAGTACAAGGCTGCGATCAATAATGTGTGAGCGGCGCTTGTCGTGATGACTGTCCCAATGGCATCATCCTCGACGGTCATGGGACTGCTCTCTGTAATGGGTGCTCGAGTAGTGGCTGGAATGCTGCAGAGCGCACCTTACAAGCGTCGCAAAAAGACCTTACCGACTAAACCTCCTAGAACGACATAGTCCAATTTGGTGATGCCTTATGAACAATAGATCTGGGACCGAGTGAACGTCGATCTCAATCTGGCATCTCCTGTCTTGTTCGTTGGAGGTGGCAGTAGCACTTTGCCCACCAAGCTGCTCGCATCGCGACCACTGATGCAGGTCGCCCGGTTTTTTTCTGATCGACCCTGGCGAGCGGGCGCAGAGCTTTTACATCTCTTTTTCGACCAACCTGACTCATGGGGACAACGCAATCCTTCGAACGCAGCATTGGGTGCAAATGCGTTATGCGGGCCCGATCCCGGTTTCCGAATTGGCCCGCACCGCTCGACTTGAGCTGCGCACTTTTGGATTCCGATTCCTGACGGCCACGGGTTTCACGCCATCGGAATACCTGCAACAGCGTCGCATCTCCAATGCCTGTCAGAGGCTGGAACTATCGCAGTCCAGTATCGAAACCATCGCCCGGGATATGAGGTATATGGATGTTTCAGCATTCCGCCGAATGTTTCACGAAATAGTCGACCTCTCGCCGGGAGATTACCGCAAGCGCTTTTCTTTTCTTAAAGACGCTTCGCATTTAAGAAAATGACGTCTGAACAGCCTTTCTTGGGTCTGTTTTTGCTTTGGCTAAGCGTAATTGCAAAGGTCTTATTCCTCTGCTTTCTTTTGTCATCACGACCTTGATGATATGGCGGCCTCGATGCTTCGATTGATTGCCTCGATCGGTCCCATTGCATCAACATTCGCCAAAACGCCCATATGGCTATAGTAGTCGATCAAGGGTGAAGTCTGTTCACGATATTCAATCAGACGTGCAGCGACTGTTTCGGCCTTGTCGTCAGCGCGGCGCATAAACTCAGAGCCTCCGCAATTGTCGCAGCGTTCCGCTGCCTCAAGCGGTTTGAATGTATCATGGTAACCTTCGCCACATCCTGCACAGGTAAAGCGACCGGAAATGCGGTCGACCATCTTCTTGTCATCCACCGCAAGACTGACGACAGCACTGATCTGCTGCCCCGTTTCCGCCAATAGTTGATCCAATGCGCGCGCCTGACTAAGCGTGCGTGGAAATCCGTCTAATATCACCCCTCCGGCACAGTCCGAATCCCTCATACGGTCACGCAAGATCGAAATGACGATGTCATCTCCGACGAGTCTGCCTTCAGCCATGATAGATTCCACCGCCTTGCCTGTTTCGCTGCCGCTTTCAATCGATCTGCGGAGCAAATCGCCTGTCGACAACTGAACCAAGTCAAATTTTTGCTCAAGCAGTCGGGATTGCGTTCCCTTACCGGCACCAGGAGGGCCGAGAAGGATTAACACTTTAGACGTATTCGGGCTGGTCACTCTTTTTCCTCTTAGAGAATATCGTAAACACGACTTGGAATAGACCGCTCAGTGCCATTTCAGATGTATTAGCGGTGTATGACGGTCGTGTGTGGGCGTTGCGTCTGGTCCGTAGACCAGACTATCGCACCACGTGTACGGAACAGTTTGCATGCCTGACTACGCGTGCCGCGGTGGACCCCAGAAGATAATCCTGCAATCCAGGCTGGTGGCTTGCGATAACGATGCAGTCTGCATTGTTATTCGTTGCATAATCGAGAATTCCACGGCCCGACTGTCCTTCGACAATTTCAATTTTGGAGTCCGCAACCCCGTCCACTAGTGGGCCCAGTCTGTCAGTAACACTGGTCTTTGCGATATCCAGATGGTTTTCAGGAAGCAGGTCGCTTGTGTATTGCGGAAGGTGCTCAATGACATGCAATAGAGTAATATGACCACCATCCGAGCGGAGAGTTTGTGCGACATCCAGCGCTCTTTGCGCGTCGCGGTCGGTATCAAAGGAAACAGGGACTAGAATATTTCCATACATTTCTGGTTCTCCAGCAGGTAGAAAAATTCAACAACCAGAGCAGGGAACAGGTCCGCCTGCCCTGGTTGTTGAAGTTAGGCCCGTAGCATTATCGAGAAGAGGGGCTACTGGGCCGGGGAGGGTCATCTTACGCTTCCACGAACATGTCTTTGTATTGGTCGCGCAGGATGTTCTTTTGAACTTTGCCCATGGTGTTGCGGGGCAGTTCGTCCAGCAGGATCAGTTTGCGTGGATGCTTGAACCGCGCCAAGCTACCGCGCACGGCCTCCATCATTGCGTCCAGATCGGGGGTTTGGCCCGGCTCTGCAACGATCACGCCCAGAACAGTTTCGCCGAAATCGGGATGTGGAACGCCCACCACGGCGCTTTCCAGCACGCCGGACTGGTCATCCAGAACCAGCTCGATTTCTTTGGGATAGATGTTGTAACCGCCTGAAATAATAAGGTCTTTGTTGCGGCCAACAATATGAACATAGCCGTCTTCGTCGATCCGACCCAAATCGCCAGTGATGAAAAACCCGTTCTCGCGCAGTTCGGCGGCAGTCTTCTCCGGCATCTGCCAGTAACCTTTGAACACGTTGGGCCCGCGTACCTCGATCTCGCCGATCTCGCCCTGAGCCAGCGCATTGCCGTCTGAATCACAGATCTGCAGCTCGACCCCAGGCAATGGAAAGCCCACCGTGCCTGCGCGGCGGTCACCGTCATAGGGGTTCGAGGTGTTCATGTTGGTTTCGGTCATGCCATAGCGTTCAAGGATGCGATGGCCAGTGCGTTCTGCGAACTGTACATGGGTTTCGGCCAGCAAGGGTGCCGAGCCTGAAACAAACAGGCGCATATGTGCGGCCAGATTCTTGGTGAAGCGGTCATCGTCCAGAAGGCGGGTGTAGAAGGTTGGCACACCCATCATGGTCGTGGCATTGGGCATCCGCCCGATGATCTCATCCAGATCGAACTTGGGCATAAAAACGATGCTGCTGCCTGCAGCCAGCGTGACATTGGTGGCCACGAATAGTCCGTGAGTGTGAAAGATCGGCAGCGCATGCAGCAGCACGTCGTCGGATGTGAAGCGCCATTCTTTGACCAGCGTCTGTGCATTCGACAACAGGTTGTTCTGGGTCAGCATCGCACCCTTCGATCGGCCTGTGGTCCCCGATGTATAGAGGAATGCGGCCAGATCGTCGCCATCACGGTCAACGGTGTCAAAGCTGGCAGGCATTGCTGCAGCCTGCTCCATCAGGCTGCCGCTGCCATCAGCGTTCAGGGTTTCCACCTTCGCGCCTAGCTGCGCACCAACCGGGGCGAGTTTCTCTTCGCTGCGGCTGTCACAAACGATCAGCGAGGCGCCACTGTTTTCGATGAAATAGGTCAATTCATCCACAGTGTAAGCGGTATTGAGCGGCAGGAATACAAGACCTGCCTGCGCACAGGCAGCATATAGCGCCAGCGCTTCGGGCGATTTCTCGATCTGTGCCGCAACCCGGTCGCCGGGTTTCAGGCCCAGCTGCGTCGCCACATGGGCGATTTGTGCCGCGGTGCTCAGGAAGTCCTGATGGGTGATGGTCGTTCCGTCGAGCAACTGCAAGAAGGCTGTGTCTTTACCGGCATGTGCGCCGAACAAACCGTCATAGAGAGGATTGGCCATAAGGGTTACCTTTCCTGTGTCGTGGTGAGAGAGGCTGACGCGGCAAGCGATTTGGCCTCGGACGAGGCGATTACCTCGCGGGTGTTGGCGAACTGTTCGTGGTTCTGCGCTACGCGGCCAAGGTCATAAAGATAGTTGACCATGGTGCCACCGGACTGTGCCCGGCCCTTGTCCGAAACATCCGCGTCGGCATGAACCGCATGGACCAGCGCACCGTTGCCAAGATGGAACCGTGCCACCGGATCGAACGGCAGATCGCCCCGACCTTTGGCGTTCAACAGGTAATGTGCGGCCAGTGCTTTCATCTGATCGGGCTCTTCGATGTTCCAATCGATGCCTTCCTGCGACAACCATTTGGTCAGCCCCGGAATTGGCGAGAGCGTGACGAAGGTTTTCAGCCCCGCCAACTCAGCCGACAGGTCCGAGGCCACCTGTTTGATCAGCGAATTGCCGAAAGAGATGCTGGCCAACCCGGCCTGACAGTTGGAGATCGAGTAGAACACAGCCGTATCGGCCTGATCTTCGGGCAATGGATCGCGGTCTTCGGCGAGCAAGGCCTGTACGGAACCCGGAATACCGCTGTTCAGCGCCACTTCGACAAAGATCAGCGGCTCATCAGGCATCGAGGGATGAAAAAAGGCAAAGCAGCGCCGGTCAGTGGGTTCCAGCCTGCGGCGCAGGTCATCCCAGCTGTCGATGGCATGGACCGCCTCATACGCAATGATCTTTTCCAGAATATGCGCCGGGCTTTCCCAGTTGATCGGGCGCAGCACCAGAAAGCCACGATTGAACCAGCTGGCAAACAGGTGCCGGAAGTCCAGGTCGAGCGCCTGCAATTCGGGCTCCTTGCCGCCCAGTCGCAATAGGTCGGCGCGCATCTGAACCAGCGCTCCGGTGGCACCGGGTACCCGGTTCAGACGGCGGATCATTTCCTGCCGGGCCGGTTCCACCGCAGCCGCAAAGGTGCGATAGGTCGCTTTCGAAGGGTTGCGCTCGTATTCGTCCAGTGACGAACGTACCGCCTCGGGATCGATATTCATGGCGGTGGCGAGATAGCGGAAGAACTCCAGCTTGTCGTCATCACTCAGCGTATCGAACCGGGTCAGGATTTCCTCGGCCAGCGCCAGCCCCGAAGTTTCCCCCGCTGACCCAACCAGCGCGTCGGCCAGTTCGGTCAGTGGTCGGCCATCCGGAGCCACCGCGCCGTCGCGGCGGTAACGCCGCTCGAACACGGTGGATAGAAGATCCGCCAGCAGGGTCATACCGCTGCTCCCATCACCAGGTCAGGCAGCCATGTGGCCAGACCGGGGAACAGGCACAGCAGGACAATCGCGATCACCATGCAGGCCACGAAGGGGAGAGAGCCTGTCAGGATGGTCTTGAGCGAGATGTCGGGCGCAATGCCGTTGATCACATAGAGGTTCAGGCCGACAGGGGGCGAGATCAGGCCAATCTCCATGTTGATGGTCAGTACAACCGCAAACCAGATCGGATCGAAGCCAGCGGTGGTGATGATCGGCAGCAGGATCGGTGCCGCCATCAGGATCACAGCGACGGGCGGCAGGAAGAACCCGGCGATCAGCAGGAACACGTTGACCGCACCCATCAGAACCCAGCGGTTCACGTCCAGCGTACCGATCCATTCGGCAATCGCCTGTGTGATGAACAGCGAGCTGAGCATGTACGAGAACACACCGGCAGCGGCGATGATGAACAGGATCATCACGCTTTCCTTGGTGCTGTCGCGCAGCACGACCCAGATGTCCTTGGGGTTCCACAGCTTGTAGATGATCATCGCGATCAACAGGCAGAGCAGGGCACCGACAGCAGCCGTTTCCGACGGGGTGGCGATACCGCCATACATGGCGTAAAGCACACCCAGAATGATGCCGAGGAAGGGCAGCACGCGCGGCAGAATCTCGAACCGTTCGGCCCAGGTGTAGCTGCCCGAACCCAGACGGGTCGCGTCACCGGATTTCCAGGTCGAATACAGCGACCAGGCCATGAACAGACCCACCAGCATAAGGCCCGGGATCACACCGGCCAGAAACAGACGGCCAATCGAGGTTTCGGTGGCAATACCGTAAACGATCATGGTGACCGATGGCGGGATCAGGATTCCCAGAGTACCGCCTGCAGCGATCGAACCGGCGGCGACACCGTCAGGATAGCCACGTTTGCGCATCTCAGGGATGCCCATCTTGCCGATGGCGGCACAGGTCGCGGGTGACGAACCGGACATAGCCGCAAATAGGGCACAGGCACCGAGGTTTGATACGACGAGACCGCCGGGAACACGGGTCAGCCAGCGTTCCAGCGCTTCGTACAAATCTGCTCCGGCTCTGGTAGAGGCGATTGAGGCCCCCATGATGATGAACATCGGTATAGATAGAAGGGCGAAGTTATCGAGTTTGCCGAACAGGATTTCCGGCATCAGTTCCAGCGAGCGCGGGCCGTCGAAGACGATCAGGAACCCAGCCGAGACGATCAGCAGGCCGATGGCCACGGACACGCCCGAGAAAAGAACAAGGATGGTGGCGATGGCGACAATAGCGCCGAGCAGAAGGGGGTCCATCGGCTTTACTCCAGACCAAATGGTTTATCGATGCCAAGCAGGACGGCGACGAGATCGGCGATCAGTTGCAACAACAGCAGACCAAAGCCAACTGGGATGGCGAGGTAGGGGATCCACAGACGAACGCCCCAAACGGTGTCGGATTTCCATCCGCGCTCCCATGCGAAGTGCCAATATTCGTAGCCGTAGAACAGCATGACTGAGACGATGGCGATGGACAGAACCGAAGTCAGGATCGCCATGTAAAAGCGGGCTCGAGGTGCGAGCGAAATCGGGATCAGGTCAACATTCACGTGACCGCGCAGGCGCTGCACATAAGGCAGACCGACCAGGGTTGCGGCGATGACCAGATAAATGACCGCTTCGGTTTGCCAAATGGTCGATTGATTCAGCACGAAGCGCACGATGATCATCTGGCAGGTGATGGCGACAGCAGCGACGATCATGCCTGCGGAACACCATCCAGCCAGAGTTGAAAGCGCAGCGACAAAGCGAAGGAAGGGATTGTTCCCTGTGTGGGAAGCAACGGCAGAGCTATGACCGGCCATTTGCGCCTCCTGTGATTGAGATGCAATTAAGTCTGAAGATCAGAGAAGATCAGAACCAAGATCGGATGCCGAGCGGCGGCAGGCCGCCCGGCAAGATGGGGTCATTCGACTGCCAGAGCCTTGTCCAGCAGGTCCTGCCCATCAGGAACCTCTTCTACGAAGGCCTTGTAAGATGTTTCCAGTGCCAGCGTACGCCATGCTTCGAAGTCTTCGGCGCTCATCTCCGCAATCTCAACACCGGCGTCGGCAAAAACTTTCGCCGAGTTGGCGTCCTGTTTCTTGGCCTCTTCCAAATAGAAGGCCTGTGCCTTTTCCGATGCAGCCAGCAATGCGGCTTGCTGATCTTGGTTCAGTCCGTCGAAGGTGGATTTGTTCATCAGAAGCGGCTGATACATGAACCACAGCGCCACATCGCCCGCAGGGGTATAGCAGGCAACCTGCTCGTAGATGCGGTAGCTGACAAAGGACGAGGACGACGTGTTGGCCGCCTGCAAAACGCCGGTTTGCATGGCGTTATAGATTTCCGACGACGCCATTGATGCGATCGAGGCATCAGCGCCGGCCAGCATCTGCTCAAAGGATTTACCTGCCGCGCGAGTCTGCAGGCCTGCGACATCCTCAGGGTTCGTGATGCACTTGTCTTTACCGGCGAAGCCACCGGCCAGATAGCCATGCACCAGCACCATCACGTCGTCCTGAGCCATTTTCTCTTCCAACGCCTCCATGAAGGGCGAGTCGGCCAGACGGGCAGCGTGATCGTGGTTTTTCACCAATCCCGGCATCAGCGTCAGATTATAGGCAGGCTGCTGACCGCCGGCGTAGGACAGCGGCAGTATGGTCATATCCAATTGACCGCGGCTGAGCGGCTTGTACTGCTCGCGCGGCTTGAACAGCGATTTCGAGCCGAAAATCTTGATTTCCAGATCAACGTCCGCCGCCGCAACCTCGTCTGCAACAATCTGTGCTACTTGATGGCGAATGTCCTTGTTCGACCACTGATGTGACAGGCGCAGTTCCTCCGCTGCCCCCAATGTACCTGCGGATGCAAGCGCCAACGCAGCGACGGCCGTTTTGAACACTGATTTCATTTTTTCCTCCCGTTTTCAGTCCCGGATGAGCCGGGGATGAATAGAAGCATAAGGCAGCAATGTTTTTTTAGTCAAGGTTTTTGTATACAAGATATGATTTCTTGAGTTCTCGCCTAATCACAAGTAAAACAGAAACCTATGGACCAACGACTTGCAGATACCATCGCTCAGGATTTGGAAGAGCTGATTTTTGACGGGACATTTTCGGACGGTGACCGTCTAGATGAGGTCAAACTGGCTGAGCAGTTCGGGGTCTCACGAACGCCACTTAGAGAAGCATTCCAGAGACTTGCCTTGTCGGGGTTGGTCGATCTGATAGCGCGGCGGGGCGCTTTTGTCCGACAGCCCGGCCCGGTGGAACTGATGGAGATGTTCGAGGTCATGGCCGAGCTTGAAGCCGTTTGTGGTCGACTTGCGGCGTTGCGCATTTCCGATGAAGCTTTGCTTGAACTGACCGAAGCTAACAGCAAATGCCAACTGGCCGTGGATGCGGGCAATCCCGATGCGTACTATCTGGAAAACGAGCGGTTCCATCGTATCATCTATCAACAGTCCGGCAATGCATTCTTAGAGCAAGAAACTTCCAAGCTGCACAGAAGGCTCAAACCATTCCGTCGACAGCAGCTTCGGTTCCGTGGTCGTATGGCCCAGTCCATGGCCGAACACGAAGAAATTGTCAGAGCCCTGAAAAAAGGCGTACCGGAAGAAACAGCGAATGCGCTGCGTGACCATGTCGCCGTACAAGGTGAGAAGTTTCGCAACCTTATGGCTTCACTAAAGAGCGCAGCTGAGTAGCAGTTGCCGTTAATACACGCGGAATTTCATTGTGAGCGCGACTGAGCTGGTCAGCTAGCGTTGATGCCAGTGCGCCATTGAAACAGATCTCAAGTATAATCGAGTCAAATTTCGAACCCATATTGACGCGGCAGGATTTCCTATTGTCCTATCCCCCTGGTAGGGATATGTGGTTGCGATATGAATCACAAGCACACCTCACACCCAACGATTATCGCGCGGCTTAAGCGGGCCGAAGGCCATCTTGCGAAAGTCATCAAGATGTTAGAACAGCAGAGTCCCTGCACAGACGTCGCGCAGCAACTACACGCGGTTGAAAAAGCAGTTACGAACGCAAAACGAGCGCTTATTCACGACCATATCGATCACTGTCTGACGGGCAGCGATGATTCCAGGCAAGCCGCGGAAGAATTGAAGAGTATTAGCAAATATCTTTGATCCGATGCTTTCAGTTCTGAAAAATCGAACATATCGCCATCTGTTCTTCGCCCAAATCGTAGCGTTGTCGGGCACTGGTTTGGCAACAGTGGCTCTCGGCTTGCTCGCCTTTCAGCTTGCCGAAGATTCTGCTGCGTTGGTGCTGGGAACTGCGCTCACGATCAAGATGGTCGCATATGTCACAGTGGCGCCTTTAGCTGCCGCATTCTCGGAACGTCTGGACCGGCGCGCAATGTTGGTCGCGTTAGATCTGGTCAGAGCGGCAGTTGGCTTGGCGTTGCCCTTTGTTTCCGAGGTATGGCAGATTTATGTGCTGATCTTCATCCTCCAATCGGCATCCGCCGGGTTCACACCGACCTTTCAGGCAACCATTCCTGATGTCTTGCCGAATGAGAAAGAATACACCAAAGCACTTTCTCTTTCGCGATTGGCCGTGGATATGGAGAGCTTGTTGAGCCCGATTTTGGCCGCCGCACTGCTAACGGTCATGAGCTATGACAATCTGTTCTGGGGCACCGTCTTGGGCTTCCTTGCATCAGCCGTTCTGGTTGCATCCGTATTACTGCCATCGCCGAAACCTTCCAAACCGAGAGGTATCTACGATCGGACAACACGCGGAATGCGGTTATATCTCAGGTCGCCCCGATTGCGAGGATTGCTTGCGGTAAATTGGGTCATCTCTGCTACGGGCGCCATGGTCATTGTCAACACAGTTGTCATTGTCCGCAGTGATTTGGGATTGTCAGAAAGTGCCGTCGCTTTGGTTCTTGCCGCTTTCGGGGCAGGGTCAATGATGATGGCGATGACTATCCCGAGCTTGCTGGATTACCGCAGCGAGCGCGCGGTCATGCTATCCGGTGCAATACTGAATATACTTGCATTGGCGCTATTGGCCCTCAGCGTTGTAGCCATTCCTATATCAATGTCGACCATCATGGTTGGCTGGTTTACGATCGGCGCGGGGTACTCAGCAATGCTCACTCCTGGGGGGCGTGTTCTGACGCGGTCCGCCCATCCTGAAGATCGGCCTTCCGTGTTTGCAGCGCAGTTTGCATTGTCACACGCCTGCTGGTTGGTCTTTTACCCGGTTTCCGGCTGGTTGATCACTGAATTCGGAACCTTGGTTACGATGCTCGTGCTGGCGGTTCTGGCGTGCCTCGGCTTGATTACGGCATGGTGTATCTGGCCAATAGACGCAGATCTACCTGTAAAGCATGAGCATCCAGATTTGCCGCCCGACCACCCTCACCTGAAAGGTGCGGGGCCACACAAACATGTGATCATCGTCGACAGTTTGCATCGCCAGCTGACGCGCTCGGTGCGAGCCTCTGATCGCCTATGAGGTGCTGCTATTCGAAAAGCCCTTAATAAATGTGTAGACATAATGATATATTGCATGTTTATAAAAGATGGTATTGGACGTGTTTATCCGTCTTCACTAGGCATTCAGTGCCAAAGGTAAACGCCTTTTGTCTGAACCACCCATGGATGGGAGCGAAGTTGGTTGCAGAGCTACAACGTATAGAAGCACCACCCCGCTTCACTTTACGGGCTGTCTATACTGGGCCCGCACAGTGTATTTTGGACTGATTCTTGATTGTCTGACAGCCTCACTTGTAGCTGGTTCTCATGTTCATAAAGATCGGGCAGTCACCCATCAGGCAGAAGCGTCAGCCAAATCGGCTCCTGTGGCTCCTGGGCTGGGTGCTCAATTCGCTTCACGACATGTGTCGCACAATCAAAGTAACAAATCCTCGGACGACGACAGTGCTCCGGTAAAACTCACTGCCAACCACAGCACGACGCATGTACATGAAGTACCTTTTGTCGCATTTCAGATGGCGACGGCGGCCGAGCGGGGTTATCGATCGATCTGCCTTGTGTCGTCACGGTGTTCGCAGGTGTTTGAGCTGTCAACGGACATTTTCCATCCTCCAAGACTTGGGTGATCGCACGCATGAAGTTCACGTATCGCACGGGCTGAAATCTTCTTCAGACTGATAGCGAAGTGTCCGCCCACCCGGGCAATCTAATGCGCAATCAAAAGTCACATCAGAAGCTCTGAGTATTGACGTCGGACTTTCTGACCCAACAGTTTTTGAGAATCGAAATGCCAATTCTTACCCGCCGCGCCGCGCTGATGGCCGAGCGTGTCGTCGGCCCTTTGGCTTAGGCGGAACTGGTTGCACAGATCGAGGACGAGCTGGGCCTGAACGACCCTCTGCCCGTCCGCTATGTCCGATGGCTGGGCGATGCACTGACCGGTGATCTGGGCATCTCGCTGCGGTCCGGCAAACCCATCGGGCAGGAGTTCGCCGAACGCCTGCCCATAACCGCCACCCTGCTGATCTGGGGTGGTGTGATCGCCTTTTTCCTATCGCTGCTGGTCGGCCTTGCGGGCGCAATCAGTAATGGTGGTTGGATCGACAGGCTGCTACGGGTGTTTTCGCTGCTGGCGGCCTCGACCCCCAATTTCTTTGTCGCGGCTCTGCTGGTGATTCTGTTTTCCGTCACGCTGGGCTGGCTGCCCGCATTTGGCGGCGCAGGCGTGGCCAGCCGGATCATGCCGTGCCTGACCATTGCGCTGTTTCCCGGCGCGGTGCTCAGCCGTGTGGTGCGCGTCGGCCTGCAAGAGGTGATGGCTCGCCCTTTCGCCACAACTGGCTTTGCCAAGGGATATGGCCGGTCAGGCGTGCTGCTGCGCGAGGCGCTGCCCAATATAGCTGTGCCTTACCTGACCACATTCGGCGCGCAGTTCACGCTGATGATCATCGGGTCGATTGTGGTCGAGACGGTCTTTGCCCTCAAACGGCGTCGGCGCGTTCTTCATCGAGGCGATCCGGTTCCGCGATTTCGTCTCGATGCAGGCGATCCTGCTGACCTTCATCGTGTTCTTTGTGTTCGTTAACCTGTTTGTCGACCTGCTGTGCATGCTGATCGACCGCCGCATCCGGAGGCAGAAGAATGCATATCCTGAAAAAATTGCCGTGGCTGGTGATCACCCCTGTGGCCTTGTTCACCTTGATCGCCATTCTCGCTCCGTGGATCAGCCCATATGATCCAACTGCGCAGAACTATGGCGCCATCCTGTAGGGTCCTAGTGCCGCCCATTGGCTTGGCGCCGACTATCTGGGCCGCGATATGCTCAGCCGTCTGATCAATGGCGCGAGTGTGTCTCTGTTTGCCATTTCTATGGTGCTGGCCTCGGCGTTGTTGATTGGCGTGGTGATCGGGTCGTTAGCAGGCTATGCCGGCGGCAAGGTCGAGCTTGTGCTGATCAGCGCCATCGAGATCGTACTGTCGCTGCCCAGCCTGATCGCGGCGCTGACCATGGCATGGTGGGCCAACTATACCCGCATGAGCCGCTCCGTCGTCGCATCAGAACTGCATCAGCCGTATATCGAGGCCGCGCGGATCATGGGTGCGGGCCATGTACGCATATTCTCGCGCCATATCCTGCCGCATGTGCTGGCGCTGGTGGTGGTCTATGCCTCAGCGGATTCAGGCGCGCTGGTGCTGGCGATTGCCACGCTGTCCTTTCTGGGTTTGGGGGTCGAACCGCCCACACCGGAATGAGGCCAGATGTTGGTCGACGGCATGAGCTATCTTGAGGAATATCCCCGCCTCGTCATCGCGCCCGTTCTTGCCCTGACCATGGTGGTGGTCAACTTCAACCTGCTGGGTGAACATTTCGCGTTGTAAAAAGTGCCGCGCGCGCTGAACCCGCGCCGTTTGCGTAAGCTAAAACGGGAACGCCTCGGCGACGAGGCCGAGATTCAGGCCAAGGAGGTCAAAGCATGACCCAACCCGTCTTTCAAATCGAGGATCTTGTGATCGATCTTTACACTGAGCAAGTCTCGGTCCGGGCGGTCGATACCGCCTCGCTGTCGGTGATGCCGGGTGAGATTCTGGCAATTGTCGGCGAAAGCGGATCGGGCAAAACGGTGATGACGTTGGGCCCGTTGGGCCTTCTGCCCGAAGGCGTATCAGTCGATATTCGCGGCAGTGCTGTGTGCGGCGGGCAATCGCTGCTGAACCGCTCCGACCGGGTGCTGGCGGGCAATCCGCGCGTGCTGATCGCGGATGAGCCGACAACGGCACTGGACGCCACCGTGCAGGCGCAGATTCTGGAACTGATCAAGGATATCCAGCAACAGGAAGATATCGCGGTGGTGCTGATCACCCATGATATCGGCGTGGTCGCTTCGGTCGCCGACCGCGTGGCGGTGCTCTATACGGGTCGGGTGGTGGAAAGCAGCACGGTTGCGCAGGTGCTAACCGCACCGGTGCACCCTTATACGCAGGGGTTGCTGGCCTCGGTCCCTAATCTGCGGGCCAACAGCAACGAAGTACCCAAGGGCATCCCCGGATCGTCCCCTGATCAGTCGCGGCTGCGCACCGGTTGCCCGTTCGATACGCGCTGTTCGCGCATGCTCCCGGTCTGCGCCACCCAACGCCCGGCGCTCATCCCGGTGCCTGAGGACGGGATTCATGTCACAGCCTGCCACGCGGCGCAGGCGGAACTGGAAAGTGCCTGAGATGGAGACGCAAAACGCAATCGAGGTTCACGACCTGAAGGTTCATTTCCCCGGCAGCGGCCCCGACCGGATGGTGCGTGCGGTGGATGGCGTAGATCTGACCGTCGCGCGCGCTTTTCACGCCATCGTTGGCGAATCCGGCTGCGGCAAGACCGCACTGGCGCGAGCCATGGTCGGGCTGCAACCGGCCACATCGGGTTCGGTGCGCATTCTGGGGCAGGATCTGGCCGACGGGATGCGCGACCGTAAGGCGCTGGCAAAACAGATGCAGTTCGTGTTCTAGAACCCGCTGGGTGCGCTTAGCCGTCGCCAGACGGTTTATCAGTCGCTTGAGGAACCCCTCTCGATCCACAGGTTCGGTCGCAAGGATCGTCAACAGCGCATCGCCCGACTGATGCATCTGGTGGGGCTGCCTGAAACGGCGGGTGAGCGTCTGCCACGGTCTCTGGCCGGCGGGCAACGGCAGCGTGTCGCGATTGCTCGCGCCCTGATGCTAGAGCCCGAAATTCTGATCTGTGACGAACCGCTTTCAGCGCTGGATGTCTCGACTCAGGCGCAGATCGTGAAGCTGTTCGTAATCCTGCAGCAGGAACTCGGCCTGACGGTACTGATGATCTCGCACGACTTGGCGGTGGTGCGGGAAATGTGTAGCGACATGACAGTGATGTATCTGGGTCGCGTGATGGAGAAAGGTTTAACCGAGAACCTGTTTAACGATGCACAACATCCTTATACCCAAGCGCTTTTGTCTGCTGTCCCGTCTCCCGACCCGCGTATTGAGGCAACCAGGCAGCGCATCGTACTACACGGTGACCCGCCCAGCCCAATGGACCGGCCACCCGGATGCCGTTTCCAGACGCGCTGTCAGCGGGCGCAAGACATATGCCGGCAAAAAGGGCCAATTCTCACAGGTCAACACAATGAACACGCAGTTGCGTGCTATTTTCCTGGTTCGGCTGCACCGCGAGAACACGCAAATTGAAGTCCTGATCTGTCGAGAAGGAGATCTTTAGGCCTTTTCGGCAGATCGGAGACTTCCCGCTGACAATGATATCCAGGGTTGCGAGACAACGATTATTGACGCTAAGTGATTACGATAGCGCATGAAGAAAAACGGACGGAAAACCGTCGCGGGCAGGAACAGTTATGCAGATTGTGTCGGGCAGACAACTGGCTGATTGGATCAGACACGCGTTTATCGCGATGATGGTTCTATGCGTATTTGCCTGGTCAGTGGCCCCGTCTTTCACACACTCTGCCAACTATTTGCTTAGCGTGTCAGAACGCAGCCAGATAATGGGTGATCACGGCCATTCCCATGGCGAAGCACTGGACAATTACTGGGCGCTGCATGGCCATAGTCACGATGCGGTCGATCATGATCACAGCTCGGCGATCCTGTTCCTGGTTGCCGAGGCGGAATCGGTCGACAGATTTAGGTTGCCTGATGCGCTGGAACCGTTTCTGGACAAACCTGACCCCATATATAGGCTTGACCGACCTCCGCGCGTGTGACCGAACCCGCTTTTGCGGGGTTTGACGATCAATCACACAACATAGCGGAGAAATATCTCATGCAAACCGTCCAAAGGGGCCGGTTAGGGGAGGCTATGCGCCAATCCCTGACGCTGGCAGCCCTTGTCTTTGCGGCGCTCGCCTACAGCGCGTCTTATGCCGCAGCCCATAACGTCACGGCTGGCGATGCCGGCTATATTCAACAGATCTGGGGCGTCAAACTGATCCCCTTCGCCTATCTGGGTGCCAAGCACATGGTGACGGGATATGACCATATCCTGTTTCTGTTCGGGGTCGTGTTTTTCCTGTACCGGGCCAAACATGTCGCCACCTATGTCAGCATCTTTGCCGTGGGCCATTCCACGACCATGCTGCTTGGCGTCTACTACGGCTGGAACGTCAATGCTTACATTATTGATGCCATCATCGGTTTGTCTGTCGTCTACAAGGCGCTGGACAATCTGGGAGCGTATCAGCGTTGGTTCGGCCATCAGCCCAATACCAAATGGGCCACGCTGATCTTCGGCTTTTTCCACGGCCTTGGTCTCGCAGCCAAGATTTTGGACTATGATATGCCCGAAGACGGGCTGTTGCCCAACTTGCTGGCCTTCAACGTCGGCGTCGAAATCGGCCAGTTCATAGCCCTTGCCCTGATCCTGATCTTCATGGGGTTTTGGCGCAAATCCAAATTCTTCTGGAAACACGCCTATGGCGTCAACGTCGCGATGATGGCGGCTGGTTTCGTGCTGATGGGATATCAGCTGACCGGCCTGTTCGTCTCAGCCTGAATAAACGGAGATACACATGTACAATTCTGAAAAACCAAGCCCCGAAGAACTGCCTAGCTCGGCCCAGTTGATCAAGTCCACTATCATTGCGGCCGTGGCCGCTGTGGTTTTGCTGGTGACCGTGGTTCTGCCCGCAGAATATGGCATTGATCCCACTCGGATCGGCAGTGTTCTTGGTCTGACCGAGATGGGAGAGATCAAGACCGATCTGGCCGAAGAGGCCGCTCGGGACGCGCAGCAGGCACCAGAAGATCAATCCAGCTTGTTTAAGGATATCTTTGGCGCCTTTGTGGGCGCCGCCTATGCGCAGCAAAGTGCCGAGCCCTGGGCGGATGAATTCTCGTTCACTCTGACCCCTGGAGAAGGAATCGAGTGGAAGCTGGTCATGGATGAAGGTGCTGTGACTGAATTTGATTGGGTTGCCGAAGGCGGCCGGGCAAATTTTGAACTCCATGGCGACAACGCTGACGATTCCATCAGCTATGAGAAAGGCCGTGGCAAAACCGGTGCAAAGGGAACATTGGTTGCCGCATTCACCGGCAATCACGGCTGGTTCTGGCGCAACCGTGATAAGCAGGACATCACGATCACCGTGAAGCTGCGCGGTGCCTACAGCGACATCAAGCGCACCTATTGATATCTTAACGCCCCGTTTCGTCTGAAACGGGGCGTTCCACAGATCATTTGGCTCACGACCCGTTGCGTGAAATTACTCTATCTCAGTTGCTTAATTTAATTCCTGAAAGCTTCGGATGGGTTTGAACATCCGTGGCGCTTTCTTGTTCTCCTTCAAGGAATCCCAAACCGCTGACACATAGGACACAGGAGCGGCGATGCCTGCGTCTAGCCGACTGTGAGGAACCGATATTCGCTTAGAATGTGTAGGTTTAGGCTGGCCGAGAATTCCGGCGGCGAGGATTTGTTTTCCAAGCCTAAGTATCCCCACACAAATGCTACCAGTTACTGTCCCCGATCTTGAAATGAGCGGTCGAAAGCGAATTCCAATCGAAGGGGAGAATCCCAATCCGTTCGAAACAGGCTGGCGCAATCACTTTCCTTCAATTCTATGATACGCGCAGCTGTCTTGGTGTGTGATGTACTTCGAATTCCCATCAAATTTCGAAGTCTTCTTCTACGCGAATTTTTACAGATTAACCCTACATAAGCAGTCGATACCCAAGCCTTATTAGCTTCATGATACCATACTAATAGATGACGGTTTCCGCGAGCGCCGGCTGCGAGCAAGACCTTTGGACATCGGTCAAAGCGCGTCGCCACGCGTCTCCAACTCTTGAGTCTGTCGGACATGATCTCGTTGCGGTTTTGCCGTTTGTAACGGCGCTTCCGTCGGCTGTTGAGGGTCCTGCACGGGCCATAAGCGACAGGAGCGCCACACCAGCGCAAGCCATTGTGATTGAAGAAAACTATTCCATTAAATACACACCTATCGTCGACCCGGGGCTTTCCAAGCGAGTTCGGCAAGAAGGACTTAGACGTGCGATCTGCCCGCCAGCCAGCCTGAAAAGATCACGCATTTCAAAGTTCCGTTATCGATGCCGTGAGGCATGCAGTGCGATCTTAATCAATGAAGCCGGGCGTTGGTCTCTTCTTTAGTGAATTCGTCGACCGCTTTTTCTTAATGGCGTTGCGCTGGTGGCAAATCTGCGGAGGATCTCGAAAAACTGTTCAACAGTTTCCGGGTTGAGGCGGACGAGCGTTTCCTATCCGGCCGCCGCGAACCTCTGCGTCAATCAGACGATCATAAACCCTACGAACCAGTTCGGCGCAAGGTGGTCGAGTTTTTCCTGCTACTGGCGGAATCGCCGATCAAATAGTGCTGGAACGGCTACATTACGGATGCGGCAGATGGTCTGCCGCGTTTGCAAACTCTTACCTCTGGTCTCTGGACATCTATGGGGATTAACGTGTGCGGTTTAGGATATGCGACGGTGACTGGTGAACTGCTAGACGAACTGCTCTTGGGCCAACGCCGTGCAGTTTCTGATCTCGACTGTTACTATTAAACCTAGCCCGTTTAGCGATTTTTGCCTGATCAAGGCGGGTACGGCGGACTGGAGAAAAACCGACAGGACACCGCTATTCAGCGAAGCGAATAATCCGCAATCGCGCATCGCATTTCTAGCAAAGAAAGTACTGTCGTCGCAGCATTTACCAGCCCGCGGATATTTCGATCCCAAGGCCCTTTCCACTAAAAAGCCCTGTGCGTTTCACGTCCTCGCGGTGCCATGGAAGTTCTCAGCTTCCGCGTTTGCAGCGCGAAGCATGAAGGCGTGTTCCGAAGCGACGAAGATCATGGTCACCCCATAGTCGCGCAGCTTGAGTCCGGCTTCTGCGCTGGCTGCAAAGGTCATCAGCGTCTTGCCATGTGCTTTGGCTGCAACGCCCGAGCGTCGCATTGCATCAAGAACCTGTGGGTCGGACTGATCAGTCACGCCGTAGCACACCGCAAGATCCGCAGGTCCTACAAAAATCCCGTCGATGCCCTCGGTCGCGGCGATATCATCAACTTCTGCGACGCCTTCTGGTTCTTCGATTTGGGCAATGATAATTGTCTCTTCTTCGCTTTGCTTGAGGACATCAGCCATGGATCGAGTCGCAAACCCTGCCCACCGGGTTGATCCGGCATAGCCGCGACCACCATGGCCAAAACGACCCTCGCGCGCAATGCGACGGGCCTTTTCGGCGCTGTCAACATGCGGCACAACAATACCTGTCGCGCCACTGTCAAGCGCCTTGAGAATCTCGTCCGCCGACCCAGTCGGCACCCGCACCAACGTCGGCAGCCCCAGTGCGCGCGCGACGGCGAGGCAGATATCCAACCGACCCCGGTCAAAGGGTGCGTGTTCCGCATCCAGGCACAGGAAGTCCAGTTTCGACTTGGCAATTATCTCGACCAGTTCATGGGCTGGTGTCTTGAGAAACGTTCCGACGAGAGGTTCGCCAGAAAGCATGCGTTGTTTGAAATTCATAGGAAAGTCCTGACGGTTTTGTTTGGGCGGCACATGGCAATTGGCAGCCAAGCGGTTTGGAAACATCGGCCATAGCGTAGAGCATTGACGTTGGCAGGGCCAGACTATCGAACAGTCGTTATTGCGTTTTCACCCGAAACGCTGTTCTTGTCGAGGCTTGCCGGTAGTGTTGGCAGGCGCAACTCTGAAAAGGTGTTCACATGGTATTCGATATCCGTTCCAAATGCTTCACAGATCTGGTGCACTCTGACGCTCAACTGGAAGAAATCGCTAGCGGTCTGGGGTTTACCGAAGGGCCAATATGGCACCCCGAAGAGCATTGGCTGGTATTTTCGGACATTCAGGAGAGCCATCAATACAAGTGGAGCGAGGGTGAGGGAGTTCGCGTTTTTCGCACCCCATCCAACCAAGCAAACGGAAATTGCTTCGACAAAAGCGGGGCAGTGATCTCTTGCGAGCACGCCAGTTCGCATTTGGTACGCCATGATCACGGCGGCAAGCGGGTTACTTCGATCGCCACGCATTTTGATGGCAAAGAACTAAACAGCCCCAACGATGTTATCTGCGACTCGCACGGTCGGATTTGGTTCACTGATCCCAGTTTTGGTCGTATCCGAGAGGATCTTGGCATTCTGAGAGAGCAGGAACTGCCGGTGCAAGGCGTGTTCCGGCTGGATCCCGACGGCACCTTACACCTTGTCGCGGATGATTTTCAGCAACCCAACGGGTTGTGTTTGTCAGCTGACGAAACAAGGCTGTTTGTCAATGACAGTTGGGGTGGCCATATCCGCGTCTTTGATGTCGCCACTGATGGCTCACTGACCGGTGGGGTGGTCTGGGCCGATGTTGTTGGCGATGGGGAAGGGGTACCGGACGGTATGAAGTGCACCCGCGACGGCCAGATTTTGTGCAATGGTCCCGGCGGTGTACATCTGTTTGATGCCCAAGCGCACTGCCTTGGTGTCATTCTGACGCCGCAGAAATCTACCAACTTCTGCTTTGGTGGAGCCGAGTTCAGCATGCTGTACATCACTGCCAGCACGTCCGTTTACCGTATTCCGACCAAAATGATCGGCCTGCCTATGATCTAAGAACCACCGTGGGTCATGCGGTCCAGAATATCGACACCCTGTTGCTTCCAGAAATGAAGCAGATCGATGAAAATCCAGTTCTCGGCCAGTTTATCACCTTTGCGACGATAAATGTCTATCACCCGGAACTCACCGGCTTTGTCAGTGGCAGGCATCCCCATGAACCCGCCGGTTGGTCGGGCGGTAAAGTTCGGCCAGCCAAAAAAGCCGCCATAGTGGCCCTCGGCGATGCGGCAGATATGGTTGGTTTTTGACCGGTCGGCAAACCCAGCACGGAACGGGCCAGCGTGTTGTTTGGCGTAACGTTCGATTGTGTAGGTCGCACCGATACCGGATGGCCCCCACCAGATCATGTCTTCGCACCATGTGCGGCGCAACTCATCTTCAAGGCTGAGCCCGCTGTCCCACCGCCCAAGATCGGAGATCATCGCGTTGATAGCGGCCAATGTCTTTTGGCCGTCTTCGGCGGGTTGAGGCGTGAACATCAGGCCGTCATGGGTCATGGGCCCGGGCTGGACAAGTTGTGCGGCGGTCTGCGGCGGGAAGGGCTGCAACCCGGCCTGAATCATGAAATGCGGGATGTCGAAATACATCGCGGTTTCGACAATCTTACCGTGCTCAATCCAGTTGAACTCGCAATAGCGCAGCAAGGCCATTTTTCCGGTTGGCGCAATGCCCAGCCAGTCCTTGTCAAACAGCCCCATGAGATGGCCCATCGAAACAACCCAGACTGAATTGAACCCGTCGATTTCATTTTGACCAGCCATGAACACGTCCATCCGACGCTGCAAGTTAGTTAGGCTGTGATTCAGCGGCTGCCAGAATTTTTGCGCCACGTTGCTAGCGCCACGCAACTCGTTGAACGGGTGAAAGCCGCGCCACAGGAGGTCCTCGGCGCAATACTCAGCGATCACATCAGAGTGGGCTGATTCCTCTGCATCGCTCAGAGCTTTGTAGAAGTTCAGGACAATTTCTTTCTCGGCTTCGTAAGACATATCTATTACTTTCAATGCTTTGCCCGGAGGGAAGCGTCAGTCTTTAGCAAGATTGCGGGCGCTTTTGCATTCGCTTGCAAAAAATACTTGCCAGATGTTCCTTTGGATGTCTATGCTTTTGCAAACGTATGCACTCAGGTGCAACTGGGAGGACAGTATGGCCGAGATTCAACTGCGCAATGTTGGAAAACGTTGGGGTTCGTTTGTTGGAGTGGACAATTTCGACCTGACAATATCCGACAAGGAATTTCTGGTGCTTCTCGGCCCGTCGGGTTGTGGCAAGACCACGACGATGCGCATGATCGCAGGTTTGGAAGACGCAAGCGAGGGTGATATTCTGATCGACGGTACCCGCGTCAACGATATGGAGCCAAAAGACCGCGACGTCGCGATGGTGTTCCAGTCTTACGCTTTGTATCCGAACATGAATGTCTACGAGAACATTCGTTTCCCGCTGAGGGTACGTGGCATCGACGCTTCCACCCATGACGAAAAAGTGCGCCGTGCGTCGGCGATGGTAGAGTTGGACGACTTTCTGCATCGTAAGCCGGCAGAGCTGTCAGGTGGGCAACGTCAACGGGTGGCTCTGGCGCGTGCGATTGTACGCGAGCCCAACGTGTTCCTGATGGATGAGCCGTTGTCCAACCTTGACGCAAAACTGCGCGTTTCGACTCGCGCGCAGATCAAGAACCTTAGCCATGAACTGGCGGTGACTACGATTTATGTGACACATGACCAGATCGAGGCGATGACACTGGCCGATCGCGTGGTGATCATGAAGCAGGGTGTTGTCCAGCAGGTTGGCTCTCCGACGGCGATCTACGACGAGCCTGCGAACACGTTTGTCGCCAGCTTTATCGGCAACCCTGCGATGAACCTGGTTGATGGCGATGTTCAGGGCGGTGTGTTCCGCGCGCAGAATACCGAAGTGCATGGTCTGAATGCTCCGGATGGCCCAATAACTTTGGGTTTCCGCGCCGAGGACGCCAATGTCGTAGAAAGCGGGGGCGAGATTAACGCGCCCATCTATACGCAGGAATTGCTGGGCGACAGCACCATGGTCTCGGTTCGGATCGGCGGAGCGCTGGTCTCGGTCAAGGCCGACAAAACCTATCGTGCTGAAATCGACGATCAGGTGTCGATTCATATCCATACCGATCACTGTCACCTGTTCGATGCGCAAACCGGCGCGCGCCTTGAGATCTGAGAGACGAAAACCAATCCCGCAATGACGGGACAATCTCGGGTGCAGGCTTCGAAGATGCACCCAATCACCTAGGGAGGAATCAAAATGTTTCTAAAGAAAATCGCATTGGCCGGGTCACTGACCGCCTTTGCTGCGAGCGCGGGTTATGCCTGCGAGATCACGGATCGGGTCAACATCGTCGGCAACGAATTTGCCGCCATTCAGGCTGTGGCCGCTGCTGCAAAGGAATGCACGGGCGCATCTGTTGAATCCAACCTGACATCCGAACACCAAACCATCAACGTCGCCGGTCTGTCGGGTAATCCGTCGGAATACACCTCAGCCATCATCGCCAACAGCTCGATTGTGGCGTTGATGAATGAAGACGTTATCCGACCGCTCAATGACCTGGTCGAAAAACATGGTCAGAACCTGCAGCCGGGACAGTTGATCAAGATCGGCGATGACATCATGGCCATCGCCTTCATGGCCAACGCTCAGCACCTGATGTACCGCAAGGACGTTCTGGAACAGGCAGGCGTCGAAGTTCCAACCACGTATGAAGAACTGCTCGAGGCGGCCGAAGCCATTCGCGCGCAGGGCATAATGCAAAACCCGGTTGGTGGTGCTTACGCTGCGGGATGGAATCTGGCGCAGGAATTCAACAACATGTTCCTTGGCTATGGAGGTACTCATTTCAAGCCCGGCAGCGCAGAGCCCAACATCAATACCGAGGCCGGTGTCAAAGCGCTGAACATGATGAAGGCTTTGTCCGAGTATATGAACCCCGACTTTCTGACCCATGATTCCAATGCCACCAACGCGGAATACCGCGCGGGCAATGTGGCGATCATGAATATGTGGGGGTCACGGGCGTCACAGCAGACCACAACCGAAGGTGTCTTGCAGGAAGTAATCGATGGCCATGCCATTGCAGCGCCGCTGACCGTGGGTGGCGGCACGACTCCGGCCTCGACCCTTTGGTGGGACGGATGGACCGTCGGCAAGAACATCTCGGATGAAGAGGCTGAGGCGACTTTTGTCGCGATGACGCATGGCGTCCGCCCCGAAATGTTGAACGATGAAACCACGCCGCTGGCAGTCTGGTTGATCGAAGGGTACGAACCTGCGGACGACGCGCAGGGTGTATTTGACGCTGCCAAAATGGGCACGACGCCTTATCCGATGCTGCCCTACATGGGTTTGATGCACAGTGCACTCGGCAATGAACTTGCCGATTTCATGCAGGGCAAGGAAAGCGCTGAACAGGCGCTGGCCGATGTCGAGGCCGCCTATCGCGCCGCGGCAATCGAACAGGGCTTCCTACAGTAAAACGCCCCTCGCGGGTGCCCAATTCGGGCACCCGCCCAATCAAGCCGACACGGGAATTGCGACATGCGCCATAAGACATTCCTTTGGTTTTTCCTGCCCACAGGACTTGCAATGCTGCTGTTCATTGCAATGCCCATCGTCTCGGTGGTGATCCAATCCATTTACGCCCCACACCCGGCGGTTCTGGTGGAAGTCGAAAACTGTACTCCGCTTGTCGGGTGCACAACCGAGACCACCATCGATCAGGAAGCCACCGCAGCGCTTCGTGCCGAACAACCATTGGGCAGATTTGTCGGGCTGGATATCTACTTTGATCGCGGCCACCTGGCGATACAGGAGGTTGGCGAAATCTGGGCGGCGAGTGACACGTGGGGTGACCTTTTCTCAGAGGTCGGAAACTTGCCCTTCTATCGGGCCATGGCCTTTACGCTGACCTTCACATTCATTGTGACACCCCTCACGATCATTCTGGGGCTGGTGATTGCGCTGGCGGTCAACTCACTGCATCGGCACCTCAAGGGTTTGATGATCTTCTTCTCGCTCTTGCCTATGATAGTTACACCGCTGATCGGCTCGCTCATTCTGTTTTGGATGATTGACAGTCGTGGCGTCATCGGCAACGCCCTTGTAAACTTGGCCGGAGATCCGGATTTCAGTCTAAAGGCTTCGACCGGGCTGATGTGGGTGGCGCTGATGGTTTATGGCGTCTGGAGCTCGGCCCCCTTTGCCTTCGTGGTGTTCTACGCCGGTTTGCAAACTTTACCCAAAGATCAGATCGAGGCTGCCCAGATCGATGGGGCAACCCGCTGGCAACAGGTTAAATTCGTGGTTGTTCCCCATCTCATGCCACTGGTTACGTTTGTTGCGCTGATCCAGTTGATGGATAATTTCAAGGTGTTCGAACCGATTATCGGCTTCAGCGCCGGTGCCCATGCGCAATCGCTCAGCACTTTCATCTTCAACGACCTCGGCGGTGAAACGCGACAGCTGTCCTCTGCGGCCGCTACGTCTGTGATCACGATTATCGGGGTCGCCATTCTGTTGTCGCCCGTGCTTGTCCGCACCTGGCGTGACTTCAAAGGAGCAAGATAACATGGCCAGCCGTGCGCAAAGAATGCCCAAAAGCCTTCGGATTGCTTCGTCGCTTTTTGTGATCCTTTGGTTCATCCTGGCCGCTTTCCCGTTCCTCTGGACGGTTTGGGGGTCGTTCAAGGTAGAGCTGGATTTCTTCTCGATCGCCGATTGGACCAACGCCTTAACCGGCGCGCGGACCGAGGCAGTTTATGGCTCACCCTTTACCACCACCGGTTACGAAGGGGCTTGGATTCAGGAAGAATTTTGGCGGAATGTTCTGAACACGGGGATCGTTTGCGTCTTTGTGGTCGCCATCTCGCTGACCATCGGAACGCTGGGGGGCTATGCGCTTTCGCGGTCGAGCTATAACTACACATTCTGGCTTTTGATCACGGCGCTGATCTTCCGCGCGATGCCGCCGATCACGTTGGTTTCGGGTTATCTGTTGCCCTTCTTTGAATGGAATATCTGGGGGATACTGCCGACGACAATTATCGTACTTGTCGCGATCAACCAGCCGTTCACCCTGTGGATGCTACACGCCTTCTTCAAGAACATCCCCAGCGAGCTTGACGAAAGCGCAAAGGTCGACGGCTGCAACCAGTTTCAGGCCTTCCGCCGCGTGATCATTCCGGTGATGTGGCCGGGTGTGATCACCACGGGGCTGTTCTCGTTTCTTCTGGCCTATAACGACTTTGCCGTTGGGGCGATGCTGTTGTCAGAAAGCAACCGCACGATGGTTCCAGCCATCGCTGCGTTCCTTGGTACAACGCAAACCGAGGGCAACGTAATGTTTGCCGTTGCGGCCGTGGTTTCTGCGACGGTTCCGCTGTTCATCTTGGTGATGTTCTTCCAGCGTCAGATTGTGGGCGGTTTGACCGCCGGGGCTGTGAAAGGCTGACGCTGATGGGACGCACGCATCCTCAGTCCGTATTTGCCCATGCGCACGCGGCCAGCCTGAATATGGCTGCGTGCCGGGCAAGGCGGCCAGGGCGAGTTCCTTTTGCTTTGATGCGCGCAGGGCCATGCGGGGCGTTTCTCCGCAGACGCCTTGAACAGATCCTACAGAGACAAAGTTAATGGAACGCCTCGACCGTAAACCCTTTCTGAATTTCACCGCCGCGCAACGCCATCCAGGCAATTTCCGGCCAGCCTATGAGGGATTCTTCGCCCCCGGTGCACATGTCAACGTGGTGCATCCTTTCAACGAGGTCGCGGGTGGCCTCGGGCTGCACGATCACGTCATCGCCCCGCTCGCAGCCTCCTTCGATGGGCTTTTTCGGCGCGATGATATCGTCATGGCCGGTGTATTTGAAGGACAGGGCTGGATCAGCGCCACCGGCTATTTCGTCGGTCGGTTCTCGCGCGACTGGCTTGGTATCCGCGCCACAGGTGAGCTTGCCTATCTGCGCTTCGGCGAGTTCCACCGTATGCAGGATGGCAAGGCGGTGGAGAGCTATATCTTCTTCGATATCCCAGAACTGATGCTGGCTGCAGGGCAATGGCCGATCACCGATAGCCCGGGCAAGACCCGTGGCTTCACCGGGATGATTCAGGGTCCAGCAAGCCATGATGGCATCTTGACCACGCCGCAAGACCCAGTCGAGGGGGCCAAGAGCTATCGTATGGTCACAGAAATGCTGGCCAAGCTTGCCACCAAGAACGAGGCCTGGCGCCCGTTCTGGCATGACAACATGGTCTGGTACGGCCCCGGCGCCTTCGGTTCTTTCGTCGGGCTCGAGAGTTTTGCAAGCTTCCAGGTGCCTTTCGAGGCCACCTTCGAAGGTTGGTCCGGAGGTAGTGCGGGAAATGGCATGACTGCGCATTTCACCCGCTTTGGCGAAGGCAATTACGTATGCTCGGGTGGCTGGCCTTCCTTGACTGGTGTCCAGGTGAAACGCTTCCTCGACCAGCCCGCAAGCGAAAAACGCGTCTTCATGCGGGTCTGCGACTGGTGGCGTCGAGAGGACGATCTGTTGGTCGAAAACTGGGTTTTCGTCGACATCCCGCATGTGTTGTTGCAGCTGGGATATGACCTTTTTGCCGACATCGCCGAGCAAGCCGCATGAGCAGCTCTGCAAGACATAACGCCGTTGGCCGCCACCCGGCGCTCAACCGGATGCCGAGGGATTTTCTGTCAGCTGATTGAGCTACCCGATGAAGACAGAATTTCTATTGGCACCAATACAAGGATGAGAAAGATGAAGGGTTCCCGCCCGGAACAGGCCGTGCTGACACGTGATACGGACCTCGACAAAACAGAAGACACCCGCCGTGTGATTGAAACCATGGTGGATGGTCTGAACGATCACCGTATCGATGACATCGGCGAATTCTTCTCGGAAGGCTTCCGCTGGATGGGCAATCAGGGCTGTGGCACAAAAACTGGCCTGAAACAGTTTCAGGACAATTGGCAACGCCCGTTTCAGGCGGCTTTTTCGGACAAGACATGCATCGACGAAGCGCGCCTTTACATGGGCGAGTGGGCGGCTGCGTTTGGCCGACAGGAAGCAACCCATTCGGGTGAGTTCCTGGGGATCGCCCCCACCGGAAAGCGGGTCGAGATCCGATATATGGATTTCTGGAAAGTGGTCGAAGGCAAGATCGTCGACAATTGGGTGAATGTGGATTTCGCGCATGTAGCGGCACAGCTGGGTGTCGATCTGTTTAACGGCGAAGGCTGGGAAGCATTTGACCGGGGTGAGAAGTCTCCGCCCCGGCCTGAAACTAAGGATTAGGACAATGACAATCGAGTATCTGAAACGTGGTAAGTCCGATGCTGACCGAGCCGAGGATGACGCCAAAACACGCGCTGTCGTCGAAGCGACGCTGAAAGACATCGAAACACGTGGCGATGCTGCGGTACGCGAGCTAAGCGAGAAGTTCGATAACTATTCGCCAGCATCGTTTCGGTTGTCTCAAGACCAGATCGGCGACCTGATCAATCAGCTAACGGATCGAGAGCTGGCGGACATCAAATTCGCGCAGGAGCAAGTGCGCAACTTTGCACAAGCTCAGCGCGATTCGATGCTGGATATCGAAGTTGAGACTCTGCCGGGCGTCATTTTGGGCCACAAGAACATCCCCGTACAATCGGTGGGCTGTTATGTGCCCGGTGGAAAATTCCCGATGGTGGCCTCGGCGCATATGTCGGTGGCGACGGCCTCGGTGGCGGGCGTGCCGCGCATCATCGCCTGCACCCCTCCGTTTCAGGGCAAGCCCAATGCAGCGGTGATCGCCGCCATGCATTTGGGTGGGGCGCATGAGATTTACGTGATGGGCGGCATTCAGGCTATCGGCGCCATGGCGTTGGGAACCGAGACGATTGATCCAGTCCACATGCTTGTCGGTCCGGGTAACGCCTTTGTCGCAGAAGCTAAACGTCAGCTATTTGGCCGCGTCGGTATCGACCTGTTCGCCGGCCCGACCGAGACCATGGTGATTGCTGATGAGACCGCCGCAGACGCAGAGCTGTGCGCGACCGATCTTCTGGGTCAGGCCGAACATGGATATAACAGCCCCTGCGTATTGCTGACCAATTCTCGCAAACTGGCCGAGGACACGATGGCCGAGGTGGACCGGCTGCTGGGCATTCTACCGACCGCGGGCACCGCAAAAGTATCGTGGGAGGAATATGGCGAAGTGATCGTCTGCGACACGTATGATGAGATGCTGCGGGTTGCTGATGACATTGCATCTGAACATGTGCAGGTCATGACCGATCGCGACGACTGGTTCCTTGAGAACATGACTTGTTACGGCGCACTGTTCCTTGGCCCGCGTACCAATGTCTCGAACGGTGATAAGGTTATTGGCACCAATCACACGCTACCTACCAAAAAAGCTGGCCGCTATACAGGTGGTCTATGGGTAGGTAAATATCTGAAAACACATAGCTATCAAAAGGTTCTGACTGATGAGGCAGCAACCTTGATCGGCGAATATGGCTCGCGCCTATGCATGCTCGAAGGTTTTGTGGGGCACGCCGAGCAATGTAACGTCCGCGTACGGCGTTACGGCGGCATCAATGTCCCCTACGGCGCGCCTGCACCTTACAGGGACGCCGCAGAATGAGTGACAGGCATACTGAGCACAAGACCCTGATCGCACAGGTCAGGGCTGCGATGTATGACTTTACCGAAGCCGGTGTCCGGCAGGCGTTGGATAAGATTTGTTCTCCCGACGCTGTGTTCCATCTGAGCTATCCGTTTGGCGACACCAATGGGAGTAGTGCTTATTACGATTGTTGCTATCGCGATCTTCTGACCGCATGGCCCGATCTTGAGCGCCGCGATTATATCGTCATGGCTGGACCTGATGAATTCGGGGCTGATTGGGTTGGATGCGGCGGGTACTATACCGGCACTTTCGCGGGGCCATGGCTGGAGATTCCGCCGACAGGCCATCAGGTCACCATGCGGTTTCACGAGTTTTACCGGATCGAAAATGGCAAAATCGCCGAGGTGCAGGCGCTTTGGGACATCCCCGAAGTGATGATGCAAGCGCAGGCCTGGCCCATGGCACCCGGTTTGGGGCGGGAATGGCATGTTCCGGGACCCGCGACGCAGGACGGGCTGGTGCCCGGCCCGTATGACGAGGCCAAGGGCAAAGAGACTTGCCAGCACATTGTCGACATGCTGAATCATCTGACCAAACATCCCGCAGAAGGTGGTCCGGAGGTGATGGAGATGGAGCGGTTCTGGCATCCTCGGATGAACTGGTACGGCCCCTCGGGGATCGGCACAGGGCGGGGTATTGCGGGGTTCCGTAATTGGCATCAGATTCCATTCCTCAACGCAATGCCGGATCGCGGGCAGGATGTAGATGAAATCACCTGTCATTTCTTTGGCGACGGTGACTATGCGGCTGTTACGGGTTGGCCCAACATGATCCAGACTGTCACCAATGATGGCTGGATGGGGATTGCACCGTCGGGCAAGAAGATCACGCTGCGCAGCCTCGATTTCTGGCGGCTTGAAAATGGCAAGATTCGCGAGAACTGGGTTTTAGTTGATCTGCTGGATACCTATCGCCAGCTGGGTGTTGACGTCTTTGCCCGGTTGCGAGAGTTCAACAAGGCGCGCGTTCCGGGCCGCATTCCATTTCCGGTTGGCGAGGTTTGATATGTCCCAATTTCCCAGCACCCCAAGTTTCAATCTTAACGGCAAACGCGCATTGGTCGCGGGCGCGTCGTCCGGTATCGGCATGGCCTGTGCCGTAGCGCTGGCAGAGCATGGTGCCGAAGTGACACTGGCGGCGCGGCGCAAGGATGCGTTGCAGGATCTGGCAACAGAGATGAACGCTCGGGGATGGTTGGCGAATATACTTGAACTGGATGTTTCTGACGTTGCAGGCACTGCTGATGCTGTGGCGCAAAACGGGCCGTTTGATATCCTGCTGAACTCAGCCGGTCTGGCCCGACACAGCAGGGCCGTGGACACACGGCCCGAGGATTTTGATGCGGTAATGGATGTCAATGTCCGAGGGGCCTATTTTCTGACCCAAGCGGTGGCAAAAGGATTGTTAGAAGCTGGGCGCCCCGGATCACTGATGAACATCTCCAGCCAGATGGGCCATGTGGGCGGGCGGGAAAGGGCGGTCTATTGCGCGTCAAAATTCGCGGTCGAAGGCTTTTGCAAGGCGATGGCGCTGGAGTTCGGCCCTGCAAAAATTCGGGTCAACACGATCTGCCCAACTTTTATTCTGACCGATTTGACCAAGTCGACTTTTGATGACCCGGACAAGCGCGCATGGATATTGGACAAGATCAAGTTGGGCCGTCCGGGCGAGATCGAAGACATCATGGGGGCAGTGGTTTATCTTGCCTCGGATGCATCGGCTTTGGTGACGGGCACCGCGTTGATGATAGACGGAGGTTGGACAGCAGACTGATGGCGGCGCAAAAAGTTACATCCATGGAGGTCGCCCGCCTTGCCGGGGTCAGCCAGTCTGCCGTTAGCCGTGTGTTCACTCCGGGGGCTTCAGCCTCGAAGAAGACGATTGAAAAGGTTCGTCAGGCCGCCAAGCAACTGGGCTATCGGCCGAACGTCCTTGCGCGTGCCGTAGTGTCCGGCAAAAGCCGGATCATTGGGCTTGTTGTGGCGTATCTGAATAATCAGTTTTATCCTGAAGCACTGGAAAGGTTGACGAACACGCTGCAGGAGCGCGGCTACCATGTGATGATATTCATGGCGTCGAACCAGGCCGAAAACGTAGATAGCGTGGTCGAGGAATTGCTCGACTTTCAAGTCGACGGCATAATCGCGGCATCGGTGGCCCTGTCGTCGACCTTGTATGAACGTTGTCGGACCGTTGGCGTACCGATGGTGTTGTTCAATCGGGCACAGGATGACCTCACTATGTCATCGGTTACATCCGACAATGTCGCCGGTGGCCGAAAGGCAGCCGAGTTTCTGCTGGCTGGCGGTCATGAGAAGATCGGATATATCGCCGGGTGGGAGGGCGCTTCGACCCAGCGCGATCGCGAAGCGGGGTTCGTAGCGGCCCTGCAAGAGGCGGGTGTCAAACTGCACGCCCGTGGCGCCGGGAACTTCATCGCTGAACAGGCGCGTGAGGCAACGCTACGCATGTTCGCGTCCGATCCACCGGACGCTGTGTTCGTGGCCAATGATCACATGGCGATCTCTGTGATGGACACGCTGCGGTTCGAGTTGGGCCTGCAAATTCCGGCCGACGTCTCGGTTCTGGGATATGACGATGTCGCCGTTGCCTCTTGGCCAGCCTACAATCTGACAACTATTCGTCAGCCTGCCAATCGGATGGTTGCCGAAACCGTCGATATTCTACTTAGCAAGATCGAAAATCCCGCTGCTGCGCCCCGCCGCACCGAGATTGACGGACCTTTGATCGTTCGCGGCTCCGCCCGCATACCTGAAGGATGGAAGACATGAAGGGATTTGATCCCAAATTCAAAGATTTCCCGGACTATATCATCGGCATCACCAAAGAGATTTGGGAAGACCGTGGCATTGCGACTCTGCATCAATATTACAGCCCAGACATCGTCGTCCGCTCGCCCGGTTCGGTTGTGTTGGGTAACCAGAATGTCATTGGTGCAACAATGGCCACGTTGGCCGAGTTCCCCGACCGTCAGCTGCTGGGCGAGGATGTGATCTGGTCGGGCACCCCGGAAGAAGGCATGCTGAGCTCGCATCGTATCCTGTCGACCGCCACGCATCGGGGCAATGGTGTCTATGGCAAAGCCACCGGAACACGCTTGCGATACCGAATTCTGGCCGACTGCCACGCCATCGACAACATGATCGATGACGAATGGCTTATCCGAGATCAGGGTGCGATTGTCCGGCAAATGGGCTGGGATCCCAAGGAATATGCCGCCGATCTGATAACGCGTGAAGGTGGGGCCGAGGCCAGTGTGAAGCCTCTGTCACCCAAGAACGACATCGAAGGCCCCTACAAGGGGTACGGCAATGACAATGAATGGGGACACCGCCACGCGGATCTGCTGACACGGATAATGAATGCAGATATGGGCGCGATAGAACGAGAGTATGACCGAGGCGTGCAGACCGAATATCCCGGCGGTGTCACGGGCCATGGCTGGGATGCGGCTGATCGGTTCTGGATGTCTTTGCGTGCAGCCATGCCAAGCGCAACCTTCACCATCCATCATCAGATCGGGCGCGATGATCCGAATATGCCACCCCGCTCGGCCCTGCGCTGGAGCTTGCATGGCAAGCATGACGGTTGGGGCGTGTTCGGCAAACCCACAGGCGCTGAGTTGTATGTGTTGGGGATCAGCCATGCCGAATGGGGCGAGTTGGTTGGAGGCGACATCAGGCTGCGACGCGAATGGACCTTGTTCGATGAAACCGCAGTCTGGAAACAGCTTCTGTTGGAAACCGGGGATCTCTGATGCCTCAAACGCGCGTCGCATTGGATGCCAGTGAAGGAACTCGGCGGTACCACGGCCACCGGGCGTCCTTGCGGGCGCGGCGGCTGAATAATCGCCCTCCGGGTGCATGAGGATCGAGACCTCTTGTACCAATTCAATGAACGGAGACCATTATGAGCACGATCCAACAACGCATTGTCCGCTACGGCGAACTGCAGCCTTGTAAAACCGCATTTATTGACGCGCACACGCCCGGTTCGGACCAGAAGGAAAACTTTACCATCGTAGGCGGTGGCGTATCCGAAAGCCCCGATCAGCATGTCCACATCACCGACAAAATCGGTTTCAATATTGGCGCGGCGGGGCAACCTCCGAAATGCCGGAATTCGCTGCACAGCCACACCACGGCCGAGGTGTTCTTTGTCGCCAAAGGACGTTGGCGGTTCTTCTGGGGTCGCTATGGCACTGCGGGCGAGTTTATTGCCGAGGAAGGTGACATATTTAACATTCCAACTGGCATCTTTCGCGGTTTCGAAAATGTCGGGCAGGATTATGGGATGATCATGTCGATCCTGGGCGGCGATGATGCGGGTGGCGGTGTCACCTGGGCACCACAGGTGATCGAAGACGCGCAGGCGCATGGGCTGATGCTGGGCGACAATGGCGTGCTGTATGACAGCAAGAAGGGTCAGGAACTGCCCCACAACGTGCGCCCCATGCCGCTGCTGACCGAAGAAGAGCTTAAGAGCTATCCGGAAGTTCCGGTCGAAAATGTTATCGGCAAATATGTGGCACGCTATTGGGATCTGATGGCGCTTTCCGCTAACAAGCCAGCCAAAGTGATTGGCGAAGATGCCCTGATCACGGATAAGCCGGGGTTTGAGGTCGATTTCCTCGGACGCGGCTCTTGTTTGAACGAACCCGTCGCGGCGCATATGCCCGTCGTCCTCATGCCTGCGAGTGGTCATTGGCGGATTACAGTCGATGGCTATGAAACAACTTTGTCCGCAGGCGATACAGCGCTGGTTCTGTCAGGTGAAAGCTACAGTATCGTGCCCTCAATGACCGGAGAGGCCGGTCTGTATCGTATCACGGCAACGGACGATCCCGCCGGTGCTACCTGGACCGGTGCATAAAGGCAAAGTTGCGCGCTCCGATCTTTTTCGGGGCGCGCAGTATGTGACCCGTGCTTCACTTTGGACTCGGCACAGGGAAGTAATTGAATTGGAGATGACAAGATGACCCGAATTTCAACCACCCATGTGGGAAGTCTGCCGCGCAGTCAGGAAGTCGTCGATTTCATCTTCGCGCGTGAGCGGGAGGAACCGTTCGATCAGACAGATTTTGATGCCTGCATGACGAACGCGGTGTCCGAGACCGTAGGCAAACAGGCTGCAGCGGGGATCGATATTGTATCGGATGGCGAGACTTCGAAAATCTCTTACGCGACCTACGTCAAGGACCGCTACACCGGGTTTGCAGGCGACAGCCCGCGCAACGCTCCGGCTGATCTGAAGATGTTTCCGGGCTTTCTTCAACGTTTGGCGAATGATGGCGGAACTCCACAATACGCGCGGCCCATGTGCGTAGGCGATGTGCGCTCGAAAGGGCAGGGCGAGTTGCAGAAGGATATCGACAACCTCAAAAGAGCCATGGTTGAGCACGGGATTGAGCGCGGATTTATGAATGCTGCCAGCCCGGGTGTGATCTCTCTTTTTCTGCAGAACGACTATTACCCGACGCGCGAGGCGTATCTGGCCGCGCTGGCCGATGCGATGAAATCCGAATATGAAACCATCGTCGCGGCGGGCCTGGATATTCAATTGGATTGTCCCGATCTTGCCCTGTCGCGCCATATGCTGTTCACCGATCTTTCTGACGAGGAATTTGTCAGTATTGCCGAAATGCATGTCGAAGCGCTGAACCATGCATTGCAGGATGTGCCCGCCGACAAGGTTCGGGTTCACATCTGCTGGGGCAATTACGAAGGTCCGCATTGCTGCGATATCGGAATGGACAAGGTGTTCTCGACTTTGATGTCAACCAAGTCGCGCTATGTGCTGTTTGAAACCTCGAACCCGCGCCATGCACATGAGTGGACAGTGTTCCGCGAACGCAAGTCCGAGATACCGGATGACAAGGTACTTGTGCCGGGCGTGGTCGATACCACCACGAACTTTGTCGAACACCCTGAATTGGTCGTGCAACGTCTTGAGCGGTTCGTGAACATCGTGGGAGCGGAGCGGGTGATTGGCGGATCGGATTGCGGTTTTGGCACTTTTGCGGGGTTTGGCGCTGTCGATCCTGATATCGCCTATGCCAAACTGGGTGCGCTGGCCGAAGGGGCTGCTCTGGTCAAATGACACCACTTGTCTTTTTGCCGGGCATGATGTGCGATGCTCGGCTATTCTCGCCGCAAATTGGTGCATTGTCTGGCAGATATCCGATATTTGTCGCCCCCATTGGTGCGCATGATACGATGCGGGCTCTGGCCGCCGAGGTTTTAAGACACGCGCCCGACCGGTTCGCATTGGCCGGTCTTTCCATGGGAGGCATTGTTGCGATGGAAATACTGCGGCAAGCACCGGGGCGTGTAGCGGGGATGGCGTTGATGGACACCAACCCGCTGGCAGAGGCGGATCAGGTCAAGGCGAGGCGTGAGCCCCAGATAGAGGCGGTTAAAAACGGTCGGCTACGCGATGTGATGGCCGAGGAAATGAAGCCCAACTATCTGATCGATGGCCCTGATCGACAATCAATTTTGGAGCTATGCATGGATATGGCTATGGCCTTGGGGCCGGAGATTTTTACTAACCAATCCATGGCCCTACGAGATCGCCCGGATCAAAGTCACACATTGCGCGCTTTCAAGGGATCTGCGCTGGTCCTTTGCGGTCGTCATGACGCGTTATGCCCAGTCGAACGCCACGAATTGATGCATGACCTGTTGCCGCAAAGCCGGTTGGAAGTCATCGAACATGCGGGGCATTTACCAACTCTGGAACAGCCGCGGCAAACCACGGCGGCGCTGCTGCGCTGGCTGGAGAAAATCGAAGAAATCTAAGCCGGATTTCCGCAAGGCCGTAGATAGCCCTGGTAGAAACTGACTACGATATTACTCTGTCGGACTTGGAGCCCCTATCGTAGCATGGACGCAGCAGTAACGATTTAGAGTTTCTGAGGCACCCAAGTCTTGTTCAGAGCCTACTGTCGTGATCAAAACTGCACTCAAGTCGGGGTGCACGCGATACACCAAATACAAAGCCCGCTACCAAGTCTCTGACGAAGATTGCCTCGTTGCACGCAGCCACCCGCGGAAAGTGGTGGAAGAGGGAGGAATTTGCTGTTTGGCGTGACAAACTTTTCAATCGTCCGGAATGCCCCGGTAGATGATTGTCTGGTTTAGCCATGAGTGGCGATTGCGGTCGCCGCGTACCAGACAGTTTGATCGTTCTCTGCAACATTGACAGCTTCGAATAGCAAATGTTGTTATCGTAACGACAGGCATCGTCCCGAGGAGAAGAGCTATGCAAGACGTCGCGGATCAATCCGCTGGCTATGATGAGCACATTCTGATTTGTGACGATGACATCGAGTTTGCTCAGGGTGTTTGTGCATTTCTGACTGACAAAGGGTACAAAATCGAACACGCGCAAGATGTACCCGCTGCGCGGTTGATGATGGCTGATGAAACCTACAGCTTGTTTCTGCTGGACCTCGTGATGCCAGGAACTAGTGGTAAGGTGTTATGTCACGAGATTGCTTCGCGCATAGATGCCGGGATCATCATGATCAGTTCGATTGATGACGACGCCGAGCGGATTTCCCTGCTGGAACTGGGCGCGGATGATTACATCATTAAACCATTCAACGAGTTGGAACTCCTGGCGCGCGTGCGTGCTGTGCTGCGCAGGCGTGCTGGTGGAACGCAGGGAAAATCCCGGGTTACCCGGTTCGGAGAATGGGAGCTTGTTGAAAACGAGCGGCATCTCAAAAGCGAGGATGGTCGGCTCATCACCCTCACCTCAAGTGAAGTGCGGGTCATGCGGTTTTTTGCTGAAAATCCGGACGTGTTGTGCACCCGGGAAGACCTACTTGCCGTCGCTCGAACGCGGCAGCATGGCGGAGCAGGGGACCGGAGCGTTGATGCTCTGATCAAACGGTTGCGGTCGAAGATCGAGAACGATCCATCAAATCCGGAATATATTCGAACGGTCTGGGGGCAGGGTTACATCTTTCGTCCAGGCTGAACTCCGGAATCAAGCGGCAAAAGCACATTAGCCCTAAGGCCCCCGCTAGGGCGGTTTTCAAGCGTAACAGTGCCCCCCTGATCGACAACAATCGCCCGGACAATAGCAAGGCCGAGGCCCGTGCCGGGTTCGGTGGCTCCTAGTCTCTGGAAAGGCTCAAATGCTGTTTCAAGTTGTTCGGTTGGGATACCTGGTCCTTCATCTTCTATGTGAATTGCCGCCATATCATTCGACGTGGTCAAAGAAACACTTGTTCGGCCCCCGTATTTGACCGCATTCTCCAACAAGTTTCTAAGAACCCGCGTAAGCGCGTTGTGTCTTCCTTTGACCACCGCAGATTGTTCGATTGTGCAGGTCACATCGCGACCCGCCTCAACCTGTTCATCTACCAACGCCTCAACCAGTGAGCGCAAATCCAGGCGTGCAAGCTCTCCATCGTGATGCGTTTCACGATTGAGGTTGGTGACGGAGTTTACAATATCGCTGATGGTTTCCAACCGCTTGAGCAGTTGCTCTTTGGGTGCTGTTGGTTCCAATTTCTGGATCGCATCGTGCATCCGTGCAATCGGTCCCTTCAGGTCATGCCCGAGGCTACGAAGCAAGGTTGTCTTGTACTCAAGCGCCAGAACAATCCGGGCTTCCATGCGATTGAACGCAATAATTGTGTGGCGGATATCAATGGCACCCGCCTCGACGAGTGGGCCGACTTCTTCACCCCGGCCGATCAACTCGGCATTGACGGCCATCGCGCTCAGCGGTCGCATCACTTTCTGAATAAGAAACGCAAGTGCGCAAAGCAGGGTAAGCGCGACCAGACTGTCGATTGAGCCAACGATGACCAAAGGTACAATGTTCTTGTTTTTCATAAGCAAATAGCAGTTCAGCCATTCGTCATCATCCTTGAGCCGGACCGAAAAAACGCTCACCAGAAACGCGTCAACGCTTTCTGCATCGATAGGTTCGCCCGAGTGGCTCTTGAACAGTTGCAACAGCGCGCTTTGGTCGTGTTTGGCGTCAACGACCGTGTCTGCCACGGACAGTTCCGCGACGGCGATCCCACGGTGTTCCAGCCGCGCCGTCAGCCAGTTAGCCAGATTCGGGCGGTCGCGGCCATTGGCCAAAGTGGTTGCTGCATCCTGCGTGCCGACCCTGACACTCCATTCTGCAGGAAAGAAACCAAGCGCTGCTTCGGAGCGGCTGTCAGGGGGCACGCGGGCCAGGGTTGAAACCACCTGCGCAAGAAAGGCATCGCCCCTGTTTCGGATCTCTTCAGCGCGAGAGTTTCGGATCTGGACCACGTCGGTGACTACCGAGAACACGCCGACAATCGTCCAGCTGATAAGCACGATGCTCATAACTTGTGTTCGAAGTGTCAGATCATTCCAGCGCATTGCGCGTAGGCTCCCTGTCCCATCCCCCTGACTTGGGACGCTAATTCAAATACCGCCGCATTCCCAAGCGGAAATTGCAACCGCCATGCCGCTGATGATGCAAAGGGGTTTCACCCACCGGTACCGCATTTCGGGGCACCCGGCTTCGTCAGCTCGGTAAACAACCGGCCAAATTCGTCAATTGAATCAAAGTGTGACAAGCCCTTGGGGCATCGGCGGCTGGTCTCCAAGTATCACCCACAGAGTTTTTATTGGGAGCCAGCTATGTCAAAGCATTCATCCGTTCATCCACAACTTGCCAGCGCCCGGCGCGCGCTGAGGGGCAATCTGATTGCCACCGGCGTTTTCAGCGGTGTTGTGAACCTATTGATGCTGACAGGGCCGATTTTCATGCTTCAGATCTATGATCGCGTGATGTCTAGCCAAAGCGTGAATACGCTTGTCGCGCTCAGCACACTTGTCGCCGGTCTGTACTTGTTCATGGCCTTGATTGACGGCGCGCGGACCCGTGTGCTGGTTGCCATGGGGCATCGCTTTGAACAAAGGCTCACCCGAACAGCGTTTGATTGCACTTTGTCCGAGCCGTCACGCAACCGTCCGGGTGGCAACCCTGCGGCGGCAATTCAAGATGTCGAAAAAATTCGCGGTTTCCTGTCGGGCCAAGGTGCCGGAGCTTTGTTCGATCTGCCGTGGATCCCGGTCTATCTGGGATTGGTTTTTGCCATGCACATGTGGCTAGGTATGGTCGGTGTAATTGGCGCGCTGGCATTGGTTGCCATTGCCATCGTTACGGATATCAAGGTCCGCGCTGCCGCGTGCGTTCAGTCTGAGCATTCAGCCAAGCGCAACCGTCTGGCAGAAGCCGGCCGCCGGAATGCCGAAATGGTTCGCGCGATGGGGATGCAGTCCAATCTTGGCAAGACCTGGCAGGATGTGAACGATCTCCACCTTGGTGCGAGTGCTAAGGCGGCCACTACTGTCGGAGTGTCTGGTAGCTTTACCAAAGTGTTCCGCCTGGCACTTCAGTCCGCCGTTCTTGCGGTCGCCGCTTATCTTGCCATCCATGGACATATATCGGCTGGCTCAATCGTTGCGGCATCGGTCATCATGTCCCGTGGCTTGCAGCCTATCGAGACTCTGGTCGGTAGTTGGCGCAATCTGGTTGCTTCCCGGCAGGCATGGGCTCAGCTGAAGCAAACTCTTTCTGGTGACGAAGCTGACCATCGTATTTCTATGCCCAAGGCACAGAAGTCGCTGACCGTTGACGGCCTGATCGCTGCCCCTCCGATGGCCACTGCCGCTGTTCTCAAAGGTGTTGGTTTCGATATGAAAGCAGGCGAGGCACTGGCTGTGATTGGGACGACCGGCAGCGGAAAATCAACCTTGGCGCGCACACTTGTTGGTGCATGGTCGGCGGCCAAAGGCAGCATCAGCCTCGACGGTGTGCCGATCGACCAGTACCTGCCTGAGGAGCTTGGCCCCCAGATCGGTTTTCTGCCGCAGGATGTTGAGCTCTTTGACGGAACGATCGCCCAGAACATCGCGCGTTTTGATCCCGAGGCGACGGACGAGATGGTGATTGCCGCCGCCAAGGCAGCGGGTGTTCACGAACTGATCGCTAGCTTCAAAGACGGCTATGCCACCTCGGTTGGCGAGCGTGGCGCGGCCTTGTCCGGTGGTCAGCGACAGCGTGTTGCCCTTGCACGAGCGCTTTATGGTGATCCATTTCTGGTGGTTCTGGACGAGCCCAACTCGAATCTGGATGCCGTGGGTGAGGCCGCACTGAACCATGCCATTCTCGCCGCCAAGGCACGCGGGGCGATTGTGATCGTCATCGCGCACCGGGCGAGTGTGCTGGGTTCAGTCGACAAGATTCTGATCATTGAAGACGGTCGCGCTGGAGATTTTGGTCCTCGAACAGAAGTGATGGAGCGGTTGCGTCAACGCAATCAGGCCGCCGCCGGAGCTGCACGGCCTGCCGCTGAACAGAAGACCGTCGAACAACCCCAACAAACAGACATCGTTGCCGCCACGGGCTGACCCAGTCCCGCGCTGTAAACAGAATGAATGGAGGAAGTCATGAATACCAACAAGAATTCCAACACGAAGACCGAAGGGTTTAGGGATCGTTCTGCCCGATCCATCGGCTTTGGTCTGGTCGCAATTGCAGCGCTCGCCATAGGATTCGGTGGTTGGGCGATGAAAGCCCCGATGTCCGGGGCGGTCGTGACGGCTGGTAGTGTGGTGGTCTCGTCCGACCTCAGAGCTGTGCAACATCCCGACGGAGGTATTGTCGGCGCCATTCACGTCAAAAACGGAGATAGGGTTCAGGCTGGCGATGTTGTTCTGACACTTGATGATCAGCTGTTGTCAGGCAGCCAAGCCTTGGTCGATGACAGGCTTGTGGCGCTTGAAGCGCAGTTGGTTCGTCTCACGGCCGAGCGCGATGGTCTGGACGATCTCGTACTGTCCGAGGAGCTTGCGTCCCGGAAAGACGAAGACAAAGTTGACCGCGCACTCGCAACGCAGCGCGCGGTGATGGAAGCACGTCGTCTGTCGCAGGATGGTGAGGTCGCGGCCTTGGAAGAGAAAATCGAACAGGCAGAGCAGGAAATTGTGGGCCTGGAGGCGCAGCGCGAAGCTTCCGAAGAAGAGATCAAACTGATCGACAGCGAATTGGAGGGTCTGACGCAGCTCTTTGAAAAGGGTTTAGTGCCAGGCACCCGGGTGACGACTTTGCAGCGTCAAAGAAGCAGTCTTGTCGGTAATAGTGGCGGCCTGACCTCTCGGATCGCAGTCGCCCGTGGTCGTATCAGCGAGACGCGTATCCATATCCTGCAACTGGAAAAGACTTTCCGCGAGCAGGTGATGAACGAGATCTCCTCGCTGGAGGTCGAACTGGATGGCTTGAAAGAACGTCGGAGCGCGGCCGCGTTGCAGCTGGCGCGGGTTGACCTTCGGGCTCCGGCGGATGGCATCGTGCACGAGTTGGGTGTGCATACAATCGGCGGCGTGGTGTCTCCGGGCGAAACGCTGATGCAGATCGTGCCCGAGGATGACGGGTTGGTGGTGACCGCTAGTGTCATGCCACAGGACATCAACAATGTCGCCTTGGGCCAGGCTGCGAGCGTGATGATCGGGGCGTTCGATCAACATGTTGCCCCTCGGTTGGATGGGCACGTTGAGTTTGTCTCGGCTGATTTGAAAACAGATCAGATGACTGGCTTACCCTACTACGAGGCGCGGGTTGCACTAAGCGAGGAGGCTGTCGGACTTTTGTCTGACCGCCAGTTGAGCCTGCTGCCGGGTATGCCGGCTGACGTCTTCATCGAAACCGGCGAACGTACCCTGTTCCAGTACCTTCTTGATCCTCTCAGTAAACAAATCCGGACCACGTTCCGGGAGGTCTGATCGACCGCATGATGTGAGCTGCCCAATAGGAAGAAACAGCTAAGACCAGCGCCAGAAATGGCGCTGGTTTTTTCGATCCTGAAGGCGAGGAGGGGCGAAGGTGGTACCTGAGCGGGTGCTGGTCCACATCTTGGAAGCGCGTCCTGTCTGAAAAGAGATGATGCCCGGCTTAAGAGCCTATTTTTGTCATACTTTGTAACAATTTAGCCCCCTTTTTTGCGTTGTAATGAAGGGGCCGGATAACCACCTTTTTGTTATACCCGAGGAGGAAGTTTCTAAGATTTTTTGGGTGCTAAACAAAGTGTGTAACAAGGAGAAATACAATGAAACATGTAACCGCTACGAGCTTCGAGAAAGCCAACGACGATGTCATCGCCGTGCCCCCAATTCAGCCTTTTCCAAAGTGCGGAACCGAGGTGCCAAATGATGGTGAAGACCTGGTGGCTGTAAATCCGTTGCCGATTGATCCGCTGGTTGCCGATCCCATCGAAGATCTGGTTGCCGTGAACCCGCTGCCTTTTGGTGCGGTTCCTGCCGGTGAAGGTGACGACGTCACCGCAGTTTCCCCGATCATGCCTGACCCCCGGTGTGGTACCGAGGTTCCGCAGGATGGTGAAGACCTGATCGCAGTAGCCCCGCTTCCTTATGGTGCGGTTCCTGCTGGTGAAGGTGACGATGTGACCGCAGTTTCCCCGATCATGCCTGATCCACGTTGCGGCACCGAAGTGCCTCAGGACGGTGAAGATCTGGTTGCAGTGAACCCGCTGCCCTTTGATCCGATCGTTCTGGATCAGGGTGATGACGTCATCGCTGTACCCCCGATCCTGCCGCTGCCCAAATGCGGCACCGAAGTACCGGAGAATGAGTATGACCTGACGGAAATGGCGCCTCCGCCGCTGTGCGAAATCGTACCGACTGCAGGCGGCGAAGACATCTGCGGAACCCCCGTTCCGACCGACAGCTTCTTTGTCGATATGGTTGCCTAAGTGGGGCGAAAACTCAGCGATCATCTATCGCTGCACAACCAAAATCCGGGCGTCTTAGTTCCTGTTGAAACGGACGCCCGGGCAAACAGAGGGAAAACTAAACTCACCGGCTGGGGCCTGAAACAGGCGCCAGCCGGATTGCTGGTTTTCTCAGGCCGTGGATTCCATTTTTGTCATACTTTATAACAACTTAACTGGCTTTCGCCTGTTGAGATCAACAGCCTGAAAAACCACATCTTTCCTATGATCTGTGATGCGTATGGGCCCGAACCTCGGGTGTCGACCATCCAGGAAACAGGAGGAAAGACATGAAACATGTTAGCAAATCAAAATTCCAGCCCAACTCAGCGAGCACGCTCAACATATCGGTTGGTCTTGGTGAAACGGATGACGATCCTATCGTGATCCCGCCGGTTAGTCTGCTGTCGGAAGAAAGCAGCGAATTGCAGGACTACGTCTGGGAAGATTCAGCCTCGGACGACGAGACTGTGGCCAGCAACAAACCTGATATTCCCGTCTGGACCGGTGGTAAATCACCTGGCGATGGCCACAGCGGTTGGTGGGATAAATATGGGACCCATCTGCATGACACCAGCGGCACCTATGTCGGCCGCGATGTCAAAGCCCGTGGTGAATACAATATGGCCGATGGTGAGGTGAGCTTTGAAAACCTGATGCACCGTCTCTCAAGTGGGCAAAGCAAGGGGACATATCTTTACACCCGTATCGAAGGGAATGACGGGGATAACGTCATCCACGGTTGGAACCCCGAAAACTGGGATAACTATGATGGCGGCACCTCGATCAAGAATTACTATTCCAACTATCATCATCGGGACAATATCTCGGGCGGTGACGGAGATGACATCATCATCGCCTACCGTGGGAACGACCAGTTGTTCGGTGATGGCGGTAATGATGTCATCTATGGTGGCGGTGGCCACGATTACATCGATGGAGGTGAAGGTGATGATCAGCTGTTCGGCGAATCCGGCAACGACAAGATCATTGGCGGCGGAGGCAAGAACATCCTTGTTGGCGGCGAGGGCGATGACATCCTGATTGCCGGGAATGAAGGCGACAAACTGTACGGTGGTACTGGTAACGACCTTCTTGTCGGCGGTGACGGTGATGATGTCCTGTTTACCGGGCATATCGACGAAACCTCTGCCGACACGCTTTACGGTGGAAAAGGGGCCGACACGTTCGTTATTGGCTCTGTGCCTGAACCAACAACTCATGATCCCAACCATAACCAATCGAATGGTCTGGGCGAAGAGTGGCTGGAAGAGGCAGGTAATCTGGCACTCGCCAAGATGCTGCCGGGCGCGAAGCTGTTCATCAACCTTGCCAGAGGCCTGATCGACGGGATCAAGAACATGTTCAAGACAGAGGAGCAGGTTGTCGAAACCGTCAACCCGCCGAAAGTGTCTCTGGTCGAGATCCTCGACTTCAACCCGCTTGAAGACAAGATCATTGTACCAGTCAACGTGGAGGGGCCAGTAACGCTGGACCTGCAGTCATCGATCGTTGATGGCGCGGCATTCGATCTGGTCGCGCTTGATCCGGCCGACAACAAGTTCAAGGTGATTACAACCTTCTATTGGGATGAGGCGTCGAACATCTTTCCGGGCGCAACAAGTATCTCGCAGCAGAACACAGATGCATTCATTCAACGGTTGAAAGAAACCGCTCTGATCACGGGGCCGGATGGTGCGCATTATGGCTTGGGCCAAAAGATCGACCTTGGCCTGAGTAGTGAAGACCTTGCAGGTCTTGGAACCAGCAAGTTCGTCACATTCGGGGCGTTCGGCGGTGTTTCGATGGTCGGCTTTCACGACGAGGATCGTCAGTTGGGAACAAACCACAACGACGTTCTGCAAGCCTATACGTCCGAGCGCGATACCCACGGCGGAAACGAGGCCGAAATCCGTAATGACGGCAATGATGTACTCTACGGCTTTGGCGGTGACGATATCATGGCTGGCGGTGGCGGCTTTAATAAGCTGTATGGTGGAGAAGGCAATGACACGGCCTGGTATGGTGACAGCCTGAGCGGCATCTATGTCGACATGAACAACAAGGCGGAAGATGCCAGCGGTGAGTATTACTGGGCCTGGCATGGCAACAGCGCCAATCCGTTCGATCTCAATGACGAGATTCGCGACAAGGAAGGCTATGATCTGCTCTGGAGCGTCGAGAACATCTATGGCAGCGACCATGATGATGTGATCATCGGCGACGACGGCGATAACGTCTTCACCTCGGGTGATGGTAAAGACGTGCTGACCGGTAACGGAGGAGCTGACACCTTCATTCTGAACGGCGGCGAGAACACGATCACCGATTTCGATGCCAATGAAGGCGACCGTATCGAGATTGACCTCGACGCCTACGGGATGACCGGCTGGTTCGATCTGGATCACCGCATCGAAAACGGCCAGATCGTGCTGTTCAACAAGCTGACAGACGAGATCATCGTGCGCTATGACGATGACGGGAACGGATTTGACCCGTCATACATCGACCTGCGCAGCTTGGTTGGCAACGATGAAGAAGGCTATCAGGTTGTCTACGAACCGCCCTTTGGTGCAAACACGCTGGAGTGGTTCGAGAAGTATGGCAACCGGATTGATGCCGAGGTCGGCGAAGAGCTCGTTACCGTAGATGGCACCGATAGTTGGGACTACATGATCGGCGACACCGGCAGTGGTGGATTGACCCTGAATGGTGGTGCTGGTGATGACTACATTGTTGGCGGTGCGCTCAATCAGTTCGCTACTCTGAACGGCGGCGACGGCAATGACACCATCTTGATCCGCAAAGGCGCGATGATCACCAATGCAAATGGTGGAGACGGCGACGACGTCATCATCCTTGATGCGGACCAGTCTTCAGAAGCCGGGTTTGCCAATATGTTCGGTGGCGAAGGTAGCGATACTTTTGTCATCACCGGCCCGGGCAGCCAGTATGGTGGTCAGGTGATCCGGGATTTTGAGGCTGACGACTCGATTGTTATCGATCTGGAAGGGTTCGGGATCTCGTCTCTGGATCAACTTCAGATCGAATGGCGTTCCAGCACTCACTGGGTCACGGCAAATGGCCAAAAGGTGATCAGCGTACAGGGTGTTGATGAGCATTTCGATGTCATGCAGCACATCAGCGAGCTGACGGCTCAGCAATCACAGGATTGGGGTCTCTGATCATCGCCTGATTACCAAAAAAGCTTCAGCCGGTCTGGATCGGCTGAGGCTTTCTTAACAGTTCGATCTGGCAATAATGCAAAGTTAATTATTGCGACATTCCAAATTTGGCGAAGACTCGCGCAACTGCACCGATCTTTTGCTCAAACCCCGCTATAACCCACTGACGTACAGCGTTTTTTAGCGCATCAAAAGGTTGGCCTAGGCCCGCATCCGCTCAGATTAATTCGTTAATGAACTCTTAACGTGTCCTGAACTTCTGACTTGTTACGCAAGTTGGGCCTGAATTCATCGGGCTAGTAAAGCCGAAATACTTGGGCTGAAACAACGACAAGATGGGAGTCTGTTTCAAGATGAGTAATGGAACATATGAAGAATTTCGCGACGCTTTGCGTGCATTTGAATCTGGTTGGGATCGAGATCGATACGACGCAGGAATCATTCAGGATTGGCAGCTGAACCAATGGGCGGGAGGGGCCGTTGCCGACTTCTATCCAAGCTATTCCAGCTGGTCTGATCTAAGCAGTGATGAATGGGACGCGATGTCCTATCGCTCGATGAACTCGCTTGGTTTTGTTGGATATCAGTTCGGCGAGGCGCTGTTAATTGACCTCGGGTATTACACCGATGATGTCTATTATGGGAATGGCGCGGCTTCGAACACCTGGGATGGCACATGGACCGGTAAGAACGGGGTGAATTCGCTGGCAGAGTTCACAACCGCCGAAGCGCAGGAGCGCGCGATTCAAGAAGCTTTTGGCTACAATCTTCAAGTCATCGAAACCGGGCTGGGCTATCAGGGAGAGAGCCTGTCCGACTATCTCGGCACGACACGCACTTATCTGGAAAATGGCCAGGCCGTCTCTGTCACGCTCAGTCTTACTGGCATAATGGCCGCCGCGCACCTGCGGGGGGCATGGGGTACGTTGGCTCTGCTTCAGGGTGGAAGTGTATCCACCGATGAATACGGTACTTCGATCCTGCGGTATGTCTCGCAATTCGGCGGTTATGACGCGCCGAGTATCGAAGACGCTATCAAGGTATACACCGACGGTGTCTTGCCCACGGATACAAATGGCGGCACCGATAACGGGAATACGTCGCCGCCCGTTGTCCCACCGGTTATACATCCGGAACCCACGGAACCGACCGGCAACGGGACTGCTGACACCACAGAAGATACTGCGGATGTGGTGATTAACTGGGCTTGGGGCACGAATGCAACGATCCCGGATTTCGACCCTACGACAGATACGATCTTCATCGCATGGGTCGGTGCCGACGCGTTGGAGGTTGCCGAGGTTGATGGCGCGGTTGTGTTCTCGATCCCGTCCAATAACCAGGCCACGACCCTCAGCGGTGTGACACTTGCTGAGCTGAGCCCGGCAAACTTCGCTATTCTGGACAATACCGCCGCAGCTGAAGTGCTTGGGCTGATAGGCACTGATGGTTCAATGCCGACCAGCGGTGGTGATGGTGGCGGAGATGGTGGTGGCGGTGGCCATAGCCACCAACATATGCACGTTATGCTGGGCCTTGCCAGCGAGGCACAGACGGTCGAAGGCTTCCTGCCCGCGATGGGAGATGTCATTGAAATCGGACCGGACATTGGGGCTGATAACTTCTCGATTTTCGAAGAGAGTGGGGACGCCCTGGGGCAGACCGTTAGAATTGAGCTGACATCGGGCAATGTAACCAAACAGGTCGTATTCACGGGCTTTGGCCTGTCTGATCTTTCGCTTAGCAATTTCTCTATCACGGATCAGACGGTGTTGAACGAAGTGTCCACAGCTTTGGGGCAAGTTATCGTCTCGCCGGGAGACGGAGAGGGCTATGACCTCAGTTATGATGCAGACGGGTCAAACCCGCCCGCGATTACCGGCAATACAGACACGGGCGGGGTGAAATACCGGGCCGATAGCAACGCTGACGACATAACCGGATTCCGCCCCGGTGTGGACGAGTTGGACTTTGGCGGTACGTCGGTTCACGGCATGATCGTCACCAAATCCAAGGCCGGCGAGATTGTTATCGACAGCCCATGGTCGGACGCGGCGCAAATCGTGCAAGGTGTCACCTTCCAGGACGTGACCATCGACAGCTTTGGTGTGGTCGGCAACGAACACCTCCGTCAGGATATGGGCGGCGTTCTTAGTTGGGAGCAGGGCGTAGGACCTCGCGATGCTGACACAGTCTATGTTCGCAGCCACGAATATGGCGTGCACGAAGTTATTGACGGTTTTGATCCTTCAACGATGAAGATCAGCTTTCTGTATTTCGGAACCCGCGAGCGGCTTAGCGTCGAGGACAGTGGCGATGGTCTGGTGATCTCATCCTTGCCGACCGGACAAAGCATCACGCTGACCGGCGTGACCAAGGCTGACCTGATCCCGGGTCTGGTCGAATTCCATTTTGATCAGGTGATGGAAGACAATCTCGAGGTGCCATTTGGCTTTGACCAGAACGATGTGACGTTGGTTGATCGCACCATACTGCTGACCCCACAGGCTTCTGTCGGGGCGACGACAGACGGTTATCAGACACGGGTCGGAGATCTGACAGGGGGATCGACCCAACCAGATATCGGTAGTGGAACCAACGAACCCGGAAACAGCCACACACCAGGAGTTGTGACCTTCGGCGCTGAAGCGGATGTGGCAGAGCTTACCTGGAACTGGGGGGTAAAGACCCAGATTATCGGTTTTAATGCCGATGAAGATATCATCGATTTCAACGCTTTGAGCGAAAGCGATGTGTCGGTCACCGAAATCGATGGCGATCTTATCTTTGAAGTTGTCGGAAATGGCGGCCATACCGTTACACTTCAGGATGTTCAGGCCGAGGATCTGGATCTTGGCAACCTGACGGCTGATGACTGGAACAGTGTTGCCGAAGCAGAAAGCGCCCTGACAGACCAACTTGAAGCGCTCGGCATGTCCATCGCCTGAAGCACTCCAATAAGTGGTTCCCGGTCTGCGCTAGGCCGGGAACGAAAACAAACACATGAAAATCGATGGGCTCTAGCCTCGTTTCCGGTTCGGTTCCGTGATCAAGTCATGCGACCATAATATTAATGCTCGGATCGCTTGCGCTAGGTCTTCGTGGCTGGCTTTCTTATAGGTTGTCCTTCCGGCTCTACTTAAACATTACTCCAATAGGCTGCCGGACGGAGCGTTTAGCATATCAATTTGCTAAGCCAAACTAATCGGATGTCTTTGACAGAATTTGGCCACCGCTGCAGAGTCGGGTTGCAGGCGTTTCCAGTGCGGAAGAAACCCATGATCGCAACCGTTAGAAGTGTGAATCCGATTAAAGCCTTCTTTTTGTTCGTTTTGTCCTTCGCTTGTTTTTGCGCTACAAGCGCTTTGTCCCAAAACTCAGTGCCGCAAGTCGTTCTAACGGATGAGATCGTGCAGCGCATAGAAACACAGCGCGCAGCCGATCAGGTGTTCGCGGCTGACTATCAGGCATTGATTGACAGTGCAGAAGCGCATTTGCAGTCGCCTACTATTGTTGAGGCAGTTCGGAATGGAGATGGTCAACTTCACGAAGCTTTTCGTGGATTTGGACAACGTCCGGTCGAACGCCTCACCACACTGGCTTTGGCTTGGCGATTGACTGGTGACAGTCGATATGTTGATCGCGCCAGAACCGAGCTCTTGCAGTTTTCGGAACTGGAAACATGGCAGCCCGCACACTTTCTGGGATTAAGCCGTGTCACATTGGCGGTGTCGCTCGGATACAGTTGGATTAGTGACAATCTGGACGAAGAGGATCATCAGACTATCCGATCGGCACTTGTTGAGAAGGGGCTGAAAGAAGCCGCAAAAATCTACGATCTGGATACGCTCTATTATGACAAGGGTTGGGTCGCCCCCCAACACTGGGTGAACCCAGTGTCTGTTCCCGCGTCGCTTCCTGATGGGACGGCTACTGCGGATATCGCCTGGCCCGTTGCATCCTTCAACTGGAACATCGTTTGCAATGCGGGAATGATCGTCGCTGCTCTGGTTGTGTCAGAAACAGAACCGGAACTGGCTGATCATATTATTGAGCAGGCTCAGGTTTCACTTAGAAATGGGTTGGCAATGTTTGCTCCGGATGGTGCATGGCCAGAAGGACCGATGTACGGGGCTTTGTCCGCCCGGGACGCGGCAGTATCGTTTGATGCGCTTGTTTCCGTCCTCGGGCACGATTTTGATCTTTCGCGAATGGTAGGTTTGGAGGAATTCGGGGAGTTTCTGATCCATGCGTCTGGACCAACTGGCATGCTGTTTAACTTTGGAGACAGCGATACAAGCACTGACCTTGTTGTGTTGACCTGGTTGGCGTCGCGGTTCAATCGCCCGGGCTACGACATTAAAATGAATAGCAAAATGCGGTCTTCCCATCCAGCATTCGAGCTGATCTGGCAGCAGCGACGCAATAGTGAACCAATCACTGCCCGATCAACATCCTATTGGTCTGGAGGGCTTGGGATCGTAACCATGCGGTCTGGTTGGAATGACCCTACGGCCAGCTATATCGGCCTCAAGGCTGGGCCGCTTAGCAGCCATCACAATGACCTTGATGCGGGCACCTTTGTGCTTGAAGCCGACGGTGTACGTTGGGGGGTTGATCTTGGGCTCGGAAATTACCAATTGCCCGGCTACTTTACTGACAAACGTTTTGACTATTATCGAACGGCCACGATCGGGCAGAATACACTGACCTTTGACATGGCAAATCAAATCGAAACGGGGCGGGCCTATGTTGAGGAGTTGGCGCAATTTCCGGGTTTCGATTTTGCAATCGCCGATCTTTCAGACGCCTATGGAAAGCCCAAGGGAACGGTCAGACGAGGCATAGCTCTTGTCGATGGAACGACTGTGTTGGTTCAGGATGAAATTAGCTCTGATCAACGGGGGCGGGTGGCGTGGGCAATGCATACCGAAGCGCAGGTAACGGTTGATGGCTCCAAGGCCACATTGCGTCAGGATGGGAAAGAACTAACCGCGCGCATACTGTCGCCGCCAAATGCCACCTTCTCTCAACTTTCAGCCAATCCTTGCGAAACGGCATTCAATTCTGAATGTGCGATGCAGAATCCGAATTCAGGCGTTACACGGCTCATGATCCAGCTTGATCTTGATGAAAGTGACAAGCGTGAAACCATTGTTGTTACTTTTGAACCTGATGCACAGGCCGCAAACAAGCCGGTCATCCCGTTAGGTGAGTGGCGACTGAACGCGACCCTCTCGAACGATGTTGTGAAAAAGCACATTGATCGGTTGCCTGCTGAAAACTCACGATAGGTTTGGGTCAAACTTGAACGACCTCAACCCTGGCTTTAGGCGATGCTGGGTGCGCTCAAGGAATGTAGTACGCACCAGAAGTCGCACTATGTTTGGAAACGAATAGAAGACGGCACCCTAGCGCCTGAGGCAGCGCATGGCGACCTTCAGATACGATAGACGCCGATTCAAGTTGTCTGGCTGACCCGATCCAAATTAATAAGCCTATACAGCTTCGTGCTCACCACTGCTTAGATATCGGCGCAGGGTTACGCCAAGCCCAAACACAGCTACATCCCCCAGAACCGAGATCGCGCGATGCGCGATCGCAGCGCTTAGACCGACTCCCTGATCAGTGAAAAGGCCAAGTCCGAGAGCAATAATTCCGTCTCGAATACCGATACCACCGGGTGCGCCCGGCATCAGAAAACCGATGACCCAGGCTGTCGAAAAGATTGCGATGCATTGCAATATACCGGCACCACCCTGAGGGTAGATCGCCCGTGCGACACACCAAAGTGACAAACCCAGCATCAAAAAGTTGAAGCTATGCAGAAACAATAGGATCAGGCATTTTGAAAATGTAAGTTTCGGTTTTCCCGCTTTGCGCCAAATCACAATCTGGCCAATCATTACGCAGGCCAGAATTCCGAAGAAGATGATTGTCATCTGTCCATCGAGCCAGGATCCTGGAAGGTCTGCAATTACTGCGGCGACAAGATCGGGCATGGTCAGGAGCACAATTCCGACGACCAGAGCACCGCTGGCGAGCAGAAAACCGATCTCGAGCAACAGAGATGACGCAATAATTGCGGATAGCACTCCATCACTCCTTGCGAGGGCGAAACGTCCCAAAAGGTGGGCAACATTGCCGGGGATGTATTTCCCGATCTGCGATACCATTAACTGACTTTCAGCGCGTGTGCGCGTTAGGGCAACGTCATAGATGTTTAGCGTCACCCCCCAAGCCACAGCACCTACGAGCTGCGACAGCACATAAAGGGTAAACCCACCTAGCAGTGCATAACGGGCGCGGCCTGACCCGAGGTCGAGCACTGCAATGTCTCCTGCGTGTCGAACCAGAATGATTCCGATGAAGATCAGGGCAGCAGCGGTGCCGATATAGCGCAGGGCGGTAGCCATGTGTTTACGTTTTGCGCGCCACTACAAGAAAACCATTTCCAAATTCGGTGTTAAGGAAAGGGCGTTGTAGCTGGAAAAAAAGCCGCATGACCGTGACTGCGGGTATGGAAGAAAACACAGGCCAGAAGCGCCGCTCAATGGAACGATCGCTACCGCTCTCGTTTGTAAGGTCGTTCGCTGTTTTACCAGATTTGGCGTTGGTTTCTAATATCTGCCCATAGGCCCGAGCACGCCAATACTCCATGATATTGGCCAAAGGAAAACCGTAGCACTCAATAGTTTCGACCGTGAAGCCGGCTTCCTGAACCGAATGTACTAAAAGTTCTTTACTGTAGCGTCGAACATGCCCTGCCCAAACGTCGGCCGCATTCCAGCGGGATGGGTGCGCAGGCGTCGACAAGATCATTGTTCCACCGGGTTTCAGATAAGTTTGCCATTCTCTCATGGCCTCAATATCTTGCTCCAAGTGCTCAATCACTTCAAATGACATGATCAGGTCGAAGGAGTTTTTCCAATCCGGGTCAAGCTCGGCCAAGAGTGTAATAGGGCTGGCTTGAGTGTTGAGCTTATCTGCCAGTTCAAGGGCCTGCTGCGAACGATCTACGCCATAAGCTTCAAAACCCTGTTCTGCCAGTTCTGACAATAGCGCAGCCGGTCCGCACCCGATATCAAGCACTCTGCAAGGCATCAGATTTTTGAGATGCCGCATAACCCGATCACGCCTCAGAAGATACCGCGGCGCGGGCACCCAATTGGATTGCGGCAGGGCCGGGCCAAAGTGCCTGTGATAGATGGCAGAAGCACTATGCTCTGCGGAATTAATGGCGGTATCAGTCATGTCGACCACAGTTTTATCCGGCTTGAGGTGCACAATGAAACAAGTATCCGCAAAGAGTCCGCGCGATCTCATGCGGCTGGGCCATTTTCAGTTTGTCTTCAGGCATTACCGGATAGCCCTCGTGCCTCAATTCAGCGATGGCATCCAGCAGCGCTTCGGGATTTGAATGAGGGATAAGCTTCACCCCGAGAGCTTCGGTGCCGAATGTTTCGATCATGGCAGGTGAGCTTCGGGTGATCACTGAACGCCCTGACAACAGCGCCTGATAAACCTTGTTCGGCACCACTGACGCAGCCTTGCCAGAGGCGCCAAAAATGCCGAGGCAGATGTCGGCATTTGAAATTGCCTCGGTCAGTTCCTCATAGGGAACCCACTTCTGCCAGGAGATATGATTATGCTCCGCATCCACCAGAGCTGTCTCGAGCAATAGGCGCTCTTGCCCGGTGCCAATCAGGTGCCAATTGATATCGCGACCTCGATCCGAGGTAGCTGCCGTCAATATCGTTTTAAGCCCATGCAGCGGGATGAGCTGTCCGTAAAACAACACTCTAGTGGGACCGTCGTGGCGCGCAGGAGGAGGCAGACGCTGGAAGGATCCCGGCTCAGCTCCCACCGGCACTGCTCCAATCCTGGATTCAGGCAAATTGAAGATCCGTGCAATATGCTCGGCATGCGCCTTCGTATCGAGCAAGACATGATGCGCTGCCCGACAGGCCAGCCATTCAGTGACCCAAAGCATCCGGCCCGGCAGTGACTTGGCTCCAACCATACTTCGATCGTTAACGACAGTGTCGTAAAGCGAAAGGAACATGTCCCAGGTGATCTGCCGCCGACGTAGCAGGGCAAAGGGCCACAACACCAATGTATCGAGCGCGCCAAGATAGGGAACCATCACTGCATCATGACGAGGCGCACGCAAATAATGCAGGATCAGAAGCGGATAGGCCAAGAGCGCGCTGAACAACACTCGGATCATTACAGCCATGTTCAACTGGCTTTTATCCGCGTGTTTGGGCCAAATCTCTGCGTGGATTTCAATTACTTCTACGCCGAGCTCTTGCAATCCAGTTCGGAGAATTCGAGTACGCGGTTTGCTGAGATCATATGTTCCCCAAAAAATCACCCGCTTGTTGCCGGGCTCAGATGGTATCGGAGTGGTGCTGACCACCGGAGGGGAAAGAGGCATATCGGCATTCATGGCGAAAGCATCCGGAAGCCGGTATAAACCTCTCGATCCAAGCTTTCTGGCGCAACCGGATCCACACCAGTATCCCAGATCAGCCTGACAGCAACACCTTTCGGTCCGTTGATTGTTACTGCCTCTGCCCCAATGCTAAGAATGTCTCCAGATGCGACGGCACTTGTATCAATCTGTACTGGCTGGCTGGTTTCGACCCGATACCTCCCGGGGAACGGAAGTGCCAATTCAACCGGTTCGCCGGTCAGCGTCACTGATCCTCCGGCAAGCCAGATCGATCCCGAATAGTGCACATATGACTCGCGTAATATCTTGTGGTCCTCAGGCAGCAGCACAGGCTCGGCTCCATTGGCCGAACTTGGGTCCATCGTCAGCGTCAGAGCAGTTTTGTTGGCGATAAGTAGAGGTGGCTGCTGTTCTGCGATGATTCTGGCAAATACGGGCTGGCCCGCCGCCTGATAGCGTGCAACGCCCCAGCCTGACATGAAGAAACCAGGATTCGGGAAACTTGCGATCATGTGGCTGTCATCAATATAGGCGACCTGATCTGGGAACAGGCGATGAATTTCCGCAATAGTGGCGCGTTGGTTTCCTGCACGATCTTGCAGTGCTAGGGCTGCCTGGACAAAAAGCCCCGCAAGCATCACCATCACCAGCTGTGCTAAGCGTCGTGATGATCCAAGCCTCTGTGCACCGATCGCGACGGCTACCATCAGGAGTGGGGTAGCGAAGGGGTAAAAATAGACAAAGGCATTGCGATAGATCACCACCGAGAGGAGCGGTGCAGCAAAGAGCGCAATCAACAGAACCCGCCGAGCATTCCGACCGGCACACAGTCCGATCCCCACAAGAATGATCTGTGGGAGACTGAGCATAGCCCAACTCATGAATTCAGTTGATCGTGGGAATATGCCGCTTTTCAACAGCGTCGTATTCAGCGCGTCCTTTGCATTGTTTGCCGTCTGGTTGCCTTCGGCGACGCGGAGGCCAGACGCATGCCAGAGGTAGAATGACACGCAAATGCCAGCCGCCAATATACCCGTGATAATGATGCGCCGTACCGCTATTCGATCTTCGATCCTCCATATCAGAACGGCCAGAAATGCGGGCAGATAGAGTGCCGATTTGATCGTAACCAGTACGGCCAGAGCGCTCAGAAGCGCTGCCGCCAGTGTTTGCCAGACAGACAGGCGCGTGGTCAGCAAGATTGCAATCGAAGAAGTCAGTAATGCCGCAGCAATGGGATCGGCACGGAAACTGGCGCCATAGGCCAAAACGTAGCCCGAAGTCAGGAAACCCAGAGCAGCGATATCAGCAAATCGCTGTTCGGTAAAATACAGGGCGATACGGCGCACAGAAATTGTGGTCAGCCCGACGCATGCAACCATCACAAGCCGGGCTGCAAATATCTGTTCCATCTCATGACCCGGCAGCGCATCGAGCCATGTGAAACCATGCACGAAGAAGGTCTGCATTGGACGGTCCAATCGACCGTCGAGGAAGGCATGGACATGTGACAGGAAATAGAATTCGTCCCAATTCACATTGTGAGTATACGCCAGCACCAGCATAAACACGAAGACAACGACAATGCTCGCTCGTACCACTCGATCAAGAGTGATAGCCCCTACCAATCCGGCGTTTCGCTGATCGCCTAGCGCCGGATTATCCATTCTCTACCGCCCTGACCTGGTCGAGGGTAATTACTTCAGTAGGTCTAATCGGCGCGCGCAGTAACTCTCGGGCCCGGATGTCTTCCAGCAGACTACGGTTGGTGGCGATAAGATCGGCGAGGATACCAACGGCGAACAGTATCGTGGCCATTGCCAGCAGCACACCGGACAGAACCAGCGACTGAACATGCCCGGCCCCCCCGTCTGTCGCGTAATAATAGAGAAATCGCCCAACCCCGATTAAGCCAGGCAAGGCGAATACTGCCGAAAGCGTCAGGAAGAACTTCAATGGTGCGTAGATCACAAAAACGCGCAGAATAGTTCTTGCTGAGCGGATGACATACTCTCCGATACCTCTGAACAGACGAGACGGGCGTGTTACCTTGTTGACCCGAACAGGCACCGAGGTCATCGGGATATGTTTGCGTCCGGCCTGAATGATGGTTTCCAGAGTGTAGGTATAAGTGTTGACAACACAGAGTCGGGCAGCGGCATCTCGGGAATAGGCGCGAAATCCGCTGGGCGCATCAGGGATTTCTGACTTGCTTGCCAGTCTCACGACCCAACTGCCCAGCCGTTGAAGGGTTTTCTTCAACGGCGAGAAGCCCTCGATCTCTCTGATCGGGCGAGCGCCGACCACGATTTGTGCCTTACGCTTCAGTATCGGATCAATCAGGGCCGGAATGTCGTCAGCGCAATACTGATTGTCTGCATCGGTGTTGACGATCACATCCGCGCCCAATGAAAGTGCATACTCGATGCCGGCACTGAACGCACGGGCGAGGCCGACATGGCTGCTCATTTCCAGAACGTGATCAGCTTTGGCGTTCCAGGCGACTTCAACGGTCCGATCGGTGGAGCCGTCGTCGATGACCAGTACTTCAACTTTACTGACGCCAGGAATCGATCGGGGAATTGCCGCGATCGCTTCGGCAAGGGTTTCCTCCTCGTTAAGCGCCGGTATTTGGACGACAAGCATCATGATCATGCCACATTGATAACTATTGAGTGCAATTACATTTTATTTTGGGACAAAATTGTGTCCAAAAGGGGTAATTGTTGAGCCATCTGAAACGGTTGAAACGCTCCTTTGAAACAATTCGTATGAATACTCGATGGTTGGTGCGTCATCGGTGTCGACCGAAAACTGCGTTACTCTAAATCCGTGAATTGCGACCAGCCGTCTTTCTTCTCAAATCAACTTGACGCTGTAAATCGCTTCGAGCGATCAAGAGATCAACTCATTGGGGCCGATCAGTTTTACTCACGCCCGGCCTGGAAAATCCATTCTGTGTGAGGATTCGCCTTCACGTCTTCCAACATTTTTAAGACCTCGGCTTTCCATCCAGCTTTGATCTTTAAAGCCAGTTGAGACGGCGGCCGGTGGTTGGGTTCAAGGATCGCGTATTCATATCTGAGCGGTTTCTTGAATGGCAAAAAAGCGACCTTTCCGTCGGACAGGTTCAATTCTTGCTCGGTCACGACGGTCAGCGGATCAACGATGCTGCAACATTGCCCGGAGCTGACGAAGGGGATGAGGGGCTGAAAATACTGGCAGGTCACTGTCGGATTGTACTCAGCACCGACCTCCTCGAATTCCTGCCGGATTTTGCGCTGGAATGGGTGTGACGCATGCAAGCCGCCCATGGGCGTATCGTTCAGATCAGACAGTGTCAGGCTCTTACGCGAAGCAAGTGGGTGGGTGCGGTCAATGGCACAGAAGCAATCTGCTTTGATTAGTTCGGCAGAGTACTGCGGTTCTTTGCCCGCTGAATGTTCGAAATCAGCAAATCCGAAGTCGATGTTCTGGGTCCCTGCAAGCTCCATAATCTGAGGTGAACTGCGGGTGGAAAGAGTGATGCGAATATCGGGGTTTTCTCCGACCGACTGGCTGATGAAACGCGGGAACAAAAAGGCGGACGGGCCGGGCATCGTTGCGATGTTCAGGCTGCCTGCATGCCCTTTGATCAACCCTTCCATTGTGCTGGAGATGGTGGCGAGACGGTCCAGAATGCCTGTGGTTTCGGCCAGAAGGTAGTGCGCTTCAGGAACCGGAACCAGGCGTCTTCCCTTGCGTTCAAACAGGGTCAGTCCCAGCGTTTTTTCCAGGTTTTTCAACGCAAGGCTAATCGCCGGCTGAGTGCGATTCAGTTTCTTGGCAGTTTGCGAGATAGAGCCGGTCTCCATCACTTCGCGAAACACTGTGAGCTGCATAAGGTTCATGGTTTATGTATAAATAAAACCTTAGTTTTGTGAAGTATAAAAAATTTGCATTTATGCGAATCGTCTCTACGCTGAGAAGATCGAATTCGGGAAAACCGAATCCAGCGATCCAACAACGGAGATGATTATGAAATTCGTGAAATGTTTGACCGGACTGGCCTTGGCAGGCGCGCTTGCCGCCCCTGCGCTGGCGCAGGATCCAACATTCTTCCGCATCGGGACCGGTGGCGCAGGCGGAACCTACTTCCCCATCGGCGGCACCATCGCCAACGGAATTTCTGCCCCTCCGGGATCTCGCCCGTGCGAAGAAGGTGGCCAATGTGGCGTCCCGGGCCTGATCGCAATCGCGCAATCCACGACAGCGTCGGTGTTCAACAATGCCGCAGTGCAGAATGGTGAGCTTGAGGCCGGTCTGGCCGCAGCCGATGTGACCCGTTCAATGTATCTGGGCGAAGGCAAGTTCGAGGGTAAACCTCATCCTAACCTTCGCATCGTAGCAAATCTGTTCCCCGAGGACCTGCATCTCGTGCTGCCCGCCGGTCAGACGATCAACAACCTGGGTGATCTGGAAGGCAAGCGCGTCGGCATAGCACAGGCCGGATCGGGTACGCAGGTTGCTGTTCTGCAGATGCTCGACGCCTGGGGCGTGAACCGCGACAATATGGATGAAGCCGAACTGAACAACAGTCAAAGCGCCGAGCGTTTGGCTGACGGTCAGTTAGACGCCTATTTCTACGCTGCGGGCTGGCCAGTTGCTGCGATGGTACAACTGTCGTCGACCAAAGGCATGAACCTGCATTCGTTCAGCGATGAAGATCTGGCCAAGATCAATGAGATCATTCCGGCCTATATCCCTTCGGCCATTCCAGGTGGTGTCTATGAAGGCATAGACGCGGAAACCAAGACCCCTGCGGTCAGTGCTATGCTGGTTGTGTCCTCGGATCTGTCGGAAGATCTGGTCTATCAGCTGACCAAAGCCCTGTGGAACGACAACACCCGCAAGCTACTGGACAACGGCCATGCCAAGGGTAAGCAGATCACGCCCGATACCGCGCTGGATGGTGTAGAGGCGCTGGGTGTTCCGCTGCATCCGGGTGCCGAGAAGTTCTACAAAGAAGCCGGACTTCTTCAGTAAACGTAACAGACTGAACTGTATCGTCGGTGCCCCTATGTGGGGCACCGCACACTGGAACTATGCGAAATCGGGAGGCCATCATGTCCGAGACCCAGAAACTTGATGACCACGAATTGACGGCCGAGGAACTAGCGGCCATCGAGGAACAGTTCGATGAAGGTGCCGCCGTCCGGCAGGTGACGCCCACCGCTGGAAAAGTTCTACGTGTTGTGGCCCTGATTTTAGCGTTCTACGAATTCTTCACGGCCGGATTCGGCCTGCCCGCAGACCACTGGCACATGGGCATCTACCTCGCCCTGCTGTTCATTCTGGTCTACGCCACAATCCCGATTGTCGGGGCCAAAAGCCTTTATGCCCTTAAGGTCAGCCGGTTCCGCATCGGTAACATCCCGCTCTATGATCTGGTTTTCATGGCGCTTGGCATCGTTGCCGCGCTCTATGTTGGCGTAGCCTGGCGCGGCATTCCGTTCCTCGGGATCGAGGAACAGACGTTCCGGATGGGCAACCCCAACAACTATGATGTATTTCTGGGCGTCGTCATCATCCTTTTGGTGCTGGACATTGCGCGGCGCACGCTGGGCTGGGTGCTGCCCCTTATCATCTGTGTTTTCATCTCATACGCCCTGCTGGGGCCGTACTTCCCCGGACTGCTGCAGCATCCCGGCGTGAATTTCAAAACCTTCGTATCGTCGATGTATTTTCCGCAGGAAGGTATCTACGGCGTCACGCTCTGGGTGGTTTCGACTATCGTCTTTCACTTTGTTTTGTTCGGCGTCATCGCGCAACGCACCGGTCTGGGGCAGCTGTTCATCGACAACGCGACTATACTTGCGGGCCGTTATACTGGCGGTCCGGCAAAGGTATCAGTCGTGTCCTCAGCTTTCTTTGGCACGATCTCGGGCTCATCGGTGGCCAACACCGTATCGACCGGAGCATTGACTATCCCCAATATGAAGCGCCTCGGATACCCGGGCCATTTTGCGGGCGGGGTTGAGGCTGCGTCTTCGGCCGGCGGCCAGATTACTCCGCCGATCATGGGCGCTGCGGCCTTCATCATGGCCGAGTTCCTTGAGGTTCCGTACACCACCATTGTGATCGCAGCGATCTTCCCGGCAATTCTGCACTATGTCGGCGTCTTCGCTGTGGTGCACCTGATGGCACGCAAGCTGAACCTGAAGGGTCTGGCGAAAGAGCAACTGCCGCAACTCAAAGCCGTCTGGGCGGAAGGTTGGGCCAATATCGTGCCGCTGATCGGTCTGCTGGTGGTGCTGTTTACGGGCTACACGCCGTTCATGTCCGCTTTCTGCGGTATTTCTCTGGCGGTTATGGCGGGCATGTCGCGGATTAAGCAGCCACCAACGCTGATCTATGCCGCGGCTTTCCTGGCTTTTGTGCTTTGGAAATTCTCAGATGGCGGGTTCGACCTGACGATGACCGCAATCCTCTGTGGCCTGTCGGTTATTGCCACGCTGAATCCACAGAAACGGATTGAAGTGCCCGAGATGCTGCAGGCGGTCGAACTGGGCGTGAAGTACTCGCTGGCCGTTGGTGCCGCAGCGGCTGCGGTTGGCATCGTGGTCGGAGTGATCAACACCACTGGCATCGGCTTTCGCATTGGCTTCATGGTGACACAGGGCGCGGGCAATCTGGCGTCAGATATTTACAACATGATCTCGTTCGGCAGCTTCCAGCTGTTTGCCATGGAAGACCTGCAGCTATTCATCTCACTGGTCTTCATAGCCATCGTCTGTATCCTGATGGGCGCAGGTATCCCGACCACAGCGTTGTACATCATGCTGGTATCGGTCGCACAGCCTGCTTTGGCGCAGCTCGGCGTTCCTCCCATCGCCAGCCACCTGTTCGTGCTCTATTACGGCGTGGTGTCAGAAATCACACCCCCGGTCTGTACGTCGGCCTACGCGGCTGCTGCAATTGCCAACTCGAATCCGTTCCGCACTGGCCTGTCGGCATTCACTCTTGGATTGGGCAAGGTGATTGCGCCGATGGCTTTCGTATATGCGCCAGTTCTGCTGTTCGTATCCTCAACCGGCTTCAATTTCTGGGAGTTCACTTACACCGCCGCCAGCTGTATCGCCGGGGTCATCGCCCTGTCGGCTGCGGTTGTGGGCTACTGGCTGAAACCGATGAATGTTGCGGCGCGGATTCTGATGGCCCTTGCGGGGATTATCTTTGTCGCGCCCAGCCTGACGGCAGACCTGATCGCGCTGGCCGTTGCCTCGCCTGTCATCGTCACCCAATTGATCGCGCGCAACCGCAGTCAATCTCCGGCCTGAACTGATGACAGAACAAGTGACCATCATCGGCGCAGGAATCGTCGGCATCTGTTGCGCTTTGTCGCTGCAGGAACGGGGCATTCAGGTTCGGCTGATCGATCGAGGTGAGCCGGGTCAGGAAACCTCGTTCGGGAATGCTGGTGTGGTTTCGCCTTGGTCGATCATTCCGCAAGCAATGCCCGGTATCTGGAAAATGCTGCCCAAAATGTTGCTTGACCCAAAGAGCGCGCTGTCAGTCAGGCCCAGCTTCTGGCCCAAAATGATTCCTTGGGGGTTGCGATTTCTCGGAAACTCAGGAGAAAAAACTGTTCGCGAAGTCTCGGACGCGATGGAGGTTCTTTGTCGCCCCTCCGTCGATCTGTACCGGCGTCATTTACATGGTACCGGGCACGAGAACCTGATCACCGATAGCTATTACATCCACGCCTTTCGCCGACCAGAACAGGCTGATCTGGACGGGCTTGGATATCTTATCCGCCGAGAAAAAGGCGGCGATCTGGAACGCGTCGACGGTGACGAACTGCGCCGATTGGAGCCCGCTATGTCCGAAGCGTTCAAAGGTGCGATCGTGATCAAAGGGCAAGCGCGTGTAACCGCTCCGGGACGTGTGGGAGCGGTTTTGGCCGAAAAGGCGCAAGTGCAAGGTGCTGAGATTGTGCAAACCGAAGTCACCAAGCTTACCCCCGCAGAAGAGGGTGGTTGGCAGATTGCAACTGCGCAGGATACGCTAACCGCCAGCCATGTTGTTCTTGCGGCAGGCGTATGGTCTGCCGACCTGTTGAAACCATTGGGATTGCCTATGCCCCTCGTGGCCGAAAGGGGCTATCATGTCGAATTCCCAACCCCTGCGGTCGAACTGAACAACTCGGTCATGGATGTGGATGCAAAGGTGGTCGCAAGTTCGATGCTTGGGGGGCTTAGGGTCGCCGGTACGGCTGAATTCGGCAGCGCCGATGCACCCGCTGACCCACGGAAGAAGCAAATCCTGTCCCGACAGGCCAAGGCCATGATGCCCGAGCTTGATACAGATGAGGCGCGGTTTTGGATGGGTCGGCGCCCGTCATTCCCGGACAGCTTGCCGGCAATCGGGCATTTAAAGGACCAAGAGGGGCTCTATGCAGCGTTCGGGCATTCTCATTACGGGCTGATGATGGCCCCGAAAACCGGCGAGCTAGTGGCGGATATCGTCTTGGATCGCATCCCGAATATCGATCTAGCACCGTATACACCAACCCGGTTTTGAACGTTCAAATCAAAAAAGGACCTGATGACAATGCCAATTTATCAAGGCGGCCAGAATATCTGCGGGGCCTCAATCGGTGTGCTTTGCCTTGAAAGCTATTTCCCAAAGCCACCGGGCCATATCAAGAACCCGTCCAGCCTGCCATTTCCGGTTCTGTATGAAATGATCGACGGGGTGACTGTCCCGACACTTCTGAACAACCCTACGCCGGAATTGCTTGAACCCTTCATCGAAGGTGCCAGACGGCTTGAGGCCGAAGGCGTGCGCGCCATTACCGGCAGCTGTGGCTTTCTTGCGCTGTTTCAAAAGGAACTGGCGGCAGCGGTTTCTGTTCCCGTCTTTGCCTCCAGCCTGATCCAAGTGCCGCTGGCTTATCACATGACCGGCGCGAACGCTCCGGTGGGTGTTTTGACTGCAGACGCGTCTGCTTTGACCGCCCGGCATTTTGAAGGCGTCGGTGCCGCCGGTGTTCCGGTGGCGGTGAAGGGACTGGAGGACACTAGTGAATTTGCAGAAGTGATCTTGCGGAATACCCGCACCCGTATGGACACAGACCTGATCGAGGCCGAGGTCCTGAACGCAGCCCGTAGCCTGATGCTTGAGGCCCCTGATATCCGCTCGCTGGTTTTGGAGTGTACAGACCTGCCGCCCTACGCATCGCGCCTTCAGGAAGAACTGCGCCTTCCCGTGTATGATCTGACGACACTTGCGCAAATGGCACATTCCGTAGCGGCCCGCGAGCTATACTCTGGATTGATGCCCTGGCAGCGTTAGTGCGTGCCAATCAATTCGAATGAAGGAATGACATGGACCATGGCCGTAACCTCAGGATATCTGAGGTCCTGCAACAATGCCAAAGCTGCAGGAGTGCTATGTGACCATTGATCTGTCCATTTTGATGGCCGCCATTTGCCTCGGGGCAATGCTGCAGGTTGGCGTGGGCATCGGTTTCAGTATCATCGCGGGTCCCCCGATGATGATCCTGCTCGGCACCTCGACGGCAGTTCCCATATTGCTGTTGCTGAATACCCTTGTGTCGGTAGTCGCGACGGACCGTCATGTACTAAAGAACAACAAGCCACTCATTCTTAATGCGATCATCGCATGTTGTGTCGGTGTAGCTGCCGGTCTTACTGTTTATCCGTTGTTGAACGAGGCGTTTGTTCTGGCCTTGACGGCCTGCTTGTTGTTGATCGGTTTAATCACCACCCTGCTTCCCTTGCGCGGCACAATCGGGCGTTTTGGGTTTTCAGCCATTACAGGACTGTCCGGGCTTGCGACCGTCTGGGCAGCAACACCGGGCCCACTTATGGTGTTTGGTTTGATCGCAAAGGGCCGTTCAGCAAAAGAGGTGGCCAAGTTGGTGCAACCCATCGCGCTGGTGGCTTATGGCATTGCATTCCTGTTGCACAGCCTGTCCGAAACGCAGGCCATCACATACGGGCCGCAACTGCTCGGCTTTGTCATAATCACGCTGGTAGGCAGCCTGCTTGGACGGGCAGGGGGCCCTTACTTGCCGCAATCGGTCGTCATAGCCGCGATCCGCGTGGTTTCTTTCATCGCTTGCTGTGTCCTGTTCCAGCGCGCCTATATGATTGCATAATCCCGGGAGGTACACGATGCAACGAAACGACAATCTGGAGAGATTTCCTCGCGCCCGGCTTATGTCGGGCCCGACACCTCTGGAACGTTTGGACAGGTTGTCGGCGGAATTGGGGATCGATCTCTGGCTCAAGCGCGATGATCTGACGGAGCTTGTGTTTGGCGGCAATAAAACACGGCAGCTCGAATTCTACTTCGGCGATGCTCAGCAACAAGGTGCCGATACCATTCTAATCACCGGTGCTGTTCAGTCCAATTTTGTCCGATCTGCAGCTGCGGCGGCCGCTAAGCTGGGGATGCAATCCGTGCTTCAATTAGAAGAGCGTGTCCCAGATATGGACGAAGAGTATTACAGGTCCGGGAACGTATTTTTGGCACAGATTCTGGGTGCCGAGCATATGAGCTATCCCGAGGGCGAAGACGAAGCTGGGGCCGACGCGGCATTGCACGCGCGTGCTGACGAATTGAAGGCCCAAGGCCGCACGCCATACGTCATTCATCTGGGCTTGAATCATCCACCTCTGGGGGCGTTGGGCTATGTCGTTGGCGGACAGGAATTGTGCGCCCAGATGCCCAATTTCGATGCGGTGGTTGTGCCGTCAGGCAGTGGTGCTACGCATGGCGGTTTGCTAACCGGTCTAGCACTGGAAGGCAGCACGGCCCCGGTATTTGGAATATGCGTGCGCAGAGATCGCGAGAAGCAACACGCCCGCATGATGATCGTTCTACAGAACCTTGCAAACTTGCTGGATGTTGATGCCGCTCGATTGCAGGCGCGGATCGATGTCTATGACGATGCATTGCCGCCAGGTTACGGCAAAGTGAACGCAAGAACGCGTGCCGCACTAGAAAAAATGGCACGGACCGAAGGGGTTTTCCTCGACCCGGTTTATTCCGCCAAGACATTCGCCGGTTTGATGCATCTGGTTGAAAGCCAGAAGATTAAACCGGGTCAGAAGGTCATTCTGCTGCACACCGGCGGGCTGCCGGCCCTTTTTGGATATCAAAATGAACTGGCGGACAATCTGACTTGAATGAACCTCGGCCTCGTAATGCCGGCTTCTGATCTATGGCTCCCATTGGCATTTCAACGCTTGTGCCGTGGGCAGCTCAAATCACTGCTAAATTCAACAATGAGAAAGTACAAGTTATGACAATCACCCGCATCGAAACCGGTCAGCGCATGAGCCGGATCGTCAAACACAACGGCGTTGCCTACCTGTGCGGTCAGACTTCGGACGCGCCGACCGTGGCAGATCAGACGCAGGACATTCTGGCCAAGATTGAGGATCTTTTGCAAAAGGCAGGCAGCGACAAGACCCGCATCCTAAAATGCGAAATCTGGTTGGCGGATATGGCAGACTTTGCCGAGATGAATGCCGTTTGGGACGCTTGGGTGCCTGAAGGCCACGCGCCCGCCCGCGCCTGCGGAGAATCCAAGCTCGCCCGTGATGTATTGAAGGTCGAAATGATCGTGACGGCAGCTTACGACTGAGCGGCGGCTGATTGCGGTTAATAGGGTAGGTTTTCTGGACCTTTGCAAGTCCAGTCCCTCGGAGATTGAGCTATTCACGGTCCAGAAAACACCCTAGGTCTTCGCTTCAGCATTCGCGTGCCCACATTTGCGTCTCTGAAAGCGATTGCTGACGGGAGATGACGGCGATGCGTTAGTTTCGCAGTTTCACCACCAACTGGCATGTGATGCGCGCCCGGTGGGTTCATATCGATTGACCGAAGTCATCGTCGTGGATTCAAATCCTCACGCATCCTGGGTGAGTCAAGAAACAACGCACGATAAATAGCGCTATTCGAGTGCTATCTCAGATCATTTTGGCCGATTCAGGACTTCGCTATGCTGCTGTTAATACAGCAAATTATTGCTTTCCGAATTTGACCAAATAGCTGCGGCGTGTATTCATCGACTTGCAACGAAACGAGCGATCAACTCTTTCTCTTTGCAAGATACGTCCAGGTTGGTCCGGCAGTTTCCCCTGATCCATCCGGCAAAGGAATACGCATCAATTTCTGCGCCAGAGACTTGATGTCATACATTGCTGGGACCAATGACCTTAGCGCAGTCTTGTCCGTGTTGAACGCAATGTGAAGACCATCAAGCAGGCCGGACCAGGCCGCGTTAAATTCGGCAGATATTTCTGCGATCTCTGGCGCGTTCTTGAAGTCCCTTTCGGACGGATCATCCCGCATCGGGGATACCGCGCTCCAATCGACGATGAGGTCGCCACCGGTGGGCGGGCCGTCTATGCTGTCATCTGGTTTATAATACCGGCTGTGCAGGATTTCGTTGAATTTGAAATAGTGCGCAACATCCTCGCGGTGGTCAGGGCCAGGGATGATGTCATTGTCGCCAGCTCTGTGACCAAGGTCTGCGCCTTCCCCTTCATCCATGATTTTCTTTATCGCCTTCAGCGCGGCCTTACGGCGCTGCGACGGGGTACCAATCACCTCGATCACCTCACCTCCAGCTCCGAAATAGTCGGCGTTGGTGATTTGTCGTACCTCATTACCGGTAAAAATCGCGGCATCCCCATAAGTATTACAGGCTTTGCGCAACCTTTCCCGGATGTAGATGTAAAAACCTCCGATCGTATGATAATCACCGCTTTTCGCAGCTCTTTCATCTTTTGGTGCCGTTTCAACCGCACGAAAGCTTTTGATTTGGTCCGGCGTGAACCGGCGTAGATAAACAGTTGGACCGCGCCCGTTCAGCAGTGGCTGGGGGTATTTGGGTAGCAGCTTAGGATTGTTCAGCTCCGGAGTTCCGCCAATCGAATTCATGACATTCGCCGCAAGAACCATGTGGAGCATTTCTTCGACCATAACCTGCCGGATCACTTCGATGGGTTCGGCGTTTACGATTGTTGGCTCAGACCGGTCATACTGGCCTTGTTCGAGGATCGAATAACACGCAGTCGCATAGGGAGGAATGGTAGTGAGTTCAAGAATAAGCGCGTCCTGAAACAGTTTACACAGTGTCGCGCGCTCTTTCTCCAGTTTGTCTTTCGAGGTCATTTTGCCCCCCCTTTCCGAACAGCATCCGATATTGCTCTGGAGGCTCGGTAAGCCATTGCCGACATCGTGAGTGTCGGGTTCGATGTTGCGATTGTTGGCATCGATCCGGCGCCTACCATCCACAAATTGTCGTGATCCCAGGTTCGCATTACGTCATTAGTCACCGAATTGCGCGGGTGCGTTCCGATCCGATGGGTTCCGACAAGATGACCTGCGCCAAAGAACGTGTATCCCCGGCCGTCATAGGTGAAATATCCGGCGTCAGATGGGTTGTAGGCCGTGTGGTTTCGAATACCCAGGCGCTGAAAAATCTGCGTACAGGTGTCGTACGCCGTCGCCAAACCGGCCCGCGAATAGTCATCCAGATCATAGCTGATCACAGGGCGATATTCACCCATCGGTGTGCGATAGGCGGGATCAATCGTGACTCGGTTGGTCGAGCGGGGCAGTTGTTCGACCATCGTGCCGATGCGAACCTGTCTTTGAACATCGTGATATAATTTGTCACGAAGCGCTTTGCCAAAGAGGTTCTCCTGTTCAACAAAGCGCGCCACATCCGTGTTTGGGGCCCCGGTGGCAAAGTTCCAGCCCCAGTTTCCGATCTCGAGCCTATGGGCGGCAGTTCTGTCACGAAAGGTCCCGTCCCGGAAATTGGCGTAGCTTGACGTCGATCCCGGCCCACGAAACGGACCAACTGGCTCGGGCGCGGAACCCCACGTCATCATGTAGGGATGATCCATCAGGTTGCGGCCCAGTTCGCCGCTGGTCCGACAAATCTCGGAAGCCAGCGCAAGAGTTACGTTTTCCACCGCTCCACCAGCAAGGACGTATTGTTTGCCCTTGGCACGGCGCAGTTCGTATTGCGCAACACCGGAGAACGGGTATTTCTTGTACACGATACCCGAAACCCGACCGCTTTCGGCAAGCTCGACCTTGGACGCCACGGCTTGCGTGATTGTTTTCATGTGATGTTTGCGAATGTGCTTGGCATCTTCCAGCGTCTTCATCGCATTGTATTTTGCCTGAATTGGGCAGATCGGAATGCAGCTTGAGTTGCCCTCGCACCGCTGGCCCATATAAGCAAACGGGCCGGTTGACCCGCGCGGTCGGAATTGGGGCCTCATCTTACGGCCCACAGGTATGCCATTGGCATTTTTTGGCTTGCGCGGGGTTGAGTTGCGGCCTTGTGGAGTGCGTGAGACTTTCAGTCTAACTGTATCTTTAGAGTCTTCGCCAATTTCAATGGGCATGCCGTCTGCCCGGGCAAAGAACCCGTCGATATAAGACGAGGGTATCGAGTGCATGGGGAAGTCATATCCTTTAGCAAAGTACCCCCGGTTATCATGCTTGCCCGAGGTCTTTATTCCCAATGCTCTGGGTGTCTGTTCCTTGGCGTCCGCAGAGACGCCGATTTCCCACTCGGCTCTTTCATAGTCGGATCGAATATCCTTGTAGCCAAATGGCCAATCGACCCCTTGGCCGAACCTGCTCTGCATTTCGAAATCTGCGGGCATCATCCGAAGGCTGGTGCCCAGCCAATGCAAGGAGGTTCCGCCATAGGCACGCAGATAGTTGCTGCCGAAGGGCAATGGGCCACGTTGAACAAAGTACCCGTTCGTGTCCGGTTCGGTGCCGCGAACCGCCGTAATGTCCAGCACCGAAGGTGACGGCAAAGTCGGCAGATCCGGGTAGGGTGAGTTCGGTGTTTTCGCCAACGAGAGGTAGTACTGATCCAGATAGGATCGGTAGGTCTCCCACGTTTTACCGTGATCTGCACCGGCCTCGAGGATCAGAACTGTATGCCCTGCTGACACAAGCTCTTTCGCCAGAATGGCACCAGAAAATCCAGCGCCGACAATGACCACATCATAGGTTCTGTCGTCGTCTGTAATCGCGTTCATTGGCCCGCCTCCCGTTTCCGAGGAGGTTCAAGCGCCCAAGCACCAAAACCCTGCTGCTTTGCCCCCATGGGATGGGCACCGATGGCGTCCCAGACCAACCCTTCCTTGTACGAGCGTGTCGAGATGATCTTGACCACATCAAAGCGAGAAGCGCCGTAGCTTTCGCGCCATTCTTGCGAAAGCGGGACCCACTGACCCGTGTACCAAAGCTGAATCAGCGAACGCGCAATCGGGCCAAGGCACCTGTCCGACAGATAAGTTTGGCGGATAATCTGATCATCGTCCCCTTGCCCGAGGGATTGAGCGTGAGACAGAAACCGGCTCAAAATCTCTTCTGGCAGAACCTGTCGGAATTGATGCCAGTATTCCCCGGTGCACCCGGTCCCTTGCAACTCGGCACTATTGTAACCCGTCAATGCCGCGCTGACCGTCAGGAAGGCCTGATGGGCGGGACTGTTGTCATGCTGTGACATGGCGGTCTCCATCAATGGCATCCACGTAGAACCCGCGCGGCTCGAAGCAGGCGGGGGGGCTTTCGAAAACCTGTACGGCGACAGGGGTGAAGTCGGTGAACAACCGATGCATGTCCCGTGTCATCGGGAAATCGTTGTTGCCGAGTTTCAGTTTGAATGTCTTGGCGATGCGCTTGCCGTCCTTGTTGTCCAGCATTGCAGTTTCGAAGAGGCCCGAGATTGTCCAGCGGGTCCAAACAGTGCGGCCAAGACCGGTCGCGAATTCTGGGATCGGAGTGCAATTTGTCGTCGTCCACTGATTGCCACTGAGCTTTCCCAAATCGGCGGTCAAATCGTAGACGATGGTTTGCGGGTCGTCGGGGTTGACCAATTGAATCCACCAGGATTTCGGAGAGATTGGCGGATGGCCTTTCATCTTGGCGTTCAGCGACGGCACCTTGTAATTGAACTGCCCCAGAAACTTGGGCTCACCAAAGGCCTGACGCCCAGCCTTGACTGCAACCGCATTGTCTGCGGCTACGTGTATTCGCAGATGCCCGATGGTTTTGGTCTGATCGCGGCCGTGCAGATACTCGGTCAGGGACATCTTCGGAACGCCGGGCACCCGGTTCGAAGGGTAAGCCAGAAGGTTAAATTCAACCTCGTTCACAAAGCCCAAGGAATTGTCATAGTGGGCGGTGTAGCGTTGAAAATTCAATAGAATGACAGCTTTGTTCTTTCCATTTTCATCGGGGAACTCCGCCACGCACAATCCTGTACCCTTGACGAAGGGTTTGGCGGCTTCGACTGAGGTATACCAATACATCCATTGGCATTGCAGAGAGGCATAATAGAAGGGAAATGTATCAAACTGCTTGGGCAGTTTTGGCATGACACCGGTGACATTCGTCTGATGGCAGCGGTCACCTTTTGATTTCTTCTTAGTCATAATGGCTATGTCCTCCCGACTGGCTTTGACTATCTCGTATTTTTCAAATGTCCTGTGATGAGCTCTCCGTTTTTGCAGTTCCAAGTTTATTCAGAATAGCGCGTGTCTCGGCCAAATCCGGACCATCGAACCCGGCGACTTCTTCAACCGCTTTTTTGATCCGGTTCAGGCAATCGGGGGTTGGATCAAGCTTTGCCAGCTCTTTGATCGTACGCAGCAGCGGACCAAAATGCCCGCGGTCCAGCGCCAAACTGACAGCCTGCTCGAAATGATCGATACACGCTTCTTCATGACCTTGGGCAAGCGCCAGACGTCCTCTTAGCCGGGTCAAACCGACAATCCAGAATTGTTCCCCCCCACCCAACGTGATCTGCTCGGCTTCGTCCAAAAGCTCTTCTGCGAGTTCGAGATGTCCGTGCAGGATGGCCGCGTCTGCATAAAGATACAGAAAGAAACTCAACCCCAGCCGGCAGCCGGTATCCCGCCATTCCTGAAGACCAAGTTCGATTTCCTTCAGCGCGCCGTCGCCCAACTCGTTCCGGCGTGCCCATCCGTTCATGATCCGCGCCCATCCACGCCAGAACTGAAACGAGTACTCCTCTGAAAGCGCAATCAGATTGGCCGAGCTTTCCAGTACAAGGTCTTCATCACCGCGGAACTGCGAGATCCAACCCAGAAATGCATTTGCAAAGGATTGACTGAAGGGATGCGCTGTTTCTTCCGCGTGAAGCACGGCCTTTTCGATCGCTTCCAAAGCGCTTTTCGTGTCGCCTGACAACCAGCAAGACAGCGCACGATATCCCTGAAGCGCGACGGATAGATCAACGACGTCAAAATCCAGCCCCATGAACCGGTGCTCAAGCGACAGATTGACATCAATCCCTGCCTGCAAATGCGTTAGGGCGTCCTGCGGCTGGCCAAGATATGTCTGCAGCGAGCCAAGTGATCTCTCGGCGGATACAATAGCAAGAGGGCTTTTCAGATCCTGACAAAGCGACACCAGGCGATCCGCATTCTGTTTCGATACAGCATATTCGCCCCCCAGCATTGTCGATCGGAACTGGCCATAGACGACTTTGAACAACCGCTCTGTTTCGCCGTATTCACGACACAAATTTTGTGCCCGGGCATATGCGGAAAGGACCGAATTGTGTGCGTATCCTCGTACAAACGCCAAAGGAACCGCGATGGTGATTTGCAGATCAATCTCGCGCCGGTCGCGGTCTTGCGACGCAGGCAGTTCCTGCAGACATTCCAGGGCGTGCTGCAGATGGGTGATGGCCTCAACATTTGCAGAATGATCCAATGCCTGGCGCGCGGCCCGCATAAGGTTGAGCTCGGCCGCCAAATAATCACCGGCCCGCCAATAGTGATGGCCCAGAATCTCTGGCTCGTGTTTAACAATTTCCTTGTAGTTCTCTTCAAGAACCGCCGCGATTTGACCGTGCCATCTGGACGCTGTCGAACGCAGCATGGATTGATACGCCGCATCCTGTACCAAGGCGTGACGGAACCGATATGTGTCTTCCACGCCTCTCAGCCCGGCGGGAACAATCAGCTCTGTTTCAAGTAGCTGCTCCAACGCTCTGGTGATTTCCTGGTCGCTCCATTTCAAAACATGGCTAAGCAGGTTTCTTTCAAAGTTGCGCCCGATTGCGGCAGCGACCTGCACGATTTCGCGGCTGGCGGATAATCGGTCCAGCCTGGCCATCAAGGAATCCTGCAGAGACTCCGGAATCGCCATGGACAACTCGGCCTTGCTTTGCCCCCGGCTTGCCAGCAGACCGGATTCCATCGCCATTTTAGTCAGTTCTTCGACAAACAGCGGCACGCCATCGGTTCGGTCTGCCAACTGGGTCAGAACCTCATCCGAAGGCCGGATCCCCGAAATGCTTTCAACCAGTTTGAAGATATCGCGCCGGACCAGACGGTTCAGCTCCAAGGTGGTAACATGTGACTGGTTTCGCCAGGGTGACTGGAATTCACTGCGGGCCGTCATCAAGACCAGGCAGCGTCTACTTGACAGTTGCTCAACCCATCCGTCGACAAACTCAAGCGTGGAAGCATCGAACCAATGTACGTCGTCTAGCAACAACATCAGCGGTGAAGATTGTTCTAAGCCTGCGCAAAGCCGCAGCAACGCTTCGATCAACGCACCCTTTTCCCGTTCAGGCGCCATTGGTTCAGCCGGGATTGAAGTGTCTTCCAGCGCCACTAGGCGCAGAATGGGCATAACACAGTCAGGATCATCGAGACCGAGTTCAGACAAAAACCCGATGATCTTAGCCCGGTTCTGTTCTGGAGTCTCATCAGGTGTCATTCCGGTCAACGCCGTAAGCGCGTTTTTTATCGGGTAAAATGCGCTGCTTTGATGAAGCGGTGAGCCGAACAGAATGAATTGCGACGCATCTTCTTCGGCCAGGTCATCGTTTAGCCCAAAGGCGATCTTAGATTTTCCGACACCCGCATCGCCGGTCAGCAACAGCACTTGCCCTTCACCTTCCAGCGCACCCTCCCACCGAGATCGGACCAAGGCAATTTCCGCCGTCCGACCGATGGTTGGTGTTTTGTCGTGTGAAAAGTCTTTGCGCCCCGTTTCGAACCCCAAAACCTTCTGCCGGGCCTCAAACAGCTCTAGCGGAGCGCTAATCCCTGCCAATTGCGGCGCGCCCAAAGACACAAAGTCGAGCCGTTCACCAATCAGGCGTCGCGTCACCTCGGAGATCACGACTTGCCCGACCTCGGCAACGGACTGAATACGGGCCGCCACGTTCGGTGTGTCTCCGAACAGCCACATCTTTTCGTCCAATGACGAGCTGTTGGCGGTGCCAACAACAACGGGTCCGGTATGCATTCCGATGCGAACGTTGGTCGCAACCGGCTGGCTGGAAAATCCAACTTCAATACCCTCTGCCATCTGGGTAATTTCAAGCGCGCACAGCGCGGCCGAATAGTGACTCGCCTCTTGCGCGACGGGGTAACCAAAGACAGCCACCACACCATCACCCGCATAATTTGCAATCTCACCGCCAAATTTCGCAACCGTGCTACCGACCAGATCGCGATATTGGGTGATAAGCTCACGATAGTCTTCGGGATCAAATTTTTCGGACAACGCGGTAGAACCAACCAGATCGCAGAACATGACGGTCAGTTGCCGCCGTTCCGCAACATTTTCAGGTGCGGGCGTTAGTGGCGGTGAATTGTCTTGCTCTGACTTTTTGACCGGCGCTGATCCGACCACAGACGCACCGCAGGCCGTGCAGAACTTTGCCTTTTGCAAAGCTGGGGCTCCGCACGCTGTACACGTAAGGGACAGGGCGTTTCCACAGCTTTGGCAATATTTCGATCCGGCAGGATTGGCCGAACCACAATTTGGGCAATTAACGTCAGGACTTACCAAAATGGTCGCCTTCGTAAGTTTAGATAGATCAGGTCAAAATTAGAAACGATAGAACGAAATCACGGCTTCTTATAACATAATATCAACAATGCGTCGCCCAACAATTCCTGATGGATGAACCAGGCTGCAACTTTACCCGGCGCAAAGCCCCGTGGATCAACAAAATTACAGGGTTTCCTTGGGGCGGCCGGGATCGCCCGACCTACCTTTAGCCGTTGCTCGACCCAGCTTCGGGGCGCACGAATCCCTGAATGCGATCCACGTTCATGACCTGAAAGAATGGGCTCTTGCTCCCTGGGGCAGAAAGAAAAAGGTGACCACTTTTTTTCAGGAACTTCGAAAAATCCGATCCTTTGCTCAGGTGTTTTTTGAATGCCTTTTCGTTTTTGTAGATTTCCACGAACACAATCTTATCGTCATCGCATGGCGGGACCGAGTCCGCGCCACCTGAGTGCACAAGGTAACCCCAGGTATCAGGTTCGTTTTTCTTGACGTCCCTAGCAAGCCGCCGGAGTGCAGCAATACCTTCGGACCGGGTTTCTGGGTTCAGATACCAAATCGCAATCGTGGTTAGCATTTCCTCGCTCCTTTCATGGGTTGGACCGATCGTCTAAATGCGGGTCCAACGGTTTGGTTGCCGCTCAATATTGGCAACGTCACCGGCGGAACGGGTCGCTAATCCTGGGCATTTGTCGAGTTCAATTCTTCACTTACTGCGCAGGTCTTTGGCCACCTTGAACCGGTGACACGGTTCCGCCGAAAAATAGTCTTTAACAAGTATCCAAGCGGTGATGGTTATGCATCCAACTGCAAGTCGGCCGCACGTGGAAGAATGCGCCCGAACTCACCGCCACCGAGGCTGTGTTTGACCTGCGTGTATATCATAAAGACGGGCGTAAATCCCGAATTTATGTTGCGACCACGCCTTCTGCGACCCATTCATCGAACTGGGCCAATACATGATCGCAAAACGCGGCATCGTTGATATGTGCGTCTATTTCGGTCATAGGAACGCGCCCGGGCATGACTTTACGGGCCTCATCCATCATCTCGGCCAGGGCTTCGGGATCATACGCCTCTTCACCCTCCTTGTCCCAGGCTTCGACCCCGTGAACGGGCAGAAAAAAGTGAACCGGGCCAGTTGCGGCCTCCAATCGGTTGGCAAGCTCCCGCACCCAGGCACGGCGTTCATCGCCATTGAAGACCGAGCTTTTTATCAGGCGGTTGTGTTCATGAAATGGACGGTCGGCATACTGGTCAGGGATGTCCTGCCATCCGGCAAAGTCCAAAAGGTCCAGCGCGCCTGGCGCAACCAGCTGTGGTGTGCCCACACGCCCGGCATTTGTCACGCGATCCTCACCGCTGGAGACCACGGAACCCGCCATCAGGTTCCCGAATTCCTGCATGCAGAAGTCCATGACGCAGGCAAACGCCCCTTCACCCGCCAGTTTTTCGAAAGCCATGCCGCCCATTCCGGTGGAATGAAAAACGGCAACCTCGAACCCGCGCTCTTCCAGCGCTGGTTTGAGCGTTTTCATGTAGCGCAAACACGAGGATCCAAGACTGGTCATCCCAATCAGCGGTTTGCTGCGATCCGGTATTGTGGCAGCCTTTGTGGCACCAACAACAGCGCCGGCCGCTTGCGCAAGCGAAGACTGGCAGATCGAATTCATACCATAGAGCCCCCCGGCCCACAGGATCATCTGAATGTCCGGAGCCAGTCGGTGCGGCGGGATCAGCGGAGAAAAACTGACGGTCGACACGATGTATTTAGGCACCCCCATGGGCAAGGCCTGTGCACAGTCCAGGGCCAGATCGGTGCCCATAGTGCCCCCGGTCGCCAGCATCCCGTCAAATCGCCCATCCGCATAGGCTTGGGTAACGGCCTTTGAGGCACCGTCTGACATCACGCGAAAGGCCCTGTTCTCGTCCCCTTGTGCGATGACATCTTCGATGGTCATTCCAGCCGCTTGGGCGACGTCGTGCTTGGAGATGTCGGTTGGCTCCAAAGGGTCGCCCAATACCGAGACATCCATCGTCAACACATCCGCGCCCTGCGCCTTGATCGCCTGTTCGATGAACCGCATCTCGGGTTCTTTCGTGTCGTAGGTCCCAATCAGCAGGATTGTCTTTGTGGTCATTGGTTCCTCCTATTCATGCGACCTATGGGCCCCAGACAAAGCGGTGAAGACATGTCGTACAGACACCCCGCAGTCAGAGCTTTATCCAGGCGGTTTTCAATTCAAAGTACTTCTCAAGCGCGTGCAAAGATTTGTCATGCCCGTTCCCGGATTGACCCACGCCCCCAAGCGGAACGGTCAGGTCCGAGCCGCCATAGGTGTTCACATGCATGACCCCGGTCCGCACTTCGGCCACCATGCGATGCGCGCGACTGAGGTTCGAGGTCCAAACTGCGCCTGCGAGCCCATAGACTGTGGCATTGGCAAGCCGGATCGCCTCGGCTTCGTCTTTGAAGGGGGTCACGGCCAAGACTGGGCCGAAGACTTCGTTCTGAAACAGATGATCCGTTTCTTTGACACCTGCCATTACTGTAGGGGACATATAGTAGCCCCCGGTTTCGGGCAGAATGCGGTTTCCGCCCGTACGACGTTCGGCACCTTCAGCTTCGGCCTTGGTAACGAACTCCAAATTGGCCTCTAACTCGGGCAGGCTGTGCACGGCACCAATCTGGCTGTTCAGGTTCAACGGATCACCAACGCGAAAGGCTGCGGCGTAGCGCGTGATCTCGGCGACAAAATCCTCGTAGATGTCCTGCTGCACCAGCAGGCGCGAGCCCGCGATACAGACCTGTCCGGAGTTGCGGAAAATCCCGGCGGCCGAGACCTTTGCAGCTTCCGCCAAATCGGGCGCGTCAGCGAAAACAATATTTGGAGACTTGCCACCCAATTCCAGATAGCAGCGTTTCAGATTGGACCGCGCCGAGTATTCCAGCAGTCGCCGACCTGTCGCGCCGGATCCCGTGAAGACCATGATGTCCACATCCATCGACAAGGCCAAAGTTTCCCCCACGACCGACCCGCGCCCGGTCACCACGTTGAAGACGCCATCCGGAACTCCGGCTTCGGCAGCCAGCTCAGCGATTTTAAGCAGGCTGAGCGATGCGCTTTCTGCAGGCTTCAAGACGATGGAGTTGCCCGCCGCAAGGGCAGGGGCGATTTTCCAACTGCCGATCATCAGCGGGAAGTTCCAGGGCACAATCGCCCCGACAACTCCGACAGGTGCATGATGCACAAGGCCCAGAACGTCATGGCTGGTTGGCGCAACCTGTCCGTAAATCTTGTCGACGGCTTCGGCATAGTAGCGGAAGGTGGCGGCGGCCGAGAGCGCCTCGGCCTTATAGGCCATATTGATCTCGGTTCCGTTGTCGCGTACGCCCAGCACCGCGATCTCGAGCGCGCGGGATTCGATCAGATCCGCCAGTTTCAGCAGAACCTTCTTGCGTCCTGCAGGGGCCATGCGCGACCACCGGCCATCCTCAAACGCGGTCCGCGCGGCGCGCACCGCTGCATTCACATCCGCCGGGCTGCCCTCGGCGATTTGAGCGAGAGGCTGGCCGTCGATGGGCGACAGCACCTCACGCAGGGCGCCAGTTTCACCGGCACGGAAATCGCCATTGATAAAGTGTCCGCGTGTGGCAATCTCCTGTACGCGCAAGGCATCGATGGAAGACTGATCCATGAAAGCTATCCTTGTTGGTTCGGGTGGTCGGAATCCACGGCTGGGACATGGGGTTCGGGGCGCAGCTTGTTTTTGAACTCGTAGTACAGCGTGCGGAAATGCAGGATCAGGATCAGCACGATCAGGCAGAACAGGATGGCTGCGATGGGCCGGTCGATGAAGTCCAGCGGCGTCTTGACCCGAGCCATTGCGCTGCGAAGCTTGGTTTCCATGATTCCGCCCAAAACCATACCCAGGATGATTGGAACAATTGGCAGATCAAGCCGTTTGAGGATTAGGCCAAAGACACCAAACCCAGCAGCGATCGCGCAATCGGTGATCGAGTTGCGTAAACTATAAACCCCGACAAAGGCTAAGATCAGGATCATCACACCCAGGAAGCGTGTGGGAATCTGAATGATCTTAAGCAGCAGGTTTGTAGAGAACAGCAGAAAGACTAGAACGATCACATTCAGCAGGATCAGCGCCATATATAGGGCCATGACGAAATCCATCTGGTTCTCAAACAATTGCGGGCCGGGGATCACGTTGTGAACATAGAAGACCGACAGCATCATCGCCGTAAGCGCTTCGCCGGGTATACCGAGGGCGAGTAGGGGGATCATTGCTGCCCCCGGCACGGCATTGTTCGCGGCTTCGGATGCCACCAACCCTTCGGGCGAGCCATCGCCGAATTTGTCGGGATTTTTCGAACTTTTCTGAGCATAGGTGTAGGACAGAAACTGCGAAGTGAACTCACCCGTTCCCGGCACCATGCCCATAAATACCCCGATGCTTGAAGAAACGGTGGCGATCCGTTTCAGGCCCAACAGTTCCTTCAAACCTGCAAAGATATTCCCGCTGACATGGGTGTCCTCTGGAGCGTGGTTCTTTTCCAACAGCAAAAGAAAAGCCTGGCTGAGCGCAAACAGGCCCAGCACAACCACGATCAGGTCAACGCCTGACGCCAGCCAACTTTGATCGAATGTATAGCGGCGCGTATATTTGACGGGCTCCAGTCCGACCGTGTTCAAAAAGACGCCAAATGCAGCAAGCATACCTGCTGCAAAGATCTGTCCTCGATGGGCTAAAACGACCAGAACAATACCTAGCAACGCGGCCAAAAAAATCTCGCGGCTGCCAAAATGCGGGGCGATCATGGCCAACACGGGCGAGAGGACCATCAGGCAGATGATGGCAAAGACCCCCCCGAAGAATGAAGCTGAATAAGCCAGCGATAACGCCCTGTGGCCTTGGCCGCGCTTGGTCATTGGATAGCCATCATAGGTCGTGAGCGCATTGACCGCCGTGCCGGGCGTGTTGATCAGGATGGCCGGGATCGCGCCGCCATACATGGATGATCCGTAAATCCCCAACAACAAGGTCAGACCGGCGATGGGCTCAAAGGCAAAGGTTGCGGGCAACAGGATGGCGATGGCAACGGCAGCGCCCACACCGGGCAGCGCGCCGATGATGACACCACCGATCGAGCCGATGAACAAGGCCACGATGACCTGCCATTGCAGCAGGATTGAAACACCGGACAGAAGGGTATCCATACGTGCCTCCCTACAAATATGTCAGCGCAAAGGCGCGGATCGAGTCGGGAAGGTATTCATAGACAGCCCCTGCCGGGATTTTGACTTGCAGAAACGCTCGGAACACGATGGTGACGACGAAGCCGAACAGGGCTGCGATGCCGATCGCGCCCGAGCCTCGAAACCCTGAGCGCAGCGTCAGAAACACCGCGAACAACATGGTGGACGGCAGATAGCCAAGCTGTGGCACCAGTAGGACATAAATCAGGAAATAAGCCACATATTCCAGAGACCGGACCCAAAACCCGACCTCGGCCCAACGACCATCGATCCGATCGGATAAGGCAGAGCTGAGCCAATGTAAAAAGCTAAACAAGACCATGCACCACACGGCAACGGTGGGCCACAGACCGGGTTGAGCAAACCATTTGGTCCGCTTGACGACCTGCGTCTGCTCCCCAAGCTGAGACAGCAGAAACACCGAGAAAGCCAGGAACAATACGGCAAAGACAATATCACCCGGACGGCGATACCGTTTGAACATGTCCTGAAGCGTTCTTGCGATCATTTCATCCTCCCAGCCCTATGAAGAAGGCGCGGAAATCACTGCCCGCGCCTCGATCCGGGGTGCTACTCGCCTAGAATCTCTTCTATTTTGGCGAATGACGCTTTATCTTGCTCGATCTGGGCATTCGAAGCATCGGGATCCTGCCAATAGACCAGCGCACCGGTTTCTTCGGCAAGCTTTTTAGCCTTGTCCGATTGCAGTGCTTTTTGGGCTGCGGCGGTGATTTTTTCGCGAGCCTCGGGCGGCGTGTCTTTGTGAACAAACAATCCGTTCCACAGTGCCAATGGCAGGTCTGGGTTAAGCTCAACCACTGTCGGCGTATCCGGTACCAGAGCGATCCGGTCGCCGCCGATGCTGGCCAGCACGTTCACTTCATCCAGACAGGGCAGAATAAGCTGGAGCGTGGTGTTGATGACATCAACGTCACCGGACGCCAAGGTGTTGCAGTCCAGCGCATCGAACGCGGCTTCGCTGGCAAAGTCGAAACCGCTGCTGACAGCGGCGGCAAAAGTAACCTGCGTGGGTGGCAGAACCGAGCCAAAGTGGCCGAGTGCCACGTCGTTTGACTTGCCGTGTTCCACCAACTCATCCCAGCTTTGGAACGGGGCGTCTTTGCTCGACGCGATTACGAACGGGTAGGTCAGGAAGATGCCGATCGGTTCAAACGGGTTCGGGTTCAATTCAGGAATACCAATCTCGGGCCCGATGACTGGAACACCAATCACAAACGACCCGATCGTATAGCCATCCGCCGGTGCTGTGGCGACTTCGACTGCGCCGGGGAAAGGACCACCACCGCCGCCGGGCTTGTTCACAACAGCTGCCGGTACCCCGTACATCGCCTGAAATTCATCTGCGATCATTCTGGTCAGGACATCTTCAAGATCACCCGGAGGCCAAGGAACCACAAAGGATACCGGCTTTTCGGGGTATTCTGCCAAAGCGGCCGTTGCAGAGGCGGCCATCACGGCTGCCGCAATAAACTTTTTCATTTACACCTCCCAGTGTATGGTTCATTATTTGAACCGTGTTAACAATAATAATCTTGCTTTGTTAAGTTCATTCTGTCAAGGATAACCTCAGGGGAAGGAGGCAAAACACATGGGTGCCGCACTTAATGCGCTAAAAATGCTGGACTTATTCTCAAACACGATGGCCGAAATCGGCCTGAGTCAGGCCGCGCGCCTGTCAGGGTTGAATAAGACGACAGCCCTGCGTCACCTACGAGCGCTTGAAGAATTCGGGTTGATCGAACAAAACCCGCAGTCAAAGACCTATACCATCGGACCAGCTGCGCTGCGGCTTGCGGCACTGCGCGAGATTGCCAAACCCGGCCTTGAAGGCGCGCGCCAAAAAATGCACTTGGCCATGCAGGAGGTTGGCGAAAGCCTGCACCTAACGCTGCTGGAACAGGGCAGCCTGCAAACCGCCATCGTGGTTGAGACAACCAAGCACAGCGTTCGCGTCAGCCTTGATCCAAGCGAGATAATCCCGGTCAACGCGACTGCGGCGGGTCTATGTATGCTCAGCTTTGGCCCACCTTTCCTGCTGGATCGTCTGGATCAGGAAGCGCAGGTACGTTTCACCGAATCCACCCTGACAGACCCGGATCTGATCAAGGAAAAAGTTGCTCTGATCCAGCGGGCTGGCTGGGCCAACAGCAACGGCAGCTACGAAGAAGGTGTTTTTGGTTTTGCAACGCCAATCTTTGGCATCGATCAAATCGCCCTTGGAACCATTTCGATCGCCGTGCCCGAGATTAGAGCCACTTATGAGCGCCTGCCCTTGATCCTGAAATCCCTTCAATCCCTCTCGCGCGATCTGACCGCAAATTTCGGCGGCCAAATGCCCGAGGCCTTTCCAACCGAGTTCCACCCATGAGCGAAAGTGGACAACCCCGGAGAACCGCAACATGAAAGACTCCAACTTTCTTAAGGAGAACAACGCCCGCCATTTTTGGCATCCGATGGCGCACCCGGCTGACAGCCGGAACAACCCTCCGACCATTCTGACCGGCGGGGAAGGAGTTAGCATCATCGATGTGGACGGGCACAAGGCCATCGACGCCGTGGGTGGCCTTTGGAACGTCAATCTGGGCTATTCCTGCGATCCGGTGAAACAGGCGATCACTGATCAACTAAATGCGCTGCCGTATTATTCGACCTTCCGGGGTACGAGCAACGACAAGGCGATCGAGCTGTCTTACGAACTGGCGCAGTTCTTTGCCCCTGACGGGCTGACACGCGCCTTTTTCACCTCGGGCGGATCGGATTCTGTGGAAATCGCACTAAAGCTTGCGCGTCAGTTCCACAAAGTTCGGGGTGAGCCTGGTCGCACCAAGTTCATCAGCCTTAAGCAAGGATACCACGGCACCCATTTCGCTGCCGCTTCGGTTAACGGCAATCAGAAGTTCCGCGCCGTGTATGAACCCATGATGCCAGGCTGTTTTCATGTGCCTGCGCCTTGGACCTATCGCAACCCGTTTGACGAAACCGACCCTGAACGCCTGGCTCAGCTTTGCGTCAAAGCGCTTGAAGCCGAGATTGCGTTCCAAGGGGCCAACACGGTTGCCGCCTTCATCATGGAGCCGATTTTGGGCGCTGGCGGTGTAATTCCGCCGCACAAAAGCTTTATGCCCATGGTGCGTGAGGTTTGTTCGAAGAACGGTATTCTGCTGATCTCAGACGAAATCATCACGGCGTTTGGTCGAACCGGTAGTGAAAGCGGAGCGAGACATTGGGGCGTCCAGCCTGACATCATGACGACAGCCAAGGCGATCACCAATGGTTATTTCCCGTTTGGCGCCGCTATGATCTCGGGGGCAGTTGCCGAGGTATTTGAAAATGACACAACCGGGTTGGCATCCGTTGATCAGGGATACACCTATTCCGGTCACCCCGTCGGCGCGGCGGCGGCACTGGCGGCTCTTTCAGAAATCAATCGTCTGCGGATTTGGGAAAACGCTGCAGCACGCGGGGATGAGCTGTTCGAGGGCTTGAAGAAACTGGCTGAAAAGCACGAGGTGATCGGTGACGTACGAGGGGGCGAGGGCCTTATGTGCGCGCTGGAGCTGGTCTCGGACCGCGCAAGCAAGGCGCCGATTGCCAAACAACTGCCAATACAGGTGCAAAAGGCAGCTTATGAGGATGGTGTGATGGTGCGCGTATCTGGCAACAACATCATCATTTCGCCACCTCTGATTGTCACATCCGACGATGTTGCGAAGATCCTGTCAGCGCTGGATACAGGATTGTCGAGTTTGTAGTTGTCGCGCAGACCCCGCTTGCCAACTGGCGGGGTCAAACCTTAACAGCTTGCAGCTCTTCAAGCAGGTCCAGTAGCTCATCAAGCTTCTCTCGCCCCATCTGCGCCTCAATACTATTTGAAATGGCCAATGACGCTTGCAGGTTGTCTTTCAAAATCTGCCGACCCGCATCAGTAATCATCACCATCGTCCGCCTTTTATCCTGGCTGTCCTGACGGCGCGTGACCTGTCCATCGGCTTCCATGCTGCGCAATATTCGCGTCAGGCTGGGCAGCAACAGACAAGCTTCTTTGGCGATAGCGCTTTGCTCGACCTCGCCAAGCTCATCCAGTACGCGCAGGACGCGCCATTTTTGCTCGGATATCTGTATATCCTGCAGCATGTCCCTGATGGGGGCCATGATCGTTTCGCGGGCGCGCAATAATGCAATGGGAAGCGACCTTGAGGTGCTCTTGGTATGGCTTTGAGTGTTCATGCCGCCTTCTAGTGTGCTGCCCCAGGAAATGCAAAGATTAACAACGCAACTTCTTGACGACATAAGCTCATAAAGGTAAACATGTTAATTAATAACGGAGGAATCATGCCGCATTTTCACGTCGAATATTCCGGGAATCTGGAAGACAGGATCGACATGGGCGGTCTGTGCGATTGCATCCGTGCAACGGCCGCTGAGGTTGACACCTTTCCGCTAGCAGGCATTCGCGTCCGAGCGATCCGTGTTGATCACTATGCCATCGCAGACGGAAATCCAAAGCATGGGTTCATCGATATCTCGATCCGGCTGCGGGCCGGTCGTTCGCAGGCCGACAAGAAGGACGCAACGCAGCGCATCTTCGAGGCGGCCCGAACCTATCTGGAGCCCGCCATGAGCCAGCATTCCATCGCGCTGTCGCTTGAGATGCGCGACATCGATCCCGACCTCTCCCCCAAAACCGGCACGATCCGCGACCATCTGGAGGCCTGACCATGAGTGACCTGCGCAAGAATATTGAACGGCTTGATGGTTTCCTTGCCCGTTTCAAGAGGACTGGGATAAAGAACCGGATCGCAGGAGAAGATCAAGATGGGTCAGCAGGGGTGTTTCAGTCGATCTCTCCGGTGGATAAATCGGTGATCTGCGACGTTGCCCATGGCACGGCGGAAGATATCGATACGGCGGCACAGGCCGCGCATAATGCCTTTGCAGACTGGCGCGACATGCCCGCTACGGAGCGCCGCCGGATATTGCTTAAAGTTGCAGATGGCATTGAGGCAAGAGCCGAAGAGATCGCGCTGTGCGAATGCTGGGATACCGGCCAGACCCTGCGCTTTATGTCCAAAGCCGCCCTGCGAGGGGCTGAGAATTTCCGCTATTTCGCCGATCAGGTGGTTCAGGCGCGGGATGGTCAACACCTGAAATCACCGACACTGATGAACATAACCACCCGCGTCCCAATCGGGCCCGTTGGTGTCATCACGCCGTGGAACACCCCGTTCATGCTGTCGACATGGAAGATCGCTCCGGCACTGGCCGCTGGCTGTACGGTCGTCCACAAACCGGCTGAAGATTCACCGCTGTCTGCGCGGCTATTGGTAGAAATCGCGGAAGAAGCCGGTCTGCCCAAGGGTGTGCTGAACACTGTCAACGGTTTTGGTCCAGACGCAGGTAAGCGGCTGACCGAACATCAATTGATCAAAGCCATTGCCTTTGTCGGTGAAAGCCGTACGGGCAGCATCATTACCAAGCAAGGCGCAGATACGCTGAAACGGATGCATCTGGAGTTGGGCGGTAAGAACCCGGTCATCGTCTTTGACGACGCCGACATGGATCGCGCGCTGGATGCGGTGATCTTCATGATCTATTCGATCAACGGCGAACGTTGCACGTCTTCTTCGCGGTTGCTGGTACAAGATACAATCAAGGAAGAGTTCGAAGCCAAGCTGATCGAGCGCGTGAACAATATCAAAGTCGGCCACCCGTTGGACCCTGCAACCGAGATTGGCCCTCTTGTAACGGAAGAACATTACAACAAGGTCACTTCATACTTCGGCATCGCCAAGGAAGACGGCGCGACCGTCGCGGCCGGTGGCGTCAAGGTGGGCGAAGAGGGGTACTTCGTACGGCCCACCCTGTTTACTAACGCTAACAATCAAATGCGCATCGCACGCGAGGAAATCTTTGGCCCTGTCCTGACCGTGATCCCGTTCTCGACTGAGGAGGAGGCGCTGCAGATCGCAAATGACACGCAATATGGTCTGACCGGCTATGTCTGGACCAACGATCTGACCCGTGCGTTACGTTTCACGGACAAGCTTGAGGCCGGAATGATCTGGGTGAACTCGGAAAACGTGCGCCATCTGCCCACACCGTTTGGCGGGGTCAAAGCATCCGGTATCGGGCGCGACGGCGGCGACTGGAGCTTTGAGTTCTACATGGAACAAAAGCATGTCGGCTTTGCCACAGGCCAGCACAAGATCATGCAGTTGGGTAAGCTATAGCGGCCCCTCAGACGACAATCGCGCGAAAAACCTTAACTCCAGGAGGAGACCATGGGAGAAATCGTTCTTGCCGCCAAAATGACCCATGTGCCGACTCTGCTCATGTCCGAGCAGGAAGGCCCGGTTAAAGGCAAACGTCAGCCCGCCATTGATGGCCACCGCGAGATCGCGCGCCGCGCCAAAGCACTGGGGGCGACCACGGTGATCATCTGTGACACCCATTGGGTGATCAATGCCGGGTTCCACATCAACGCCAATGAGAAGTTCGAAGGCCTGTTCACGTCGAACGAGTTCCCGCAATTCATTCAGGACCTGCCCTATTCCTATGAGGGCAATCCTGAAATGGGTGATGCCATCGCAAAGATCGCGTCGGACAAAGGCGTCTACACTTTAGCGCATCACTTGGACAGTCTCGAACTGGAATACGGTACGCTGGTCCCGATGCGCTTCATGAGCCGCGAGCATGATATGAAAGTCGTCTCAGTCGCGGCCTGGGCCACGGTGCATAGCCATGACGAAAGCCGGGTAATTGGTGAGGCCATTCGTGAAGCGGTTGAGGCTAGCAATGAAAAGGTGCTGTTGGTCGCGTCAGGCTCGTTGTCGCACAAGATCTGGGCGAACAAGGATTATGCCGCCAATAACGGCACTTTCACCATCAGCTCGGAATTCAACCGTCAGATGGACTTGCATGTGCTTGAGATGTGGAAGAACGGCGACCACGCCACGTTCCTGAAAATGCTGGGCGACTATGCCTATTTCTGCTGCGGCGAAGGCTCGATGCATGACACGTCGATGCTCTACGGAGCGTTGGGTTGGGACGCCTATGACAAAAAATGCGAGGTTGTGACCGAGTATTTCCCAAGCTCCGGCACTGGTCAGACCAACGTCATCTTCCCCGTTTAACAGGAGGTTTCAATGCCCGTTCCAGCCCCCAACCTGTACCCCGACTTCAACACGATCCGGCTGAGCCATGTTTGCCTGAACGTCAGCGATCTTGTTGCTTCGCGCAAATTCTACTCGGATATTCTGGGTTTGCAGGTCTCGGACGAAAGCGACACACATGTCTACCTGCGCGCTATGGAGGAACGTGGACATCATTGTGTGATCCTACAGAAATCCGATCAGCCGGCGACTGTCGAGGTCATGGGCTTCAAAACATTCGACGAGGATGATTTAGATCGGGCCGAGGCGTATTTTATATCCAAAGGCCGACCGACCTCATGGGTTGATCGCCCCTATCAGGGCCGGACTCTGTTAACCTCGGACAATATGGGCATACCGCTGGAGTTCTATCACAAGATGGATCGCCTGGAGCCGATCCATCAGAAATACGCACTCTATCGTGGTGTGAAACCGCTGCGGATCGATCACTTCAACTGCTTCTCGACCAATGTCGATGACAGTGTCACATTTTATAGTGATTTCGGGTTCCGCGTGACCGAGTATACGGAAGACGAAGACAGCAAGAAACTGTGGGCCGCGTGGATGCACCGCAAGGGTGGGGTGCATGATATGGCCTTCACCAATGGCAAAGGCCCACGGATGCACCACGTGGCCTTCTGGGTGCCAACACCGCTGAACATCATCGATTTGCTCGATCTAATGGCCACCACCGGCTATGTGGACAACATCGAACGCGGCCCGGGGCGACATGGTATTTCGAATGCTTTCTTCCTGTATATTCTCGATCCCGACGGACACCGGATTGAGATTTATTGCTCGGATTATCAGACCGTTGACCCCGATCTGGAGCCGATCAAATGGGACCTGAAGGACCCGCAGCGTCAGACGCTCTGGGGCGCTCCGGCACCGCGCAGTTGGTTTGAACACGGCACATCCTTTGTCGGTGTGGATGTAAACGAGCCAGACCTGTCTGCGTCTCCCATCATCGCACCGTAAGCAAAGTATGCTTGATCTAAAACATCTTAGTATGGGCGGGTTCCATAACGCCGAGGAGGCCTGATGCGCATTGCAACCTACACTGCCAACGGTGAAACATTTTTTGGTGCGATCACTGATGAAGGCGCGGTCGCACTAAACAGCGAATTTGCCGAGTTCAAAAGCCTCTACGAGGTTGTCGCCGCTGGTGCGTTTGGCCAATTGGCCGAGGCTGCCGAAGGAAAGCCGGTAACCCATACGGATTTCACCTTTGAGATGGTGATGCCGGATGTCCGTCGCATTCTGTGCGTTGGTGTGAACTTTCCAGATCGCAACGCGGAATACAAAGATGGCAGTGCCCAGCCGAAATACATGTCGCTGTTTCCGCGCTTCGCCAGTGGATTTACCGGCCATAATCGCCCTCTGATCCGCCCGCCCGAAAATCACACGCTGGATTACGAGGGTGAAGTGGCCATCGTGATCGGCAAAGCAGGCCGCCGGATTTCGCAGGACGATGCTTATGGCCATATTGCAGCCTTGACCCTGTGCAACGAAGGGACAATCCGCGATTGGGTTCGGCACGCCAAGTTCAACGTCACGCAAGGTAAGAACTGGGACAATTCGGGTGCCATCGGCCCTTGGCTGGTCCCGTTCACTGATGCCGCGCAACTGGATGGCGCCCACATTCAGACCCACGTGAATGGTGAGTTGCGTCAGGACGATACGTTGAACCGAATGATGTTTCCGATCCGGCGCGAGATTGAATACATATCAACCTTTATGACGCTTCAACCGGGCGATATCATCGTTACCGGCACCCCAACCGGCGCAGGTGCACGATTTGATCCGCCAAAATACTTGGCTCCCGGCGATGTGGTTGAGGTATCCGTCGATGGGATAGGCACCCTGCGCAACACCATCGAGGATGAGCAGATATGACCCCTGAAGACCATGCGCGCGCTGCCGCCGATCTGCTGAACGCGGAAAGGACGCGACAGCAGATCGGTCTACTGACATTGCGGTATCCCGAAATGGCGATGGATGACGCTTATGAAGTGCAGAATGCCATCTATCGGGCCAAGCTGGCGGAAGGGCGCAAGGTCATCGGCTGGAAGATCGGGCTGACCTCGAAAGCGATGCAATATGCTTTGAATATCGACATTCCTGATAGTGGTATCCTGTTTGACAACATGGCCTTTGAAAATGGCGGGACCGTTCCCGCAAGTCGTTTCATCCAACCACGTATCGAAGCCGAGATCGCCTTTGTCATGAATGAGGCCATTGGTGGCGCCGATGTGAGCCGCGATCAGGTTTTGCGGGCGACCGACTATGTTACTCCGTCCATCGAAATCCTCGACACTCGTATTAAGCGGGCAGACCCTGGGACTGGAAAGTCCCGCACTGTATTCGACACAATCAGCGACAACGCCGCAAATGCCGGCATTGTACTAGGGGCGGAACGCCACCCAGCGGATGCATTTGACCTGCGATGGGTAGGGGCCCTAACCTTCCGCAACGGCGAAATCGAGGAAACCGGCCTGGGTGCGGGCGTATTGAATGATCCGGTCGAAAGTGTGGTCTGGCTTGCCCGTCGCATGGCGCAATACGGCCAGAGCATTGAACCCGGCCACGTAATCCTGTCCGGCAGCTTCATTCGCCCGATCGAATGCCCATCGGGTGCGGAAATCCACGCCGATTTCGGATCGTTCGGATCCGTCGACATCAATTTTGCCTAAAGGAGCAGCGACATGCCCGCACCAAAGAACACCTTTAAGGCCGCATTAAAGGCTGGAAAGCCTCAGGTCGGGTGCTGGATCGGAATGGCCGACGCATATGCAGCAGAAGTTTCCGCGACCGCAGGGTTCGATTGGTTGTTGGTCGATGGCGAACACGCACCAAACGACCTGCGCTCGACCCTTGAACAGGTGCGAGTGATCGAAAGTTCGGGCAGCGCGCCAGTTGCACGTCTACCGATTGGTGAGACATGGATGATCAAGCAATATCTCGATGCGGGTGTTCAGAGTATTCTGGTGCCGATGGTCGAAAGCGCTGATCAGGCGCGCGAACTGGTACGCGCGGTGCAATACCCGCCACACGGCGTGCGAGGTGTGGGATCATCCCTTGCGCGGGCTTCGCAATTTGCCGAGATCCCGGACTACCTCGATACGGCGGATGAGCAGATTTGTCTGCTGCTACAGGTTGAGAACAACGCGGGCATGGCCGCTCTGGACGACATTCTGACAATTGATGGAGTAGACGGAGTTTTTATCGGACCTGCAGATCTGGCCGCCGACATGGGTCATATCGGCAACGCCGGGCACCCAGATGTTGTAGGGGCAATTGAAGACGCACTGACCCGCATCGTCGCGGCGGGTAAAGCCGCGGGTATCCTAACACTGGACCCTGCAATGCAGCGTAGGTGTCTTGAGATCGGCGTGACCTTTCTGGCCACTGAAATTGACGTCACCCTTTTCGCAAAGAGTATGCGCGCAAAAGCGCAAAACGGCCTCGCGCTTTTGCCGCGACAAAACGCTATCGGATCGGCGACAACAGAAAATGCCAGCAAGTACTTACAGAAATTGTGCAAACATTGGTCACATAAGGGACAGGTCGAGTTCGATGCAAATACTGGAACCGTTTTTTTTGATAGTGGCAATGCCGTCGAACTAAAGGCGACGCCAGTAGCACTGGAAGTTCGCGCCTCGGCGCAGCCACGCGATGACCTGGACAGTTGGAAGACAGTGATTTCCGATCACCTGAAACGGTTTGCCTTTCGCGAAGAGTTTGAACTGAACTGGGATGACTAGCGACTTTTGCTAAGCTGGATATCGCAGAAAAACAAAGAGGCCCTTCAGGAACTTTGTTTTTGGTCGGAGTGAGAGGATTCGAACCTCCGACCCCTGCCTCCCGAAGACAGTGCTCTACCAGGCTGAGCTACACTCCGACCGTGGCGCGTGATCTATACCTCGTCATATCGATGTGCAAGAGGGATTTTGGGCGTACACACATATGTCGTCGCTGGATTCGAGGGGTGGTTTTAACCCTTCGCCCGATCTGCGAATTCGCTGAGTCACTGCAACGGATCGGTTCGATACAGTCGGATTTTTGTTCCGCCGTGATCAACGATTGGGCCGGGGGGAAGCATTGGCAATCGCGTTGCGCGGGCAAGTCCGGGTGTGGTGGTGATGATGCCGACACGCCATCGCTGGAAACGACTGGATAATACCTTGCCTAAACTGCCATAGAGCGACCGCAGGCGCTTTTCATCACCGATGCGTGCCCCGTAGGGCGGATTGACGATGACCAGCCCAGCTGGGCCTTCTGGCGGCTTGATATCACTGACCGAACAGTGCTGAAATCGGGTGGCATGATCCACTTGTGCCTGTCGGGCGTTAGAGCGTGAAGCATCGACTGCGCCTGTATTGCGATCTGAGCCAAAGAATCTCAGCTCTGTTTCGGGTCGACCGGTACGAGTGCGCATTTTTTGCCAGACAACTGGATCGAAGCTTGCCAAATCTTCGAATGCGAACTGACGTGAGCGGCCTGGGGGCAGACCAAGTGCAATTTCAGCCGCTTCGATAACGAATGTTCCAGAGCCACACATCGGGTCCAGAACCGGTTCAGACCCGTCAAACCCACACTCACGCAGGAACATCGAAGCCATTGTTTCCCGCATCGGGGCCTTGGCGACTGCAGGCTTATGACCGCGCTTGTGCAAGAGCTCGCCGGATGTGTCGACGGAGATCGTGCATATGTCTTTTTCGATTCGTAGCAGCACGCGGACTTTGCCATCGAGTGAGATTGAGGTGCCGAGCCCCTCGGATATGGCTTGTTCGATGCGCTGTCGCGCCGCTCCTGCATGATAGATACGAGATTTACGGCAGGTTGCTTCGACCTTCACGGGAATGTCTGGCCTGAGATAACTCGCCCACGGGAATTTTCGGGCGCGCTTGTCCAATTGCGCCAAATGCACGGCGGGGAAACTGCCCAGTCGCACCAGAACCTTGTTGGCACCGCGCAATTCCAGATTGGCGCGCCAGACTTCCGGCCAATCGCCACGGCACACGACACCACCTGGAACGATCCTGGCGCCCGAGAATCCGCGCTCGATGGCCTCGGCACACAAAGGCGTTTCGAGCCCCGGAGTGGCAATCAGAAAAATCTCGAATTTATCATTGTTGTCCATTGTGGTTGCTTACACCGGTTGATCAGCCTGTGCGACACGCAAATTAAATGGGCAAATTGTTCTGAACGACCGTAAGCTCAAAAGAATGTGACATTCCTTTTCGATTTTGGGCGGTAACAGGTTTGCGTTTGCACTCATCCCCGCGTAAAGGAGCCGTGATCGGAAATACGCCTGCGGATTCTGGTCGGATAATGGCGCTTTCGCGACCGGACAGACGGGAAATTTCGTGTTATTTCCTGGCATCATTGTAAGATGGCGCGCAGCAGGCGCAGGACAAAGGCTTGGAAGAACGTAGCAACATGCAAACTTTCAAACTAAAAAAAGGGTTGGATTTGCCGGTTGAAGGCGCGCCCGAACAGAAAATCCAGCCGGGGCCTGAATTTTCGTCGGTTGCCGTTCTGGGCAGTGATTATATCGGATTAAAGCCCAAGATGCTGGTGCAAGAGGGCGACGCGGTCCAGCGAGGAACGCCGTTATTCTGCCACAAGGATGCGCCCGACGCGATGATGGTCGCGCCGCTGACTGGCAAGGTCGTGGCAATTAATCGCGGGGCGCGACGTGTATTGCAGAGCGTGGTGATCGAGGTTTCGGATGCCAATGACGCCGGCATAGATTTCTCGGGCACCGGCGATGCCGAGACTGCCGAAGGTGTTACGGCTAAGCTCTGCGCGGCCGGGCTGTGGACTTCTTTCCGGACACGTCCTTATTCAAAGATGCCCGAACCAGGCTCCAAGCCTACAGCAATCTTCGTGACAGCCATGGACAGCGATCCACTGGCAGGTGATGCGGCATTGGTTATTGCGGATGCGGGCGAGGCATTTGCGGCTGGTCTCGCAGCTGTCTCAAACCTGACCGACGGCAAGACTTATCTGTGCCAGCAAGAGGGGGCATCCATCCCCGGTTCCGATCTGCCAGGTATAGAAGCGGCTGCGTTTTCCGGCCCACACCCCTCGGGCCTTGCTGGAACTCATATTCACTTCCTTGAGCCGCTGGGAGGGGACAAGCAGGTTTGGACCATTGGCTACCAGGACGTGATCGCGATCGGTCGTCTGATGCAGACCGGTCATCTGGATACAAACATCGTGATTGCTCTGTCTGGACCGGGCGCGCGCCAACCGCGCCTGATCCGCACCGTGATGGGCGCGTCGACGGATGACCTGACCCGGGATGAAGTGAACGTCGACGGAATCGCGCGGATCATCTCGGGGTCGATCTTGTCGGGGCAGCATGCCGATGGTCCGACCGCCTATCTGGGCCGTTTTGCGCGCCAGATCAGCATTATTCGCGAAGATCATGATCAGCACACACTGGGCTGGATTCTTCCTATGCCTTCGAAATATGCGGTACAGCCTGTTTTGGGATCGGCTTTTGCCAAGAAGCTCTATTCATTCACGTCTAACCTGAATGGTGGTCGCCGCGCGATGGTGCCGACGGGTGTATTCGAAGAGCTTATGCCCCAGGATTATCTGCCGACGCAATTGCTGCGGGCGCTATTGGTGATGGACACCGACACCGCGCAGGCGCTGGGTGCACTGGAACTGGACGAAGAAGACCTGGGCCTTGTGGGCTTTGCCTGCCCTGCGAAATATGAATATGGGCTGGCGCTGCGCGACTGCCTCACCAAGATTGAAAAGGAGGGCTGATCCACATGGGTTTGCGCAGCTTCTTCGATCGGATCGAGCCGAACTTTACCAAGGGCGGCAAGTACGAGAAATATTTCCCCATCTACGAGATGGTGGAAAGTTTTATCTACACTCCGAAAACCGTCACGACCGTCGCGCCGCATGCGCGCTCTTACGTGGATATGAAGCGGATCATGACCTACGTCGTGATTGCTACGATCCCCGCAATCCTCTGGGGGATGTATAACACCGGCTATCAGGCAAACTCGGCCATTGCTACGTTGGGACCGGATTCGGCAACAGGCTGGCGGATTGCGATCCTGCAGGTGTTCGGCATCTCGCTGAACCCTGACAGCATTTTCGCCAATGTGATGCATGGATTGATGTATTTCCTTCCGATCTACATCACCACACTGGTTGCGGGCGGTATTTTTGAGGTCATCTTCGCCACTGTGCGCGGCCATGAGGTCAATGAGGGTTTTCTAGTAACCTCCATGCTTTACACACTGATTATGCCTGCGACAGCGCCATTGTGGCAGGTCGCGTTAGGCATCATTTTCGGTGTCGTGATCGGTAAGGAAGTATTTGGCGGCACGGGCAAGAACTTCCTCAACCCGGCGCTGGTCGGGCGTGCTTTCCTATATTTCGCCTATCCCGCGCAAATGTCGGGGGATTCAGTCTGGACCCCGGTGGATGGATTTTCCGGTGCGACTGCATTGGGCATCTCCGCCGCTGAAGGCGTTCAGGCACTGGCGGCCGACGGGATCACCTGGGCCAATGCGTTCTTCGGGCAAATTCAGGGTAGCTTTGGAGAGACATCGACGCTGGCTTGCATGATCGGCCTGGCCTTCCTGCTGACGACCAAGATTGCCAATTATCGCCTGATTGTGGGCTGTCTTGCGGGCACGATAGGCTTCACGCTTCTGCTGAATCTGATCGGATCGGACACAAATCCGATGTTCGCGATGCCTTGGTACTGGCATATCGTGCTTGGGGGCTACGCCTTTGGTCTGGCGTTCATGGTAACTGAGCCCGTTTCGGCCAGCCACACCAATATGGGCCGCTACATCTATGGCGCGCTGATTGGTATCATGGTTGTGATGATCCGCGTCATTAACCCCGCTTTCCCAGAAGGTATGATGCTGGCAATCTTGTTCGGAAACGTTTTTGCGCCGCTGATCGACTATTTCGTCGTCCAGGCAAACATCAAACGGAGGGCGCGTCGCCATGTCTGATACGCAATCCAATGAACCCAAGGGAGCGATTGCCAAGTTTCTGGCTGCTTCGCCGGATTCGGTAGGCAAGACTATCTTTGTTGCCGTTGCCGTCTGCCTTGTAGCCTCGATGGTCGTGTCTGCTGCTGCGGTCAGCCTGCGCCCGGTGCAGGAAATCAACCGTTTGAAGGATAAGCAAGTCAACGTTCTGCAAGTTGCCGGCATCTACGAACCAGGCATTGATGTGACCGAGGCATTCGCTGCCTTTGAGCCGCATGTACTGGAATTGTCTACAGGTGAATTCGTTGATGATCAGTTCGACGCGACCACCTTTGATGATATCGCTGCTGCCAGCGATCCAGAACTGAGCGTCGCTTTGGACGATGACCCGGCTGGGATCGGGCGCAAGTCCAAGTACCGCGTGATTTATCTGCTGCGTGATGATGCAGGCGCGCTTGATAAGGTAATCCTGCCGCTGCACGGTTATGGCCTCTGGTCCACGCTTTATGGTTTCATCGCGCTGGAAAACAACGGCAACGATATCTACGGCCTGCAGTTCTATCAGCACGGTGAGACACCGGGCCTTGGCGCCGAGGTGGACAATCCTCGCTGGAAGGCGCTGTGGAATGGCAAAAAGCTGCGCGATGATGCAGGCGATCTGCAAATCACCGTTGCCAAGTCGCAGCCTGCGGCAGGCCCCGATTTCTATGTCGATGCGCTGGCTGGTGCCACGCTGACGTCGGTTGGTGTCGATAACCTGGTGAAATTCTGGATGGGCGACGCGGGCTACGCCCCGTTCCTGGCCAAACTGCAAGCAGGAGAGCTCTGATGTCTCAGACCAAGAAAGAGATGCTGGTCGACCCGCTTGTCGACAACAACCCGATCACGCTGCAGGTGCTGGGCATCTGTTCGGCGCTGGCGGTGACCTCGTCACTGCAGGTGTCTATGGTGATGGCGCTGGCGGTGATCTTCGTGACCTCGTTCTCGTCTTTCTTCATCTCGTGCCTGCGCAACCAGATCCCCGGCTCAATCCGGATCATCGTGCAGATGGTGATCATCGCCTCGCTGGTGATCCTGGTGGACCAGATCCTCAAGGCTTATGCGTTTGAGATTTCGAAAACCCTTTCGGTCTTTGTCGGCCTGATCATCACCAACTGTATCGTGATGGGCCGGGCCGAGGCCTTTGCCATGAAGAACCCCCCGGTCGCGTCCTTTATCGACGGCATGGGCAACGGCATGGGCTATGGTCTGATCCTGCTGCTGGTCGGCTTCATTCGTGAGCTGTTTGGCGCCGGGTCACTGTTCGGTGTCACCATTCTGGAGACCGTCAACAACGGCGGCTGGTATGTGCCCAACGGCATGCTGCTGCTGCCGCCGTCGGCTTTCTTCATCATCGGTCTGATCATCTGGGCCTTCCGCACATGGAAGCCGAACCAGGTGGAAGAGCGTGAATACAAAATCCAGCAGGTAGAGGCCCACTGATGGAAGGTCTGATTTCACTGGCCGTAAAGGCCATCTTTGTCGAAAACCTTGCGCTCAGCTTCTTTCTGGGGATGTGTACCTTCATCGCTGTTTCGAAGAAGATTTCAACTGCGCTGGGTCTGGGCATCTCGGTCATGGTGGTGCAGGCCATCACCGTGCCGGCGAATAATCTGCTGCTGAACTATCTGCTGAAACCAGGTGCGCTGGCTTGGGCAGGTTTCCCGGATGTGGACCTGACTTTCCTTGGACTGATCTCGTATATCGGCGTGATCGCAGCGATGGTTCAGATCCTAGAGATGGTGCTGGATAAGTACTTCCCCCCGCTCTACAACGCGCTTGGGATTTTCCTGCCGCTGATCACTGTAAACTGCGCCATTTTGGGTGGTTCACTGTTCATGGTGGAACGCGACTACAATTTTGCCGAAGCGGCGACTTACGGTCTGTCCTCTGGCTTTGGCTGGGCTCTGGCGATTACTGCGATGGCGGGTGTTCGGGAAAAGCTGAAGTATTCGGACATTCCCGATGGTCTGCAAGGCCTGGGCATCACTTTCATCACCGCTGGACTGATGGCGATGGCCTTCATGTCCTTCTCGGGCGTGAAACTGTAAGGAGGGCGGAATGGAAACCTTTGGCTTAGGTGTAGCCCTTTTCACCGTTATCGTTCTTGGTCTGGTTGCCATCATCATGGCGGCGCGGTCCAAGCTGGTTTCAACCGGTAACGTGAACATCACCATCAATGGTGAGAAAACAATCTCGGTCCCGGCGGGTGGCAAGCTGCTGCAGACGCTTGCGGCAGAGAAGCTATTCGTACCCTCCGCTTGTGGTGGTGGTGGCACCTGCGCGCAATGTCGCGTGCGCGTGCATTCCGGCGGTGGCTCGATCCTGCCGACCGAGGAAAGCCACATCACCAAGCGCGAGGCGTCTTGTGGTGACCGGCTATCCTGTCAGGTTGCAGTCAAGCAGGATATGGACATCGAAGTTCCCGAAGAGGTCTTCGGCGTCAAAAAATGGGAATGCACGGTGCGTTCGAACGAGAACGTAGCGACCTTCATCAAGGCTCTGACATTGGACCTCCCGGAAGGTGAGGACGTGAACTTCCGCGCTGGTGGTTACATCCAAATCGAAGCGCCTGCACACCAGCTCGCCTATACGGATTTCGACGTAGAAGAAGAATACCGCGAGGATTGGGATCGCTTCAATCTATGGCAGTACAAATCCGTCGTCGCCGAACCGATCGAACGCGCCTATTCCATGGCAAACTATCCGGATGAAAAAGGCATGATCATGCTGAACGTCCGCGTGGCTTCGCCCCCTCCTGGGTCCGAAGGTATCCCTCCGGGTCAGATGTCGTCGTATATTTTCAACCTGAAACCGGGCGACAAGGTCACAATCTCAGGTCCCTTTGGCGAGTTTTTTGCTCGCGAGACAGAAAAAGAGATGGTCTTCATCGGTGGTGGTGCTGGTATGGCCCCAATGCGCAGCCATATCTTTGACCAGCTCAAACGCCTTGAAAACCGCAACCGCAAGATCAGCTTCTGGTACGGCGCGCGGTCGAAGAAAGAGATGTTCTTTGTCGAAGACTTCGACACGCTGGCCAAGGAATTCGACAATTTCGAATGGCACGTTGCGTTGTCGGACGCCCAGCCCGAGGATGACTGGAAAGGCTACACTGGCTTTATCCACAACGTTTTGTTCGAGGAATATCTGAAGAACCACCCCGCACCCGAGGATTGCGAATACTACATGTGTGGTCCGCCAATCATGAACCAGTCGGTCATCAACATGCTGCTGGATCTGGGCGTGGACCGCGAAGACATCATGCTCGATGATTTCGGCGGATAAACAGCATCGGTCGGTTCCAACCCTTGGGACCGACCATTTTCATTTTTAGGTCTGATGTTGGGCAGGCTGCCAATATCAACGTCTGCATTTGGCGAATGCTGCTCCATATTTTTCCGCATTAGGCAGCAGGTCTTATGTTAACCGGATGGATCAAAAGGCTTATCGCATCTCAAACACCGTCTGATCAGCCGGTGAATCTGTATTCATTGGCGCCTACAGAAAAATTCTACGCAATCGGAGACATACATGGGAGGTTGGATCTTTTACAACGGCTCCTACCTGCGCTGGATAACGACTGTCCGGTGGTGTTTGTAGGCGACTATGTTGACCGGGGCGGATACAGCGCGCAGGTGTTGCGTCAGCTACACCACCTCGACACGAACCCTGAAACCCGGGCGATCTGCCTGAAAGGCAATCACGAAGATATGCTGCTTGGGTTTTTGTCTGATCCAACACGGATGGAGCGTGTCTGGCTGTATAATGGCGGTGCTCAGACTTTGGCTTCGTTTGGGCTTGCTGATATTGACCAGTCCAACCCGCAAGCCGTTGCCGAACAACTGCAGCAAGCGATGGGACAACCGCTTTTGGACTGGCTGCATGATCGGCCGCTGACCTGGACGAGCGGGAATGTAACGGTTGTTCATGCCGCGCTTGATCCTTCGCAGCCGGTCGATCGGCAACAGGACAGAACTTGCCTTTGGGGGCATCCTCAGTTCCGCAAGAAACGCCGGAAAGACGAGCAATGGGTGGTGCATGGCCATACCATCGTCGACGAAGCTCGGGTCGAGCATGATGTCATTTCGATTGATACAGGTGCGTTCATCACCGATCAGTTGACGGCTGCGGAAATCTCGCCTGGTTCTGTCCGATTTATCTCGACCGCGAACACCGGAATCGCGCGCGTATCGGTGTAAGTCGCTAGCCTACGATCATTTGCTTCATTCTAAGTGCTTCATATTCCAGTTCTTTCAAGCGGAAATGAACCACGTCGCCAATGGTGATCACCCCGCGCAGATTCCCATCACTCAATACCGGCATATGCCGGAACCGGCCCTCGGTCATGGTTTTCAGCACGTCGTTCAGATAGTCTTCGGGGCTGCAGGTTTTGACCTCGGTCGTCATCAGATCGGCCACCGATTGGGGTAGGGTCTGGCCGGGCGTTTCCGCCATACGGCGCACGATGTCACGTTCGGACAGGATACCCTGCAGGGCACCATTTTGATCCGTCACAACAACGGCCCCGATGCGTTTTTCGCGCAAGATATCCACGACCGAGTGAATCGTGTCGTTGGGCCGCACCGAAAAAACGGCATCCCCTTTGCCTTCCATCAGTTTCGCAACCGTTGTCTGGGTATGCGACAGATTGGTCTCAACTGATTGACTGCGGGTTGTCGCCGCGGCCTTGTCGCCGCGTGTCGGAGGCTGGTAAGAGCTTGGGGCCATGGGCGGTCTCCTCTTTCACCGGTATTGTCCTTACAACCTACCTTACCGCAGGGACCGGCCCTGTATAGGGTGCAATTTCGAAAACCGGCGTAACTTGGCCACTTCAAAAGGAAATTGCTTGTGAGCAACCTGTATCTGACGCCACCAGTTGCCGCGCTGATATTCTTTATCGTGGTGGTCTGCGGCCATAATTTTCGCATGGCTTGGAAACAGCAATCGGAAGGTTGGCAAAAGCGCGCTTGGCTGTTTGGCGTCCCGGCAGCAATCGGGCTTTTCGCATTGGCGTTTTTGCCGCTCGAGATTTGAGGCCGGTTTGACTCTGAACAGGCTCACTGGCATATGCCGGGCAAGAACACTCCCGGGAGATTGCACCATGCGCCCACTGATCGCACTGGCCTTACTTTTGACTGTTTCGGCCTGCTTGTTTGGCAAAGAGCCTGACGTGGTACGCCTGTCCGGCGAGACGATGGGCACCACGTTCAACATCACCGCAATCGGCGATGATTTGGACGAAGCAGCGCTGGGGCAAGCGGTTCAGGAGACCCTGGCGCAGGTCAATGCCAAGATGTCCAACTGGGACCCGAAATCCGAGGTCTCGACCTTCTCGGCCTCAGGCAGCACGGACCCCATGCAAGTGTCAGACGAATTTGCCTTCGTCATCGAGGCCGCAAATGAGGTTCACGAGAAATCCGGTGGTACGTTTGATGTTACCCTTGGTCCGCTGATCGAATTGTGGGGGTTTGGACCGCGAAAACCTGAAGACCCAATTCCGGCAGATGACGAGATCGCGACAGCGCTTGGGCAAGTGGGACAAGCGCGGTTGTTAGAATTGGATCGCGGAGCGGGCACTTTGGCCAAGTCAGAGGCCGGAGTCGGAATCAACCTGTCTGCGATTGCCAAAGGCTATGGCATCGATGCGGTTGCCGCACAGCTGCGCGAGGCCGGGATCGAGAACTATATGGTCGAGATCGGTGGTGATCTGGTGACCATGGGCGAGAATGACAAAGGCGAAAGCTGGCGGATCGGGATCGAAAAACCCGAGACTGGCGCGCAATCAATCCAGTTGATCGTGCCGCTCGACAATCTGGGAATGGCGACCTCGGGTGATTACAAGAACTTCTTCGAACAGGACGGGGTGCGCTATTCGCATATCATTGACCCGACGACGGGCCGCCCGATTACTCATCGCACCACTTCGGTTACTGTTTTAGCAGACAACGCCATGATGGCGGATGCGTGGGCAACGGCGATGCTAGCATTGGGTCTGGAAAAGGGTCTGGAACTGGCCGAAGAGCATAAACTTGCCGTGTTCTTCATCTCTCGGGATGTGACAAGCGGAGAAGAAGCCTATATCACCGTACAAAGCAGCGCCTTCAAGGATGCGCTGGGGACCAACTGACCGGTAGGAACCGCTATGAGCACCTTTATTCTGGCCTTTTTCCTGTTGCTGATCGTCATGGTTGGCATGGCGCTGGGTGTGATGTTGATGGGCAAAACCATCAAAGGCAGCTGCGGTGGCCTGAACGCGATCTCGGGTGCCGATAAATGTGTGGTCTGTCAAAAGGATATCGATCCCGACAGCCCTCTGCGCGACCAGTTGCAGTGCAAGCGTGCGAAAAAGATGCTGCAACAGATGGAAGGCTAGGATAACCCTCTTGGCATGAACAAAGCCAAGAACGTCCTCTTCATCATGTTCGACCAATTGCGCTGGGATTACCTCAGCTGCTACGGACATCCACATCTGCATACGCCAAATATTGACCGTCTCGCCTCGATGGGTATGCGGTTCACACGGGCCTACATCCAGTCACCGATCTGCGGCAGTTCCCGTATGTCGACCTATACCGGCCGCTATGTGCATTCGCACGGCGCGTCATGGAATGGAATCCCGCTGAAAGTTGGTGAGATCACCATGGGCGATCACTTGCGCAAGGCAGGGATGGATTGCTGGTTGGTAGGCAAGACTCATATGCGTGCAGATGCCGAGGGTATGGCCCGTTTGGGGCTTGAGCCCGACAGCCTGATCGGCGCGCGCGTCGCTGAATGCGGGTTTGATGTCTTTGAACGCGATGACGGGATGCGCCCTGAAGGGCCGGATGGGTTTTATGACCCAGATGGCGCCAAAAGGTACAACGAGTATCTGAAAGACAAAGGCTATGAGAGTGACAACCCCTGGCACGACTTCGCCAATTCGGGGCTAGATGAAGAGGGCAATGTACTTTCAGGTTGGTTCCTGAAGAATTCGTCAGAGGCCGCGAATATTGCCGAGGAAGACAGCGAAACGCCTTATCTCACCTCTCGCGGCATGGAGTTCATGGAAAACCATGAAGGGCCGTGGTGCTGCCACCTCAGCTATATCAAACCGCATTGGCCCTATATTGTGCCGGAACCCTACGCCTCGATGTATGGTCCCGAACATATTCTGCCTGTCATTCGGTCCGAAGCTGAACGGCAGAACGCTCATCCGGTGCTGAAAGCGTTCATGGATACGAAAATCGGCCAGACCTTCTCGCGTCAGGATGTACGCGAGGCCGTGATCCCAGCCTATATGGGCCTGATCAAGCAGGCTGACGACCAAATGGGGCGGCTGTTTGACTGGATGGATCAGACCGGACGAATGCAGGACACGATGATCGTGCTGACCTCGGATCACGGGGATTTTCTGGGCGATCACTGGATGGGAGAGAAGACCTTCTTCCATGACGCCTCGACCAAAATGCCGCTGATCATCTTTGATCCATCGCCCGAGGCTGATGCCACACGCGGCACCACATGCGATGCATTGGTCGAATCCATCGATCTAGCGCCCACGTTTCTGGAGGTTGCAGGCGGTGAACCCGCAGGGCACCTTCTGGAAGGGCATTCATTGCTGCCCATCCTGCACGGTCAGGCCGAAAGCACTCCGCGCGATGTGGTGATTTGTGAGTACGACTACTCCGCATCCCCCATTGCGCAGACACTGTACGCCTCGGTTCGGGATGCGGTCATGTTCATGGTCGCAAACGAGAAATGGAAGCTGATCCATTGTGAAGGGGGCTATCGCCCGCTTTTGTTTGATCTAGAGAATGATCCGAGCGAGCTGACGGACCTGGGCGAAAGCGATGAACATGCAGACATCATCGCCGAGATGTATGATCACCTGTTCACCTGGACGCGGCGCCAGTCGCAGCGCACGACCCGGTCGGAAGAACAACTGCTAAACATGCGTGGATCAAGCCGAGGAACAGGCGTGGTGATCGGTATTTACGACGAAAACGAGATGCCGCTTGAGCTGACCGTTAAATACCGCAACCGCAAAGCGCGACCCTTTGGGGACTACAAGACAGATTAATTCTTCATTCGCGGCCCTAATGACGGTTCAACCTTGAGCGGGCAGGGGGTAGAAGACAGCAACGCCGCCTCAATCGGAGAGCTTTCATGACCGCCCCAAAGCCCGTTGTCCTTTGTATCCTTGATGGTTGGGGCCTATCCGACGACACCAAGGCCAATGCGGTTTATCTGGCAAATACGCCAACCTTTGATGCTCTCATGGCTGAAGGTCCTCATGCGCAACTGATAACGCACGGGCCGGATGTGGGTCTACCTAGTGGTCAGATGGGTAATTCCGAGGTTGGTCACACCAATATCGGGGCTGGGCGCGTGGTTGCGATGGATCTGGGGCAGATTGACCTAGCCATAGAAGACGGTTCTTTCTTTCACAATGAGGCGCTGCAGAGCTTCATCGCTAAGGTGAAAGCTGCAGGCGGGACAGCGCATCTGATGGGGCTGGTATCGGATGGGGGCGTGCACGGGCACCTGGATCACATCGTGGCTGCCGCCAAAGCGGTTACCGATGCGGGTGTGCCTGTGGCGCTACATGCGATCACCGACGGGCGCGATGTGGCCCCGAAATCGGCCTTTACCTATATCGCCGAACTCGAAGACCGGTTGCCCGATGGCGCAAATGTTGTCACCGTCTGTGGGCGCTACTTTGCCATGGACCGCGATAATCGCTGGGAACGCGTTTCCGAGGCCTATGACGCAATAGTCAAAGGTCAGGGGCGCACCGTGGCCTCGGCCCATGAGGCCGTCGACCATGCCTACGCCCAATCCGAAACCGACGAGTTTATCGCGCCCACGGTTCTTGCTGGTTATTCCGGTATTAAGGACGGTGATGGGTTCTTTTGCCTGAACTTCCGCGCCGACCGTGCCCGAGAAATCCTGCGGGCAATTGGGGAGCCCGGTTTTGCTGAGTTCGACAACGGTCCGCGCCCGCAGTTGTCGGCGTTACTGGGCATGGTTGAGTATTCCGATGGCCATAACGATTATATGACGACCGTATTTCCCAAGCGGGATATCGTGAACACGCTGGGCGAATGGGTTGCTAAGCAAGGCCTGCGCCAGTTCCGGCTGGCCGAGACCGAGAAGTACCCTCATGTCACTTTCTTCCTGAACGGTGGCAAAGAGCAGCCTGAGGGTGGCGAGGATCGCTTCATGCCCAAATCGCCCAAAGTGGCGACATATGATTTGCAGCCCGAGATGTCCTCGGCCGAAGTGACAGAAAAGTTCGTCGAGGCGATCCACGGCGGATATGATCTGATCGTCACCAACTACGCCAATCCAGATATGGTTGGTCATACCGGTGATCTGCAAGCTGCGATTGAAGCCTGTGAAGCTGTTGATCAAGGGCTGGGGCAGGTGGTTGCAGCGCTGAAGCAGGTCGGGGGTGCGATGATTTTGACCGCAGATCACGGTAATTGTGAAATGATGGTTGACCCGGAAACGGGCGGTCCACATACGGCGCATACGCTGAATCCCGTGCCTGTTGTTCTGGTCGGCGGCCCCGAAGGGGCAAGCCTGCGCGATGGGCGCTTGGCCGATCTTGCTCCAACTTTGTTGCAGCTTATGGAATTGCCGAAACCCGTTGAAATGACAGGGGAAAGCTTGCTGACATGAGATTGCACCCGATCGTTGCTGCAGCGCTGATTTGGGCCACCCCTGTCGTCGCCCAAACCAGCCCGTCAAAGGCGGCACTAGAAGCGGCCGAGATGCTGGAGCAAGCCTCGATCGCGTTGACTGAGGCCGAATCTGCCCGCGACCGGGTCAAAGCTCTGACCGAAACCATAAAAGCCTACGAGGCTGGTCTGAGCGCCATGCGCGACGGCCTGCGCCGCGCGGCCTTGCGCGAGGCGCAATTGACTGCAGAATTGCAGGTACAAGAGCAGGAGGTAGCGCAGCTGTTAGGTGTTCTCCAGACGATCGAAACCACCGCGCCTCCGGTACTTATGCTGCACCCGTCCGGCCCACTAGGGGCCGCGCGCACTGGTATGATGTTGTCCGAAGTCACGCCTGGGTTAAACGCGCAGGCTCAGGCGCTAGCAAACGAATTGCAAGAGGTACAGACACTGCGACAGCTTCAACAAAACGCTGCCAATACGCTGACCGAAGGGTTGGAGGGTGTTCAGGATGCCCGCACGCAGCTTAGTGAGGCGATAGCGGACCGGACCGATCTGCCGCGCCGTTTCGTAGAAGATCCTGTGCGTACAGCGATCCTGATATCTTCGACCGAAACGCTGGATGGGTTTGCCAGTGGGTTATCCGAGATCACCGATGGTGAGATTGAAGATACAAATGCAGATGTCTCGGGCCGGAAAGGTCAAATCGCCTTGCCCGCACAAGGGGTCATGCTGCACCGGGCGGGCGAAACGGACGCAGCGGGGGTAACGCGCCCCGGGCTGGTGCTGGGCACGCGACCCCGCGCATTGGTCACCGCGCCAACGGCTGCCACGATCCGTTACCGCGGGCCCTTGCTGGATCTCGGGAATCTTGTGATCCTTGAACCCCAGCCCGGATTGCTATTCGTGTTCTCAGGTCTGCAAGAGGTATATGGTCTGACCGGGGAAGTGATACCCGAGGGTACTCCGGTAGGTTTGATGCCGGGTGAAACTCCGGAAATCGGCGCTATTATGTCAACAAGCGGTGATGGCACTGGAACTGACTGGTCAGAAACGCTCTATATAGAAGTAAGACAGGATAACAGCCCAGTGGACCCGGAATCATGGTTCCGGACGGACAAGGATGGATAAACGAGTATGAAGAAATTTGTGATGGCCGGACTGGCCGGCACCGTGGCAGGGATAGTCGCAACAACACAGATCGCAGGCCCTCTGCTTGCGCAAGAGGCCGAGAACAAGGCAAGCGTTTATGAACAACTTGATCTGTTCGGTGACATTTTCGAACGTATTCGCGCCCAGTATGTCGAAGAGGTAGAAACCGACGAGCTGATCGAGGCTGCGATTGACGGGATGCTGACCTCGCTAGACCCACATTCCAGCTACCTGTCGCCTGATGATGCCGAGCAGATGCGCGTGCAGACACGTGGCGAGTTTGGCGGGCTCGGTATCGAAGTCACGCAGGAAGAAGGCTTTGTCAAAGTTGTATCGCCCATCGATGACACCCCAGCGGATGCTGCTGGTATCGAAGCGGGCGATTTCATCACTCATGTGGATGGCGAGAGCATTTTGGGGCTGACGCTGGATAAAGCCGTGGACCTGATGCGCGGCCCGGTGGGATCGGAAATCGTGATCACAGTCGTGCGTGAAGGCGAGCAGGAGCCATTCGACGTAACGATCGTTCGCGACACGATCAAGCTGACCGCAGTTCGTGCACGTACCGAAGGTACAAGTGTCGTGTTGCGTGTCACGACCTTCAATGACCAAACCTATCCGAACCTTAAGGAAGGACTGGAAGAACAGATTGAAGAGGCCGGGGGCATCGAAAACGTCAATGGGATCGTTCTGGATCTGCGTAACAATCCCGGCGGGTTGTTGACTCAGGCCATCAAGGTCTCTGACGCATTCCTGGATGAGGGCGAAATCGTCTCGACCCGGGGTCGCAATCTCGAAGATGGTGAACGATTCAACGCAACACCCGGCGATCTGACCGGAGGCAAGCCCATCGTTGTGCTGATCAACGGTGGTTCGGCCTCGGCGTCGGAAATTGTCGCGGGCGCCTTGCAGGATCACAACCGCGCCATCGTGGTTGGCACAAAGAGCTTCGGCAAGGGATCGGTGCAGACGGTCATGCCGCTTCGGGGTGACGGGGCAATGCGTCTGACAACCTCTCGCTACTACACGCCCTCGGGTCGTTCGATTCAGGCGCTTGGCGTCAGCCCGGACATCATCGTCGAACAACCACGCAACAACCTGGTTGACGAGGAAGAAGAAGATACAAACACCCGCACCCGGTCCGAGGCCGATCTGCGCGGCAGCCTGAATAATGACAGCCTCAGCGAGGACGAGATTCGCCAGATCGAAGAGGATCGCGCCAAAGCCGAAGCCACCGCAGAGCTGCGCGAAGAGGATTATCAACTGGCATATGCCATCGATATCCTCAAAGGCCTGTCCGCGTTCAATCCGACCGGGCCGTCACAATAAAGGGGAGGGGGCCGCCATCAGCGGCCCTATTCTCGCACCCTGAAGCGTTACCCTTCGAACTTGTGCAGTTTTTTCTCATCCAGCATCAGCGCCAGGACGATTCCAGCAGCGACTGAGATCGTGGCGAATACAAAAGCCATATTCATTCCGGTATCAAAGGCCGCCGCAATGGCGGCCTGAACCTTTTCAGTTTCACCTGAATTCAACTTTTCAAGCACTGCTTTTGCCGAGTCTGTGTTCAGCGTTCCACCATTGATCGCTTTCTGATCAGCCTCGGACATTTTGATGCCTGACGCGGTCAATCGGGTTTTCAGGCTGGACAGGCTTGTCACATACATGACCGCCGTCGCACAGGCGACCGCGATTGCCCCATAGACGAGATGGGTCATGAAACTCAGGCCGCCAACCAGTCCGGCGCGTTCCGGCTTGACCGCGCATACAGCGGCTGTTCCCGAAGGCCCGACCGTCAGCGTTGCGCCCAAACCAATCAGCGCCATTCCGGGCAGAATCTGAAAATATCCGGTCCCGGAAGGCATGATGACAACGCTTGCCGCCCCGACTGTGGCGCAAATATATCCCCAAAACAGCAGTCGCTTGGGCCCAAAATCGTTATACAGCGTACCCGAGACGATTGATCCGACCGCTAGCAACACCGTCAGCGGTGCCAAACCCAGCGCCGATTGGAACACAGACCATCCCAAGACTTTTTGCATATACTGCGGAAAATATAGCAGCCCGACAAAAGCTGCCGAGACGTTGAACATATTCAGACCCAAGGTAATCAGAAACTCTCGGTTCTGCATCAACTGAGGCATTAGCAAGGGTTCCTTGACCCTCTTTTCGACTTTCGGAAACAGGAAGAACAAAACGGCGCTGACAAAAAACAGCAGCAAAAGCGGCAGCGAAGTCCAGCCCCAATCGGCACCAACATCCAAACCGTAAAGCAAGAGCAAAACTGCAAAAGACAGGATGCCCATCCCGGCAAAGTCGATGTGTTCACCTTTCTTATGCTCGGTCTCACGCTCCATCAGCAGGATCGCAGTCGTCATCGAAATGCTGGAAAACACCACATTGGCGAGGAAAAACAACCGCCAATCACCCAGATTGACCACCGCGCCGCTAATCATCGGTCCAAAGACATTACCCGTGGTGACACCCGCCAGTATCAGCCCCATCACCAATGCGCGGTGTTCTTCTTTCGACACTTTGGTGGCTCCAAATGCCAGTGTGCAGGGCCACACGCATCCCGCCCCGATCCCCTGCAAGGCGCGTGCGCCGATCAGGTAGTCCAATCCGGGTGAGACAAAGCATAAAACCGACGCAAACAGAAAGATCGAAAGACCGATGATCATCATCTTGCGATGACCATACATGTCACCCAGGCGACCTCCGGCCACCATCGTCATGGCAAAGAACAGAGCGTAAATATTCAGAACCCACTGGGTGCTGGTGATGTCGGCGTCAAAGCTGTTTTCGATTGCCGGGACCAGCATGAGGGCACCGGTAAAATCGATCCCGATCCCGAAACCCGTCACCATCAGCGCGATGACCTTTATGATGCTGTTGCGATCCATAGGCCAATCCAATGATGCACGTATGGACCTGAAAAGATAGGGACAATCCTATCGGTACTGTGGTCAGGTTTCGCTTTGAGATGCCTGAGAGCGGCGGAACGCGCGCTTTAACATGTCCAACTCGGCGCGCAACAAAGCGACTTCGGCCCTCAAGTCATCTGCGGCGGGTGAACCGGCGATGATGGTGAAATCCCCCAGCTTATGGCCTGTTGTTCCATCGTGAATCACGACAGTATGGACACCTTCCGACAGGGCGGCGGGCGGCACAGGGATGCGCAAGGCCCAGCCATCTGTTGCTGGTTCCAACTCAACATCAGTCAAAGGCTCACCAAGAAACAGCACCTTGATCTGAGGGGGGCTTTCGCTGGTCAAATGGCCTTCCCACAGGCCGTTTTCGAAGCGGATTGGTGTCAGGGTGGTATGAGACATTGAGTACCCTTTACAGATCAGCCCGGTGGTAACGGCAGAATGTCAGGTCACGAAACACCACACGGTTCATCGCGGGTTGATCAATGATCAGATCCAGCCAGAGTTTTTCAATTCGACGCTCATTCACGTTCAGATGGGCCAGATCAAAATCTACAGTCGCCGCAGGTGTTGAAAGATCAAGTTCGCGCAGAACCTGCTCGGTATTTGGGCCATGCTGAATGTTCAGGCGGGCGAAGACTACGGTAGAACGCTCGTACTCAACCAGAGTGTCGACCCGCATCAGATGCTGGCGGGACAGATTTATGGCGGCATCCGTGGGCAGATCAATGGAAAGCGACAGGAAAGATCCCTGAAAATCAAATACCTCAACGGCCAGACTGAAAGGCGCCAAATCCTTGTCTCGCCGATTTCGGATTTGCTGCAGCCCGATCTCGACCTGGCTGCAATCGTGAAACAGGATGACCTGCCCATCCATCCGCGCCTTGCGCGGGGCCGAGGCTATACCTTTGCGGATCAGTGGCGTCCGCCACAGGTCCGGTCGCCACGACCAATCCGTTCCCAAGGGTTTTGGAAACTGGGTCGCCCCAATCAAGGGTTGGATCAGGCGAGCATCAGCTTTTTGAATTGCTTGTTCAAGTTTGCCGCGCAACCGCCGGGCGTCATCACGTTGGCGGCGAAGCTCAGGCAGTGCGAGGTGGTCAGACTGCTGCGCGGCACGCTGCCAGCGCCCCAGAGCCTTTAGTTGAATATATCGATCCAGTAATCTGCCCATCGCCCCATCTTTCAAGACAGCCCCTCTTTAGTCAAAGTCGGGGTAGGGGACAAACCAGTCTTACTTGATTAGCGGATAAATCTTCCCGAATCCTAAATGTGATCTCCTATCCAGCTGGTTTCTGCGTCGCAAAGAGCCGCCATTCTTGCAATAGCTCGGGCCGAGGCTTACCGTCGGCGCTCGGGCAATCGGCATTTGTCCCGGATCATACAGGCTCATCATGAGGCAGGGGAATGGAACCCACCCTATTTTCATTCATATGGAAGCATTCGAAAAAACAGCAATTGGTCCTGCTATTGCTGACCGTTCTGTCATTTCCGTTCCTTTACGCTTCGTTGGAGCTTCCCAAGCAGATCATCAACGACGCGATTGGTGCGCCCGCTGACACCGTGACAGCACTTGGTATCACCGTGACACAGGTGCAGTACCTGCTGATTCTGTGCTTTGCCTTTTTGGCAACTGTCATCGCCAGTGGCGTGATGAAAATGCGCATCAATACCATGAAAGGCATTCTCGCCGAGCGGATGTTGCGTCGCCTTCGCTTTACCTTGATCAGCCGCTCGATGCGCTTTCCCAAATCCTATTTCGCCACCACCAGCCAAGGTGAACTGGTATCGATGATCACGTCCGAGGCCGAACCCATGGGCGGGTTGATGGGAGATGCCATCGCGCAGCCCGTTTTTCAGTTCGGCCAGATGATGACGATCGTCACGTTTCTTTTCATGCAAAGCGTGTGGTTTGGTCTGGCCAGTATTGCATTGATCCCTTTGCAGGCTTGGCTGATTCCCAAATTGCAGCGTCAGATCAACCTTCTGAACAAGGATCGCATTCAGGAGGTCAGGCGGCTGAGCTCTGAGATTGGCGAAAGTGCTGCTGGTATCAGCGATCTGCGCACCAATGGCGGCTGGCGCTATCGTCTGGCGCAATTCAGCCATCGGCTAGGAACCTTGTTCGAGATCCGCTTTAAGATCTACAACAAGAAGTTCTTCATGAAGTTCCTCAACAATCTGATCACTCAGATGACACCCTTCCTGTTCTATTCAGTGGGCGGCTATCTGGCGATCACGGGCGAGGTGACAGTAGGCGCATTGGTCGCCGCGTTGGGTGCATATAAAGACCTCAGCGGCCCTTGGAAGGATCTTCTGACCTACTACAACCAGGTACAGGACATGTCACTGCGCTGGGAAATTGTGACCGAACGGTTTGCCCCATCGAATATGATACCCGAACAGTTGTTTGAGGGCGTCCCCGAGGCGATCCCGCACCTAACCGGCGATATCGAACTGCGCAACGTGACCGTTCGTGATGATGACGGCAAGACCATACTTGAGGATATTGATCTTACCATTCCCCAAGGCGCTCGGGTTGCGATTCAGTCGAAACACGCTTCGGAACGCAGTGCGCTTGCGCAGTTGCTGACGCGCGAAGTGCTGCCGGTTCAAGGCGAGGTTCTGATGGCTGGCCACAACCTCAACAGCCTGCATCAGGCGGTGATTGCGGCGCGGATCGGCTATGCCTATTCACGCCCTTACCTGTTCGACGGAACATTGGGTGATAACCTGCTAATGCCGCTGCGCACGCATCCTCAACACGAAAGTGGTTCATTGCAGGCCCCCTCACGCCGCCAGATCGAAGCCGTGCGCGCCGGGAACCCACCCGATTCACTGTCCGATGAATGGATCGATCCAAGCCTCGCGGGTCTTGATGACATCGAGGATATTCGCGATTGGTGGTTCCAGCTTGTCGAAGCGATGGGCATTGATGAATTTATGTTCCGGCGCACTTTGCGCTCTCAGTTCGACCCGGAAGTACACCCGGTGCTGGCGAAAGAAATAGTCGATCTGCGAGATACCGTTGCCACACGCCTGCAAGAGCGCGGGTTGGACAAGTATGTCTATCGGTTCGATCCTGACCAGTTCAATCCCGCCGTGCCCTTGGGCGGGAACCTGCTGTTCGCTTCACCGACGCATGATATCGCACCGGACATTCTGGCGGGGGACCACCGCTTTCTGTCGTTGCTTACGGGCAATGGCCTGGATGATGACGCGCTCAGCATCGCTCAGGCCGTTCTGGAAACCCTAAACCAGACTTTCGGGCGAGATGGGGCCGATCACCCATTGTTCTTGCGGCTTGGCATGTCAAAAGACATGTACCACCGTCTGCTTGACATCGAAGAGCGCCGCAAAACCAAGGGCGAAGAAGCCATCGGCGATCAGGAACGTGCGCTGCTGTTGACCGTCCCATTCATGCTGACCGCTGAACAAATCGGCCCGAGTTTCCCTGAGGAGTACAAGGACAAAATCCTTTCCATTCGTCACAGTCAGGCCGAACGGCTGCGGGGCGCTATGGGTGCGATGTTCGTGCCGGTGTCACCGGACGTCTACGTTCCCCGCCTGACAGCAATGGAAAACGCTCTGTATGGTCGGGTATCCATCATGGCTGGTGCTCATGCAGAAGAGATCGAAGATCTGGTCGCGGAGGTTCTGAACGAGGCCGGGCTGCGCCGAAGGGCCGCCGCGATCATCTACGACCTGCCGTCCGGGTTAGGTGGGAACAACCTTCCGACAGTGTTTCAGGAGCGTGCTGCCTTTTCTCGTGCCGGGATCAAACGCCCCGATATCCTGATACTCGACAAGGCACTGGCCAGCCACGACTCTGAAAGCCGCCTGCGGACCCGTCTGAAGCTGCGCGAGTTATTACCCGACTCGATTATGATCTTTATGGAGGATCATTTTGCCCATCCGGAAGCCTATGATTTGTTTGTTGAAATAAAGGACGGTCGCATCGATGGTGTCTCACGCGTGTCCACCGATGCCGAAGACACCGGGACGGACGACCTGAGCCGGAAACTCAAGATCATTTCTTCGACCGAGTTGTTTTCACGAGTCGATGGGCGCAACCAGCGTCTTCTGGCGTTTTCGGCCCAATGGTACGAGGTCGCGGCAGGTCAAACCATTTTCGCACGTGGCCAGGCTCCCGATGCGGCGTATTTGTGTATTTCAGGTTCGGCAAGCCTGAATTGGCTGAATGAACACGGTGAAATGCGTTCGCTCTCGATAGTAGAACCCGGGCGCCTTATCGGCGATCTTGCGATTATCACCAATGAGCCGCGACAATTGGATTTGGTGGCCCTCACGGATTGCTCGTTCCTGCGGATCGGCGCGGAGGAATTGCGTGCTGTGATTGAAAGTGACGCGGGCGTTGCGATGAGGCTGCTTGAAACCGTGGCCGGATACCTGTCCACGGTGTCCGAGCGGTTGCGTGACCCCAACACTCCAATTGGGGATGACCTGCCTTCGGTAAGTGCTGAGCAAACCGATGAGCACTAATGAAAGGCGGGGGGCCTATTCAAGTCATCAGCAATTGCTAGGTGCCGCCCGCAGATATCCCGAGATATGGCGCTTGTTGGCTGGTCTTGCGCTGGTCTCAGTGGTTGTGGTCACGCTCAATGCAATCTTGTTCGCAATCGTTGCCAGTCTTGGCTCATCAGGATCGGCGGTCACATTCTTGAATGGATCGTCGCCAACAGCGCTCCTTATTGTGCTCTCCAGCTTTATTTTTGTCACTATTGGCGTGGCGTTGGGGGCACGACTATTTCAGCACCGGTCACTTGCCTCGGTCCTGGGCGAACAATCCATCGCAATCTGGCAGTTTTGGCGCGTTGTTCGCGCATTGCTTCTGCTGGGTGCAGTCATATTCATACTCCCCCCCTATGACCTTGGTGCACCATTGGTGGCGAACCTCGCGTTAACCAAATGGCTTTTGCTGCTTCCCTTATCCGCTGTTGCGGTGCTGATTCAGACCAGCGCCGAGGAAATCCTGTTCCGAGGCTATATGCAACAGGGCCTCGCCGCGCGGTTTCGGTCTCCGCTGATCTGGATGGGTCTGCCATCAATCTTGTTCGCAGCTGGCCACTACAGCCCCGCGACGGTCGGAGACAATGCGGTCTTGATTGCCATCTGGGCGCTGACATTTGGGCTTTTGACCGCCGATCTGACCGCGCGAGCGGGTACGCTGGGCCCCGCCATTGCGCTGCATTTTTTCAATAACATCGCGGCTCTGCTTGTCATTTCGTTTCCCGACAACCTTGGTGGCCTGGCCTTGTTCCATCTTCCTTATGAGGCATCGGACGCCGAAGCGTTGCGACCTTGGTTGCTAGTCGACTTTGCGCTGATGATCGTGGGGTGGCTCACCGCAAGATTGGTCCTCAGGCGCTGATTGCATTTCCCGGCATTGCGTCTTATTTGACGTCAACGCCGCATTATCAAGGTTCCGACATGAACTGGATCACAAACTACGTCCGCCCCCGGATCAATTCGATCTTCTCGCGCCGCGAAGTGCCCGAAAACCTTTGGCACAAGTGTGATGAGTGTGGAACCATGCTGTTCCACCGCGAATTGGCGGAAAACCAGAATGTCTGCACCCAGTGCGACCATCACATGGCAATCACGCCGCGCGATCGGTTCCAACATCTGTTTGATGGCGGTATTTTTTCCGAGGTTGATGTCCCGGCACCGAAAGACGATCCCCTGCAGTTTCGGGATCAGAAAAAATACCCTGACCGTATGAAGGCGGCCCAGAAAAAGACCGGCGAGAAAGAAGCGATGCTGGTCGCCGTTGGCGAAATCGGCCGTACCCCGATCGTGGCAGCCGCGCAGGATTTTTCGTTCATGGGCGGATCGATGGGCATGTATGTAGGCAATGCCATCATTGCTGCAGCACAGGAGGCTGTTAGGCTACAGCGGCCCCTGATCCTGTTTTCGGCAGCCGGCGGCGCGCGGATGCAGGAAGGCATTCTGAGCCTGATGCAAATGCCGCGTACGACGGTCGCAGTGGAGATGCTTAAAGAAGCAAACCTGCCCTATATTGTTGTCCTGACCCACCCGACTACAGGCGGCGTTACAGCCTCGTACGCGATGCTGGGTGACGTTCATATTTCGGAACCCAATGCCCTAATCTGTTTCGCCGGACCCCGTGTGATCGAACAGACCATTCGTGAGAAACTGCCCGAAGGATTCCAGCGCGCTGAATATCTGCTGGATCACGGGATGCTCGACCGAGTGACCAAACGCACCGAGATGCGGGATGAGCTGATCACCATCACCCGAATGCTGATGAAGCAGCCCCCTGCGGTCAAAGGCGACCTTCCTGCGCCCGAGCCGGAAGAAGCCCCAACCGAGGCACCCACCGAGGACGCGGTCGAAAAATGACCTCCCCATCTTCGGATGCCATCCTAGACCGGATGATGGCGCTGCACCCCAAGATCATCGACCTGACCTTGGACAGGGTATGGCGTTTGCTGGCGGCAATAGACAATCCTCAGGTTAAGCTGCCTCCGGTCATTCATATCGCTGGGACCAATGGCAAGGGCTCGACCCAGGCCATGATCCGGGCGGGGCTTGAAGGGGCAGGACATGCGGTCCATGCCTATACCTCACCTCATCTGGCCCGGTTTCACGAGCGAATCCGACTGGCAGGTGAGCTGATTTCCGAACCCGACCTTACCGCCGTGCTGGATGAGTGTTACGCCGCCAATGGCGGTGAGAACATCACCTATTTTGAAATCACCACCTGCGCCGCGCTGCTGGCATTTTCCCGCACCAAAGCTGACTATACGCTGCTCGAAGTCGGGCTGGGCGGGCGGCTGGACGCCACCAACGTGATCGAACGGCCCGAGTTGACGGTCATCACCCCCGTCTCGATCGACCATGAGCAGTTCCTGGGCGACACTTTGGGCAAGATCGCCGCTGAAAAAGCCGGAATCATCAAGCCGGGCGTTCCCTGCATCGTCGGCCCGCAGCAGGATGAGGCGCTGGAAGTCATCGAATATACCGCAGCCCGTCTGGGCGCTCCGCTATTGGTCCACGGGCAGCACTGGCATGTTCATATTGAGAACGGTCGCCTTATTTATCAGGACGAAACCGGTTTGCGCGATCTGCCTATGCCAAACCTACTGGGTGCTCATCAGATCGAAAATGCAGGCGCGGCTCTGGCTGCGTTGCGCCACCTGCAAATGGGCGATGATGCCTACGAGGCCGCTGTGGCCAAGGCCGAATGGCCCGCGCGCATGCAGCGGCTAAAAACCGGTCCTCTGGTCGAGCAGGCCCCTCAGGCTGAGTTGTGGTTGGATGGTGGTCACAACGCGGCTGCAGGCACTGCTTTGGCCGAGGTTCTAGCCTCACTACCAGAACGTCCCACGCATTTGATTTGTGGTATGCTGAATACCAAAGATGTCACCGGTTATCTCGCGCCATTGGCCCAAAGGGCAGACAGCCTGACGGCCGTATCGATCCCGGGTGAGCAGAATACGCTGAGCGCGGACGAAACCGCCGCCGCTGCTGCTAAGGTGAATCTGGCCGCCACAACAGCAGACAGCGTCACAGACGCGCTCGCCGCAATCACCGCTCAAACCCCTGATGCACGCATTCTGATCTGCGGGTCGCTTTATCTTGCGGGAAACATCCTTAGAGAAAACGCCTGATCCTCCGCCTGATGAAAAAGATCCTGCGCCAGGGCAGCACCCCCTATCTGCCCCAATCCTTGTCTTGCATCTCCCGCAGGCGCGAGGCCGTACGCTCAAACTCAAAAGTTCCTTCTCCTTCGACATAGAGCATCTCGGGCTCGGCAGCGGCGGAACAAATCAGCCGAACTTTCGCCTCATAAAGCGAATCGATCAGGGTGACGAAGCGCTTGGCCTCATTGAAATTATTGCGTGACAAACGCGGGATATCTTCAAGAACCAGTACCTTCAGCGCTTCTGCGATGGCCAGGTAGTCTCCCGGACCCAACATTCGTCCGCAGAGGTCATAAAACGAGGCCCGTGCAACGCCGTTGCGAAAGGCGGGCAGGACAACTTCGCGACCCTTCACCTGAAGAGCCAGCTCTTCTGCCGGTCCACCCGACAGATCATTCCAAACCCCACGAATCTTCTCCCGCGCTTCGGGCCCGATGGGGGTGAAGTAAACCGGCGAGCCTTCAAGTCGGTTCTGCCGGTAATCCGTGGGTGAAACCAACTCCCACACTTCCAGTTGCTCTTTGATGTGCTGTATGAAAGGCAGAAAAAGCTGCCGGTTCAACCCATCCTTATATAGATCATCCGGATGTCTGTTCGAAGTCGTAACGATAACGACACCACCCTTGTAGAGCAGATCAAACAACCGCCCCACGATCATCGCGTCGGTGATATCGATGATCTGCATCTCATCAAAGGCCAGCACCCGCGCCGATTTGATGACTGCATCGGCTACAGGGACCAGCGCGTCCTCAACGCCGTCTTCACGCGCCTTGTGCAGACCGGAATGGATTTCCTGCATGAACGCATGAAAATGCACCCGTCGAACTGGGATTTCACCCAATGTCTCGACAAACATGTCCATCAACATCGACTTGCCGCGCCCAACACCTCCCCAAAGATACAAACCCTTAGGTGGCGGCGGCGCTTTGCGGAAAAATCCACGCTTAACCGGTTCGGCCAAGGTTGCCCGAATGCGCTCAAACCGGGGCAGCACAGCCTCTTGCGCGTCGTCCCGGGTCAGTGTCCCATCAGCAATAAGATCTTCATAGTGTGAAATTAGATCCGTCATGAGTTGAGCCATACCGATCGCTTCGTGTGTTGAAAAGAAACCTTTTTTCCAGACACATCAATTTTGCTGAACTGGCGTCACAAAACTCCTGAATTGACGCGCCGAGTTGTACCGCTAACGTCTGCTGGGACCAATCTTCGGAGCCTTAATGTCGCAATCCACCCGTTTGCTGAACCCGATCCTGATCGTCGGCTGTATCGTAATTACAGTCAGTTTTGCCGTACGCGCCTCTTTTGGTGTGTTCCAGATACCGATTGCGGATGAGTTCGGCTGGCTACGCAGCGATTTTTCGATGGCGATCGCCATACAAAACCTGGCTTGGGGGATCGGCCAGCCGATCTTTGGCGCCATTGCGGAAAAGATAGGTGATCGGCGCGCCATCGTTCTGGGCGCTCTGACCTATACGGCGGGAATGGTCCTGACGGCATGGTCCGTTACCCCGTTTGAACATCAGATGTATGCTTGGCTCGTGGGTTTCGGGATCGCTGGGACGGGGTTTGGCGTGGTCCTTGCGGTCGTAGGTCGTGCCTCATCGGATGCGAACCGCTCGATGTCATTGGCGATTGTCACCGCAGCGGGCAGTTTCGGGCAAGTCATTGGCGCACCCACAGCAGAGTGGTTGCTGACTTTCTTACCCTGGCAGCAAGTGTTTCTGATCTTTGCGGTGGCTATCCTTGCATTGATTCTGACATTGCCATTCATGCGCGCGCCTCAGCCCATCAGCAGGACGGAGCTAGAGGAGAGTATGGGGCAGATCCTGTCCAAGGCATTCCGCGACCCGTCTTATTCGCTGATTGCGATCGGCTTTTTCAGTTGTGGCTATCAACTGGGCTTTGTCACAGCCCATTTCCCCGCCTTCGTCACCGAGATGTGCGGCCCGATCCAACCCGGTGGCTTCTTACATTCGATGGGGATCACCACAACTTCAGCCTTGGGGGCGATTGCGATTTCGTTGATTGGGTTGGCCAATATCGGCGGAACCCTTTTGGCCGGATGGGCTGGAAATCACTTTCCGAAGAAGTACCTGCTCGCGGCGGTTTACACCGGCCGAACGCTTGCCGCAGGTGCCTTCATCGTGTTCCCAATCACGCCCTTGTCCGTGATCGCATTCTCGCTTGTGATGGGATCGCTCTGGTTGGCGACCGTACCGCTAACATCTGGCCTTGTCGCACATCTCTATGGCCTGCGGTACATGGGCACGCTCTACGGGATCGTATTCCTGAGCCATCAGATCGGCAGTTTTCTGGGCATCTGGTTAGGCGGGCGCATGTACGACCAATTCGGTGATTACACCATGGTTTGGTGGATCGGCGTCGCTATCGGAGCGTTCAGCGCCATCATTCACCTGCCCATCCGCGAAAATCGTTCACCAACCGGCGTGACAGCCTGAGCTATGCGGCCTCTTCAGCGGTCAGCAGCCCCTCAGAAACCAATCGATCCGCCCAACCCTGCGGATCGATGAAGTGATGCGTTTGCCATCCGCGCGCCCTTGCTGTTTCGATATTCTCGATCCTGTCATCTGCAAACAAAAGCGCCGAGGGAGGGATGCCGCAATCGGCCTCAACCATTTCGTAAATTGGCATATGAGGTTTGACCGTCTTCATCCGACCCGAGACGTATTGACGATCAAACTCATTCAGAAACGGATAAACGGTAGTGGCATAGTCAAAATTCTGAACCCCAAAATTCGTCAGGGCAAAGACCGGGATCTTCTTGGTCCGCAACGCGCGCAGAAGTCGCGCTGAATGTGGGATCTCGGGCGCGGCCAGTTCGATCCAGTTGTCATGCCACATTCGGATTTCATCGCGCCATTCCGGGTACTTGTCCGCCCAATTGTAAATCGTATCCGTGAAATGATGGCCCTGATCTACCAGATCATTCATCCCATGCAGATCGACCTCGTCAAACATGGCGCGACGACGATCCTCGCCGATTACCCGATCATAATAGCGCTCGGGCTGCCACTCGATCAGCACATTTCCGATGTCAAAGATGACGGCTTCAATGGCCATGACTTAATCCCATACCAGTTCAATCACAACGACTGAACCAATCGCAGGTCAGAGATGCAAGCGCCAACCGCAGCGCGGCACGCGCTGCCCAGCCCAACGGAAGGATATGCATCTTTGATGCGTCTCTGACCGGCGGGAGCACTACCTGCGAAGGGCAGCGCGTATCTCGCGCTCAAGCGCATCCAGAAAACGCGAACGGTCGGCTTTGCCAAATGGTTTTCCTCCGCCACCTGTCCCCAGCGGGTTTGCCGCGCGAAGGTCCGCCATCAGATCGCGCATTGCCAATTGCTGACCGATATTGGCCGCGGTGAAAGCCTCACCACTGGGCCGAAGCACGCGTGCTTCGGCTTCAATACACTTGGCGGCCAGCGGTATATCAGAGGTAACGACAATATCGCCGGTGCCGCAGCGTTCGGCAATCCACTTATCCGCCTCATCTGCTCCCGAGGCGACGATCACTACCTGCACCAACGGGTTGGCAGAGGGGCGTAGCCCTCCGTTTGAGACCAGAACCATCGGCACCTTGTGCCGGGTTGCCACCCGTTCAGCCTCGGCCTTGACCGGGCAGGCATCCCCGTCGATGTAAAGCGTCGTCACGCCTCTTTGACCTTTGGCGCTGACTTTGCCTTTGGCGTCGATTTGCGCACCTTGAATTCGTCCGGAATGGGCATCCGGTTAAAGGCATCCAGCCCCGCGATTTTGTAAGCTTCGGCAAGGGTCGGATAGTTGAACGTGTTCTGCACGAAGTAATCCACCGTGCCTTTCAGGTTCAGCACCGCCTGCGCGATATGGATCAGCTCGGTTGCGCCTTCGCCGACAATCTGAACCCCTAAGACCCGGCGGGTCTTGAGCGAGAACAGCATCTTCAGCATGCCATGCTCCAACCCCATGATGTGCCCGCGCGAGGTTTCGCGGAACCGGGCCACACCCACTTCGTAGGGAATACCACGCTCCTGCAGTTCTTCCTCGGACATCCCGCAGGTTGAGATTTCGGGGACCGAGTAGATCCCATACGGATACCAGGGGCTTTCCGGCAGGGTTGGAGTCTCCAGCGCATGACAGGCCGCGACCCGCCCTTGTTGCAACGAAGTTGAGGCCAACGACGGATGCCCGATGACGTCTCCGGTGGCATAGATATGCGGCACCGAGGTCTGATAGGTCTTGCGGTCCACGCTGATACGATTGCGATGATCCGTTTCAATGCCAACCGCGTCCAAGTTCAGCGCCGAGGTCGCCCCCATCCGGCCGGCTGCAAACAGCAGCATCTCGGCCCGGACGTGCCGCCCATTGTCCAGCGTGATCTCAACATGGCTACCGGCGTCTTCTATTTTCTCGACGGCTGCCCCCAACCGCAGATCGACGCCATTTTCACGGATCTGATGTGTGAAATCGTGGATCAGTGTCTTGTCGATGAAATCCAGAAACGTCTCGCGCGGTTCGATCAACGTCACCCGGACATCAAGCGCCGAGAACATAGTTGCATATTCAACGCCGATCACGCCCGCACCGATCACGCAGAGCGAACGCGGGATTTCCTCCATCTCAAGGAAATCATCCCCATCGACGACAGTTTTGCCATTGAAAGGCACGTAATCTGGCCGGTAGGTCTTGGTGCCGGTGGCGATCAGGAATTTGGCTGCTGTCAGACGCGTGGATTCGCCTGCATCCGTAGCCACCTCGATCTCGTGTGGCCCCGTGAACGTCGCCAACCCGTTCAGCGTTTCAACATGGTTGCGGTTGAACTGATGCTCCAGCACATCGACCTCATGATCGAGTGTCATGTGCAGCCGTGCTTTCAGATCCTCGGCGCTGATCTGATCCTTGACCCGGTAGGAGCGCCCATAAAAACTGCGCTCGCGCCAGCCTGACAGGTTCAGCACCGTCTCTCGCAAGGTTTTCGATGGGATCGTTCCGGTGTGAACAGAGACACCACCAAAACGATCTTTGCGGTCAATCACCAGCACCCGGCGCTGCAATTTGCCTGCCTGAATCGCCGCCGCCCGGCCTGAAGGGCCCGAGCCGATGATGATCAGGTCATAGTCATATTTGCTCATGCCTCAGTCCCCATACAGCGCTTCGGCGTGGAAGGTGATGTGATCCTCCATAAAGGTGGACACGAAATAATAGGAATGGTCATAGCCGGGCTGCAGTCGGTAAGTGGCCTGCTGGCGACGCTCGGCAATTGCCTGCGCCAGTGCCTCCGGGCGCAACAGATCCATAAACTGATCGTTTGCACCGGTGTCGATCAGGACCGGTCCGTCAAAGCCTGTGCTTTTCATCATCGCCGACGCATCATGCTTGGCCCATGCGGTCTCATCATCGCCTAAATACGCGCTGAGTTGCTTGCGACCCCAATCCGCCCCCATGGGGTTCGAGATCGGCGAGAAGGCCGAAACAGACCGGTAACGCCCGGGCAGGTTCATCGCCAGCGTTAATGCGCCATGCCCACCCATCGAATGCCCGGTGATGGCCTGACGATCAGGATCAATCGCAAAGTTCTCGGCCAGAAGGGCCGGCAGCTCTTCGGCAACATAATCCCACATGTTGAAGTGAGGCGTCCAAGGGCTTTGCGTGGCATTGACATAGAACCCTGCGCCTTGGCCAAGGTCATAGTCTTCGTGATCTGCCACGCCTTCGCCGCGTGGTGAAGTGTCGGGGAACACCAGCGCAATGCCCTGTTCGGCCGCCCAACCCTGGGCACCCGCCTTCGTCATGGCGTTTTCATGGGTGCAGGTCAGGCCCGACAGATACCACAGAACAGGAACGGGGCCGTCCTTGGCTTCGGCCGGAAGAAAAAGGCCAAATGTCATATCACATTTGCAGGCCGAGGAAGCATGGCGATAAACGCCCTGCACACCACCAAAACAGGCATTTTCCGAAAGGGTTTCCATCAAGCTGATCCTTACGTTGTGTCCGGGCCATGGCTAACGCTCTGCAGCGTCGGCGTAAAGTGCAGCCACCTCTGGAAAGCTCATTTTTCGAAAAGGTGAAGATCAGAATCCGCTGACCCATCCTATCGCCAGCGGGACGGTCAGAATGCTGGCGATGGTAGATAACAGGATGGCAGCAGATGCCCGTTGCGGGGCCACACCGTAGTGCGCGGCCAGCATGTAAACATTGCCCGCTACTGGTAAAGACGCCGCCGCGATTGCGACCATCGCCGGAAAGGCGGCAACCGGGATCAGCCAAATCACCATTAGTGCGACGAAAAGCGGATGCAGCACCAGCTTGCAAAAGCTTAACCAACCCGCGATCTGGATGCGCTCGGCCGATTTGTCCGCCAGTGATGCCCCGATGGCAAATAACGCACCTGGCGTAGCAGCGCCGCCCAGAATCGTCAGAAAATCATTCAGAGGCACCGGTACAGGCGCTTTTAATGCAGACCAGAGCAATCCGGCGGAGATTGACAAGATCATGGGGTTTCTCAGCAGGCCAATCCCGATCAGGCGCATCGTCCCCAGGCTGAGCCGACCATCGCGGCCACCGTTGATCAGGATCACGATCAATGAGGAAAACACAACCAGATCAACTGTCAGCACCAACATCACTGGACCTATGGCAGCTTCGGAGAATAAAAGCGCAAGCATGGGCAGGCCCAGAAACCCAACATTGCCAATAGCAGCACATTGCGCCTCGACCGCGGCGGTGGGGATGTCCAGCCCTCGGAGATAAGCGATAGCCGTCGCCAGCGCATAGACGCCAGCAGTGCCGATCAGATACCCGATCACCAGCCGACCGTTGAAAATTTCGGCAAAGGGCAGGGTGGCGGCAAACCGGAATAGCATAGCCGACAAAGCAAAGAAAAACACGAACTTGGTTAGATATGCTGTCGCCTCGGGAGGGAAAAACCGGCTGCGTCCGGCCCAGAACCCCAGGCCGATGATTGCGAAAAAGGGGAGAGTGCGCAGAAATATCTCGACCATGGCAACGTGTTAACATGGCTGGTCAGGCTCGCAAGGTTGACGCACGGTCGGCGGTACGATTGAAGCCGTAACGTTGTGCCAAAACCGCTATCGGAGTGAAAAGCGTTGAAACTGAACCGAACGGTTTATAGTGTTGCAGGATATCGCAATCCGGAGACACCATGACCCAAGCCGCCACCATCCTGCGTACAGGCCGTAAATTCGACCAGGTGTTACGTGGGGCCCGAGAGGTTTTCATGGCGGATGGGTTTGAAGGCGCAAGCGTCGATGACATCGCGCGTGCGGCGGGTGTTTCGAAGGCAACGCTATACAGCTATTTCCCCGACAAGCGACTGTTGTTCACCGAGGTTGCCCAGACCGAATGTCGCCTGATGTCTGAACGCATCCTTTCGATGATCGATGAGACCAAGCCAGCCCGCGAGGTGCTGACGATAGCAGCCACTCAGCTTACGGCTTTTCTCGTCTCGGACTTCGCGCAGCAAGTCTTTCGCATATGTGTGGCCGAGCGCGACCGATTCCCCGAGCTTGGTAAAGCGTTTTATGAAGCAGGACCGAAGAACGGCCAACGCCAGATGGCCGAATATCTGACCAAGGCAGTTGGCAAAGGTGAGTTGGCGGTTGAAGACGTCAACATCGCGGCCGAGCAGTTTTCTGAACTGTGCAAAGTCCGACTATGGGGCCGCGCGGCTTTCGGTATCCAAAATCGATTTGACCAGAACGAGATAGACGAGGTTGCATTACAGGCCGTCGACATGTTTATGGCCCGCTACGGCGTTTGAACTGCGTAAGTTCGCCAGCGATCAATCACATTGATGGTAAGAAGTCGTGTTGGTGCGGGTGGAGGGACTTGAACCCCCACGCCTTGCGGCGCCAGAACCTAAATCTGGTGCGTCTACCAATTTCGCCACACCCGCAACCCGATGCCGAAGCACCGCGACGACGCGCTGAATAGCAAAGCTTTTGAATGAGTGCGAGAGGTAAAATCAAGCGAGAGGGCAATTTATTATCGTCTCGATGGAAACAATCTTTTGCCCAAGTAAGTTTAACCAGAACTCGCATGTGCCAAATGTTAAAGAACGTGCCTTGGACAGTGAGAATGCAGTTTGGCCAGTCTTTCCAGCACGAACAGTGCTCAGGTGCTGGTTTTGGTCGTAATTTCACCTGTGTGAAGGCCCGTTTTCTGGTCCTTCTTTTTGTTTCCATTTAGCGAACATTTATCGCAATTTTTCTCTTTATCTTAAACTCGCATACGTTGAGTCGCTGAAAGATTACTTTGTGTGGGGCACATTTCAAAAAAGTGTAACTTGAGGTGAGTGGTTTCGTATCGAATTTCAATCAGAGGTTCCTTCGATCACAGAAATAGAAATTATTTTTATATATTTCAAAAACGTAAGAAGCAACATGTAAATCCTTGACGCCACGGAATCTCGGACTTTTTAACAAGCAATCAAAGCCATAAAAACTTGGGCAACTCGTCAACGTCGTGGCTTACACTCTCATAGGTTGAGGTATTTCTATGAGACGCCATCATAATTGTGCCACATTTCAAACGCCAAAATATCCTATTCGCGTCAAAATAACACCGCGGTAATCGTAATTGATTGGGTGCAGGAGTTAATGAGTCTTTTTTGCCTTCTGGCACCGTGCGAGTTTCTGCTCAACTCCAGAACAAGGGTCTCTGTCGTGACCAACCAGATCAAATCCGTTGCTTCCGAGCAAGACGCTGTCAGCCTTGCGCGTGAAAGCTTTATTGGCGAACTGAAAACCCTGAACCGTCAGCACCCTGGCACAGGATTCGGCGTCGCTCTCCGTACGCATTCGGGCAATCGCTACTTGCTGGCTAATGCCCGCATGCCGCTGCCTGCCAACAAAACAGATGATTTTCCGACCGGACGCCGTGTGGCTTGTTTGGAAAATGGTGAAGGCTTCAGTTCAATCGAAGTTCTGGCTGATTCTTTCGCATATGAATCGATTTCACCGCGAACCGAGGCCGCAATCCTCGGCAACGCGCTGGACCTGATCGCACGAATCGACACGCTTGCAAGCCTGCCTGACGGGGCAGGGAACCACATCGCTGCAACTGGTACCGGAGGCTGACCATGGCGCGTAACGACCACCTTCTGTCTGTCGGAAACGAGTCCCTGTCTGAGATGACAGAGGCAATGACCTCGTTGACGACACAGATCGACCAACTGACAGAGGTGGCGGATGCACGGTCTTCCGCACGGCTGGCTGCGCTCAAGACCAAAATGGAGAATTTTACCGCCAGTGTCACGATGGTGGGGCAGGTGAAGGCCGGCAAATCCTCGATCGTGAACATATTGGCCGGGAGGCCAAATCTTTTGCCTTCGGATGTGAACCCGTGGACCTCGGTGGTTACAACGCTGAACATCAACACCCGCACAGAAGGCGACACCCGTTCCAAATTCACATTCTTCGAGCAGGAAGAATGGGACAATCTGATGGTTGGCGGCGGTCGTCTGGGCGAGTTGGCTAATCGAGCCGGTGCCGATGATGAGATGGACGATATTCGCCGTCAAATCGGCGAGATGAAGGCCAAATCAGAAGAGCGGCTTGGGAAGCACTTTGACCTGATTCTCGGTCAGAGCCACCAGTATGATTATTTCGACGATGAACTGATTCAGCGGTATGTCTGCCTCGGGGATGAGGATGACCCGGATATCGACCCCAAGACGGGTCGTTTCGCCGATGTGACTAAATCGGCCGAGCTGTTCATGGATATCCCGCAATATCCGATCTCGCTCAAGCTCTGCGATACCCCAGGTGTGAACGATACCTTTATGGTGCGCGAACAAATCACCCTACGCAGCCTGCGTGGATCAGAGGTGTGTGTTGTTGTTTTGGCTGCCAGCCAGGCGTTAACCACGATGGACATGGCGCTAATGCGGATCATCGCACAGTTCGAGAACCGCCAGATCATCCTGTTCGTGAACCGCATCGATGAATTGTCAGACCCGGTCAATCAAGTGCCTGAGATACGTGATCGTATTCAAGACACACTGAAACAGAACAACATAGACGCCAGCACCAGCGTTGTTTTTGGCAGCGCTCTGTGGGCCGAGGCTGCGCTAACCGGAAACCCGGACATTCTAACTGAGGAATCGCGCGAGGCGTTGAACACCTTCTATCTGGCGGCTGGATTTGGCGATCAGGCTGCATCGCTGGATAAGATCTGGGCGCTATCAGGATTGCCTGATCTGCTGCTCGCCATGAATGAGCGTATCGCTGAGGGTGCAGGAACGCGTCTTTTAGATCGCGTTCGCCATCGGGCGCGCAACATTGCCAGCCAGATCCGGGCGACTGCAGTGGCCAAGACGCTGTCTAACTCTGACGGTATCGTTCGGGATCTGGACGGTGCGTCGCCCGAAGAAGCGATCGCAAAGGTTTCGGCTGAGTACGAAAAGAAAGCCTCGGAACTGACAACCAAGCTTCGCGACAAGGTATTAGAGCGACTTGCGTCTGCGGAAGCAAATTTTGTCAAACGTGCGACGGATTCTCTGATCTCACATCTGGAACAGAATGGTGAGCAGGGTACATGGCAATATGATCCAGCAGGTCTGCGCACCTTGCAGAAGGCGGCATATTTCAGCTTTGCCCGATCCATGCGTAAGGATGCCGGTGCTCTGTATTCGGCTGCTGCAGCGGACGTGGAGGCACTGTATCAGAAGCTGCTGGGCAACCACTTGGGTGAATTCAACATTGAAGCTCCGATCGTGCCGCGTGTACCCCCGCCATTAGGGATTGGCCGCACAATCGCACTGGACCTGCAGAGCACATGGTGGCGACGTTGGTGGCAACGCCGCAAAGGGTTCGAAGCCTATGCCGCAGATTATACGCGACTGATCGCGTCCGAGGCGAACTCGATCACTAAAGACATCGAGGAAAACCAGATCGCCGCAGTCCTAGAGAACGTGCGGGCCGCGCTGACCGACTTTATTGCCGAACAGAAAGACACGCTGCTCAGCATCTCGCAATCGCCTGAAAGGGCTGCGGCCCAGATGGCCGAGCAGAAGCCGCAGAAATCACGTGACGATATTCTGGGCGATATCCTGAAAGACCTTAGTAACGAAGCAGCATAAGAAGAGTTATGGTAAAAGAATCACAAACCCGCTTCGTCTCTCCCAAGGCTTGGAACCGCATCGAGCAGTGGTCCCGCCGCAAACCTGTGTTTGCGCTCATGGGGGAATTCAGTGCAGGCAAATCGACGTTGATGAATTTCCTGCTGCGCAAACAGGCACTGCCGACGCAGGTCACAGCGACGCAACTGCCGCCGATCTGGTTCAGCTGGGGCAATCGACCCGCCTATATCAAACGCCATGATGGTAGTACGCAGAATATCGAATTGGATCAGCTTGAACAGGTTGGTGTCAACGACGCCCAGTTCATTCGCATCTTCCTTGAAGCCGACATTCTTGAGGCGGTCGACCTGATCGACACACCCGGCATTTCGGACCCGAAGATTTCGACGGATGTCTGGCAACGCGCAGTTGGCCAGGCCAATGGTGTGTTGTGGTGCACGCACTCGACCCAGGCTTGGCGCGAAACTGAACGTGCCACATGGGTTTCGCTGCCGGAACGGCTGCAGCATAAATCGCTTTTGCTGGTGACGCGCGCAGATGCATTGAATCAGAAAGACCGGCAGAAGGTCTTGCGCCGCGTAAATCGCGAAGCGGGTCATTTGTTCAATCGCACGATCCTGTTCTCGGCCCGTGATGCTATCATGGCCCGTGACAAAACCGGTGACGCCGAGCTGTGGTCACGCAGCGGCGGCGGCAAGATGGTCGACAGTTTCCTTGAGATCACTGAGCAGATCATGGACAGCCGTGCGGATATGCTGTCGCGCTATCAAATTGACAAATCCCTGTCAGACGCACCCAAAGTTCAGCCATCGCGGCCCGAGAAAACCTCTGGCGATGCACCGCTGAAACTTGTCACGCCGATGGAAGATGACTCTGCCGAGAATGATGTGGTTACAAGTTTCCCAGTACGCCCTGCCCGCGTGGAGCGTCGCACCGAGGAGTCCGGACAGGCGCGGATTGATGCAGAAGAAGCCGAGCGGATGCGCGCGGAAATGGCTACCGAAGCGGAGCCTGCTGATGAAGACTTACGTGCCTTGTTCTCTGACAAGACGGAAGATCCGCTGGATCTGAACCTCTTGGCAAACCCCATCACCGACGTGGATGAGTTTGATTTCATGGATGACGATGATGAGGAAGAGCAGGAAGATGCCGAACTGATCGTCTTGGGCGAAGGAGAGGACGAAGCGGAAGCAGTCGAAGCTGCGGACACCGAACAAGAGCCGTCGGAAGACGCCGAAGAATCATCAGATATCGAAGTATCGGTTTCGTCGATTGCGGCCCTGTTGGCGGAACAGTCGGAAAACTCGGCAGACGAATATGAACCGGAGCCCGAATCGAATGCGCTGGCTCCAAACCGCGTCGTATCAATGGTGGGTGAAGCTGCTGCCGAAGAGATTGAAGATGCAGCCGATGACAAGGCAGATGATTTGGGCGATCGCCTCATAGAAACGCCACTCAGTGCTGCAGCAATGTGGGGTGAAATCGTGGCGCGTGAGAACCTGCCTGACGATGCAAATGGCCTGAAAAGCGCCTTTGCAGCATTCTTGTCCGAGTTTGACCAGATTGCGTTGGAACATGACGCTAAGCGGAATCAAGACATACCGCGCGCCGTTTCTGAGGCTCGCAAGAACGGCGGAGCGGAGTGGCATGCGATTTAGATTAAACTCGAAGGTGGGCATCTGAATGTCGATTGACTTTGCTCTGGCTTCGGCCATCGAAACCATACCCGACTGCATCGCAGCCGGGTATGTCGACATGGAGACCGGCATGTTATTGGGCGTCGACGCGTCGGACCAAGACAGCGCTGATGCGCTCGAAAATCTCGCACTTGCAGTAGCTAATCTGTTTCAGGGACGCGGTATGAAGGGATTCGAAGAACTCCTGCGTGCGGCAAAAATCGACGATACTGAACACCCCGGATTTGGGGAAATCGCGGTGTTCTCAAACGACCGGCTGCACATCTTTCTCAGGACAACAGAATATCCTGATCACGTGGTATGCTATATCTGCCGCGACAGCGCGAATGTCGGGCTGGCGCTTACGAAATCACATCTCAGCCTCGGGCCGGTGGCGGCCGCGGTGTAGACGGGACCAGAGGGGGTCACGCATGATGGATAGTGAAATACTGGATATGCTCGAAGGGATCGGGCGGACTTCGGTCGCGCGCTTATCGCCTGCAATCTACCTATCGGGTAGCAGCGCACTGTTACGCCGGAATGAGGTGCTGGGGGCCATCCGGGGCACGATCTTGCCTCGGCGTTTGGAATTTACGGCGGCTGACGGGGCAACTTTGGCTATCGAAGTCAACAGCTCTCGGGTCACCGACGTATTCCGCTGTGCTTCGGGCCCTGTCCCGGATTTTGAAACTGAAGCACGCGAAAAACTGATCGAACGACTGGCGCAAGTGGTGTCGGAAATTGCAACGGCACCCGGCCCGCTTGAGTTGGTTTCTCTGCGCCCGGATACGGCGCTTGAGGCTGATGAAGTAGGGGTTACCTTTTCGGAGGTCCAAGCGGCCTGCGCGCGGATTGAACTAATCGAAGAGCCACGCATGGCCATCGTTTCCGACCAGACCTTAGAACCAGAAGCCCAGCCAGAAACTGCGTCACAAGGCGCCACCAGTATAGCCGGAAAATTCTTTGAGGGCGCGGATCGGTTCGCATTAGGTCGAATACTGATTGGGTCGACTGAAGACGAGATGCAATTTGACGGGTTGTGTGCGCAGGGCCAAGACGCACATCCGGACAAGGATATATTGGCCCGATTCACCCGGGATCTGGCGGGATGGCAGGCCGATGGTTCCGATGCTTTAACTGATCCACAGCTGATCGTCATTCGCCCGACAGGTGGACAAGGCGCGGGTCTCGCCATCTTGTGCGACGGTCAGGAAACCGCCGCCGCCGTTCATGACGCCCGCAAGCTGGGCGCTGTCGTCAACCTATGGAAAACATTGAATAGCGCCGTTGAATAACCGCGTTCCTGCCAAATAGTGTCCACTTTGCAAAGTTAAACAAAATACGAGTTACCAGGGTAAATCTTATGAGTGAGTTAAACCGCCGCGAGCTTATTCGCATCGCAGAAGACATGAACGGGACGAGCAATGACGAAACGCGTCACTTCATCTCGCGCATCGTTGACGACTTGTCGAACCTCAAGCCTTCGATAGCATTCGTAGGTCAAATCAAGGCCGGAAAATCGCGCTTGATCAACGGTTTCACCGGGCATGCAGAATATCTACCCTCGGACGTGAACCCATGGACGACAGTGATCACCGACATGCATTTCGGTCATCCGTCCGGTCGGACGTCGGGCGCCGAGTTTCATTTCTTCGACAATCGCCAATGGCAGGCCCTGATCGCCGAAGGTGAAGAGTTGCGCAACATGTTCCCTGATGAAGAGGACAGCTACAAGCGCGAGATGATCGAAGAGCAGGTCGAGGCAATGAAAACCCGCGCCAAGCTACGCTTGGGGGAAAGCTACAAACACCTTCTTGGCGAGCATCACGATCTGGATGAATTGACCTCGGATGACCTGGCGCGCTATGTCTGTGCCGGGGATGACCCGACAGATGAAGACCAGTATGACCCCGGTTCAGATCGGGGCCTTTACAGCGACATCACCCGTAAGGCCGAGGTCTATTTTGACATTGGCCATTTTCCGTATCCGGTGACAGTCACAGACACACCCGGTGTCAATGACCCGCTGCTGATCCGTGAAGAGATCTCGCGCCAGTATCTCAAGGAATCCGACTTTTTCGTCGTCGTGCTGTCTGCGCATCAGGCGTTGTCGCGGGCCGATCTGAAGCTATTCCGCCTGATGCAAGCGCTAGAGCTTGGTCAGATCGTGGTCTTCATCAACCGCGTGGACGAATTGGGAGGTGGCGCCGAAGATGCCGGCAAGGTGCGCACTGACGTATTGGATGGGCTTGAACAGGCGCTTGGCAACTCGGAGATTGACGTTCTGATGGGCAGCGCCCAATGGGCCCATTATGCGCTGACCGGGGATGAAACCGGAATCGACCATGATCAGATATTGGCGTGGTTGAGGGCGCATCCCGAACAGATGAAGCAATATCTTGACGGCGTCGAAGAGATCAAACAAGGTCCCGGCCCCATCAGCCGCGAAGGTGTATTGCGATTTGCCGCGATGATCGCGTCGGGCTTGCCCGATCTGCGCCGTCATGTGACCAAAGCCCTGACCGAAGGACCGCGCCAAGAACAGCTTAATATTGCGTGGCAGCACTTAAACAGTTTTGCCCAAGGTGAGCTTGAGCGCAGCACGGCGCGGCTTCGTGCGATTGAGGAAAAGGATGGTCCTGACACAGCGGATGTCGAAGAAAACAACAAATCGCTTTCTGAGTTGCGTGCGCTAGTTGAAGATAAATCCAAGGCCATCACCAATGATATGGACGATGTATTGGCCAATTTGCGGGGCGTTATGGATGACACCGTCGCCGAGGCTGTCTCGATCGTTGTGCGCGGCCCTGATGGGCAATCGCCTTTGCTGGCCAAAGACGGAGATACTGAGCTGAACTTTACGCCTCTGCGTGAGCGGATGCGCGAGCTTGTCCAGGGCGCGACACAGGTGGTACGGCAGCGCATGCTTAGTGAGCTTTACGCTATCGATATGCAGACCAATGCTGCTTTGCGCGCCCTGCCCGGATGGCAGGAGCCCGTGGACAATCGCATGAATACCAGCGCGGTGCGTTGGTTCCGTCCAAATACAAGCGCGCTGACGCGTGGCATTACGGTTGAGTTGCGTGTGACATGGCTGTCGCGACTGATATCGCGTCGCAGTGTGTTGAACCGCGCCGAACGGATGATCGTGCAAGAGTTTGAGATGATCGGAGACGATCTTGTAGATACCGCCAGAAGCGACCTGATCGAACGGATGAAAACCGTTCTTGACCATTATATGGCGCTGCTGGCCGGGCATCTGGAACATCGCGCAGGCCCCGATGGGTCGAACGCGCGCGCCGAAGCGCAACGTGCGGTTGACCAAGCGCGGCGCATCAGCGATGAACTAGGGGCGGTGCACGGAACTGCACCCGTGGACACTCGACAGGCAGAGGCCGCAGAATGATTGAATTCCCCGGAACCGAGAAGGAAGTGCGCCAGCTAGAGCGTTTCCTGACCGCCACCGAAAATGCACCCTCATCGGCAGAGCTGGATGATATGCGCGCCCGCGCGCTGGCCCATGCCGAGCGGCTTTCGAACGCGGTTTCCATTGGTTTTGCCGGGGAGTTTGGAGCCGGAAAGTCCAGCCTTGCCAACATGCTGGCGGGGGCAGACATTCTGCCCACCGGGCCGCAGCATCTGAAATTGCCCCTGGTGATCGTGGCCTATGCCGATACGCCTGAGACAACCGTTGGTTGGTGGGACAAGGAACCCAAAGTCTATTCCGGTATAGCGCTGGAAAAGGCAGCGGCGGATGAACCCGATTTCATCTCGGTCGGGTTGAATACCCCTGCCCTGCAGGAGATTTCGCTGTTTGATCTGCCCGGTGCCGGTGCACTGGATGATACCTACAAACAGACTCTAAATTTGCTCGACTATGTGGATTGTGCGATTTGGTGCACCAATGGCACTAACGCCTGGCGTGAAACCGAACGCCATTTGTGGTCGCAGGTCCCTCAAAAGCTGCGCGATAACAGCTTGTTGGCTGTAACACATGCCGATTTGCCTCCGGTGCGGGATGCTCTGGATCGGGTAGTCGCACGCCTGAACAAGGAGAAGGGCGATTTGTTTCGCGCGGTTGTGACCATCGGCACCCCGGTAGCGGTACGGGCCATGGAACAAGAGCCTGAACCCGACTTTGCTTTGTGGGAAACCTGTGGCGGGCAGAACTTGGCAGAACAGGTTTTGCACATAGCCTCTGATCACCGTCGCCATGATCTTGAGGCCGCCCAAAAAGATCTGGCTGAAGAGTTTATGCCTTATCTGGAGAACCTTACTGGTGCGGCTTCGACAGATGGCGCTGAGGCCGACGGCAATACAGTGCAGGCAAGCCTAGAGGCCGCCCTGCCCCCCCTGGACAATCCGATCCTTGAAGACTGGCTTGCGGCCATCGCCAGCATTTACAACGATCTGCGTGAAAGCTCGGATATTGAACCGGCGGCCTTCCTGCAAAGCTGTCAGGAAATCGTCGAGGATTTTGCCGAAAGGTTAGAATCTGGTACCGAAATCGATCCCAAAGCAGACTGGGTTCCGGCCGAGTTTGAAAAGGCCACTGACCTGTTGCTGTTGCTGCAGTTTGAAACCGGGGACGCACCGCTGAAGGATGCAATAAGCATTCTCGCACAACTCAGCGACAATCTGGCTTGGGCGGGCAGCTCTGTTGCGTCGGCGCCCCCAAAAACCGGCACATAAGTTTTTCCCGCTTGAATTGAGCCGCATCGCAGCGATTCGAAGCGTTCGGAATCAGCGCGATATTGTTTCGAATTCGTGGACCAAGCCTCTATTTCGGCGGTATAGAATCCATTTCTTCCATCAGGCAAACACAACATATAGTGTAGTGAAGGTTTGGGCTGACTATATAGGCGATTTCGATTTTTGTGATCCATAGTGAAGCCATCAGGCGGCCCCAATAAAGTCAAATTTGAAACGTCTAACCGTCTTAAGTGTCCTGCGGTTGTGTTTGGTTGTGAGTTCGCGGGCTGAAGCCCTGGTTATCTATGCCGCAATAAACGAGTAGAATGGGCGGGAAGAAATGAGCCACAACCAGGCGGTCGGCGCAACGCACGACGAACCTCAGATCGAAGGATTGCAGCCAGGCGCAAAGCTGCTGCGCGGACAGTATGAAATCCTCCGGTTCCTAAGCAACGGCGGGTTTGGGATCACCTATCTCGCGCGCGATAGTCTGGATCGCGATGTGGTCATCAAGGAATGCTATCCGGGGGCGCTCTGCCAGCGGAATGGTGATCTGGTCGAACCTACCAACCCTGACCACAAAGAAGACCTGCGCGCCATTATCGACCTGTTCATTCAGGAAGCACGCAACCATGCGCGGCTGGTTCATCCCAACATCGTCGACGTGCATCAGGTGTTTGAGGACAACGACACCGCTTATATCGCGATGGACCTGATCCGCGGATGCGATCTGCTGGACTATGTCGAAAAACCCGAAAACAAGAGCGGACCGGACTTTATCGTTCAGGTCACCGAAAAAATGCTGTCTGCGGTGTCGTTCATTCACCAAAGCGGCATGCTACATCGCGATATTTCACCCGACAATATCCTGATCGATGAGAATGGCGAACCCATCCTGATCGACTTTGGTGCAGCACGCGAGCAGGCGGCACACAAGTCAGCGGCGCTATTGACGCTGCGCGTGATTAAGGACGGGTATTCGCCACACGAATTTTATGTGCGTGGCGCGGATCAGGGCCCCAGCAGTGACCTCTATGTACTGGCTGCAACGCTGTATCATGCGATCAGCGGCGAGCGACCGATTGATGGCCAGACACGTTTGAATGCGTTCAACAACGGCCAAGACGATCCTTATGAACCGCTGACAGGGCGATTCAAAGGTTATCCTGACGGGTTCCTTGAGGCGATCGACAAAGCAATGGAAGTGCACGCCACTGACCGTGTGCAAACCGCATTGGACTGGCTGCGTATGTTCCGTGGGCCCGGTGTGATGTTCGACAGTTTCGCGTATCGCCCGGTTTCGGTCATTGTTGGCATGGATCGCAAAGACGAAGAGGCCGAAAAAGAACGGATCAAAGCCGAAAGCGAGAATGCAGAGGCCGTCGTGACCGCGCTGCTGGCCGGGAACTCTGATCTCGCCCTCGGGAACGAGGAAAAAACGGAAGACACTCTTGCTAAATTTGCACCTCAGGACGAGGCCGTTGCTGCAGTCGACACCGTTGTAAAAAGCGGCTCGGGCGGCAGTGGCAAGATGATCGCGGGTATCGCGATTGTATTGGCGGCTCTGGCCGGAGGTGGATACTTCGTAATGACGGGCGATCAGCAATCGCCCGAGGCAACTCCGGTGACTGCAGAGGCTCCGACTACTCCGGTGCCCGCAGAAGCAGCTCCGGAACCCGTCGAGCAGACCGCCGAAGCCACAACAGAGCCGCAACAGGCCGAAGTCGCTTTGGCATCAGAACCAGAAGCGGCGCAGGAACAACCTGTCGAGCAGGCTAATGAGGTGCCGGAAGCCGCCATTGTGTCAGAGCAGCAACCCGAAGAAATCGCTTTGGTGGAACCTGAAGTAGTGGAACCTGAAGTGACGGAACCTACGGTTGAAGACATCACACCCATCGCACCTGCAACGCCGGTAAATCTCGCCGAAAACCAGGTCGCATTTGGGCACTGGGATATTGAGATTCCATTCACGATGTCCAAGCGTCGCAGCTCGACCGGGAGTGTCATTGCCATCAATGCATTGAACGCCGGGCAAGATAGGTCGGTGATCGGGGATTGGGTCGAACGGGGCGCTACGATTTTTACTCTGAATGGTGAACCTATTCGTCCGGACACAACGCTTGCATCGTATGTTCTAGATAACTTCTCGGTCGATCCAGACGGGTATATCCGTGTAGCAGCGCGCTATCGCAGTCTGGGCGAAACACGCGCGCAGAATGGATTGCTGGCCCTGCCCGCCTTCCGCAGTTTTGGCCTTCTGAACGGTTATTCGTTTGATGTGGCTCATGCGGGCGAGGCAGGTTGGCAAACCGTCGTCGCATCTGTTCCGGAAGAAGTTGCTGGCAGTTTGCAGCGGGGGGATGTGCTGCTGCGCGAAACACAGACTGGTGTCTCGATCAATGAGCCCGAGAGTCTGGACGGCATCCTTGCTCAACTTGTTTCCGACAACCAACCCGAGGCGCGCCTAAGCATTCTGCGCAACGGAGCTGAAAGTACTGCGGTCATGCAACTAACGCAGGAGTGATCGCCCAGTTGATGTGACTATCGCCAGTTTCAGTGTGCTGGGGGTGCCGCCCATCGCGTCACCCCGTCGGGGACCAACCCGTCGCGACGTAAATGTTTCTCTGTTTCCTCTTCATCAGTGCCCTGCGCCTACGGCGAAGCGGTTTGTAGCAGTCCCGCGGGTAAAACCCCGCATCAGAAATCAAAGAAGGTGACGACACCATGTTCAAATACAAAAGCCCTCTGAGCCGGCTTCTAGAAGGTGCCGGAAAACCGAAAGAAGAAGATGCGGTGGAAACCGAAACCGAAACCGTTGCGGAAGCGGTCGAAACAGAAAGCGCTGCTCCGATTGCGGATTTCAACGCCCTGCGCGCGGCCCTTGCGGGTGGAAACGTTAGCTCGGACAGCTACGAGGAAGCAGACGAACTGATCCCCGAAGAACCGATGCCCGAGTTTACGGAAGACCAGATCGAAGATCAGGCGACCGAAGAAGAAGTGGCCGAGGTTCAAGAGGTCGAAGAAGATGAACAGATTGTCACGCTTCATCTGACTGCGGAAGACGAGGTTCAGGACGATGAACCCGAAGTCACCTTAGAAGAACCAGAGGCCATCGAACCTGAAGTCGTATCTGAAGTTGCGGGCGAGGTGGAAATCGTCGGAGAACCCACACCGGAACCGGAGCCTGTTGATGTAACCCCGGAACCCGCCATGGTCGCACCTGCACCTGCACCGGCTGAAGATCGGCGTTCTCGTGTGAAGACGACGTTTTTGGGTTTCGAGCGTGCAGACACGCATGTTCAGGAGCTGATGGAAACAGTTGAGCCCGTTGAAAAGACAGAAGCGGCCGAACAGACATTCCCGGTTGGCTGGCTGGTCGTGACCGCCGGACCGGGCCGGGGTGCCGCGATTACCTTGACCGAGGGATTGATGCAGATCGGTCGGAACGACGATCAGGCTATTCAGCTGGATTTCGGCGACACCGGGATCTCTCGCAGCAATCACGCCGTCATCGCATATGACCCTGAGGACCGGAAATGCTATCTGGGCCATGGCGGCAAGGCCAACTTGGTGCGCCTGAATGGCAAGCCTGTGCTCAGCACCATAGCCTTGTCCAGCGGCGATCTGATCCGGATCAGCGAAACCTCGATCCGCTTCACCGCTTTCTGTGATGACGGCTTTGACTGGCGGGATGCCGATTAATGCTGGCGACCCCTGCATATGATATTGCCCTGATCCTGGACCAGGGTCAGCGCGACTCGCAGGAAGACGCGATTGCTGCGCGGGTCTCTGACGCGGCAGACGCGGGTTATGTCGTGATTGCCGACGGTATGGGTGGTCATGAAGCGGGTGAAGTCGCTTCGCAGTTGGTCATTTCAGCCTGGCGCGATGCGATGGATGCCCAGTTGGATGGGCCCGACCTTGCTGAGAGCGCACTGCTCGACGCTCTGCCGTTGGCCGCAATGCAGGCCAACGCCGCTATGGCGAGCCATAGTGAGGAAAACGAGGTCAATCTGGGCTCCACCCTTCTGGGCATGTTGATGCTGGATCAACGCGTATTCTGGATCTCGATCGGTGACAGTCCACTTTACCTGTTCCGCAATGATGCCCTGTCACAGGTCAACGAAGATCACTCGATGGCCCCGGTGATCGACGAACAGCTCGCACAAGGATTACTGAGCGCGGAAGAGGCGCAGGGCCATCCGGATCGTAACCAACTGACTTCGGTGATCATGGGGGCTGCGATTCCAAAAGTGGATTGTCCGGAACAACCATTGGCGCTGATTGCGGCAGATGTACTGATCCTTGGCAGTGATGGCCTGCAATATCTCGGCAATTCCGAGATCGAAACGCTGGTGCGCACGCATATTCATTCCCCGGCTCGCGATATTGCTGATGCGCTGCTTCAAGCACTGCATGCAAAGGCAGACCCGGATCAGGACAACATTTCAATCGCCGTGGTCAAACCGGCACAGACTTAGACAGGCAGTGAAACAGGACAAAATGCGAAACCATCTTATCATATCCACCCTCGCTCTTGCTGCTGCAACAGGTGCAGCATCGGCGCAAGAGGCGTGTTCGACTTATGAAATCCAGCCCGGTGATAGCTTGCGGGAACTGGCAATTGCCGTCTACGCGACGGAAGATTACCGGATCATCTATGATGCGAACCGGGATACGATCGGGTCGAACCCCAATATCATTCGCGTCGGTGATGTCCTGACTTTCCCTTGTCTTGAAGATATCGGGCGCGCGGCGCAACTGCCGGATACCGAAGCTGGCCGCATGGCTGCCGAAATGGCCTCGGAACTGGTCAAAGCTGCCGAGGAACGGGCTGAAAAAGCCATTGCCGAGGCCGAAGCCCGCGTGGCCGCTGCAGAGGCCGAAGCTAAAAAGACCAGCGAAGAAGCCGTAATCGCGGCCAAGGCTGCGGCCAAGAAAGAGATCGAAGCAGCCCGTGCGGAAGGTGCCGCATTGATCCGCAACGCGGATGGTGGCGAAAGCCCTGAAATTCGTGACCGTCAGATTTTGTTGATCACGGGTGGTAACTACGCCCCGTTTACGGATGAAGCGCTGCCAAATCGTGGGCTTTATACCAACCTGGTTGAAACCGCGATGCTGAGGGCCGCGCCCGAGCAGTCCTACAAGATTCAGTTCGTTAATGACTGGTCGTCGCATCTGGACCTATTGATGCCGACACTCGCCTTTGACGCCACATTCCCTTGGTCGCGGCCGAACTGTGAACAAGCCGCTACGTTGTCGGAAAATGATCGTTCACGGTGCGAAACCTATAATTTCTCAAACCCATTCTACGAGGTCGTTGATACGTTCTTCGCAAAAAGCGGTTCGGGTTACGAAGAGACTCTGACTTATGCAGATTTCGCGGGCACAACGATTTGTAGGCCGGAAGGTTGGTCATTGTCGCATATGGATGCAGTTGGTCTTTACGAGCCTGCAATCACTTTGATGCGCCCCGTTTCACCCGATGATTGTTTTCGCGCAGTCATGGATGGCACAGCCGATATTGTCGCGATCGAAGCGCATCTGGCGGTCGAAGCAATCGGGCGTCTGGGCTACGAACATCAGATCATCGAAAACCCCAACCTAGCGGCAATCAAGTCGCTTAACGTCATGACCCACAAAGATAATCCGGATGGGGAAGCGATCCTTGAGACGCTCAACCAGGGTCTGGCGATCATGCAGCAATCAGGCGAGTGGCGCGACATCGTATCTACCGCACTGCGCTATCAAATGGAAAATGGCTAAGGCCTTGATTGGCCCAACGAAACAAAGTCTGGAGGAAGTGGACATGTTTAACAAGAAATTGAAGAAAGCAGTACTGTCGGCATCAGCCTTCACCGCCCTGAGCGCAGGTGCAGCCGCCGCTCAAGAGGCCTGCTCCAACTATACGGTTCAGGATGGCGACACATTGGCGACCATCGCCATTGCCGCCTACGGCACCTCAAACTATCAGCCGATCTTTAACGCTAACCGCAATGCAATCACCAATCCCGGTTCGCTAACCCCCGGTCTGGTACTGGCGCTGCCCTGTGAGGATGGCAGCCTGCCCAACGGTCAGAGCGCGCAAGAACTGATCGCGGCAGAAGAACAACGTGCTGCAAGCGTCAAGCGCTCGAATGTCTACGCGCCTCCGATCAAGATGGTCGCTGGCAACGGTTGGGAACCGTTCACTACTGAAGATCTGAGCGGCGGTGGCATCATGACCCGTCTGGCGACGACAAGCCTTCAGCGTGCTGGTAACAGCCGCGATTTCTCGGTCAGCTTTGTAGATGACTGGAGTTCGCATCTGGACACACTGTTGCCACTGGGTGCGTTTGATATTTCGATCGCGTGGACTGTTCCGGATTGTACCAACCGCTCCTATGAGTGGTCTGCAGAGACCGAAGCCCGGTGTACCCAATTTGTCGCTTCTGTTCCGGTATATGACATTGTCGGAGGTTTCTTCACTTTGCCTGAAAGCGAATACGCAAAGGCGACAGATTTCTCCGACCTTGAGGGCTCGACCGTTTGCCGCATGGCAGGCTGGAGCATGGTGGTGCTGGAAGAACAAGGGCTGAACCGCGAGAACACAACCGTGGTCCAACCCAATTCGGCTCGCGAATGTCTCGATGCCGTATTGACCGGTACGGCAGACGTGGCTGCATTCGAAGTTGATCTGTTTGCCTCGACAATGAAAGACATGGGTTTGACCTCGGCGGATATTGTTGAGAACCCGTATGTCTCGACACTGTCTTCGATGAGCTTCCTTGCACACCGCACCAATCCATTCGCGCGCGAGTACATCGCGATGATGAACAAGGGTTTGATCGAGATGCGCGAATCCGGCGAATGGTACGCGATTATTTCCGACACGCTGCGCGAACAAAATGAAAAGCTGAACGCAGCATCAAACTAATCCCTCGGTCGTTATGACCTTTCTTAGGGGCCGGTCTTCGGACTGGCCCTTTTTTTGTCGGTGGGTCAGAATCTTCAATGATAACGGCAAAGCCAACTGACTAGGCCTCAGACGTGGCGCAGTCAGCATTTGGTCTTATTTGCACATACATAATGACTATTTTTATCCTTAATCGCTCATAAAAGGCGGCCGTCTACGGGAATCCCCGAATATTCAGCGTGAACGATAAGCGTAGGATGAACTCAACTGCACCGGTGAGGCGTAAGCCCCGCCACTCACTCAGAAAGAGGCTGGCTATGGGGGCTGGCCTTTTTCTTTTTCAGGGCATGAAAAAACCGGCCCTCTTCGGACCGGTTTCTTTTTAGGCGTTTATGCAACCCTTGGCTTATCCGATGATCGCATTCAGGGTCGCACTTGGACGCATCACCGCAGCCGCTTTGGCCGGATCAGTGTGGTAGTATCCACCCAGATCGGCGGGTGCGCCCTGCGCTGCCGCCAACTCGGACAAAATCTGTTCTTCTTTGTCCGCCAACTCTTTCGCGAGCGGTGCAAACTCGGCGGCAAGCCCAGCATCATCGGATTGCCCCGCCAAAGCTTCGGCCCAGTAACGAGCGAACCAGTAGTGGCTATCGCGGTTATCCGGCTGGCCGACTTTGCGGCTGGGTGACTTGTTGTTATCCAAAATTCCCTGCGTGGCAGCCTCGGCAGCGGCACCCAGGACGCCCGCTTTGGCGTTGCCCTTGCTGTCAGCAAGGAAGTTCAGGGATTCTCCGAGCGCACAGAATTCACCCATGGAGTCCCAGCGCAAGTGGTTTTCTTCAACCAGTTGCTGAACATGTTTCGGCGCCGAACCACCTGCACCGGTTTCGAACAGACCGCCGCCATTCATCAGTTTGACGATTGATAGCATCTTGGCCGACGTCCCCAGTTCGAGGATCGGGAACAAGTCGGTCAGATAATCCCGCAAAACGTTACCGGTAATGGCGATGCTGTCCTTGCCCGCCGTGATAGTTTCCAGCGACTGGCGGGTTGCTTCACGCGGGGCCATAATCAAGAACTTGTCGGCCACGCCTGCAGCTTCAAGCGCTGGTTTGACATACTTAATCAGCTCGGCGTCATGGGCACGGTTTGCGTCCAGCCAAAAGATCGCCTCGGACCCGGTCAGGCGCTGACGGTCCATCGCCAGCTGGATCCAGTTCTCGATCGGGGCCTTCTTGACGGTGCAGGCGCGCCAGATGTCGCCCTTTTCGACGTTGTGGGAATGCAGCGTTTCGCTATTGGCCAGAACGATACGGATTGCACCATCTGCGGGCGCTTCAAACGTCGTCGGGTGCGAGCCGTACTCCTCGGCCTTCTGCGCCATCAATCCAACGTTGGCGACGGCTCCTGCGGTGGCTGGGTTCAGTGCACCATTGGCTTTGAAGAAATTGATGGCCTCATCATACACCGGTGCATAGCAACGGTCAGGGATCACACAGTTGGTATCGCCCTTGGCGCCGGTTTCGTCCCAACCCTTGCCGCCAGCACGGATCACTGCGGGCATCGAGGCGTCGATGATAACATCAGACGGGACATGCAGGTTGGTGATGCCACGGTCCGAATCCACCATATACATCGACGGACGATCCCCTTTAATCGCATTGATTGCGGCGACGATGTCTGCGTTGCCCTGAACCCGCTCAAGCAGGTCCCCCAGACCCGAGTTCGGGTTTACACCCAGTGCGTCCAGCTCTGAACCGAATTTTTCGAACACGGGGGCAAGCCACGCCTTGACTGCATAGCCGAAGATAATCGGGTCACTGACCTTCATCATCGTCGCCTTCATGTGCAGCGAGAACATGGTGCCGTCTTTCTTGGTGTCCTCAATGGCTTCGGTCAGGAACGACGACAGCGCCTTGACCGACATGAATGTTGCGTCGGCCACAGTTCCTTCGGCCAGTGGCCAAGCGTCTTTCAGAACCGTAACGCTGCCATCTTTGCCCACAAACTCAATCTTGGCATCGCCGGCTTGCGCCGCAGTGATCGTTGCCGATTTCTCATTGGCGTAAAAATCATTGCCCGGCATCGAAGACACTTTGGTCTTGCTGTCCGCGCTCCACTCTCCCATCGAATGAGGGTTCTTCTGGGCATAGTTCTTCACAGCGCGCGCTGCGCGGCGATCGCTGTTGCCTTCGCGCAGGACCGGGTTCACGGCCGAACCCTTGATGGCGTCATAACGCGCACGGATCGCCTTTTCGTCGTCCGTCGAAGGCTCTTCGGGGTAGTTCGGAATGTCATAACCCTGTGATTGCAGCTCTTCGATGGCAGCCACCAGCTGGGGCACCGACGCCGAGATGTTGGGCAGTTTAATGACATTTGCGTCCGGTGTTTTCACCAGCTCACCTAAAGCAGCCAGATCATCAGTAATACGCTGTTGGTCTGTCAGCTTTTCGGGGAAGGTCGCGATAATGCGCCCGGCCAGCGAAATGTCTTTGGTTCCGACGCTGACACCGGCTGCTGACGCAAATTTGCGGATAATGGGCAGGAACGAGGCGCTCGCCAGCTCGGGCGCTTCGTCTACAATGGTATACAATACGTCGAAGTTCGATTTTTCTGCCATATTCCCTTACCTTTTTAAGCCTTTCAGGGGCGTGCGATCCAAGAGCATGTGCCGCCGTGACATAGGCACCAATCCCAAAGGGGACATGACGGCCCCACGGGTGACTCTGATTTGACAGGGCCTCCCTTAAATGAGGATTGGCTTGGGATCAATCGTATTGAGCGGCGCAAATTGACACGGGTCGAATTAGTTTGGGCTATTGAGTGATATCACACACCCGGAAACACCAACTCAAATCGCGCACCGGTCTTGGAAGGCACCAGCAAAATCCGCCCGCCATGTGCCCCCAACAGGTTTGTAACGATGGTCAGGCCCATCCCGGTCCCTCCCTTCTCGCGGGCGGTTGTAAAGAATGGGTTGAAGATGCGGTCCCGATTACCGTCGGATATGCCGGAACCATCGTCTTGGACAACCAATCGACCGAGTTCTGCGTGCAGGACCACCTGCCTTGCCCCGTGACGGCATGCATTGTCCAGAAGATGTTGCAGGGCAATTTTCAGGCCAGAGGCTGCAAGGTTCAATGCCTGATCGCCGCCTTCTATGCTGATGTCCAGTTCGGGAAACGAAGCGCGCAACTGATCGGCAAGATCGTTCAGGCTTGCCTCCCCATGATGTTCCGGCACTCGTGCCTGTGCAACCGTGTTAAGAGCGCTGAGCTGCGTTTGCATCTGATCGCTTGCGCCCAATATCTGTTGCAGCAATGCGTGATCCTGGTCCGAGAGCGTTTCGGCCTCGGCCAACAACTCTCCTGCCGCACGGATCGCGGTGACAGGGGTTTTCAACTCATGCGTGACATGATCTGCAAAGACGCGGATCGAAGCTTCGCGCCGTTGCAGTGTATCCGCCATGCTCAGAACCGAACCGGCGAGGCGCGACAGTTCTTGTGTGCCGTAGTGATCGGGCGGCTCGGCGCGTTGCCCTTGTTCAATGGCCCCTGAATAGGTCGCCAGCGACGTTATGGGGCGGAGCAGAAGCCGAACCATAAGGTATCCGACCACTCCGGTCGCACATCCGATCACGATCGCCAGCAAGCCCGCAGCGTTTCGAAACCCGATCTCAGGTCCAAGATACCGCAGCGCGATCAGACCCAGCAGAGACAGGGCGAGCGTACCCGCGAGACCTCCGCCAAGAACAAAACCCAGCGAAGGGCGCCATTTGCGTCTCAGCCCGGCCATGCACCCATCCGCAATCCGATCCCATGCACGGTTTCGATGGCACCGGCCCAGCCCTGATCCCCCAACTTGCGTCGTAAGTTCCGCAAATGACTATCCAGTGTCCTATCCGAGACCGGACTGCCTGCGCCATAAATCGCATCAACCAATTGTGGTCGCGAGACGATGGCGGCGGGCGTTTGCATCAGGCGACGCAAAATCGACAGCTCGGTTGCGGTTAAGGCAAGCGCATTGCCGTCGACCCGAACCAAATGCGCCGACACATCCATTTCAACCGGGCCATGCCGCAGTAGAAGCTCTGCAGCACCCGGTTTGCTGCGTTTCAGGATGGCTTTGATCCGTGCAACCAACTCACGGGGGCTGAAAGGTTTGGTCACGTAATCATCCGCTCCCAACTCGAGGCCCAAAATGCGATCAATCTCGTCATCACGCGCGGTCAGGAACAAGATTGGTACGTCCGAGCGTGCCCGCAAGCGACGACAAACCTCAAGCCCATCGATCTCAGGCAGGCCGACATCCAGCACGACAAGATCAGGCGCTTCCCGCATCGCGTGGGTTAGAGCCATTTGGCCATCGCGGGCGGTAACCGTTTGGTAGCCCGCGCGCTCAAGCGTGATCGAGACCAGCTCTCGCAGGCGTGGATCATCATCCACGACGAGGATTTTCATCTATCTTCTCCGGCATGGGTTCGACGGCCAGATTACGGATCACCCGATCTGCGCGAAAGCCCCAATTCCTCCAATTGTCGACGACCGGAGGGGTTACGCAATTGCGTACCCGTTTGTCCTTCAGCAACTCTGCCGCCGCCATCTCATTGAGCTGACATGCGTAGTAGGCATCAAACCGTATCGGATTTTCCAGATTCCAACGGGCGATTAAGGCTGAAAAATTCACGAAGCAGCATGCATAGAGCACGCCAATCCCCAAGATCGCAGATCGCAGCAATAACCAACGGTTCGATTTACCCTGCAAAATTTGCCAACCGGTCAGACACAAGCCCACAGCAACCAGCGCCATCCATATTGCCGCATGAACACGCAAATAGGTCAGCCCGTAGAAATCAACGTAAAGCGACAGGCGCATCAGCGATGAGATCACCAGCAGTACATTCTGCGCCAGCCACAGCATCATCCATCTTGTCAGCCCCTGCCGCTCGTTCAGATAGGGTCGCGCGGCCAAGGCAAATGCGCCCGCCAGCAAAGCTGTGACCAAGAGTGGGTATGCCCCGCGATGAGCATATTCAGCATAGGTCATCCCCTCGGGCAACTTGGCGCTGCCCCAGAGATAAACCATGTCCATCCCCGTTTGCACCGCCAGCAGCAAGTTGAACACCATTAGCGCATTTGCAACGGATTGGGCATTCAGGCCAAAAGCAGGCAATGGGCGCTTGCGTCCGGGGCCAAATCGGGGGGCAAGCAAGTCAGGCCGCAAGGTGACCGCAAGAAAGGGCCAGATCGTGATTGCCGCCCCGATCCAGAATAGCAGTCGGTCGAACCGCAGATCAAATCGCCAAATCCGATCGATCCAATCAGACAAGATCGGATTGGCCGCAACCATCAGCGAAGCAAGGATCAGTGCGCCTCCGATCGGGAAACTCCAGTTGCGCAGTGCACGAAGGGCAACCCCGTCAACGCGGGAAACCGAATGACCTTTCTGAACCGCCTCTATCCCGTGTCTGAGCGCCAATATTGGAAACAGAGACAGAAACCGGCGAACCGAAGCGACCTCATGATTGCCCAGCACGGCCCAACACAGCGCAATGGTCGATCCACCCAGCAAGAAAGCTACGGACAGGGCCTGAACATATTCCACCACCGGAAGAATGCTAAGCAGCAAAAGAAGGGTTGGCCCGACAAGTCCACCACGGCGGCGCAGCAAGGCAAACACTACAGCGGAAACCGCCAACGTAAAGAGTGCGATTGAAAGGCCAGGAGAATGGTCGAAAAACAGAAAATCGGCGAGCGCAACCAGAAACACCAAACCCAAAAAAGCGTGGCGATTGCCGGGTTCCGCTAAGCCATCGGCTCGGTTTGTGCCTCGATCAGGGGTGTCCAGCCACCAACTATCTTGTAAAACTGATGCCGGTACACCGCGCACGATGAACTGTCCCATTTAACTGCTCCTTGTTTGTGTTGGTTCTGTCTGGCCTAGGCAGGTGCAGATCACCGCGTAAGGGTCGTGCATTTTTTGTGCAGAGGTGCTTTTCGTAGCGCAGCCTCTTCCCCTTGTGCGTGCCGGTGGCTAAGACGATCTTCCAACCGCAAGTCAGGAGGCCCCTTTTGGACCGTATCACCCGCACCATCGCCACCGAGATTAACGCCCGCGCGGAACAGGTTGGGGCCGCGGTCAGGTTGTTGGATGAAGGTGCGACCGTGCCCTTTGTCGCCCGTTATCGTAAGGAAGTGACCGGCGGGCTGGATGATACCCAATTGCGCACCCTTTCCGACCGACTGAATTATCTGCGTGAGCTTGAGGCCCGGCGCGAGGCGATTCTGTCCTCGATCAAGGATCAGGGGAAACTGACGGACGATCTGGTGAAATCGATCGCCCAAGCCGAAACCAAGGCGCAGTTGGAAGACATTTATCTGCCGTACAAGCCCAAACGCCGGACCAACGCGATGATTGCCCGCGAGAATGGTCTGGAGCCGCTGGCCGATGCGATTCTGTCGGACCGGTTGGCTGAACCAGAAGGGCTGGCTGAAGGGTATCTGATTGAGGCTGTCCCCACGACCAAAGACGCGCTGAATGGTGCACGGGACATCATCACAGAGCGGCTTACCGAAAACGCTGCTTTGCTGGGAGAGCTCCGAAACTTCATGCAACGTGAGGCGTTGCTGAGCGCAAAGATCGTCGAGGGCAAGGAACAGGAAGGTGCCAAGTTCAGCGATTACTTTGATCATTCCGAGCTTTGGTCGAAAACCCCGTCGCATCGAGCGCTGGCAATGCTGCGCGCCTCGAAGGAAGGGATCGTAACGCTAGACATTGCTCCCGAACCCGAAGCGGGCGCCGCGCGGGCCGAGGCCATGGTTGCGGCTCATCTGAACACGCGCGGTGATACTCCTGGTGACAAGTGGCTACGCAAGGTCGCGGGCTGGACATGGCGGGTCAAGCTGTCGCTGTCGATGATGGTCGAACTGATGGCCGACCTGCGCAGCCGCGCACAAGACGAGGCAATTCAAGTGTTTTCGCGCAACCTAAAGGATCTGCTATTCGCTGCTCCGGCGGGGGCACGTCCGACGCTTGGGTTGGATCCCGGCATTCGCACCGGGGTCAAAGCCGCCGTGGTGGATGCAACCGGTAAGGTGGTTGCAACGGATACGCTATATCCGTTTCAGCCCAAGAATGATCTGCGTGGTGCACAAGCGGCAATACTGAACCTTATCGCTACACATAAAATCGAGCTTATTGCCATCGGCAACGGCACAGCCAGCCGCGAGACTGAGCGTTTGGTGGCCGATACGCTGTCGCTTCTGCCCAAGACCGTCAAAGCGCCCACCAAGGTCGTCGTTTCCGAGGCTGGAGCCTCGGTCTACTCGGCATCCGAGCTTGCCGCGCGCGAATTTCCCGACCTCGACGTCTCGCTACGTGGAGCGGTCTCGATTGCCCGCCGGCTGCAGGATCCCTTGGCTGAACTGGTCAAGATAGAACCCAAGAGCATCGGCGTCGGCCAGTATCAGCACGATGTGGATCAGCACCGCTTGTCACAGTCACTGGAGTCGGTGATCGAAGATGTAGTGAACGCTGTGGGCGTGGATCTGAATACAGCTTCAGCCCCTTTGCTTTCGCACGTCTCGGGTCTGGGACCGGGATTGGCCGAGGCGATTGTCACGCACCGCGATATTCATGGTGCCTTTGCGTCTCGGAACGAACTGTTGAAGGTGGCCCGCCTTGGTCCACGCGCCTTCGAGCAGTGTGCAGGTTTCCTGCGAGTTCGTGACGGTTCAGAGCCTCTGGATGCCTCCTCGGTTCACCCCGAGGCTTACGATGTTGCCCGTCGAGTAGTGGCAGCATGTGGGCGCGACATTCGCCAAATCATGGGGCATGAAGGCGTACTGAAAGACCTGCGCGCCGAGCAGTTTGTGAGTGAAACCTTCGGCTTGCCAACGGTTCGGGACATTTTCACCGAATTGGAGAAGCCCGGCCGAGACCCGCGACCCAGTTTCAAAACGGCGTCGTTTACGGACGGGGTTGAGGAAATCACGGACCTGAAGCACGGCATGGTGCTGGAGGGTACCGTCACCAACGTCGCCGCCTTCGGCGCGTTTGTCGACATTGGCGTGCATCAGGACGGGTTGGTTCATGTCAGCCAACTGGCCGATCGGTTCGTGAAGGACCCGCATGAGGTGGTCAAAACCGGGCAAGTTGTCAAAGTGACGGTGGTCGAAGTCGACGTTTCACGTAAGCGCATTGGGCTGTCCATGCGCAAGGACGGTGGCGCTTCGGCACGCGAGGGCAATGCACTCCGTGGCAAGGGCAAACCGGCACGAACACCCCAGCCAGGGGAACAGCGGCGCAGCCATGGGGGGCAGAGCACCCAGAACGGGGCCTTTGGTGACGCTCTTAGAGACGCCTTCAATAAACGTTAGGCGGCAACCCTGTCATAGGGCTAAATACGAGGCGTGTTTCTGCATGACCTACATTCACCTAAGCCCCGGCAGACAGAAAGAAAAGCAGGGCGCTAACATTCGGGTGTTGCAACTCGGACCATGATCTGGATGATGCTGGCCCATGATGGCCGAAAAATTCGGCCAACCGTATGAAAATGCGGCCACAACAAAAAATGGGGAGACGACTTATGTCATTCAAAACTCTGATGCTTGCCGCCAGTGCAACGGCGATGATCGCGGCGGGCGCTTCGGCGGAGACGCTGCGATGGGCCCGTGCAGGTGATGCGCTGACGCTGGACCCGCATGCGCAAAACGAAGGCCCGACCTCGGCCATGGCGCACCAGATCATGGAAACGCTGGTGATGCGTGATCACTCAGGTGCACTGGTTCCATCGCTGGCGACCGAATGGGCACCATCGGAAGAAAATCCGAATGTCTGGGTGTTCAAACTGCGCGAGGGCGTTACCTTCCACGACGGTGCCGAGTTCGACAGCGAGGATGTCGTGTTTTCGCTGAACCGCGCGATGACGCCGGATTCGGATTACAAAGAACTGCTGGCGTCTGTGAAAGAGGTGCGTGCGCCCGACAAGTTCACGATCGAGATCGAAACTGACGGACCGAACCCGATCATGCCCAACAACCTGACCAACATGTTCATGATGGACAAAGGTTGGGCCGAGGCAAACAACGCTGTCAAGGTTCAGGACTATGAGGGCGGCGAAGACACGTTTGCGGCCAAGAACGCCAATGGCACAGGTCCCTACAAGCTGGTCAGCCGCGAGCCCGACGTGAAAACCGTCCTGGCCGCCTATGACGGCTATTGGGGCAAGGATGAGTTCCCGCTGCAGGTAACCGAGATCATCTATACCCCGATCCAGAACGCCGCGACCCGTGTTGCCGCGCTGCTGTCGGGTGAGGTTGATTTCATTCAGGACGTGCCCGTACAGGACCTCGAGCGTGTAGCCGGAACCGATGGTCTGGACGTACGCACCGCGCCGCAGAACCGGGTGATTTTCTTTGGCATGAACATGGGCGATGCTGATCTGACCTCGGACAATGTGGATGGTAAGAACCCGCTGGCTGATGTCCGCGTTCGACAGGCGATGTCAAAGGCGATCAATCGTGATGCGATCAAACAGGTCGTGATGCGTGGTCAGTCTGCTCCTGCTGGTATGATCTCACCTCCGTTTGTGAATGGTTGGGATGCAGATATGGATGCGTCCTCGTCAACCGATATCGAAGGGGCCAAGGCGTTGATGGCCGAAGCAGGCTATCCTGATGGATTCTCGCTGACCCTGAACTGCCCGAATGACCGCTACATCAATGATGAGGCGATCTGTCAGGCAGCGGTTGGAATGCTGGCCCAGATCGGCGTCACAGTTAACTTGGACGCCAAACCGAAAGCCCAGCACTTCCCGTTGATCAACAACCTAGAAACAGATTTCTACATGCTGGGCTGGGGTGTTCCGACTTATGACTCGGAGTACATCTTCAACTTCCTCGTCCATTCGAAGGGCGAAAAGTACGGCTCGTGGAATGGCACACGCTACTCCAACCCGGATCTGGATGCCAAAATCGTGGCCCTTGCCTCTGAAACTGATCTGCCCGCACGTGATCAGCAGATCGGTGATATCTGGCAGGTTGTTCAGGACGAACAGCTTTATATCCCGATCCACCATCAGGTGCTGAACTGGGGCATGAAATCGGGCGTGGGCACCATCGTCGAGCCGGAAGATTCACCGAAGATCAAATACTTTGAGATGAACTAAACTATCCTCTGTGATGGTATGCAGGGCGCGGAAACGCGCCCTGTTCTTGTTTGCGCCGTCGGTAACGGACATGTGATCTCGGCGCAGGAACGGCTTTACGTGGCAGCGAAAAAGCTGGATTGTTTCAGCGCTAACAGGGAGATTTCGCCATGATCCTCAGAAACAGTGCAATCGGCCTGACCATGTTGCTTGCAAGCGCCGCGCAGGCGGCCGAATTCAAGTGGGCCTCGACCACCGATCCGCAGACGATGGACCCTCACGCGGTCAACTCGGCCCCAGTTCTCGGGTTCCTGAACAACGTCTACGAAGGGCTGGTCCGCCGCGGTAAGGATATGAGCGTTGAGCCCGCGTTGGCTGTCAGTTGGGAGCCGATCGGCGACGGCGAAGGATGGCGGTTCAATCTGCGTCAGGGCGTGACCTTTCACGACGGAAGCAGCTTTGACGCGCAAGATGTGCTGTTCAGCTACCAACGCGCCTCGGGTGAGGCTGCGGACACGCGTAGCTGGTTCGCTCCTGTCAGTGACGTCATCTTAGTTGACGACTACACAGTTGATATCATGACCACAGCACCTAACCCGCTGTTTCCGTCATCGATTGCCAACTGGATGATCATGGATCAAGACTGGACCGAGGCCAACGACGCCGTGGTCCCCGACAAAGAAACCGGAAACTACGCCACCATCAACGCCAACGGCACCGGCGCGTTCAAGGTGACCGAGCGCGAGCCGGGTCTTAAGACCGTGTTGGAACCTTATGAAGGCTGGTGGGGGGATGTTGAACACAACATCACCCGTGCAGAATTTAATCCGATCCAAAATCCTGCCACGGCCGTAGCGGCGCTGCTATCGGGCGATGTGGACATGATCAACCCGGTCCCCATTCAGGACGTCGCACGGCTGCAGCAGAACGCAGAGGTCGATGTCATCCAGGGCATTGAGGCGCGCGTGATCATGCTGGGCTTCGACCACGAGGCTGACACGCTGAAATACACAGACGATGCGGGCAAACCCAACCCGTTCCGTGACGCGCGCGTGCGGCAGGCAGTTGCGCAAGCGGTGAATGTCAACGCCATTCTGGCCACGATCATGCGCGGAAATGCCGAGCCCGCATCGCAGCTCGTCAGCCCAGCCATGAGCGGGTTTTCCGAAGCGAACGCCGGGCGCCCCGCGTTTGATGTGGAATCGGCAAAGGCGCTGCTGGCCGAGGCCGGATATGCAGATGGTTTCTCATTTGGCCTGAAATGCCCCAATGACCGCTACCTTAATGACGAGGCCGTCTGTCAGGCCGTCGTCGGTATGCTGGCTCAGATCGGGATCACCGCCGAGCTGGACGCCATGCCAGTGCGGAACTATTGGCCCGAATTACGCGAAGATAATTACGACATGTACCTGCTGGGCTGGAGCCCCGGTACATTCGACGCCGAGCATCCGGTCCGGTTCCTTGTCGCAACCCCGAACGAAGAGAAAAAGTTGGGTAGCTGGAACTTCGGCGGGTTCTCAAATGCACGTGTCGATGAGCTGTTGCCGATGATCCAGTCAGAACTGGATGAGGCCAAGCGTCAGGCGATGCTGGACGAGGTTACTCAAATCTATCAGGACGAACACGTTTATGTGCCGATGTATGTCCAGCCGCTGGTTTGGGGCACGCGCAGCAATGTCGAGGTCACGCAGCGTCCGGACAACTTCTTTCTGCTGCGTTGGGTGAATGTGAATTGATCGGCGGCAACGTCGCGTTGAGTTGACAGCACTCTCTTGACCATCTGGTCAAGGTCGGCCTAGAGAGACCGATCTACGAGGGAAACATATGTTCGCATATATCGTCAGACGGATGTTCCAGTCCGTCATAGTGCTGTTGGTCGTGGGGTTGGTCGCCTTTTCGATGTTCCGATTTGTTGGCGACCCGATCGACAACATGCTGGGCCAAGAGCGCACGCAGGCCGACATTGACCGCCTACGGACCGAGCTTGGGTTGGACCAACCCTTTGTTGTGCAATACGCCAAGTTCCTGCAAGGCGCTGTTCAGGGCAATTTCGGTGTGTCTTATCGCCAGGGGCGACCGGTCTCGACCATCCTGGTGGAACGCGCTCCGGCGACGTTGGAATTGGCCTTTGTGTCCGGCTTTCTTGCGATCACGATGGGCATTGCCCTCGGTGTCTTTACTGCAATCCGACGACAAGGGATCGCTGCCAATGTGATCATGACCGTTTCCTTGATCGGGGTTTCGCTGCCGACGTTCCTCATCGGTATCCTGCTGATCTATGTTTTCTCGGTTGAACTTGACCTACTGCCCAGTTTCGGGAGGGGCGAGACTGTTATGATTGGCAGTTGGTCCACCGGGTTTCTGACGACCTCGGGGCTCAAGGCGTTGATATTGCCTGCAATCACGCTGGGCCTCTATCAAATGACACTGATTATGCGGCTTGTCCGGTCCGAGATGCTGGAGGTTCTGCGCGCTGACTATGTCCGCTTTGCCCGCGCCCGAGGGCTGTCGGACCGGGTGATCAATTTCCGCCACGCGCTGAAGAACACTCTTGTGCCGGTGATCACCATCACGGGCCTGCAGCTGGGGTCGATCATCGCTTTTGCCATCATCACCGAAACGGTGTTCCAATGGCCGGGCGTGGGACTGCTGTTCATCAACGCGATCCAGTTCGTGGATATCCCCGTTATGGCTGCCTATCTGATGCTGATCTCGGTGATGTTCGTGACAATCAACCTGATTGTCGACCTTCTGTACTATGCCATTGACCCGCGCCTGCGTGTCGACGCGAGGGCCACATGACCGAAACGATGGAAACCCCGAAAGTCGCGCCTAAATCGCGCACGGCCAAGTTCTGGGACAGCGATTTCGCCTGGTCTTTCCGGCACTCTCCGGTAGCCATGATCGCATCTTTGGTCGTGGTCATTCTGGTGCTGGCGGCGATCTTTGCCCCGCTGATCGCGCCATATAACCCGTTCGATCCAGCAACACTGAACCTAATGAACGGGTTCACACCACCAGGTACGCCCAATGCGTTTACGCAAGAGACCTTTTTGCTAGGCACAGATGACCAAGGGCGCGATGTGTTCTCGACCATCCTCTACGGGTTGCGCATTTCATTGTTCGTAGGTGCCTCTGCTGTGCTTCTTGCCTTGATCATCGGCGTGATCCTCGGTCTGATCGCTGCGTATTTCGGAGGTTGGATCGAGACGCTGATCATGCGTATCGCAGACGTGCAGCTGACGTTCCCGGCCATTCTGGTCGCAATGCTGATCTTTGGGATCGCCAAAGGGATCACTCCGCCGGAATACCGCGATGAGATGGCAATCTATGTTCTCATCATCGCGATTGCGTTGTCGGACTGGGTGCAGTTCGCACGCGTCGTCCGTGGTGCTGCTCTGGTTGAGAAAAACAAGGAATATGTACAAGCCGCGCGCCTGATCGGGCGTGGATCGTTCCCGATCATGTTCCGTCACATCCTACCCAATGTCCTCAGCCCTGTTCTTGTTATTGCGACCATCTCGCTGGCGCTGGCGATCATTGCTGAGGCCACATTGAGTTTTCTGGGTGTGGGCGCCCCCCCGACCCAGCCGTCGCTGGGAACACTAATCCGGATCGGGCAAGGTTTCCTGTTCTCGGGCGAATGGTGGATTTTGTTCTTCCCGGCCTGCACGCTTCTGGCCCTCGCCCTGTCGGTCAACTTGTTGGGCGACTGGCTGCGCGACGCGCTGAACCCAAAACTGCGGTGATTTCATGAGCCTTCTGACCATCCAAGACCTCACCGTCGAATTCCCGACCCGCCGCCAGCTGTTTACTGCAGTGGACCACGCCAGCCTTTCTGTCGAACCCGGTGAAATCCACGGACTTGTGGGCGAATCCGGGGCAGGTAAATCCACCATCGGCGCTGCCGTGATGGGCCTTCTGGAACGCCCAGGTCGCATTGCCAGCGGTCAGATTAAGCTGGGCGGCGATAAGATCAGCGGCATCGATGCCGAGGCGATGCGCGGGCTGCGCGGCAAGAAGATCTCGATGATCTTTCAAGACCCGCTTACGTCGCTGAACCCGCTATTTACAGTGCGCGAGCAACTGGTCGAGACGATCCAGACCCATCTGGGTGGTTCCGAGGCCGAGGCAAGCAAGCGCGCCCGTGATTTGATCGACCGCGTTGGCATCCCAGACCCGGATACTCGGCTGGATCAGTACCCGCACCAGTTCTCGGGCGGCATGCGGCAACGCGTGGTGATTGCTCTGGCACTTTGCACCGAACCGGATGTGATCATCGCCGATGAACCCACGACAGCTTTGGATGTTTCGGTTCAGGCCCAGATTCTGGACCTTATCAAGGAACTGGCACAAGAGCGTCAGGTGGGTGTCATCCTGATCACCCATGATATGGGCGTGATCGCCGATACAACTGACCGCGTGACCGTGATGTATGCGGGCAAGGTGGTTGAAAGCGGCACCACGGCACAGGTGATGGGCCAGCCGCAACACGAATACACCAAGTCCCTGATCGCCGCCGTACCACGCCCGACGCTGAAACTGCATCGCTTCCCTCAGATCAGCTATGGCGGGCGTGAAACGCGTTTCGCGATCGAGGATATGGCACGCCACTGGCCCAAGGTGGATAATGACGCCAGCAAACCGATCTTTGAAATCCGCAACCTGACGAAGAAATTCCTGCAAAAGCGTGGATTACTGCCTTGGGATCGTACCTACTTCACCGCTGTCGACAACGTCAGCTTTGACATTCGCGCAGGTGAGGTCTTTGGGGTTGTCGGTGAGTCCGGATCGGGCAAGTCCACCGTCGCGCGGATGATTGCGGGGCTCTATCATGTGGATGGTGGTACCATCACTTTTGACGGGCAACTGGTAAGCGATCTGAGTAATCGTACGGTGCAGGAAGAGTACCGCAAGAACATCCAGATGATCTTTCAGGACCCCTACTCGTCTCTCAATCCGCGTATGCGGGTGGATGAAATTGTGGCGGAGCCGATCCGCCATCACCGCCTGATGGAAGGTGCCGACGTCAAGCGCCGCGTGGACGAATTGCTGGATCAAGTGGGTTTGGGGTCAGAGGCCGGGCTGAAATATCCACATGAGTTCTCGGGCGGTCAGCGCCAGCGCATCTCGATCGCACGCGCACTGGCAACACAACCCCGGTTCCTGATCTGCGATGAGCCCACAAGCGCGCTCGACGTTTCGATCCAGGCGCAGATTTTGAACATCCTGAAAGACCTGCAAGAGCATCTGGGCCTGACCATGCTGTTCATTAGCCACGACCTACCTGTGGTGCGCCAGATGTGTGACCGAGTCGCGGTCATGAAACAAGGACAAATCGTCGAGGTTCAGGACACCAGCGATCTGTTTGCCAGTCCGAAAACCGAATACGCGCAAGAACTGTTGCGGTTGATGCCGAAACTCGATGACCTGTCGACTGACGGGCTTGGGGTCGAAGCAGAATAGGGCTGCGACACCCGTTGCAGGCGCTCCGTGACTAGAAGCCTTGTTCGAATGCCCGGAACTCGGCAGCGATAGCCGCAGCTGCTATCGCCAGCAGACGCTCGCCATCCTGAGGATTGGCCAAAGCTGAATGCGATCCAACGCGGCCATCCGGGAAGTCCGCGCGATGCTCGTCAGGTGGACCATGGCGATCCCCTGCGTGATCCCGGATGTATTCGGCGCTGAGTTTTTGGGGCGGCTCAGCGGCCTGATTGGCAGGTAATGGTCCAAGCAAAGACTGGGTTATGGCAATCTCCGAGGGGGTGGCGTGCATCCCTTCCCAATCTCCATAGAGCTGCTGTCGCAGAACATTCACTGCGTTCGGCTCCCACCAGCTACGGATCAGCAATTGACCACCGGCAATTTCGCTTTCGATCTGCCGAAGAGGCGCCAGATTGGCCCCGTGCCCATTCACTATGAACACTCCAACGAAACCTTGCTCCAAGAGCCCCCGGATCACCTCATCTGCGATGGTGCGAAAGGTTTCGGCTGAAATAGACACCGTTCCGGGAAATCCCGTGTTAAAAGGCGCTGGCGTGTAGGCCAGCGCCGGAGCGACGATACCCTCGCATTGCCTGGCAGCAGCGAGCGCGACAGCCTCGGCGCAAATCGTGTCGGTGCCAATGCGACCCATCGGGCCGTGCTGCTCGGTCGATCCAACCGGCAGCAACACGGCCGCACCGGCATTGATACGAGTGTCAACCTCGTACCATGTCATGTGCTCAAGTTTCATGACTTTGAAAACTCTCGCAGGCGCTCCAGTTGCTAGGGCCTCTGATCAGAGACCCCAGCGTTCCCGGTTTTCATCAAAGAAGCCTTGGGCTTTTTTCACTTCAATCCAGTTGTTCACATAGTTGATCCAGACCTGATCACTTTGCGGCAACAGCATCGCGATGGGAGAAGGAGAACGCGGCCCGGCATTCTTGACGCGGACGACCGGGAACTTTGCTTCAAGGGTCGATCCCTCGATATTCGAGGTTATGAACACATCTGCACGACCGGCCAAGACCTCCTGAAAACCACGTGCAGGAGCTTCGACCACTTTGATATCCGCATCGGGGAACCATTCGCGCACGCGCTTTTCAAAGGTGGTGCCTAGGGTAGTAGCAACCTTCACGTCCGGCTTGTTGATCGAGTCGTAGCCATCAAATTTGTCGGCCTTTTCCTTGGTTGTGTAGGGAAACAACTCAACCGCGATGTAACTGTCGGAAAACCCTGCAACTTTCATGCGCGGAGGTGAGATAGAAGCCGAACCGGTGATGTGGTACTTCCCCGCTACCACACCATTGACCAATGTTTTCCAGTCGGTGGGCACGTATTCTACCTCAACACCCAGATCAGCGGCCAGCGCGTTCATGATGTCGATATCATAGCCTTTATAGCTGTTAGTCGCCGGGTCGCGCAGTGACATCGGATTCCAGTCACCGGTTGTCCCCACTTTCAGCACGCCGTCATCCAAAATTTCATTCAGAGCCGACTGTGCTTGCGCAGCGCCGCTGATCACAAGACCGAGCGCAGCCGCAGCCGCGACTTTAACAAAACGTTTCATGTGGTTCTCCCGTTGGTGGCGTTAGTCTTTTATCACGACATTGCTTCTTGATTTAAGCGTAAAGAAAAAGATAACCTCAAGCAACTAATTAACTCATAGTAATCACAAGTGGGCCAGCAGATGCCAAACGCAGCGATCGAGCTTGTCGACGTAGACAAGTGGTTTGGCACATTTCACGTGCTCAAGAACATCAACCTGACAGTAAACAGTGGTGAAAAGGTTGTGATCTGCGGCCCATCCGGATCGGGTAAATCAACGGTCGTAAGATGCATCAATCAGCTTGAGAAACATCAAAAGGGCACCATCCGCATCGATGGGGTCGAACTGAACGATGATGCCAAATCTGCAGCCACCATCCGGTCAGAAGTTGGCATGGTGTTCCAGCAATTCAATCTGTTCCCGCATCTAACAGTGCTGGAAAACCTGACCCTTGGTCCGATCAAGGCCCGCGGGTTGAGCCGAAAAGAAGCCGAAGACAAAGCGCGCCACTACCTTGAGCGTGTTCATATACCCGATCAGGCCGACAAGCGCCCGATACAGCTTTCAGGTGGACAGCAGCAGCGAGTGGCAATTGCCCGTTCGCTTTGCATGGAGCCCCGGGTCCTTTTGTTCGACGAACCCACCTCGGCGCTCGACCCTGAGATGATCTCCGAGGTGCTCGACGTGATGGTCGAACTTGCCGAGGAAGGCATGACCATGGTTGTGGTAACCCATGAGATGGGATTTGCCCGAAAAGTGGCCGACAACATGGTGTTCATGGATGCAGGCGAGATTGTCGAACAAGGTAAGCCCGAGCATTTCTTCACCAATCCAAAGTCTGAGCGGTGTCAGAAATTCCTGAGCCAAATTCTGCAGCATTGAGTTGGGTCCGATGAAAAAAACACTTCTCTTCCTTCCCCTTTTCTTGCTGATCACGGGCTGTTCGTCCTCACAGACCTGGGGTTGGTACGTCATTGACCCAACCACGGCTTCAGGCTGGACCAATGTAAAATTCCTGATTTCGGGCATGGGTGCGACCATTCAGATTTCGCTGATTGCGGCGATTTTGTCGATTGTCATTGGATTGCTGGTCGCCCTGCCGGGTCTGTCGGAAAAGCGCGGCTGGCGGCTGGTAAACCGGGTATATGTCGAATTTGTCCGCTCGATCCCTCTGTTGCCTATGCTGTTTTGGGTATTCTACGGGTTGCCGATTGTCTTTCAGTCGATGGGTATGGACATCCCAATCGATCCCTTCTGGGGCGCAATTATCACCCTTGCGATATCGGACAGCGCCTTTACCGCCGAGATCTACCGTGCCGGTATACAATCTATCGCAAAAGGGCAAAGCGAGGCGGCGCAGACGATTGGCCTGAACTATATTCAGACCATGCGCTATGTGATCCTGCCGCAAGCGATCCGGCGCATTCTGCCGCCGCTGGCCAACCAGTTCATCTACATCGTGAAGATGAGCGCATTCGCCAGCGTCATCGGCATGCAAGAATTGACACGCCGTGCGAATGAGCTGGTAGTGACGGAATACCGCCCGCTTGAGATCTATACCTTGTTGATCTTCGAGTATCTGGTGCTGGTACTGATCATCAGCGCCGGTGTGCGTTGGCTCGAGCGCCGGATGGGCGCAGATGAGCGCGGATAAGGAGCATAAGATGGACTGGAAAGACTTCATGGTCGAGACCGAGGCCAATATTGGTGCATTCTCGAAAGAAGTGCCCGAAACCGTCCGTGGTTTTGGCATCATGGGTAAGGCGGCCAAAACAGATGGTGCGCTGAGTGAAAAGACAAAGGAATTCATGGCGTTGGGGATTGCCATCGCGACGCGCTGCGACAGCTGCATCGGCTTCCATGTCCGCTCATTGGTGCGGCTGGGTGCGACCCGCGAAGAGCTGTGCGAAGCGCTGGCAATGGCCACCTATATGGGCGGCGGCCCGTCTTACGCCTACAGCGCCAAGGCGTTGAAGGCGTTTGATGTGTTTTCAGAGTAATAGACCGGTACGCGGTCCGATTTCATTGGATGGTTCTTGCCATGGCAGTCACCGAAATCCGTAATGAAGGGATGCGAATTGGTGGCGAGATCATCATTACCGCTGAGACCATCCCGGTTCACTACCCCTATACCAATGAGGTCGTGGGCCATGTGCCCGCAGGGCAGGCTGAACACGCGCGCCGCGCCTTCGAAATTGCGGCCAACTACAAGCCCGAACTGACCCGCTATGAACGCAGCCAAATCCTGCAAAGGGCTGGAGAGCTGATTGGTGAACGTCGCGATTACCTCACCAAATGGCTGGTGCTTGAGCTTGGCATCTGCCATCAACACGCGATCTACGAGACCAAGCGCGCGCAGGATGTCTTTCAATTTGCGGCGACCGAGGCACTGAAGGATGATGGCGAAATCTTTGCGTGCGATCTGACCCAAAACGGTAAAGCCCGCAAGATTTTCACGATGCGCGAGCCTGTGACCGCTATCAGCGCGATCACTCCATTCAACCATCCACTCAACATGGTCAGCCACAAGGTTGCTCCGTCGATCGCCACCAATAACTGCATGGTCTGCAAACCGACCGAGTTGACGCCTCTGACCTGCCTGACGCTGGCCGATATCCTTTATGAGGCAGGCCTGCCGCCTGAGATGTTTCAGGTGGTCACTGGCTGGCCACAGGACATTGGGAATGAGATGATCACCAATGAAAACATCGACATCATAACCTTCACCGGTAGTGTTCCCGTGGGCAAGATGATCGCAGAGAAAGCGGTTTACAAACGTCAGGCGCTGGAGTTGGGCGGTAACGATCCACTGATTGTTCTGAATGACCTCAACGATGCCGATCTAGACAGGGCCGCAACGATCGCCGTAGCCGGGGCCACCGGCAATTCGGGACAACGCTGCACTGCGATCAAGCGAATACTGGTGCAAGAGAGTGTCGCGGACACCTTTGTGCCTTTGGTGCTGGAGAGGGCCAAAAAGATCAGGTTCGGCGATCCGCAGGATCCTGAGACCGAGCTGGGTTGCGTGATCCACGAGGATGCGGCCAAGCTTTTCGAAGATCGTGTTCACTTGGCCCAGAAAGAGGGAGCAGAAGTCCTTTACCACCCCGGACGTCAGGGCGCGCTGCTGCCGCCGATCGTGGTCGACGACGTTCCCCACGACTCTGCGTTAGTGATGGAGGAAACTTTCGGCCCCATTATTCCCATCATTCGCGTGCCCGACGACGATGACGAGGTCATGCGCATCTCGAACTCTACTGTGTACGGCCTGTCGTCGGGGGTATGTACCAATGACCTGAACCGCGCAATTGCCTATATCAATGGGCTGAACGTGGGCACCTGCAATATCTGGGAACAACCCGGATACCGTATCGAAATGTCCCCCTTTGGCGGCATCAAGGATTCGGGCAATGGTGTCAAAGAAGGGGTCATCGAGGCAATGAGGTTCTTTACGAATGTCAAAACCTACTCGCTTCCTTGGCCCGGTTGAAGACTTGTTGAAGATTGCAATGCACACCACTAGAGATTCATGCTCACTCAGCCATGAAATGACCGCTTGAGCCCTTCGGCTCTTGGCGTCATATGTGCCTTCGAACGCACGCGCGATGCCCCGAAACAAGGAAATACCTCATGCAAAAGGTTCTGATCACAGGTACTGCCGGATTTATCGGGTTCCATCTTGCCAAACTTTTGCTTGAGAACGGTTGCCGGGTTCATGGCTTTGACGGGATGACTGATTATTACGATGTCCGCCTCAAACAGAGCCGACATGCGCTGTTGCTGGAGAACCCAAATTTTTCGTGCGATGAAGGGATGCTGGAAGATACCGCCAAGTTCGACCAGATCGCTGATGCTTTTGAACCGGACGTGATCATCCACCTCGCGGCGCAAGCTGGCGTCCGATATAGCCTGGAGAACCCGCGCGCCTATGTCGAAAGCAATGTTGTCGGGACGTTCAACGTTATGGAAGCTGCGCGGCGGCACAAAGTGCGGCATCTGCTGATGGCTTCGACTTCGTCGATCTACGGGGCAAATCCTGACATGCCCTTCGATGAGTGCGAAAAAGCAGATCATCAACTCACTATGTACGCAGCCACCAAAAAGGCAAATGAAGCGATGGGACACTCCTATGCCCATCTTTGGGATATTCCGACGACAATGTTCCGCTTCTTCACAGTCTACGGTCCTTGGGGGCGCCCGGACCTTGCGTTCTTCAAATTCACGGACGCGATCCTCAACGACCGCCCGATAGACATCTACAACCACGGCGACATGTATCGTGATTTCACATATGTGGATGACCTGGTGCGCGCAATCTCTCTGCTGATCGACGTTGTGCCTGTTCGCCCCAAAGCCCCCGAAGACATCGCCGAAGGTGACAGCCTGAGCCCGGTCGCTCCCTATCGCATAGTGAACATTGGAAATTCAGACAAAGTGCGTTTGTTGGATTTCATCGACGCCATCGAAGAAAGCCTCGGCAAACCCGCGATCCGAAACTATATGGAGATGCAGTTGGGCGATGTGCCTGCAACTTGGGCCAATGCCGATCTGCTGCACCGCCTGACCGGTTATCGCCCAAAAACCGAAATCAGGGACGGCATTCAGGCCTTCGTGGACTGGTATCGCGCATATTACGGTAAATAGAACCTGCAAACCTGCCTAAACCTGAATTCGCCGGCCACAGCACCGATTAAACCGTCAGCGCGATCAGATCGCTTTTCTCAGTGCCTCGATTATCTGCTCTTGCGAATTCTCCTGCAGATACGGGTGCATCGGCAGGCTAATCACTGTTGCGGCGGCCTGATCGCCAATAGGCAAGTCGGCATTTGGGTCAGAAACAGCTGGTTGCTTGTTCAACGGCAGTGGATAATGCACGGCGGTCGGAACCCCGGCGTCTTTGAGCTTAGCTTGCACATCCTCACGATTGTCCACGCGTATCGTATACTGCGCCCAGGCGCTGGTCGCCCCCTCCATCAGCGTTGGAGCGGCGATATTGGTTTCCTTCAGTAGCACTTTGTAACGGTCCGCGACGGTGTCTCGCAGGACCAGTTCATCCTCGAAAATATCCAGCTTGCACAGCAGGATCGCAGCCTGCAACGTGTCCAGACGGCTGTTAACGCCAACCCTGATATGGTGATAACGCCGATCCTGCCCGTGCCGGGCAATCTGGCGAAGAATGACGCTCAGATCATCGTCCGAGGTGAAGATCGCACCACCATCGCCGTAGCAGCCAAGGGGTTTCGATGGGAAAAAGCTGGTGCAGGAAATCGTTGACAGGTTTCCTGACCGTTTGCCACGCAACGATCCGCCAAAGCTTTGAGCAGCATCCTCGATGACAGGTAAGCCGTTTGCCACAGCTACCTCGTTAATTTGTTCGAAATCAGCAGGTTGGCCATACAGCGACACCGGTATAATTGCCTTTGTCCGGGGTGTGATCGCAGCGTCAAGCTTGTTGGGATCAATGTTATAACTAGTCTGGTCAATATCGACATAAACCGGCTTTGCGCCCAGCAATCTGACGGCTTCAGCCGTGGCGATATATGAAAATCCGGGCGTGATGACCTCATCCCCCGACCCGACCTCAAGCGCCATCAAGGCAATTTGCAATGCATCCGTTCCATTGGCGCAAGTGATGCAATGTTTGGCACCCGTAAAGGCAGTCAGCCGTGCCTCTAGTTCAGCCACTTCTGGGCCAAGAATGTACTTTCCATGCGCCAACACTTTGGCAATGCCGGCATCAAGCTGATCCTTGATACGTTTCTGTTGTTCCGCCAGGTCAATAAATTGCATTGATCTAATGACGCCCTATCTTCTCTTGAAAATATCGTTCTAGGTGCTCTGCCTTTGCATCCTTTACATAATCCATAAGTGCTCGGCCATGCATATCTGTTCGCAAAGGATCTGCTCCACTTGCCAACAACGTATCCAAAAGTTCAAAACTTGCATTTGGATGAGCCATAAGCGCGGTTTTTGCATACATTAGAACAGTAGTGCCGTTTCTTCCGGTCGCGTTCGGATTTGCCCTGTGCTCTAGCAGGTAGTTTGTCAATTCAAGGCGCTGATTGAAGGCAGCCATGATCAGTGGCGTCCACCCTTTTTCAGTGCGCTCTTCCAGAAGATCAGGGTGGATTTCAAGTATCTTCGAAACAGCCTGTACGTCACCCTGGTTGCACGCCACCTTCATGCTTTCAAATGCCTGCATACGGACCCTAGTTGCACGCCAAGCTGGGAAGTTAAGTAAGGTTTCCCATTTTTTGGAGGGTGCCATGGGCTCATTTTTAGTGGGCCTATGAAGCGCAGTTGGCGACAGCTCCGATTTGGTCCAGCAATCCAAGAATTGTCTTAGCGCTGTGATTTGCAGTCGATAGGTGTTTTCCTGAACTATTTCAGGAGTATCCGTCGCGCTGATTTGAGTAGCGTCAAATGCCAGATGTTGCCCCGCGTCAACCCTGGGGTCTATCAGGTGAGTCGTAACCCCGGCATCGACTCCATTTTTGAGAGTATAGAAAAATGCATCCAGGCCGGATGTCTCGGGAATCTTTCCAGGATGAAAGTTCACAATACCCTGCTTGAAGGCTTCGATAACTGGTCGTTTGAGGATTCGCGCGCCGGATATGATACCTAGCTCCAAACCATGCTCATCAACCAGATTAATGATGCCGTCGATATCACTATGCGGCATTTCAACGAAAGAAAAACCTAAGCGCTCGCAGAGTTCCTTTGTATCAAGCGGTGGTACTGCCCTGAGCGTATGTGGGAAGTAAACTGTGCGATCCATTGATGGCAGCTTTTGAAAAGGTGCACCGATTACGGTCACCTCTCGTTGACCCATCAGCGCTAGCTCTACGAGAAAATCATGAGATTTTCGATGAGGAAACGCGTAGGCGAACACTGCAATCATTGATCAGTGCCGGAATTCAACTTGGGGTGCTGCTCGCCCTTGCGAGCTTCGATTGGTGCATTGCGGATATAGTTGACCATACCAATCGCTGGTCGATTTTCGTTAAGCCCAAACCCGTTCCCTTTCAAAATCTCTTCGTAGCTTCGCGTATGCAAATCAGCGAAACCACCAGAAAACTCGACCTCTTCTTCATTGATCGTGATCGACCGATAGGTTCTGGCTCCAGCTTCCCGCGCATCTGCCGGAACGTCGTTAATATCCAACGACAAGAACCAACGGCACCGGGCATGTTCGAACTCCAGATAACCCGCAGCCTTTGTCGGGGCATTGAGATGGACGTGGTTTGCCTGAAGGTCTCCGAAGAGAAAATGCAACATGTCAAAGAAATGTACGCCGATGTTGGTGGCAATACCACCAGATTTGCGGACATCCCCCTTCCAGCTCTCCAGATACCAACGTCCACGGGACGTGATGTAAGTCAGATCGACCTCGTACTTGGTATCTTTGGGGCTATTTCGAATCTTGTCCCTCAGAGCAATGATCGATGGATGTACGCGCAACTGCAGGATCGTGTTTACGGTCTGTCCGGTCGCCTGCTCGATCGCTTCCAGACCATCGATATCCTCGGGGTTCAACACCAGCGGCTTCTCGCAAATCGCATCAGCGCCTGAACGAAGGGCAAACCGCATGTGGCTGTCATGGAGATAATTCGGCGAGCAGATCGAAACATAATCAACTTTGCCCGTTTCGCTGCGACGTAACATGTCAACGTAGCGATCAAAACGCTCAAACTCTGTGAAAAAATGTGCATCGGGGAAGTGGCTATCGATAATCCCAACGGAGTCGCTTGTGTCTAGAGCAGCCAACAACGTGTTTCCGGTATCCGTTATCGCCTTCATGTGGCGCGGCGCGATGTATCCTGCGGTTCCTATCAGTGCGAAGTTGCTCATTCGGTGCGTCCCAAGTGCTCAAATTGTGCTACAGCGCTTCCAAGAATTTCTTTGGGAAGTCAATAGAGGCAGGCATTTCAAGCATCACCAATCGCGCTGGAAACCCCGATCAACCTCTGTTAGAGCAGTTCGGAATTGTCAGAGCTAGATTGATCTTCGACCGATGTCAGACACCCGTGCCAAATCTCAAAAAACCGTATTCTGTCTTACCTACCACGAAATTACGGCGGATGCGCGCGTTCTCAAAGAAGCGCGCGCGCTTCAAGCAGCGGGCCACAATGTCCACATTTTCTGCGACTGGCCTGGAGGCTCGCCGCAAGAAGAGGTCATTGATGGCATTCAGATCACTCGATTCAACTGGCAGTCTTGTGAGAACATCACTGAAAAATTGCTTGAACGTTTCTCGTTTATGGAGCGAACGTCCGCTCAAGTCGAGCAACGTGTCTTACCGTATGTCGAATCCGCTATTCAGCTAAATTCTTTAAAAACCTGGTTGAAGACTTTCCTCACGGACGAAGCCGTCCAAAAGCTTGACCCGATGTACTACAAAAACTTCGGTGGTGATGAAAGGCGGGCTAGAAAACTCGTACACAAGCGGCTGCTTTGGAAAACACGGCTTGGACTTGGATTCGGAAAGGGCCCGAAAAACCTCAAGTCATTTATGTTGATGGCCCGAAAAGTCAGAGAGAATTTCTTTAAACTCTATCAGTTGGAATCATTGATTTACGCAGAAAACCTTTGCCACCTTAAATTTGATGATACCCCGGACGTCATTCACGCTCATGACATCTATTGTCTCCCGGCGGGCGTTGTGCTTGCAAAACAGTTTGGGGCGAAGCTTGTATATGACGCACATGAATATGAACCAGCACGGGCGACGAAGAATCCAACTGATGGATCGAACTTTGCAGAAAACCTAGAAGACGATTGCCTCCCCTTCGTCGATTATATGATCACCGTATCGTCGTCCATCGCAGATTTGTATGCCAAACGCTTCAAAGATAGTCCGACACTAATCCTCAACGCTCCAGAGATAGATGTCGATTACATAGACGGTCGTAATAAACAGGAATTGGATCAGCTTTCAATTCGTGCTCAGGCAAAAGTTGCAGACGGGGCGCCCTTGATTATTTTTACTGGCGGCATTCAAACATCGCATCGTGGGTTAGATAAAGTACTTGAGGCTTTGGTTCATCTTCCCGAAGTCAAGTTAGCTTCGATGGGCCCACGGCACCTCCGAAACGACAAGTGGTTCATGAGTGTCGCTCATGACCTAGGTGTGGATGATCGCGTTACCTTGCTTCCACCAGTGGCTGCTCCAGATGTACCCATAGCGATTAGTACCGCAGATGTTGCAGTCATTCCGATTCAAGATGCGTCATTAAGCTATCGGTTTGCAATGCCCAATAAGCTATTCGAAGCCGCGTTTGCAGGATTGCCGATCTGTGTCTCCGATCTTCCCGACATGCGCCGTTTTACAGAATCGCTCGGTTTGGGGCGAGCAATGGACGAAACAGATCCTCAGAGCATTGCTGAAGCTATTCGGGATGTCTTGGACCATCCCGAACGCTTTACGTTAAGCGTCGACAACAGAAGGAAGCTTTGGGAGACCTACAGCTGGCCTGCGCAAGCCAAGAAGTTGGCGGCGCTATATGAAGGTATTTAAACTCGCGCGGCTAGTATCTGTGCGATTTGTTGCGAAGCGGTTCCATCACCATAGATTTCTATCTGATTTCCGCTAGTCCCTATCGCACTTAGGATACCATCCTCGATATCCCTTTCTATGGGCGAAACGATACGATTCCAGCCGCTTTCATCAAGCTCAATCGACCCTGTTTCCGTTCTAATAGTGACGCAGGGTACGCCGTAGAGATACGCTTCTTTCTGCATTCCGCTAGAGCCCGTAGAAACCAGCACCGCATTGCTTTCTAGAGCGACCATATCCAAGTACCCGACTGGGTTTATCGTTTAGACATGTCCGAATTTACGACCGATTCCATTTATCCTTGCGGCAGTACGTTGATGAAATGGCAAGACAACCGGATTTTGTTTCGCAACCGCCTCCAGACCATCCACAATGCTTGTCAACGTTTCTAGCGAACCCGTATTTTTAGCTCTAAGGATCGTCGCGAGTATGAATCCCTTTGCGTCAACCCCAATGTCGGTCGAGATCGTTGATTTCTGCTTGGACTCACCTCGCAGATCGCGGCTCTGATGCAAACCAGTTCAGGGAGTCTTCACAAGACAAGGGGATACGCGCTGGCATTCCAGGCCGAAAGCAACAAAGTACAACTTCAAATACGACAAACGCAGATGCAAGCGGCAAAACCGCGTTGAAATCATGTTCGGCCGGCTCAAGGGCTGTAGACGCGGCGCAACGCGCTATGAAGGCTGCCCAAAGGTCTTTCTCGCAGACATCGCTCTCGCGGAAACCGTCTCTATTGGTTGGGGATCATGACCCTACTGAAATGGCTAAATCTCATTCCGCAATACAAGCATTGCTAGACTTATCGATTCAGAATGGATTCTATTAGACAGCATAAGGCCGGTGCGCCTGAGCGGCGACCGGCCTTTTCCAATCAGAAATGTGCCGAATTGGAATTTGCGGGCTTGGCGACCGGAGGTGCAAAGCGGGTCAGGTCGATCCCTTCGACAGCGGCCTTGTATTCCTCGATTTTCGGAGTTCGCCCGAGGATGGCAGACAGTACAACTACCGGTGTGGAAGCCAGAAGGGATTCACCTTTCTTATCTTCCGAGTCCTCGACAACACGCCCTTGGAACAAGCGGGTAGATGTCGCCAGAACAGTATCACCTTTCTCAGCCTTTTCCTGATTACCCATGCAAAGGTTGCAGCCCGGACGCTCAAGATACAGCGTATTTTCGTATTCGGTTCGCGCTGATGTCTTGGGGAAAAGATCGTCGAATTCGAAACCGGAATATTCCTGAAGAATGCTCCACTCACCTTCTTCCTTCAACTCATCAACTATGTTGTAGGTTGGCGCCGCGACGACCAGAGGGGCCTTGAATTCAATCTTGCCCTCCTTCTTCTCAAGGTTCTTAAGCATCTGCGATACGATGATCAGATCACCCTTGTGGACCATGCAAGATCCGACAAATCCCAGATCCACTTTCTTTTCCCCTTTGTAGTAGGAAACAGGCCGGATCGTATCGTGCGTATAACGCTTGGAGACATCCGCGTTGTTCACATCAGGGTCGGCGATCATGGGCTCGTTGATCTCGTCCAGATCAACGACCAGCTCGGCAAAATACTCGGCATTTTCATCCGGCCTCAGGGCTGGAACTGCGCCGGATCTGATCTCGGCTATACGTGCGTCGGCTTTGTCGATCAGGCCTTGCAGGGTCCGCGCCTCATTCTCCATGCCCTTGTCGATCATGATCTGAATCCGACCTTTGGCGATTTCCAGTGACTCGATCAGGGTCTCGTCTTCGGAAATACAGATCGAAGCCTTCGCCTTCATCTCGGCCGTCCAGTCGGTGAAGGTAAAAGCCTGATCCGCCAGCAGGGTTCCGATATGAACTTCGATAATACGCCCTTGGAACACGTTATCGCCGAAAGCCTTCAGCATCTGCGCCTGTGTCGCGTGGACCACGTCGCGGAAATCCATGTGATCGGCCATTTTGCCTTCGAACGTCACCTTCACAGATTCCGGAATGGGCATGGTTGCTTCGCCCGTGGCCAGTGCCAAGGCAACGGTGCCCGAATCCGCCCCGAAAGCCACACCTTTGGACATGCGCGTGTGCGAGTCGCCCCCAATGATGATGGCGCGATCATCCACGGTGATATCGTTCAGAACCTTGTGGATCACGTCGGTCATCGAGTGATATTCACCCTTGGGATCGCGCCCTGTGATCAGGCCGAAATTGTTCATAAACGCCATCAGTTTGGGGATGTTGGCTTGCGCCTTCTTGTCCCAGACCGAGGCGGTGTGGCAACCGGACTGATACGCACCATCGACGGTTGGAGAAATCACGGTCGCCGCCATCGCCTCAAGCTCTTGCGAGGTCATCAGGCCAGTGGTGTCCTGCGATCCTACGATGTTGACCTTGACCCGTACGTCCGACCCGGCGTGCAAGACCGTGCCTTCCAGTACTCCCAAAGCGTTGCGGTTAAAGATCTTTTCGACCGCGGTCAGGCCCTGTCCATCTCGGCTGATCTCTTTCGAAGGCGCAAATGCCGACTTCAGCTCGACTCCCAGTGTCTGTGCTGCAAATGTTTGCAACTTCTTGCCGAACACGATGGCGTAGGATCCGCCAGCCTTCATGAACTCCTGCTTTTGCGGAGTGAAGGACGAGGCAATATCAACAAGCTCTTTGGCACCTTCGGCATCATAAAGCTTTTTGTCTTTCGTATTGATCGTGAGCACTGTCCCGGTTTCGACCGAGTACTTTTGCTCCAGGATAGGGCTGTCGTCATTGTTGAGGATCGGATTCCCCTCGGAATCGACTTTCTTGACCCAGTTTTTCAGGTCGATACCAATCCCGCCCGTCACACCAACGGTGGTCAGAAAGATCGGAGAGATACCGTTCGTGCCGGCCACGATCGGGGCAATGTTTACGAATGGCACATATGGGCTGGCCTGCTTGCCGGTCCAAAGCGCCACGTTGTTGACACCCGACATCCGGGACGAGCCAACTCCCATTGTCCCTTTCTCAGCAATCAGCATTACGCGTTTATCTGGGTGCTGGCGCTGTAATTCTTGAATCTCGTCTTGCGCTTGCTGCGAGATTAAGCACTTGCCATGCAGCTCCCGATCAGAGCGCGAGTGCGCCTGATTGCCCGGCGACAGCAAGTCAGTCGAAATATCGCCCTCGGCAGCGATATACGTGACAACTTTGATCTCTTCCTCGATATCGGGCAGCTTGGTGAAGAACTCGGCCCGTGCATAGCTTTCAAGAATGTCGCGTGCGACCGGATTTCCGGCAGAAAACGCCTCCTTCAAACGATCCGTATCAGCCTCATATAGGAATACCTGTGTTTTCAGCGCTTCAGCCGCCTGCCCTGCGATCTCGGGATCACCACCCAAAGCCAGATCAAGAAGAACCTCAACCGAAGGACCGCCTTTCATGTGCGACAGCAGTTCAAAGGCAAAGGGTACTGAAATTTCGTCAACCAGCGCTTCGCCCTGAATGATCTCTTTCAAAAAACGTGCCTTCTCGCCAGCGGCGCTGGTTGTGCCGGGCAGCGTATTATAGATGAAATAGTTTAGAGAATCCGCACGATGCGCATGATCGACGTCCTTGATCTGCGTAACAAGCTCTTTGACAAGCGCGCCGTCATCAATCGGTTTCGGATGCAGACCCTGCGCTTTGCGGGCTTCAATTTCGTCGAGGTAGTTGGTGTAAAGGCTCATGGCTCGTTCCGGTATATGTGGCTCGATTAGCAGGGGCTCAAAGACGTTATGAACGCCCGAGGATCCTAATTGTATGCGGCGGTATACTAAATGATCGGAACTTGCAAGCCTTGCACCTGTGGCGCGATGTCCCGTCTAAAAGCAACACTTCACAAAGGATTTTGTGCCAGCCAATGACTTTCGATAAGTCCGCTATGTCCTTATCTGAACCCCGTTCCCGGATGATATGCATATAGACCGGCGAGGTAATGAATAGCCATAAGGCGTAAACCGCCCCTGCTTCGAATTGCGTCAGGCAGTTGCTCGGGTCAGATAATCCTGAACCATGTCGCCAAAACTCTGTTCAACCGCAAACTCAAAACCAGCCTCGCAGCGCATCACAAGTGCTTTTAGGCCAAACAACTCGGAATAGGTTACTGCGTCTTCATCAAAAGCAGTGACATGCAGATCAAGCGGGCAGGCAATAGCCATCACTTCAGCTGCTTGGGGTCCGGCGACACTAAAGAAGGCAAGGGTGTCCGATATCCGCACTATACTGATGTCCGCAGGGCAATCCGTTGGTTTGAGCTGTGCTTCCAGTGCCTCTTCCAGTTCCAGCGAAGCACGTACAATCCAGTGATTGCGTCCAATGTGATATACCTCAACCGCTTCCTGCATCGCCCTTGTGTTGGGGCGGCTTGGCAGAGAAAACTCGGCCCAATTTTGAACGACCTCGGGATCCCCTTTGAGGTCAAACAGCGCATTCAGGGTTTGGCGTTCGATCTTGACGTCGTAGCTCATCTCAGGACCTCAGGCGCTGACCCTCGGGGTCATGGAATACAGGCTTTGTGATGGTCACCGGGATCACCTCGTCTTTCAGCCGAACATGCGCGGTTTGCCCGTGTCGCTCCTGCCCGTTCTTCAGCAACGCCAGGCCAACCCAGCGATTGTTGACGACGCTCCAGACGCAGGCGGTAACCAATCCTTCGGTCGCTTCTTTGCGACCTTCGGGGGTCAGTGGCGCGCCTTCAGGCACTTGCTTGTCAGGGTCTTCGGGCAAGATGCCGACCAATTCCCGGCGTTCCCCTAGCGCTTCACGGCGCAAGTGGACCGAGCGCTTGCCTAGGTAGTCGGGCTTTTTCTTCGACATTGCCCAGCCCATGCCCAGGTCATAGGCGTCCACGGTACCATCGACCTCGTGCCCCAGCGAAAGAAAGCCTTTTTCCACACGCAAGACATGGCTGGATTCCGATCCTACAGGCAGGATACCAAGGGGTGCACCAGCCTCCATCACCTTGTCCCACAAGGCGGCCATGTGGCGTGGGGCAACGTTGACCTCATAGGATAGCTCACCGGTGAAGCTGACGCGCACAACCCGCGCAGGGAACCCCGCAACCGTACCGTCCCGGAACGACATGAAGGGGAATGCCTCGGGCGACAGATCGATATCCGTACACAGCGCGTGCATGACATCGCGCGCGCGGGGTCCACAAATGGTGGCGTTGTTCCACTGGCTTGTCACAGTTGTGATCATGACTTGCCAGTCAGGAAACTCGGTCTGAAGCAGCTTTTCCATGTGCTGGTTGACGGCGTCTGCATGGCCCGTTGAGGTCGAGATCATCCAGCGGCGCTGATCCAGCCGAAAGGCCACCCCGTCATCTATGATCAGACCGTCATCCGACAACATAAGACCATAGCGACCATCGCCGGGCTTCAGGCTGGACATGATGTTCGAATACAGAAAATCCAGAAAGCGCGGAGCATCGCGCCCTTTAAGCTCGAACGTGCCGAGCGGCGAACCGTCGTATACGCCAACGCCTTCACGCACCGCGCGGCATTCCCGGTTCACCGCCTCTTGCAGGCCCTCACCGGGTTTGGGAAAAAACCCCGGACGGCGCCATCGGGCACCAGCCTCATACATCACTGCGCCATAATCCTTGTTCCATTGGGTCACCGGCGTGTGCCGGTAGGGGAACAACACCGAGTCCTCACGCAGCCCCCCAATCGCACCGAATGAGACCGGCGTGTAGGGAGAGCGGAATGTCGTCGTGCCAACATCTTGCAATAGAACGCCCTTTTGCAGAGCAACGGTGCCAATAATGTTGATATTGCCCGTCTTGCCCTGATCTATGCCCATCCCGCCAGTGGTGTAGCGTTTGACATGTTCCACGTTGTCATATCCTTCACGCAGCGCCAGATGCACATCGCTGACCGCAACATCGTTCTGAATATCCAGGAATGCCTTTCCACGTTGCCCTGGCACATTTACGCGCCATAGCGGTTCAATCGAACAAGGCAGCTCTGAACCGTCATCGATGATCCGATCCAGTGTGAGATCCCCCGCCGCCGCGCCGACGGCCCGACAGGATTGAATCGGTTGATCGGGCAAAAACGCAGCGAGTTCTTCATCAAACCGAAGTGTGCTGCGGGACTGAGACCACAGGTGCACCGTCGGATTCCAACCGCCGGAATGAGCCAGCAAGTCGCAGTCGATCCAGGTGCCTGCGCCCCCGGACTTGGGAACGGCCTTGACAGCACGGATGCTTTTGTACCCTCGGATATCGGCGGCTACTGTTCCGGCATGGACGGTTATCCCCGACACCAGATCAAGAGCTTCCCTTGGAACCGTGTCGCGGCTATCGAGGATCGCGTTAACCATTACCTCAGCTGCGACCAGATCGGCGGCCACTGCGTAAGCGCTGTTGTTGTTGGTGAACAGAACCACACTCTGACCGGGTGTCACGCCCCAACGATTAACATAGGCCTGCACGGATGAGGCCAACATGACGCCCGGCCTGTCATTATTGGCAAACACCATCGACCGTTCCGTGGCCCCGGTGGCAATCACCACCTCAGCAACACGGACCCGCCAGTTGCGTTCTAGAATGCTGGCCTGATCCGGCTCGCGTTCATTGACGATCACTAGGTTGTGTTCGCGATAGGCCCATACGGTCGCGTTCTGAAGATGGGTGACGTTTGCCATTTGGCTTAGTTCTTCAACCGCTTCGCCTACCCAATCCATCGCCGGACGCCCGCCAATGGTCAGGGTGCGGTTCAGGAGGCTGCCGCCCGCTTCGGTTCCCTCGTCTGCGAGGAAGACTCGCTTGCCTGCCAGACCAGCCTCAAGTGCAGCTTGCAGGCCGGCGGGACCTGCACCTGCAATCAAGACATCTGCATGAGCGTAGCGCGCTTCGAAATGCCCCGATGAAGGCGGTTGCGCAGGCGCTGCTGCCAGCCCCGCCGCCTTGCGGATGTATGGTTCAAACAGATGCCAGTTAGGCCATTTGAAAGTTTTGTAGTAGAAGCCCGCAGGAATAAAACGGCCAATCAATTGATTGATCCCGCCCAGATCAAACTCGGGCGATGGCCAGCAATTGACCGAGCGTGCATTCAGCCCTTCGCGCAATGGAACCGTGGTCGCTGGACGGTTGCCCGAGGCGTCCTCGCCTTCCAGCTCCACAAGGGTTCCCGGCTCTTCAGGCCCGTGTCCGACAATGCCGCGTGGGCGGTGGTACTTGAAACTACGGGCTGTTACTCGCACCCCGTTCGCCAGCAGGGCCGAGGCCAGAGTGTCCCCTTCGAACCCTTCGTAAGTTTTCCCATTGAACTGGAACGTCAGAAGGCGGCTTCGATCAACACGACCACCCACCGCGCGGCGATTAATCTGAGCCATCGGGCACCTCCACAATGTCATGTGTCACGGTATCCCGCCAGATTGTCAGCCACTCGCCGCAGCCCCGTGCGTGCCACCACCGCTCTTGCACAGGCCCCATCGGGTTGGGCGTTATGGTCAGGTATTCGACCCAATCAGCATCGCTGACGGCGTTGGTATCGGGTCGAGCAGCTCCGACCGGGCCGCCATAGACGAACTCGCTTTCATTGCGCTTGCCACAGAATGGGCAGGGGATGAGCATCATGATCCTGTCCCTTCCTATCTCGCCGTTGTGGTGCCGGCTTCCATCACAAACTCTAGATGGCGGAAGCGGTCCAAAGTGAACGAGGCCATCAGCGGATGCGGCTCGCCTTTGGCGACCAGATGCGCAAGCGTCAGTCCGCCCGCAGGAATGGCTTTGTATCCGCCCCACCAGCCAGCGGTCACGAACAGCCCCGGTACGTCAGTCTGATCCATGATGGGCGAGGCATCATGGGCAATATCAAGATGCCCACCCCATTGGCGCATTAGTTTGAGTTTCTTGAAGCTCGGGAAAAGCGATAGCATCGCGGTCACAGTGTCTTCGAACACATGTTGCTTGATGTCGCGACGAAAGCTTTGCCCCATATCAGGAGCGCCGCCGATCACCATCTCACCCTTGTCAGACTGGCTGAAATAGAACCCACTGTCCGGGCAATTTACGATGACATCCACCAAGGGCTTCACTGGTTCGGACACAAAGGCCGTCAGGTTCATCGTGCGCAATGGCAGCTTGAGCCCCGCTGTCTCGGTCAATGTCGTGGTATGGCCCGATACGGCCACCACAACCTTTTTTGCCCGCACGGTGCCGCGATTGGTCTCGACACCTTCGATGCACCCATCAGCGCCACGGATCAATGCTTGCACGGCGGTCTGCTGGTGGATCTCGACCCCCATCGCATCCGCCGCACGGGCATAGCCCCAGGCCACCGCATCATGCCGGTTTACACCTGCATCCGTGTGGACCATGCCGCAGATGATCGGCAGGCGCGCATCTGGCCCACCACCTGTCAGAGCAGGTATGCGTTTGCGCAATTCGTCTGTGGTGATCTGCTCATAGGTCGAGCCATATATGTCCATAATCAACTGCCGACGCCGCAACTCTCGCAGTTTGGGCCAGGTCTGCACCACATCCACCATGGTGCGCTTGGAATGCATCATGTTGAAGTTCAACTCATGCGTCAGCCCTTCGTACATCTCGACGGATTTGACGTAGAACGGGATCGACTCGTCACGCATGTAATTTGACCGGATCGTAACCGTATTGCGCGCTATGTTTCCGCCACCCAACCAGCCCCGTTCCAGCACGGCGACGTCGGTTATGCCAAACTCTTTGGCCAGATAATAAGCCGTGGCCAGCCCGTGACCCCCTGCCCCGATCACCACCACCTCGTACCGGTCTTTGAGCGGCAGGCTCCGCCAGGCTCGGGACCAGTTCTTATGACTAGAAATCGCGTTACGGGCGAGTGAAAATGCCGAGTATTTTTGCATAACGAGCACAATATTTATCAGAAAAAATATATCGTCAATAAATATATTTACCATTGCGCAAAAACTGCTTGGGCAATCAAAGGTCGGGGGCTACCATGGCGCATGACCTTCAAAATTGAACAGTTTCATCGGAATCTTGCTGGCAAATGGTCGGCCCGATCCCGCTGGCCCTGCTTCATCATAAACTGCCGCAGTTCACCCTCTCTCTGACTCCATGCAGACCGTGGCGCTTTGCGCCTGAATTCAAACCCGCCGGGAAATGAGGCGGAAGCTATGGATGGAAGAACTATGATTAACACACCGGATACAGATACTGTTCAGCAAGCGTATGCGCGCGACGGCGTCGTTTTATTGAGAAACATCCTCAGGGACGATTGGTTAAACAAGTTGCGTGATGCCGTGGACGAAGAGGTTAAAAAGGGTGACCGGTATTTTGCCTATAAAAATATGCGTGAAAAACCGAGTGTCTTTCAGGACTATTGTCTGAACTCAGATATTGGAAAGCGAGTGGCCGAGGTGGCGGGCAGCCCCTGGACTTCGTTGATCTATGACCAAATTTTCGTGAAAGAACCTGGCACACGCACCCAGACCGGCTGGCATACAGATCAGCCCTATTGGCCTGTGGCCGGTCCCATCATGACAATGTGGATCGCACTTGATCCTGTCGACCCAGACAATGGAGCGCTGGAATTTGTCCGTGGCTCGCACGCTTGGGGCGCAAAATACCGGCCTTTCAAAACTGACCAGCTTGGCAAGTTTCTTCACTATCTGGAAGAGGATAACCCGGACTATATCGACATGCCCGATTTCGAGGCGGATCGCACTAAATATGACATATTCCATCATGAACAGATGGAACCTGGCGATGCCCTGGCCTTCGATGGAATGACTGTGCATTCGGCGATGGGCAACCGCACCTCGACCCGTCGCAGGCGTGGATATGCGGTACGTTTTGCCGTTGAAGGTGCCACCTATGAACCGCGCGATAGCGTTACTGAATGGCTGCATGATGACGACCTGAAACCGGGTGCTCCCTTTGCCGGTGGGCGCTTCCCTGTCATCTATAGCAACACCTAAGATAAGGGGCCGGGAACTGGCCCCTGTTCAGGTTTCAGGCGTGCCGAATTGCACCCTCTGGCACAGCGGCCTCGGCCTCGATCGCTCGGTCGAGCACGCGTCGGTATGTTTTTGCCCCGGCATCCAAACCCAGATCAATATGCGGTGTCTGAGCATTTTTCATGCCCTTGTGCACTTTTTCCAGCACATCTTTGTCTTCAAGAAACGCCATCCGGGCACCGTCATTCATGAACTTTGAAACCTCGGCATTGTCCGGATCAGAGTTGCGATGCTGGAACCAGAAATACCTGGTCTGATCCTCGTTGATTGGCGTCATGAAGTTGTAAGAGATGTTGATGAATGTCTCATCGACAGGATCTTTGTCATATCCACCCGTGCCAACCGGAGTATAGATGGACTTATTCAGCCCGATTGCGGGCATGCACATTTCGTAATGCTGCAAACGGTCGCAATCGCCGTCGAACGAGACCAGTTTGGCATAGTAAGGCGATGGTGGTTTGTTTTCGATCCAGCGCGAGACAATCACGCCGCGATCTGTCTTTTTGACGTCCAGAGGCTCTTCATCCGTTCCCGCGCCGGCGAATGACGAGACATGTACCCAGGCCACATGGCTGGGATCAAGCAGGTTGTCGCAAACCCAAAGATAATGGCAATCGATATCCATCACCCCGCCATCGGTTAGGCCCCAGCTCGTGTCATCAAAGTTTTCAATTGGGAAAATCAGGTCCGGATCAGCCAGTTCAGGATCGCCCATCCAGATCCAGAGCAGGCGATAGCGGTCGGCAACTGGATAAGACTTCACCACCGCGCGCCGAGGCGTCATCCCCCGCTGCGTTGGGCTGTCCGTACATTTGCCCCAACAATCGAATGTCAGCCCGTGGTAGCCGCATTCGACCAGATCCCCTTTCAGATTGCCATCGGATAGCGGGAGCTTGCGATGCGGGCAGGCATTCTCAAGCGCAACGGGCGTCCCATCCTGCTGACGATAGAGCACAATGTTCTCACCCAGATATGTCGCAGCCTTCAGTTCGCGCCCGATATCCTTGCTCCAGGCGGCAACATACCAGCAATTTCTGAGGTACATGGTTTGCTCTCCAATTTGATCAGTTGGCTTAGCGCCATTATGGCAGCGTCAGTGCAATACACCATTCTGGATTTGTAATGATACATATAAGGCAAGCTAATTCGGCAGCATTACCGACGGGGGCAGATCGGGCTGCGAAGCAACTTCGGCCTTGATCCAGTTCAGGAACTCGCTGACTTTTTGGCTGTCTTTGCTATCAGGGCGCCGGACGAGCCAATAGGAAAGTGGCGATTGAGTCAGTTGCTGAAACGGTCGCACCAGACGGCCATCGCACAACGCATCAATAACCAGCGGTTCGCGCCCAAGCGCCACCCCCAGCCCCTCAATCGCTGCCTGTATGACCATGTTTGATTGGCCCAATCGGCGCGTGCGCACTCCAGACGGCAATGTCAGATTGGTTTGCCGCGCCCAGAACTCCCATGTTGGGCTGGACGTACCATGGTGCAGATTTTCATCTACGAGCAGTGTGTGCTGTGACAAATCTTCAATGCGCTTCAATTCAGGCAACAGCGCGGGCGCGCAGACGGGAAACAGCCTTTCCCGCATAAGCAAATCCACTTCAAACCCGGGATATTCACCAAGACCATATCGAATGCCGATATCGGAATCTGCGCCGGAAAACGGATAGTATCCCGTATCCGTCGCGATCGAAATAGACAGGTCCGGGTGGGCCAAATCAAAGTGCAGAAGCCTTGGAAACAGCCAGTTGAATGCAAACCCCGGCAAGCATGAAATCACGATGGTCCGGTCCGCACGCGTTCGATCGCGAAGTTGCGCACACACATCTGAAATGCGGCCCAGCCCATCCGAGATTGCCTGCGCCAATTGCTCACCTTCGCGGGTAGGTCGCGATTGCCGCGCACCGCGCACCAGCAAATCCCGCCCAAGCCATTCCTCAAGCGATCTGACGTGCTGGCTGACGGCACTTTGGCTGACCCCCAGTTCCTCGGCGGCGGGTGAAAAGCCGGAATGGCGTACAACTGCCTCAAAGGCTCGCAGCGCGGAGTATGGCAGATTCAAGATCATATTAGTCATCCTAATGTCAGCCATTATCACTTTCAAATGGATTGCCGGCGGCCTTAGGCCGTAAGTTGATAATGTCAAGTAATCAGGAGATGTCGATGTCCGACATGACGCCAGAGCGGGGCGCTTACAATCTGCTGGTCAATTGCGCCCGCGCGGCGGCGGGTGAAAGGCTGCTGATTGCCTATGAACCTGCAGAGTTTGGATATTTCGACGCCGACAGCGTGAATGTTGTCAGTCAGGCGGCCTGTCAACTTGGGCTGGGGGTCGACACGGTTGATGTGGGCTTCAATCCGGGCAATCCGCAATTATCGCCTGATCTGCTTGCCCGGTTCGAAGCGGCAGACATCATTCTATTTCTGGCCCGTCTTGGGGATCAGTTGCGGTTCTCGGACATGCCGCAGGGTAAGAAAGTCATCGTTAGCTTCGCTTTAACCAAAGAAATGCTGGGATCTGGTTTCTCCAACGGCCACCACGATGCGTTCATGGAGCTTAAGGCCGATATCAACGCGGTCTTGGACGCGGCCAGCGAGGTGCGGATCACTTGCCCGTTGGGCACTGATGTAAGCGGTCGGCCGGTGATGAACCTGCAAGCCTCGGGCGACACCTCGATCCTGCGCTTTCCGATGTCAGTCTTTACCCCGGTTCCTGCCCACAGTTTCTCGGGCCGTGTGGCCATCAGTTTTCTGACGGGAACGGGGTCGAAGTATTACGATGACTACACCATCGAATTCGACCGCCCCGTCTTTGCGATGATGGAGAATGGGCGGCTGCAGCGTTTTGACGGCGATCCCGCCAACGCCGCACGGGCCGAGGCGCATTATGACCGGGTAGCCAATCAGTTGGGAATTGATCGCAATTTCGTGCACTCTTGGCATGCAGGTATCCATCCGGGCTGTGGCTACCCCTGGGATATGCGCGAAAACTATGAACGCTGGGGCGGCTCCGCTTTCGGAAATCCACGCATCCTGCATTTCCACACCTGCGGGGCGTACGCGCCCGGAGAAATCAGCTGGAACGTTATTGATCCTTCCATCGAAATCGATGGCGTAACTTATTGGGACCGCGGTACATTCCATGCCGAACGGCTACCTAGCGGTCAATCAATCCTGGATCGGCACCCTTGCGCGGCCGCCCTGTTCGCCCATCCCGATCCGGATATCGGTCTACGTGCAATTGGCTGATCAATAGCGGCTTGATCGAATCACGAGCTGTGGAAATACTCTTAGATAATAGGGTCTGTTCGAGTTGGCCCTATGGTGCGGAGCACTCCCGTCTCCGGTGCCGGAATATGCGCAGAGGGCAAGACCCCCGCTCCGGCAAAATCATGGAAATCACATGTCAAAAGCTATCGTCACGCCGCTGACTCAGGCTCTGGCCGAAGGAAAACTGACACGCGAAGAGCTTAAAGGATTCATGCAACGCTCGAACGGGCCCGGATTGCGCCATTTGGCGCTTTGGTTTCTGGTTCTGGCCTGCACGACAACGCTGATCACTCTAGCCTGGAACAGCTGGCTGATCTGGCCCGCGATGTTCCTGCAAGGCACCGTTCTGGTGCACCATTTCTCACTGCAACATGAATGTGTGCACTATACTGTGTTTCGCACCCGTTGGCTGAATGATCTGGTTGGCCAGATTTGCGGGCTGATCATTATCCTGCCGCATCGGTTCTTTCGGTATGAGCATTGCGATCACCATACCTATACCCAACTGACTGGCGAAGACCCCGAACTGATCCCGCTACCCAAAACGCTTGGCGAGTATCTTCTGTATCTGTCCGCCTTGCCCTACTGGCGCGCCAAGTTTACCGAGCTGTTTCGCCATGCATTTGGCAAACTCAGTGCGGCAGAACTGCGCTTTATTCCCAAGGAAGAACACCAATCGGTCTATTGGGACGCGCGTCGTATGCTTGCCATCTACGCGGTTGTCTTTGTTGCTATGGCGATCACCGGGTGGTGGGGCCTGATCTGGTACTGGATCATACCATTGTTTCTGGGCGAGCCCGTGATGCGATTTGTGCGCATGACCGAACATGTTGGGCGGCCAACCGTGGCTCAGATGTCAGAGAATACACGCACCAATCTGGTGTCAAAACCGATGTCCTTTCTGTGCTGGAATATGAACTATCATGCTGAACATCATTATGTCGCCTCGGTCCCATTCCACGCCCTGCCCCGGCTGCATGAGAAGCTGAAGGATCATATCTTTGTCGAAAAGGGCGGATATCTTGCCGCGCATCGCGACATTCTGCGCCAGATCATGCAGCGCAAAGCGAGGACCTGAGCGATGCAGGCAGACAAACCATGGCGCGATCTGATCGAGGCATCTAAACTGGAAAAAAACTGGGTCACGCGGGTCTCAGTCGGGCGACGATTGATTGCGGTATATGACACACCCAGCGGTGTCTACGCCTCACTGGCATTGTGCAATCACGGTGGTGCAGATCTCTGCGATGGTTATTTTGACGGCCATGTCATCGAATGCCCCTTGCATCAGGGCGCGTTCGACGTTCGGGATGGCAAGCCTGTTTCTGCACCTGCGACCCGAGCCATGCGCGTATTCGAAACGCGCATAATAGACGGGATGGTTCAGGTCCGTATGTGACCAGAACCTAGCGCTTATCTGATCGTTTTTCGAGCCGCGCGAAAATACGGCTGAGACCGAAACAGACAACGAAGTAGAATGCCGCCGTTGTGATCCATGCCTCGAAGATCATTCGAGACGAGGCGACTAGTTCGACGGTCTTGTAGGTCAGTTCCTGAACCGAGATCAGCGACAGGATTGAGCTGTCCTTGATCAATGAGATGAACTGGTTCGCTAACGGTGGCACAACCTTTTTCATCGCCTGCGGGAGAACGACATAGCGCAATTCCTGTATGCGGCTCATACCGATCGAGCGTGCAGCTTCGCGCTGACCTTTCGGGATCGACTGGATACCTGCTCGGACAATTTCGCCGACAAATGCGCTTTCAAACAGCGCCAGAACGATGACACCTGAGACAAGCGACGGAAAGCGCCGCATCTCACCAAAGAAAAATGTCCAGATCTGGTTGTCTTCCTGCCGCGCAATTCCACGCGCCCAGCGTTCAAGGTTCAGTGCGTCGATCAGTTGCTGCGATAGGAAGAAAAAGAAAATAAAGACAACAACAACCGGTGGCACATTACGCAGAAATTCAAGATAAGTGCGTGCCAGCATGCGTATGGTCAGGTTCGCGGAACAGCGCGCGATCCCCAGAATTGTACCCAGAATGAGCGCCAAAATGCCGGAATAGATGCTGATACGAACCGTCGCCACCAAGCCTTGCAGCAATAGATTGGCAAAATACTCTTCTCGCCCAGTATGCCAGCCGACGATGTAGCTGGGGATCAATTCCCACCGCCACTTATAGTTCAGCGTGCCTTCGATCGACAGCCAGATATATCCGAAGAAGGCGATCAATACCGCCACGATCAGATAATCTGGCCATCTGAGTTTTCTAAGAAATTCAGGCACCTGGGCGCTCCGCTTCAGGCCCGAGGGCGGCTGACCCGCCCCCGGCTAATTGGTTATTGGGCAACCTGGTCTGCCCACTCTTCAGTTGCGAACCAATAGTTGTGACGCTCTTCCAACCAACCCGACCGCCAGTTCTGAGCGATCCAATTGTTGAAAAAATTCATGGCGTCCGGATCGCCCTTGCGTACTCCGAACGCTTCGCCACGCGGATCATAGAGGTTATCGAACGGAACGGTCAGAGTTTCCGGATGACGACCGGCCTCGCGGTTCGGTGTGGGTTGGGCCGCCATTGAGGCATGCGCGTTTCCGTTCAGCACTTCTTGCGTTGATGCACCGTCTTCATCAAACAACAGCAGCGTCGCGTTGGGGAAGCTTTCCGCGATCACCGTAGCTGGTGTCGCACCGCGACGAGCGGCAAAGGTGACCTCAGGTTTATTGAAATCTTCCAAAGACATACCATCGGTCAACTGTTTGTTAGCCATAATAGCCAGGCCCGAATACGCATAAGGATCGGTGAAGTTGATCGTCAAGTTTCGCTGCGCAGTCACCGACATGCCCGAGATGATCACGTCGAAATTGCCGGATACGAGCGCCGGGATGATGCCATCCCAGGCGGTCGGTACAAACTCGACCTCTACACCCATGTCCTCGGCCAGCTTGCGACCGACATCCAGTTCGAACCCGATCAGATCACCATTCTTGTCGCGCATCGACCACGGCACGAACAGCGACAGACCAATCCGGATCACTCCATCCTGTTTGATCGTTTCAATCACACTTTCGCGGGACAGTTCCTGAGTCGCACTTTGCGCCCAGCCTGAGGTCGCCATGCCTGTTGCCACGACCGCGCCCAGGGCCGCCCCGAGCATTCTGCGAGATAGCTTCATCTTGGTTCTCCTTGTTGTCCGGTTAAGTTCTTGTGGTTATTGGTCGACGGCATATTTCTTCTCCAGATAGCTAACGCCAATCGACAGGATCAGGGTCACCACCAGATAGACCAGCGCGATAGTGAACCAGATTTCAAAACTCATATACGTGTCGGATATAATGTTGCGCCCGAAGGTGGTGAGTTCGGCCACGGCAATGACGCTGACAATAGCCGAGGATTTGATCAGGTGGACGACCTCGCCCGTCATGGGCGGTAGCATAAAGCGAACAGATTGCGGCAGAATTATATATCTGTAGGTCTGATAGGGGGTCATACCGATAGACTTGGCCGCCTCCCACTGACCAGATGGGATGGCGTTGATCCCCGCCCGTAGGATTTCTGAAATCAAGGCTGAATGAAACACCGCCAAAGTCAGGATGCTGGCGGTATATCGATCAAATCCAAAGATAGGACCCAGGACATAATAGAACAGGTAAAGCAGAACCAGCAGCGGGATATTGCGGATCAGTTCAAGGTAGGCAACCGCGACAGCAGTGCCAACTACCAAGCCGGACAAGCGCAGTAACGCCACTAGCAACCCGATAGCTGTGGCCAGCAGAAACGAGGTAACTGACAGCTTGATCGTGGCAACCAGTCCGATGGGGATTTCGCCCCACTCGAACCCAATCTCGGTGTTGCGGTACAGGAATTGGGGCACGCGATACCACTGCCAGTTATAGCCCATACCCTGCGCGCCAACATATGACCCGTAGGCGATCAACCCGACAATAACCGCATAGATCACGACGGACACTAACACCGAACCAAAGAACCGCTTGTATAGTGGTGGCTTCGGCAGCGCTTGCCCGCGTCCCTGTGATATGCCCAGATCGGTCACGTTAGTGTTCCAATATCTGGTTCAGGAATAGACGGCAGCGCTCGCTTGACGGGTTGGTGAAGAACTGATCGGGCGGCGAGATTTCAACGATCTGCCCCGACTCCATAAAGACCATCGTGTCGGCGACCTTGCGCGCAAACCCCATCTCATGCGTGACAACCACCATGGTCATGCCCGTATCGGCCAGTTCAACCATCACATCCAGCACCTCATTGATCATTTCGGGATCAAGCGCGGATGTCGGTTCATCAAACAGCATGATCCGTGTTTCCATGCATAAGGACCGCGCGATCGCGACGCGCTGTTGCTGCCCCCCCGACAATTGCGCCGGGTACTTGTCGGCCTGCTCGGGGATGTGAACGCGATCAAGATAGTTGCGCGCGGTTTCCTCGGCCTGCGCCTTGGATAGCTTGCGCACCTTCATCGGTCCGATCATCAGGTTTTCAAGCACAGTCAGGTGCGGAAACAGGTTGAACTGCTGGAAGACCATGCCGACTTCCTGTCGCAGTTCACGGATTTCCTTGGCACCCTCATAGACTTCGATCCCATCGATCACGAGACGCCCGGAATTATGCCACTCTAACCCGTTGAAACAGCGGATCAGCGTGGATTTTCCCGATCCGGACGGGCCGCAGATTACCACCTTCTCGCCCTGATGAACGGTCAGATCGATGTTCTTGAGCGCATGGAAAGTCCCATAGAACTTATCCAGATTGGTCACTTCGATCATGGGGGAGAGCTGTGTCATGCCGAACCTGTCAAGATGCGGATCAGCTGGCGTCGCTGATCTATGACGCTGTGGTAGTGCGATCGCAACATGAGGTCATGCACGCATGCGCACGAAGTCATTCGCGGCGATTCAGGCAGAGTGGAGAGATCTGGCAAAGCTTCAGAATCCTCAAATTCGTTGCGCGCTGTTCAATATGGTTGCTTAATGTGCAATATTCGTCAATAAAAAACTCAGCCGAACGGCACACGCCGCGAAAATAGAAACAGAAAACACGAGAGGAAACGTGAATGTCCGCCTGGATTCGGATGATATCTGACGAAGATGCCGACGAGCACCTGAGAGCGACTCTGGATCTGGCGCGCACACCACACGGGACCGTGGACAACGTGATGCGCGTGCATTCACTGCGTCCCAACACCATGAAAGGTCACGTCATTCTGTATCGCGCGTGCCTGCATGATGAAGCCAATTCCATACCCATGTGGTTTCAGGAAGTCATCAGCTCTTACGTATCGACGTTGAACACCTGCCCCTATTCTTATGCCAACCATTGGGCAAACGCCCGACATCTGATCGGTGACGACGCACGCGCCGACGCAATCGAGGCCGCGTTAAAGGCCCATCGTCCGCAGGACGCATTTGAAGGTGCGCAGTTGGCCGCGCTGATCTATGCGCAAAAGCTGACCCTGTCGCCGGGTGCAATGGAGGAATCCGAAGTTCGCGCATTGAAAGATGCCGGCTGGGAAGACGGAGAGATTCTCGAGATCAACCAGATCGTCGGATATTTCAATTATGCCAACCGATTGCTGAATGGTCTGGGTGTCACAACGGAAGGGGACGTGGTGGGCTACTACGCCGAGGATTGACGGATTGAATCATGCACGATGACACGCCGGGAAGACAGATTGATCGCGCTATTGGTGCCTCGCTCAGGGAGCTGCGCCAAAGCCGCAAGCAATCCGCCCGTCGGTTGGCAGAACAGTCTGGTATCTCGGCTGCAATGGTCAGCCGTATCGAAAACGGGTTGGTCTCTCCGTCAATCGATACGCTGGCTGCACTTGCCGAGGCGTTGGAAGTACCAATCGTATCGCTGTTTCGCGAAGCGCGGACAGATCACACCGACTATACGCTGGTTCGCCATGGCGAAGGACTAAAGTCTACGCGACTGGCGGGCGGCCATTCGCACGAATACGTCAACCTTGCGCTGCATTCCCGGAAGGACCTGCGCTTTCAGGCCCGTCGTGTCACGTTGTTGCAGGACGAGGGGCAGCCGCCCACTTATGTCGGCCATGGCGTCGTGTTTGTGCAGGTTCTCGAAGGGCAGGCCATCTATCGGTATGGCGAAGCCCGATTTACTCTTTCAGCAGGAGACAGCATCAGCGTCGATGCAGAGCTGAATCACGGCTTCGAAGAGGTCCTAACGCCAGAGTTCGTTTTCCTGACCGTTCAGGCCGAACGTCCGTAGTGGCCAGTTGATATGGCCATCCCAACTGAAATTGATCTGACACGCGGGCCAATCTCGACCCATTTCAGAACCCTGGCGATCCCGGGCGCAATCGGGATGTTGTTCAACACTCTTTACAACGTTGTCGACATGTTCTTCGCCGGCCTTCTCTCGACCAGCGCGCAGGCTGGATTGGCACTAGGGTTTCAGGCCTTTTTCATTGCCATTTCGGTCGGGGTCGGGTTGGGTGCCGCGATGAGCGCGCTGGTCGGCAACGCGTTAGGCGCTGGAGACACTCGCGCAGCGCGGCGTTTTGCAGCACAGGGAATGATCTATGGTTTCATTGCAGCCTGTGTTCTGGCGGCGGCGGGTCTCTGGTACGGCCCTGCGCTGATAAATCTGGTTTCGGAACCGGGACCTTATCGCGATGCAGGTTTACGTTATTTCCACTGGCTCCTATTGGCCTTGCCCGGATTTCTTCTGGCCTTCGGTTGCAATGGCATTCTTCAGGCACATGGTGACGCGGTATCGATGCAACGCGCCCTCATGGTGGCGTTTTTTGCCAATATCGGTCTGAACCCCCTATTGATCTACGGCATTCCGGGCGTGATCCCGGGCATCGGATTTGATGGCCTCGCTGTATCGACGGTGATCAGCCAGACCGGTGTGATGGTGTTTCTGATCCGTCAGGTCCTCAGACGCCGCAGGATGAGGCGCATGCGCCCCCGAAACTTCATTCCGCGCCTACAGAAGTTCAAGGAGATCTCGGTTCAGGTACTTCCCACAGCGACATCTTTCTTCGTGATGCTGCTGTCAGGTTTCGTCATGCAGTTCGCCCTGAAAATCTTTGGAGAGCACGCAATCGCTGGCTTTGGCATTGCCATTCGGCTTGAGCAGATTTTGCTTTTGCCGGTGCTGGGGGTCACGGGGGCACTGCTGCCCATCGCGTCCCAGAATTTCGGTGCCCGCGACTATGAAAGGGTTCGCGAGGCACTGTTTTATTGCTGGAAAGTCGGGTTCATCATGACCGCCATCGCAGCCCCCATATTGTGGATTTTTGGCCGCCTTATGATGGGCTTTTTCACCGACGATCCCGAAGTGATCCGCGTCGGACTTAGCTATCTACGTGTCGATAGTCTGATCCTACCGATCTACATGATGCTTTTTTCCATCAACTCGCTATTGCAAGCCTTGAAGCGACCGATCTGGACCGTGTGGATCAGCCTATATCGTCAAGGATTTGGCGTCGCCTTTTTTGTCTGGATTTTCGTCGGCCTGCTCGGCTTTAACGAAATTGGTGTCTGGTTCGGCACTGCAGGTGCCGTGGTGACTGGCTGGATGATCGCGTTGCTGATGACGTCCCATGTGGCTCAAAAAGAGCTGGGCGGGCTTTGGCTCAGGACGAGAACCGATCTGGGCTGAAGGCTTCTATATCGATGTCCGGTGATCTGCCAGCAATTACATCTGCGATTATACGTGCCGTCGTCGCGCCTAGTGTCAGGCCAAGCTGTCCGTGACCCGTCGCAAAGGCGACATTAGCCAGTCGCCTGCTGCGGCCAATGATCGGACGTGTGTCCGGTGTAAACGGGCGGCGACCCATCCGGCGTTCCGCGTTATCGGTCTTCAAACCCGGTAATACGCGGCATGCACGCCTGACCAGCACATCGGCTCGGTTCCAATTCGGCTGCGCGTTCAGGTCGGCAAATTCTGCGGTACCGGCCACTGCCAGCGCCTGCTGATACGGTGTAATGCCAAACCCGCCTTTGGCATAAAACACCGTATGGCGGAGCTCGACCCCGCTATCTTTCAACGCAGTCGAATATCCGATCACCCCTTCCATCCTCAATTGAACACCCAGCGTCTTGGCCAAATTCCTAGACGGCGTTCCCGCAGCGATGACGAAATCATCTGCGCTGATCGATCGCCCATCGCTCAGCTTCACGCTTTTCACATGTTGTCCGTCCTGCGTAAAACCGATTGCTCTTCCTGCCACGACTGCCCCGCCGCGGCTGCTAAAACTCTGCGTCAGCGTTTCAACCAATACCTTAGGGTCCGTCACAAAACTCCAGTCTCTAAGCAAAGCTGCATGTTTGAAATCAGATGCTATTGCAGGATCGATTTCATGCGCTTCCTGACCTGTAACTTGATCAATCGTGCAGCCCAACTCACGCGCCAACTCAAAAGCTGGGCGCATGGTCGCAAGGTCATTGTCGTCGTCAAACAACTTGATTACCGGCCGTTCGACCAAAAGCTCAGGATGGCCTACATCTAAAAGCTGAGCCTTGAAATCCGCTGTTGCAGCAAACGTAAGTCTTGCCAGATCGGAGGCGATTGCGCGCATTTTCGAGCGACGCGCATTGGCCGTAAACCGTGCAAACCACGGCAGCAATTTCACCGCTGAGGCCGGGCGCAATGTCAACGGGGCCTCGGCATCCAGCAACCAGCCCGGCACTTTCATCAGCATCCCCGGCTGCGACAACGGCACGATCTCACCGACTGCGATACAACCGCAGGAAGCCCAACTCGCGCCCTCACCAACCGGACCCGGTTCTACGACGGTGACCTCGTGGCCCTGCGACTGCAATGTCAGCGCACAGGATATTCCGACGATGCCGCCGCCAATTACAACCACCCGTGCCATTACTGGGACCCCTACAGAAGTTCGCGAAGTTGCTTCATCAAGTCCGCCGTGACGCGAACACCATCCGCTTCGGCGGCAGCACGGTTCTTCAAGCGGCCATCTCCGGGAACGCGGGCATCCCCGTTACCTTCAATCTCAGCGCAGATGCGTTGGACATAGCCTTCAAATGCGGCATTCCCGAAACGCGCCGGATCAATCGCGATCAACGTTGAGCCGCCCTTGATATTCAAGGCACCGTGCGCTTCGCGGTTGGCATTGTCCACGGACAATGTTCCACCGGCCAGTGCCGCGCCAAGAACTTCGATCAGGAAGGCGATCGCCGCGCCTTTGTGCTCGCCAAACGGCAACAGACTGCGGGTCTCCAAAATCGCGTTGGGATCGCTGGTTGGCTGACCGTTCGGGTCAAGCCCCGCAGGGCGCGGCAATTCGTGCCCTTCAGCCGCGGCCATCCGGATGTCCATCAGCGCAACCATTGACGAGGCCTGATCCCAAACAACCGGCGCACGACCCGGTCGCGGGCAAGCAAAGGACATCGGATTGGTGCCAAAAACAGGGCGGGTGCCGCCTTGCGGCACCACCATCGAGAGCGAGTTCACAACACCTAGCGCTACCAGCCCAGCGTCCGCCAGCGGACCTGTATCGAAACGTAGTGCCCCCAGATGGTGGCAATTGGCACAAGTAAACGCGGCAATACCATTCGCGCGCGCCATTTCAATAAGTTCGTCTCGCGCTTTGGCGGCCACGATCTGGTAATAGCCATTGTCACCATCTCCGCGCAGAACCCCCGGTGCGATCCGTTCGACACTCGGGTCGGCCTCGGGGTTGGCATATCCCGAAGAAAAGCTCTGCGCATAAACAGGCAACATCCTTAACCCATGGCTACGCGGGCCGTCGCGCTCGCTCATCCGCACAAGCCCGGCCAGAACCGTGCTGCCATGTTCATCCATGCCTGCAGCCACAAGGACAGATTTTGCCAATTCCTCTACTTCGTCGAGTGAGAGAGCGATCGTCGAGTTATCGGCCATGTGCCTAATCCTGTCGTTGGTTGAGGAAACGGGCACATAAGTGCCCGCTTGCAGATCTGTTTAGGCGCTGTATTCCACCCGCTTCTTAGCGACGAATTCATCCAACGCCCCGCGCTGATCGTCCGGCATTGGTGGTTGGACGTAGGTGTTCAGCATACGCTGCGCCTCTTCCGTGCCAACGGTTTCTGCGGTTTTAGCACCTTCTGCTTCCCACTGTTCAAAGCTGTCATTGTTTTGCAAGTGGTTCATATGCATTGGGTTTTCGCGCGTGTGGTCAGTACCAAGGAAGTGCCCACCCGGTCCGATTTTGTCAATGTCGCCCAGCAACGTGTCCAGATTTTCCTCTTGCAGGCCGCTGAAGAAACGGTGGAAGTTCTCCAACTGCAACGCGTCCTGCACCCATTTTGAGTAGCTGACCCCAAGCGCGCCTTCAAGGAAGCCTGCTGAGTGTACGATGTAGTTTGCACCGCCCAGAAGCACCGGCCACATGGTGTTTGCGGTGTCGAACGCAGCCTGCATATCCGGGGATTTCGATCCGGTCCACATGGTACAGGTCCGCCATGGCACACCATAAAACCGTGCCATCTGCCCCACCAGAAGGTTCATCAGCCCGGGTTCCGGAGAGCCCATCATCGGTGCACCTGTCTTCATCGAAACGCCCATGATTGCCACCCCCAGCACCATCGGGGCTCCGCGCCGGATGATCTGGCTGTAGGCCATACCGGCCAGAGATTCTGCAATCAGCAGCGCGACACCACCCTGCGGGCTTGCAGGTGTGCTCGCCCCGGCAAGAACAAAGGGCGACAGCAGGCAGGGCTGGTTGGCGGCGGCATAGACGCGTAGGCTCTGCAACATGGTCTCATCCCAGACCAACGGTGTGTTGCAGTTCAGCAGGGCTGCCATCACCACATTGTTGTCAACAAACTCCTCACCAAACACGATGCGAGTCATCTCTACCGAGTCCAACGCTGCCTGTTCGGATAGAACTGAACCCTTGATCGGTTTGTCGGTCAGCGTCAGCGCGGCATGAACCAGCTCCAAGTGGCGTTGCGGCACGGGGACATCCTGCGGCTCAACCGGCAAAATACCCGGCACCATCATCGACTGACTCATCTGACTGAGTTTGAAGAAGTTATGCGCATCCTCCAGCATCGAAGGGCGGCGCACACCATCCAGACCATAGACAAACGGCGCACCATACGCATTGGCAAAGACCGAATGCCGATTGCCCACCCGCAGCGAGCGTTCCGGGTTGCGCGCGGCATAGCCCCATTCCGAGGGAACGGCCGAGATCAGGTCCATCAGCATCTCGCGTCCGATGCGCACCCGCTCACCCTGCACATCCGCACCGTACTTCTTCCAATCCGCTAATGCCACCGGATCGCGGAACTCAATCCCTGTGGTTTCAAGTATAGTCATGGCCGCGTTGTGGATTTTCTCAACGCCTTCGGGACCAAGCAGATCAATCGGGCCAACTTTGCGGTTCAGCGTCGACAAGTAGACTGGGGGCGGGTTGGTGCGAGCCTTGACCCGCGCGGCACGTCCACCGCCACGGCCCGAGCGTGCTTTGACTTCTGCCATCTCAAATCCTCCGGATCAGGCGCGCGCGCGGGCGCTGGTGGGATCAACGGCGCAGGTATCGATCACTTCGGCCTCGCGCATTTCATTGTGGATGAGCACCTGCATTTTGGTGCCGGGTGCCGTCATCTCGTGTGGAACCAGCGCCATCGCAATGTCGTGGTTGCAGTAATACGAGAACCCGCCCGAAGTGACGCGTCCGATCAGCTTGCCATCGGCATAGACGCCTTCGTCAAACATCACCGAGGTGTCGCAGAACGGCAGCTTCAGTGTGACCAGTGTGTTGTATCCACCCTGCTCCTGCTGCTGTTGCAACGCGGCTTTGCCGATGAAATCACGTTCGGCCACCTGCCCGCCGATCTTCTCGGTCATTGCAACGAAACGGCCCAAATCGGCCTCATATGGGGTCAGGTCCTTGCAGATTTCGCGGTTGATTGCGCGATAGGATTTCTCAAGCCGCATCGACTCCAACGCTTCAAGCCCGAAAGGTTTCACACCCGATTTCAGCAGCAAATCAACGAGGTGGCGATTGTACCCGACCGGGTGGTGCAGTTCCCATCCCAACTCACCGGTGTAGGAGACGCGCAACAAGTGCACACCTTTGGCATAGCCCACCTCGCCCATCTGTGCCGACAGCCATGGGAATGCTTCGTTCGACAAATCATTATCGGTCAATGGTTGCAGGATGTCCCGTGCCTTGGGCCCGGCCAGTGCGATCACGCCCAGCTGTTCTGAGATATCCTCGATCACCACCGAGCCATCACCTGGCAGCACGCGCTGTAACTGATCCCAATTGTAGGCTCGCCAGTTCGGCGTCGATATCAGGTAGAAATCGTCGTCGGCATAGCGCACGATTGTGTACTCCGCATCCATGCCGCCCTTATCGTTCAACATCAGCGACAAGGTCATGCGGCCCACCTTGGGCAGCTTGTTGGCCATCAGGCTATCCAGCCATTTGGCGGCACCCGGCCCGCGCACTGTGAACTTGGTCATCGGCGACATTTCGATGAAGCCAGCCTCTTCACGGGTGGTGCGCACCTCTTCCTGAACACGCTCCATATGGTTGGTGCGGCGGAAACTGTGTTCGGGGATCGCCTCTTCGGGCGATTTGGCAAACCAGCGAGGAAATTCGTAGCCGTTAAAGCTGGTCCAAACCGCGCCCTGAGCAGTCAAAAGATCATATGACCCCATGGTCTTCATCGGGCGCGCATCCGGGAAGTCCTCACCCGGAACATGCGCATCCATATGGGTGCCCCATGTCTCGCGCACCTTATCCATGGTCCAACGTTTTGAGGCGTAGTCCGAGAATCGACGCGGGTCGAGCTCCGACATATCCATGCCCGGATCGCCATCGACGATCCATTTGGCCAAACGGTTACCAACGGTGCCGCCCCAGAGGATGCCACCTGGCATGCCTTCGGCCAGCCAAAGGTTCTCATGCCCCGGTGCGGGTCCGGCCAGAGGCAGCTCGTCCGGGGTCATCTGGAACGGGCCACGGGTGTTGGCCTTGATCCCAACCTCACCCAAGGTTGGCACCCGTTCGATGGCGCGTTCCCATTGGGTTTCCACGGCATCAAAATCCTCGGGCAACAGATCGGCTCCGAACTCGGGCGGGACACGATCCTCGGCAAACAGTTTGAGGTCTTTGGTGAATTCATACGGCCCGAACTGGATCCCGCCCACATCTTCGCGCAGATAAGCGCCGTAGTCCTCATCCCGCAGGATTGGGAATTCGGGCAAGCCTTGCGCCCGGCGCTCTTTCAACAGCGGCACCGTCTCGGTCGTCCAATACTGGTGAACGATCGGGATACATGGCAGGTCCAGCCCCACGCGGCGCGCATTTTCGCGGGCGTAGTTGCCGGTGGCAAAGATCAGATGCTCGCAGGTGATCTCACCCTGATTGGTGGTCACTTTCCAGTGGCCATTGTCCAGCTTCTCATAAGCCTGCGCTTCGGTGTTCTGGTATACCTTGGCGCCGGCATCCCGCGCGAGCTTGGCCAATGCCATGGTAATGTCGGCGGGATTCACATAGCCGTCTTCCGTGTGCAGAATACCACCCCGAATATCTGAACTTTGATTCAGCAAGGGATGAATCTCGGCAATCTCCTCCGGCGTCAGCAGTTGGCAGGGCACGCCTGCAGCTTCGGCAATCGAGATATAGGACTGGAACTCATCCCAGCGCTTTTCGGTATTGGCGACCCGCAGTTGTCCTACCTTACGCAGCCCGACCGAACTGCCCATCTTCTCTTCCACCTCGGTGTAGATGCGGATGGTTTCCATCGTCATCTTCGACACGTTGTGCGACCGCACAAAGGTTACTAGCAAACCAGCCGCATGCCACGTCGAACCCGAGGTCAGTGTGGTGCGTTCCAGCATAACGGCATCAGAGCATCCATGTTCGGTCAGCCCATATAGAATTGACGCCCCGACGCATCCGCCACCGACAACCACGACTTTTGCATGTGACTGCATACTGCAACTCCTTCAACTTGTGCACGACCAACCGGGGGTCGCATTGCATGAGGAAAGATCGATATGAACGCCAAGAGTTTTGAGGACCTTTGGCACATCCCTTGATCATGTCTCAAACGGTTGTGGCGAATTTTCACCGTGAACCGCTGGCGGGCAATTGCAAAAAGATTCACTTTGAATAAGATCAGCTAAGCCTGATCTTCGGATAGTGCTTATATAATATTGGATGTAAAAAACATCACAGGTCAAATCACCTTGCTCAACAGGCCCTACGATCTTCCACCTGTAAGTTCGCTTATCAGCTTTGAGGCTGCTGCGCGGCATGTAAGCTTCAAGACCGCTGCAGAAGAGCTGAACGTCACGCCGGCCGCAATCAGCCATCAGGTCAAAGCGCTGGAAAACGAGCTGCAATGCGCGCTGTTTCTGCGCCATCATCGCGGCGTGGAACTTACTGAAAGCGGTGCTTATCTTCTTGTTGCCCTTCAACGTGGTCTGGAAGGCATCAGCGAAGCACTTGGGCAGTTGCGGCGTCAATATGACAGAAAAGGTGTAACGATCCGCTCAACCACGGCTGTCAGTTCACTTTGGCTCACCCCGCGCCTTGCGCAATTCTGGAAGCAATACGGACATGTTTCCGTGACGCAGGTCGTGACTGACCTCGGCATCGACACGTCAAAATGCGACCTAAGTATCCATTACGGCGATTCCAGTCGCGAAGCGGGCATCTTCAAGACACTATTTCACGACAAGATCATGGCGCTTTGCAGCCCAAGGTTTGCGCAACAGAATCCCATCAAACGTGTTGAAGATATTGCCAGGGTCCCCCTAATTCATCTCGACGCTCCGGATACCGGCTGGACCGACTGGCGTGCCTGGACCCGTAAACTGGGCTATGAAGGCCCGCTGAATTCCGCGCATCGGGTCAACAATTACACGATTGCGCTTCAGGCCGCTCAGGACGATATGGGCGCAGTGCTGGGATGGGAAGGACTGACCTCGGAACTGATCGCATCCGGAAAGCTGGTCAGGCTGTTGCCGCAAACCATCTCATCGCAATTGGACTTCTATGTGAAACTGCACAACACCTCATCCGACCGCGCCAAGCTTGTGTTCAAGTGGCTCGGCGAGGCGGCTGACGGGAAGGTTTGAAAGGGTCCTGAATCTGATTTCAGAAGCTAGGGGTGCGGATTGAGGGCCTCACCGCTGATTTCTCGCTGTTCTGAACAAAAGCAGGAACACGAAGACGGATCCAATCGAAGTCGTGACGATCCCCACTGGCAATTCCTGCGGAGCCAGCAGAAGCCTGCTGAGAATGTCAGAACCGGTCAACAAGGCAGCACCAACCATAGCGGCGGTTGGTAGAAGGTTTTTGTGCAGGGGACCTGCGATCCCGCGTGCAATATGCGGCACCATCAGACCGACAAAACCAATCACTCCGGCTACGGAAACAAACACGGCCGTTGCCAACGCTGCGGTGAAAAACATGCTGAACCGCAGACCCCGAACCGGCACACCCAGAGTAGCGGCAGTCAAATCCCCGGTCAGCAGCGCATCCAACCAGCGGCTGCGATAAAGCGAATAGCTCAGGATCAGCAGCAGACCGATGCACACCAGCGGGAACGTCTCCCAACGGGCCAGGCCCAGCCCCCCCAGCATCCAGAAGATGACAGAATGAGCGGCGCGGCTATCACCGGCGAAGATCAGATAGTTGGTGATGGCCGAAAACAAAAATGACACAGCCAGACCCGCAAGGATCAGCTTTTCCGGTGCGCTAGTGCGAAGCCCATGAACCAGCGCCAGCACGATGCCCGACGCCACAAGACCGCCGCAAAAGGCAGCCAGCGGCAGAGTCCAGAAACCCAGAATATCTCCGGTCACGGTAATTACAAACACCGCCCCCGCTGCCGCGCCCGAGGACAGGCCGAACAGAAATGGATCGGCAAGGTCATTACGTGTGGTCGTTTGCAGCACCACGCCAACGATGCCCAGCCCGGCACCGATCACGGCTGCAAACAACGCGCGGGGCAATCGCAGGTCGAATACGATCCTATGCAGCGGCGACATCTCTCCGTCCTGCAACCCGGTACCGCGCAAGATCGCGGTGAAGGTGTCGGACAAAGGAATCGAGGTTGTGCCGTAGATCGTGGAAATCAGCAAAAGGGCGGTCAGAACGACCGCCCCCAGCAACAACGTCAGGCCCAGTCGGCCCATATTAGCTCTGACCCGGATGCATCGCGCGCGCCATCTTCGAGATCGCTTCGATATTTGCCGGTCCGGGCGTCAGCTCTTCGTAGCGCAATCCGATCCAGCGTTCGTTCTTGACGGCATCAGTCTGCGACATGACGGGATGTTCCTGCAGGAACTTGAAAGTGTCCTCGGCGCCATTGCCGGTCTGATAATCCAACAAAACCAGGAATTCCGGGTTCGATGCGGCAACGGCCTCCCACGAAGTGCGGCCCCAGCTCGTGTCCATGTCATGAGTGACGTTTTCACCACCGGCGGCTGTGATCATCGCATCGGGAATCGCGAATTTACCGGCGGTAAACGGAGCATCTGCAGGACCATCCAGAAGAAAAACGCGGGGCTTGGGCAGTTCAGCAGTCTTGGCTTCGATCGCTGCCAGCTGCTCTTTCCAGCCCGAGACCAGAGCTTCGGCCTTGTCTTCGACTTGCATCACCTTGCCCAAGCGCAACACATCGCCAAACAGAAGATCCATGCTGGCTTCGGGGCGATCCTTGTCCAGATGGACACAGCTTTCCGTTAGAACCAAGGTCTTGATTCCGAACGGTTCCAATGTATCTGGGGTCACATCACCACCCGGCTTCATGCCATAGTACCAACCGGCAAAGAACAGGTCGGGTTCAACCGCCACCAAGTTTTCGACTGTCGGATATTTCGGCGCAAGCTCGGGGATGTCGCCGCGCAGGGCATCAAAATCAGGGCTGGTCTTGTACCAGCCGGTGATGCCGGTCAGGCCGACGATCTTGTCCTGCAGACCCAATGCAAAGGCCATATCGGTCATGTTCATGTCATGCACAACCAGGCGCTCGGGCGCGGTATCAAAAACCAGCGGTTCGCCGCAGTTGTCTACGGTGACTTCTTGCGCAGCAGCACCGCTTGCCATGGCGGTGGCCAACGCCACGGGCCAGATGTATTTCATCTCAGTGTGTTCCTTCGACTAAGTTGAGATTGTGGTTCTTCGAATATCAAGCGCCGGGATCACGCGGCCTTCGTGGAGAAAGCAGAGGAAATCAACGCCAAAAGTTTCGCGGACTCTTTCGGGTGTCAGCACCTTGTCCACCGATCCAAACTCGATCATGCGGGTCGATTTCATCAGCGCCACGTGTGTGGCGAATTCGGGGATCATGACCAGATCGTGTACGATCATGACCACGGTGATCCCAAGCTCGGCGACCAAAGACAGCATCCGCCCTTTTGCATCAGGATCCAGATGGTTGGTCGGTTCGTCCAGAAACAGCAACGAAGGGTTCTGCGCCAAAGCGCGCGCGATATGGGCACGCTGACGTTCGCCTCCGGACAGTTGGGCCATGCGCTTGTCCGCGAGATTGGCGAGACCGGTCAGGTCTAAAATCCGGTCCAGCTCTTGCGCGTGGCCTTCGGCAGAGCGGTCCGCACGGATGGGTATTTGCCCCAGCGCAACATAATCGCGTAACGCCAAGCGTCCATCTGGCAGTTCCTGCTGACCTACCACTGCAATCATGCGCGCACGCTCTTTGGCGGAGAGCTGTTTCAGACTGCGTCCTTTGATCCGAACATCGCCAAGTGCCAGCGGCTCAGCGCCGCACAACAGATTGAGAAGCGTCGTTTTCCCCGCCCCGTTCGGGCCGGCGATGGCTAGAATGGAACCCTCGTCCAACTCGAACGAGACTCCCTGCAACAGGACATCTCCGTTAAGGGCATAATACTCAAGGTTTTCGGCAATCAGAAAGGGTGGCAACGTCATTGCGATGCCCCCTGTTCGATCCGCGGCATGCGCGAGAGGGTTTTATTGAACAACGCCTGCGGGCGATCAGTGGCATTTGTCCAGCCATCCGGGCTTTCACGATACTGCGCTGCAAACTCAGCCAGCGCCTGCACCTCATCCGTGGTCTGAATGCCACCAAAAAGGTATTGCGCCTTTCCTACGGCCTGGAACCCAACCGTTCTGGGACTATCGCAGCCTGCCATGCAAGACGACGCGCGGATCGCAAAGCCGCGAGGTAATTTCCCAGTCAACGCATCGCAAATTTCATCGAGGCGCAGCCCTTCAGTGCAGCTTTTGCAGACTAGAATGAAATGATCAGGCGTATCTGGCATGGTCCACTCCACTTGTTTCCAAGCGCATGCGGAAGCTGCCGACAATGTAAACACGCGATTGACGCGCCATCAAAGCCTCCTTCCAGGACGCCCCGCCCCGGGTTGGTTGAACATCTGATGGCAGGTCTCCTGACTTGCGGGTCCGCGCTCGGCCAACCTTCCCGATCCTGTGGACCAGTGGCTGTTTGGCCTTGCTCACCGCTTACAGTTGCGGGGGCAGTTACGGAATTGGCACCTTATGGCAAACCTCACCGTATTCCCTTTTCATCCCGCGGCAACACCACCGGGAACCATCAATCGATTGAGTGCCCGAGAACACCGGACACGTCAATGATAAAGTCGAAGGCACCCAACTCTGGTCGAGGATCGAGCGCCGCCAACCACGTGTCCGAAGCACCAACCGAATAGCTTGGGCTGCGCGCCGAATTTGTCTGGCCACGGTTGTCCATAGTTGGTGTGTTTGGAAATTAGACAATCTGAGGTAAGCTGAACAAATTTAGAGGTTTAGCTTTGTCAGCACCTTACCCCTGTTTGATCATTGCCTGGGTTTATCCAAGGAGACGGTTCTTTGACACATGTTTCGCAAAACGCATTGCCGCCGGATATTGTTGATGATGTCATTGACCACAATCTCGAGGCCGTTGCACGGTGGAAAGGCCATCGCTTAAGGGCTCAGCATGGGCGCAGTCACGGGTGTGTGGCTGCAATATTCACCGTCAGAAACGATCTACCAGAACAGTTCCGTCACGGCCTGTTTGAACAGCCCGCAGCCTATTCAGCCGCACTTCGCTTTTCCAACGGCGCGCATCTGGATGACCGGAAATCGGATGCCCACGGGATGGCGATCAAGCTTTTTGACGTGCCTGGCCCCAAGCTGATCGACGCCGAAGCACTTGCGCATCTGGGGACCACACAACTCAGCGACGAGTTCGATTTTGTATTAGTCGATCAGGATGTGTTTCCCAGCTACGTCCCCGATGAATATGAGCGATTGGGCAGGCTTGTCGCCACATTACAAGCGGTCCAGCACGCGATCAAAGGGCGACGAAAATGGAGCCTTAGGTTGATCACCAAAGGGCTGCGCGCAGGATTTCGCGCCTTCCTCACTCGTGAAGGCAAGCGTCAGTTTCGCGTCGCGAGTGATTTTGCCTCGAACTATATGCACTCGCCTTTTGAGGTCCATTTCTGGTCGACAACACCGTATCGGCTGGGCCCCGATCTAACGGTCAGATACTTGGCCCGCAGCGCGAAACCAAAAATTCCGGCACATCCGGTAGACGACCCAGATGGGATCGGGCAGTGTTTGCGGCAAGACGTGGCCGATGGAGATAATCACTTCGAGCTGTGTGTGATTGAGCCCCCGCGCCCGGCCGACGAATTCGATGTGCTAGACAATCGCATCCGGTGGGCATGCGATCCGCAACCAGATGCACCTCTTGATCCGTACCATCATACCGTCACGCCCGTGGCGGATATCACGATTCCCAAAGGTGCAGAATTTGATCCGCAGAATGGCGACGCGATGAGCTTCTCGCCCTGGCGTGTCACGGCAGATCACGAACCTTTAGGACCGATTAATGCGATCCGGCTCAGAACCTATCTGAGCCTGGCCCGCGCCCGGTTCCCGAACCGATGACCAAACGGAGATGTATTGATGCTGGACGTTGATGATCTGATCAAACTCGGATTCAAGATCTCCCCACCCGTTACGAGCTATTTAGCCGCGATCAGGCTTGCAAACGCCGCGAAGATCCACCGACCGCGGCCCTATACAATGGGCGCAGACTACACGACATGGCCCGGCGTGTTTTCCCATCGCTGGATCGGTCGGCATACGACGCCAGAAGACCTCTCACCCGTCCTGCCGTCGGAAAGCGAAGTTGCTGATCTCTTTCGCCGACGGACACAAATGGATGGCAGCCCGCTTACCTTGATGTGCCCGCAAGGATCGACACTATTGTTTATCTCGGCCGCACAATGGTTTACCGACAGTTTCCTGCGCACCTTTGGGGCGAAAGGACCGGTTGATCAGACGGATTCGAACCACGAAGTCGATCTGTGCCAAATCTACGGGCTGAACGATTTTCAGACCGACATGCTGCGCGAACGCGATCCCGATACCAATGAACTAACGCACCGGCTGGCCTTTCGTCTGGATACACAGGGCGAGATGTGGGCTCCGAAGCTGTTTCAAAAAAACCAATCCGGTGGTGTTAAGCTAGCACCCCCTTTTGATGGCAGTCTCGCCACTGGCGAGAATTGCGGAAAGCCGTTGCACGATCCCTGCAAGCTGTGGAATGCGGTGAAACGGGCGCATCCGGGTCTCAGCGATCACGCAATCGACCAGCTACTGCTCGATTTTCATGCAACCGGGCTCGATAATGGCAATGGTACGATAGGCTATATCACGATCAATACACTGATGTTGCGCGCCCATAACACCTTTGCCGATCTGTTGTGGCGCGAAAAGCGCGGCATATCAGGCTGGGACAAAGAGCGTGTGTTCCAGACCACACGCTGCACCTTGATCGCATTGCTGATCAAGCTTGTGCTTGAGGACTACATCGCCCACATCGCCAATATGCCATTCAAACTGCCTGTTGGCGTCAATCGCTGGCAACCGTGGCATCATTCCAACCAGATCGCGATTGAGTTCAATTTGCTCTACCGCTGGCATTCGATGATCCCCGAGCGATTCATAATCGACGGCGCACAGGTTGGCCCGGAGGGGTTCAGATTCAATCCACGACTGGTCGAACAAACGGGCTTGGCGGAAATGATCCGATCATTGTCGCGCCAACCTGCGGCCCGCATGTCGCTGCGCAACACGCCCGATTTCCTGTTCCAAAGGCCTGCGCCCGGTGCTCCTGCCCCTGTCGAAGCTACAATTGCCCTGACGCGTAAGGCGCGTCTTCCGTCGCTGAACACTTATCGTCATCATTTCTGCCGCAAACCGCATTCAAGCTTTACTGAGATGGTTGGTGATCAGCCGTTTGCGGACGAATTGATTGCCGACCTGAGCCGGCTCTATTGCGACGTCAATAGGGTCGAGTTGTTCCCTGGTCTCTTTGCGGAACAGCACAAGGGCGATGTGACCATGGGCGATCTGATGACATCGATGGTGGCGTATGACGCGATCACGCAGCTTATGAACAACCCAATGGTGTCCAAAAACTTGTACTCGGCTGAGACTTTTTCAGAGAAAGGTTTTCAGTTGCTGAAGAAAACTTCGTCATTCTCGCAGGTGGCGCGATTTGTTGGCTTGGACCTGCAACCCGAAGACTGCACTTTAGGTCGACGTCCCGGCGGGACCTAAGACGCGACCGCGCGCTCTTCCAGCTCAGCAATCCGCGCGGCAACTTCCGTATCGGCTGGCCGGATGCAGGCAAGATCACTCAGCGCGCGCAATTCATACAGCGCCGCGCCCTGATCATTTGCCACGGCTATAGCTTCACGCAAAGCCGCCTCAGCCGCGTCGAACGGACTACCTTGTTCCAGTAGAAGAGCCGCCTTTATCCGGTGGATTTCAGCCTCATAGTTCCGCTCGTCAGTGTTTTCTGCACATGTCAGACCAGCCTCCACCGCATCCAACCCTTTCTGAATCTCACCCAGAGCAAGATAGCCCCGTGCGAGCTCGGCGTTGACGAGCACGCCAGCCGCCTCGGCACCCGTTGCGTGCATCCTTCCCCAAGCGGCCTGCAGCATGGCCACGCCCTCTGTGGCCTCGCCGGTTCTGATGGCAGCCCCGGCAAGATGGGCCGTCGCAACAGCTTGGTAATAAGGGCCGCCCTTGTCCTGAACAGCCGCGCTCAGCGCCTTGGCCATGCGCACATAATCCGGGTGGTCCATCTGCATGTGGATTTCGGTCAACCAATGCATTGCATTTGCGATGATCAAGGGCTGGCCCGACGCCATCGCGGCGTCAACTGCCCGCTTGGCTTTGGCGAGTGCCACCTCAGTTTTGCCCTGAAAGCTGTCAACCAGCGCGCTCATACTCTCGATTTGTATCACGGCTGCAATATCGGGGCTGTTTCCAGCTTCGGCGCGATGCGCATCCGCATGAGACGCCGCTTGTTCCAGAGCTGCTGCCGCATCCTGAAACCGACCGCGCGGGGATAGCGCGGCGCCACAGATGTAGTTTCCGACCATTCGGGTGTGGTGATCGTCATACGCATCGATGATAGCTTGCCCCCATTGCTCGGCGTTCTGGTAATCACCTTTGACCATTGCAGCGGTAAACAGACCCCTGCCCGCGCGCACAAGAGTACGTCTGTCGCCCAGCTTTTCAGCCAGTTCAAAACTGCGCCCAAAGGCATCGATTGCGGGCTCGGCACCATAACCGACATGCACGCGTTCGGCAGCGGCCAGAAGGAATTGCAAGTTCAATTCAGCTTTATCGCGTTGGTCTGCGGGCAACTTGTCCAACAGCCGCAATCCGTTTCGGGCATGCTGAGCCCCTTCGCGATTTGCGTGGCGCCTCAGGTTCAGCCGCGCGGCCTCCGACCAGGCGGCCACCGCCTTCGTTGTTTCACCGGCCAGTTCCCAGTGCCGCGCTATTTGTTCAGGCTGTCGGGCGGCTTCCGGTTGGGCGGCAAGGGCTTCTGCCGTGCGTCGATGCAAATGAATGCGACGGTCCCGCACAAGGCTTTGATATGCCGCCTCGCGCACCAATTCATGGCGGAACCGCCAGATCATTTCTGCGTCGTCATTCGCGCCGGGCAGATGTTGCAAAATACCCGTGGCGGCGAGCCCGAAGATAGCGTCTTCGGACTCGTCTTCAGTCAGTTCACTGATCTGAGCCAGCAAAGGTGCCCCAAAGGCACCACCAATAACAGCGGCCTCGATCGCGGCGCGTCGGAGTTCTCCGACCTCGTCCACCTGTTGCGCCAGGAGGTCATGCAACGTGGCGGGAATGTTGTCCACGATACGTTCAGGCGACGCAGCGATGGCGGCAGAGCACTCCTTGATGAAAAGGGGCACGCCATTGCCCCGCGCCAAAATCTGCGCCGTGGTGCGGTCGTCAAGGCGCTCACCCGAGGCCGCCTTGGCCAGTTCTGACGATGTCGCATCATCGAGCGGTGGAAGCGACAATTGCTCAAGAGACGGTATGCTCTCTTTGATCGCTGATGGCGCCGGCATCCGCGAAACCATCAACATCAGGACGGGAAGTGATGTCAGATGCTCGGCCACGTCGCGCAGCACCGAAAGGGTCGATGGGTCGACCCATTGCATATCCTCAACCACGACAAGCACCGGCCCCTCTCGGCTGAGTTTTTGGTAGACGCGGATGAATATGTCACTCAGTTGCGCGCGCAGTTCGTCCTCACTGGTCGTCCCGCTGTCGCCAGGGCCCGGGGCAAGAATGAAATACAGCGTGCGAAGTTGCGCGTCGTCCAGAATATCGCTCAGATGTTCTGACAACCGGTTGCGACGCGCGGCAATATCGTCCTGATTGTGGATGCCGCACCACCGTTCGACCTGTGATATGAAGGGAAAGAACGGTGTGCTGACATGGAACGGGCTGCAGTGATAGGTCACCCATGCCTGCGGCCCGACCGACGAACGCAGATCACGGATCAGGTGCGATTTGCCAATCCCTGCCTCACCCAATATGTGAATCACCCGCCCTCTTCCGGCTTCCACATCTTTCCACGCGCGGCGGAGTTGTCCGCGTTCGGCTTTGCGGCCAAGCAACGGGGTGCGGTTATGGCGGCGGGCCTGATCCTTGCCTTCACCGGTCAATCGATAAACTGGAACAGGCCGGTCGAACCCCGCGAGGTTCTGAACGCCTTGCGGCTCGAACTCCATTTGCTCGGCCCCAAGCGCTCGTGTTGCCGCAGAAACCATTGTTCCACCGGGGGTCGCCAACGACTGAAGACGTGCCGCAAGATTTAGCGTCGATCCAAAAATCGCGTCGGGCTGAATATTGGTCCCAAGCGCGATGTCCCCGACAAGAACCACGCCGGATGCGATCCCAATCCGACACCTGAGATCGAGCGGACCCGCCATTGCGGGCAGATCAGTGTGGATGCGCAGCGCCGCGCGTAGGGCGCGCTCGGCATTATTTTCAGACGCAGCAGGCCAACCAAAGGCGACGAGGATACCGTCGCCCACGATCTGCAGCACCCTGCCCCCGAACTCATCGGCAATTTGTTCGACCAGTTTATGATAACGTAATGTCGTAGACAGCAAATCTTCGGGCTCAAGCATTTGAGCCAATACCGTGGACTCGACAAGATCCACCATCATGACAGTCAGATGGCGGTGCTCCATCGCGCCAAGATCAGTTTCCGGGCCGGTGGGGTGCAGCACCATCAGCGCGCTCCGCGACCGGCGCTCATGCGGCGTGGAGATTTAAGGCCAACGCCTTCCCCGGAACCCAAAAACGAGAACATGCCCCCCATCGCGAAGCCTTAAAATAATTAACAGATTGCTCGCACCGCCGCTCGACACCACGAAAACTGATTGTGAGACTATATGAAGCTTCGCATTCTGGCTATGCCCAACGCCTGCTGAAGCGAAGAAGTGCCTGATATTACATGTAGGATTGAGAATGCGCGCCAGCGGTCGAACGAATGCCATCGTCGAAAATCCGATCTGGCAACGAATCTTGATCGCAACACGCCGTTCTTCGCCGAGACCAGATAGCCAGTTCAACGCAAGCCACGAACAGCACTTGAACAATTCACCACAACAAGCATATTCGGTCGCCAAGAGACAGTCTGATGATTTTGCCCTATCGCCCGCAACACCTCAGAAGTGCCGAGCTGTTGTCGAAAGCAGCCGGCAATGCCTAGGCGGTTGTAATTATCGAGCCCCAAAAGCTCTTAGTTCAGCGGTTGAAAGAGACCAGGAAATGCGCCATTGGCGAAACCCAAAAGAAGGAATTCGATAAATGCGCATTGCGATGATTGGCACCGGATATGTCGGTTTGGTGTCCGGGGTTTGCTTTTCGGACTTTGGCCATGATGTGATTTGCGTCGATAAATCCGATCGCAAGATCAAGATGCTTCAGAATGGAGAGGTGCCGATTTACGAGCCGGGCCTTGATGTGCTCATGGCCAAGAACGTGGCTGCTGGCCGCCTGACCTTTACCACCGACCTGGCCGCTGCGGTCGACGGCGCGGACGCGGTGTTCATCGCGGTGGGCACACCTACGAGACGCGGGGACGGGCACGCTGATCTGACTTATGTGATGGCCGCCGCCGAAGAAATCGCTCAGGCCATCACCGGCTATACGGTTGTCGTAACCAAATCGACTGTCCCGGTCGGCACCAACCGCAAGGTTCATGAAGTTGTCTCGGGTGCAAATCCGAAGGCGGAATTCGACGTCGCATCGAACCCCGAATTCCTGCGCGAGGGCGCTGCAATTGATGATTTTATGCGCCCGGATCGTGTTGTCGTAGGGGTCGAAAGCGAACGAGCGGCGGATGTCATGGCCGAGATTTACCGCCCGCTTTATCTGCGTGACTTTCCGATCCTGACCACTGATCTAGAAAGCGCCGAGATGATCAAATACGCGGCGAACGCATTCCTGGCGACCAAAATCACGTTCATCAATGAAATCGCCGGTCTTTGCGAGCGGGCAGGCGGCGATGTCAAAGAGGTGGCGCGCGGTATTGGTCTGGATGGGCGGATCGGCAACAAGTTTCTGCACGCAGGCCCTGGCTATGGCGGCTCGTGTTTTCCGAAAGACACCGCTGCACTTGCCCGGATCGGACAGGATTTTGCCCACCCGATGCAGATCACCGAAACCGTCATTCGTGTGAACGATGAGGTCAAGAAGCGGATGATCGAGAAGATCCGGGATGCCTGCGATGACAGCTTCAATGGCAAGACCGTGGCGGTTCTGGGTGTGACTTTCAAGCCCAACACCGATGACATGCGCGACGCACCTTCCCTGACCATCGTTCCCGCCCTGATCGGCGGCGGTGCCCAGGTCCGCGTTGTCGATCCGCAAGGCCGTGCCGAGGGGGAAGCGCTGCTTCCTGGCGTCGAGTGGATGGATGATCCCTACGCCGCAGCCAAAGATGCGGACGTTGTTGTCTTGCTGACAGAATGGAACGAGTTCCGCGCCCTGAACCTGAGCGAGCTGGCAGAGACTATGAGATCCCCCCGAATGGTCGACTTGCGTAATATCTACTCGTCCACGATGGTTCTGGGATCGGGATTTGAAACCTATGTCGGCGTCGGGGTTGGGGATCAGCGTTAGGGCTGGCACCGCCAATGCCTCTGGCCCAAATCAGCTGGTTGTGGCAGCCGTCTGATACAGTCGGCGCATGATCAGCGGCGTCAGATACATCGGTATCTGATAGGCCCCGATGAACACCATGATCGGCGCGGTCACTTCAGGTGGCAGTGCCACGAAGAATATCGCGATGTTCCGGTTTCCGGCGATCAGAGACACCGCCGTAGCCTCGGCACCGGGCATTCGAGTTCGTGTGAATTGGAATGAGACAACCTGAGCCCCAAAGTTGATCAGACAGGCAAACGCGATCCAGAACAGCGCGAAACGTGGGTCCACAAGTGCGGTTGCGCTCAATGATGGCATCAGGCCAACAACGAAAACGGACAGAGTAATCGTTGCCGCACCTTCCACGTTCAAAAGCGTAGACTTTGAAGGTTGGCGCAGCACCGTGCGGCGCAATATGACAGCCGCGAGAATTGCTATTGTGATGGTAAGAAAAAGCCGAAGCGCGGTCATCAGGACCGCCCTGAGATCACCCAATTCCGGCATCAGCCAAAAGATCGGTAACGCGGTCAGTGGCAAAACAGCCGTTCCAACCACGACTAGTCGCATCGCCGGTTCCGCAGAATAGCCCATCATCAGGCACATATTGGGGCTGCCGGATATTGATGGGGCTGCAGCCATGACAAGCAATGCCAAAAAAACTGGCGAACCGGTCCATCCGCAGGCAATTCCAATCCCAACGACAGACAACGGCAAAACCAATTGAAAGGCGGCAATCGTTCCCGCAACTTTTCGCAGGTCAACCAGCGAACCCACAATGGCCCCCGGCTGCATTCGCAGCAGCGTCAAAAACAGCAGGAGCATGACCAAGGGCGGCAATAGAGGCCGCATCGGTGCGGCCAGCCCCGGCAGCAGAAGGCCTGCGGCAAGGCCCGATACCAACACATATGGGCCGTGACGCGCCGCAAGGTGAAGCGGGTTCAACGGCGTCTACCCACCGGGGCTTTGACGCAGGTTTTCGGGCAGCCACGTCGCCAACTCGGGGAACCAGATCAGAACGAACACCATCAGCACCATGATCAGGAACATCGGGATCGCAGCGCGGGCGATATAGCTCATTTCATGGTTAGTCATGCCCTGCATCACGAACAGGTTGAAACCAATAGGCGGTGTGATCTGCGCCATCTCGACAACGACCACGATGAAGATCCCGAACCAGATCAGATCGATCCCGGCGTCCCGGATCATAGGCTCGACAACGGCCATGGTTAGCACAACCGAAGAAATCCCATCAAGGAAGCATCCCAGAATGACGTAGAATACCAGCAGAACCATGAGCAGTTCGAACCGGGTCAGTTCCCAGCCCGCGATCAAATCCGCAAGCCCGCGCGGCAGGCCGGTAAAGCCCATCGACAATGACAGGAACGCAGCACCCGCTAGGATCAGCGCAATCATCGCACTGGTGCGGGTTGCGCCCATCAAACTTTCAGTGAAGGTCTTCCAGTTCAACGATCCCTGCCCTGCTGCCAGTAGCAGTCCGCCAATCACACCGAAAGCCGCCGCCTCGGTCGCCGTAGCATAACCCAGATACATCGATCCGATTACCACCATGATCAGCAGGATCACTGGCAACAGAAAGCGAGAGTTCTTAATCTTTTCGGAAAAGGTCAGCTTGCTCTCATCGTTGGGGTTCCAGTCTTTGCCAACTTTCGAATAGATGGCGACATAGCCCATGAACATTGCGGCAAGCACAAGACCGGGCAGGATGCCTGCAAAGAACAGCTTGGTAATGGACTCGTTGATCGTAACGCCGTACACGATCAACGTCAGTGACGGTGGGATCATTAGCCCAAGTGTTGCCGCGCCGGTCAGCGTGCCGATGACCATGCGTTCGGGATAGTTGCGCTTTCGCAGTTCCGGGATCGACATCTTGCCAACCGTGGTCAACGTCGCGGCAGATGACCCCGATACCGCGGCAAACACCGTACAGCCTACGATATTCGTGTGAACCAGCCCTCCGGGCAAAGGTGCCATCCACGGCGACAGGCCTTTGAACATGTCTTCGGACAATCGCGTTCGGTAGAGGATCTCGCCCATCCAAATGAACATCGGCAAGGCGGTCAGCGTCCAGGATGACGAAGCCGACCAGATCGTCGTGATCATCACATCACCCACCGGGCGCGTCGTGAACAGCTCCATCCCGACCCAGGCGACGCCCATCAGAGCGAGCCCGACCCAGACACCGGTGCCCAGCAAGGTGAAAAGGACAAAGAGGAAGAGGATAATAACGGATATATTTTCCATGCTCTTACTCTCCGTGGCTCTGATCGGCCAGATCACGGGTGATGCGGTGATCACCCTTGAACAGGACATGGAACAGGTGATCAGTCAGCGCGATGGCCAGAATGACCGCTCCGATCAGCATGGTAGATTGCGGTATCCAAAGGGCGGTTTTATCTTGCCCCTGGCTGATATCGTTGAACTTCCAGCTCCAGTACACAAAGCGATAGGCATACCAGCAGAAATACCACATGACCGCCGAACCAATCGCAAAGCACCAGATTTCCAGAATTCTGCGAAAGCCATCGGGAACCGCGTTCAGGAGAATGGAGACTCTAATATGGCTGCCTCGGTTCAGGGCGTTGGCGAAGGCCAGAAAAGACGCAGCGGCCATCGCATATCCAGCATAGTCTGGCGCGCCGGGAAACACCTCACCGGTCCAACGGGCCAGCATTTGCACAACAATCAACACCAGAATGGCAATCAGGCTGAGCGCCGCCAGAACCCCTGCTGCCAGATAAATGAAATCCAGTACGGACCTGAGCCCTCGCATTGCCGCCATGCTGTCCCCGCTGTGCTTTTTGTGGATTGGGAGCAGACGGCAGGATGAACTGCCGCCCGCATTCGAATGGTTACTGAGAGTTGAACGCGTCGACGATAGCTTTGCCTTCGTCTCCGGCGGCCTCAAGCCATTCGTTGGTCATGGTGACGCCGATTTCTTTCAGCTCATTCGTCATCTGTTCGGATGCAGGACCAACTGTCATGCCGCCATCGCGCAGACCCTGAAGCGTAAAGCCGGTATATTCCTTGGCGCGCCAGTTACCTGCATACTCGGCCAGTTCCGCACAGCCTTTGATGACGTTCTTGTTCGCATCCGAGACACCGGCCCAGACATCCGAGTTCACCATCACGTAGTTGCGCGGCAACCAGGCATCCACTTCATAGAAGTAGTTCAGGCTTTCCCAGACCTTCCGGTCATAGCCGGTCGACCCGGATGATACCATGGAATCCGCTACTCCGGTGGCAAAGGCCTGGCTAATCTCAGCCGCCTCGATGGTGACGGGCAGCATCCCAGTCAGTTCGGCCAGGCGTGAGGTGGCGTTGTTGTAGGAGCGGAACTTGATCCCCTCCATATCCGCAACCGAGTTCACTTCGTTCTTGAAATAAAGCCCTTGAGGCGGCCAAGGCACGGCGTAAAGCAGCGTCAGGTTCTGTTCAGCCAGCAGCTTTTCGATGGACGGCTTTGCCGCATCCCACAGCTTGGCGCTATCATCGAATGACGTGGCCAGGAACGGGATGGAATCAAAGCCGAACAGCGCGTTTTCGTTCTGGTGCCCAGACAGCAGACGCTCACCAATCGGGGCTTGCCCGGTCTGGATCGCACGCTTGATGTCGGCACCTTTGAACAGCGAGCCGGAAGGGTGCGTGACAATCTCAATCTCACCACCTGTGCCGGTGGTCACACATTTGGCGAACTCCGCGCCCGTGGCCGAGTGGAAGTTTGATGCCGAATAGGCCATCGGCATATCCCATTTCTCTGCCATTACTGGCGCTGCTGCGGCAGCCGTCAGAGCGGTTGCTGCCAGAAGGCTTGTCAGTTTTTTCATCATGTTTCTCCCTGTTGAGTTTTGAGACGCCGGCGTTCTTCGCCAGTCATTTCTATGTTGCGAAACGCGAGGGCGCGTAGACGCTCATGTCAGTGTTCGGTGTTCTGCCCGCAATCATCTGGGCCAGAAGTCGCCCCGTTTTCGGCCCGCCTGTCAGGCCAATGTGATGGTGCCCAAAGCCCATATACGCACCGCTGATCCCCGGAGCCTCACCGATAATCGGGATCGAGTCGGTTGGTGCTGGGCGGTGCCCCATCCATTCCACTTCCTCCTTCCATGTCAAACCCGGGAAGGCCATCCGGGCATTCTTGCGCATCAATTCAAACGGCGCGCGTGAGGGTGGCGCATCAAGACCGCCAAATTCCACGATGCCAGCCAAACGAATGCGGCCATCCATCGGTGTGGCGACAAATTTGCCGGAAACCACCATGACCGGACTGCGCGGCATGGCAGAAGGCTCCACCAATTCAAGATGATAGCCGCGTTCGGTTTCAAGGGGAACAGAAATGCCTAAACGCTTGGCCAAAGGCCCCGACCAAACGCCCGCAGTTACAATTGCCGTATCACACGCGATGGTTTCGCCTGCCGCCCGTATACCGGTTACACGACCGTTTTTCTGAACCACGTCATCGACCGCTGCACGCAGGATTGTGCCCCCATGTGCCTCGACATACGCCGCCAGATCTTTGACGTACCGGCCCGGGTCCGTGATATGGCCATGATCCGAAAGCTTCGCCGCAAATCCAATGTCTTCACTATAGACCGGATCATAGGCGTGAAAGGCAGGGCCTTCCAATTCGTCCCATGTGAATCCGTTCCTGCGCCGAATGTCCCAGCCAAACGCATCATCTTTGAAATGCGCGCGGTCGTTGTACAGGAACAGATAGTCAGAGGGCACGATCCATTTTTCAGCGCCTGTGCCCTCGGCCAACGCTTTGTGGTCGTTCAGGCTATCGCCAACAATTGGCGTCAAAGCTGACGCGATGCGTTCCACATCTGATGCATTCGCATGACTAAGATAGCGGGTTAGCCAAGGGATCAGCTTTGGAAGATACCCCCATCTCAGGAACAACGGCTGAGACGGGCTGAGCAGCATTTTGGGCGCCTTCCGGAGCAGCCCTGGAACAGTCACCGGAACAATCGAGCAGGACGCCAGCACGCCCCCATTGCCGTGTGAGGTGCCCTCTCCCGGTCCGGCCTTGTCGATCAGGATTACCTCGTGACCATCCCGCTGCAGCCAGATTGCGGCTGAAACGCCAACAATCCCAGCGCCGATGATCGCTATGGTCTTCTTCTCGCTCATGCCACGACCGCCTTGGCCACTGCATACTGCTCAAGCTTGGTTACATCAGGCCTGTTTCCGAGGCCGGGTGCGTCAGGGACTACAACTTCGCCGCTGCTTACTTGGAAGGGGCTTTCAAGAATGTCTTCTTTCAGGAAGTAGGAGGCTTGATAGAACTCGCAGCCCAACGTTATCTCAGGTGTTGCAGCAATCATATGTGTGCCTGCCAGATGCGCCAATCCGGCCTCGAACATATCACCGCCATAGGCTGTCAAACCATGTGCAGCAGCGATACGGGCCACAGTCTGGCCTCGCGTCGGGCCACCTGATTTCATGATTTTCACTGAAACCCCGTCACAGATACCGTCACGCGCTGCCCGTTCCATGTCTTCGGGGCCAAAGACGCTCTCATCAGCTAGAAGTGGGACGTCAATCATCTGTCGCAACTTGCCCATCATGCTGAATTGATGAGCGCGGACAGGTTGCTCAATGAAATCCGGAGCGAATTGCGCAACATCGCGAACCTGTGCCGGTGCGTCCTCGATACTGAGCCCCTGATTGTAATCAACACGAACCCTGAAATCCGGATGGTTCTGCGCGAGATACTCCAACCGCATGATATCGAAGGCGTGATCCTTGAACCCGGTCTTGAGCTTTACAATCCGAACGCCATCGGCCTGCAATTGTGCCAGCAGCTCAACATCCTGAGCAAAATCCGGGTTCGCAATTGAGCAACTGAGTGGAATGGTTCCCCGGCACTTCCCGCCCAGCAGAGACCAAACAGGAACCTCGCTGATTCTGCCCGCAAGATCCAGCAAAGCGGTTTCCAATGCAGCTTTCGCCTCGGTGCAATGAGCCACGGCATAAGCTGCCTGTGCCATGATCGCTGAACGGTCGCCCACTCTGGCCCCAACCACAATTGGGCGCAAATAGCGATCAAGGGCTGCATAAGTGGCCTCTGGGGTGCCCGTGAAGACAGACCAGGGAGAGGCCTCACCAAATCCTTCACTGCCGTCCTCGGATCTCAGCCGAAGGACGACGACTTCGCATGTTCCTTCGACGGACCCGATGCCATGATCACGGCGAGACGTCACGGGCAACTCAAGGTGCCAAAGATCATAGCCGATGATTTTCTGTGTCAGATCGCCCATTGCACCCCCTGCCAATGGCCGAAGCCTGCCTTGACGAGGATATCATTTCAAATACTATATTATCTAGAGGTCATCAGGAAAAATGATACTATAGCGATGTCCCTGCGATTTCGTCAGCTACAGGCTTTTCACGCCATCATGGAAACCGGCACTGTCACGGGTGCGGCCTCGGTGCTTGGGATTTCACAGCCCGGGATCAGCAATCTGTTGGCACAGCTAGAGCGCGAAGCGCGTTTGCCGCTGTTTGAACGCAACAAAGGCCGGTTGCTGCCTACGCCAGAAGCTGAACTTCTATACCGCGAGGTTGATACGGTTGTTCGGGGGCTGGATCACGTAGCGCAGGCGGTCACGGATCTGCAGAACAAGCATCCGGGTCAATTGCAGATCGCCGCACCACATCTGCTATCCTTCGGCTTCATGCCGCGTGAGATCGCTCGCTTCGCAGAAAGCCGCCCGAACCTGTCGGTGAGTTTTCAGTCGCAGTATTCCTCGAAGATTCAAGAATGGGTAATCTCTGGCCTGTTTGAGATCGGCATTGTCGAGATGCCCATTCTGCATGACACACTGAACTATCAGGTCTTTGAGTTCGAAACGCTGGCGACCTTTCCGGAAACCAGCCCTTTGGCAGATTATGATGTACTTACACCTGAAATTCTAGAAAACGAACCATTCATCGTGATGGGGCCAGAGCATCAAACCCACCGACGAACTCGGGACATCTTCCAATCAGCGGGGCGCAACTGGCGGACCCAGATTCACACCCATCTGTCAGAAAACCTGCTAAGTTTCGTCAAGCAGGGCATGGGGGTCGCGATGATCGATCCCTTCACTGTCACCTTTGACGACGAGAGCGGGTATCAAACCCGCCCCTTCCGACCGGCTGTGATGCTTGATCTGGCCATTATCACCGCGAAAGGGCGACCCCTATCAACGATTGCACAAGATTTTCTGGCTCAGCTAACCCCTTCGATCGCCTCTTATGCCACCCATTCCGAAACCGGTGCAGCGGCCTCGTGAAGCGGTTGTGAGTGAATGTCGACCAATGTCGGGCCATCATGCTCGATAGCCTGTTTCAGAACTTTGGACAGGTCTTCGGGATCTTTGACAGTCCATGATTTCACACCAAAGGCGCTTGCAACAGCGGCGTGGTCGGTGCGGTTGAAATCAACATTGTAGTATCTCTGCCCAAACCCTGCGTCCTGTCCGGCCTTGATCCAGCCAAAGACCGAGTTCGAGAATACAATTGAGGTGATCGGCATGTTGTGTCGCACCATGGTTTCGAACTCACCACAGGCAAAGCCGAATGAGCCGTCACCCATCACCGACAAGGTTTTGACCGAAGGCCGCCCAATATGCGCACCCATTGCAGCACCCAATGAATACCCCAACGCCCCATGCGCCCGGTTAGTGATGAAATGCCGCCCCGGTGTCCGCCAGCGGTAATGCGCGCTGAAATATGGGCATGGCGTGCCGGGATCAGCGACAACAATCGCATCATCATCCAGGATATCCATTAGCGAAGTCATGACAGCCTCGGGCCGGATCGGCGTTTCTCGGCTGGCTGCAAGCGGGGCGAACGCAGCCAATTTGGCCGCCCATGCCGCGTTTGATTTGGCCGCCCCGCCCAGCCTGGGCAGGTCTTGGCGTGCCGCCAATGCGTCCGCCAATGCTTCCAGCGCGAGACGCGCGTCGGCACAAATAGCGACTTCGGTCGGATAGTTGGCTCCGATCACCATCGGGTCACTGTCGATATGAATGATGGTGGCATCGCGCGCAGGGCTTCTCCAGCGCTCGGTCGTGACGGATCCTGCGCGACATCCGATGAACAGAACGACATCCGCCGCATCTACCACAGCGCGGGTGGCAGGCACCCCGCCATTCGATCCGACAACACCAAGCGCGAGCGGGTCTGTCTCGGCAATCGAGCCCTGCCCCGACACGGTCGTGGCGACAGGCATATCCAACAGTCCCGCAACCCGGCGCAGTGCGTCGCTTGCCCCTGATAGAACGGGTCCACCGCCACAAACGGCTACGGCGGATTTAGACTTTGAAAGTATCTCTGCTGCCGCCTCGACCGCATCCATGTCGGGGCCTGCACGTTCCGCCGGATAGCTGCGATGTCTTGCATCCGCCCAGATCTCTGCCTCGTCCACCGGCGCTTTCTGAGTATCGAAGGGTAAGGCAAGATGTGTGGCCCCAGGTGTACCGGTGGTCATTGCACGGAATGCCGCACGAACCATGGCCGGCAATCGTGTGGCGTCATCCAGCGACGCATTCCACTTGGCCAGCGGCTTGAACAGCGCGGGTTGGTCCAATTCGGTCAGCGGGTACTTTCCCCGGCTGGTTGTTGCCACATCCGAGGTGATCGCAAGAATAGGAACCGAGCTTTCGTTGGCTTCGACCACGCCAGGTAGAATATAGGTCGCCCCGCCCCCAGACGGGCCTTCGCAGACACCCGGCTTACCTGTCACCCTTGCATAACCATCCGCCATGTAGGCAGCATGACGTTCATCCCGCGTCAGAATGTGCTGAATATCGTGATCCATCCGAGATAGCGCATCATAGAATGGCAAGGTTGTATCACCACATAGGCCGAACATGTGCTTCACGCCATGCGCCTCAAGCATACGGACCATTGCCTCGGCTCCGGTCAGGTAATTCGTTCCTGTCATGGTCGGCGACTCCCTCAATCTAATCTGCACACAGATCTGTATACAGTTTTGTATATTGATTTCAAGACTGGCCTGTGGCACCTGTGGGGCAATGACCAAAAGGCAGTACCAATGGCAGGTCCACGCGTTGATGATATCTACGATCAGGTGAAGGCCATGGCGGTTTCATTCCGCCTGCGTCCCGGCGATCGTTTGAACGAGGTCGCCCTGTCGAAGGAGCTGGGCGTCAGCCGCACCCCTTTGCGCGAAGCACTGAACCGGCTGGTCGCCGAACGTTTGTTCGACTTCCGCCCGGGACAGGGTTTCTTTTGCCGCCCATTGGATGCCCAAAGCATTTTTGACCTGTTCGAGCTGCGCCAAATCATCGAAACCGCCGCCGTCCGCGCAGCGTGCACCAAGGCCACCACAGAACAACTGCAGGCGCTTCACGACGAACTTTATGCGACGGGTATCGATATCACGGGGCTTACCGTTGAAGAGGCCGTCACGCGAGATGAAGCGTTTCATCTGGGCATCGCCCGGCTGTCTGGCAACATGGAATTGCTGCAAACTCTGATGCGGATTAATGAGCGCATTCGCTATATCCGATGGATTTCCATGAGTCTGGACCGGGTCCAACGCTCAAAAGACGAACATAAGCGCGTCATGCAGGCCTTGATGAATCGCGACGCTGATGAGGCCGCGCAGGCTTTGGGCACCCATATCAACAAGCGGATGGATCAGGTGCAGGACGCGGTGCGCCATGGGATATCAAGCATCTATATGGAAGGGTCGGACGATATCTCGACCCGCATCATTCAGGAGGCGCAGTCATGATCGCGCAGGGCGGAAAATCCATATACGGCGCATCTGTCGGCATCCTGATGTTGGACGCACAGTTTCCACGTATTCCCGGTGATATGGGCAACGCTCGGACATGGCCGTTTCCCGTGCTCTATCGCATCGTGCGCAACGCCTCGCCTGATCTTGTGGTCCGACAAGGTGCTGAAGGAATGCTTGGAGCGTTCATCGATGCCGCACGGGAACTTGTCAAAGACGGAGTAGACGGGATCACCACCAATTGCGGCTTTCTTTCGCTGTTTCAGGATGAACTGGCCGAGGCGGTTCCTGTTCCGGTCGCGACGTCGTCGATGATGCAGGTCGATATGGTGAACCGTATCCTTCCTGCAGGAAAGCGCGCCGGCATTCTAACCATCTCCGCCTCAACACTTACGGATGAGCACCTGCGAAAGGCACAGGTCCCCGACGGAACTCCAATTGGCACCACCGAAGGCGGCAGCGAATTCACAACCGCTATTCTCGAAAACGCATTGACGCTGGATGTGGACAAAGCCCGCGACGACAATGTGGAAGCAGCGCTTGCGCTGCAAGCGGGCAATCCCGACCTTGGTGCAATTGTACTGGAATGTACAAACATGTGCCCTTACGCGGCGGACATACAGCAAGCGACCGGTTTGCCCGTGTTTTCTATCGTCACTTTCATCAACTGGTTTCAGGCCGGGCTGACACCGCCAAGGTTCTGATCGAGTGACCCCGTAAGTCCAGAGTAGCCGCCTCCTATAGCCAGATGGCGATTCTGGACCTATCGGCAACAGCTTGACGGTGAACCAGAACCAAGCAATCAAGAAACGAAATCGGAACAGCGCCAAAACGACCATCGTTAACCTCAAGGCACCTGTTCTGACGCCGATTAACAACAGTTCAGGAACCGAGAAGCATGACGAAAACACCGATCGAGTTGTTGGCGGCCAGTGCCTCGGAAACCCGCCCAGTTGTAGCGCTGAGCGAAGGCACCGATCCCCGCATTGTTGCCGGAGGATTGGCCGCCCATAAGGCTGGTCTGGCCAATATTATTCTCGTTGGACCTGAGGCTGACGTTAAAGCGGCGCTCGCGGCAGAAGGTGGCTCTGCCGGGGATGGTATTGCCATCCATGATCCTGCGCATTCGGAACTGACTGACGCTTTTGCGGCCGAGTATCATTCTCTGCGCAAACACAAAGGTGTCGATGAAGCCAAGGCACGCAAGGCCGCAGAAACTCCGCTGGTCTATGCAGCGATGCTGGTACGGCTGGGCCACGCAACCGGGACCGTGGGCGGCGCAGTCCATACCACGGGCGATGTCGTCAGAACTGCCATCCAAGTCATCGGGATGAAGCCCGATGCTGGAATGGTATCCTCGTTCTTCCTGATGTACCCACCCGAGGCCGCCGCTGAGGGCGCTCGCGCCATGCTCTATTCAGATTGCGGCTTGGTGATCGATCCGACATCCGAAGAACTGGCAAACATTGCGGCCGCTTCAGCGGTTTCCGCGCGGGCATTGCTGCAGGAAGAGCCAAAGATCGCGATGTTGAGTTTCTCAACAAAAGGCAGCGCCCAACACCCAGCGGTGGACAAAGTCGTCAACGCGACAGAAATTCTGCGGGCGAAACACCCAGAGTTGAATGTGGATGGAGAGCTGCAATTTGATGCCGCCTTCGTGCCGTCGATTGGTGAGCGAAAATCCCCCGGGTCCTCGGTCGCGGGTCAGTCGAACGTCAAGATTTTCCCAAATCTGGATGCCGGAAATATCGGGTACAAGATGACTCAACGGCTGGGCGGTTATCTGGCGATCGGTCCGGTTTTGCAGGGGCTCGCCAAACCGGCCAATGATCTATCGCGCGGATGCAGCGCAGAAGATGTGACGCAGATCATCGCGGTGACCATCCTGCAGGCGCGCGAACCCTAAACTCGGCAGCTCGCCTGCCCCTTCGTGCGGGCTCGCGACCCATTCCTTACAAACGAAAGACTATCCGTTATGGCGTCCGCCGATCCCTCAGACCTATCCCTAACCGAGCGGAGCAAGGAGCGTGTTCGCACGCTCTTTCCCGGCGTCATGATTGCCGTAACCGTTGCCGTCGCCGCCAAGTTCCTGTCCGAGCATTATGCTACCCCGGCCATGCTGCTTGCCCTTCTATTGGGGATTGCGGTCAGCTTTCTCGGCGAAGAAGGAAAAACCGTTGAGGGGATCGGATTCGCCGCACGCACACTTCTGCGCCTTGGCGTGGCCTTGCTGGGTGTGCGCGTGTCGATGACCCTGATGCTGGGTCTGGGCTGGGACCTGATTGCCCTTGTGATCGTCGGAGTGCTGTTGACCATAGGTTTTGGCCTGTCCGTAGCTCGTTTTTTTGGCCACAAATGGCGCTTTGCCTTTCTGACCGCCGGTTCGGTCGCAATTTGCGGTGCATCGGCGGCAATGGCGATCAGTGCAATCCTGCCCAAGGACGAACGCTCGGAAGAGCGTCTGATTTTTACTGTCATGGGCGTGACCGTTTTGTCCACCATCGCCATGATCGCCTATCCGATCCTCGTACGCTCATTAGGGATGAACGATGTTGCGGGCGGTGTGTTTCTGGGTGGCACCATCCATGATGTGGCTCAGGTTGTCGGCGCGGGATTTTCGATCTCGGAACAAACCGGAGATACAGCGACGCTGGTCAAATTGTTCCGCGTGGCGATGCTGGCACCAGTGGTTTTGGTCGCTTCACTGATTATTCGTGGCTTTGCTGAAATGGACGCAGACGGGAAACGCCCACCGCTGTTGCCGGGATTCGTGTTAGGATTTCTGGTTCTCGCTGCGGCATCCTCATTCGGATTGATCCCGCCAGCGATTTCAGAATTTCTAAGCCAATGCTCTCGATGGTTGTTGCTTGTTGCGATCGCAGCTGTTGGGATGAAGACAAACCTTAAACAAATCCTGTCGGTCGGTGCAGCCGCAATCGCCCTCATCATAGTGGAGACGTTGTTCATCGCCGTGGTAATTCTGGCCGGGATTAACCTATTAACCTGAAGCAGTTACCAAGAGTTTTCCGCCAACTGCGACGGCTGAACGGCAACCCCTGACAGTCCGGTGCGGGTTTGCCGATTGCCTTCGTTCGCGGTGTTTGGTTCATTGGCGACTGGCGCTTTGCAGCGCTTTTTCGTTCGATTCCGAATGATTCCTCAAGCGAGATGAAGAATATGGACAACACCTTGCCTCTGCCACCTGGCCCGCATTCCGAACCGGGTTTTTGGCTTGATACATCTGAACACCGCACGTGGTTGAAAGATCAGGCTATGCGACAGTTGGCGTTTTTCAGCGCAAGTTGTCGGACCGAGCCAGGATTTTTCATCCTCGACCATGATGGCAGCCCGCTGCCAAACACATTGCAGGAACTGCACACGACTACACGCCTGGTGCATTCTTACGCTCTGGGGCATCTGATTGGATTTCAAGGCGCTGAGCGGATCATCGATCACGGTATGGCCTACCTCAACAGCCACCACAAAGACCGGGATCACGCCGGTTACCTTTGGGCTTTGGATGGCGACAACATCAAAGATGATCGCAAGCTTGCCTACGGGCATGTCTTTGTTCTGCTCGCTGCCTCAAGCGCAAAACAGATAGGGCACCCGGAAGCTGACAAACTGCTGACCGAAGTCCGAGATGTTTTGGACACACATTTCTGGGATGATGAGGCCGGGTTGTACTGTGACGAGTGGAACCGCGATTGGACGCCGTTTTCCACATATCGCGGAATGAACGCGAATATGCACGGAGTTGAGGCACTGCTTGCAGCTTTTGAGGCGACAGGCGACGAAATCTATCTTACCCACGCCGGTCGTATTCTGGATTTCTTTATCGGCCGGATCGCACCTGCTGAAAACTGGCGCTTGCCCGAGCATTTCACCTCAGATTGGCAGATTGACCGGGGCTATGCCGGTGACCCGATGTTCCGTCCCGCAGGCACGACCCCGGGCCATTCGTTCGAGCTTGGGCGACTTCAGCTGCAGCATTGGGATTTATCAGGCCGACCAAACTCGGGCGCGCCCGAGTCATCGCGACGATTGATTGAGCAGGCCCTCAAGGATGCATGGCTGGCCGGCGGCGGCATGGCATATACGCTGGATTTCGGGGGTCGGGTCGCAAATGCGTCGCGGTTCTGGTGGCCAGTAGCTGAAGCCATTGGTGCGGTTGGAACCCTGATCGCACTGGATAAAAGGCAAGAGGATGAAGTTTGGTACAGAAATCTCTGGACCTTTGCGAATGAAACGTTCGTGGATCACCAACATGGCGGCTGGTTCCCTGCGGTGGATGAATCCGGTGACATCGTGACATCCATCTTTGACGGCAAACCGGATATCTATCATTCATTGCAGGCTTGCCTGTTCCCGCTATCGGGGCGCTTATCGCGGATGGTGCCGCTTTGACGCGCGCGAATTCAAGCAGAGCGAGACCCGCATCGAGCCGGCTCAATTGAAGAGTCGGGGCAAATCTGCTATGTATAGTGCATTCAACACCATCCGACGACCTGCGAATTCGGATGCGTTTCTTGACGAACGGATAGGAGAGTTGAATGGCAAATCAAGCACGTGGAAAGCGAACGACCCGAAAGGGCACACTTGAGGTGAGACCACAACCATCGGCCCATTCCGCCCTGAGCGAACGGGCCGGGGCGTCAGGCCTCATGACCCCGCAAATGCTGAGCGAACGCGATGAGCGCGTCTCAAAAACTCGCAAAAAGGGCGGGCCTGCTTTGGAAGAAGATAATTCGGATCAATCCGGCAATGACGCTGATCCGACGGAACTGGATTACTAATCAATTAAGCACATTTTTTTGACATGAATAGATTACGGAGGCTGCTATGCCCTCGACCCATCAGCCAAGGATTTTCAACACAATAAACCTTACGGATTTCGATACTAACGGCCAAACCTCTACTGTGGGCGAGCCGACAGTTTCCAGCAATGGAGGCCAGATTCTGGCCACTGGCAACTGGTATGCAAGTCGGTCACTGGACGGCGGCCAAAGCTGGTCTCACATGAGTCCTTTCACGTTGTTCCCACCTGTTGACGGGGGGTTTTGCTGTGACCAGACCACGATTTACGACCCAAGCCGGGATCTGCTTATCTGGCTGCTTCAATATATCGAACAGGGGGGCACCAACACACTGCGGGTTGCGGTCAAACAAGGGCGCACCTTGGGGAACGACACATGGAACATTTGGGATTTCACCCCCGCCGGGCTTGATCCCGCGTGGAACAATGAGTGGTTCGACTATAATCACGTTTCGTTGTCCGAAAACTATATGTATGCAGGCACCAATGTGTTCTCGGCCGGGGCTAACCAGTTTACCCGCTCGGTCATTCTGCGGATTTCACTGGACGAACTGGCGACCGCGGCAACGCTATCATTCGACATATTCGAAACAGAAGACAACTTCTCTCTGCGCTGCGTACAAGGCGCACGCGGCGCGATGTACTTTGCCAGCCACAACACGAACTCGCAGATCCGCGTATTCAGATGGGCCGAGAACGCCTCGGACGTAGATGAATTCGACATCGATGTCACGCCTTGGTCCGCAGGCAATTATTCCGCGCTGACCACCGGTGGCGACTGGATGTCGCGCACTGATCCACGCATTATGGCTGGTTGGCTGGGACGCGGCGTTCTGGGCTTTATGTGGACAGCTAATCGTCAGACCAACAGGCCACTCCCTTTCGTCAGGACCGTCCGCATTGACGAAGCAACCATGTCATTGATTGACGAACCAGATATCTGGAACAGTCAGATCGCGTTCGCCTACCCCTCAACAGCTGTAAACCGGGTTGGTGATGTAGGGCTTTCGGTCTTTGCGGGTGGTGGGAATTTGCATCCGAGCCATGTTGTTGGCTCATACGACGATATCGATCTGACTTGGCGGCTGGCCCTCGCTCGACGTGGCACAGACACTCCGGGTCTGGGAAAATGGGGCGACTACACCAACTGTGCCGAGGTTGCCGATGATGGCTTCACCTGGCTGGCAGCCGGGTACACGCTGCAGGGCGGGAACACCCAAACTGACATCGAACCAACCATGACCTGGTTCGCACAGCAGCGCTATGACGCACCACGTCGCCATCCGCCCGTTATCGTCTAAAACATTATAACCATTTATAATTCAGGGATATACATCATGCACAGAGCGATTAAATCACAAGGCGTAAAGTCATTCTTGCGGCAGGAAGCCCCCTGGCTACTTATCGCCTTTGTTATTGCTGACCTATTCTACAAATGGGGGTCATTCGCCCTGGAATGCGTCGGCTTTCTGCTGACTTGGTACGTCCTGAGCCTTCTAGCCAGCCTGGTGTCACGTATGCTGTGGGGGGAAAACTCAGCTGTCGGAGATTGAACCATCGATCAATCTTTTTAAGCTTGCGGACTATTGGTTTGCCTCCCGCCCTGGTACATTACGAGTTTGTTGCGCGTAGGTCTGAAATCACTTCGGACAACAGCTCAATCCCTTTTCGGATAGAACCGGGTTGGATTGACGAGACGCCAAGACGAAAGTGGTATCTCCCTGCGGTTTTATTTGAGAAACAGGGCCCGATCGGCTCCACAATAACACCGCGTTTTAGGGCGGCTTGACATATCGTCATGGCATCCAAACGGGCCTCGGGATCAGAAAGCACAAAAACCGTTCCGCCAAATTCGCCCGTTTTCAGGAAATGGGGTAGCTTTTCACGGATCGTCGTATCAGCCAGATGCCAGCGCAGCTCATAATTCTGGCGAACCCTGCGCAACAAGCCATCATAGTACCCCAAGTTGATAAACGCTGCAGCAGTGTGCTGAAGGATCATCGGCGGATGGCGCATCATCATGCCCCGGCAATCGCGCGCGGCGTCAATAAATTCTGGCGCAGCCGCCAGATACCCCAGGCGCAAACCTGGTGAAAGACCTTTGGAAAGGCTGCCCAAATAGATCAGTCGATCCGTGTCATCCAGACTGCGCAGCGGCAGCAAAGTAGAATGCCGGTAATCCACATCGCATTCGTAATCGTCTTCGACGATGTAAAAATCATACTCTTCAGCGGCCTGCAGCAAGGCCTTGCGGCGACGCTCGGACATCGTGACGGTGGTTGGGTGCTGGCGATTGGGGGTTACGAATACCAGGTCAGCCTCGCGCAGACGTTCATCGACGATCAGACCCTCGTTATCAATGGGTTGAAACCTTACATTCCCAAAATTTGCCTGAAGGATCTTGCGTGCATCCGGATATCCCGGATCCTCCATGACCGCTGTTTTATCGCGCCCGCCGAACAACAGGCTGGTGATAAATAACCCGTTTTGCGAACCCAATGTGATCAGGATTGAATCGCTGGGTTCAAAAATACCGCGACGGGGCAGGATGCGCTGCCGGACCTGCTCGATAAGTTCAAAGCAATCCTCGTACAGCCCGTCCGCAGACCAGATTTTCAGGTGCTTTCGATTCATGGCCAACCGAGTGCATTCGCGCCAATCCGCAACTGGGAATGCGCCATCATCGATTTGGTTGCACACAAACGGATAGTCGTACTTGTACCAGTCATTCGGGCGCTGGATGGTTTCGATCTCTTCGGTGCGGCGCAGTTTGTTCAGTTTCTGGCCAATCGATGTGCGCTGTCTGGTGTTGGTTCGCCCAATCGCATCACCGTCCGTGCGAATCCCCACGTCAGAGCAGACATAATAACCCGAGCGGGGCCGGGCCTCGATCAGTTGCTCTTCTTCAAGCTTTCGATAAGCCGCGACGACCGTATTGATCGAAACATCGAGATCCCGCGCCAACCCCCGACATGAGGCAAGCTTTAGTCCAGACGGCATCAAACCTTCAAAAATGAGTCGTGAAATCTGCGAGACGATCTGATCTCGCAAACCGCTGGACTGAGATTTGTCGATGCTCAACCGTTGTGTCATGTCCTGTCAGGCTCTAGTGCAAATTCTGCGACGCGATTTGCAAACTGTATCCATGTTTTCAAGTGCTCCATGCAAAGTGGAAACGACGCCAAATTCCCAAATTCTGTACTGGCAATGCTGAAAGCAATAGCGCTCTTACTAAAAGCGGGTTGATGATAACTCAAAAAAGAGGCTTCAGCCAACGCTATGTTTTTAAAGTACTTATACCGACCTGAGATGTGCTTAAGCAACCTGCGCTGCCATTGTTTAACTTGTAACATCTTAACGTTCGGGACTGAATCGCGGCATCGAACAGTCACTTGGCGCGATGAAATCTGTACCCATTATTACAAACAACTGTATCTTTCTCAGTCGAACTCCTTCGCGTTTGCTGTAGCGATCCGGGAAGTTCCATGTCGAAATTAGGGATCACCCGGGCCGTTCGATGCGACTAGGGAGGGAGACCGTTCGCATGGTTTTGCAGGAGTGGGATATGCGTCGACTCTGTGAACAGCGATTCAGCAGACGTTTCTCTGATGTCCGTCCGAACCCCGACGCGAAGGGTCCGGTACATCAATTCAGCGCACAGATTTTTTGAGGGAGAACCAGATCCATGAAAAACACAACGAGGTTGGCATGCTGATGCGCGGTCTGGAAAAGCTGACAAGCGCAATCTCAGAAGTCATGGGCCGCATCGGCTGGTTTCTCATCTTGTATTGCATGGCGTTTGGCGTGTCGGACGTATTCATGCGCTATGTACTGAACGCGCCCTCCCAGTGGATCGGCACCACATTGCAAGCTGCGATGGTGTTGTTGGCCTGCACCGGCGGCGTCTATGCATTGCAGCATGACAGTTTCGTCAAACTCGACCTGTTTTATGCAAACGCCAGCAAGCGGTCAAAGGCGATTTTGGATGTCCTGACGGCACCGATTGCAATCCTGTTTCTGGTCGCATTGATCTGGAAGGGTTACGAAGCCGCATCGCTGTCTCTGATGCTTAATCAGAAGACCCCGACATCCATTCCGATCCCGATTTATCCGATCAAATTTGCGATCCCACTCAGCGGTGCAATGGTTCTCTTGGTGGTCCTGAAACACTTGCTCCGCGATCTGCAAACGATCTTCGGGCGCAGTTAGACACGCTGTTCTGGGCGCCTGCAAATACAAACGAAAATAGACTGATCCACTAACGAGGAGGAATTATCATGAAACCAAACAGGTTTGTGCACACAACCATGTGGGCAGGCGCCATAGCCGTGACCGCAAGCATTGCCGTCGCACAAGATGGGCCGCCGGATGAAGTAACCGAGTGGACCTTCCAGCCCGCATTTGACCAGACCGATGCCGGCTGGGACAATGGCCTGATCCCTTGGGTTGAAGCAGTTGAAAAAGCGACTGAAGGCACGGTCAAAATCCGTGTTGAGCCCGCAGGGGCGCTGGTCAGCGGTGCAGAGGCCTTTGGCGCAGCGGCGGCTGGTCTGACCGATGGCTACGCGGGCTGGGGTTCAGTCTATGGTGGCGACATGCCCGAAGGCATGCTGGCGTTTGGCATGGCCATGGGCGCCGACAACACCGAAGAAGCGTGGGAAGTGATGTGGGGCAACCCCGACTACCGCGTTGGGGACATCGTGCAAGAGGCCGCCAACGCGCGGAACCTGCAGTGGGCAGGCTGGACCAACCAGGGACCGAACGCAATGTTCACCAAGTTCCGTGTCGAAAAACTGGAAGATCTGGAAGGCCGCAAGATGCGCGCCGGTGGACCCCAGGCCATCTTCCACTCGACCATGGGCGGCGCGCCGGTCTCGATGAACGGTGGTGAGATTTACACCGCAATCAAACTGGGCACCATCGAAGGCACCTACTGGGATACAGGCGGCATCGATGACATGTCGTTCCAGGAAGTTATCGACTATGCGATCATGCCCGGCTGGAACCCTGCTCAGCACCAGGAGATCTTCATCAACCTGCAGAGCTGGAACGCCCTGACCGACTGGCAGCGCGAAAAGATCAACGGAGTTTTTGAAGAAACCTATTTCGAAACCAGCCGCATGCATGCGGAAGGTGTCGAAGAAGCGCTTCAAATCCTGCGCGATGCCGGTGGTGAAGTAATCGAGCTGAGCGATGAAGAAGTTGCTCGTATGCGCGAGAAATCCATTGCCGAAGTGTGGCCGCAGGTTGCAGCCGCATCCGAGGGCAACGCCAAAGGCGTGGAAATCTTCAAGAGGTTCCTGGAAGACAAGGCGAACGCGCAATAATCCCGCGCAATGTCATCTTTCCAATATAGCTAAAACTCTTTCGCTGGCCTGATCGTCGGGCCAGCGGACCAGACGGGCGCATGTCAGTGTTAAAAGCACTGCTGACACACAACCCGGCAAAGACCGCGCGAACGGCCACTAGGTAGGGAAACTAAAGATCATGAGCCTCGAACTAATTACAGCGCTGTATTTCTTAATACTGTTTGGGATCCTTTTCATGGGGCTGCCGGTTGCGTTCGGCTTGGGCGGAACAGCGGTTCTATTTGCCCTGGTTTTCGAACCTCGCGCGCTGTTGTCCGTGCCCAGTGCATTCTATTCAACGCCTTGGAATTCGGTACTGGTCACAGTGCCATTGTTCTTGTTCATGGGCTCACTCATAAGATTTTCGGGGATAGCCGAAACGGCCTATGACGCCGTTTACAAGCTGATCGGCCACATTCATGGTGGTCTCGCGATGGGTACAGTTCAGGTCTGTACTGTTTTTGCTGCAATCACCGGCATCACACCACCGGCGACCACCACAATGGGTCAGATCGCCTATCCTTCGATGATGCGCTACAAATATGATCGCCGTATCGCGATCGGTTGTATCGCGGCAGGCGGTGCATTGGGTGCGCTGATCCCACCAAGCGTTCCGTTCATCTTCTATGGATTGCTGGCCAAGGTTTCGATCGGTGACCTGTTCATGGCGGGGTTGCTGCCCGGCCTGATGCTGGCAACTTTCTACACGATCTATATCGGCGTACGTTGTAAAATCCAGCCCGAGCTGGGCCCCGCCCTGCCCGCTGATCAGAAATTCACCCGCACCGAAAAACTGACCGCCGTTCTCAGCATCTGGCCGTTTGCCTTACTCATCATCATCGTTCTGGGCGTCATCTGGGGCGGTATCGCGACGCCGGCGGAAGCTGCCGCATTTGGTGCCGCAGGCGCCTTTGTCATCAACCTGATCTACGGCAAACTGACCTGGGAGGTGCTGAGGGAATCGTTGGTGTCCACCTTGAAGCTCAGCGGTATGGGGCTTTGGATTCTGATTGGTGCCACCGTCTATCTTAATGTGTTCAACACGCTTGGCAGCCAGGACCTGCTGACCAATCTGGTTCTTTCCATGCCCGGCGGTGCAACCGGCATCCTGCTGATGATGATGCTGATCATCCTCGTCCTGGGTATGGTGATGGATGATTGGGCCATCATCATGCTGTGCACACCACTGTTCATCCCGATTATCGACGAATTGGGGATCGACAAGCTGTGGTTTGGCGCGCTGTTCATCGTGAACATCCAAATCGCTTACCTGACACCTCCGTTCGGTTTTGTGCTGTTCTGGATCAAAGGGGTTCTGCCCAAGGATGTCAGCATGGGGGATGTCTACAATTCGGTTGGCCCGTTTGTGGCACTCCAGTTCGTTGGCCTGACCCTGATCTTCATCTTCCCGCAGATCGCCACCTGGTTGCCCAACATCCTGAAATAATCCGGAGGTACAGATGTATAACCATATCCTCGTTCCAGTCGCCCCTGATCACATCAACGACTGTGCCAAATCTCTGGATGCAGCAAGCCGCTTGCTGTCGGATGGCGGTACAGTATCGGTGCTGTCCGTTCTCGAAGAACTACCTTCGTATATCGGGTCGTACTTTCCGCCCGAGCAGGTTCAGAAAAGCGTTTCTGATTTTGAGGACAAACTGAACGCATCGATGGAGTCTCCGAAGATCGGCACTCATGTTGTTACAGGTCATCCAACAAATTCCATTCTGGATTGGGCCGAGGAACACAAAGTGGACTGCATAGTGGTTGCGTCACACCAACCGGGCCTTTCGGACTATCTGATCGGTTCAACGGCTGCACGTGTGGTCCGTCATGCACATTGCAGTGTCGTGGTACTGCGCGACAAGTAGAGCAGAAGCATAACACCTGACAGGTGTTATGCGCGCAAAGTGGCTGGCCAATGAGGCCAGCTATTGTCGTTCAGAACCCTTGCATCAGCATGTCTACAGCCACGGTGATCTGCTCGAAATCATCTTTCAGATGACCCACTGGTGATTTGAGGAGTCCCACAGGAACAGCAGCCATGAACTGGGTCATCATTACAACCAGCACACCATCTATCAGGAACTCAGGGTTGAGGCGGGTCGCTGGTTTCGGCGCATGTGCTTTTGGTAAAAGCGGCACCACCATGCGGGTATTCAGATCGCTCAAAAGATCGGTTTGCACATCCAGAAGATAGCCATCGCCGGATGGGTTGGGGAATACATCGTATTTCGGCATCAGAACTGACGAAAGCGGTCCAAGGGCAACCCGTGCCGTTCAACATACGAGTTTGAGCTTTGCAGTGCCTCCGCGTTTTCGGCCCTCCACTGTGCTGCCTTCGCAGCGGCAACGGCGGCACGCACTCCTTCTTCGGCGGCACGCGACAGGTTCACGTTCAGCGCTCTGGCCTCGGTGAGCAAAGCGCTATCAAGTGATAGATTGGTCGGTTTGCGTGGTTGAGCGTTCATTCTGTCTTGGTCTCCATGTGCCTGAGAATATCAATATACTATATGCGCGTCAAATATGCGCATATCTCCTAAAGGAATTCTCTGGCTTCGTGGCTCGTTCTTATGGTATTTCATTCAATGCTTATTGAACGAGAACCTAACGATTTCGGTTGAAATCGTCCTCTCATCCCCCTAATCACGACCCTACCTCGGGGTGCGCTAAAGACCGCGCTGAGATGCCAATTGGCAAACCCGTTGAACCTGAACCGGCTAGAACCGGCGGAGGGAAAGGTACAGGTTTCATCCATCCTTACCCTCTCGCCGCATTGGAGGATGATATGAAACATCTGGCAATTGCTGCGGGAATACTGACTGCGACTTCGGCTGTGGCAGCCGATAAGCCCACGTTGACCGTGTATACTTACGACAGCTTCGTTTCGGACTGGGGCCCCGGCCCGAAGGTCGAAGAGGCGTTTGAAGCGCAATGCGAATGCGACCTGAACCTTGTCGGCGTCGAAGATGGCGCGGCACTGCTGTCACGCATTCGGCTGGAAGGCGAAAACAGCGACGCCGATATTGTATTGGGTTTGGATACCAACTTGATATCGGCAGCTAAAGAAACCGGCCTGTTTGCACCTCATTCAGTCACTGCCGAGTATGCACTGCCCATCGAGTGGACCGACACAGTTTTTGCCCCCTACGACTGGGGTTACTTTGCATTTGTTCACAATGCAGATTTTGCCGCTCCTACCAGCTTCCGAGAGTTGGCAGATAGTGACATCAAGATCATCATTCAGGATCCGCGTTCATCGACACCGGGGCTGGGTCTTCTGCTGTGGGTCAAGGCCGCGTATCGCGATGAAGCCCAAGAAATCTGGGCTGACCTTGCTGACAATATCGTGACGGTGACCAAGGGCTGGTCCGAGTCATATGGCTTGTTCCTTGAAGGTGAGGCCGACATGGTTCTAAGCTATACGACCTCGCCAGCCTATCACCTGATTGCCGAGGAAGATGCCAGCAAAGCAGCGGCAGCCTTTGACGAAGGCCATTATATGCAGGTCGAGGTTGCGGCCAAGCTAGCCAATTCCGATCAGCCCGAGCTGGCAGATCAGTTTCTGAACTTCATGGTGTCTGACGCGTTTCAGACGATCATTCCAACGACCAACTGGATGTACCCTGCCGTAACTCCATCTTCCGGTCTGCCCGAAGGTTTTGAAACTCTAACGATCCCTCAGAAGTCTCTGCTGTTTGATCAGGACCAAGCCGCCATTGCGCGGGAACAGGCGCTTTCGGAATGGTTGGGCGCACTCAGCCAGTAAACCCACTCCCCGGTGTCAGTGCGGCGGCCATCGTTGCCGCACTGATATTGGGCACGTTGTTCATGGTGGCGGTGCGGGCAGATGCAGGCGGCGGGTTTGGTCCAGCCGACTGGGCAGCCTTACGCTTCACCCTGTTGCAAGCAACACTCTCTGCAGTGTTCAGCGCTGGTCTGGCTATTCCGGTCGCCCGCGCGCTGGCCCGCCGCCGGTTCACCGGCAGGCGCGTCCTGATCACGCTGTTGGGTGCACCTTTCATCCTGCCGGTCATCGTCGCCATTCTGGGATTGCTTCAGGTCTTTGGCCGGGCAGGATGGATCTCGGACGCGTTGGGCTATTTCGGTCTGCCGCCCATTCGAATCTATGGGCTGCACGGTGTCGTTCTGGCCCACGTATTTTTTAATCTACCTCTGGCAACACGCCTGATCTTGCAGGGTTGGCAGGAGATCCCTGCCGAGCGTTTCCGGCTAGCGGCCCAACTTGGGTGCGAAGGAATGGCAATGTTCCGTTTGATCGAACTGCCAATGCTTCGCCGCATTCTGCCCGGAGTGTTGGCCGTGATCTTCGCCATTTGCCTGACCAGTTTTGCTGTTGCCCTGACGCTGGGTGGAGGGCCGCGCGCCACCACGATTGAACTCGCGATCTATCAGGCCTTTACATATGATTTTGACTTAGGGCGCGCCGCCTTATTATCCGCTTTGCAACTTGTCCTGACTGCAGCGGCTGCGTTGGCAGCCTTAAAGTTCTCGCGCGGCGACGGGTTCGGTACCGGCCTGAATCGTGAGATCCGGCGCTGGGATGGCCGAGGACCGCTGCTGGATGCGTTTTGGATTATCACCGCCGCCGCGTTCCTGCTGCTACCTCTGGCATCCGTCACGATTTCGGGTATCGCTGGGCTGTTTGAGATGCCGGTTTTGGTGTTCCGTGCCGCTATAATTTCAATCTGTGTTGCCGCCGCCAGTACCATCCTCCTATTACTGCTGGCCCTGCCCATGGCGACAGCCGTCGCGACAGGCCGGTTCGGCATCGTCGAACTTGGCGGACTTCTTGGCCTCGCCGCCTCGCCCTTGGTCATTGGTACGGGTCTCTTTATTCTGATCCGCCCGCTGGCCAATCCTACAACTCTTGCGTTGCCGGTAACCGCGCTTGTGAACGCGGTCATGGCCTTGCCCTTCGCCCTTCGAATTTTGGTTCCCGCAGCGCGCGATGTGTTGGAACGGCACGGGCGGTTGGCACTGGCCCTGAACATGAACAACTGGTCCTTTTTCTTGCGTGTCATGCTTCCACGCCTGCGCCCCCAGATCGGTTTTGCCGCGGGCCTGACGGCGGCACTGTCCATGGGTGATCTGGGTGTGATCGCTCTGTTTGCGGATGCGCAGATCGCGACGTTGCCTCTGCAGATTTATCGACTTATGGGCGCATACCAGATGCAGGCCGCAGCAGGAGGCGCGCTGCTGCTGCTTATACTATCGATGGGTGTTTTCTGGGTTCTGGATCGAGGGGGGCGCTGGCATGCTGAAGCTTGACAATTGCATCATTGCAAATGGCAATTTCCAGTTAAGCGCTGACTTTGAGGTCAAGGCCGGATCCAGCGTTGCGATCATCGGTCCGTCGGGGGCGGGAAAATCAACGCTTCTTGAAACTATCGCCGGTTTTCGAGACCTGAGAAGTGGGCACATCCACTGGAAGGATCATGACCTATCGACATTACCACCAGGCAGTCGACCGATTGCAATGCTGTTTCAGGACGGAAACCTGTTTCCTCACCTGAGCGCCGAACAGAATGTCGCCCTGGGCCTAAGGCCCAATGGAGGTTTGACTGCAGACGACCAACACCACATTCAATCGGCCCTCGGCCGCGTTGGCCTGCAGGAAATGGCGGCCAGAAAGCCCGCCGAATTGTCAGGTGGTCAGCAAAGCCGCGTGGCGCTGGCGAGGATCCTTGTGCAAAAGCGTCAGGTGTTATTGCTCGACGAACCTTTCGCCGCCCTTGGCCCTGCCCTGAAAACAGAGATGCTCGATCTGGTCGCTGAATTAGTCGCCGAGACCAAAACCACCCTGCTTATGGTCAGCCACGACCCACGGGATGCGCTTCGGATAACCGACCAAACCGTATTGGTTGCGGATCAAATCGCACATCCACCTGCTGAGACCGAGACACTCTTCAACAATCCTCCGCCAGCGCTGCGCGATTATTTGGGCTGAATGAACTGATCCAGACAAGCGTCCAGCACCTCGTGCACACGCGGACCAATCTCGGGGGCCTCCGAAGCGCGCGGGCCTGCAATGTTCAGAACAGTAACAGGGTTGGCGCTCAGCCAATCCCGCACCTGTAGCGCGCAATTGGCCTCTCCTTTTCTGATGTCCACCACCAGATGCGGTTTTTCAGCATCAACCGCAAACTCAACCGTTTTCAGTGTGCCGGGACTGTCTGATCCGTCGATAAAAACAAGCGTGGCGTCACTCGCAAAGACGTTGAGCCTTGTCCGTTCAGCGACATCTTCAGACTTCGTTTCAACAAGCCCGCTGAGATGCGCCGGAATCAGCCCATCCTCATTGGTTCGGCCCTTCGGCACCCAGCCGCCGTAAGGGATGCCGTTTGCGCGGGCAAACTCCAATGCGGCAGTGTCTACGCCGGTTTGTCCACCTGATACGATTTTCTGAACACAACGCCCGAATGGGATTCCGTCTTGCTCGTCTCCCTGCGTCAACGCGCAATACCAAATTGAAACGGATCATTCTGCGCAAAGAAAAGCTTACCCTCTGCCATCACATGCGCCTGGCCAGTTAGCTTGGGGACAATGCCTCCGCCCTGCCCCGGCTGATAGGACAGCCTGTACGAACTTCCGATGATGCTTTCCTGAACGATTTCTTCTCCAGCGGACAAGCGCCGACTGGCCGCGAGGCAGGCCAGCCGGGCCGAGCTGCCGGTGCCGCATGGCGAACGGTCATAGTCATCGTCGGGGCACAGAACAAAGTTTCTGCTATGGATACATGCATTCGGTGAGGTGCCCTGAAAGATCACATGATCAACCGGCTCGCCATTTTCCCCGCCAACTTCTTGCGCAATGCAGGCTTCGCGAATTGCGATAGCCATGTCGGTCAGCGGGCGAATGTTCTCAGGCGCAATCGGGATCGGGCTTGGTTCAACAATGAAGAACCAATTGCCGCCATAAGCAACATCGCCGGTGACGGGGCCATACCCTGCAGTCGCGACCGTCACGGAATGAAGAACGCGGCGGCTTTCAATGTTGGTGACCTGCACGGTGTTGGCGTCCAGCAGATCAATCTTAACCTCACCTACCGGAGTTTCGATTCGGTGCGCGCCAACCTCGATCTGTCCAAGATGCGCCAATGTTACGCCCAACCCGATCGTCCCATGGCCGCACATGCCCAGTACCGCATCCGCGTCAAAGTAGATCACGCCCGCTTTGCATTCAGCACTGACCGGTTCGACAAGGAGCGCCCCGACCATGCCGGGCTGGCCGCGCGGCTCCAGTAGAACAGACTTGTAGAACCGCTCATGTTCCGTTGCCAGTCGCTTGGCGCGTTCAGCCAGTGATCCTGAACCCAGATCAGGCCCCCCTTCCAGAATGACCCGTGTGGGCATTCCACCGGTATGGCTGTCAATCACATGCATTCCGCAATGACCCCACCCTGACGAACCCAATCGGTAAACCACGACTTAAACAAATTGTACTGTTGCTCGCAGTAATTTCTCTGGGCGTCGGATAACACGTCGGTTTCATTGAAATGCAGGCGGTATTCTTCGTCGCCGTTCAGCACCAGCAGATGCTTGTAGTAAAGAACAAGATCCGTGCCTTCGTCAAAACTTGCCAGAACGCCAAATGCCTCGTCCAGTTCGCGCGCACGCAACCGTGCTTCGGCATGTCCCTCTGCTGCCTTTTTCGAAAGCGCCGCAAGCAACAATGCCTCTTTGGGCAGCGCCGTTCCTATCCCGGTGATCGATCCGGTGGCGCCGCAATTCACAAACCCATGGTAGACTTCAGTATCGACGCCTACCATCAAAGTGACCTGATCGTCCTGCGATGTAATATGTTCGGCGGCATAGCGCAGGTCGCTCTTGCCCCCGAACTCCTTAAAGCCAACCAAATTCGGATGCTCGGCCCGCAGTGCAAAAAACAAATCCGCACGAGTGGCAAACCCATAGACAGGGCTGTTGTAGATGATCGCAGGCACGTCCGGTGCCGCAGAAAGAATAGCCTTGAAATGGTTCTTTTGCGCGGCAACCGATGAGCCTCGTGACAGAACCCGAGGGATAACCATCAACCCTGCCGCGCCGACCTTCTGTGCATGTGCTGCGTGCGCCACAGCGGAATTCGAGTTGATGGCACCCGTCCCCACGACAACCGGCAAGCCAGCGTCGACCAGTCGTTCCACGCCCTCCATCCGTTGGGCATCCGTCAGAAGCGGCCAATCCCCCATCGAGCCACAATAGACGACAGCGGACATGCCGGCCGCGATCATCTCTTTGCCCTTTTTGACCAGCGCGTCAAAGTCAGGTGTCCTGTCGGCCTTACACGGCGTCATAAGGGCAGGCATAGTTCCAGTGAAAATAGTCCGGTCCATGAGATATCCGTTTGCTCAGGTTAGTATTGGTATTCTGCGCGAAAGCGCCGTGGCCTAACGTGTCATTCCAGCGAAACCCACAGGACCCTGGCGTCTTCCTTACTCGTAGAAATACAGCCATGCCCCATACCGCTATCGTAGTACAGAGAATCTCCGGGTTTCATCGGTAAGGGGCGGTAATGCTCGGATACGAATATCAACTCGCCACTGATAACGTACATAAATTCTTCGCCTGTGTGCCTGATCCAGTTCTCATATTCTGATATGTCACGCGCTTTTATCGTCGCGATATAAGGAAGCATTCGCTTACTGGTCAGGTCCGAGCACAGCAATTCGTGCATGTAGGTCGGCGTATTTCTTATCTCGCCTTGCCCTTTCGGCGTAAAATCACGTCGCCCCGAAATTCCCGATTGTGCGGACTGCAAGAACAGCTGTGGCGTGTTCATGTCCAAGGCCTGTGTCAGCCGCCGCACGATCTCGAAACTTGGACGTGTCTGGTTGTTTTCGATCTTTGAAAGTGTTGATCGACCGATTCCCGCTTCGCGCCCGGCCTCCTCCAATGTCCAGCCTTTTGCGCGGCGTGCATCCCGGATCGACCGACCCAAAGCCGCCCCCTCGTCCTGTTCTTCCGGTCCGGCACCATCTTTCAGGTTGTCCTCAGACATGGGAATCTCCTTGTTTTATCAAAGCTTACTCATTTCCCCCGAGCCAAACAACTTTACTGTGATGAAATTTTTGTTGCCTTGCGTACACTAATTCCACTATAGGAAACAAAATTTCGTACACTGGAAACGAGATTACAGGAGGAGATCATGTTCACAAAACCGCTCACCGAGGCTGATCCCGTCATCGCAGCATCGATCGCACGCGAGGGCATGCGCCAGGCTGAACAGATCGAACTGATCGCTTCCGAGAACATCGTCTCTCAGGCAGTGATCGATGCGCAGGGTTCCGTACTTACAAACAAATACGCCGAGGGCTATCCGGGTCGCCGCTATTATGGCGGGTGTGAATATGTGGATGAGGTTGAGGCCGAAGCCATTGACCGATTGAAGAAGCTGTTTGGCTGCGAATATGCAAACGTTCAGCCGCACTCGGGCGCGCAAGCCAACGGGGCGGTTAAGCTGGCACTACTCAGCCCGGGTGACACGATTCTTGGTATGTCGTTGGATGCTGGGGGTCACCTGACCCATGGCGCAAAACCTGCCCAGTCCGGCAAGTGGTTCCGTCCGGTTCAATATGGCCTGACCCAGGCCGGGCTGATTGACTATGATCAGGTTGAAGAATTAGCGAAAGCCGAAAAGCCCAAACTGATCATTGCAGGCGCATCGGCCTATTCGCAAAAGATCGATTTCGCACGCTTCCGCGCCATTGCCGACGAAGTTGGCGCATGGCTTCTGGCAGACATGGCCCACATCGCCGGCTTGGTTGCGACTGGCCTGCACCCCTCGCCCATCGGGCACGCACACATTGTTACGTCGACTACGCACAAGACGCTGCGCGGTCCGCGCGGTGGGATTATTCTTACAAACGATGAAGCGCTGGCAAAAAAGATCAACTCGGCTGTTTTCCCGGGTCTGCAGGGCGGCCCCCTGATGCATGTGATCGCAGGCAAAGCAGTCGCATTTGGTGAAGCGCTGCAGCCTGAATTCAAAGAATATATGCAGCGCGTTGTCGACAGTGCCTCGGCACTGGCCAACGTGATGATGGCGCGCGGGTGCGACATCGTTTCGGGCGGCACTGAAAACCACCTTATGCTGGTTGATCTGCGCCCAGTCGGCGTAACCGGCAAAGACGCCGAAGCGGCGCTAGAGCGTGCAGGATTCACCTGCAACAAAAACAGCGTTCCGGGTGATCCCGAAAAGCCCACTGTCACCAGCGGCATCCGTCTCGGTACGGCCGCAGGCTGCAGCCGTGGGTTTGGACCAGAAGAGTTCAAACAGATTGGCCACATGATTGGTGATGTGCTGGACGCGCTGGCACAATCGTCTGACGGTGACGAGACCGTCGAAAAGGAAACCCGTGAAAAGGTCCGCGCGCTCTGCGCAAGCCACCCGATCTACTGAAAGAAGACCAAATGACTTACGATCTTATTGTCATCGGGGGCGGTCCGGGCGGCTATGTCGCCGCGATCCGCGCGGCACAACTGGGCCTGAAAGTTGCCTGCGTCGAAGGACGTGGCGCACTTGGCGGGACCTGTTTGAATGTGGGGTGCATACCCTCCAAAGCGTTGCTGACCTCCTCGGCCAAATATGCCGAACTTGCGCATCTCTCCTCCCACGGTATTGCGGTCGAGGGGGCCAGCATCGATGTGCCCGCAATGATGGGACGCAAGGACAAGATCGTAGGCGACCTGACCAAGGGCATTGCGTTTTTGTTCAAAAAAAACGGCGTAGATCTGATCGAAGGGTGGGCCAGAATTCCGGCCGCTGGTCAGGTCAAGGTGGGTGACGAAGTCCATGAGGCCAAGAACATCCTCATTGCCACTGGTTCCGAACCTACCCCGTTGCCAGGAATTGAGATTGACGAGCAAGATATCCTCAGTTCGACGGGCGCGATTGCGCTGGAGAGTGTGCCCGAGCATCTGGTGGTGATCGGTGCCGGTGTCATCGGACTGGAACTTGGGCAAGTTTGGGCGCGTCTCGGAGCCAAAGTTACGGTCGTCGAATATCTAGACCGCGTGCTGCCCGGCATGGATGGTGAAATTGCCAAACTGGCGCAACGCGCGCTGTCAAAACGTGGCCTGAAATTCCAGCTGGGCCGGGCACTGAAATCCGTCGACAAAACGGATACTGGTCTGACACTAACTGTGGACCGCGTCGGCAAGGACAAAGAAGAAGTGATCGAGGCCGACAAGGTGTTGATCGCCGTGGGTCGCCGCCCAGTCACACGTGGCCTTGGCTTGGAAGAGCTGGGCGTGGCCGTGAACCAACGCGGTTTCATTGAAGTTGATGGCGCATTTCAGACATCTGTCCCGGGCATCTACGCCATCGGTGATTGCGTTCCCGGACCTATGCTGGCGCACAAGGCCGAAGAAGATGGTGTCGCCTGTGTTGAGATGCTGGCAGGCGAAGCTGGCCACGTCGATTACAACACCGTCCCCGGCGTGGTGTACACCGACCCCGAAGTCGCCTCGGTTGGTTTGACCGAAGAAGCACTGAAAGAATCCGGTGCCGAGTATTCGGTCGGCAAATTCGCCTTCATGGCGAACTCACGCGCGCGTTCGACCGGTGAAACAGACGGTGCAGTGAAGGTTCTGGCAGACCCGAACGGCCAGATCCTGGGTGCGCATATATGCGGAGCCCATGGCGGCGATCTGATCGCTGAACTGGTTCTGGCGATGACAAAGGGCGCAACGGTGTCCGAAGTCGCTGCAACCTGCCATGCGCACCCGGCCATGGGCGAGGCCGTCAAAGAAGCCTGCCTCGACGCCCTGGGCCGCGCGATCCACGCATAAGGGAGACCAGCCAGATGACCATCCAGCTTCGTCCTCGCCACCCGGAAAAAGCCAAAAAGGCCGACAGTGTCATCCCGCGCAAGCCTAAGTGGATTCGCAAGAAAAAGGGCGACAGCGCTGAATACTATGAAACACGACGCCTCATGCGCGAGCATGATCTGGCAACGGTCTGCGAAGAAGCCGCCTGCCCCAATATCGGCGAATGCTGGTCCAAGCGTCACGCGACCATGATGATTATGGGTGAGGTCTGTACGCGGGGTTGTTCGTTCTGCAATGTCTCAACGGGTCGCCCGGATGCTCTGGATGTGTTTGAACCCGGGCGAGTCGCCGCCGCCGTCAAGAAACTGGGCCTGCGTCATGTGGTGATCACCTCGGTCGATCGCGATGATCTGGCAGATGGTGGGGCCGAGCATATCGCTCAGACCATCCGTGCCGTGCGCCATCAGAACGCCGGTACGACTGTCGAGGTTCTGACACCCGATTTTCTTGGAAAAGGCACTGCGTCAGAGATCGTATTTGAAGCGGCGCCAGACGTTTTCAACCACAATCTGGAAACTGTGCCGCACCTTTATCCAACTGTGCGACCGGGTGCACGCTATTACACCTCGCTGCGTCTGCTGGATGATGCCAAACGCGCGAACCCGGAGCTTTTTACCAAATCTGGCCTGATGGTCGGGCTTGGCGAAAGTCTGAACGATGTCCGTCAGGTCATGGACGACCTGCGCGCGGCCAATGTCGATTTCCTGACCGTCGGCCAATATCTGCAACCGACCCCTAAACACCATCCGATTGACCGGTTCTGGACACCGGAAGATTTTGCCCAACTGGAACAGATCGCGCGTTCCAAGGGCTTTTTGCACGTGTCGGCAACGCCGCTGACCCGATCATCGTTCCACGCGGACGAAGACTTTGCCGCCCTCAAGCAGGCCCGCCAGCGGGCTTTGGCGAACAGGGCATAAACCTAACGCAAATGGGAGGGAAACCATGGAAGCGTTAAATTCAATCGTAGGGGCCATCAATGGCGTCGTGTGGGGGCCGCTGATGCTGGTTCTCATTCTCGGCGTTGGCTTCTTCCTGCAGGTCGGCCTGAAGTTCATGCCGATCCTGCGCATTGGCACGGGCTTCAGCCTGTTGTTCAAAGGCCGCGAAGGTCAGGGCGAGGGCCAGATCAGCCCGTTCAACGCGCTGATGACCTCGCTATCTGCGACTATCGGTACGGGCAACATCGCTGGTGTGGCCACTGCTGTCTTCCTGGGCGGTCCGGGTGCCTTGTTCTGGATGTGGATGACCGCCCTGGTGGGCATGGCCACCAAATATGCCGAAGCTGTCTGCGCGGTGAAATACCGCGAAAAAGACGAGCTTGGTAACTATGTCGGCGGCCCGATGTACTACATCAAAAATGGCCTCGGCGCGAAATGGGCCTGGCTGGGTGTTGCATTTGCTCTGTTTGGCGCAATCGCGGCGTTCGGCATCGGCAACGGCGTACAGGCCAATGGTGTTGCACAGGTTCTGGAGTCGAACTTCGGCCTGAACACTTCGGTTACCGGCGTTGTCCTGATGGTTCTGACCGCGGCCGTGATCCTGGGCGGCATCACCCGCATCGGTGCGGTTGCAGGTAAACTGGTTCCGTTCATGGCGATTGCCTACATCGTCGCAGGCCTGCTGGTTCTACTGATCAACATCGGTAACATCGGCTCCGCTCTGTCGCTTGTTTTCACCTACGCCTTCACCCCGTCGGCCGCCGAAGGTGGTTTCGCGGGTGCTGCCGTTTGGGCCGCGATCCGCTTTGGTGTGGCACGTGGTGTTTTCTCGAACGAAGCCGGTCTGGGTTCCGCTCCGATCGCACACGCCGCAGCCGAGACCAAAGGTCCGGTCAACCAGGGCCTGATCGCGATGCTGGGTACGTTCATCGACACAATCATCGTCTGCACCATCACCGGTCTGGCGATCATCTCGTCGGGTGCGTGGACATCGGGTGAATCCGGTGCAGCACTAACCAGTCACGCGTTCGAACTGTCGCTGCCGGGTATCGGTGGGTATCTCATCGCCATCGCTCTGTCGATCTTTGCCTTTACCACCATTCTGGGCTGGTCCTTCTATGGTGAGAAATGTGTTGAGTTTCTGCTAGGCGTGAAATCCCTGATGCCCTACCGCGTCCTGTGGATCGTCATGATCTATTTTGGCGCAACAGCGGATCTGGGCTTCATCTGGCTGCTGGCCGATACGCTGAACGCGATGATGGCCATTCCGAACCTGATCGCCCTGGCGCTGCTGAGCCCGATCGTCTTCAAACTGACGAAAGAGTTCTTCGCTTCGGGCGGCAAGTCCGAAGAGCCAGGCGGCACACCCGCCGAATAATCTCGGATGAAAATACGGGGGGCCATCCCGGCCCCCCGGCTTCAAACAGAATTCCATTTCTCGAGGAGAGACGTGATGGCCACGAAAATCCTGCTGCCGATTGATCACACCGACGACCGTTCGTGGAAGAACGCCCTGCCGCTCGCACAAGAACAAGCAAAGTTCTACGGTGCCGAATTGCACGCGATTGCCGTCATTCCTGAGATCATCCAGTTGCCGAACCTGCCCGCCAACTATGGCGCAGGCGCAAAAGACCACGTGCGCAATGCGGTGCAGGCCATACTGGATCACAACGGTGCATCTGATGTGGCGATCCATATCGAAGAAGGCAGCGTCTATCGTGAGATACTGAAGCTCGCCTACAAAGAGGGCTTTGATCTGATCGTCATGGCTTCGACCAAAGGCGATTTTCCGAACTACGAGATTGGCCCGAACCTGGCCCGTGTCGTGCGCAACGCGCATTGCACCGTCACGGTTGTTCGCGACCAGTCCCGCTGATTGAAAGGTTAGTCTGATGACCGAATTAAAACGCACGCCTCTTCACGCTTTGCATGTTGAGTTGGGGGGTAAGTTGGTTGATTTTGCGGGATGGGAGATGCCTGTTCAGTATCCTTTGGGGATTATGGGGGAGCATAAGCAGTGTCGTGAGAAGGCGGCGGTGTTTGATGTGTCTCATATGGGTCAGGTGATTTTGCGGGGCGAGAATGTGGGTGAGAAGCTGGAAGCGCTTTGCCCGCAGGCCTATGCGACGCTGAAGGAAGGCAAGGCGCGGTACGGGTTCTTTACGAACGCAGAAGGCGGGATCATGGATGACCTGATCGTGTCGAATGCGGGCGATCATTACTTTGTGGTGGTGAACGCGGCGCTGCGGCATCAGGACATTCCGCATATGCGTGAGCACCTTGAAGGCGTCGAAGTGATCGAGATTTTCGACCGCGCGCTGGTGGCGGTTCAGGGCCCTGCGGCGGAAAACGTTGTGGGCGAACTGTGCCCCGCCGCGCGTGATCTAAAGTTCATGGAAACCACGGTTGCCGATATCAACGGTGTTGAGTGCCGTATCTCGCGGCTGGGCTATACCGGCGAGGATGGCTACGAGATCTCGATCCCCGAGGACAAGGCGATCGAGATCACCAAAGCCTTTCTGGCGCATGAGGATTGCGAGGCGGCCGGTCTGGGCGCGCGCGACAGCCTGCGGCTTGAGGCAGGTCTGTGCCTTTATGGCAATGACATCGACCAGAGCACCTCGCCGGTCGAGGCCTCGCTGGGCTGGGCGATGCAAAAGCGCCGCAAGGAAGAGGGCGGTTTCCCGGGCGCGGACCGCGTGCAGAAGGAACTGGCCGAAGGTCCCGCCAAAAAGCTGGTGGGCATCAAGCCCGAAGGCCGTGCGCCTGCGCGTCAGGGTGTGGAAGTGCGGTGCCTTGAGGGCAACAGCATCGGTCAGATCACCTCGGGCGTGTTTGGCCCCACGGTGGGTGGACCGGTGGCGATGGGCTATGTGAGCAAAGGCCATGGCGAGCCGGGCGAGAAGGTGAACCTGATCATCCGGGGCAAGCCGCAACCGGCTGAGATCGTGGCGCTGCCCTTCGTCAAACAGAATTACAAGCGTTGAAGTCAGGAGAGAGAGACATGGCAACCTATTATTCCGAAGAGCATGAATGGCTGAGCGTTGACGGCGACACCGCCACGCTGGGCATCACCAAACACGCCGCCGAGCAGTTGGGTGACGTGGTGTTCGTGGAACAGCAGGAAGCAGGCGACGAGTTCGAAAAAGGCGGCGAGATCGGCGTGATTGAATCCGTCAAGGCGGCGTCCGAGCTTTACGCACCGGTCGACGGCGAGATCACCGAGGTGAACGAGGCGCTGGCCGACAATCCCGGCGCGCTGAACGAAGACCCCGAAGGCGAGGCCTGGATCTACAAGATCAAGATCGCGGACGCCTCGCAGCTCGAAGACCTGATGGACGAGGCCGGCTACAAGGCCTTCATCGGTTAACTCAGGCGGCGGGTCCGTGCGCGGCCCCGCCCCTTCATCTGTTTCCAAATACTTCCGCCGGAGGCTCCTGCCGTCTCCGCCGGGCCTGACCTATCCTTGAGGAGCGCACACATGGCCTTCAAACTGACCGATTACGAAGCCTATGACTTCGCCAACCGCCGCCATATCGGGCCCAGCCCGACCGAGATGCGCGACATGCTCAAGGTGATCGGCTTCAAGACACTGGACGAGCTGATCGACGCCACCGTCCCGCCGGCGATCCGGCAGAAAGAGCCGCTGGACTGGGGTCCGGCGATGACTGAGCGCGATGCGCTCTTTCACATGAAAGAAGTGGCGAGCAAGAACAAGGTTCTGACTTCGCTGATCGGTCAGGGCTATTATGGCACCACCACGCCGGCGCCGATCCTGCGCAACATTCTGGAGAACCCGGCCTGGTACACGGCCTACACGCCTTATCAGCCCGAGATCAGCCAGGGCCGACTTGAGGCGCTCTTGAACTTCCAGACCATGGTCAGCGACCTGACCGGGCTGGACGTGGCCAACGCGTCCTTGCTGGACGAAGCGACTGCTGCGGCGGAAGCCATGGCGATGGCCAAGCGCGGTGGCCGGTCCAAGGCCAACAATGCAGCCTTCTTTGTCGACAAGAACTGCCACCCGCAGACCATCGCGGTGATTAAAACGCGCGCCGAGCCTCTGGGCATCGAGGTGCAGGTGGCTGATCCGGACACGCTGGATGCGGGCGCGGTCTTTGGCGCCATCTTCCAGTACCCCGGCACCCATGGCCATGTGCGCGACTTCACCGCCGAGATTGCGGCCCTGCATGAACACAAGGCGATTGCCATCGTCGCCGCCGATATCCTGTCGCTGGCGCTGCTGAAGTCGCCCGGCGAGATGGGCGCGGATATCGCCATCGGCTCGACCCAGCGCTTTGGTGTGCCGATGGGCTATGGTGGCCCGCACGCCGCGTATATGGCGACCACCGACAAGCTGAAGCGCTCGATGCCGGGCCGGATCATCGGTGTCAGCATCGACAGCCGGGGCAACAAGGCTTACCGCCTGGCGCTGCAGACCCGCGAACAGCACATCCGGCGTGAGAAAGCCAACTCGAACGTCTGCACCGCGCAGGCGCTGCTGGCGGTGATTGCCTCGATGTATGCCGTGTATCACGGCCCCGACGGCATCAAGGCCATCGCGCAATCGGTGCACCGCAAGACCTCGCGTATGGCCGCCGGTCTGGAAGAGGCAGGCTTTGCTGTGGAGCCGGAAGTGTTCTTCGACACGATCACGGTTGAGGTTGGCCATCTGCAGAAAACGGTCATGGAGGCCGCTGTGGCCCGGGGCGTCAACCTGCGTAAGGTCGGCGACACGAAAGTGGGCATCAGCCTGGACGAACAGACCCGGCCCGAGACCATCGAGGCGGTCTGGGGGGCCTTCGGCATCGACCGCAAGGATGACAGCTCGAACGTGGCCTATCGCCTGCCGGATTACGCGCTGCGCGAAAGCGAGTACCTGACCCACCCGATCTTCCACAAGAACCGGGCCGAGGCCGAGATCACGCGCTACATGCGCCGTCTGGCCGACCGCGACCTGGCGCTGGACCGGGCGATGATCCCGCTGGGCTCGTGCACCATGAAGCTGAACGCCACGATCGAGATGATCCCGGTCACCTGGCCCGAGTTCGGCAACCTGCACCCGTTCTGCCCCGAAGATCAGGCGCAGGGCTATCATGAGATGATCGATGATCTGAACGACAAGTTGTGCCAGATCACCGGCTATGACGCGATCAGCCAGCAGCCCAACTCGGGCGCGCAGGGTGAATACGCAGGCCTCTTGACCATCCGCAACTATCACTTCGCCCGGGGCGAAGGGCAGCGCAATGTCTGCCTGATCCCGACCTCGGCGCATGGGACCAACCCGGCCTCGGCGCAGATGGTCGGCTGGCAGGTTGTGCCTGTGCAGGCGGATGAGAAGGGCAACATTGATCTGAATGACTTCCGCGCCAAGGCCGAAAAGCACTCCGATCATCTGGCCGCCTGCATGATCACCTACCCCTCGACCCATGGCGTGTTCGAGACCACCGTGCAGGAGGTCTGCCAGATCACCCATGATCACGGCGGTCAGGTTTATATCGACGGCGCCAACATGAACGCCATGGTGGGTCTGTCGCGTCCCGGAGACATCGGCGGTGACGTCAGCCACCTGAACCTGCACAAGACCTTCTGCATCCCCCATGGCGGCGGCGGCCCCGGCATGGGTCCGATCGGCGTCAAAGCGCATCTGACCGAGCACCTGCCCGGCCACCCGGAATACGGCACTGCCGTGGGTCCGGTCTCGGCGGCGCCCTTTGGGTCGCCCTCGATCCTGCCGGTTAGCTGGGCCTATGTGCTGCTGATGGGCGGCGCGGGTCTGACGCAGGCCACGAAAGTGGCGATCCTGAACGCTAACTACATCGCGGCGCGGCTCAAGGATGCCTACCCGATCCTCTACACCTCGGAAACGGGTCGCGTGGCGCATGAATGCATCCTCGACACCCGCCCGCTGGACGAGGCGGCCCATGTCAGCGTCGATGACATTGCCAAACGTCTGGTGGACAGCGGCTTCCACGCACCCACCATGTCCTGGCCGGTGGCCGGCACCCTGATGGTCGAGCCCACGGAATCGGAACCCATGGACGAGCTGGACCGCTTCTGCGACGCCATGCTGTCCATCCGCTCCGAGGCGCAGGACATCATCGACGGCAAGATCGACGCGGAAAACAACCCGCTGAAAAACGCCCCCCACACGGTGCGCGATCTGGTCGGCAACTGGGACCGCCCCTACACCCGTGAACAGGCCTGCTTCCCCCCAGGCTCCATGGGCGTCGACAAATACTGGTCCCCCGTCAACCGCGTCGACAACGCATACGGCGACAGAAACCTCATCTGCACATGCCCTCCAATGACCGAATACATGGACGCAGCAGAGTAAACCTCAATCAATAAACCCCCGCCAACTGGCGGGGGTTTTCGCCCATCGGAAACCTGTGTTCCGATCTGAGCCCATTTCCAGTGTCGTTTTCCGCTGATGAAGCGTCTTTTACGCTTGCTGCAGGTGCAAACGACCCATACCTCTGTGCGTGGGACACCCCTCCCCAACGAGGGGCGTGTATCTGGAAGGGTAATACACATGACTATCGAACAACCGGCGACGCGGCCGGCCAACCCGCGTTTTTCCTCGGGCCCCTGTGCCAAACCCCCCACATTTGATCTGACGAAACTGGCGGATGCCGCCTTGGGCCGCTCGCATCGGGCTGCTGTTGGCAAGGACAAGCTGAAGGCGGCCATTGAAGGCACGCGAGAGATTCTAGGCATTCCAGCGGATTATCGCATCGGCATTGTACCAGCCTCGGACACCGGTGCGGTTGAGATGGCGCTTTGGTCTTTGCTGGGTGAGCGCAAAGTTGAAATGCTGGCCTGGGAAAGCTTTGGCGCGGGTTGGGTGACTGATGTGGTCAAGCAACTGAAAATCGACGCTGAAGTGAAAACCGCCGAGTACGGGCAAATCGTTGATCTCGCGTCCGTCGATTTCGCCAACGATGTGGTGTTCACATGGAACGGAACGACTTCGGGTGTGCGGGTCCCAGATGGCGACTGGATTGCCGATGATCGTCAGGGTCTGACGATCTGTGACGCGACATCCGCTGCGTTCGCGATGGACTTGCCATGGGACAAGTTGGATGTGACAACGTTCAGCTGGCAGAAGGTACTAGGCGGAGAGGCGGCTCATGGGATGCTGATCCTGTCTCCGCGCGCGGTCGAGCGCTTGGAGAGTTACACCCCGTCATGGCCATTGCCGAAGATCTTCCGCCTGACCAAAGGTGGCAAGCTGATTGATGGGATATTCACCGGCGCGACGATCAACACACCCTCAATGCTCGCGGTTGAGGATTACCTTTTCGCGTTGGACTGGGCGCGTTCAGTCGGAGGCTTGCAGGGGCTGATTGCTCGTGCGAATGCCAATGCTGGCGCGGTTCATGCGTTCTGCGACCAAAATGACTGGATCGCCAATCTGGCCGAAGACTCGACAACTCAATCAAATACGTCGGTCTGTCTGAAGTTCACCGATACGCGCATTCAAGATGGTGCCGTTTTTGCCAAAGCCGTCGCCAAACGGCTTGAGGCCGAAAACATTGCGCTTGATATCGGTGCCTATCGCGACGCGCCTGCGGGTCTGCGCATCTGGTGCGGCGGCACGGTTGAGACATCAGATATCGAGGCGATGCTGCCCTGGCTTGCATGGGCTTTTGAAACCGAGATTGCAGCGCAAACCGAAGCTGCCTGACCTTTTCTACCGGGCCGCATCCGGCCCGGACCTTCCACAATGTTCAAGGACCAAAAATATGGCTCCCAAAGTACTCGTCTCTGACAAGCTGAGCGAAACCGCCGTACAAATCTTCCGCGACCGTGGCATCGACGTGGATTTCATGCCCGATCTGGGAAAGGACAAAGACAAACTGGCCGAGGTGATTGGTCATTATGACGGCCTCGCCATCCGTTCTGCCACCAAAGTCACGCCAACCATTCTGGAGAAGGCAGACAAGTTAAAAGTTATTGGTCGTGCCGGGATCGGCACCGACAATATCGACAAGGATGCGGCCTCGAAAAAAGGCGTCATCGTGATGAACACACCGTTCGGCAACATGATCACCACCGCCGAGCATGCCATCGCGATGATGTTTGCCGTGGCGCGGCAAATCCCCGAGGCCAGTACCTCGACCCATGCGGGCAAGTGGGAAAAGTCCAAGTTCATGGGGATTGAGCTGACCAACAAGACCCTGGGCGTGATCGGCGCGGGCAACATTGGTGGCATCGTATGCGAGCGTGCTTTGGGTCTAAAGATGAAGGTCGTCGCCTATGATCCCTATCTTGGCGAAGAGAAAGCCGCGCAGATGGGTGTGGAAAAGGTCGAACTGGACGAGCTTCTGGCCCGCGCTGACTTTATCACTCTGCACGTGCCGCTGACCGATCAGACGCGCAATATCCTCAGCCGTGAGAATCTGGCCAAGACCAAGAAAGGCGTGCGCATTGTCAACTGCGCCCGTGGCGGTCTGGTCGACGAGGACGCGCTGGCCGAGGCGTTGCAATCGGGTCATGTCGCCGGTGCGGCCTTTGACGTGTTCAGTGAGGAACCGGCCAAGGAGAACGCCCTGTTCAACCTACCCAATGTGGTTTGCACACCGCACTTGGGTGCGGCCACGACTGAGGCGCAGGAGAACGTGGCGCTGCAAGTGGCCGAGCAGATCTCGAATTACTTGCTGACCGGAGCGGTCGAGAACGCACTGAATATGCCCAGTGTGACAGCAGAGGAGGCCAAGGTCATGGGGCCGTGGATCAAGCTGGCCGGGCATCTGGGCAGCTTCATTGGTCAGATGACGGATGAGCCGATCAAGGCAATCAACATCCTCTATGACGGTGTCGCTGCGAACATGAACCTGGCTGCGTTGAATTGTTCGGTCGTTGCCGGAATCATGAAGAAATTCAATCCCGAGGTGAACATGGTCTCGGCCCCGGTTGTCGCGAGAGAGCGTGGCATCCAGATATCGACGACCAATCAGGACAAATCCGGTGCGTTCGAAGGCTATATCAAGGTCACTGTGGTGACTGAAAAGCGTGAACGCTCAATCGGTGGCACGGTGTTCAGCGACGGCAAGCCGCGGTTTATTCAGATCAAGGGCATCAATATCGATGCCGAGATCGGGGCGCATATGCTCTATACGACTAACGAAGACGTGCCGGGCATCATTGGTGCTTTAGGACAGACCATGGGCGAGAACGATGTGAACATCGCGAACTTTACTCTTGGACGATCCGAAGCCGGCGGTGAGGCGATTGCGTTGCTTTATGTTGATGAACCGGTACCAGCCGAGGCGCGCGCCAAACTCGCCGAGACAGGTCTGTTTACTCAGATCAAACCGTTGGAGTTCGACGTGGCCTAACGGTCGCTGTTGAACTTCTGTGACAGATTGATGCCCGCGCTTGTCCAAAGCGTGGGCATCGCCTTTTCAAAGTGCTGATTTTGCGCCAGAAGTGCGGCAATCACCATTGCCCGAGGGGAAGCTGATGACCAATCCGATCTACGCAATTGGAGATTTGCACGGCCGCGTGGATGAGTTCGAGCGCTCCTTGGCGCTGATCGAACGCGATGGCGGCCCCGATGCCGAGATCGTGTATCTGGGCGATTACGTTGATCGGGGCCCCGACAGCCGGGGCGTTCTGGATCGGCTGATCGCTGGTCGCGATGCGGGCAAGCGGTGGATCACTCTGCTGGGCAACCATGACCGGATGTTTTCATGGTTCCTCGAAGATGTCCCGCGTCACGATCCGCATATGTTGGTCGGGTATCATTGGCTGCACGAGCGGTTGGGTGGTGTCGAAACACTACAAAGCTATGGCGTGTTCTTCGATCAGCAGACACGGCTCGAGGATCTGCATGCAACAGCGCGGGGTGCGGTTCCCGATGCGCATCGGATATTTCTACAAGGGCTCATCGCCATGCATCAAACGCGCGAGATTGCTTTTGTCCATGCGGGCATTCGGCCCGGTATTCCGCTGAGCGAACAACGGGAAAATGATCTGGTCTGGATCAGGCAAACCTTTCACAACCACCGAGGTCCTCATCCGAAACTGATCGTCCATGGGCATACGCCGGTGGATCAATCAACGCATTACGGCAATCGCATCAACCTGGATAGCGGCGCAGGGTATGGCCGCCCGGTTGGCGTTGCGGTGTTCGAAGGACAGGATTGCTGGTTGTTGACGGACAAGGGTCGCGTTGCGCTTTTGCCTTGAATATCAGGTCTTGGTGAAAAGGTCTTTGCAGCGGTCACGCAGGATGTTCTTTTGCACCTTGCCCATTGTGTTGCGGGGGAGCTCGTCCAGCAGGATCAACTGGCGGGGATGTTTGAACCGGGCGAGCGCGTCCCGGACCGCACCCATGATGGCCTCGATGTCTGGCGTGTGACCGGGGGCAGGGACCAGAATGCCAATCGGGGTTTCTCCGAAATCCGGATGCGGGACGCCAATTACCGCGCTTTCCAGCACGCCGGGTTGTTCGTCTAGCAGCAGCTCGATCTCTTTGGGGTAGATATTATACCCGCCCGAGATGATCAGGTCTTTCTCGCGCCCGACGATATGGACATAGCCGTCCTCGTCGATTCGACCCAGATCGCCAGTGATGAAGAACCCGTCTTCACGCAGTTCTGCGGCGGTTTTGTCGGGCATTTGCCAGTAGCCCTGAAACACATTGGGACCGCGCACCTCGATGATGCCGATCTCACCATCTGCTAGGGTTTGACCTGTTTTGGGGTCTGTGACCTTCAGTTCAACATCCGGCAGGGGAAATCCGACCGTTCCCGCACGGCGTTCGCCGTCATAGGGGTTAGAAGTGTTCATGTTCGTCTCGGTCATGCCATAGCGTTCCAGAATGCGATGACCTGTACGGTCTTCAAATTGAACGTGGGTATCTGCCAGCAAAGGCGCTGAACCTGAGATGAACAGCCGCATATCCTGAGTCAGATCTTGGGCGAAGCGGTCGTCGCTTAGCAGGCGGGTGTAAAACGTCGGCACCCCCATCATCGCCGTTGCCTGTGGCATCAGGCGTAACATATCTTCCAGGTCGAACTTCGGCAGAAATATCATCGACCCGCCCGATGCGAGTACGACATTTGTCGCAACAAACAGTCCATGCGTGTGAAAGATCGGCAGCGCGTGCAACAGCACGTCATCATCTGTGAATCGCCATTCCTGCACAAGGGTCTCCGCGTTCGACAGCAGATTCGCCTGCGTCAGCATTGCCCCTTTCGAACGCCCCGTCGTGCCTGAAGTATATAGAAACGCAGCCAGATCATCTTCGGATCGGTGGGCCGGCTGAAAGGCCGGAAGCATCCCAAGTGCACGCCGCATCAGGCTACCTGAACCGTCGGCGTTTAGCGTTTCAAGCCGGGCATTGTTCTTTTGCACGATCTCGGCAAGCCTTGCCTCGTTTGCCTCATCGCACACCACCAGTGAGGCTCCGCTGTTTTCGATGAAATAGCTTAGCTCTTGCGTCGTATAGCCCGTATTGAGAGGTAGAAAGATCAGCCCCGCTTGGACACAGGCGGCATAAAGCGCCAGTGCCTCAACGGATTTCTCCACCTGCACCGCCACGCGGTCGCCCGGTTCCATTTCCAGTCCTGTCATGGTGTTGGCCAGACGGGCCGCCGTGTCCAGAAACGTGGCATGGGTCAAAGTCTGACCATCCGGAAGGTGCAAAAATGGCGTATCCTTGCCTGCATGGATGCCCAGCAAACGATCATAAAGCGGGTTGCCCATCCCGATATCCTTTCCAGCAGACGCGCACATTCTGCAGCAAATCTGTCGTGGAATTGGGGAAGCGTAAAGCCCGGACAATCAGAACTCGGTTGTCATCCGATATCCGGCTGCAAAATACATCTTGGCAAACGTTACCGGCTGACCCTGCAGCCATGTGATACGCTCGGCAGTAAAAACGGGTTCACCCTCGGGAACGTCCAGAAAACCGGCCAAAGTGGTATCGGCGCGGCTGGCCAGAAAGGTCAACTCGACATTGGTGAACGGGACAGTTTGCAACAGCCAGTCATTGGGTCCGACGCTAGAGAAATCTGCCTGCGTGACCTGAGGTACGCTGTCTATCACGATCCAGCGGTCTTCGAACTGAAACGGCGAATTGCCGGAGAAATGCATGCATCGCAAGTGCATCACACTTTGATCAGCACGTAGGGCCAACCGGGCCGCCAGCCAGTCTGGGGCGATCTGCGTTTCACATGACACAAGAGCGTAGCGATAGGTTCCGCCCGCCGCTTCGATTTCATCTCGGACCAGAGGAATTGTGAAGCGCGCCTGTCGCTGCGGTGCGCTAAGGACCCGGGTGCCTGCCTTTCGGCGCCGTTCAAGAAACCCTTCATCCGCCAGTTCCCGCAGTGCTCTGTTGACTGTGGTGCGGGTGCACGAAAACTCGACCGCTAATTCTTGCTCATTGGGAAGCAGAGCGTCGGGCTGCAATTCGCCCGAGCGGATGCGGCGCAGGACGGTTTGCTTAATGTCTTTGTAGCTGGTTGTGTCGCTGGTTTGGGTCATATCAGTTCAGATGTCTTCCAAAAGGTCATTCATCGCGGCACGATAATTGTTCAGGATCGCATCGCGGGCGATATGCCGCCCGCCGCGCACCTGATGTCGCCCGGCAGACCAAAGGTCGGTCACTGTTCCGTCAGGCGCGGCAAAGCTCAGGCCGTCACTCAATTGATCGTCGCGCAAAGTACACAGGGTGGGGTGACTTCGATCGATCGCAACCAGATCGGCCAGATGACCTATTGCGATCTCTCCGGCGTCGCGCCCCAGCGCCTGTGCGCCACCGCGGGCGGCTCCGGTATACAGCGTTTGACCGACCGAGCCTTCGCCACGTACCAGCACAGTGCGGGCCTTGTCGCGCAGACGTTGAGAATACTCCAGCGTACGCAATTCCTCGGGCAGTGAAATGCGCACATTCGAGTCTGAACCGACACCAAAGGCACCGCCCTGCTCGATGTAGACGGCACCATTGAAAATACCATCCCCCAGATTGGCCTCTGTGATTGGGCACAGACCGGCCACAGCCCCGGATCGGGCAAGAGCGCGGGTTTCATCGTCTGTCATATGAGTGGCATGGATCAGGCACCATCGTTCGTTCACATCCAAGTTGCTCAGCAGCCAATCTACCGGTCGCTGACCCAGAGCGGCTTCTACATCCGTGACCTCCTTCTCTTGTTCAGAGATGTGGATGTGCACCGGGCCTCGTGGGGTAGCGTTCAGCACTTGCCGTAGATCATCAGGCGAGGTCGCACGCAGAGAGTGCGGCGCGATGCCGATCTGGCTGTCTGCATAAGGCATCAGCGACTTACAGTCCTCGACAAGCTGCAGGAACCTTTCCACATCATTGCCGAACCGCAATTGACCACCGGTCAGAGGCTCTTGCGCGACGCCGCCATAGGTGTAGAGCACCGGTAGATGTGTCAATCCAATCCCGGTTTGGCTGGCTGCCAAGAAGATGCGCTGACTCAGCTCAGACAACTGCGCATAAGGCGTGCCGCCGGGTTGGTGGTGGACGTAGTGGAATTCCCCGACCGCAGCATACCCGGCTTCCTGCATTTCCATATAGACCAATGCGGCAATGGACTCGATCTGTGCAGGAGTGAGGCGGTCCAGAAATCGGTACATCAAAGTACGCCAGGTCCAGAAGCTTTCGCGCCCTGCTACGCGCGTTTCGGTCATGCCCGCCATGGCGCGTTGAAAGGCATGGCTGTGCAGGTTCGCCAAAGCGGGCAGCAACACGTCGACCCGAGTGTCTTCGGGTTTTGGCTCGGTCCCTGATTTCAGCGCAGCGATCCGACCGTCCTCGATTTCGACTCGTAGGTTGTGCACCCACTCAGAGCCTAACAGGGCCGTTTTAGCATGAACCGTCATCGTAATTCCATTTTGTGTAGACTTTATATTTTTAGCCGTATACGAAAAAATCAAGCGCAGGGGGAGCCCAAAAGAATCGCCATGACGAAAAAAACTGTTCTTCGTAGCAAACATGTAGCCACCATGGGGGGCGACCAACCCTATGGGATGATCGAGGATGGTGCGATTGCCATCGATGGGTCGGAAATCGTTTGGGTTGGCGCTCGGTCGGCAATGCCGCCGTCATATGCCGAGTGGCCGCTAAACGACTATGGTGACCGCTTGATCACGCCTGCTCTGATTGATGCTCATACTCATGTTGTGTTTGGCGGCAACCGCGCGGTTGAGTTCGAAATGCGCCTGAAGGGCGCGACCTACGAAGAAATTGCCCGCGCGGGTGGAGGCATCCTGTCGACCGTAAACGGCACGCGGGCAGCAACAGAAGAAGAGCTGCTTGCAGGCGCGCTTTCGCGCGTGGACGCATTGCTGGCCGAAGGTGTGTCCTGCATCGAGGTGAAGTCGGGTTATGGGCTCGATACCGAAACCGAACTGCGTATGTTGCGCGCGGCGCGCCGAATTGCGCGGGAGCGCCCTATTCGGGTCAACACCAGTTTTCTTGGCGCACATGCCGTTCCGCCAGAATATGCGGGTCGGGATGACGCCTATATTGACGAGGTCTGCATTCCGACACTGCGCGCGGCCCATGCCGAAGGGCTGGTGGACGCGGTGGATGGGTTCTGCGAAGGCATTGCATTTGATCCCACACAGATCGAACGGGTTTTTGTTGTCGCGCAAGAGCTTGGCCTACCGGTGAAGCTGCATGCTGAACAACTTTCAAATCTAGGTGGGGCTAAGCTGGCAGCAGCTTACGGAGCGATATCCGCTGATCATATCGAATATCTGGACGCCGACGGCGTTACCGCCATGGCTGGGGCCGGAACGGTCGCGGTCCTGCTGCCCGGCGCGTTTTATACGCTGCATGAAACGCAAGCTCCGCCGATTGAATTGTTGCGCCAGAAGAATGTTCCCATAGCACTGGCGACCGATTGCAATCCGGGATCCTCACCCCTGACTTCTCTGCTGCTAACAATGAACATGGGGTGCACGTTGTTTCGCATGACGCCTGAGGAAGCATTGGCAGGTGTTACCCGCGTCGCGGCCCGTGCTTTGGGTCTGGATGATACCGGCGTGATCGCGCCCGGATTGCGCGCTGATCTGGCCGTCTGGGATGCCACTCACCCTGCAGAACTGTCCTATCGCATCGGTTTCAACCCTCTGCATAAACGTATTTTTGGAGGTCTGGAATGACACCTCTGTTGCTTGTCCCTGGTCAGGTTTCGCTGGATCAGCTTGCTCAGATCTACTGGACCGAAGCCGCCATTTCGCTGGACGCCGCCTGCCGACCCAAGGTTGAGGTCGCTGCTGCACGCATTGCGCAGGCTGCCGAAGGGACCGAGCCCGTCTATGGCGTCAACACCGGCTTTGGCAAACTGGCGAGTCACAAGATTGCGGCCAAAGATACCTCAACCCTGCAGCGCAACCTGATCCTCAGCCATTGTTGCGGGGTGGGTCCGGCAGTGCCGCGTCGTCTGGCGCGGCTGATGATGTCACTGAAGTTGCTGTCATTCGGCCGAGGTGCTTCGGGTGTCCGCTGGGAACTTGTCGAATTGCTACAACAGATGCTGGCGTGTGGTGTGACACCTGTGATCCCGGCACAGGGTTCAGTCGGCGCGTCTGGCGATCTTGCGCCACTGGCCCATATGACCGCTGTGGTGATCGGTGAGGGCGAGGCAGAAGTGAACGGTGTTGTTATGCCGGGTGCCGAGGCTCTGAAAACAGCTGGGCTAGAGCCGATTCAACTTGGTCCCAAGGAGGGCCTTGCATTCATCAACGGGACGCAATTTTCGACTGCCTTTGCTCTGGCCGGATTGTTCGAAGGTTGGCGTTCAGCACAAAATGCGCTGGTGATTTCGGCGGCTTCAACTGATGCGATCATGGGATCCACCGCCCCTCTGCAACCTGAGATTCACGCGCTGCGCGGGCATCGTGGGCAGATCGAAGCGGCGGCGGCGATGCGGGCCACTCTGGAGGGCTCTGAGATCCGCGAAAGTCACCGTGATGGGGATACGCGAGTGCAGGATCCATATTGCATCCGCTGCCAACCACAGGTGACCGGCGCAGCGATGGATGTGATCCGGCAGGCGTCCGCAACTCTTGTAACTGAGGCCAACGCGGCCACTGATAATCCGCTGGTTCTGACCGATCCGGATGCAATTGTTTCGGGCGGGAATTTCCACGCCGAGCCGGTAGGCTTTGCCGCCGATATGATTGCTTTGGCCCTGTCAGAGATCGGGGCGATCGCACAGCGTCGGATCGCATTAATGGTCGACCCGGCGCTTAGCTTTGATCTGCCGCCCTTCCTGACGCCCGAGCCGGGGCTGAACTCGGGTCTGATGATCGCCGAGGTCACGACGGCTGCGTTGATGAGCGAGAACAAACATCTGGCCAACCCATGTGTGACCGACAGCACACCTACATCGGCCAATCAAGAAGACCACGTCTCGATGGCTGCCCACGGGGCGCGGCGTTTAGGCCGGATGGTTGATAATTTGAACTATATTCTGGGGATCGAACTGCTCTGCGCCGCGCAAGGCATCGAGTTCCGCGCACCTCTTGCGACCAGCAAAGCGCTGACCAGCGTGGTTGGGCGTTTGCGCGACGATATCCCGTCGCTTGGCGATGATCGCTATCTGGCGCCTGAATTGGAAACCGCGAAGTCCCTAGTCGAAAGCGGAACTATTTTGCAGGCAGCTGCAATGCCCATGCCGGAGCTGTCGTGATGCAGGTTTTCAGTGTTCAGCGTGGCGATGGGCCCATCGTGCTGGGACAGCCGCATGGCGGCACGTATGTGCCCGACGACATTGCTGCGCGACTGAATGCGAATGGGCAGGCGCTGGCGGATACGGATTGGCATATCAATCAGCTCTACGATGGGCTCGTTGCCAACGCGACGGTCGTGCAATCCCATATCCACCGCTATGTCACTGACGCTAATCGAGACCCTGCGGGCGTATCATTGTATCCTGGGCAGAACACAACAACTCTGGTGCCGTTGACCGATTTTGACGGTCAGCCGATCTGGGCCGAGGGGCAGGAGCCCTCAACCGATGAGATTGAAGCGCGACGCATCGCTTACCACGCGCCCTACCACAACGCGCTTGAGCAAGAGCTTGAAAGGGTGCGGGCAATACACGGCGTTGCGATCTTGTTTGACTGCCACTCGATCCGCAGCAAGATTCCGTTCCTCTTTGAAGGCACCCTGCCGGATATGAACATCGGCACCGATGGTGGCGCGACCTGTGCCCACGGCATTGAGGCCGCGGCCTATGAATTTTCGCATTCCTCCCCTTACAGCACCGTCCTGAACGGGCGATTCCGAGGGGGTTGGACGACCCGATACTATGGCCGTCCTGATGAAGGCCAACACGCGATCCAGATGGAACTGGCGCAATCTACCTATCTGTCCACCGAAACCCCTCCGTGGGCGTTTGACCAGGCAAAAGCCAAGCGCCTGCGTCGCTGGTTGGTGGATATTCTCGACGCCATCCAAGACACTGCATTGGAGCTTTGACATGACCGATCCTCGCAAGAATACCCGCGATATCTATCCGCCCACCGGCCCCGAACTGAACGCAAAAAGCTGGGTGACCGAAGCGCCGTTGCGGATGATGATGAATAACCTGCATCCGGATGTGGCCGAAAACCCGCACGAGCTGGTGGTTTATGGCGGCATCGGTCGCGCGGCGCGGACATGGAACGATTTCGACCGGATCGTCGCAGGGCTGAAAGATCTGGAAGAGGATGAAACCCTGATCGTCCAGTCGGGCAAACCGGTGGCGATCATCCGCACCCATAAGGATGCGCCTCGGGTTCTGATCGCCAACTCAAACATCGTGCCTCATTGGGCCAATTGGGATCACTTCAACGAGCTCGATAAGAAGGGGCTGATGATGTACGGCCAGATGACGGCCGGTTCGTGGATCTATATCGGTACGCAGGGCATCGTACAGGGCACCTACGAAACCTTTGCCGAGGCTGGCCGTCAGCACTATGGCGGCGACTTGACTGGCAAGTGGATTCTGACCGGCGGTCTGGGCGGCATGGGTGGCGCACAGCCTCTGGCGGCAGTGTTCGCCGGGGCCAGTTGTTTGGCGGTCGAGTGCAATCCGGATTCTATCGATTTCCGCCTGCGCACCAAGTATCTGGACGAAAAAGCCGAGACTCTCGACGAAGCGCTTGAGATGATCGACCGCTGGACCAAGGCGGGCGAGGCGAAATCTGTGGGTCTGCTAGGCAATGCGGCTGAGGTGTTCCCCGAAATTTATGCGCGGATGCAGGCCGGTGGCATGCGCCCCGATATCGTCACTGACCAAACCAGCGCCCATGACCCGATCAATGGGTATCTGCCGATTGGCTGGAGCATGGCGCAGTGGAAGGACAAGCGCGAAACTGATCCTAAAGCGGTTGAAAAGGCCGCCCGTGCCTCGATGAAACAGCATGTCGCTGCAATGGTCGATTTCTGGAACGCGGGCGTTCCGACGCTGGATTACGGCAACAACATCCGTCAGGTGGCGCAGGATGAAGGCTTGGAGAATGCCTTTGCATTCCCCGGCTTTGTGCCCGCCTATATCCGGCCGCTGTTCTGCAAGGGCATCGGCCCGTTCCGCTGGTGTGCATTGTCGGGTGACCCCGAGGATATCTACAAGACCGACGCCAAGATGAAGGAGCTGTTCCCCGAGAACGAGCATCTGCATCGTTGGCTGGATATGGCACAGGAACGCATTGCGTTTCAGGGTCTGCCCGCACGTATATGCTGGATCGGCCTTGGAGATCGCCACCGCGCGGGGTTGGCCTTCAACGAAATGGTTGCCAATGGCGAGTTGAAAGCGCCTGTTGTCATTGGGCGTGATCACTTGGACTCGGGCTCGGTCGCCAGCCCGAACCGCGAGACCGAGGCGATGCTGGACGGCTCGGATGCAGTGTCGGATTGGCCGCTGTTGAACGCTCTGATCAATACGGCCAGCGGTGCGACCTGGGTCTCGCTGCATCACGGCGGCGGCGTTGGTATGGGCTTCAGCCAGCACGCGGGTGTGGTGATCTGTGCAGATGGTACCGAAGATGCCGCACGGCGATTGGAGCGTGTTCTGTGGAACGACCCTGCCTCAGGCGTCTGGCGTCACGCAGATGCGGGGTATGAGATCGCGAAAGACTGCGCTCGCGAACATGGGCTGCGCCTGCCTGGTATTCTCGGTTAGATCAATCTGCCTCTGGTGAAAATGCTGCACCTGCGATATCCCGCAGGTGCGCTAATCGGAGGCCTGACATGTATGTAGCTACTCTGCTGACCAACCCTGCGGCCCCTTCTTTAGAGGCGACGCTGGTTGAGTCGTTGCGGAATGCATGGGGCGGGGATGATGCGAACTGGCTGAGCCTCGATGAGGCGGCCGAGTTTTCCCTGCCAGAAATTCCCGACAATCGCTGGGACGTTTGGGGCGAGTTGCAAGAGATGGGCGTGGACCTGGTCGTGCAAAAAGCTGACGGTCGCCGGAAAAAGATGCTGCTGGCCGATATGGACAGCACCATGATCCAACAGGAATGCATCGATGAACTGGCTGATGAGGCTGGTGTCGGTGATCGGGTCAAGGATATCACCGCGCGTGCAATGAACGGCGAGCTGGATTTCGAAGGTGCGCTGACTGAGCGTGTGGGCTTGTTGAAAGGGCTGGATGAAAGCGTGATCGGCAAGGTTCTGAATGAACGGATCACGCTGATGCCCGGCGGCAAGGCGTTACTTGCCACGATGCGCGCGAATGGGGTCTATGCAGCGCTGGTCTCGGGTGGGTTCACGGCTTTTACGGCTAAGGTCGCCGAAGAGCTTGGGTTTGATGAGAACCGGGCGAATACATTGCTGGCTGAGGATGGCAAGCTTACCGGCGACGTGAAGCGGCCCATTCTTGGGCGACAGGCCAAAATAGAGGCATTGGAGCAGATCACAACACGCCTAGGTATCTCCGAGGTTGACGTGATTGCCGTTGGCGATGGAGCGAATGATCTGGGAATGTTGGGTCGGGCGGGGACGGGTGTCGCGTTGCACGCCAAGCCTTCGGTCGCTGCCGAATGTGATGTCCGCATAAATCACGGCGATCTGACAGCGTTGTTGTATCTGCAGGGCTATGGCAGGTCAGAATTTCAAGGCCTCTAAGGGGCTTCCTTTAATTTAACTATTGTGTTAAATAAAGCCATGAATACGCTTCTGGTCACATTCTCCGCTTTGTCTGATGCCACTCGGTTCTCGATTGTCGAGCAACTGATGGACGAAGGCGAACTGCCCGTCGGTAATTTGATAGAAGGCAAGGGCATGTCAGGGGCCGCGATCTCGCGCCATTTGAAGGTTTTGCGCAAGGCCGGGTTGGTGCAGCAGCGGGTACACGGCACGCAACGGATGTACTCGGTGCAGCCCGAGGGTCTGCGCGCGATAGCCGAATGGACGATTTCGAAACGACATTTCTGGGAAAGCAGCCTCGACCGTTTGGAAGAGCTTATTGAAAGGGAAAATTCATGGCCGACCTGAAACTGGAACGAGATTTTCCCGTTAGTCCCGAGGTCCTGTTCGCATGGGTCAGCGATGGTGCGAAACTTCGGCAGTGGTGGGGGCCCGAAGGGTTGCATGTACCGGAACATGATCTCGACTTTTCGCGCATTGGTCCCTGGTATTCGGTTATGCAGAATGGCGAGGGTCAGCAGTTCAAAGTCTCGGGTCACGTTACCCATATCGATCGACCAAAATCTGTTGGATTTACGTGGGCTTGGCATGACGATCAGGACCAGCGCGGTGCGGAAAGCCATGTGACCTTTTCGGTTACCGCGACCAACAGCGGATCACGGCTGGTGGTTGATCACCGTGAACTTGTCGATGCCGAATCGGCCACGAACCACAACGAAGGCTGGACATCGTCGCTGCGCAAACTCGAAGCACTTTGCAAATAGGTTTTCATCAGGGAGGAGCGATATGCCCCAATATTTGTTTGTTTATCACGGGGGTCACACCCCAACCGATCCCGCCGAGATCGAGGCGACCATGGCCGCTTGGGGCGCTTGGTTTCAGGAAATCGGCGGCTCATTAGAGATTCCGGGAAATCCTGTAGGCCAGTCCTACACGGTCAGCAGCGGAGGGGTTGAAGACAATGGCGGATCAAATCCGGCCTCAGGTTTCACGGTGGTGAAGGCCGACAGCATTGAGACTGCAACCGAATTGGCCAAAGGCTGCCCGATGGTCGTGAATGGCTCGGGCTCGGTCGAAGTGGCCGAGGTGCACGAGATCGAGATGTAAGCCTCAGCCGGGGAATCCCGGTGAGGGTTTGATTACACCACATTCCAGCCCGCGGCGGCTGTATTGCGTGGCGTTCATGAATTTGCGGGTGGCCGGGTGATCGGCCTCTAGCACACCTAAATGCACTAGAATCGCGGCGATGGCGCATTCGCTGGCGCGGGTAGTGCCGTCAGTGATTTTTAGCGCAACGCCCATGCGCTTTTCAGGGATGATGGCAACAAAGACGGCCTCGGCCCCTGTCTTGATTGCAACGCGCCCGTTCATCGCTCGCATCAACTCGGTACAAGCGCGAGTTTCACCTGCGACAAGTTCGGGATGTTTCACCATTGCTTCTGTGAGCTGTACCGCTGCTTCGCTGGAACGGTCCGAACGGTCTGCCGCAGAGGCAAACCAAGCCATTGATCGCGCAAGCCCTACCAGTGATGTCGCAAAATTCGGCGCCGAGCACCCGTCGATTCCGTAGGTGGGACTGGTTTCGCTTGTGGTTTCTTCGATGGCAGACAGGCAGGCCTGCTGAACTGGATGGTCGATTTCCAAGTATTCCGGCCCGGCCCCCATATGCTGCGTCAAAGTCAGGAAACCGCAATGCTTGCCTGAGCAATTGTTGTGAATCTGGCAGGGTGTATCGTCTGCAAGAATCAACCCGTCGCGGGCCGCCATGTCGGCAGGTTCCTGCGGGCCGCAGCGCAGATCGGGCTCGGACAGACCGAGATGATCGAGCCATGCGGACACGCGGTCAGTATGGATATGCGCCCCGTTATGTGAAGCACAGGCCAAGGCCAGATGTTCGCTGTTCAAACCGTATTTTGCAGCTGCTCCCGAGGTGATCAGCGGCAGGGCCTGGATCATTTTGGCCGAGGAACGGGGATAGATCACCGCGTTTGGATCACCCCAGCTGCGCACGATCTGACCACTATCGTCACAGATCACTGCATGGCCCATATGCAGGCTTTCCAACAGTGACCCGCGCCAGAGTTCTGTCATCGGTACGGCTTGTGTCATGTCCACCCCATCAATCATGCGCAAAAATCTGCCAATCGCCCTTTCGCCTGTGGCGAAACCTGCGTTAGTGTGTGTATGTCGACAATCATCGGAATACGCAACTGATCAGACGAACCGGCAGAGTTCGCACGTATTTCCGATGGGTATGAGGTAATAGGTCGGGCTAGGAGGCTGAACCGATGGGATTAAAGCTCGTCCGCGTGATCGCGGGCCTGTGCATGGCAGGAATGGCGACAACGGCAATTGCGCAGCAGGCGACCAGTACCAATCGCGTCGCTGCAAAAACGGACTGGAGCGTGTTTGTCGAGGACGACCCAACCGAATGCTGGAGCGTATCTGCCCCGAAAGAGACCGTGAACACACGCGGTGGCCGGGTCGTTTCCGTTCGGCGCAGCGATATCCTGCTGTTTGTGTTCTATCGCCCGAATGCCGAGGTTAAAGGGCAGGTGACCTTTACCGGCGGCTATCCGTTTGCGTCTGGTTCTACTGTCAATCTGGTTGTCGATGGCAGCGAGTTCGAGCTGTTCACCGATGGTGAGTGGGCATGGCCTGCGACCGCCTCGGATGATGCCAAGATCGTCACAGCGATGAAGCGCGGAAGTGAGGCGGTGCTGACCGCCCGTTCGGAACGTGGTACGCAGACCAAGGACACCTTCTCGTTACTGGGCTTTACGGCCGCGATTGAAGACGCGGAAACGCGCTGCACGAACTAAGCCACAAGCAGATCAAATTCCGAAACCCCGCTTTCCGGCGGGGTTTTATTTGTTTGGTCCGATCCTGTGTGTTTTCAGAAATTTACGCCACGTAGAGTGGTGTTTCTTGATTCGTGTCAAAGCCTGCTTCCCCGTTTTCTGAACTAATTAGTTCAGAATTTGTTGAGGAGTCGACAATGAACTTAAGCAAAAACCTGGCAGCGCTCTTGATGGCGTCTGCGGTGATCCTTGCAGGTTGTGAGAAAGGATCGGAAACCTATCCGATAACGGGTGAGCAATGTGGTCCGGAAGATCCCGTAAAGACCCTGGATGCAGAAGATTGCTACATCCCGCCAGCAGTAAACTAACAACAATGGGCCGCTTAAGTTTCTGCTTTAGTGGCCCATCTTGATTGGGCGCGCATCTTGATCTGTGATAGACAGATATCTCTGTCTGGAGGATTGATGGATGCGATGGGCGTTTGTTTTTTTGATGTTTCCGATATCCGCAATTGCGGATCCAACTATGGAGTGTATTGACGCCGGTTCGCAGGTGGAAATTGGATCTTGTGTTTCGGATATGGAATTGCGGGTAAACACAGCGATAGACTCCAGCTATTCGCTGGCGCTCGGCTCCGCACAAGAACTGGACGAGGTCACCGGACGGGTCGTCGCTGTGCCTGCGCTGGAGGCCTCGCAAAACGCGTGGGTGGCCTATCGCGATGCGCAGTGCGAAGCGGTAGGTGCTTCGTTCGGCGGAGGATCGGGTACGGGGATCGCCATCACAGCCTGTCGGGTTGACCTTGGCCGGGCGCGGGTTGACGAATTGTTGCGTTACGCAAATTGAAGCACGAATTCTTTTGATCTTTACGTGTGTTCCTATATAGAGGCGCATCCCAAGCCAGAATCCACCGAGATACGCCAATGTCGCCCAAAGCGCCGATCACTCAAGACGTCATGACCATCCCCCGCAAACTGCCCGAGGGGAAGATGAACCTTGTCGGTTTGACCCGCGATCAATTGCGTGAGGCGCTAATTGAACACGGCACGCCCGAAAAGCAGGCGAAGATGCGCACGGGGCAGATTTGGCAATGGATCTACCAATGGGGTGTGCGTGATTTTGGTGAGATGACCAATCTGGCCAAGGCCTATCGCGCGCAACTGGCCGAGCAGTTCGTAATCGAAATCCCCGAAGTCGTGACCCGTCAGGTCTCAGAGGACGGCACCCGCAAGTATCTGTGCCGTATCGCGGGCGGGCACGAGGTTGAGGTTGTCTATATCCCTGAAGATGATCGCGGAACGCTATGCATCTCATCTCAGGTGGGCTGTACGCTGACTTGTTCCTTCTGCCACACGGGCACGCAGAAATTGGTGCGCAACCTGACAGCGGCCGAAATTGTCGGGCAGGTCATGATGGCGCGTGACGATCTTGAGGAATGGCCAACACCGGGTGCGCCCAAAGATGAAACACGCCTGCTGTCAAATATCGTGCTGATGGGTATGGGCGAGCCGCTTTACAACTTTGAAAACGTCCGTGACGCAATGAAGATCGCGATGGACCCCGAGGGGATTTCTCTGTCCCGTCGCCGCATCACGCTTTCGACCTCGGGTGTTGTACCCGAGATCGCGCGCACGGCTGAAGAAATTGGATGCCTATTGGCGATCTCGTTCCACGCTACCACTGATGAAACTCGCGACGTACTTGTTCCGATCAACAAGCGCTGGAATATCGAGGAACTGCTGCAGGCGTTGGCCAGCTATCCCAACGCCTCGAATTCTGAACGGATCACGTTCGAATACGTGATGCTGGATGGCGTGAACGACAGCGACGAAGACGCGCATCGCCTGATCGCTCATATCAAGCGCCATAACATCCCGGCCAAGATCAACCTGATCCCGTTCAACGAATGGCCGGGCGCGCCCTACAAGCGCAGCTCGAACAATCGCATCCGCGCCTTTGCCAACATCATCTATCAGGCGGGCTATGCCTCACCCATCCGCAAAACGCGGGGTGAGGATATCATGGCGGCCTGCGGCCAGTTAAAATCGGCCACCGAACGGGCCCGGAAATCGCGAAAGCAGATCGAGGCTGAAGCCGGGCTAAACCGCTAAGGGCATGCGCCGTGGCTTCACGCGAAAAACTTAATGAATTGAGTGCTGTTTCCTTGTTCAAAATTTGGTATCTTCGGCGCAGACCCGCTCTGGATGGGGAACTCACCGACAGACACAAGGTGGTGAGATTGCCGGGGCGGTGCTGGTAACACCAATTAAGGCCGCTACCATTTTCTGAAGCAAAGCGGCATTTAGGCGAACTGATCAGTCAGGGAGGCCACAATATGATTGTAAGTCACCGGCAAGTCTTGGGTATCGCGGCTGTTCTGGCGATCTCGGGATTTGTTCTCCACGCGGCATCTGCTCAGACCAAAGATCAGGATGCGCATTTGGCGATTGAAAACCCAGCCGATCTGACCAAGGAGCAAGCGCAGAAACACTATCAGTCATTGATACGACGCATGTCGCGGGGTTATGCGGCGGCACAGATGGACTTGATCCGAAACTATCAGAACTGGCCTTTGTTCAACGATGCGCCCTACATCTCGGCCACGCATGGGCAGCGCTATGTCAACAGCTATGCGAACCGCATGGCCCACAACTACGGCACATTGCAAGAAGGCGAAGAGCTGCCTGCGGGCTCGGTCCTGGCCAAAGACAGCATGACTGTCACAGATGAGGGCAATATCCATCCCGGTGCCCTGTTCGTGATGGAGAAACTGCCAGAAGGCACCAACCCGGAAACAGCCGACTGGCGTTATATCATGGTGATGCCGGACGGTTCGCTGTTCGGTGATACGATGGGCTTTCGCGCGTCAGAGGTCGATTACTGCCATGTCTGCCACGAGGCCGTCGCGGACCGGGACTATACGTTTTACGTACCCGAAGAGTATCGTGTCGCAGAGTGATCTTCAGGCCGCCGGGTCCGGCAGCTTCAGCTCAGTCGCTTCCTGACGACTGAGTTGCTCACCCTGTTTGCGTTTGGATAGGACCTCGCGGGCGAGCGCGTATTTCTCATCCTGCCAGAAGATCAAACAGCCGTTGCAGCCTTTGCCGCAACATCCCTCGGTTCCGATACGATTGGTTTTGAAGCGGCGCTCATTGCCGTCTTCGCCGATTTTCTCGACCAGCTCGTCACGACGGCGGGTATAGGCCTTAGGGTTGTCGCGACCTGAGGTTTCCAGCCCCTGAACCAGCTTGTCAAACCGAATGCGACTCCAGTGTTCGTCGGTCAGGGCACGTTCTTTGCGCAGGACGGAGTAGACCGGGAAACGGGTGCGCAGATCGTCGATATCCTCGTGATCGAACAGGGTGAAGGGAAGGCGGATGATGGTTTTGGTATTGCCATGCACAACGTTCAGCCGCGCCCCATCATGAGCGCGTTCAAAGTCATAGACCCGCAGCAGAACCGTCTCGCGCGAAATCGGAGAGACGAAATCCAATACATCCCCCGGTTCCAGCTTGTTTTTCACCTCGACCAGAAAGGCATCCTCGGTCACCTCGGTGACGATCCCGGCATATTCCCACTGCGCAATCGAGGCTGTGTGTTCGTAATCATGTGCATAATTGGTCAGGCGGCCTTCGTGGAAAGCCAGCGTGTAGCCGCGGTTCCCGACTGTTTCGAGTTCACGCATATAGGGCTTCGGGTCCCAGTTCTCGGGGTCGGCGTGATAGTCGTCGATGGCCATACGATAGGCGCGCGCGACGATGGCGGCATAGTATTCCGATTTGCCGCGCCCTTCGACTTTCAGACTGTCGACACCGATCTTCAAGTATTCATCCAGCTTGGGCATGATGCACAGGTCGCGGGAATTGAGGATGTAGGATCCCCGATCATCCTCTTCGATGGGCATCAAATCACCGGGGCGACAGCCTTCTTCCAGCAGGAATTCGAATAGGTCGGCGTTTTCATCGGTAATGCGCAGCTCCTGATGCGTTCCGTCTTTCAGACGCAGTTTCAGGCCATAGTTCCAGCGGCAGGAATTGGCGCAGTTGCCCTGATTGGCCCCGCGTTCGGCCATGAAGTTCGACAGTAGGCAGCGGCCCGAATAGGTCATGCACATGGCCCCGTGCACAAACGCCTCAAGCTTGATATCGGGGCATTTCTCGCGAATCTCGACCAATTCGGGGTATGAGACTTCGCGGGCCAGAACCACAAGCTCGGCCCCTTGATCCTGCCAGAACTTCACCGACAACCACGAACAGATATTGGCTTGCGTCGAGATATGCAGCGGCAGTTCCGGCGCGCGTTCGCGGACGTATTGGAACACTCCGGGGTCGGCGATGATCAGCCCGTCAGGTTTCACCGTGCGGACAGTGTCGATGTATTCGTCCAGCTTCGGAATGTCCTTATTGTGCGAGAACAGGTTCAGTGTCAGGTACGCGCGCCGGCCATGGTTGTGGCAGAACTCGACCCCCTCGATCACCTCTTCCAGCGAGAACTCGGATTTAGTGCGCAGCGACATATCCGGTGTGCCCAGATAGACCGCATCCGCGCCATACAGGATAGCGAGTTTCAACTTACGCAGATTGCCCGCAGGCATCAGCAATTCGGATCTGGACTGGGTCATGGGGATACCGGGCTAAGGATCAAGGGCGCCTTCTACGCCAAAATCCCGGCTCCCAAAACCCCGTTAACTGCGACGGAATCGCGCTGTTCCGATCACTTCGATCAGTTGTTGGCGAACCGGTTCCGGTTGCGCCTCGACCGCGTTCAAAACCTCGCGCAGTTCGGCGCGCAGCCCATGCATCTGGTCGATCAGAGAGATCATCATCGACAGTGCATCGGCCTCCATATCGTACTGGTCATGCAGTTCGCATGCCAGTTCCAGACGAGCAACGTCGATACGCTGATATCGCAGCCCTTGCTCCGATTGCTCGGGGATCACGATCTCAGCGGCCAGATATTCGGTCAGGCGATCCGAAGTCAGGCGGGCGATGGCGTCGATCAGTTCGGCTTCGGTCAATGTGCGGCTCATGACGGCATTCCTTTGCGCGGATCATAGCCGTGGGTTTCGCGCCATGTCTCCATGAAGTGCTTCAATTCATCGTCTACCTTGTCTGGCATTGCGACGGTCAGTTCTATGAACTGATCGCCCCGCTCGGACGAGCCGCGTTTCTTGACCCCTTTGCCACGCAGGCGCAGGGTTTTGCCGCTGCTGGTCCCCGCTGGGACACTGACATTGACGCCACCGTCGATGGTAGGGGCGGGAACCTTGCCACCCAGAACGGCCTCATCAATGGTGATGGGCAGCGTGATGTGGATGTCATCGCCTTGACGGTCGAACACCGGGTGATCGGCAACCGAGATCGTCACAAGCGCATCGCCGGGAGGCCCATCGCCGTACCCCGGGGCCCCTTTGCCACGCAGGCGGATGGTTTGCCCGGTCGTGATGCCCGCAGGTATCTTCACTTCAATCCGGTTCCCATCTGGCAGGGTCAATTTCTGGCTGGCTCCGAAAACGGCGTCAAGAAAGCTGATCTGCAGCGAGTAGTTCAGGTTGTGGCCCGGTGCATGGAATTCCTGCGTGCGCTGTCCATATCCACCCCGCCCGCGCATGAATTCGGCAAAGATGTCGGACATATCGTCCTGTTCAGCCGCGTGACCGCGATAAGGGTTGCCAGCAGCCTCGGCATATTCGCGATAATACTGCTGCTGCGGACGTTCCTGACCCGACGCATCAATTTCGCCATTGTCGTAGCGTTTGCGCGTCTCGGGGTCTTTCAGCAGGTCATAAGCAGCAGCAGCGGCTTTGAACTTGGCCTCTGCCTCGGCATCGCCCGGCTTGAGGTCCGGGTGGCATTCTTTGGCGATCTTCCGATAGGCTTTCTTGATCTCGGCTTCGCTAGCGTCTTTGGCGACGCCAAGTACGGAATAGGGATCGTCGCTCATCTTGCCTCTCGTCGATGTGGGGTTTGCCCTTGATGAATGTATTTTATCAATTGATTTCAACAGGTCAAAAAGTAGAGGCGGCTGAATTGTCTCGTAAATCTGTTAAGTTCTGCTAACATCAAGATGTTTCAGATTGATCATTGACGGAGATCACCCCATGACGCGCAGGCTCAAATCGGTGCTGGCATTGCTGGCTGGGAACGCCATCGGGCTGCTATTGGCCAGTTTGCTGCTGTCAGAGTTTGCGATCCGACCGATTTCCTTCATCGTGGTGGTAGTCGTGTTCACCCTGGTCCAGGTGATAGCCGAACCGCTGATCCTGAAGCTGGGGGAAAAGAAGGCACCGGCGCTGAAGGGCGGAATTGCCTTGATCGTAACCTTTGTTGGCCTTCTGGTCACCGATCTGATCACATCGGGTCTGACCATTGGCGGTATCTCAAATCTATTGGCCGCAACCTTGCTGGTATGGTTGGGCGCTCTGATCGGCAGTATTGTGCTGCCGATCTACGTGTTTCCCGAACTGCGCGACCCTAAGAAATAGTCATATCGCGTCTAAACTGGCCTCGATGGCCTGCCACAACTCGTCCACCGGTTCGCACCCCACGGACAGGCGGATGAAAGCAGGATCGACAGCATCCCCCCAACGGGCGCGCCGCTCGGCTGAACTGTGGACGCCGCCGAAGGATGTAGCCGGACGCAGCAGTGGGCAGCTATTGATGAACTGTTCGGCTTTGGTCTCGGTCTCAAGCGTGATGCTTAGCAGAAACCCGAAGCGCGTGGTTTGAGCCGTCGCCAATGTGTGCGCCGGATCATCGGTCAGTCCGGGATAGCGGATCTGTTTCACGGCCGGGTGCGCCGCCAGCCGTTCAGCCAGTATTTGTGCTGAGCTACACATCCGATCAAACCGCACATCCAGAGTCTCCAAACCCCGATGTAGCAACCACGCTTCATGTGGCCCCGGGATCGCACCGGAGACGCGGCGCCATTCCTCAACTCGCTCCATGATTTGCGGATTGCGGCTGGCTAAATGACCCATCAACAGGTCCGAATGCCCACCCATCGCTTTGGTGTCTGAACTCACAACCACATCGACGCCAAGGTCCAGTGGGCGCTGGCCCAATGGGGTCATCGTTGTGTTGTCGGCGATGGTGATGCCGCCGGCCTCGCGCACGGCCTCGGCGATTACTGGCAGATCAAGCATGTCCAGACCGGGGTTCGAGGGGCTTTCTAGAAACACCACATCGAATTCATCAAAGCCACCTTCGGCAAAGTCGGTGGTTGGGCGTTCGATAACCGAGACGCCCAGATTTGACAGGAACCGATCAGCCAAAAGGCGCGTCACATAATACCCGTCGGACGGGATCAGCAGCCGCGACCCGGCTTGGACCGTCGCAAACAAGGCCGCCGAAATCGCACCCATACCCGAAGGAAAGCTGAGGCAGGGTGCATCTTCGAGATGCGACAGAACGTGTTCCAGATGCACCCAGGTCGGGTTATCGACCCGGCCATAGCTGGCATGCCCATCCGGCGCGCCGGGCAGATGGTACATGCTGCTTTGGGTCAACGGCAGGGCCACAGGCTCGCCCTTGTTCAGCGCATTCCCGCGCAGGTGCAACATTTCTCCGGTCTTCGGGCTCATGGCTCAGCGCCCCGGTATTTCATCGCGTGGGGGCGCGGGTTCCCAGTTCTCGATGATCTCGACTGCCTCTTGCGCAGTGTCGACAAAACGGAACAGGTCAAGATCCTCGTCCGAGATCGTGCCCGCATCGGCCAGCGCTTCCCAGTTGATAACCTTTTCCCAGAACTCACGCCCGAACAGCAGGAAAGGGACGCGGTCCATGCGGCCGGTCTGGATCAAAGTCAGGGATTCGAAGAGCTCATCCATGGTGCCGAAGCCGCCGGGGAAGATGGTGATGGCGCGAGCGCGCATAAGGAAGTGCATCTTGCGGATGGCGAAATAGTGGAAATTGAAGCTGAGATCAGGCGTCACGTATAGGTTCGGAGCCTGCTCGTGCGGAAGCACGATGTTCAGGCCGATCGAACACCCGCCTGCATCCTGTGCACCACGGTTGCCCGCTTCCATCACGCCGGGGCCGCCACCCGTGACGATCACGTTCTCGCGGCAACCTGTCCGATTTGACTTCTCGGTCATCAGACGCGCAAACTCACGCGCTTCATCGTAGTATTTCGACAGCCCGGCCAAGGTCTCGGTCCGCGCCGTGTGTTTCTGGGTCGGCTCCGGAATGCGCGCGCCACCGAACATGACGATGGTCGAGGTGATCTCACGCTCGGTCATGATCATCTCGGGCTTCAACAGCTCCAGTTGCAGCCGCACGGGGCGCAGCTCATCCCGGCACAGGAAGTCATCATCAGCGAAGGCAAGGCGATAGGCCGAAGACCGCGTCTGCGGGGTATCTGGTACCTCGCTTGCGGTCGAGCGGTCGGTCTGTGCGTCGCGAAAGGGGCTGAGGCGATCTTCTCTCATATGCGGGGTTCCCTGCTTGCGTGTTTCCAAAACAGCTATAGGGTTCGCGGGCAGAGTGCCAGTCACGGAAAGACAAGAATGGATTGGAAAAGTGAAATATTGGCAGCGCGGGACCGCATTGCCGGACACGCACAGGTCACGCCAGTGATGGAAAGCCAAATTCCGGGCTATCCGGTTGAAATGAAACTTGAACATATGCAGCACACCGGCAGCTTCAAAGCGCGCGGGGCGTTCAATACCCTGCTCAGCATGGATGTGCCTGCGGCAGGCGTCGTGGCGGCTTCCGGTGGCAACCACGGTGCGGCAGCGGCTTATGCCGCGCAATCACTGAGCTACCCAGCGAAGATTTTTGTGCCCGAACTTGCAGGTCCCTCCAAGATTGCGCTGATCAAGCGGATCGGGGCTGATCTGAGTGTTGTTTCGGGTGAATACGCCAATGCACTGACCATGGCGCAGGCGCATGAGGAAAGCACCGGCGCCATGCAAATCCATGCCTATGATGCGCTAGCGACGGTGGCAGGGCAGGGGACATGTTTTGCTGAATGGGACGCGCAGGGCTTGCAGGCGGACACAGTATTGGTGGCCGTGGGCGGCGGTGGGCTGATTGCCGGAGCTTTGGCATGGTTTCAGGGTGCGCGCAAAGTCGTGGCGGTCGAACCGGAAACCTCTTGCGCGCTGAATGCGGCGTTGGCTGCGGGCGAACCGGTTGATGTTTCCGTTTCGGGCATCGCAGCGAACGCACTGGGCGCACGGAGAATTGGTGATATTTGCTTTCGGCTGGCCCAAGGTATGAGTTCGGTTCTGGTTTCTGACGATGCGATATCGCAAGCCCAGAATGCTCTGTGGCAGACGCATCGAATACTGGTTGAACCGGCAGGGGCTGCTGCGCTTGCCGCACTGATTTCGTGCGCTTACCAGCCGGAGCCGGGTGAGCGTGTCGCAGTGCTGATTTGCGGCGGGAACATCGCGCCAGATCCGCTAACAGGTTGAGAATACGGCTTGTAGATGTTGTTCATGGATTTTATCTATAATTCATGACCGCGACCATTGCCGACACAATCTATAATGCCCTGAGCCAGAAAATCATCACTGGCGATCTTCCTGCCGGTGAAAAGCTGCGTCAGGACCATATCGCGCGCGACTTTGAGACCAGCCATGTTCCGGTGCGCGAAGCACTGCTGCGGCTTGAGGCGCATGGATTGGCCAAAAGCGAGCCGCGAAAGGGCATGCGCGTCACCGCGTTGGACCCTGCCGAAGTGCGTGAGGTGATCGAAATGCGTGTCGCGCTGGAAACGCTGGCAATGCAGCATTCCGTGCAAAACATGACTCCATCTGCTCTGAAGGCCGCTGATGATGCACGAAAGGCGTGTGATGAGGCAGAGAGCATGCCTCAGTGGGAGGCGCGGAACAGGGTGTTTCATCGTGCCATCCTGACACCTTGCGGGTTGCCCCGTCTTTTGCATGCCGTCGATGATCTGCACATTGCCAGTGCCAGGCACCTGTTTGCACATTGGCGGCCCAAATGGGTGCAGCGCGTCGATACGGATCACGCTGCGATCATTCAGGCACTGAAGAGCAAAGACGTTTCCGCCGCAACCTCGATACTTGTGCGCCATATCCGTCGTGCAAGCTGATACTTTCTGCCTTTGAAACTACAATCTGTGCATCCCGTACAGATTTGACTTGATTTTTAATAGATAAAAATGATGATCATCTTCGAAACGATGAAATATTATCTATAAAAAAGAGAAAGACAATGAAAGCCACTCTGCAATCCACCCTTCCGGCCGCCGGAGCAATAACCCCTGCGGGTCAGATCCTTCGTGTCGCGATGGGTATTCTTCTTTTGACCGCCAGCGCCAAGGTCCAGGTGCCATTTTGGCCTGTGCCCATGACCCTTCAAGTCGCCGCTGTCATGGCTATCGCCGCGGCATTTGGGCTGCGTCTCGGTTCTGCAACCGTGATCGGCTACATGGTCGCCGGGGCAGTGGGTTTGCCCGTGTTTGCCGGAACGCCCGAAAAAGGCATCGGGCTGGCCTATATGATGGGCGGAACCGGAGGTTATTTGCTGGGTTTCGTGGTCGCCTCGGTCATGGTTGGATGGGCCGCGGACAATCTGCGCAAACTGTTTCTGGTTCCGGCGATGCTGGCTGGACTTGCGGTGATCTATGCGCTGGGTCTGGGTTGGTTGGCTCAGTTCGTGCCTGCAGACAAGGTTCTGGTTTTCGGTTTCAGCCCTTTCATTCTGGGTGATCTCGTGAAGATTGCATTGGCAGCCGTTCTCGTGATTGGCCTGCCGACGGGTCTGATGCAGAAAATCCGTGGGCCGCAGCCAGATGCTTGATACCGGGCAAGATATCCGCAGCGATTGGACCGTGGATGAAGTGGAGGCGCTGATGCGCCTCCCACTGTTGGATCTGGTAGGTCGCGCAAATGTAGTTCACCGGACATATCACGATCCAAACGACATCCAAAAAGCCAGCCTGCTGTCGATAAAAACCGGAAGCTGTCCCGAGGATTGCGCCTATTGCCCGCAATCCGCTCATCATCGCGAGGTCGAGCTGACCAAGGAAAAGCTCATGAACCCTGCGCATGTCATCTCGCTTGCCAAACGGGCGCGCGATGCGGGGGCTGAACGGTTTTGCATGGGTGCTGCATGGCGTCAGGTGCGCGACGGCGAAGAATTCGACAATGTGCTGGACATGGTGCGGGGCGTGCGTGATCTGGGCATGGAGGCTTGCGTCACCCTGGGCATGCTCAAGCCACATCAGGCCAAACGATTGGCCGAGGCGGGACTTACGGCGTACAATCATAACCTGGATACTTCGCCGGAATTCTATGGCGAGATTATTGGAACTCGTACCTATCAGGATCGTTTGGAGACCCTCAGCTATTGCCGGGACGAAGGTATTGATCTGTGCTGCGGCGGCATTATCGGTATGGGTGAAAGCCTGCGGGATCGTGCCTCGCTGTTGCAGGTCCTTGCGAATTTTGACCCGCATCCCGAAAGCGTACCGATAAACGCGCTGATCCCGATCAAAGGCACGCCGCTGGCGCACCTAGAAAAAGTAGGCATTTTTGATCTGGTGCGCATGGTTGCGACCGCGCGGATCGCCATGCCGCAAACACGGGTGCGCTTGTCGGCAGGACGGTCGGACTTTTCAACTGCCGAGCAGGCTTTGTGCTTTCTGGCTGGCGCAAATTCGGTTTTCTACGGCGATGTGTTGCTGACCGCACCCAATGCCGGAACCCAAAATGACCGGGATATGTTTGCCGCACTCAGCGCACTTACCGATGATTGACGCAAACCGAGGTATCCGCGTCGCATTGCGCCATGGGTCTCGCTTGCGTATAGGCCACATCAACGTGAACAGATTCTCTAGGGAGACGCCCCATGTCCAATGCGCAACTGGAAGCCGCCATCGAAGCCGCCTGGGAAGTACGTGACACAATCACCCCTGCGACCACCGGCGAGCAACGAGAAGCAATCGAAGATACGCTGAGCGCGCTGGACAGCGGTTCGCTGCGAGTGGCTGAAAAGCTCGACAGTGGTGATTGGCACGTGAACCAGTGGGCAAAAAAAGCAGTTCTGCTGGGGTTCCGCATCAAGGACATGGAAATCCAGACCGGAGGCCCGCAAGACGGCGGCTGGTGGGATAAGGTTGACAGCAAGTTCGCCGGCTGGGGAGAGAACCAGTGGCGCGCGGCAGGGTTCCGCGCCGTGCCAAACTGTGTGGTCCGCAAGTCGGCCTATGTCGCACCGGGTGTGGTGCTGATGCCCTCGTTCGTGAACCTTGGCGCTTATGTCGATGAAGGCACGATGGTTGATACCTGGGCCACCGTTGGTTCCTGCGCGCAGATCGGCAAGAACGTGCACTTGTCGGGCGGCGTAGGCATTGGAGGCGTACTGGAGCCGATGCAGGCCGGTCCGACCATTATCGAAGACAACTGCTTTATCGGTGCGCGTTCGGAAGTGGTCGAAGGCTGCATCGTCCGCGAGGGTTCGGTTCTGGGCATGGGCGTATTCATCGGTAAATCCACCAAGATCGTGGACCGCGAAACCGGTGAAGTCATGTATGGCGAGGTTCCGCCATATTCGGTGGTTGTTGCGGGCTCGATGCCGTCCAAGAACAATGTAAGCCTGTATTGCGCGGTCATCGTGAAACGCGTCGATGAAAAGACCCGTTCGAAAACCGGGATCAATGAGCTACTGCGCGACTGATCCCGTCGTTTCAGTTTGAATAGGCCGCAGAGTGCATGCTCTGCGGCCTTTCTTATTTTGGCATGAACTCCAGCACTGTTTGCTGAAAGAAATCAATCGCCGCCTCACCTCCGGCCCCTTTGGCCAGAGGGCCGATTTGATATCGGGGCGATTGGAGGGCGCGCTGCATCTTTTCGCAAACCCAGACATCCTCGGTCTGAAAATCCCCCGTCTCCAGTGGGTGCTGGGTCCAGTGAGAGGATTTGATCCGACCGGATTCCGGGTCGTATCCGGGTATGTCCGCCGCGCGATGCGTATAGGTGAACCAGCCTTTAGGCGACCAGTTTCTGACCCGCAGAAGTGTTGTGTTGGCATCCACTGGTTCCATGGTCGATATCGAAAACCCCCAGGGGTTTGGCGTCAGGATCGTGGTCGGAAACAGCATGTAGACCCCGCCATAGCCCGGCGTTTCGGCATTCCGTACCGTTTTCAGGCCGGACCCTTTGGCCGAGCTTTCAACAAACTGAGGGATACGATGTTTGACGCCTTCGCGCTCGGTCGACCACCAGACCATGTTGTGGCCAAAAACCTCCCAAAGATTCTTGTCATGGGTTGGCCCGCCCAACGTGTCTTTGTGCAGATAGGCCAGGTGATAGCCGTCTATTGCATTTTCAAAGAAGACCTTCCAATTGCAGTTGATCTCATAGACCACGTCGTCGGGGTTCTCTTGTAGCTCGCTTGATGCCAGATCATGAGGCCAAGGTATTTGAGCCAGATCGCCAAGCCACGCGTCAAAGCTTTGATCCGGTTCTGGGTGAACAAAAACAAGGTTGCGGAAGACACCGACTGAGGCACCGAACAACGCGGTTGCCTTCTTGTCCAGATCCGGAAAGCACTCGCGCTGGGCTGGTACGCCGCGCAAAGCGCCATCCAGATTGTAGACCCAGTTGTGATAAGGGCAGACAATGGTTTTGCCTGCGTTGCCGCAACCTTCCAACAACTCGGTTCCGCGATGGCGGCATTGGTTGTGGAAGGCGCGCAAGTCGCTATTTGCGTCCCGTATGACGATCAGAGCGTAGGCCCCGGCCTGAATCGTCCTGAAATCGCCGGGTTCGGTGAAATCCATAGTCACGCCGGCAAAACTCCAGCACTTGCTGAACAGGGTTTTCTGTTCGGCCTCATACCAACTGTCCGAGACATATGCCTCACGCGGCAGTTGTTGCTTGGGTTGATCCGGAAGTGCGTCAGGCGGCATTGTTGAGTCCGTTTATTGTCAAAAATGATAATCATCAATATTGACAATAAACCTTCGAATGTCCAGATTTCACCTTAAGATTTTTCTGAACCCGCTTGGAGGCAGGATGACTTTTATTCAAACCCTGAGGAATCAAAGGTGGATGACACTGCTAATTCTGGCGGCGCTTCTTGTCTCGACCTTCGCCGGGTATTACGGCCTTTGGGGTCTGTTGTTCATATTTTGGGGGCTCTTGGCGGTGCGCTCGGGGCAGGCCTTCTTGATCGAACCGATAAACCGCGCGACAGATCCGGCACTGTTCTGGTCGCTGACGGGTTTGTGGATCGGTTTGGGCGTTCTCTACGTTCTGGCGGATGTTTTTCCACCAGTTGCGAACGGATTCTGATGCCCCGTCCCAGTATGAAAGACGCCAGATCCGAGCAAATCCTGAACGCATTTATGCGTTGTGTCGCGCGGTACGGGCTGGATGGCTCGACCTTGGCGCGCATATCAGAAGAGGCGGGCGTCGGGCGGCCATTGCTGCGCCACTATCTGGGCAACCGGGATGAGATGGTTCGCAAGCTGCTGGATCACGTCCTGAAAGTCTTCGCGGATCAGGTTGAGGCGCTCTTCGACACTCTGCCGTGCACTGATCGGGTTGCAGCGATGCTGGACGCTTTGTTCGGACGCGGCACCTATTCTTCGGAAAGTGCTGCGGTGTTTGCCGCTTTGGTCGCAGCCTCAGAAAGACACGCGGATTTGCGAGAACCCTTGCTTGGGTTTGTCTATGACTTCGAGGCAAGGATCGCTGCTGAAATCATGAACGAACTGCCTGCTGCCAATATGCAAGGGGTCCAAGCCGTGGCAGCGGGTATGTCCGCAATTTATTTCAATACGGATGCTGTGATGCCATTGCGACCCCGGGCGGAATGGCGCGACACGCAGCGCGTGGCAGCGCAGATGCTGTTGGACCACCTATACGACAGCACCTGCGACTGAGTTGACCGTGCCATCGGGCCAGCGTATTGCGGGCACTATGGAAAAGCAGAAAAAACCTTCGCGCCAGCAAGTCTATACGTTGTTGGTTCAGATCGGTCGCAAAGATGGCGACGGCCTGCCCGAAGGCGCGACCGGGGCGGCGTTGATGTGTTTTGCCAGCGGCGTGGACGAGGCCGAAGCCGTGCGCGAGACAGTAGCGATCCTGAAGCAGGCCGATACTGCACCGCTGGATGTCACCGGCTATGGCACCCTGGCCGAGCGTGAGGCGCAAGGACATGATATCGATCCGGATGAGCGGGCATTGATGCAACGGGCGCTGGATGAAAACGCGGTTATCGTGGCACAGATGACGCCATTCTTCGGCGACGAGGAAACTGCTTAGTTTCTTACCCCGAACCACTTGCGATAGATTTCGTCATAGGTGCCGTCTTCGCGCAGGGACAGCAGCGCCTGATTGACGTCTTCGACCAATGGCGATCCGGTTGGAAATGCGATCCCATAGTTTTCACGCAGGAAGATGCCCCCGGTCATTGTCGCCATTCTGCGCCCTTCGTGGCTTGCATAATAGGACAGGATCGGAGCGTCGAAAACGACCGCATCCAAATCCTTATTCTCAAACGCGTTCAGCATGTCCTGCAGATCGCCATAGCCGGTATAGTCGATCTCGCGCCGGTTCAGAAAACTGGCGGCGGTTGAATCGGAAATCGTCCCGACCTGTTTGCCGTAAAGGTCGTTGACCGAATTGACGCTGCCGGTGATTGCGTCCACCGTCATCACCGAGGTGATCCGGGCCGTGAAAACGGAGACGATGAATAGGGATGACACCACCAGTACTACACCCAACAGGCGGCCAAACGGGGTGCGCGGCATCCGCTCTTCGAAGCCACCGTTCACCACCAGGTTGAGGGCCCACCAGAACGACGGGAACCACGCCTCATTCAATTTGCGATCAAAGTAGGGCTGCGCGCGTTTCTCAAAGCTCCACATCAGCATGCCGCCACCAAGCAGGATCGCAAAGGCCAGCCCGATGGCGATGAACAATTCCCGAGACAGCAAAGCGTGCAACAGCGATGGCTGGCGAGCGGCCTCTGATGGGACCATGATCTGTAATCCGGCCTCAAATATCGGTTGCGTGAAATCCATTCGGGTTTCCCGCAAGGCGGTGATCGATATATTTGCGATCGCCAGATCGGCAGAACCATCCTGAACCGCGCCCAACATTTCTCCAAATGTCTCGACGCGGTTGACCGAGTATTCCCAGCCGAGTGATTCAGACAGTGCCGCCAGAAGATCCATCGAGAAACCGGTCTGGGCACCGTCCTCGACAAATGAGAACGGAGGACGGGTTACCGTTGTAACCGTAAGAGACTGGGCCTGGCTTTGCTGCGCAAGAGTCGCGAAAGTCAGGCAGATCAATGCGAATAAGACACGCTTCATGTGGAATCACCTGTTTCGCGGCCCTCTAACTCACTTAAGGGCAGCGCGGCAAGGCAGCCGCTGGGTCAACGCTCATGTTTTGTTGGGGTGCAAAATCAAGCCGCTTGGGCATTCGGTCTCGGAATTCGACTATTCGGGGTTGGCAATCCGGGCAATTCGTTGAATCTGTGCAGGAACACAGGCACCCCTAAGGACAAGAGGCCCAATATGACCGATCCAGTTGAGCTGACAGCAAATCTGATCCGTTGCCCATCAGTCACACCTGATGAAGGCGGGGCATTGGTCTTGCTGCAGCAGGTGCTGGAGGAGGCCGGATTCTATTGCACTCGCGTAGATCGAGGTGGAACCTGCAACCTCTTCGCCCGGTGGGGGCAGAAGGGTCACGCGCGCAGCTTTGGCTTTAATGGTCATACGGATGTGGTTCCGGTAGGGGATGAGGCAGCCTGGACCATGCCTCCTTTCGGCGCCGAGGTCCGGGACGGGGTGATGTACGGCCGGGGCGCGACGGATATGAAATCGGGCGTGGCAGCATTTGCGGCAGCGGCTATCGATTTTGTGCGTGACACGCCCCCGGATGGGGCAGTGATCCTGACGATCACAGGTGATGAAGAAGGCGACGCGCTGGATGGCACGGTCGCTTTGCTGGATCATATGGCCGCAACGGATGAGCGGATGTCGGTTTGTCTGGTGGGCGAACCCACTTGCCCGAACACGATGGGCGAAATGATGAAGATCGGCCGGCGCGGTTCGATGACTGCGTGGTTCACTGTGACCGGAGTGCAGGGGCATTCGGCCTATCCGCATCGGGCGAAGAACCCGGTGCCCGCGATGGCACGGCTGATGGATCGGCTGGCCAGTCACGAGCTAGATCAGGGGACCGATCACTTTGACGCTTCGACCCTGGCGGTTGTCACGATCGACACCGGTAATCCGGCGACAAATGTGATCCCGGCGCAATGCTCTGGGACAGTGAATATCCGCTTCAACGACATGCATTCCGGGTCCAGCTTGAGCAATTGGTTGCAATCCGAGGCAGACGCCGTTGCGAAGGTGTTCGGCGTCGAGGTCGAGACCCGGATCAAGATTTCAGGTGAAAGCTTTCTGACCCCTCCGGGGGCATTGTCTGATCTGGTAGCTCATGCTGTTAAGGCAGAAACCAATATCCGTCCCGCGCTTTCGACCACCGGCGGGACCTCGGATGCCCGCTTCATCAAAGATCATTGCCCGGTGGTCGAGTTTGGTCTGGTCGGGCGCACCATGCATCAGGTCGATGAATGTGTCGAAGTGGCGCAAATTCATCAACTCAAGGCGATCTACTTCCGTATTCTGACGGATTACTTCGCCTGATCCATGCAGAAAACGCTGGTCATCATGGTGAAAGAGCCACGTCCAGGGCGGGTCAAGACCCGTTTGGGGCGCGATATCGGCATGGTTGGGGCTGCTTGGTGGTTTCGGCACCAAACGCGTTCCCTGATCCTGCGTTTGCGCGATCCGCGCTGGCAGATTGTACTGGCGGTCTCTCCGGATAGGGAGGGAATGAACAGTCGGGTCTGGCCTGTTGATTTACCCCGGAAGCCTCAGGGGCGCGGAGATCTGGGCGACCGCATGAGGCGGATGTTGCGCGGTGCTCCCGATGGTCCGGTGTGCCTGATCGGTGCGGATATTCCGGGCATTACACGGGGTCACATTGCGCGGGCCTTTCGCGCGTTGGGCCGGGCTGAGATGGTGTTCGGGCCCGCCCCGGATGGTGGCTATTGGCTGGTCGGTGCGCAGCGCTATGGGGCGCTGCCCTCGGGGCTGTTCCAAGACGTGCGTTGGTCGACGAGACATGCGTTGGCCGACACGTTGGCTTCGATTCCCGGGCGTCGGGTGGCGTTGCTGGATCATCTGCGCGATGTGGATACCGTGGCCGATCTGCACGGCTGACATGAGGCACCGCTTTTTGACCATGACGCGGTCGCATGCCCGTGCTAGGCCAAACTCATGACACGCATTCCGACCAAGCAAGAGGTCCTCGACTGGATCTCGGCGAACCCTACCCTGACCTCGAAACGTGATATCGCCAAGGCTTTTGGCATCAAAGGCGCGGATCGGATCGATCTGAAGCGTATCCTGAAAGAACTTGAGGCCGACGGCCATCTGGAAAAACGCAACCGCAGCTATCGCGATCCGGATCGTCTGCCGCCGGTCAGCGTGTTGCAGGTGAAGGCACCGAACGTAGATGGCGACCTGTTTGCGCGCCCGTTGGAATGGCACGGTGAGGGAGTCGAGCCCATCGTTCTGCTCGTAACGCGTGCCAGCGATCCGGCGCTGGGTGAGGGTGACCGCATTCTGGCCCGCCTGACCGTGGTGCATGAGGAAGATCACAATTACGAAGCCCGATTGATCCGCCGCATCGGCACCAACCCGCGCAAGATCGTCGGCATTTTCCGCAAAGGGGCCGAAGGCGGGCGGATCGTGCCCATCGACAAGGCTGGTCAGACAGAGTGGCTGGTCGCAGACGGGGCCGTTCTGGGGGCCAAGGATGGTGAGTTGGTTGAGGCCGAACAGGCCGGACCCAAGAACCGCATGGGTCTGCCGCGTGCGCGTATTGTTGAACGGCTCGGCGATCCGACCGCGCCCAAGGCTGTCTCATTGATCGCCATCCACCAACACGGTATTCCCGACGACTTACCGGACAAGGTGATCGAAGAAGCCGACAAGGCCAAACCCGTTGGACTGAAAGGGCGTGAAGACCTGCGGGACATGCCGTTGCTGACCATCGATCCTGCGGATGCACGGGACCACGACGACGCATGCTATGCCCATGCCGATGACGATCCCAAGAACCCGGGTGGCCATGTGATCTGGGTCGCCATCGCTGACGTCGCCGCCTATGTGAAACCCGGTACGGCTCTGGATCGCGAGGCGCGCAAGCGGGGCAACTCCAGCTACTTCCCGGACCGCGTAGTGCCGATGCTGCCGGATCGCCTGTCCGGCGATCTATGCTCCCTGCACGAAGGCGTCCCGCGCGCTTGTATTGCCGTGCGGATGCAGATTGATGCCGAAGGCAACAAGATCGGCCACCGGTTCGTGCGCGGCCTGATGCGCTCTGCCGCCTCGCTGAATTATAACGAGGTGCAGGAGGCGATCGACGGCAACCCGAACGACCGCACTGGGCCGCTGTTGGATACGGTGCTGAATCCGCTTTATGCCGCGTATGCTGCGCTGAAAAAGGCACGTACCGTGCGGCAGCCGTTGGAACTGGACCTGCCTGAACGCAAAATCGTACTCAGCGATACGGGTGAGGTGACCAGCGTCGCGTTCCGTGACCGGCTGGATGCGCATAAGCTGATCGAGGAATTCATGATCCTCGCCAATGTCGCCGCTGCCGAGACCCTGATCACCAAACGCCGCCCGCTACTGTTCCGCGTCCACGAAGAGCCCGCGCCCGAAAAGCTGGAAAGCCTGAGAGAGACGGCGCAGGCGGCGGGATTAAATCTCGCCAAAGGGCAGGTATTGCAGACCCGACATCTGAACGCGCTGCTAAACGCCGCCGCTGGTACCGAGGATGCGGAGCTGATCAATCTGACGACCCTGCGGTCGATGGCGCAGGCCTATTACAACCCCGAAAATTTCGGCCATTTTGGGCTGGCTCTGCGGAACTATGCGCATTTCACTTCTCCCATCCGGCGCTATGCTGATCTGATCGTGCATCGCGCGCTGATCTCAGCCCATGGCTGGGGCAAGGACGGATTGACCGAGGATGAGATTGCACGGTTGGAAGAAACGGCGACCCATATTTCGGATACCGAGCGCCGCTCGATGATGGCCGAGCGCGATACGACTGATCGCTATCTGGCGGCCTATCTCAGCGAGCGGGTCGGCAATGAGTTTTCTGGCCGGATCAGCGGTATTGCCCGGTTCGGTGCCTTCGTGAAGATGGACGAGACCGGAGCGGACGGTCTGGTTCCAGTGCGTTCGCTGGGGCGAGAGTTTTTCCATTTCGACCGAGAGGCCGGGACGCTGATGGGCTCGGACACCGGGCTGATCATCGCCATTGGCCAGCGTGTCACGGTGCGGTTGACCGAGGCGACGCCGGTGACGGGCGGATTGGAATTGGAGTTGTTGTCCATCGATGATCAGGCGCTGCCGCGCGGCCGTGGCCCCGCCAAGCGCGGAACGCGGCGCAAGGCCGCCAGCACCAAGCGCAAGAAGGACAAGATCAAGCGCAAGGTCGAACGCAAACGCCGTCAGAGATGATAAGTAAGCGCGCGCGCAATCAGCCAGCCATGGCGCGTAGGATCAATCTGATCGGGCCGGTCGAACAGAATCGCGCGATTGCCGTCGATCCGATCCTCGCCAGGAAAGGCGGAAGTAAAATCCCCCATCAGTCGGCTTTGGCAGTGTACGAACAACGCAAAGCAAGCCGCCTTGTGTCCGCCCAAACGAATCGTCGAGCCTTTGGGCGCCAGATAGGCGGGCTGGCCCCACCGCAACGCTTCTTCCAGAGGCTGAGCGCTTGGCAGCGAGGCCGCAGTTTCGAAGATCAACTCGCGCAGCGCTAGTGCCCCATTGCGCGTCTCTTCCGGTAGCGCCTCATAGGCTGCAGCGACTTTTTTGTCCTCAAAGGCTGTCATGATAGCGGGATCGCCTGCTCCATTCGGTCGATATAGCTGTTGAGCAGTTTATCTTGTTTAATCCGACGGGTCAGGGGGGTGTTTGATGGTGTCGCGCGCATCGCCGCCAGCATTGGACCGACGCTCATGTCCGCCGAGGTAGGTTTCTCTCCCATCAGATAAGGCGATTGCCAAAGATAGGCCGAGATCGCCTCAAAGTCGCGCTCCAGCCGGTCTTGTCGTTCGACGGGCGAAAAGCGGGATACACCTTGAAACGCGAGCCCCTTGAGAACGGATTTCCGGATCGAATTCGAAACCGGCTTGCGGATCAGTGCGGGAATGACGGTAAAGAATGTATCGCGCAGGATTGGCCAAACCTCATCATTGGCCCAACGGTCCTGCACGACATGAAAGTAAAGGTGTTCCTCGGCCATGCGGACCAGTGCGCGGGACTGGGCTTTTTGCAGGTCGGTCAGGCCAGCATCGAAATCGGCCCCCTGAGCCTCAAGCCAGTCGCGGATCAGGTCGCTGTCCGGAATCAGACGTTCAGGCGTGCGCAGAACCGGCAGCTTCTGGTGTGGCATCTTGCGTGGATCCAGCAGATCGGACCGTTGCCAGCGCAGGCCCGCGTTTTGAAGCATCAGGGCCGTTTTCACACAGAATGGGCTGGCGCTGAACAGGCCAAAGGCAGAGGGGAAGGTGAGAAGGGTCAGCATCATCAGCTCCATAGTTGGGACGCCTGATGGATACGCCGGACTGATGACAGATTCTGACATTAGGCTTAGAGTAGACTATACTATGTCCCGCACCGCCCGTCTTTTTCAGTTGATGCAGGCCCTACGATCTGGCCCCTCGCCCAGAACGTCGGTTCAATTGGCGCAGGATTTAGGCGTTTCGCCGCGCACAGTGCACCGGGATATCGATGCATTGCGTGGTCTCGGGGCGATAATCGACGGAGAGGCCGGGTTCGGGTTCACCCTAATCGAGGATGCGACCCTACCGCCGTTGGGTTTCACCAATGATGAGCTCGAAGCGCTGGTGTTGGGCTTGCGCGAGGTGCAATTGATCGGAGACCCGGCGCTGTCGGATGCTGCAAGCGCGGCCCTACGCAAGCTGCAGGGCCGGTTGCCGCAGCGCCAGTCGCATCGGCTGAGCCATGCTGTTCTGACCGCCACGCGATTTGACAGGCCAGCCGTGCCAACAATTGACGTCGCCATTTTACGCCAAGCCGCGTGGGATGAACGCGTGATCGAGTTCGCCTATACCGATGCCAAAGGCGCAGACACCCGTCGTCGGGTCAATCCGCTGAGCATCGTCTATATGGATCGCGCCAGCGTACTGCTCAGCTGGTGTCACTTGCGCCAGGATTTCCGAGTGTTTAGGCTGGATCGTATGCAGGGCATGGATGTGACCGAGGATAGCTTTCGACCCAATCGCGTATCGCTTTTGCGTGATGCCATTGCCCGTATTCGCGCGGAACGTGAGGAACAGGATCACGAAACCTGACGTTCTGCGTTTTGAGAAATCCCGATTGTGCGCTATCATCGGCTCTGAGCAGTAATCAGGATAAAACGGAATGCGTAAGTGTGTAGGTGGCGTTATGACCGCCGCATTATGGGCATCCATCGTGCAGGCGGATACAACAGAAAATTCGATACAGCCTCTGGCCCGACCTATGGTCGACAATGTGCAACTGGCCTCGGCGGACGTGACGGTCTCGGTACGGCCCGTGCTGCGGCCTAAAGTCGAGGTGCAACGTGTATCGGCAGACGGGAATGCCCGATTTCAGGCTTGGCTGGGGGCATTTCGCAAGCGGGCGCAAGAGCAGGGCATCTCGGTCAATACGCTGGATCGGGCGTTGGCTGGGGTGACCTATGACAGTGACATCATCAAACGCGATCGCAATCAGGCGGAGTTTTCCAAACCGATTTGGGAATATCTGGACGGAGCGGTTTCAAAAACGCGGATATCCAACGGTCGCGCTGGGCTAGACAAGCACCGAGAGACTTTGACCCGGATCGAAGCCCAGTACGGCGTCGAAAAAGAGGTCGTGACCGCGATCTGGGGTCTTGAGACTTCGTTCGGCACCTACCGAGGAAGCAAGCAAACCATTCGGTCGCTGGCGACTTTGGCCTTTGATGCTCGACGAGCAAACTTTTTTGAGGGACAGCTGATCGCCGCGTTGCAGATACTGCAGGCAGGGGATGTCGACCCTGAGAATATGGTTGGCAGTTGGGCTGGGGCGATGGGGCATACACAGTTCATGCCGACCTCGTTTCTTGATTACGCGGTTGATTTCGATGGAGATGGGCGTCGCGAGATCTGGTCCGATAATCCAACTGATGCCTTAGCATCAGCCGCTTCTTATTTGGCAAAACATGGATGGACCAAAGGCCAACCTTGGGGGGTCGAAGTGCAACTACCATCCGACTTTGACTACGCCAACGCGCGGCGAGATTTCACTATGATGCCGTCGGAATGGGCGGCCCGTGGGGTTCTTGCTTACTCGGGCAAGGCCGTGCCCGATCACGGTCAAGCGGCAATTCTGTTACCGGCTGGTGGTCGAGGTGTCGCCCTGATGATCTTCAATAATTTCAAAGTGATCGAGGCCTACAACGGCGCCGATGCCTACGTGATCGGCATCGGGCATCTGTCCGACCGGCTTGCAGGAGGCTCTCCGTTTGAGGCCGATTGGCCGCGTGGCGATCGCGTATTGAGCTTTACTGAAAAGAAAGAACTACAGCGTCGGCTGACTCAGGCGGGCTTCGATACACAAGGGATCGATGGGCGCACCGGGCCAAATACGATTAACGCGGTGCGCGCGTTTCAGGTTGCTCAGGGGTTGATCCCGGATGGATACCCGTCGCTCGGCCTGCTGGAAAGGATGCGCTGATAATTAGGGCGGCCCACTTGGGTCGCCCATGATCTAATGATCAGGACGCAGGCTTCATCAGACCTTTTTCGTTGATTTCAACCAACGCATCATCCAACGATTTTTGAATGCGCACGAACATCTCGTCGATTTCGGCCGGGGTAATGACCAGCGGCGGAGAGATGACCAAGCGGTCATCCACATGACGCATGATCAGATTGTTTTTGAAGCAATGTTCGCGGCAGATATATCCGATCGTGCCGGGATCTGATGCGAACTTGGCTCGGCTTGCCTTTTCAGGCGTCAATGCGATGGACCCCATCAAGCCTGCGATCTTTGCCTCTCCGACCAGCGGATGCTCGACCAATGCGTCCCATTTCTTTTTCATATAGGGCGCGGCCACGTTGCGCACATGATCGACGACGTTTTCTTCTTCGAGGATGCGCAGATTTTCGAGCGCAACTGCTGCGGCAACCGGGTGGCCGGAATAGGTGTAGCCATGGTTGAACTCGGTGGCGCTGATGACACGGGCGACTTCGTCGCAGACGATCGATCCGCCAATAGGTGCATAGCCTGAGCTAAGGCCCTTGGCGATTGTCATGATATGCGGTTTGATCCCGACGGTTTGCGAGCCAAACCAGTTGCCGGTTCGGCCAAACCCGCAGATCACCTCATCCGCGATCAGCAGTATATCGTACTTGTCGCAGATGCGCTGAATTTCAGGCCAATATGTGTCGGGTGCGATGATCACGCCGCCTGCGCCCTGCACAGGTTCGGCGATGAAGGCAGCGACGCGATCTTCGCCCAGTTCCTGAATGGCTTCTTCCAGCTCGCGCGCGCGGGCAAGGCCGAATTCCTCCGGGCTCATATCGCCGCCTTCCGCCCACCAATTTGGCTGGTTGATATGGTGGACATTCGGGATTGGAATGCCGCCCTGCGCATGCATTCCTGCCATGCCACCCAACGACGCCGATCCAACAGAAGAACCGTGATAGGCATTCTTGCGGCTGATGATGATGTTCTTGTCCGGCTGACCTTTTTCGGCCCAATAGGTGCGCACTAGACGGATGTTGGTGTCGTTGGCCTCGGACCCGCTTCCGGCAAAGAAGACATGGTTCAGATCACCTGGCGCAAGCTCAGCCAGTTTTGCAGCCAGCGCAATGGCGGGCGTATGGGTCGTCTTGAAGAAAGTATTATAATACGGCAGCTCGCGCATTTGACGTGCGGCTGCATCGGCCAGCTCGTCGCGGCCATATCCGATATTTACGCACCACAATCCGGCCATACCATCCAGAATTTCATGACCTTCGCTATCGGTCAGATAGACGCCCTTGGCACGGGTGATGACCCTGACACCTTCGTCTGCCAGCGCCTCATTGGTCGAAAAAGGATGCAAATGGTGTGCTGCGTCCAGCGCCTGCAATTCGGCAGTGGGCATGTGATTGGTGATGGTGGACATCTCGGATTCTCCAGCAAGCGTCGTTGCCAGATAGAATATGATCAAATTTTATGCTGTCAATCGAATCGCTGGTTTCTAGGTGCTTGGCAAAGCATCGCCCATCATTCCCATACCCTGCTCAATGTCCTGCGCTGTTGCCAACGCGGCCTTTTCTGCATCTCGCTCACGTAGCGCGGCAATAATGTCTTTGTGTCTGTCGGGCAGGCTTTGAGTGCCGAAGCGACCGCAAACGATGCGCAACGAAGGGCCGAATCGCAGCCATAGCCGTTCGGCTAGATCAACAAGTATCGGAGCGTCCGCGTGGGAATACAGAGATTGGTGAAAGGCGTGGTTCAAACGCAGGTAACCCCCTACGTCCCCATCCGCGATCATATTGTCCAATCGTTGATCCAGCTGCTCAAGATAGTCGATCTCGGTTATAGATATGTTCTTTGTGGATCGCCTGGAAAGCTCTGTTTCTATTGAAATTCTTGCAAAAATCATCTGCTCGATGTCGTTGGCTGAAAGCAGCGGGACGCTCACGCGACGATTGCCCTGAAAAATGAGCGCGCCGTCGGAAATCAGACGGCGTATCGCCTCGCGCACCGGAGTCATGCCGACACCAAGCGAATCAGTCAGTCCCTGGATCGTGACCGGCTGCCCGGGCACGAGATCGCCAAACAGAATCTGGGATTTCAGTGTCCGATAGACCTGCTCGTGCGCTGGGCGTTTTTCTTCATCTACCGGAGGTGTATCTGCTTTATTTTTGATCAAATCCAAAAGGTTTGCCCCAATCCAAGTGTTTCTGTCTTGCCAGAATCTTCACCTATTCCGACCATAGGTGAAACCGTCGTGAAACGCAAAACTTGATCAAATCCAAAAAAAGGTCAAAATGGCCGCACAGTTGCAGGGAGAAAAATATGAAACTGAAAACGCTGGGGATGACAGCGATCGTCGCATTGGGGACTTCGGCCGCGTTTGCTGAAGAAGTGCGCGTCTATAACTGGTCCGACTACATCGACGAAGATCTGCTGAGCAAATTCGAAGAAGAAACAGGGCTAACCCTGATCTACGATGTGTTCGACAGCAACGAGGTTCTGGAAACAAAAATGCTGGCCGGTGGGTCAGGCTATGATGTGGTTGTGCCTTCAGGCACGTTCCTACAACGCCAGATCCAGGCCGGCGCATTCCAGGAACTGGATGCCGCCAAGCTGTCGAATGCAGGCAACCTATGGGATGTGATCCAGGAACGAACCGCAGGGTATGACCCCAACAACGCCTACTCGATCAACTATATGTGGGGCACGACAGGTATCGGGTTGAATGTCGGCAAGGTCAAAGAAGTGCTGGGCGACGATGTTGCGCTTAACAGCATGGATCTGGTGCTCAAGCCCGAGAACATGGAAAAGCTGGCCTCGTGTGGGGTGCATTTCCTCGACGCACCGTCTGAGATCATTCCGATGGTGCTGCAGTATATCGGCGAAGACCCTGACAGCCACGACACGGATGTAATTGGGAAAACCGAAGAAATTCTGACCAGTGTGCGCCCGTATGTTCAGAAATTCCATAGTTCGGAATACATCAATGCGCTCGCCAATGGTGATATCTGCGTTGCTGTCGGCTGGTCGGGCGACATCTTGCAGGCACGCGACCGTGCGGCGGAAGCGGATAACGGCGTGGACATTGAATACCATCCCTTTGCGGAAGGCTCGCTGATGTGGTTTGACCAGATGGCTATTCCGGTCGACGCACCAAACCCCGAAGGCGCGCACCAGTTCCTGAACTTTATCTTGGATGCCAACAACATGGCTGCGGCGTCGAACTATGTGTACTACGCCAACGGCAACAAGGCCTCGCAGGAGTTTCTTGAAGAGGACGTGATCGGTGATCCGGCGATCTATCCGGATGATGCGACCATGCAGAACCTCTACATCACCACACCTTATCCGGCAAAGACCCAGCGGGTGGTGACACGTCTCTGGACCAAAGTGAAATCAGGCACCTGATCTGATCATAGCGCAAGGCGGGCCCACTGCCTTGCGCCATTTTTATCCTGACCGATAAACGGGGGCCGCCTTGAATTCTGAAGTCTTTGCGCCGTGGGATGACCCGCAGGCGAAACCCTTGATCCAGTTCCAGAACGTCACCAAGCGTTTTGGCGCATTCACCGCAATCGACAATCTTTCATTGGATATCTACGAGCGTGAGTTCTTTGCGCTGCTCGGCCCGTCGGGCTGCGGCAAGACCACGATGATGCGGATGCTGGCCGGATTCGAAACCCCCTCCGATGGTCACATCCTTCTGGGTGGACAGGATATCGACCCGATCCCGCCCAACAAACGGGCGGTAAACATGATGTTTCAGTCGTATGCGCTGTTTCCTCATCTCAGCATCTGGGACAACATCGCCTTTGGCCTGCGCCGGGACAACATGCCCAAACGCGATCTGGAAGAGCGGGTCGATGAGATGCTGCGCCTAACCCGGCTGGAACAGTTCGCACGCCGCAAGCCGCACCAGATCTCGGGTGGTCAACGCCAACGCGTTGCGCTGGCCCGGTCATTGGCCAAAGCACCAAAACTGCTATTGCTCGACGAACCTTTGGGCGCTTTGGATAAGAAACTCCGTCAGGATACTCAGTTCGAGTTGATGGACATTCAGGAAAAAACCGGCACGACCTTTGTCATCGTGACGCACGATCAGGAAGAGGCGATGACCGTTGCCAGCCGAGTGGCCGTGATGGATCAGGGCAAACTGATGCAAGTGGCAACTCCAGATCGCATCTATGAGACGCCAAACTCGGTTTATGTTGCTGATTTCATTGGGGATGTGAATATCATTGAGGGACGCGCTACCGCAGCAGGCGACGAAAGCTATCAGATTGAGTGGGCAGAAGGGCAGCCCCCGTTAGCGGCGTCTTCTGCGACCCAACTGTCCAATGGTCAGGGCTGTCATCTGGCGATCCGGCCTGAAAAGGTCGCGATCTCTGCCGAGCGCCCGGTCGATGCGATCAACGCCATTCAGGGCAAGGTGCATGACATCGCCTATCTGGGCAACTTGTCGACCTATCATGTCGAACTGCCAAATGGCACGATCATCAAGGCGCAAACAGCGAATACCCGCCGCATCTCGCGCCGCTCGTTCACCTGGGAAGACCCGGTTTGGCTGTCCTGGACAGCGACTGCCGCAGTTCTGCTGGAAAACTGATGCGCCGCGCTGTTCTTATCGCTGTCCCGTATGTCTGGTTGCTGGCACTGTTCTTGGTGCCGTTCTTTATCGTCCTAAAGATATCGCTTTCAGACACCGCACTTGCCATTCCGCCCTACACTCCGACGCTGGACCTATCCGCAGGTTGGGCGGGTATCAGGGATTTCTTCAGCCAGCTTGATCTGGAAAACTTTGTCTGGCTGACTGAAGATGATCTTTATTGGAAGGCCTATCTGTCCAGCGTAAAGATCGCGCTGATCTCAACGGTGTTGACGCTGATTGTCGGGTATCCGATCGCATATGCGATGGCGCGCGCACCTGAAGAGTGGCGACCTACATTCATGATGCTGGTCATCCTGCCGTTCTGGACTTCGTTCCTGATCCGGGTTTACGCATGGATGGGCATCCTCAGCAACGAAGGCTATCTGAACCAGTTGTTGCTGTGGACAGGCATCATCTCAGCGCCGCTGACCATTCTGAACACGAATACCGCAGTTTATATCGGTATCGTTTATACCTACCTACCTTTTATGATCCTGCCGATTTATTCGTCGCTTGAACGGATGGACGGGTCGCTGATCGAAGCCGCCGAAGACCTTGGGTGTTCGCGTCTGCAGGCATTCTGGTTGATCACAATCCCCTTGTCGCGCCCCGGTATTATCGCGGGCTGCTTCCTCGTGATGATTCCGGTGATTGGGGAATTCGTAATCCCCTCGCTACTGGGCGGATCGGGGACCTTGATGATCGGTAAGGTGCTGTGGGAAGAGTTCTTCTCGAACCGCGATTGGCCCGTCGCCAGCGCGGTGGCCGTGGTTCTGTTGCTCATCCTCGTGATCCCGATTGTGCTGTTCCAGCGCAACCAGCAAAAGCAGACGGAGGCAGAACAATGAACAGGCTGAGCTGGTTCAACACAGTCTCGCTGACTCTGGGATTTGCCTTTCTGTATATCCCGATGATCATCCTGATTATCTTCAGCTTCAACGAAAGCAAGCTTGTCACCGTTTGGGCCGGGTTCTCGACCAAATGGTACGGCGAGTTGATGCAGAACGAAGCCTTTCTTGATGCAGCCTGGGTCACGCTGCGCGTTGCCGTATTTTCATCAACGCTGGCCACGATTCTGGGCACCGCAGCGGCCTATGTTCTGGTACGCGGTGGGCGGTTCTTTGGGCGAACGCTGTTTTCCGGGATGATCTATGCCCCTCTGGTGATGCCCGAAGTGATCACGGGCTTGTCGCTGCTGCTGCTGTTCATTGGAATTGGCTTGGATCGGGGTATCCTGACCATCGTACTGGCGCATACGACGTTTTCGATGTGTTTTGTCTCGGTCGTAGTGTCCTCGCGCCTTGTGACCTTTGATCGATCGCTGGAAGAGGCCGCACTGGATCTGGGCTGTTCTCCTGCGCAGGCGTTTCGCTTGGTCACCCTGCCGATCATCGCTCCGGCGGTGATTTCAGGATGGCTACTGGCTTTCACCCTGTCGCTGGATGACCTGGTGATTGCCTCGTTCACATCTGGGCCTTCTGCCACCACCTTGCCGATCAAGATTTTCTCGGCTGTGCGTTTGGGCGTCAGTCCCGAGATCAATGCGCTGTCGACGTTAATGATCGCGGTTGTCACGGTGGGCGTTATTACCGCGTCCCTGGTGACCAAGCGGGCGATGGTTCGGCAGAAACAGGATGAGTTGGCCGCGGCAAGCGCTGAATGAGGCGTATATTTCCTGATTACGCCTACGGACCTGCGCCACGCACGGGTTGTTGGTGGGACGAGACGATCGCGACCCCTGCTTGGCCAAAGCTCGAAGACGATATCAGCGTTGATGTCGCCGTTATCGGGGGCGGGTTTACCGGCTTGTCCGCCGCATTGCATCTGTCCGAGGCAGGGGTTTCGGTCGCTGTGTTCGAGGAGGAAACACCGGGCTGGGGGGCGTCCGGTCGAAACGGGGGCTTTTGTTGTCTGGGCGGGTCAAAGCTCAGCAAGGCTGGTCTGACCCGTCGCTATGGTCAGGTGGCAACGCAGGCCTATTACCAAGCGGAAGAAGACGCCGTTTCACTGGTTGCTGACCTTCTGCGTGATAACCAAATCGACGCCGAAACGCATTCCAAGGGTGAAACTCAACTGGCCCATTCACGGCGCGCGATGGAACGATTGCGCCGGTCGGCCGATCCGGCCGGACAATTGCACGAAATCGGCGAACTGAGGAGCCTTGGGTTGGGCGGTGCGTTTTTCGGCGGCTATACAACTCCGATTGGTTTTGCCCTGAACCCCCGAAAGTATCTGTTCGGCTTGGCAGGCGCTGCCCAGGCAAAGGGCGCAACTCTGTTCCAGAACAGCCCGATCACGCAGATCAAACAGGCCGCCTCTGGATTCGTGCTGACCTCACCTGCGGGTCACATTCGTGCCTCGAACGTTTTGGTGTGCACAAATGGCTACTCAAGCGAGGATCTGCCACCCTGGTTGGCCGCGCGTTATATGCCTGCACAGTCAACGGTTCTTGTGACGCGGCCTCTGACTGATGTCGAGCTGCAGGCGCAAGGCTGGACGTCGGATCAGATGGCCTATGACACGCGTAATTTATTGCACTATTTCCGATTGATGCCTGATCGACGATTTCTGTTCGGGACACGAGGGGGGCTGCTATCATCTCCTGGGGCTGAGGCGCGCATTCGGCAAAAAGCTTTCAGGGATTTCAAGGGGCTATTCCCCGCCTGGAACAGTGTCGATGTCACACATACGTGGTCCGGCTTGGTTTGCCTTGCCCGCAACCTCGTGCCCTTTGTTGGCCCGGTTGCTGAGCATCCGGGGATGTTTGCAGGATTTGCTTACCACGGCAATGGCGTGGCGATGGGAACATATTGCGGTCGTGCTTTGGCGCGACTGGTGCTGGGGCAATCCGCAGACATCCCGTCCCCTATTGCGGGTACGCCGGGGCGGTTTCCTTTTGGCCGTTGGCGTCGCGCTGTCATGCCGCCAGCCTATGCGTATCTGGGTCTGGCGGACCTATAAGGCCTCAACTTCCAGCTCATACCCAATGGCATAATCAGCCGCACCGTTTTCGGCCCGCCAAAGACAATAAGCGGCCATGCGCCAGGCAAACCAAGGCCTCAATGACAGATAGCGTTCGGTGATATCGGGTTGGTCGTAGGCCTTAAGAAACTGCGTCTCTTCGGCCTCGGACAAGGGCGCGCCTCGATAGAGTTGCTGCATCGCAGGTGAAAGGAATATCGCCAAGTCTTCACATGGGTCACCGAAGGCCGGGCATTGCCAATCGATCAGCGTCAGCCCATTTTTCGATTGCAGGATGTTTCCCGCGACCGGATCGCCATGGATCAAGCACCGCGCGGATAATGGCGGTACTTGGGCCTGAGGTTTTTTTGCAAGCAACGATCGCCGCTCTTCCGCGTGGCAATCAGCCAGAATTTGACATGCGTGCTGTTCCAGATCTTCGCTGCCATTGCAGCCGTTAGGGAGGTCCAGATTGACCGGAATTTGGTGCAACCTTCCAAGCAGATGGGCCACGCCCGAAACATCGTCCTGCCAAGGGACGCCCGGTGCGTGGTCATAGTAGACCCAGCTGTCGTCTCCAAAGGAACCCGTGGCACGTAAATTGGGCACGAAGCCAAAGCTGTTGAGCGTGCGCAGACATTCTGACTCAAGCCGGGCATCGTTGCGAAACAAGGGGTTCTGAAACCCGGTGCTGAATAACTTCAGAACGGCATCACTATTGCCGGACAAAACCTTCCAGACATGATTGGTCCGCCCACCGTACAACACCTCGAAGGTCACGTCGTGGCGGATCAAACCTTGGGTGCTGAGCTGGGCAACAAGACCCGGGGGAGGTTGGTGATGATTAGACAGGAGAGATACCGGTTTAGGGGGCGAGTCGCGATGCACCAAGCTTTGGCCCGCCTTGCCTTCTAGATCAAGCACCCGTGCGGATTTGCGTGACCATTTCGGCGGACACCTCTGCACCGCTCTCCAGTTTCAGGATGATGCCACCTTCACTGACCTGTGCCTCTACCACCCGACCGAAGGCAGATGCGGGCGTGCTGGTTAGTAACTCACCTCTTTTGAAGCTCTCCAATGTGGCTGAGTAACTGCCAGCGGGAAAGGGATCACCGGCACTGCTGACCCCGGCCCACTCGAATTCGGCCTTATTAGTAGGCACAGGGATACGATCGACAATGGTGCCCTGGTCATTGCGGATGACCAGCTCGGCCCGGTCGGCAGTGGGTTCGGCCTGAGCAAAAATCAGAACAGGCTGATCTACAAAGCGAAACGGTGCATCGGTTTTGACATTCATCCCAACCCACCCGGTGAGCTGATTAAGATCGACTGCCCCCATTGTCAGCGCGAGACCAGACAGAAGCTCATTGGCTTTGACTTGTTGTTCGACCATCGAGAACTGCGCCAGCTGAGAGGCATATTCGGAGGAATCCAGAGGTTCAAGCGGATCCTGATTGCGCGCCTGCACGGTCAGCATGCGCAGAAAGGTCTCGAAATCTGACGTCAGTGCCGAGCGTTCCGAATTGTTGTTTGCGCCGGGATTTGCACCCGTTGCGGTCACTGAATTGGTCGCTGAAATCATCAATTAAAGCCTCATATCAAGGCCCCTTTCAGGGCCGGCCGAAAGTGTGGGTGCCTTATGGTCCGCGTCACGAACCATTTCGACCGTTTCTGAGGAAGGGTCAGGCTCTGATGGATCACCATGCCGGGACGAGTCCCCGGACATGCTAAGATCAAGCGACAGATCCCCATAACCCAGCTTTTCGAACTCAGCCGACAGAATCGCAATGTGTCGCCGCATCAGGTCCAGTGTTTCGGGCCGTTCGGCCGCGATCGATAGATGAAACCCGTCTTCTCGACCGTTGAGCGTGATTGATACGCGCCCAAGCTCTTCGGGGTTCAGGGCTATTTCAACGCCACCGGTATTTGGTCGGGTCAAAATCGAAGCGGCCAGTTGCCCCGCAATCGTGCGTGCCGTTTCCGCGCGGGCTGCGGCGACGGGCATCGCTTGCGTCGTGTCGCGTATCGTGTGGCCCACCGCTGTGTCTTTGACAGCAAAAAGGTCATCAACTTCCGCGCTGATCGCCGTTTCCGCAATAGCATCGCCCGGAGCCCGGTCGAGATTCCAAGCTGTTGCCTGCGGTTTCAAGGCGGCAGAAATGACAGTTTGCTGGGTTATTCGAGCCTCTACAGGCTCAACTGCGCGTGCGACGAGTGGCACCTCTGTTTCAGGACTTGGCGGTTCCAGTTTCGAAAACGTATCCCCCACAAAGCTAGCATTTAGCGCGTCTGAGGCCGGCATTTGGTGTAGATATCCATTTCCGCTAACATCATGGATCGGAACTTGGGTTGGCGCTCGAAGAACGTTTGCGTCAGGCCTTGGGGCAGCCGCTTCGGGCAAGCCTGTATTTTGTCTTAGCGTTGAGTTTTCAGAGGCCAACTGCGAAATTTGCTGTACCGGGCTGGGCGGAGCGGCAACATGGTTCGTCTCACCGACGGCAAAATCTGCGTGGTGTTTCGGCGCATCTGCGACCTCTTGCGCAGCCACCTGCAGTTGGGCGGGCTCTAGTTCGTCGGTTTTGATTGTCTCAGTTGAATCTGCCGTAGAAACAGATGGAATTTCTGATTGTTCGGATGGCAGGTTTGAATCAGCCACAAACGGATCTACATCCTTCAACTCGATTTGTTCGACATCCTCATTGAGCACTTCCTCAAAGGCAAACCCACCTTTGGTATCACGCTCTTTACCCTGAGATGCCCCCGGTTTGTCACCCGTGGCAGATGCAGGCGACATGATCGTCAGCGGGTTGGTCATTTTTCGCTCCGGGGTTTCTTTGATCTGGCCGGCACTGTGCCCACAGGAAGTTACGTTTATTTTAACCGCTTTCCCCTTTGATCGAGAAAGTTCATAGCAATTTTCGGAGAATCCGATGACGATTACATCTACCAGTGCGACCATGCACTCCGCCCAGATTCCACAGAAGCTGAAAGCCGCCTCTGTTGAGCTGGAAGCCGCTTTTCTGGCTGAAATGCTCAAGTCAGCAGGATTCGGCCAAGCACGAAGTTCCTTTGGCGGTGGCGCAGGCGAAGATCAGTTTGCTTCGTTTCTGGTGCAACAGCAGGCACAGCAAATGGCAAAGGCGGGTGGAATCGGCCTTTCGGAAATTTTGTTCAATGCAATGATGGAGAAGTCCGATGGATAAAGATCTGATTCAGGCACTGGAAGACCTTTTGGATCTGGAGCGCACAGCCCTGGTTCAGGGGGATTTGACCGATCTGGATCGATTGGTGCCTGAAAAAGAGAATCTGATCGATGCAATAAATGATCTGCAGGTGTTGGAAAGCGATGATCTGATCCGGATCCAGACGAAGGTCGTGCGCAATCAAGCCCTATTGAATAGTGCGGCCGAGGGTATTCGGGCTGTGGCGGACCGAATGGCGGAACTGAAACAGGTCCGGCAGGAGTTCAGTACTTATGACGCCTCGGGGCAGCGTAGTGGGTTTGCCTTGCGATCGCGGGCAAAGCTGGAAAAACGGGCATAGCATCAGGTTTGATTCAAATTCGAGATTTCGGATTTGCCCGTCTTAGCACTCCGTTAGGAGATCGGGGGCAAATGTGGCGATGCACCTGAAACAACGGGTGGCGCGAAGGCCACAAGGCACGACGCACAGGTCAGAACGACAGAATGCCTGCCGGTTTGGTGGGTCCAACATGGGCGTCAAACGCGCCCGAACGCTAAGAGGATGACAAATATGTCCAGCATTCTGACGAACAATGGCGCAATGGTTGCGCTGCAAACTCTCAAATCGGTCAACAAGAACCTCGCACAGACGCAAAACGCGATCTCGACCGGCAAGGATGTGGCTACAGCCAAGGATAACTCGGCTGTCTGGGCCATCTCAAAGGTGATGGAATCAGACGTCAACGGCTTCAATGCGATCAAGGACAGCCTGGCCTTGGGTGAATCCACTGTCGCAGTTGCTCGAAACGCCTCAGAAACTGTGACGGATCTGCTGAACCAGATGAAAGGCAAGATCGTTGCGGCGCAAGAAGACAACGTTGATCGTGCTAAGATCAACACCGATGTGGCCGCGCTTAGGGATCAGATCGAATCGGTTGTCGGCGCTGCCCAGTTCAATGGCCTCAATCTGGTGAACGGTGGGGCTGGCGCAAGCATTCTGTCCTCTTTGGATCGAGACAATGCAGGCAACGTGACAGCGTCTTCCATTAGCGTATCGGCGCAAAACCTGTCGACAGGTGGTTACACTGCTGCCGACGTGTTCACTGGAACTGACGGGGTCACTGCGGATACGGCCGACGCATTCGGATTTTCGTTGGATGGAAACGGCGGAAGCGATGATGATGGAAGCATCGTGATCGCTGATCCGGGCACATTGTCCGCTGGTGATACTTTCACGGTCCGACTGGGCGACGATGTCGCGTCTTATACAGTCCGGGCTGAGGATATCGCCGCAGGCAACGCGCCCGAAGAGATCATCGCTGCGGGGCTGAAAGCTGCCATCGAAGCTTCGGATGCCAATGTTTCGGTCGTCTATGATCCGGGTACGAATGCTGCACAGCTCGATATCACCAACGAAGGGTCAGATTCGCTGCAGATCAGCGGTCAATATGCCAACGCCAACTCTGGCGGTCTAGGCGCTCTGGCCTCGATTGATGTGTCGACTTCTGCCGGCGCATCCGCAGCGCTTGGTGCGATCGAAGGCCTCATCGATACTGCGATTGATGCCTCGGCGGCCTTTGGTTCGGCGCAGGGTCGGATCGAGACCCAGAAAGAGTTCATCTCGAACCTGTCTGACTCGTTTAAATCCGGTATCGGCTCGTTGGTTGACGCTGACATGGAAGAAACCTCGGCGCGACTGCAAGCGTTACAGGTCCAGCAACAGCTGGCAACCCAATCGCTATCGATCGCGAACCAGGCGCCACAGTCCATCCTGTCGCTGTTCCGCTAACTTTGGAACTGATCCGGGGCACGCACGCTGTGCCCCGGACTTAATCGCCCGCTGAAGGACAATTGGAAGGATTTCAAGTGACACCGCAAACGCTTGCTCACCGCGCTTATGCGCAATCTGCTGCACCGACGCGAACACCTCGGGATACAGAGTATGAGGCGATTTCCAGGATTACACATCGGTTGAAGGCTGCTTCCACGCGGAAAGCGGCTGATTTCGGAGGGTTCGTTCAAGCCTTGCACGAAAATCGCCGGCTGTGGACTGTGCTGGCAACCGATGTGGCGGATGCGGATAACGGGCTGCCGAGCAATCTGCGGGCGCGGATTTTCTATTTGGCTGAGTTTATCGAACAACACAGCAGCCAGGTGCTGGCGAACAAGGCGACCGTTGAGCCGCTGCTTGAGATCAACATGGCCGTGTTGCGCGGGCTACGTCAAATGAGGGGCAACTGATGGGGGGTCTGGTCCTGAAACTTGCCCCAAAGGAACGGGTTCTGATCAATGGTGTTGTAATCGAAAACGGGGATCGACGCAGTCGGTTTTCGATCATGACACCTCAGGCAAATGTCCTGCGCCTGCGCGATGCCATTCACCCGGAAGAGGTCAACACGCCGGTACGCCGTGTCTGCTATGCCGCGCAGTTGGTTCTGTCAGGCGATACCGAACCTGAGCAGGCGCGCCAGCAACTTCTGCGGCGCGTGGAAGAGCTGAGCCAGGTTTTCACGGATGCCGACAGTCGCCGGGTCCTTGCCAACGCAACTGAAGCATTGGTGGCAGAGCAATACTATAAGTGTTTAAAGGCCTTGCGTTCACTGTTGCCGCGCGAAGAACGTCTGATGGCGTATCAGCAGTGACCTTCCAGCCGGTCATACCTTCAGGTGGTCTGGTTGGCTGGCGCTTTTTGCAGCGTACCTATGAGGCGCAGCTTCAAAGCTATTCTGCCTCGGGGATCAATGAACGGGACTCAAGGTATTTTCTAGACAATATCGGCAAGGTCCAGACGGCCGAGGATCTGGTTTCGGACCGACGGTTGTTGCGGGTGGCATTGGGTGCGTTTGGCTTGGAAAGTGATCTCGACAATCGGTATTTTGTCCAAAAAATCTTGTCCGATGGAACGCAGGCTGACGATGCGCTTGCGAACAGGCTGGCCGACGGCAGGTACCGTGATTTTGCCAATGCCTTTGGACTTGGTCCCGGCGATGTGCGCAAGACCGGATTGGTGGACGCCATGGAAAAGATCGCTGACGACAACTTGATTGCGCGATTTGAAATCTCGGTTGGTGAAGCAGATGAATCGATGCGTATCGCGTTGTACACCCAGCATGCTTTGCGCGATCTGGCTGGCCAGGGTGGCAGTGAGGACAGAAGGTGGTTTGATCTGATGGGGCTGCCTCCCTTGCGCCGCATGATGGAAACGGCATTGGGGCTGCCTTCAGCATTTGCGCAACTGGATATCGACAAGCAGCTTGAGGTGTTCAAAGATCGATTGCAGCGCGTTACAGGGTCATCCGATTTGGCGCAGTTCACTGAAGGTGAGGCAATCGACAAACTGACCGACACGTATCTGGCCCGCAATCAGATCAATCAAATCCAACAGACGATCTCACCTGCGCAGACGGCTCTGATCCTGCTGGGCGGTGGTTTTTGAACCATTGATGTCAACCAGACACGGTGTGTACGGTTTCTCGCGCAAGGCCATAGGTTGACCGATCCGAGATAGTGAGTGGCACAATTTGAGGTTCAACTCTTGCGAAGTAAACTGTCAAATCAGGCATCGGCTGAGGTTTGCAGGGCAAATGATTTGATCGGTTGCGAGACGTTGTGCAGCTTGATCGCCCCTAAAGGGATCGCCTGTTTGCAAACAGGTTCGATATCTTGCGAGACAACAATTCTATGTCCGACGGTTTTGCCATATTCGCCCAATCTGGCAGCGACATTGGCGGCCTGACCGATCACGGTAAAGTCCAACCGTTCGCGTGAGCCCACATTGCCATAGGTGACGCGGCCATAGGCGACACCAATCGAGCAGTCGAAATCATGATCACTTCCGTCACTGCGCAATTCACCCAGTTTTTCGACGATCTCAGTTGCCGAAAGCTGCGCGCTGGATCGGGCTTTGGCGGCATCGTCACCCGCCGGGAAGACGGCAAGAACAGCGTCGCCGATGAATTTCAGAACTTCTCCGTCATGGTCGTGCACGATCCCTGAAACTGTCTCAAAAAACGCATTCAGTAGCTCGATATAGTCATCACGCCCCAGTTTTTCTTCCAATGCGGTTGAATTTCGAAGATCGCAAAACATGATCGCCGCATCTATGTCATCGCCATCACCGCGGCGAATCTCGCCCCCCAGAACGCGCGCACCGCTGCGCTTGCCTACATAGGTTTCCAGCAGAACCTGCGCGTTTTCGCGCTGCATGAAGACCTCGTAGAACCGCGCGATGACAGTAGAGCATTCAAAAACCAGACCCAGATTCTCAGTCGTGAACCCATCGGGATGATCGCAAGTCAGGGTCAGGACATTCGTCCGCCCATCCGAGAAAGGCAGTGGCATGGCAACGTAATCGGTGGCCCCTTTTGCGCGCAGGTCTTCGATGATCGGAAAGCTGTTATGCGGATTGTCGTTGTTCAGGCGCTGGCGGACACCACCCAACCCGTTTGAAACGTGACGCAGAGGGCTATTGGTAAAGGCAGGGTGATCATGAATTTCATAGGTCGGAGTGTGGGTCGAAATCTCAGCCAAGTCTTTCTCCCAGATATAGTGTTTGCCTGCGATCAGCGGATGCAGCGACCAGACCAGAATGCTTAGGCGTTGAATAGCGATGCCATGTTCCAGCATTTTCTCGGCCAGCGTTTTTGTAAAGGCATCAGGAGTGTTAATTTCGGACGCACCGCGCATCAGCCAATCGATCAGGGGGCCGCTGATATTGCCATCGTCGGGTTGACGCAGTTGGTTGTCGCCGAGGTCGATCTGCGTCGCGGTATCCGGCATGAATCCAATATGGCCCTGAATGGCCGCGCTTTCAGGGAAGGCGTCTTCATAAGCCCAAATCGAGTTCGTAAGGCGCTCTTCCGGTAGGCTAATGTCGTGATAGGTTGCGGTACCCTTGAAGGGGCAGAACGTCTGCAATTCGGTCTCAGGGCTGAGTTCGACGCACAGGTCTTCGCGCGGAACATAGATCGCGGGAGGTAGCCGCGTTTCGTACATGACTTTGGCGTTGTGGCTTTCGGCCAGCAGTATATCACCACGGTAGATCGCGATCCGTCCCTGCAGCGGCTCAACTGATATCCCATAGCCTTTGACATTCGGTGTGGCATGGACGTTCATCTGCAACCTCCCTTGGCCAAGCCCTTATATCATGGGTCTTGAGGACGAGAATTCCAAGATGCGCACGTAGATTTTACCGCAATGGCATCCTCAGACCATTTGAATAACGTCTTTCTCAATCGATAGCATATAGCCCTTCTTGGCGATGTTCTTCACCAGCAGCTCACTGACCATCTGATTTCCCAAGGCGTCGCGCAGGCGTTTGATCCGGGTTGCCCCGGCGGCCTCATCGCAATCTGCAGCGTTTCTGCCCGAGATCATCGCTTCGATCTGGGCACCCGACAGGACCTCGTCATCCAGCCGGGATTCAGCCAGAACCGAAAGCGTTTCCATCGCGGCGGGGGTCAACTTAAAATCCATGTTGTTGAGATAAACGGTATTCTCTTCACGGCTGATCAGCAGGGATGTTACCTGGATCCCCGTCCGCTCAATCTGGGCCATGCGGCGGTTCAGCAGAACCAGCATGACCAGAAAAACAAGCGCGGTGATCAGCATGGCGCTGGCAAAGACCAACAGCACGAAGATGACCATTCGATAGCTGGATAGCGTATCGGCAAAGGCGGTGCCCGATTGCGCCAGAATCTCGAGCAGACGGATTTCCGATTGCGAGGTCAGGTCAGCCTCGACAAACAGCCGTTCAACCCGCGCGTTGAAGGCATTTGCGTCCGGTAGCGTCCAGAACAGGAAAACCGCTGCAGTCACCAGGATCGCGACGATTGCCGCAATCCCCAGACCAACCAGCCGAACCCCCGAACGACGCGCCTCAGTAACGGAGATAGTATTTTCCGGCATTGGCCTTCCTTTGATCCAATCCACCCGCCTCGAAAACGGTCATCACGTTCAGCAGGGTCCAGCCGTTTGATTCCAGCCGCTTGGCGACTTCTTTCCGGGCCGAGCCTTTATCGCAGCTTGAGACCTGCATGACGCCATAGTGCAGGCGTAAGGGATTGTCCTGCTTGGCCTTGTAGTCGGCATAGCAATCTGCCGCGATGGCTTGCGACCCAACCGATATCAGGGCCGTCAGAGCCAGAGAAGAGAGGATCTGTTTCATGGGCTGCATCCTGCGCATGGGTTGGGTGGATATTCAATAACCTCAGGGGGTTTGTGGTGCTGATATTGAATAACAGTATGCCGTTATTGCTTGTCTGAACGGGGTGGTCGCAGTGTCAGGTTATCAATTCCGCGGTCGGTAACCGGCCTGCCCATTATCCGAAAGGACACGCATCATGCACCGGAAATTTATCGCTCTGATCATAGCAACCGCCGTCGCCATCACGGGGATCTCGGCGTCGCAGGCACGGGCGGCAGATACCCGAGATATTCTCGGCGGATTGGCTGCGATCGCGCTCATAGGTGCTGCGGTCAACCACTATCATCAGGAGAAAAAGCGCGACGAAGAGGCAGAGCGCCGCAAGCGTCACAAGCAGGCTGAAGCCAAGGCGAAGAAGGCCAAGAAAAATCATGCTGTACGCCCGTTGCCAAAGCGCGTGGCCCGTTATGACCTACCACAGCGTTGCCTGCGCACGTTCAATGCCTATTCGAACAAGCGTCCGCTGCTTGGGCCGAATTGCCTGAAGAAGTACTATAAACATGCCGATAGCCTGCCACACCAATGCAAGGTTGGTTTCTGGAATGGTAAAAAGGTAAAACGGGCATACGAACCCGCCTGCCTGCGCCAGAAAGGATACCGTGTCGTTTACCAGTAACAGGTTTCGAGCAGGAGTGGCGCCATAGAAGCGCCGCGCGGGAGAGGGTGGCGCAAGCTGCCCTCTCTTTTTTCTTGCGAAGCGCTACGAAACGCGATTTGCCAAGGGTATGATGACACCTGATTATGAACTCGAACGGGCTTTGCTGGCACGCGGATATACCCGAATTGCCGGGGTGGATGAGGTTGGGCGCGGTCCGCTGGCCGGCCCGGTTGTAGCCGCAGCGGTTATTTTGAACCCGGATGACATTCCCGCTGGGTTGAACGATTCAAAAAAACTGACGGCCAAGCGTCGCGGCGGTTTGGATGAGATATTGCGCGACCGGGCAGAGGTCGCGGTGGCCGAAGCCACGGTTGCAGAGATCGATGAGCATAACATCCTGCGCGCCTCGCATCTGGCGATGGTACGCGCGGTAGCTGCGCTGGACCCGGCTCCGGATTTCTTGCTGATTGATGGCAACATGATCCCGCGCGGTATGAAATTACCCTCGCAGGCGGTGGTGAAGGGCGACGCACGGTCGGTGTCGATTTCGGCAGCGTCGATCATTGCAAAAATCTGGCGTGATCAGCTGATGGTGGATTTGGCGCAACAGCATCCCGGCTATGGGTGGGAGGCGAATGCCGGATATCCGACAAAACGGCACCGCGAGGCGTTGCAAAATCTTGGCGTGACCCCACACCATAGACGTTCGTTCAAACCAGTCCACAATATCTTGTATCAAGAGTAAATCGTAAGTCGCTGATTCAAAAAAGAAATTGACGGCGAATCATCTTTGACTCATCCTTGTCTCAACCAAATGAGCGCAAAAGCGCCGTGGAACTGAGGCAGTGATATGACCACAATCAAGACAAAGGGCGCAGCCGCGCTCCCTTTAAACACGATTCTATCCGGCGACTGCATCGAGGCGATGAACAGTCTGCCCGAGGCGTCGGTTGACCTGATTTTTGCGGACCCCCCATATAACTTGCAGCTGAAAGGTCAGTTGCACCGGCCTGATAACTCGCAGGTGGATGCGGTCGATGACCATTGGGATCAGTTTTCCAGTTTTGGGGCGTATGACCAGTTTACCCGCGACTGGCTGAAAGCGGCGCATCGTTTGCTGAAACCCAATGGCGCGATCTGGGTGATTGGCTCGTATCACAATATCTTCCGTGTGGGGTCGGCCCTGCAGGACGCGGGTTATTGGATTCTGAACGACGTTGTCTGGCGCAAGTCGAACCCGATGCCGAATTTCCGCGGCAAGCGATTTACCAACGCGCATGAGACGATGATCTGGGCCTCCAAGCGCGAAGGCGCGAAATACACCTTCAACTATGAGGCGCTGAAGGCCCTTAACGAAGGTGTGCAGATGCGCAGCGACTGGGTTCTGCCGATCTGCACCGGGCATGAACGGCTCAAGGATGAAAACGGCGATAAGGCGCATCCGACGCAGAAACCGGAATCACTGCTGCATCGCGTGTTGATTGGTTCGACCAATCCCGGTGACGTGGTGCTGGATCCGTTCTTTGGCACGGGCACCACAGGTGCTGTAGCGAAAATGCTGGGGCGTGAGTTCATTGGGATTGAGCGCGAAGAAAGTTATCGCAAGGTGGCTGAAAAGCGTATTTCAAAGGTCCGTAAGTTTGACCGCGAAGCGTTGGAAGTCAGCGCTAGCAAGCGCGCTGAGCCGCGCGTGCCCTTCGGCCAATTGGTCGAACGCGGCATGCTGCGCCCGGGTGAGGAACTGTATTCGATGAACCAACGCCACAAGGCCAAGGTCCGCGCCGACGGGACTCTGGTAGGGCAGAACGTCAAAGGTTCGATCCATCAGGTTGGCGCGCATCTGGAAAATGCACCGTCTTGTAACGGCTGGACCTATTGGTGCTTCAAACGCGATGGCAAAACCGTGCCCATCGACGTGTTGCGTCAGCAGATTAGGGCCGAATTGCATAACTGAATACCGCCGGTGCCTGTGGCCTGACACAAGGCACTACGCCTTGCCCCGCCGTTACCGGCGGGGTCTTTTGTTTTTGCCTGTGAGATGATTGCATAGGGCAGCCCCTGACAGCCCTTTTGGGAGATAAAGGCAATGACCGAGACCACCGCCAGTCAATCCCGCCTTAGCCGGTTCTTTGTTACGCAACCGGACAACTTCGATCTGGACAACAAATATACTGAGGCAGCACTGGAACGACACAAGCGAGAGGGGCTTGAACTGGCCGTTCGTGCACGCTGGATCGCGATGGCGTTGACCGGGCTTTTGCTGATCTATCTGAATCCCCAGTGGGAGGTCCTATGGTACCATTTCATCCTGCTTCTGATCTGCGCCAATGGTTGGCTGATCCAACGCGCGGGTCGTGTGGGGCAATCCCGGACCGAGTTGCTTTTGATCTTCGTCGATCTGCTGATCATGACGCTGGGGATGATTGTGCCCAACCCGTTCAGCGACGATGTGCGACCACTGGCGATGCAGTATCGGTTCGACAATTTTCAATATTTCTTCATTATCCTAGCAGCAGGGACGCTTGCCTATTCTTGGCGCACTGTCATTGCGATCGGTTCGTGGACGGCGATGATGTGGACGGCTGGATGGGTGATCGCTTGGTGGGTCGCCACCCCGATCCCCGGGATTAGCGAGCGTGTGGCCGAGGCTTTGTCAGGCTACCCGGATGTGGCCGAGTTCATGGATCCCAACAGTTTCATGCCAACCCTACGCATCCAGCAGGTGATCGTTTTTGTCATGGTCGCAGTGACGCTTGGGGTGTCGATGCGCCGCCTCAATCGCTTGCTGATGTCCAATGCTGGGCTTGAACGTGAACGTGCTAATCTGTCTCGATACTTTTCGCCGAATGTGGTGGATGAGCTGAGCCAGAACGACGAACCTCTGAAGCAGGTCCGCAAAGAGGATATCGCGGTTCTATTTATCGACATCGTTGGCTTCACCAAGTTTTCGGCTGGCCGTGATCCATATGAGGTTATTGAAGTTTTGCGTGGTTTCCACGCCCGAATGGAGACCGAGGTGTTTCGCCATCACGGAACACTCGACAAATACTTGGGCGATGGGCTGATGGCCACGTTTGGAACCCCCGTACCCGGAGAGCTGGATGCAAGCAATGCACTGGCGTGCGCGCGGTCCATGGTCGAGATGATCGACCGTTGGAATTTGGAGCGCAAGCGCGCGGGTGAGCCAGAGATTCAGATCGGGGTCGGGGTTCATTATGGCTCGGTCGTACTGGGGGATATCGGTGCAAACCGGCTGGAATTTGCAGTGATCGGCGATGCGGTGAATGTTGCCGCGAAGCTAGAGGCCCTGACGCGCGATTTTCAAGCGCGCATCATTGTCAGTGATGCATTGCGGTCTCAGGCCCTAAGCGAGACGCCAAATGCGCAAGACATGATGACCGGGTTTGCACAGTACTCGGACCAGCCTGTTCGCGGTGTTACAGCCCCGATGGATGTCTGGGTGCTGTAGCAACCAGGGCTCCCGCCTGTCAGCACCGCATCTAAGATGCGATCCTTCCCGTTGGGCCGGGCAGCGCGCTGCAGTCAGGTGCGAGGGGCAGGGTTGTGCGCTTTGTTGTAAGGCTTCCAGTTGGTGATTTCGGGATAGTATTGACGCCGCCAAGCGCGGACCCTCGGATTCATGATACGCCGCCACAAGGGCGGAATCATCGCGGCAAGGGTCATGACCGGATATCCATGAGGCAGTTGCGGCGCTGCGTCCTGCGTATGGTGTTGCAGCAATGGGAAGCGGCGGTTGGGCTTGTAGTGGTGATCCGAGTGGCGTTGCAGGTTGATCAACAGCCAGTTTGAAGCCTTTTGTGACGCGTTCCAGGAATGGCGCGGGTGCACATGCTCGTACTTGCCATCGCCCAGATATTTGCGCGTCAGCCCGTAATGTTCGACATAGTTGACGAGTTCAAGCTGCCAGATCGCGGTGCCGGCCTGTACCAAAAACAGGCCTAGCCCTGCCCATCCGCCGATCAGAAATGCTAGCAGCAGCATGGCTCCTTGCAGGCCCCAATAGCGCCAGAACGGGTTTGCCGGGTCGGTCCACGGGCGGTCTTTGCGGGCCAGTTTTTCCCGCTCGGCGCGAAAGGCTGAGATGAGGCTTTGGCGCAGAACGCGCGGATAGAACCGGTGGAAACCTTCGTTGTAGCGCGCGGTTACCGGATCGCGCGGAGTTCCGACGTAGCGGTGGTGAACCAGCAGGTGCTCGGACCGGAAATGGGAATAAAGGACCATCGACAACAGGAAATCGCCCAGCCAGCGTTCCAGTTTGCCTTTCTGATGCATCAGCTCGTGGCTGTAGTTGATCCCGATCGTTCCGGAAAGGACGCCCATGCCGAAGAACACGCCGATTTTTTCGACCGAGCTCATATCTACGGCTCGGGTAGTGTACCAGATCAGCCCATAGAGCGTGAGGAATTGCACCGGTGCCCAGGCTTTGGTCAGCCAGATATACCATTGCAGCCCCGCATCTGGCGTATCCGGGTCGGCGTTTTCAAGGTTTAGGCCGGTCAGCCGGTCAAGCACCGCAAAGACCCACCATGTCGAAAGCGGTACCAGCAGGACCCACCATCCGCCTGCAGTGGTGGTCATCCAGATCAGTGGGATCAGGAGGTATGAGACCCAAAAGGGAAGGGCGGATTGCCAGCGGGACAGGGTGTCAGATGCGATCATGTTGAGGCTCCGAAACGTTGGCGGCACCGTAGACCGCGCACTGGGCTTTGCCCAGCAGTCTATTGGCCGCGCCAGAGGTCAAAAGCCTTGCGCATAACCGTGGGCAGGTCGCTGGGCCTGAATTGGTGTTTGTCCATGACAGTCAGACCGTTCGGATCGCAACCGTCTGGCAATTCGGTTGTCCAAATACGCAGGATCAGGTGAAAGTGGGTGAAGGTGTGTCTCACTTCACCGGGGATTTCGTGCCATCGCGCCGGGAACGGAGGGCTTTCCAGCGGTGTTTCGGACCAGTCCGAGCCAGGCCAGCCCAACATTCCGCCCAGCAAACCCTTATCGGGGCGGCGTTCCAACAGCAGGGCACCATCTCCGCGTTGGGCGATGTAGATGTGGCCCAGCCGGGTGGGTTTGGGCTTCTTGGGCGTTTTTTGCGGCAGTTCCACCTGCGTCCCCGCCTTCCGCGCCAGACAGGCCGCATGTAGGGGGCAAATACCGCAAGTCGGAGATTTTGGAGTACAGATCGTTGCACCCAAATCCATGACAGCCTGCGCGTAATCTCCAGGCCGGTGCTGCGGGGTCAATGCCGCGGCTTTTTTCTTTAACAGGGGTTTTGAGGCGGGCAGGGGTTCGTGAATATCATAGAGCCTTGCCATGACCCGTTCGACATTGCCGTCCAGGACAGTTTCGGGTCGATCAAATGCGATGGCTGCTATGGCCGCCGCCGTATAGGGGCCAATGCCCGGCAGTTCCAGTAGTGCATCGTAATTGTTGGGAAACTGCCCGTCATGCGCGGACGCAACCACCCGCGCGCATTTCAGAAGGTTGCGGGCGCGGGCGTAATAGCCCAGGCCAGCCCATTCCCCCATGACCTGATCATCTTGCGCATTGGCAAGGGCTTCGACGGTTGGCCAGCGCGTGGTGAAACGAACAAAATAGTCGCGAACAGCGGCAACGGTCGTTTGTTGCAGCATCACTTCGGATAGCCAGACGCGGTAGGGGTCTGGTGCTACGCCTGCGGCACGCGCTGCCGGGCCAATACGCCAAGGCATTTCACGTGCGTGGCGGTCGTACCAATCCAGCAGCGTATTGCTCAGGTCAGATTCGGTGCAGTCACGCAAGTTTTATGTAACTCTCTGTCGGGTTTCACTGGCGTCCGGGTATCAGCCTATTACAATAGCGGCGCAGGAGTTGGAAACCAGATGCAACGCAGACGTTCCTCGACCCGCGGGTTCAAGCGCACCGCCACTTTGCTGAACGACCGGATCAGGCAGGCCGGGGAAAGCCGGGGATTTGCCGTCTCGCGCCTTTTGACCCATTGGGCCGAGATTGTGGGCCAGGACATCGCGTCGATCGCCCGGCCGGTGAATGTGGGATACGCCAAGGGTGGCTTTGGCGCGACACTGACGGTGCTGACCACCGGGCCGCAGGCGCCAATGCTGGAGATGCAGAAAGAACAGCTGCGCGACAAAGTGAATGCGGTCTATGGTTACAACGCGATCAATCGGGTGCGTATCACCCAGACCGCGCCTACCGGATTTGCTGAGGGGCAGGCGAGTTTCGATCACAAACCGAAACAGACGAAACCGGTTGTTTCACCAGAAATCGCAGCTGAGGCCGACAATGTGTCGCGCGCGGTTGATGATGAAGATTTGCGCGCGGCCCTTGAACGTTTGGGCCGCAACGTTTTATCCAGACAGAAACGCTAAGAAAGGGCTGATGAATGAGCCGGATTGCAACCGTAATATGTGCGGCTGTCGCCGTGGCCGCTGGCGGCTATTGGCTGACAACGTCGAGTAACACGATCCCTTCGAACCCGCTTGTTGGCGCTGCTGAGGCGCAAGAGGCGGATTTGGACACCTCGACCATCGTCGAGATGGTGCAGGGGGCCGAAGACGCGCCAGTCGAGATCATCGAATATGCATCGTACACCTGCCCGCACTGCGCGAATTTCCATCAGGGCGCGTACAAGCAGCTCAAAAAGGACTTCATCGATACCGGCAAGGTAAAGTTCACTTACCGCGAGGTGTATTTCGACCGCTATGGCCTGTGGGCCTCGATGGTCGCGCGCTGTGCAGGACCTGACAAGTTCTTTGGCATCACCGACCTGCTGTATGAAGGCCAGTCGGAATGGACCCGTGCCGGAGGTCCTGCCGAAATCGTTGATGAACTGCGCAAGATCGGGCGTCTCGCTGGCATAGACAATGATCAGCTTGAGGCTTGCCTGCAGGACGGTACCCGCGCGCAGACACTGGTGGCCTGGTATCAGGAAAATGCCGAACGCGATGGAATTCAGGCGACGCCTACTTTCGTCGTGAATGGGAAGAAGGTTGAAAATCAGCCTTATGACGACTTCAAGACGCTGATCGAAGCCGAGCTTGGCAGCTAAATCCTGAATGGTCAGCCTGTTTTGGGCTGGCCATCTGCCTAAGGTGAAGGCGCGGCCTTCGCCAACAACTCTTTGACTTTGTCATCCTGATTGATTTGCAACCGAACCGGTAGGGTCAGAACTTTGCTGCGGAAAGTGGCGGGCAGGCGCACGGCGTCTTTCTCGGTTGTCACCAGTTGCGCGCCCAGTGCTTTGGCCTCGTTCTCAAGCCGCGTCATCAGCGCTGAAGTCAGTGGTTGGTGATCATCCAGTGCCTCGGCCCGCAGCAGTTTAGCGCCTTGCTGTCGCAGAGTTCCAAAGAACTTGTCCGGATAGCCTATGCCCGCAAAGGCCAGAACGGGTGTATTGTTCCAGTCCATTCCGGTTTGGAGCGGATACACCTCGCCGGTGGCGTGTGGGACCGTCAGGGCAGGTTCCCATCTTTCTGAAAATGTTGACTGCGCTGCGGCGTCCCCAAGCGACAACACGAGATCGGCACGTTTCAATCCAATGGCCACAGGCTCTCGCAGTGGACCAGCAGGAAGGCAAAGGCCATTGCCAAATCCGCGCTGCGCATCCACCACGATGATGGAAAAATCCTTGGCAACTGCGGGGTTCTGAAAACCGTCGTCCAGCACGATCGCGGTTGCCCCTGCCGCTGCGGCTGCCTGCGCGCCCGCTGCACGATCTTTGGCGACCCAGACCTCGGCAAACGCGGCGAGTAACAGGGGTTCATCCCCGACCTGAGCCGCTGTGTGTTTGCGCGGGTCGACCTGCACCGGGCCTTCCAGCGAGCCACCATGGCCTTTGGTCACGACATGAGGTTGATGCCAGGTATCCCTCAAATATTCCAAAACCCAGATCACCGTCGGTGTCTTCCCTGTGCCACCGGCATTCAGGTTGCCAACGCAGATAACCGGTACGCCCGGCGAGATGCCTTGCCCGCTCGCCACGCGACGAGCGGTTGCAGCGGCATAGAGGCGACCAAGTGGCGCCAACAGCCTGGCGCGCAGATCCAACCGATCAGGGGCTGAGTTCCAGAAGTCAGGTGCCCGCATCGTCACGCCCTCGCCGGTCCAGTGTATCCTGTACCATATCGATCAGTTGGTCCGCCTGTGGAGCCCCTTCGGTGACAATCCGCCATCCGGCCAATGCCATGTCTGCTGTGCGGTCAGGTGCCAACAATTCGACAACGCCATCGCCCAACTCTGTTGCGGTTCGTATCTTCAACGCGGCTTTTGCCTGCCCCAATCTGTCATAGAGACTGCGATGCTTGCTGACATGAGGCCCATGGATTACCGCAGATCCCAAGGCGACTGCGGTCAGAGGGTCGTGCCCCCGCGCCCCGCGTTCCAGTGAACTTCCCATGAAGGTAACTGCGGATACACGATGCCAAAGGCCCAGATCCTCGGGCTCGGCTGTTAGAATCACTTGTGTGGTGTCTTCGATTGGATGGCCTTCATCCCAGTTGGCGCATCGAAGGTCCATCGCTTCGAGGCGTTTAAACAGGGGCGATGCCTCGGACATATCCGCCACATGCAGGACCAAAGCCAGACGTGGCAGCATCCGCAAGGCCTGACGATGGGCCGTCAGAACCGAGATGAATTCCTTGTCCTGAACCCATGCGGCCAGCCAAACTGGGCGCCCGGCCATTGTGTGAGTGGTCTCGATCAATTCATCTTCGGGCCAGGGCTCTGGGTTGGGGCTGATATGAAGTGGTGGCGCGACCGAGATTTTTGCCGAGTTCACTCCCACGCGTCGGATTTGGCGTGCGCTGTCATCATTGGGCGCAAGTATCGCTGTAAAGCAATCCAGCGTGTATCGCGTGATATCAGGTAGCCAACGTCCACCCCTTGCGGTTTTCACGTCGACCACAGCCTCAAGCAAAATTAGCGGAATGCCCCGCTCCTGTGCGCGTGTTATGACATTGGGCATCAGCCCACCGCCAAACCACAGCCCCATATCAGGGCGCCAGTGATCCAAGAACGTGCGCGCCGCGCCGGTATGCTCGGCGGGCAGCATTGTGATCGGGGTATCGCAATCTTCCCAGTCCTTCAGATCAACATCGGGTGGGGCGGTCAGCAACAGCGAAAGTTCTGGTCGCACAGACAGCAGCCGACGGCAAATATTGTCGACGGCCCGCAACCGATCGGGTGTACTGACATGGACCCACAGAAGTTCACCTTCCGGGCGCGCAATCTCGGGGTGACCCGTGCTTTGCGGGACGCCCCAGGACAGGACTCGATAGGCCGCAAGGCTCAGAGATCGCGGCTTGCTCATGCCGGAATTCCGGCCCCATTCGGGTTAAGTCGGGTCTGAAGGTCCGAATGCACCGCTGAACCTGCCGCCACCACGCCGTTCAGGCGCGGGTGGGTATTGTTGAAGCGCAGAGGTTGCCCCAAACGATCGGTACAGAGCCCGCCTGCCTCGCGCAGGATCAGATCTCCGGCGGCGATATCCCATTCCCAACTGGGTCGCAACGTCAGCATCCCGTCAAACCGTCCCTGCGCAACCAGCGCCATCCGATAGGCCAGAGACGGGCGGTATACACGGCGAAAGTCAGGTGCAGCACCGGATTGCCAGTGGCGCGGATCTAGATTGGGTTTTGCCGCCAAAATCTCGGCTTCGGGCAGGTGCGCTTGCCCTGACACTTGGATGGCAGTGCCATTCAACGTTGCACCTTGCCCTTTTGCAGCCGCATACAGCAGATCACGTAAGGGCAGGTAGATGACGGCTGCCGTGACCTCACCGTTCTCGGTTACGGCCAGCGAATGGGCCCATGTGCGCGACCCCTCGGCAAAACTGCGGGTGCCGTCGATGGGATCGATGACGAAGACCCGATCACGGGCCAGACGATCGGGTGAATCCTCGGTTTCTTCGCTCAGCCAGCCATAATCCGGGCGGGCCGCCTGCAGATCACGTTCTAGCATCGCGTTGACGGCCAGATCGGCCTCGGTCACCGGGCCTGCGCCTTCGGGTTTATCCCAGCGCTGGGCATCAGGACCCGAATAGCGCGTGGCGATCTTTCCGGCCTCAAGCGCAGCGTCGATCAGCAGGGGCAGGTCAGTTGCCGGCAAGTGTCATCCCTTCGATCAACAGCGAGGGTACAACGCGCGATAGGTAAGGCCGCGCATCGTTTGCCGGAATGATTCGCATCAGCATGTCGCGAAGATTGCCAGCGATGGTACACTCGTTGACGGGATGGGTGATCTCGCCGTTCTCAACCCAAAATCCCGAAGCGCCGCGTGAATAGTCGCCGGTATTCGGATTGATGGTCGATCCGATCATCGAAGTGACCAAAAGCCCGGTACCCATGTCGCGCAACAACTCGGCGCGGGTCTTCTCGCCTTGCGTCAGGCTCAGGTTCCAGTTGCTGGGCGACGGCGGCCCGGATACGCCGCGCGCTGCGTTGCCGGTCGAGGTCATTCCCAATTTGCGGGCGCTGGACAGGTCTAACGTCCAGCCGGTCAGTACGCCATCTTCAACGATCGCCCTGCGCCGTGTTGCCAGCCCTTCGGCATCGAACGGGCGCGAGCCCGAAATGCGCGGGCGATGCGGGTCTTCAATCAAAGACAAATGTGCCGGTAGAACCTGTTGCCCAAGGCTTTCCTTCAGCCACGAGGCCCCGCGGGCTATCGCCGCGCCATTGCTGGCGGCCAGCAGATGGCCGATCAGGGATGATGAAATCCGTTCGTCGAACACCACCGGAAAACTGCCGGTCTGGGGCTTGCGTGCTCCCACGATCTGAACCGCACGTTCACCAGCCGTGCGACCAATCTCGGCGGGGCTGCGCAGGTCAGACTGAAAAGTCCGGCTGTCACCGTCATAGTCACGCTCCATTCCCGTCCCTTCGCCGGAAATGGCGACGCATGAGGTTGAACGGCTGCTGCGCATGTAGCCATCCGAAAAGCCGTTTGTTGCGGCAAGATGGACCCGGTGGGTACCATAGGCGGCCGCAGCGTCGGACACCTGTGAGACTCCCGCAACGTCCAGCGCTGCTGCCTCTGCCGCCAGCGCATCCTGCATCAGAGCTTCAGCGCCGGGTTCAGGGGCTGGGTCAAACAGCTCCAGCGCGTCGATATTACAGTCGGCGACCAATTGGTCAGGCGCGGCCAAGCCGGTGAACGGATCTTCGGGCGCTTCCCGTGCCATGGCCACGGCGCGCTCGGCCATCGCGGCAAGCGTATCGGGGCGACTATCCGAACTGGATACGATTGCCTGCTGTTTGCCAAGGAAGACCCGCAGCCCTAGATCGGTCGCTTCCGAGCGTTCGGCATGTTCCAATGCACCACTACGTACTTCCACAGAAACGGATGAGCCATCAATTACTATGGCATCCGCTGCCTCGGCACCTGCCTTGCGGGCTGCATTCAGCAGCTCTTCACTGATTGTTTGAGGTGTTCGCGTCATGAGGCCTCCGGTCTTGTTGTTCTGGACCTAGCCTCGGATAGTCTGTCCCGCAAGGCCTGCAGCCCACTGGCTTTATGTGCCTCGGGCGGGAAAGGCCAGCGCAGCGGCCTTTCCCAATTTGTTTGTCACTTGATACGCTGACCGTTGGCCAGGATCTGTCCATCCTCGGTAAACTCGATTTTCGAGTTCAACGTGTCCGGTTCTTCACCCGGAACAGCCATCAGACCCATCATCATACGCGCGCCCAGCGCGTCGTTTTCCGACACAAAGCCCATGCCGATCAGCTTGTCCAGCAGAGCGTTGGCCCCAACAAGTTTCAAGTTGGCAACACCTGACGGGGCAGGCAGGCCATCAAACTCTTCCGTGTTGGAGTTGTCGAACGCAAAGTCGCCATCACCGCTCAATTGGGCTCCGACCAATGATACGAGAAGCTTGTTGATCTTCAGCGAATGCAGTTCGCCCGGAACGATATCAGATGTCTCAAGCTCTTCGACGGCTTCCGGGTCCATGAAATCGACCAGAACTTTGGCGGTGCCGGTTGCATCCAACGCGATGGTCGCCGGATCGCGCGGCAGCGCACTAGCAGGGTCGAACATGCTCCACAATACGTCGGACATGGTGAAATCCGTCAGGTTCATGCCAAACCCAAATGGCTGGATTTCTTCCGAGGCCTGCACCGGAAGCTCGAATTTCAGTCCTGCATTTGCCATCGCGATTTCGATTGGAAAAGGCAGATCCGACGTGGTGACGGCTAGTTTGGTGCTGTTCTGCGCAAGATCGTAGACAAGGCGCTGTGCATCGATGCTGCCGGTAAAGCTGCCTCCTTCGGAACTGCTGCTGAGCGAGAATGGCTCACCCTCGGCAGTGCCTGCCATTTCGGTGCTGCCCGAGGCGTATGTGAATGTACCTGAAGCGGCGAACCCGGCCTTGTAGATGTCTTCAATGTTGGCGACATCCATACCGGGTGGAATGATTGTATCGCCATCAAATTTCAAACCATCTAATTTACCGCTGATCCGGCCCGTGTCTTCACTTTCGGGCTCGTTGAAGGCCACATCATAGGACAGGCTGCTGGCCGTGAACTGCTGCGCGATATCGCGCATCTCGCCGATCTGCATCTGCGATGTGCCTGCGATTTCGTTCATCTGAACGTTCAAGGCAAACATGTCGCTGGATACGGTTTCGCCATCAAACTCCATCGAGTCCATCGACAGAGTCAGGCTGTTCGCCGTATAGTCATATGTCATGTTTTCGGGGGTACCCGAAACGACCATTTCCAAGGCGTCGTGAGCGTACATCAGATCAGCCGAAAATGTCTCGCCCTCGGCTTCACCGGAAATTGTCATCGGGAAGCTGGCAGGAAAGCCGATATTGACTGTACCGTCGCCATTTTCGGTCAACGTCATCTCGGGGATGACCATGTCGAAGGTGCCTTCGGTGTCCGGAATGGCCATGGCCATCGTCATGTTCGCGATGGTGGTGACGTTGCCGGAAACGCTCTGATCGCCAGTGACGTCATAGCCCATGCCGCCCAGATAAGCCTGCCAATCGGCCCAGACATCATTGGCGGTAACATCTGCAAACGCGCCGTTGGTTGCAACAGCATAGGCCAAAGCTGCACCGCAGCTACGGCGAAGGAAAACAGTCATAAGAGAACCCTTCTTGATCAATTTGCCGGCATGGTCGTGCCTGTAGCGGCCAGCGTCAAGGGGGAAGGGGTGGACCAATTCCCCATTTGCAGGGTACGAGTTAAGACAATTTCAAATGCAGGGATTTAAACGATGCATATGCAAGGGAAAACGGTACTGATCACAGGGGCAAGCCGAGGCATTGGAGCGGAAGCCGGGCGCGTTTTTGCCGCAGCTGGGGCCAATGTGGCCTTGGTCGCACGCAGCCGCGATCAGATTGACGCTCTGGCTGCGGCATTGGGTGAAAATGCCATGGCGCTGGCCTGCGATGTCAGCGATTTTTCCCAGGTCGAACAGACAGTTGCCGATTGCATCGACCGGTTCGGCAAGCTGGATGTGCTAATCGGGAACGCGGGCGTCATTGATCCGATCTTTCATCTTTCGAATGCCGACACCCGGGCCTGGAGCCAAGCAATCGACATCAACTTGAAGGGTGTCTTTTATGGAATGCGTGCCGTCCTGCCCATCATGCGGGCAGCAGGCGGCGGGACCGTTCTGACAGTCTCGTCCGGTGCCGCGTCGAACCCGGTCGAAGCCTGGAGCCACTATTGCGCATCAAAAGCCGGGGCCAAGATGCTGACCGAATGCCTGCATCTGGAAGAGGCGCATCACGGTATTCGCGCAATGGGCCTGTCCCCGGGAACTGTGGCCACAGATATGCAGCGGGTGATCAAGGCCAGCGGAATCAATCCAGTAAGTCAGCTGGATTGGGACGATCACATCCCCGCAGACTGGCCCGCGCGGGCGTTGATGTGGATGTGCTCGGCAGATGCGGATGAGTTCTTGGGGACCGAGATATCGCTGCGCAACGAAGACATCCGAAAAAGGGTTGGGCTGACGTGATCGAACTGACACAGGATAATGGGCTGTGGACCGTCACGTTGAACAATCCGGATAAGGCCAATGCGCTGACCTCAGCGATGCTAAGCGAATTGGTTCGCATCGCAGAGGCGGCGACCGAGGCACGTGCATTGATCCTGACGGGGGCGGGCCGGGTCTTCAGTGCGGGCGCCGATCTTGAAGAAGCGCGGGCGGGCCTTGCGACCTCCGATCTTTGGGAGAGGTTGTCGGGTGCCATTGCCGCCTTGCCCTGTCTGACGGTGGCCGCGCTCAACGGCACTTTGGCCGGTGGAGCCAACGGTATGGTGCTGGCCTGTGACCTGCGTATCGCAGTGCCCTCGGCCAAGTTCTTTTACCCGGTCATGAAGCTGGGATTCTTGCCGCAGCCCTCGGATCCCAAGCGGATGGCAGAGTTGATCGGCCCGGCCAGAACCCGGCTTATACTGATGGCTGGACAGAAGATTTCTGCAGAAGAAGCCTATAGTTTTGGGCTGGTTGATCGGGTGGTTGAGCCCGAACATTTGATACCAACTGCACAAGAACTTGTAGCCGACAGCCTGTCCGCAGATCCGTCGGTTGCTGCGGGCATAGCCGGATTGTGCCCATGAGGTTGGCCGCGCTCCGATTGCGGGTGGCGGACCCGGATGCGTTGGCGGCGTTTTATCGTGATGCGCTTGGCATGTCTGTCAGGGTTGAAGGCGCCAATCGTCGTCTTGGATATTCCGGTCAGGATGCCGATCTGTTGCTGATGCCGGGTGGCGGGGGCTACCGCCACGACCCGGGGCAGCGGTATTGGAAGATCGGGATCACGTTGCCGGATGTTGATCTTGCCGCAGAACACCTGCGCCAGAAGGGTATCCCGGTCAGCGCGCCGCGGCAGTTTCTGGATATCGGCTATATGTGCCATCTGAATGACTCCGAAGGGTTTGCCATTGAACTGCTTCAGCAGGATTTCGAGGGCAACCGACCGGTTGATGCTACAAGCCCGGACGCCCCCTTCGCGAAGGCCTGTATCGGCCAGATCACTTTGCGAACCGGCGATATTGCAACCGAAGATGTGTTTTGCCGATCCATGGGACTGTCTTTGCTGTCTCTGCAGGATGTCGAACCTCATGGGTTCGATCTGCATTTCTATGCGTTCACCGCAGAGGAGCCTCCCAACCCCGATCTCTGGGCGGTTGAGAATCGCGAATGGCTGTGGAAGCGCCCATATACCACGTTGGAATACCAGCATATTCCGAACGCTCGGTTTGCTCCGGTGCCGGATTATCTTGGGATCGAGGTTGAAGGGCTGACCGACCCGAAAAAGGATGTGTTCGGTGATCCCTGGCTTCCGGCCTGATCAACGTCTGCGCCGTTTGCCCGGCACTTTTGAGCGAAACCCCGGCGGGCGTTTGCGCACCCAATTCAGGAACTTCTCAAGCCTCGGATGTTTGCGCAGTGCATCGACAGTGTGGAAGTCACGCGCCAGTTCGGCCTCGGTCAGTGTCGCGTGAATCTCTTTGTGGCATATCTGATGCAATAAAACCGTGGGCCCGCCCTTGCCTCCCTTAAGCTTTGGGATCAGATGGTGCAGGCTTCCACCACCTTCGGGGATCGGACGGTTGCAGAGCGGGCAGATCGGATCGGAATTTGCCATGACCTAACTTCGCGCTGATGCGTGTACAGGGCAAGAGGGACACAATGGCGCAAACCATGGTCATCGGGGCAGGACCAGCGGGGCTAATGGCCGCCGAACAGCTTGCCGCCGCCGGGCACGAGGTTGTAGTGGCCGAAGCCAAGCCGTCTGTCGCGCGTAAATTCCTGATGGCGGGTAAGTCCGGCCTGAACCTGACCAAGGATGAGCCTTTTGACATGCTTATGGGCGCATACGGGGATGCAAAGGATTGGTTGCATCCGATGATACAAGCGTTTGACGCACAGGCGGTGAAGGCTTGGGCCGGTGATCTTGGGCAAGAGATGTTCACGGGCTCTACCGGGCGCGTGTTTCCGAAAGTCATGAAGGCCTCACCCTTGCTGCGGGCTTGGCTGGCCAGATTGGATCAGGCCGGTGTTCAGATCAGGACACGCTGGCGCTGGCAGGGATGGCAAGGTGGCGCGTTGGCTTTTGAGACGCCAGATGGCATGCAGTTTTGCTCGCCCGACGCGACGGTTTTGGCATTAGGGGGCGCCAGCTGGGCGCGGTTGGGTTCGGATGGCGCTTGGGCCCAGTGGCTTGCGGACAGCGGAGTTGATCTAACACCGTTTGCACCGGCTAACGCCGCTCTGTCAGTCGATTGGAGCCCCTATATGCAGCCACATTTTGGCGCGGCGCTCAAGTCGGTGCGGTGGATGGCGGGCGATCTGGATAGCCGTGGTGAGGCCACTATTTCCGCAAAAGGCCTGGAAGGTGGCGGTATGTATGCCCTGACCCCTGCGCTGCGGATGGGGGCGCCGCTGTTTGTTGATCTGGTCCCGGATGTGACGGCTGAAGGGATGCAGGCGCGATTGGACGCGAAGAAATCAAAGGCAACGCTTTCGCATTGGTTGAAGAATGGTCTGCGACTGTCTCCGCAAAAGGTCGCTTTGTTCCACGAAATGACTAAGGGCCGCGCATTGAAGCAAACGCAATGGATCGGTGCGCTGAAAAACCTGCCCATCAGGTATGCTGGGCTACGCCCGATGGATGAGGCGATCTCAACCGCTGGCGGGGTAGCATTGGGTGCAGTGGACAGCGGTTTGATGCTGATTGCATGTCCGGGCGTTTTTTGCGCGGGCGAGATGCTGGATTGGGAAGCCCCGACCGGTGGTTATCTTCTGACCGCCTGTCTGGCGACGGGACGTTGGGCCGGTCAGTCGGCGGCAACGTGGTTGGCGCGCTAGGCCTTAACCCGATCGGGCCAGCATCGCCAGACGGATCATGGCACGCTCGACCAGTGCCATCGCAGGTGCGGTTTGACCTGCCGAGCGCAAGGATAGGTCCGTATCTGTAAGGACGGTTAAAGCGGTCTGCAGCTTGGGCGCCCCCCATCCCTGAGCTTGCCTCAGGATCCGGTCACGTCGTTTGCCATAGACCGGAGGGCGCAGCTTGCCGATACCCTGCGCGGCGCCTCCAGGGTCGGATGCGCAGGCATAGAGCGTTCGGAAATGCCGCGTCGCCCCAATACACAAGGTGACCCCGTTGGTGCCCTGCGCCTGCAGGCGTCGGATAAGGGGGCCGATTTCCTGTGCTCGGCCCTCGGCAACGACGTTCAATACATCATCCAGCGCCGCCTCGGTCGACCGCGGCGCACAGGCTTCAATGTCTTCAATCGTCAGTTCACCGGCGTCACCGCGTTTGTAAAGCGACAGTTTGTCAACTGATTGAGTGAAATCACCAGGGCTGAGCGCCATTGCAAGTTCGCTTAGCGTCGACATCGAATCGCGCGGAATATTCTTCAATCCGGCTTGCGCCAGAATGCGCTCCACCTCGGCGCGCGAGGGCGGGTCATCGTAGATGCCAACAGCGTATGCGGCAGGGTTCGCTTCGAATGCTTTGCGGATTTTCGAGCTGGGTTTGAGCTGCCCGGCCGTCACGATGATCTGTGCATCGCCATGATCCCAGTCTTCAAGGGCTGTGAGAATCGCAGGCGCTGCGACATCGGTGGCGTCTTCAACAAACACCGCGCGGGGACCGGGGAAAAATCCGACAGCCTTGACCGCGTCCAGCAACAGGGCCGGATCGCTGCGTAGATCGCTTCCGGGAATGCGGGTCAGGCGCATTTCCTCTTCGGCGCCAGGTCCCAGCAAAGCCGCCAGCACCTGTTGGCGCTTCAACGCAACGCGCATCGCGTCCGCCCCGTAGATCAGCAATCCGGCTTTGTCCGCGTCCGGCTTGGAAAAATACCCTTCAGCCTCACGCGGGCTCAACTTCATGTGGACAGGCCCGGCGTGGCGTAAAGGCGGTTCACGATCTGATCGGCTAGAATCACCATCAGCCGCTCGGTCGCATCACGCTCATCTGCCAGTGTAGACACGGTCGAGCCTGCAGCAGAATAACCGACAAACTCGGTAACGTTGCCCGAGGCAATGACTTGCCCGGTTGCGTTGGATTTCAGCGCGTAAGTCGCATTCCCGTCGATCGTATAGCGATTGGTTTCATTCGCTGTGGTGATCGAGGCCCTGCGGGTGACCGTCGAAACCCCCACATCCAGCTTGTATTCGTTGCCCGAGGTCGCGCTTCGACCTAATTTGCGTTCCAGATTCTGGACAAGCAGAAAGCTTTCGACGGTATTCGGCGCTGACACCTCGACCTTGCCATCCAAGGCCGAGCCTGATCCTCCGGGCGCATAAACCGGCTCGAACCCGCAAGCGGCGAGCGCCAGCGGCATCAACAACAGGGTTCTACGATCAAACGACGACATTAACGATCCGGCCCGGAACAACGATCACTTTCTTCGGTGCAGCGCCATCCAGCGCCTTTTGCACAGCTTCGGTGCTGAGGGCGATTTTTTCAACCTCTGCTTTATCCAGATCTTTGGCTACGCTGATCTCGGCCCGACGCTTGCCGTTGATCTGAATCGGTAGGGTTATGGTGTCATCGATCAGCATCGTCTCATCCGCGATGGGCCAGGGCGCGGTTGCAACCAGGCCTTCGCCGCCCAGCATCTGCCAAAGTTCTTCGGACAAGTGTGGCGTCATCGGCGACATCAGCTGCGCTAGTGTCTTGGCTGCCTCGCGCTTGACTGCAGAGCCCGCTTTGGATTTGGCAAGCGTGTTGGTGAATGCATAAAGCTTTGCGATAGATGCGTTAAAGCCAAAGGATTCGACCCCGCCCGATACGTCATGAATGGCTTTGTGCATCTCACGTAGCAGCGTTTCGTCATCTGCTGTGGCCGGCAAGTCCGATTCTGCGATTTCTGCGGCGATGCGGTGCACGCGGCTGAGATGTTTGAACGCGGCTTCGGCGCCCGACGCGGTCCATTCCACGTCGCGCTCAGGTGGGGAGTCGGACAGAACAAACCAGCGCGCAGTATCCGCACCAAAGGCCGAGATGATGCTGACCGGATCGACGACGTTCTTTTTCGACTTGGACATTTTGGCTGAGGGGATGATTTCAACCTCGGTGCCGTCGGTCAGCTTGCCGTCGGTCACGTCTTCGGGCAGGTGATAGACCGGGCGACCGTTGGCGTCGCGTGTTTGATAAATTTCATGAGTCACCATGCCTTGAGTGAACAGCGCGTTGAACGGCTCAATCGCTTTCTTCGGCAAATGACCAGTGATGTTCATCGCCCGCGCGAAGAAGCGCGAATAGAGCAGGTGCAGAATCGCATGCTCAATACCACCGATATATTGGTCGACATTCATCCAATACTCGGCTTCGGCAAGATCGGTGGGCGTTTCCGCGCGTGGAGCGGTGAAACGGGCGAAGTACCACGACGAATCGACAAATGTGTCCATCGTGTCAGTTTCCCGCTTGGCTGGAGCGCCGCAGGAAGGGCAAGGGGTGTCGCGCCAGCTGGGGTGGCGGTCCAGCGGGTTGCCGGGGATCGAAAAATCTATGGGTTTGCTGTTGCCGTCATCATAAGGCAGCTCGATCGGCAGATTATCTTTCTTCTCGGGGACCGTGCCGCATTGATCACAATGCACAACAGGAATCGGGCAGCCCCAATAGCGCTGGCGGCTGAGCCCCCAATCGCGCAGGCGGTATTTGGTAACACCTTCACCCCAACCGGCCTTTTCGGCGAAATCAACGGTGGCATTGATGGCCTCGTCACCCGTTGCCTCGGTGAGACCCGCAAAATGATTCACCCAGCGGACTTTCTCGGTTTTCGGCGGAACAAACGCGATCTTGTCGACCGGAGTGTCATCATCCAGTGCAAAGAATGTGTCGACCACAGGCAGGCCGTATTTACGACAGAAATCGAGGTCACGTTGATCATGAGCTGGGCAGGCAAAAATGGCGCCGGTGCCATAGTCCATCAGGATAAAGTTGGCGATCCAGACCGGCAGCTCCCAGCTGGGGTCGAGTGGATGTTTTACACGTATGTCGGTGTCATAACCCAGCTTTTCGGCGGTTTCGATCGCCTCTTCGGTGGTGCCGCCCTTGCGGCATTCAGCAACGAATTCAGCGACTTTCGGGTTTTCTGCCTCAAGCTGCTTGGCAATCGGATGATCGGGCGAGATGCCAACAAACGACGCGCCCATCAGCGTATCGGGCCGTGTCGTGTAGACGGTGATCGGCTCACCTCCATCGGTGCGTTCGAACCCGAATTGCAGGCCACGGGACTTGCCGATCCAGTTCTCTTGCATCAGGCGTACCTTGGCGGGCCAGTTATCCAGCGTATCCAGCGCGTCGAGCAGTTCCTCGGAATAATCGGAAATCTTGAAAAACCACTGAGTCAACTCGCGACGCTCAACCAAGGCGCCTGAACGCCAGCCACGGCCGTTTTCTACCTGTTCATTGGCCAAAACAGTCATATCGACTGGGTCCCAGTTCACCACGGCGTTCTTGCGATAGACCAGACCGGCCTCGAGCATATCCAGGAACAAAGCCTGCTGCTGGCCGTAGTATTCCGGATCACAGGTGGCGAATTCACGAGACCAGTCGATCGACAGGCCCAGCGGCTTCATCTGTCCGCGCATGTCGGCGATATTGCCGTAGGTCCAATCTTTGGGGTGGCCACCACTGGCCATTGCGGCGTTTTCCGCAGGCATCCCGAACGCGTCCCAGCCCATCGGGTGCAGCACGTTATGACCGGTTGCGAGCTTGTGGCGGGCGATCACATCTCCCATCGTGTAGTTGCGTACATGCCCCATGTGGATACGGCCAGACGGGTAGGGGAACATCTCAAGCACATAGTATTTCGGCTTGTCCGCCTTGTGATTGGCGGTGAAGATTCCGGCCTTGTCCCAGGCCTCCTGCCATTTTGCTTCGATTTCGTTGGCCGAGTAGCGCGACATCATGCGGTCCTTCGTGAATGAAAACGCCGGGTAGGAACCCGGCGTGGTAATAGTGTGATTTTTGTCGGGTTTCTAGAACTTGTTGTCCGCAATGCGTAGCTGACGCGCGCGAGACAGGATCGCATCTTCGACGGCGCGCGACGTTGCAGCGCTGACCGGAGAACCGCCACTGGTCTGAAGAGCTACGGACAAAGAACGCGCTTCCAAAGCGGGATCACTGATGTGAACTGTCGCGCGATAGGAACGCCCGCCGCCGGGCGGTGTGCCATAACCCGTTACGATCACTCCGGTAAACGGATCGACCTCTTGGATCGGTAAGAAATTCAATACATCCAGCGATGCGGCCCACAGATAGCGATTTACCTGAGTGACCTGCTCTGAGGTGTTCGGGCCAAATACATCCCAAATCGTCGAACGATTCGGGTCATTCAGTTCGCGTTCCTCGGTCGAGCTGCCATCAGCGGTCAACACACTTGCATCGCCAGGCGGTGGCCCTCCGCAGGCTGATAAGGCAGCCGTTACCATGATCAAACCTGGAATCGTAATACGGCGCATCGTTGGAAGGTCCCGTGTCACTTGTTTTGCTCTGTCGAGTGATACTCCTAGACAAGGACCCGTACAGCAACAACCCTATTCTTTTATGATCGACTCGCGCGAACCGCACGATCCGTTGAATTCGACTGTGGCATCCTTGCACCAATTTGGGCCGAATGACGTCTTTGCGTTTATGCCAAGCTTGCGCAACGGGGGCAAAAAAAGCGAAACGGTGTCCGTGCTGAGACGCGTGCTTTGCATGTGTCGAGTAGAAAATCTTTGAAACCGAGGGAAACAAGATGAAAAAAGTTCTCTTCGCAACGACCGCACTGATTGCAACCGCAAGTGTTGCAGCGGCCGAAGTAAAGTTCAGCGGTTACGGCCGCTTTGGTCTGGGATACCTGGAAGACCGTACAGGTACCGTTGACGCAATTGGTGGTGGTGAAGCGACCGGCGTAGAAACCGACGAAACCATCCTGGTCTCGCGCTTCCGTCTGAACATCGACGGAATCGTTGAAACTGACGGCGGCGTTCGCTTTGAAGGCCGTGTTCGTCTGCAGGCAGACGAAGATGCCGGCAACGGCGAAGCAAACTCCGCTGGCCTCAACGGCGCACGCTTCTCGGTCATCTTCGGTGGTCTGCGTGTTGACGCCGGTAACGTAGCCGGTTCGTTCGACAACTTGGCAAACTACTACGGTAACGAGCCTGGCCTGGAAAGCTTCATTGGTCAGTACTCGGGCGTCGACTATGACTTCCTGGCGTATTCGTCGACCGGTTCGGGCGCAAACGCTGTGTTCTTCCAGTACGCAGTTGGCGACTTCGCCTTCGGCGCGTCGTATGACCAGCGTACATTTGCTGACGAAGCTGTTGCGGGTGCGGACACTGATGATGCAGACCGCTGGGACATCAGCGCAACCTACACCTTCGGTAACGTAACTGCCGCTCTGGCCTACGGTCAGACCAGCGGTCTGGGCGACGCCGACAAGCAGAGCCTGACCGTTCTGACCCTGGGTGCAGAATTCGGTGACTTCTCCGGTACTCTGTTCGTTGCAGACGATGACGTTGCAAACGATGACCGCAACGGCACCGCATACGGTCTGTCGGCAGCCTACAACCTGGGCGCGGCAACCACTCTGACCTTCGCTTACGGTGACGGTTCGGCAGACGACGATCTGCAGCAGTACGGCATCGGTGCCATCTACGACCTGGGTGGCGGTGCATCGCTGCGCGGTGGTATCGGCAACCAGAAGCGTGGCGACGGCGACAGCCAGCTGCGTGCCGACTTTGGTGCTCAGTTCAACTTCTAAGTTGATCTGAACCACAAGGTTCAAGGGCAGGTCTTCGGACCTGCCCTTTTCTTTTGCCGCCACATGGTGTTTTGCTGCTTCAGACGCAGAATGAGGGACCCATGTCGCTGCAAGAAATCACCGATCGAATAGCCAAAGCTGAATCTGCGGCACGACGCGCCGAAGGCTCGGTGCAATTAATCGCGGTTTCCAAGGTGCAACCTAACGACCGGGTCGAAGCCGTGTTGAAGCAGGGCCACCGGTGTTTCGGAGAAAACCGTGTGCAGGAAGCCGCTGGCAAATGGCCTGCATTTCGCGAGAGTTTTCCGGACATCGATCTGCATCTGATCGGTCCATTGCAAACAAACAAGGCACGGCAGGCGATTGATCTTTGCAATGCCATCCATTCAGTTGATCGACCAAAGCTCGCCAAAACATTGGCGCGATTGGCACAAGAAATGGGTAAGTGCCCCGATCTTTTTATACAGATCAACACAGGCGAAGAGGATCAGAAGGCCGGTACTCTCCCACAAGATGCTGATGCGTTCATTGCAGAATGCCGCGGCATGGACCTGCCCGTCCGAGGTTTGATGTGCATTCCACCGGTTGAAGAGGAGCCCGCGCTGCACTTCGCGCTATTAGCAAAAATCGCCGAGCGGAATGGGCTGGAGGGTTTGTCGATGGGAATGAGCAGTGATTTTGAATCGGCAATCGCCTTGGGTGCCACACACGTCCGTATTGGGTCTGCCATATTCGGGGCGCGGGTTAAGCCTCAGGGATGATCAGCCGTGTGCCCGGCGTGATTTTTTGGGCAATCCAACGTAGGTGGTCGCGCCTGAATGCGATGCAGCCTTCGGTCGGAAACCGTGGGCGTCGCCATTGATGCAGGAAGATGGCCGATCCCCGGCTGGGTTCTGAATTGGGATAGTTCCAATCGGTTATCAAGATCAGGTCATAAAGCGGATCTGGGCGACGCAGTTTTTCGTGACTGAAATCATGAGGCGCCCGCACCAAATGGTTATACGCATCGTCCTCTACGTCGTCTGACCATAAATCGCGCGGTCCGATCGGTCGTGCCCAATGCGCCGGCCGTGGCATTCGGTCTGCGCGATAGAGCATACCCACAATGTGATGCACACCTGTTGGTGTTGTTCCGTCACCTTCCTGCTTGGTTGGGCTCAAGCCCCCTTTGCCTATAGCGCAGGGGAACAGGTGCCCGAGAAACCGAATGCCACGTGGTGTAAGAACCAGATCGCTTGGTGTCACAGCAGGTGGCCTGACTTTGCCGCTTTGGTCGCCAGATACGCGCGGTTGAAATCTGTTTCACCTACTTTCAACGGAACACGTTCGGTGACGGCGATACCTGTGCGTTCCATCATCGCGATTTTTGCAGGGTTGTTGGTCAGCAGACGGACCGAATTGAAGCCCAGCGATTTCAGGATATCCGAGCCGAGCCTGAAATCCCGTTCATCGTCTTCGAATCCAAGCCGGTGATTGGCCTCGACTGTGTCAAATCCCTGATCCTGAAGAAAATAGGCGCGCATTTTGTTGGCGAGCCCGATCCCACGTCCTTCCTGATTCAGATATAGCAGGACACCCGCACCCTCGTCCCCCATCTGGGCCAAGGCCCCGCGCAGTTGCGGGCCACAGTCACATTTCAGGCTGCCCATGAGATCGCCAGTAAAACAGGCCGAATGCAGCCGCGCGAGGACGGGCTTGTCGCGGTCGGGGCGACCGATTTCAACCGCGTAGTGTTCCTCTCCACCATCTTCGGGGCGGAATACATGCAGGCGCCCGGCCTCCGACACTTCCATCGGCAGGCGTGCGGCGACGACAGGGTGCAGAGCACTGCGATCTGTCAGATGTGGCGCGGCCCGGGCATGGTCAATGCAGGTCAGACCATGATCTGCCGCAAATTCGCGCCCGTCTTGAATAGGGGCGACGACGGCGGCCGGGAGCAAGTGCGCCGACTTGGCCAACGCAATAGCGATCCGGTGCAGATTTGCGCTGCCTTGCCGTTCGGTCATCAGCGGGCCCTTCATCGGGGCGTTCAGATCATCGGACGGGTCGGCCACCGCCTGCACCCAGCTCAGCCCAGCATCCGCCGGGATCATGACGCGAGCAAGATCGCCGTCATATGCACGCGCTTTAAGTGTTTCAGCGCGCCGAACCGTGATGGCGACAACGGGATCCCCGCCCAAGCCGCGCAAATCGGCCAACCTTTGCGGGCTCAGGGTCTCGGTGGCGAATGCGAGTACTCCAAATCCCAGTTCGTCGGTCAGAACAACGGGAACACCCATACGCAGGTCAGCCCGCGCCCGTGCCAGCAATTCGGTGATGTCGGGAGTGAGACTCATGCAGTTTACCTTGAAACGATCAGACCCTGTCCTACCCCGATCACTGGAAAATGTGAAACATTTCCTCGGCGTCAGACACGAGGGCGTGAGACGACTGCAGTAAATCTTGCTGATTGCATTCTTCATACGCAAGTGATGGAAAAGGCTTAGGAGGACCGTACATGGCTCAGCTCAAGAAAATCCTGCTGGTGGATGACGACGAAGACCTGCGCGAAGCGCTCAGCGAGCAACTTGTCATGACCGAAGACTTTGACGTGTTCGAGGCGTCCGATGGCGCGTCGGCAATGGAACGCGCGCGCGAAGCAATATACGATCTGGTGATTCTGGATGTCGGCCTGCCGGATACCGATGGCCGTGAGCTGTGTCGCCTGATGCGCAAGCAGGGCGTCAAAAGCCCGGTGCTGATGCTGACTGGGCACGACAGCGATGCTGACACGATCCTGGGTCTTGATGCTGGCGCAAATGATTATGTCAGCAAGCCTTTTAAATTTCCGGTTCTTCTTGCCCGGATTCGGGCCCAACTGCGCCAGCATGAACAATCCGAGGATGCGGTCTTTGTTCTGGGGCCCTACACCTTCAAACCGGCCATGAAGATGCTGATGACCGAAGATGATCGCAAGATCCGCCTGACCGAGAAAGAGACTAACATTCTCAAGTTCCTCTATCGATCAACTGACGGCGTTGTTGCACGTGATGTTCTTTTGCATGAGGTCTGGGGTTACAACGCAGGCGTTACAACGCACACGCTTGAAACCCATATCTATCGTCTGCGTCAGAAGATTGAACCCGACCCGTCGAATGCGCGCCTTTTGGTCACAGAATCGGGCGGATATCGCCTTGTTGCTTGACTAATGGTGGATTGACTTGGATCAAAGTGATACTCTGTAGGTATCTTTAGATTACTCCCAACCCGCGCATGTCCGGGTTATGACATGCACCTCCCTGTTGGACTGCCGGGCCTGATGGCCCGGCTTTTTTTTGTAGGGTGCAACTGTATCGTGCAGGGCGATATCGGCACCGGGCATCCGATTTCATTCAATGAAATCGGGCCGGAAACTTTGCAAGTTTCCGTCACCGCCGGGTCAGGCAACATTGCTTTGTTTTTCGATGGCACCTCGCTTGGCGCCGCGCTAACCTGCGGCAACTTCGACAAAGGAACCCCCGGATATGCCCTTCACCCTTGCCACATGGAACATCAATTCGGTCCGCCTGCGCGAGCCTATCGTTCTGAAATTGCTGCAGGAAGAGGCACCGGATGTGCTGTGTCTACAGGAATGCAAATCGCCGGTCGACAAAATCCCGACCGAAGGGTTCGCCGAGCTGGGCTATACGCATATGATTGCGCGGGGCCAGAAGGGGTATAACGGCGTCGCCATACTGTCGCGCCTTCCGCTTGAGGAAGTAGGGGATAAGGATTTCGCGGGTCTGGGTCATGCGCGACACATTGCGGGGCGGTTGGAGAATGGCGTGACCATTCATAATTTCTATGTCCCCGCTGGGGGCGACGTGCCGGATCGCGAAGTGAACGAGAAGTTTGGCCAAAAGCTGGATTACCTCGCTGACATGCGCGATTGGTTCCGTGCGGAAAAGCCGAAAAAATCCATTCTGGTAGGCGATCTGAATATTGCGCCCCGCGAAGATGATGTCTGGTCGCACAAGCAGTTGCTGAAGGTGGTTTCACATACGCCGATCGAGGTTGAAACGCTGGCCGAGACTCAGGATGCAGGTGGCTGGGTCGATATCACCCGGCAGGATATTCCCGAGGGCCAGCTATACAGCTGGTGGTCTTATCGGGCACGAGATTGGGATGCCGCCGACAAGGGACGCAGGCTGGATCATGTCTGGGCTACGCCTGATATCTCGAACGCGGGTCATTCCAGCCGCATTCTGCGCGACGCGCGCGGATGGGAAAAACCCAGTGATCATGCCCCGGTATTTGCCACGTTTGACGTCTGACCGAAGCAAATTCGCCGAACTCTCCCCTTGGTTTCTGCCGCATTGGACTGCATATAGGGCGCAAGTTCGAACCAGAGAGTATAAGCCATGGACCTTCTGAACGGCGCAGGCAGCCCCCAAGCCACTGATCTGATTAAAGACGGGACCGAGGCCACCTTCATGGCCGATGTGGTCGAAGCCTCACAAGAGACGCCGATCATCGTTGACTTCTGGGCGCCTTGGTGCGGCCCCTGCAAAACGCTGGGCCCGGCGTTGGAAGAGGCCGTGACCGCTGCCAAGGGTGCGGTCAAGATGGTCAAGATCAACGTGGACGAAGCGCAGATGATTGCAGGACAACTGCGCATCCAGTCGATTCCGATGGTCTATGCATTTCACAAAGGCCAACCGATCGACGGGTTTCAGGGCGCTTTGCCAGGGTCCGAGATCAAGGCCTTTATCGATCGTGTGATCGAAGCCGCGGGCGGTGAAAGCCCGGGTGGTCAACTGGATGATGCTGTGCAGGCTGCCGAAGAAATGTTGACCGAGGGGGCCGCTGTAGACGCGGCACAGACTTTTGCCGCCATACTGGGTGAAGACCCCAATCACGCCGCCGCTTATGGCGGGTTGGTGCGCGCGCATATTGCATCGGGGGATCTGGATCAGGCTGAGGCGATCCTCAATGGTGCGCCTGCCGAGATTTCCACTTCACCCGAGGTTGAAGCGGCCCATGCGCAACTGGAATTGGCCAAGCAGGCTGCAGATGCTGGTCCGGTAGGTGAGTTGACTGCAACAGTTGAGGCCGAGCCAGACAACCATCAAGCCCGTTTCGATCTGGCGCAGGCCCTGCATGCCAATGGCGATGTCGAAGAGGCAGTGGCTCAACTGTTGGAATTGTTCCGCCGCGATCGCGAGTGGAATGATGGGGCAGCAAAGGCGCAGCTCTTCACAATTTTCGATGCGCTCAAGCCCAATGACCCGATTGTTCTGAACGGGCGGCGCAAGCTCAGCTCGATGATATTTGCCTAATCTCCGATCAGAACTAAACTCGGGTACATGATGCATCCTGCCGATTTGCCGGAAACGGTATCCGTTTTCCCTTTGCCCGGAGCGCTGCTGCTGCCACGGTCTCGCCTGCCGCTGCATATTTTTGAGCCGCGCTACCTGCAGATGCTGGACGACGCGCTGAAAACGCAAGAACGCCTGATCGGGATGGTTCAACCGAATACCTGTCAGGGGGACGAAACTAAGTTGCACCAGATTGGATGCGCTGGACGGGTCACCCAGTTTTCCGAGACCGAAGACGGCAGGTATCTGATTACGCTGACGGGAATCTCTCGGTTCAGGGTCAAATCAGAGTTGGACAGTTTCACCCCGTATCGCCGGGTTTCGGTGTCTTGGGACGGGTTTGACCGTGATCTGGGCAAGGCCGAGGTAGATGACGGTTTTGATCGGAACAGGTTCCTGCGGCTGTTGGAACGGTTTTTTTCGTCCCGTCAGTTGTCCACCGATTGGGACACGATGAAAGATGCCGATGACGAGCTTTTGGTCAATTCCCTGTCAATGATGCTAGAGTTTGACCCCGAGGAAAAGCAAGCCCTGCTTGAGGCCCCCTGCCTGCGCACCCGGCGCGAGACATTGGTGACATTGATTGAATTCGCCATGCGCGGCGGATCGAATGAGGAAAAACTGCAATGAGCGATACCGAACACGCCTTTGACCGCCATATGCTTGAGGCGTTGATTTGTCCGCAGACCCACACGACGCTGCACTATGATGCCGAACGGCAAGAGCTGGTGTCAAAAGCCGCCGCTCTGGCCTTTCCAATCCGCAACGGTATTCCAGTGATGCTAGTGGATGAGGCCCGAGAGCTGGACTAGATCGGGTGTCCCTGCAGCAGCTTAGGTAGATCGCCGGTCAAACCTGCCGCTTCGCGCACAAAGCCTCGGCGCAGTCCGGGCAGCGACCCGACAATACCCATTCCAATATCCCGACCTATGCGGAGCAGGGGATTGTCGTTCGAAAACAGCTTGTTGAACACATCAGTCGCCATCGCAAGCGAGGCTGTGTCGAACCGGCGCCACTCTTGATAGCGCTCCAGCACAAGCGTTGATCCGATATCCTCGCCACGTCGTCCCGCAAGGGTCAGAACCTCGGCCAATGCACCGACATCACGCAGGCCTGCGTTCAGGCCTTGCCCGGCGATGGGGTGCATGCCATGGGCGGCGTCTCCGACCAAAGCCAACCGGTCCGAGATGAAGGAATTGGCGATGGTCAGGTTCAACGGGTATGTGAACCGGTCACCCTGCAGGCGGATATCCCCCAGGAAATCGCCAAAGCGCGGGCGCAGAACTTGTAGGTAATCTGCCTCGGGCAGCGCATTGATCTGCGCGGACGTCTCAGTGCGTTCGCTCCAGACGATGGAACTGCGGTTCCCTGTCAGCGGCAGAATCGCCAACGGGCCGGGGGGCATGAAGAACTGATGGGCGATACCGTGATGCGGTAGCTCGTGTTCAATGGCGCAGACCAGAGCGGTCTGGCCATAGTCCCAGCCGGTTCGTTTGATTCCGGCGCGCATAGCGGTGCCGCTGCGGCGGCCATCGCAACCCACCAGTAGGCTGCCGGACAAGGTGGCACCGTCATCTAGCGTCAGCGTTGCCCCGTTTGCCGAGATGTCCTGATACACGACCGTTTTGCCGCTGATTTCGGTAATCCCGTCTTGTTCGGTCATGGCCTCCAGAAAAGCCCGCCGCAGGTGGCGATCTTCAACCATATAGCCCATCGGGCCTTCTTCGATCTCGGCATGATCAAAATGCATGAAGAACGGGGAAGGTCCGGCACCGGCATGGCCATCCGTTACCTTGATCTCCAGCATCGGCTGGGCGCGCTCTTCCACCTTTTCCCAAACGCCTATCGCGTCGAGCAGACGTTGCGACGCCAATGCCAGCGCATAGGCGCGCCCGTCGAAGGCCGCATTCTTGCGCACTTTCTCTGCCAGAGCGTCAACAACCACGACTGAATGCCCGGTCTGGGCCAGCGCCAGCGCAAGGGCAGGGCCGTTCAGGCCACCACCAACGATCAGGATATCGGATCTGTGTTCCATGTGCTGCAATATGCGCGCCCTTTCGGGATTGTCCATGTGCGGTCCTGTCGCTACCGTCCGATCACGGAACTACTCGGGAGGGGACCGGATGCAAGACTGGCTGACCATGACGGCATGTGATTTGGGCCGTGGTATCGGAATGGGGCAGATCGATCCGGTTGAACTGACAGAAACTTATCTGAGCGCGATTGACGCCCATCCACATCGCGATCGGATCTATGCCCGGGTGACCCACGATCGCGCCCGCGCCGAGGCCCTTGCGGCGCAAGAGCGGGCCAAGCTTGGCCTGCGGCGGTCTTTGTTGGATGGCGTCCCGATCAGCTGGAAAGACCTGTTTGACACGGCAGGCGTAGGGACCGAGGCCGGTTCGGCCCTGTTGGAAGGCCGCGTGCCCGAATCCGATGCGCAGGTGGTGCGGAACGCGACCGCGATGGGTACGGTCTGTCTGGGTAAAACGCATATGAGCGAATTGGCGTTCTCGGGTTTGGGTCTAAACCCTGTGACGGCTACGCCTCCATGCGTGAATGACGAAGACGCAGTGCCGGGCGGCTCATCTTCAGGTGCAGGAGCTTCGGTGGCTTGGGGGCTTGCTGCAGGCGGCGTTGGCTCGGACACGGGTGGATCGGTGCGGATTCCCTCGGCCTGGAACGATCTGGTGGGGCTGAAAACCACGGCGGGGCGCGTTAGCCTTGAGGGCGTCGTGCCGCTCTGCCTGAAATTCGATACCGTTGGGCCTCTGGCGCGATCAATTGAGGACGCCGCACATATGCTTGCCGCGCTTGAGGGCACCGCCCCGGCTGACCTGCGCGGGGCGTCATTGATCGGTCGCCGCTTTGCTGATTTACAGAACGTCGCCAAGGACGATCTGCGCGAAGCACCCGCTAAGGCCTATGATGAGGCGCTGGCGCGCCTGAAAGAGGCCGGGGCCGAGATCGTTCCGCTTGACGTGCCTGAGCTGAACGAAGCGATGAGCCTGTCGGGTGTGCTCTATACAACCGAAGCCTACGGCTTGTGGCGAGATGTGATAGAAGCGAACCCCGAAGCGATGTATCCCGAAATCCTTGAACGGTTCCGAATGGGCAAGGCCTATTCCGGCCCCGATTACGTGGCCGCTTGGTCGAAACTAACCGCTTGTCGACAGGCTTGGGATGCGGCCACTGCGGGCTTTGACGCCGTGCTTGCGCCGACGGCCCCGATCCTACCGCCCAATCTCGACCGGTTGATGAATGATCATGACTACTATGTTACCGAAAATCTCTTGGCTCTCCGCAACACCCGGATCGGCAATCTGATGGGGCTTGCGGCACTGACTTTGCCCACGGGAACACCCGGTTGCGGGCTGATGATGTTGGGCTATCCGGGGTCGGAAGAGGCCTTGTTACGGCTCGGCTCAGCAGCCGAAAGGGCTTTGACCTGAATGCCACAATCCCCTGATTCGGCACCTCTTTGTCTGGACGAAGCCCGGGTCGATCTGTAATCTGCCATAAAACGGGGCGCAAAATGACCCCGAAATTGAGGCAGTATCATGAATTTCCCCGAGCGGTTTTCGAACCTACCGGAATACGCGTTTCCGCGTCTACGCGCCCTGTTGGATCATCATCAGCCGGGTGGTGAAGTCGTTCACATGACCATTGGCGAGCCCAAGCATGATTTCCCATCTTGGGTGACCGACGTGATCATGGAAAACGCCGCCGGGTTTCAGGGCTATCCCCCGAACGAAGGCTCACCTGAATTGCGCGCAGCGATCACGGGTTGGATCAACCGCCGCTATGGTGTGTCGATGGATGCAGATGCCAATGTGATGGCACTGAACGGCACGCGCGAGGGTCTGTACAATGCCGCAATGGCGTTGTGCCCTGAGAAGAAGAACGGACAGCAGCCAATCATCCTGTGCCCGAACCCGTTTTATCAGGTTTACATGGTCGCCTCGATTTCGGTCGGCGCGCAGCCCTATTTTGTACCTGCAACCGCTGCGACCGGCCATCTACCGGACTATGCAGGCCTGCCCGAAGAGATTCTGAACCGCACTGCAGTGGCTTATATCTGCTCACCCGCGAACCCTCAGGGGGCGGTCGCCTCGCGCGATTACTGGGTCGAGCTGATTCAATTGGCTGAAAAGTACGATTTCCGCATCTTTGCCGATGAATGCTATTCCGAAATCTACCGCGACGCCGCGCCGGTTGGCGCGCTGACCGTTGCGCAGGAACTGGGTGCTGACCCCGAACGTGTCACGCTGTTCAACTCTCTGTCCAAGCGGTCGAACTTGGCCGGGCTGCGGTCGGGGCTGATCGCAGGTGGACCTGAAACAATCAGCCGTGTCAAACTGTTGCGCAGCTATGCGGGTGCCCCTTTGCCCGCCCCGCTGCAGGCCGCCGCCGCCAAGGTTTGGGCGGATGAAGCGCATGTGCAGGAAAACCGCGCGCTGTATCAGGAGAAATACGCCGTCGCGGATGAGGTTTTCGCAGGCGTACAAGGCTACATGCCGCCCGAGGCCGGGTTCTTCCTGTGGCTGCCGGTCGAAAACGGTGAAGAAACCGCATTGAAGCTTTGGCAGGAAACCGGTGTTCGGGTTCTGCCGGGCGCATATCTTTCTCAAGGTGATCCGGGGCAAAACCCGGGCGAGCAATTTATCCGGGTCGCGATGGTGGCCCCAAAAACAGAGATGAAGCGCGGGCTGATTACACTCCGCGACTGCATCTATTCGTGAGGTACGAGGGCAAAATGGCATCATATAACGCGCGAAACCGTGACCCGCTGCTGGACAGCAACACGCAAGCCGCCATTGAACGGCGTAGCAAAGAACTGATCGGGATCGCTTTGATCCTGTTGGGGTTGGCCGCTGCAGCGATGATCTGGTCCTATACCCCCGATGATCCAAACTGGATGGTTTCGACCGATGCGCCCGTGCAAAACTGGATGGGGCGCATTGGGGCCTCGATTGCCGCGCCGTTGTTTATGATCGTGGGTTGGGGCAGCTTGGGTGTCGCCTTGGTGCTGATCACTTGGGGCGTTCGATTTGCAGGTCATTTAGGTGAAGACCGTGCCATTGCCCGCCTGATTTTTGCGCCGATCTGGATCGCCGTTCTGGCTGTCTACGCAGCGACTCTGGTGCCGGGTGCCGAATGGCGGACGACGCACAGCTATGGCTTGGGTGGTCTATTCGGCGATACAGTGATGGGTGCGATTTTGACTTTGTTGCCGATCTCATCGCATTTCCTGGTCAAGCTGATGTCGCTGGCGATGGCGGTCGGTATGCTGGCTCTGGGTGTATTCGTGTTGGGTTTCGGCAAAGCGGACGTTCGCAATGGCTTCCGGGCGTTTCTGTTGGGACTGGTCATGGCCTATGATCTGTTGATGAACGCGCTGGGACGCGGGGCATCGGCGACAGCGCGGGCAGCACGGGACCGGAAGGCCCAATGGGCCGAGCGCAAGGCCGAACGTGCAGTTCCGGTTCAGGCGGATTTTGACGACGACCTGGCCTACGCTGATCCGGTCTTTGAGGACCCTGAGATTGAAGCGCAGGAACCTGTCGCCAAGACAGGCCTTCTGGCTCGGATGCCTTCCCTGATCCGTCGTCCTGACCCTATGCCCGAGCCTGAGTTGGTCGAAAACGTTGCGGTCGAAGGGTATTACGACATGCCGGGTGAGGATCGCATCCGGTCCAAGATTTCCGCCGCTGTGCGCAATCGTAAAGTGGCCGCTGGTGTGCTAACGCCCGAACCCGATCCCAACTTGCCATTGACCAAAGGGCGGGGCAGGGGACCGGACCCGTTGATTTTGAACTCTGGCGCGGCAGACGAGTTGCCGCCCGAACCCCCGATGACCTCTGCAGGTTTGCCACCCGAACCACCGCTGACAGCAGGATCTGATGTTGAGACGCTGGCGGCTGACTCCGAGGCTGATAATTGGATGCGGCAGGACTATGTTTCCGAACCGGACTATGATGATGAGGCCGTGTTTGATGATGCCCCCGAACCCGCGCTCCAACCGAGACAGGCTGTCAAGATTCCTGTCGCTGAGCCGCGTAAACCTGTAGTAGCTCAACCGGTCCGACGCACTCCTCCACCTTCGCGCAGGGCGCAAGCCGAAGCACAGCCGACACTTTCTTTCGAGGAACGGCATTCCGATTTCGAACTGCCACCGCTGGGCCTTCTGTCCAACCCTGCAAGCATCCAACGCCATCACCTAAGCGATGAGGCGCTCGAGGAAAATGCGCGGATGCTGGAAAACGTGCTGGATGACTACGGCGTCAAGGGCGAGATCGTAAGTGTCCGCCCCGGTCCGGTTGTGACCATGTACGAATTGGAGCCTGCACCGGGTTTAAAAGCCAGCCGTGTGATCGGTTTGGCCGACGATATCGCACGCTCAATGTCGGCTTTGTCCGCGCGGGTTTCAACTCTACCGGGGCGCTCGGTTATTGGCATTGAACTGCCCAATGAAAACCGTGAGATGGTGGTGCTGCGCGAAATCCTCGCCAGTCGCGATTTCGGCGATGGTAATCATGCGCTGCCCTTGGCGTTGGGCAAGGATATCGGCGGTGAGTCCGTGGTGGCGAACTTGGCAAAAATGCCTCACCTCTTGATCGCTGGTACGACTGGTTCCGGTAAGTCGGTGGCAATCAATACGATGATCCTGTCGCTGCTTTATAAGCTAACGCCGGATGAGTGCCGCCTGATCATGATCGACCCCAAGATGCTGGAACTGTCGGTCTATGACGGTATCCCGCACCTGCTTTCGCCCGTTGTGACCGACCCGAAAAAGGCGGTTGTGGCCCTGAAATGGGTCGTGGGCGAGATGGAGGATCGCTATCGCAAAATGTCCAAAATGGGCGTGCGCAATATCGCGGGCTACAATGGCCGCGTGAAGGATGCGCTATCCAAGGGCGAGATGTTCAGCCGCACGGTCCAGACCGGCTTTGACGATGAAACCGGCGAGCCAATGTTCGAGACCGAAGAATTCGCGCCCGAAGCAATGCCTTATATCGTTGTGATCGTCGACGAGATGGCTGACCTGATGATGGTTGCGGGCAAGGAGATCGAGGCCTGCATTCAACGTCTGGCGCAGATGGCGCGGGCCTCGGGCATTCACCTGATCATGGCCACTCAGCGCCCCTCTGTTGATGTGATCACCGGGACGATCAAGGCGAACTTCCCGACCCGTATTTCGTTCCAGGTGACTTCGAAAGTCGACAGTCGCACCATTTTGGGCGAGATGGGTGCCGAACAACTTCTGGGGCAGGGCGACATGCTGTATATGGCGGGCGGGGCGAAGATCACCCGTTGTCACGGTCCGTTTGTCTCGGATGAAGAGGTCGAAGAAATCGTCAACCACCTGAAACAGTTCGGCCCGCCGGCCTACATGAGTGGCGTGGTAGATGGCCCGGCCGAGGAAAAGGCTGACAATATCGACGCTGTTCTGGGCCTGAACACGGGTGGCAACACGAACGGAGAAGACGCCCTTTACGACCAGGCAGTGGCGATTGTGATCAAAGATCGCAAATGCTCGACGTCCTACATTCAGCGAAAACTTGCCATTGGCTACAACAAAGCTGCGCGGCTTGTTGAGCAGATGGAGGACGAAGGCGTTGTTTCCGGGGCAAATCACGTTGGAAAACGCGAAATCCTCGTCCCCGAGCAGTAAGATATTTAATAACAAGGGCAGAACGCCTATCTGGGTCCTATGAAACAGATTGCTTTTGCCCTTGCTCTGACACTGGCTGCGCCCGCCGCGTGGGCGGCTGAAAAGCTGCCACTGTCGCAAATCTCTAACTACCTGAACCAGATGAAGACGGTTCAGACCACATTCACGCAGGTGAATGATGACGGATCGCTTAGCACCGGTAAGCTGTGGCTCGAGCGGCCCGGAAAAATGCGGTTCGAATATGATCCGCCCAACAGCGCGGTAGTTTTGGCGCGGTCGGGGACGGTGCAGATCTTTGACCCGAAATCCAATCAGCCGCCCGAACAGTACCCGCTGAAACGCACACCGCTGTCACTGGTGTTGGCGCGGAATGTCAATCTGGGGCAAGCCAATATGGTTGTTGGGCACGATTTTGACGGGACCGCCACGGTTGTGACGGCTCAGGACCCCAAGAACCCGGAAAGCGGGCGGATCGAGTTAATGTTTACATCCAATCCGGTTGAGCTGCGCAAATGGGTGATCCACGATAACGCTGGAAGTCAAACGACCGTACTGCTGGGGCCGTTGACTGAAGGCGGAAACCTCGATTCCAGCGTGTTTTCAAGCAAAACCCGTATCAGGTCAGACGATCGCTGACCTGACAGGGTTTGTTTAGTAACGGCAGTTCGCCAGCTGCGCCTGATACAGTTGCGCTCGGGCGTCTACATCGTTCGCAACGTTCAACAGCCAAGATTTGCTGTTGTAGCTGCCGCGCGCGTAGCCGGTTTGCCCTTCGTGATAGGCTAGGTACTGGTTGCGCGCGTCGGTGGGATGAATCCCGTTCCGCTCATAGCTTTTGTTCATGTACCAGCCAATGAAATCCGACGCATCACGGATGCGATCCCGCTTGGCGCGGCGTTTGCCGGTTTCGCGTTGATACTGCTCCCACGTGCCATCAAGTGCCTGACCATAGCCGTAAGCACTGCTTTGGCGACCCATCGGGATGACGCCCAGCACGTATTTGTGCGGTGTGCGCGCATCTGCGCGATAACGGCTTTCTTGGTAAATCGTGGCCATCTGAACGTGAACGGGGACACCCCATTTGCGCTCGGTGCTTTTGAAAGCCTTGATATAATCGGGTTTTTCGCGCGCAATGCTGCACGCGTCATTCAGTCTGCTCGGTGGCTGTTTGGACCCGCCACCACAGGATGCCAAAAGCAGCACCCCGAAGAGTACGAAAAGAATTCTGCTCATGTGCCTCGTGCCTTTTTTCTTTATTCTAGCGCAGATTGAGCTCTGAGGAAATCACAATCGTTACAGAATAATAGCGAGAATTATCGGTAATGCGGCGACCGACAATACTGTCGAGACCATGACCATGCCTGCAACCGCGTCGGAATCCACATCAAACCGCTCTGCCAGCAGGTATGAGGTGACGGCGACCGGCGCACACATTTGCAAAACCAGAACTCCGAAGGCTACAGGACCCAGTCCAAAACTGATGGCAAGAGCCCAGCCCAACCCGAAGCACACCGCGAGTTTCAGCAGGGACAACCATATAGCCTGTTGCAGCTTCTGTGTTGTCAGGCGTGCAATCGCGACCCCAAGGGTGATCAGCATCATAGGCACCGCCATCTGGCCCAACAGTTCCAGCGTGTTGGTTAGAAACAGTGGCGTCTGCCATCCACGCCACAGAAACAATGCCCCCAGCAGCGTGGCCCAGACCATCGGCTCGCGCAGAACCTTGCCAAAGGCGCCGCGCCCCGCGACCAGATAGATACCGTAGGTAAAAGAAAACAGAGCCGTAACGGCCAAAAAGATCACCGCGAAACCCAACCCAGCCTGCCCAAAGGCAAAGATGCACAAAGGCAGGCCCAGATTCCCAGTGTTACCGAAGATAAGAGGTGACAGATAGGTCCGCTGCTCAAGCCCTGAGGCACGTACAATGACCCAGAAAACCACCGCCAAAGCAACATGTGATGCAATCGCAGCGAGCGTGAAAACGGTCAATTCACCGCCAGGAATGTCGGTTTGCATCAAAGCTACGAAGATCAGGCTGGGCACTGCAAGCGTCACCGCAAACCGCGTGACAAATTGCAGCCGATACTCGAACCCGAGCTTGACCCACGCAAACCCGATCCCGGCCAGAAGGAACACCGGGGCAACGATTTCGAACACTGTTAGGAGTAGGTTCACAGACTGTTTCCCCGAATTTCAGCTCATTGGTTGGCTTTTCTGCCCGAAAAGATGTACTAAATGCTTTGGGGGCCGAAACAATGCTAAAGACACAAGCCAAGTATCGCCTGGGACAGGTGGTTCGACACCGTAGACACCCTTTTCGAGGGGTTATTTTTGATGTCGATCCGGAATTCTCGAACTCGGAGGAATGGTATCAGGCCATTCCTGAAGACAGTCGCCCGCTGAAGGATCAGCCGTTCTATCATTTGCTGGCTGAGAATGATCAATCCTTCTATGTCGCTTATGTTTCAGAACAAAATCTGGTTGAGGACCAATCGGGTGAGCCGGTAGACCATCCCGATATCCCCAACATGTTCGGCCCGTTTCAGGATGGATCTTATCCGCTGCACTTTCAGTTGAACTGAATATGTCCGTCATAATGGCGTGTGTCAGTAGCCTAATGCGCAACCATCTTTACGGGGATCGCTAGCACCTTCCAGAACTCCGTTTGAACAGATTCGAATGGCTTGCGCACCACCCAGAGACGTTTCCGGTATTTGGACAGTGTGCCCCATATCGGATAATTGTTGCAGAACGGCATCGGAATAGCCTCGCTCAATTTTCAGAACACCCCCATCTGCAAATGCCCGAGGCGCATCGATGGCTTCCTGCAGCTCTATGTCGAAATCCGTGAGATTTGACACTAGCCGAGCGTGTCCGGTTGGTTGATAGGCACCTCCCATGACGCCAAAGGGCATCGCGATGCGGCCTTGGGCGCGCAACATTCCCGGTATGATTGTGTGCATTGGTCGCTTTCCACCGGCAAGCTCATTTGGATGACCGGGTTCGAGGTTGAAACCAGCACCCCGATTCTGCAGCAAAATGCCGAACTTTTCCGAAGCGATGCCCGACCCGAACCCGTGGTAGATCGAATAAATAAGTGAAACGGCCATGCGATCCCGGTCAACCACGGTGATATAGACGGTGTCTTTGTGAACAGACCCGGTCAAGGGAGCGGCGGCAGCCATGGCGCGTTTCGGATTGATCAGCGCGGCAAGTTGGGCGGCTGTCTCAGGTGCAAGAAAATGAGCCATCCGCGTGCTGTGGTCGGGATCGGCGATGAAACGATTGCGTGCGTCGTAGGCCAGTTTGCTGGCCTCGGCTTCGATATGTACGCGTTCAGCCCCCCAAGGGTCCATTGCGGCCAGATCGAAGTGCTTCAAGATATTCAGCAACAGGATTGCCGTCGCGCCCTGACCATTCGGTGGGTGCTCGACCAGTTCGACACCGCCATAATCTCCGCTGACGGGCACAGTTTCATCGCTTTGCACGGCCGCGAAATCCTGCGCAGTCTGTACTCCACCCAGATCGGACAGGGCCGCAAGCATGTCATCGGCAATCTCACCAGAATAAAATGCCTTTTGACCGTGTTGGGCAATGCGCCGAAGAACTTCTGCCTGACCGGGGGCGCGAAAAACCTGCCCGGTTTGCAAGGGTTTGCCGTCAATCAGATAATGATCACGTGCCGCGCCTTGCAGGGTGGACGCGCTGTTCATCCAATCAAAGGCAACGCGTGGAGCCACCGGAACACCTGACTCGGCATAATGGATTGCGGGTTGCAGGATTGCTTCCAGGCCCAGCCGACCTTCGGTTTTTGCTAGACGGCAGAATGCCTCAACCGCTCCGGGAATTGTCACGGCATCCGGGCTGGTCACGGGAACCGAATTTAAACCGCGATCCCGCAATGCCTGTGCATCCGCTGATGCCGCGGCCCGACCCGAACCGTTTAGTGCGCGAACAGTCTGCTCGCCTGCGCGATTGTACAGAACAAAGCAATCTCCGCCCAAGCCGGTCATTTGCGGCTCGCAAATTCCCAGAAGCACTGCGCCTGCAATGGCTGCGTCCATGGCATTGCCGCCCTGCTGCAGAATATCCAGCGCGATTTTGGCGGCCAACGGATGGGACGTTGCGCACATCCCTTCGGTTGCCAAAACTTCAGAACGGCCTGTCTTGTGAAAATCGCGCATGGGTCTTTCCTTCTGCAAACACGCAGACACTAAGCCGCAGCTGGGAATTGTCCAATGCTATCAGAGGAAGGAGGTCCTCGGCGCCGCTCACTGGGTGGGGGCTGTGACGCTAGGCGCCGAGGGAAGCTATCTGAGCTACCCCTTACTTATGACCTTTGTTTGCGGCGCGACAATGGTTCGATCTAGGCCTTATTGTGGCCATTTGATGCCTGCTAGGGCATCTCGTCAAAGTCGAACCGCAAGCAGAGCAGGTTCCCGCCGCTTTTGCGTTCATATTGTATGTCGCTGGCAAGTTGATGAATCAGGTGCCAGCCAAAGCCGCCCTCGGGCAGGTCCTGCAAAGCAGTGTCGACAGATGGTGGAGTGCCGCTCGGTATCCGCAATTCGGGCATCGGGTCGCCGGTATCGGTGATCTGAATCACCAGCTTCTTTGCACATAATGAGCAATCGATTTGAACGTCAGCGGCGGCCACCCCGGCATAGGCATGTTCGACCACGTTGTTGATCGCTTCCGTCAGCGCGATTCTTACGTCATCTGCTTTGCTTTCCGGCAATCCCTGCGCTGCCAGCCGTGCGCTTAACGCCGCGATCCCTGCGCTGGCCTGCACTTGTGTCGCGGGAAAGCTCACCTCCAGGCAGTTTTGTTTGCAACTCGAGCACACGCTGTTCCACCTCTGCCGATCGTCAGTCTGCACCAGCGCCGATCGCCTCATCCAGCGATTTGAACAGTCTGAACACGGTGTCCATGCGGGTCAGGCGGAACACTTTTTCAACGATCGGGCGCAAGCCGGCCAGATCCAATCTGCGCCCTTTTTCCAATTGTTTCATCGAGGCGACAATGGCGCCCAGACCGCTGGAGTCGATGAATTCGACAGAAGACAAATCCAACACCACCCGTTTGGCATGGGTTTGGGTTTCCGCGCGCATATCTTCCTTGAATTGAATCGCCATTGCGGCATCAATTCGATCACAATGAACGGATATTATCTGTGTCTCGCCGGTGATCTCGCTGCTGAGCCCCATGTTCGTCCGCCTTTGGCAATGCAAAATGATGGTAGAAATACGCTAGACGGTAATTCTTACCATTCGGTATCCATAGGCTGGAAAGTTCAAGGAGATTTCGGATGAACGAGGTTGTGATAGCAGGTGCCGCGCGTACACCAATGGGCGGCTTTCAGGGCATGTTTGACGGCGTCGCCGCTGCTGATCTGGGCGGTGCTGCTATCCGCGCAGCGCTGGAGGGTGCAGGCATTCGGGCCGTGGATGAGTTGCTGATGGGCTGCGTCTTGCCTGCCGGCCAGGGACAGGCCCCGGCGCGTCAGGCTGGGTTTGCCGCCGGTCTGGGGGAAGATGTACCTGCCACAACGCTCAACAAAATGTGCGGTTCAGGCATGAAGGCCGCAATGATCGCGTTTGATCAGATCGCTTTGGGCCATACTCAGACCATGGTCGCTGGCGGGATGGAGAGCATGACCAACGCGCCCTATCTGCTGCCCAAGATGCGCGGTGGCGCCCGGATCGGACATGGGCAGGTCGTCGATCACATGTTTCTGGACGGGCTCGAAGACGCCTATGACAAAGGTCGGCTTATGGGCACGTTTGCCGAGGACTGTGCCGAATCCTATCAGTTCACGCGCGAGGCGCAGGACGAATACGCCCTGCGGTCGCTCTCCAACGCGCTGTCCGCGCAGGAAAATAATGCGTTCGACCAGGAAATTACACAGGTCAAGATTCAGACTCGTAAAGGCGAGGTTGTGCTGGACGCGGATGAGCAACCAAAATCGGCGCGGCCCGAGAAGATACCCACACTGAAACCAGCCTTTCGCAAGGATGGAACGGTAACGGCAGCCAATTCTTCTTCGATCTCGGATGGCGCAGCCGCCCTTGTGCTTGCCTCGGCAGAGGCGGCAGAACAGCAGGGCCTGACCGTGCGCGCACGGATTCTTGGCCACGCCAGTCACGCGCAGGCACCGGGGTTGTTCACAACTGCTCCGGTTCCGGCGGCGCAGAAATTGTTGGGCCATATCGGTTGGAAAAAAGAGGATGTCGATCTGTGGGAGGTTAACGAAGCCTTCGCCGTTGTACCCATGGCTTTCATGCACGAAATGGGCTTGTCCCGTGAGATCGTGAATGTGAATGGCGGCGCATGTGCGCTTGGCCACCCGATAGGTGCCTCGGGGGCCCGGATCATGGTCACGCTGCTCAATGCGCTAGAAAAGCGAAATCTCAAGCGCGGTGTCGCTGCAATCTGCATTGGCGGCGGAGAAGGGACGGCCATCGCAATAGAACGCGTTTGACGCTTTGTCTTTTTGCAAATACTCGGGGAATTGGCGGCAGCGCCCGCAGTTCCCCGGATGCAAGGTCTACCAACATGAAAGCCGACTACGACACACTCGCCAAAACCATAGCCGCCTTGACCGACGGTGAAACCGACGAGGTTGCATTGATGGCTACGGTGGCATGCGAAGTGCATCACTCGGACGACCGATTCGACTGGACGGGATTTTACCGCGTAACTGAGCCCGAAGTGCTAAAGATCGGGCCTTATCAGGGGGGGCATGGCTGCCTAGTAATCCCTTTTGAACGCGGTGTGTGTGGTGCGGCTGCCCGTACAGGGCAAGTGCAATTGGTTTCGGATGTAGATGCTTTCCCCGGCCATATCGCTTGTGCGTCATCCACTCGGTCCGAGTTGGTTCTACCGGTGCGGGATGCGAATGGTAACGTGATCGCTGTCTTTGATATCGACAGCGACCAGCCCGACGCGTTTACCAAAGATGATGCGACCGCACTTGGTGCTATTCTAACGGATGTATTTGCGCGTTAGAGGGTTCCGAGCTATCGCAAAAATGCGCCAAGATCTCGGGACATAATCAGATAGCAAAGCCCGGCCTGAAACGCTGTGATCGTGTATAGCCAAGCCGAGAAACCGCGCTTGCGGGTCTTGTGCCCGAAGATCCAGCGCCCCAGTAGCGCGGCCAAGCTGCCACCTAGTGCCGCCAACCATAACAAGCGCCGCTCGGGGATGCGTCGCCTTCTACGGCGCGCGCGCAGCTTATCCAAGCCAAACGCCATCAAAGTCAGGGTATTAATGGCCCAAAGATAGATTACGGCAATCCACATGGAGCGTGCATAGCCAACTAAATTTGCAGACCCAAGTGAAAAAATGCTTGGAAATTTCACCGATTCGAGGCACCGTGAAAAAGTAACAGAAAATTTCACGCAGACTCGGAACGCAACTTGAATTCGCAAGCCCCTCATAGCGCATCCCTCGGTGCCGACCTTCGCGCACTGCGCAAGGCGCGCGGGCTGACTCTGACCGAGATCGCCAACCGATTGGATCGGTCCGTTGGCTGGCTCAGCCAGGTCGAGCGTGACATGTCCGAGCCGTCGATTTCGGATCTACGCCAGATTGCCGAATGTCTGGGTGTGCCGATGTCGATGCTGTTTGCCCATTCCGCTGCGCCGGTGGATGAGCAAGGGTATATTGTGCGGGCAGGGTCCCGTCGCCCGATGGGCTCTGGCGAAGAAGGGTTGATCGAAGAACTGCTTTCGCCTGACCTGACCGACGATTTCGAGATGGTGCATTCGACCTTTGAGCCGCATTCGCAGATGCAGACCCCGGCAAACCGGCCGACGCAGGAAGTCGGCTATATGGTTTCAGGCCGTCTGGAACTGACGATCGGCTCGCGCAGCTTTCAGGTCGGCCCCGGCGATAGCTTCCGGATCAAGCACGAGCCCTACACTTGGTCCAACCCCTTTGATGAGCCCGCTGTGGCCATCTGGGTCATCGCCCCTCCGGTGTACTGATGAGTTTTGAGGCCTGGACCATATTCGCTCTGTTCTGGGTGGTGTTCGTGACCACCCCGGGGCCGAATGCGGTCAATTGCATCTCAAATGGGATGAGCCTGCCGTTCTCCAAGGCTATGTTGGGTGTCTTGGCTATTTTGACTCAGGCGAGTGTGTTCCTGATCCTCTCGGCTGTGGGAATCACAGCGTTGATTGCCGCGTCGCCAACGGGTTTCTTTGTCGCCAAACTTATCGGGGCCGGGTTTCTGATCTGGATGGGCATTCGCGGTTGGATGAACGCAGCGAAACCCGCTCCGGCATCAGAGCGTCCGGCAAGACATGTTTACTTTCACGCGCTGGCTGTTGCCACGATCAACCCCAAGAGCGTCGCCGGATACCTTGCGGCGTTTTCGCAATTTGTGCAGCCGGATGTACCCATCTGGCAGCAAATGGCGGTGATCATGCCGACGGCACTGGTCATCACGACGCTCAGCTATACCGGGTTCACGTCGCTGGGGGCGCTGATGGGCAAGGCTGCGTTGGGGGCGGTGTTCAATATCTGGGTACGCCGCGTGATGGCGACCTGTTTCATCATTTATGGCGTTTTGCTGGGTGCCAGTTCGACGCCGACAGCGAGGGGATAAAGACATGCATACCGGTTCCTGCCTGTGCGGCGCGGTCGCTTTTGTTGTTGACGGAGACCTCACGCCACCAAATGCCTGCCATTGCGGGCAGTGTCGCAAACAGTCGGGTCATCTGTGGGCCTCGACCGTTACGCATCAGGACAATCTCAGCTTTACCACCAGCGAAACGCTGGGCTGGTATCGCGCCTCTGCCATTGCCAAGCGCGGATTTTGCCGCGCTTGTGGCTCGTTCCTCTTCTGGCAGCACAATGACGAGGACACGATCGCAATTTCCGTGGGCTCACTGGATGAGCCGACCGGGTTGAAACTCGCCCAGCACATCTTCGTTGCGGACAAGGGCGATTACTATGACATCAAAGACGACCTGCCCCAGCGGGCACACTAATAGGGAACCAAACACATGAGTGATTTTCCAACCAAGGCCCGTGTGGTCATCATCGGCGGCGGCGTTGTGGGCTGTTCATCGCTGTATCATCTGGCCAAGAAGGGCTGGACGGATTGTGTTCTGCTGGAAAAGAACGAACTGACCGCAGGCTCGACATGGCACGCGGCGGGTAACGTTCCGACGTTTTCGACCTCGTGGGCGATCATGAACATGCAGCGCTATTCGACCGAACTGTATTCGCGCCTCGCGGACGAGGTCGACTATCCGATGAACTACCACGTTTCCGGGTCAATTCGTCTGGCGCACAGCAAGGAGCGGATGCAGGAATTCGAACGGGCCATGTCTATGGGCCGCTATCAAGGCATCCCGATGGAGATGTGGACTCCGGAAGAGGCCAAGGAACGCTATCCTTTCCTGGAGACCCATGATCTTGAAGGCGTTCTGTATGACCCGACCGATGGTGACATTGACCCGGCGCAGCTGACTCAGGCTCTGGCCAAGGGAGCGCGGGATATGGGGCAAAAGATCATCCGATTCTGCCCGGCAACCGGTGTGACACAGCAGGACGACGGCACATGGACCGTGCATACCGAAAAGGGTGATATTGCCTGCGATTATGTGGTGAACGCCGCCGGTTACTATGCGCAGCGCGTAGGGGAATGGTTCAAACCCTTTGGCGGCCGAACCGTCCCGGCCATGGTCATGAGCCATCAGTATCTGCTGACTGACGAAGTTCCCGAAATCGAAGCGTGGTCGAAAGAAAATGGTGGCAAGAAGCTGCCGCTGCTGCGCGATGTCGATATCTCGTACTACCTGCGGCAAGAGAAGAATGGCTTCAACCTTGGCCCTTATGAGCCTAATTGCAAGGGCCACTGGATGACCGAGGATGACCCGATGCCCGAGGATTTCAGCTTCCAACTGTGGAACGATGATCTGGACCGGATCGAGGATATCGTCACCGATGCAATGGAACGGGTTCCGCTGATGGCAACCTCGGGCGTTGGTCGCGTCATCAATGGCCCGATCCCCTATGCGCCAGATGGTCTGCCGTTGATTGGCCCGATGCCGGGTGTGACAAACGCGTTCGAGGCTCATACCTTCACTTTCGGTATCGCCCAAGGTGGTGGTGCAGGCAAAGTTCTGGCCGAGTGGATCGTCGATGGTCACACCGAATGGGATATGTGGGCCGTCGATCCGCGTCGTTACACCGACTACACCGATCAGGACTACTGCAATCAGAAAGGGATGGAAGTCTACGGCAACGAATACGCCATGCATTTCCCACATCACGAATGGCCTGCCGCACGCGACAAGAAGGTCTCGCCTGTGCACGCCAAGGTCAAGGAATTGGGCGGTGTCATGGGCGCGTACAACGGCTGGGAACGCGCAAACTGGTTTGCGCAAACCGGCGATGACACGTCACTGGAAGCCACCCATACCTGGGGACGTTCGGGCCCCTGGGAGCAACGGGTCAAAGAAGAATGCGAAGCCGTGCGCGATCACTGCGGGGTGCTGGATCTGCCGGGCTTCTCGCGGTTCTGGATACAAGGCGAGGGGGCGGATGACTGGCTGCGTGGCTTCTGTACCGGAGGTATCCCTAAAGCAGGGCGCATGAATCTGATCTATGTCTCGGATGAAAGAGGGCGCATTTTGACCGAGCTGTCCTGTATCCGTCTGGCTGAGAACAATTTCGTCCTAATCACTGCTGCCACGGCACAGTGGCACGATGGTGATTTGATCCGCAATTCGGTGCCCGAAGGTGTGACCGTTCGGGAAACCACAACCGAGCGCGACACACTGATCGTGACCGGACCGATGACGCGGAATGTATTGTCCGGCATCACCGATGCAGATTTGCAGCAAGGGTGGCTGACCCACCAATTCGCCAAAGTGGCCGGGCAGGATGCCTTCCTGATCCGTGTATCTTTCGCGGGTGAGTTGGGTTGGGAAATCCATGCTGAAAATGATGCGATGCCCGCCATCTACGAAGCTGTGCTGGCTGCCGGAGCGAAACCCTTTGGCATGTATGCGTTGAATTCGCTGCGGATCGAGAAAGGCTATCGCGCGTGGAAAGGCGACCTAAGCACAGATTACTCTCTGCTGGAAGGTGGTTTGGGGCGCTTTGTCAAGCTCGATAAACCACAGGATTTTGTTGGCAAAGCAGCCATTCAGAACGAAAAACAGCAAGGCGTTAAAAAGTCCTTTGTCACTCTGATCGTGGACGCAGGTGAGGTCGATGCGCCTTACATGTCCTGCATCTGGAGCGGTGATGAGATCGTGGGTGAAACCACATCGGGTGCGTGGGGGTATCGCATTGGTGCCTCGGTCGCGCTGGGCATGGTGCGCGCAGATCTGGCTGTCCCGGGAACTGAGCTAGAGGTTGAAATCTACGGTCAGAAATGTCGTGCTGTTGTTCAGGAGGATCAGCCGCTCTGGGATCCTGCAAATGAACGGTTGAGGGCCTGACCCCTACGACAGAAAGGCGCTGATATGACCCGGCAGATGGAAGGCGTATATCTGACTGGCCATGGAGGTCCTGAGGTGTTGGAATGGCGGGAAGACGTCCCCGTTCCGACCCCCGGTCCGGGGCAGGTTCTGGTGCGCGTAGCCGCTGCCGGGGTGAACAACACCGACATCAACACGCGGATCGGCTGGTACTCGTCGGATGTTACAAAAGCGACGGATGCGGTAGATCAGCAGGTTGAGGCCGGCGGGTGGGGAGGTGCGCTGCACTTTCCCCGCATCCAAGGTGGTGATCTGTGTGGGATTGTTGAAGAGGTTGGACCGGGAGCGGCGTTCAAGCCCGGCCAACGCGTGACCTGTCCTATCAACTTGCCACGCCCGGGGCCGGGTAGACCGCATGGTTTTATCGCGCTTGGTTCAGAAATCGACGGAGCGTTTGCCCAATACTGTCTGGTCGATAGCAATGATCTCTATGATGTGACCGCCTCGCCCCTATCAGACGTGGAAATCGCCGCTATTCCCTGCGCGTTTGGGACCGCAGAAAACCTGCTGACTCGCGCTGGTGTGTCGGCAGGCCACACAGTGCTGATTACAGGGGCTTCAGGCGGTGTGGGCCTCGCCGCGGTCCAGCTCGCGGCGCTACGAGGAGCGACGGTCTGGGGGGTGACAAGCGCTGCCAAGGCGGATGTGGTCAAAGCGCAGGGGGCGTCGGCAACCTTTGACCGGGATGCGCAGCTGCCGAAGGATATGTTCGATGTCGTCATCGATGTGGTGGGCGGCTCGGCTTGGCCCGATCTCATACTGGCGCTGAAACCCGGCGGGCACTATGCGGTGTCAGGTGCAATCGCTGGCCCCATCGTCAGCGCCGATTTGCGAGACATCTATCTGCGCGACATCACAATCCATGGCTGCACCCATCAGCCTCCCGAAGTCTTTGGCCGACTTGTTGTGCTGATGAATGCAGGTCGGATCAGGCCTTTGGTCTCAAAAACCTACCCGTTGCGTGACATTGTTCAGGCGCAAGAGGATTTTATGTCCAAGACCTTGCCCGGGAAACTGGTATTAATACCGTGAAAGGGGGGTAGATGGCTGACATTACGCTTTTAGATGGTTCGATCGGGCAGGAACTGGTGAAACGCAGCGGTGACCAGCCCACGCCTTTGTGGTCAACGCGGGTGATGATCGACAAACCTGACTTGCTGACCGAAGTTCACGCGGCCTATTTCCGCAGTGGCGCGACGATTGCCACCACGAATACCTATGCCATTCACCGCTCGCGGCTGGTGCGTGAGGGGATCGAAGACCAGATGCCACTTCTGATCGAGGCTGCTCTTTCGCGGGCCGAGCAGGCTTGCGCGGGAACTGACGGTCGTATCGCTGGTGCGCTTGGTCCGCTTTTGGCCAGCTACCGGCCCGATCTGAATCCCGACCCAGACGATGCGGCTGAAAAATTTGCCGAGCTGGCTCAACTGATGGCAGACCGGGTTGATCTATTCCTGATCGAAACCGTGTCCTCGGTTCTGGAAGCCGAAGGTGCGCTTCGCGGTACCGAGAATTGCGGCAAACCCGTCTGGCTGGCAATGTCGGTTATGGATGATGACGGCACGCGATTGCGGTCAGGCGAAGCGCTGGAGGACATCGCCCCGCTTGTTGCGCGTTACGCCCCCGAGGCCGTTTTGATCAACTGCGCGCGCCCGGAAGCGATTCCGGCTGCACTGGAGATCATCGCAAAGCTGGGTCGCCCGTTCGGCGCTTATGCCAATGGCTTTACTGGTATCAAAGACGGTTTTTTGAAGGATGCCCCGACGGTTGACTCTCTGGAAAGCCGTCATGACCTAGACCCTGACGCCTATGCGCAGCATGCCATGGGCTGGGTGGCGCAGGGCGCGACGATTGTTGGCGGTTGCTGCGAAGTTGGGCCAGATCATATCGAAACCCTTGCCGACAGTTTACGTGCGGCCGGGCACACAATTGTTTGAGTGTGCCTCATGTCGATCCGCAACAAACCTGAACGGCGAAAAGATCGGGATCAGCAGCATTTCGATATTCTGGTTGCACCCGGTTTCGTGTTGCTGGAACTCGCGTCGCTGGTCGATGTGTTGCGCCTGGCCAACCGGGTTTGCGCGCATCCTCCGTTCACATTCACTTACCGGTCCCGAAAGGGGGGGCCTGTTGAAAGCAGCAGTTGCGCGACGGTGTCGACCGAAACCATACCTGCGCAGCCCGATGCGGATTATCTGTTTGTGATCGGAAACTCGGATCCGGATCAGCCAGAGCTTTCTTTAGGTCGCGTCGTGCCCGACTATACGTACCGGGGAGCCCAGGTCTTTTTGCTGGCCGAAGCGGCAAGCAGGTACATCGATGAAAACGGCGCTGATCATATGGCAACCCATTGGGAAAACGCCTCTTTCTTACGCGAACGTGGCGCGCGTTTTGAGGCCAAGCTTTCAATTGCGACCGAACAGGGTTCGGTGGTCACCTGCGCGGGAATGGAGGCAACGACGGATGTGGCACTGGCGGTGATTGGGCGGCACATTTCGGGTGCCGCCAAGATGACAGTTGCGGATATCATGCTGCACGAGAACATCCGCGATTTCTCATCCATGCAGCCGTTTTCGGGCGCTCGGAATACAGCCACAGGTGACGCAAAGCTGGATCAATGTATCAAGCTGATGCAGGCGAATATCGAAGAACCGTTACCGATCAATCAGATCGTTGACATGTTACACGTGTCGAACAGATCGCTCGAGCGCAAGTTCAAGGCAACTTTCGCAACCACTCCAAACGGATTCTACCGAGAAATGCGCTTGGCCAAAGCCAACAACTTGCTTTTGAACACAACGATGAGCGTGCGGGAAATCGGCTTGGTGTGCGGCTTTCCAAACGGATTCTCATCCGTTTACAAAAGCGTCTTTGGCGTCACTCCGTTTGTTCTGAGACGTCAAAAAAGACGTGCAGAATATAGGTGATTTTCGCGATTGAGATGACGTTTTTGACGCTTTTTTTGTCGATCCTTCATGGCATTTTGCAAAAAACCTGAGACAGCGGAGACATCAGGATGGTTGATCTTCCCACCAAGGCCCGTGTGGTCATCATCGGCGGCGGCGTCATCGGATGCTCGGTCGCGTATCACCTTACCAAGAAAGGGTGGACCGATGTTGTGTTGCTTGAGCGCAAGCAACTGACCAGCGGCACCACATGGCATGCTGCAGGTCTGATTGCGCAGCTGCGCGCGACCGCAAACATGACCAAGCTGGCCAAGTACAGTCAGGAACTCTATGGCGCACTTGAGGAAGAAACTGGCGTTGCCACAGGGTTCAAGCGTTGCGGATCGATCACGGTGGCCCTGACTGAAGAGCGCAAGGAAGAGATCTATCGTCAGGCCGCCATGGCCCGCGCCTTCGGGGTTGAGGTCGAAGAGATCGACAATGATCGTGTGCAAGAGCTGTATCCCCATCTGAACCTCGAAGGGGTCAAGGGGGCGGTTTATTTGCCTTTGGACGGGCAGGGTGATCCAGCGAATATCGCTCTGGCTTTGGCTAAAGGTGCGCGTCAGCGCGGTGGCGTCGTCAAAGAACGTGTGAAAGTCACCGACATCGTCAAGCAGGGTCGTAAAGTCACCGGCGTGGACTGGATTGCGGACGATGGCAGTTCCTCGGGCCATATCGAATGCGACATGGTGGTGAACTGTGCGGGCATGTGGGGCCACGAAGTTGGTAAGATGGCAGGTGTGAACGTGCCGCTTCACGCCTGCGAACATTTCTATATCGTGACCGAAGGGATCGACGGGCTGACCCAACTGCCGGTGCTGCGCGTACCGGATGAATGTGCCTACTACAAAGAGGATGCCGGAAAAATCCTGCTGGGCGCGTTTGAGCCAAATGCAAAACCCTGGGCGATGAACGGCATCCCCGACAGTTTCGAATTCGACCAGTTGCCAGAGGATTTCGATCACTTTGAACCAATACTCGAAGCGGCCTGCAATCGGATGCCGATGTTGGCCGAGGCGGGGATTCACACCTTCTTTAACGGCCCCGAATCCTTTACGCCGGATGATGCCTATCACTTGGGACTCGCCCCCGAGATGGATAACGTTTGGGTCGCTGCAGGGTTCAACTCGATCGGTATTCAGTCGGCGGGTGGTGCCGGTATGGCACTGGCCGAGTGGATGGACTCGGGCGAGAAACCGTTCGATCTGGGCGATGTTGACATCAGTCGCATGCAGCCGTTTCAGGGCAACAAGCAGTACCTCTTTGAACGTTCGAAAGAGACGCTCGGCCTGCTTTATGCCGACCACTATCCCTATCGCCAAAAGGCCACCGCGCGCGGTGTGCGCCGGACACCGTTTCACCACCACTTGATCGAGCAGGGTGCCGTGATGGGCGAATTGGCTGGGTGGGAGCGCGCCAATTGGTTTGCCCACGAAGGGCAGGAACGGGAGTATCAATACAGCTGGAAACGGCAGAACTGGTTCGAGAATTCGGCTGCCGAACACCGTGCCGTGCGCGAAAATGTAGGCATGTATGACATGTCGTCCTTCGGCAAAATCCGCGTCGAAGGGCCGGATGCCGAGAAATTCATGAACTATATCGGCGGCGGCGATTATTCAGTGCCCAATGGCAAGATCGTCTACACCCAATTCCTAAACCGTAGCGGTGGGATCGAAGCAGATGTCACGGTCACACGGTTGACTGAGACCGCCTACCTGGTCGTCACCCCCGCGGCGACCCGATTGGCGGATCAGACCTGGATGATGCGTCATGCAGGCGGCTTCAATGTGGTTATCACCGATGTCACCGCTGGCGAGGGCGTTTTGGCCGTCATGGGGCCGAATGCACGTGCATTGCTTGAAAAGGTTTCGCCCGCTGATTTCTCGAACAGGACCAACCCCTTTGGCACGGCGCAACAGATTGAGATCGGTATGGGTCTCGCTCGCGCCCACAGGGTGACCTATGTGGGTGAGCTTGGGTGGGAGATCTATGTGTCGTCCGACATGGCAGGTCATGTTTTTGAGGCGCTGCACGAAGCCGGACAAGATATGGGCCTGAAACTCTGCGGCATGCACATGATGGACAGTTGCCGGATCGAGAAGGGTTTTCGCCATTTCGGTCATGACATCACCTGCGAGGATCACGTGGTCGACGCGGGATTGGGATTTGCCGTCAAAGTGGACAAAGGCAGCGATTTCATCGGTCGCGAGGCGGTGATGGCCCGAAAGGAAAGCGGGCCCAAGAACCGGCTTGTCCAGTTTAGACTGACTGATCCCGAACCACTGTTGTTCCACAACGAACCAATCGTGCGCGATGGTGAATATGTAGGTTACCTTAGCTCGGGCAATTATGGTCACACGCTGGGTGGTGCCATTGGTCTGGGCTATGTGCCCTGCGAGGGCGAAAAGCCTGCAGACGTGCTGGCCTCGACCTATGAGATCGATGTCTGTGGTGTGAAAGTCCAGGCAGAGGCGTCGTTGAAACCGATGTACGATGCGAAATCCGAGCGGGTCAAAGTCTAGAAAACATCGACAGGGGTAGGCTCTGCCCCACCGTCCGTAACGGGCGACGCGCGCGAGAGTATTTTTGGCCAGATCAACAAGGGATCACCTGCTCATCTGGCCAACAATATCCATGAGCGTGAGACAGCGCTTCGCATGTAGGTTGGCTGCAGAACGCGCGACCTATCAGAAACTTTGATGCCCTGCTTCACAGTTTTGATAGTTCCCAAGCCCATCTGATTTGCCGTAGAGAAACACGGTATCAGTCGGAGACTCTCTGTGGCAGACACCCGCGTACCACCAAACAATACCGATACGCCTAAAGGGCTGGCGTTGGCTGTGATGGCCTATGTGCTTTGGGGCTTCCTGCCACTTTACATGAAAGCAATGGAGCATATCGGCCCGATCGAGGTAGTTGCGCATCGGGTGATCTGGTCGGTGCCGGTGGCCGGGCTGCTGCTGATAGCGCTCGGGCGGACCGGCGATCTGAAAACTGCACTTCGCAATCCCAAAATGTTGGGTATGGCGGCAATTACAGCGGCGCTGATCTCGGTGAACTGGGCGATTTATGTCTGGGCGATTTCATCGGGGCATGCGCTGGACGCGGCTTTGGGCTATTACATCAACCCTTTGTTCAGCATTGCGTTGGGTGCGATATTGCTGCGTGAACCTCTGAACCGAACACAGTTGGTTGCGGTCGGGTTGGCCGCTTTGGGGGTGTTGGTACTGGTGTTTCAGGCGGGAAGCTTACCCTGGGCGGCTTTGGGCTTAATGTTCAGCTGGGGGTTTTATGCGTTCTTCAAGCGCTCACTCCCGATCGGGCCCAACCAAGGGTTTTTGTTGGAAGTCCTGATTCTACTGGTACCCGCCCTGGCCTACGTCACCTGGCTTGGAACAAGTGGTGCCGGGCATTTTGGAGCAGCCGTGTCAGACACTGCGCTGCTTGCAGGCGCGGGGCTGGTGACTGCAATTCCGTTGCTGCTTTATGCCAATGGGGCCAAACTGGTGCGTCTGTCGACGATGGGCATCCTGCAGTACATCGCGCCCACGATGATTTTTATCACCGCGATCACGTTGTTCGGAGAGCGTATTGATCAGGCAAGATTGATCGCGTTCCCCCTGATCTGGGCCGGGTTGATTGTGTATTCGATCCCGATGATCCGGCAAATACGGTCTCAGGCCTAGCGAATGAGCTGGGCAAGCTGTTCGGCCCAGATTGCATAGGCCTTGGGGCTTGGATGATATCCGTCCGGCGCGGCGAGCGCCGGGTCATCGGGCAGGTTCAGCGCCAGATGTGAAACTTGCGGATATGCTGCAGCCACCGTCTGCAAGCCGTGATCCAGCCTTGCAGCCTGTTGCCCCAAAAACCAGGCGAGCGGCTGAGGCAGAGCGGGAAAACGCGCCATCTGAGGAACCGCAGACACGATCACCTGCCGGGCTTTCATCGGCCCGGTCAGAAGGTCTAATAGGCGTGCTTGGTGGTCCTCAAAGCTTTGTCTGCTTACCGCTCGGGTCACGTCGTTCACACCCAGCGCCGTTACGGCCACATCAAACTGTTCGGAAAGCCCTTGCAGCTGCTCAATAGTGTTTTGAGTGGTATGCCCGGTGGTCGCTTCAAGCCGCCATTCCACGGTATAACGCTTTGCCAATTGGCCGACCAGTTGCCCGGATAGCGCCTGGCCTAGGGTGCCCGCCCCAACGCCAGCGGCCGAGCTGTCCCCGGTGATCAACAAGCGCAGTCTGGGCCCGCGCCCTGCACACCCTTGGCGGGGACCAGTCGGTTCTGGCAGAAATTGCGCATTGCGTCTTACCGCGAACCCCTGAATTGCCAGAATAGGCAAAAGCGGAATTCTGAGAATCTGATCGGCGGCAACAGGCAAAGGAACCGTTAGCTCAGCGCATCTTTGAACTTTAGAAAGCGCGCATCTTTCATAACTCGTGCCATCATGGCTTCGCGCAAGGCTCCGACGGTCTTGTAAGGACGCATGACGACCTCAAATTCCTGAATAAGTCCGTCTGCGTTCAGCGTGATCAAGTCTACACCCACGGCGTCCAAGGCACCGACTTTGCATTGAAACTCCAATGCCCAATCGTCGCCGTCGCCCATGATCCGACGATACTGAAATTCGGAAAACACCTGACCCACATGACCCAGAACCGCTGCAACAGGTTCACGCCCGGTCCAGGTGCTGTAGTAAGTGGGTGGTGAAAACCGCACATCTTCGGCCAGCAACTCTTGGATCAGGCCTTCATCGCCCTTGGCCACCACTTCTTGCATTCGTTTGATCGTCGGGTGCATACCGTCTTCCCTCTTGTTGACCAAAGAGTTGCTGAACCTTTTCACTCACGCAAGGACGACGTTGCGGGAGGGGGCCGCCTGAGATAGGCAAGCGCGCATGAGCGAAACCTATGATCCCCCAAACTCCCCTCTGGATGTGCTGTTTGAAGACACGCAATTGATCGTGGTGAACAAGCCGGCGGGTTTGTTGTCCGTGCCGGGGCGGGGCGCGCATCTTGCTGATTGTCTACTAACCCGCGTGCAAGTTGCGTTTCCACAAGCGTTGCTGGTGCATCGGTTGGATCGGGATACATCCGGTGTAATGGTGTTTGCACAGACGCCGCATGCCCAGCGGCATCTGGGGCTACAGTTCGAAAATCGCCAGACCCGCAAAACTTATGTCGCGCGCGTATGGGGGCGGGTAGAACCAAAAACGGGAACGGTTGACCTGCCGCTGATCGTCGATTGGCCCAATCGCCCCCGTCAGATGGTCTGTCACGACACCGGCAAGCCTGCTGTTACGGATTGGCGCGTGGTTAAATACGAGGGCGAGACAACGCGTGTTCGCCTGTCTCCCAAGACCGGACGATCGCACCAGTTGCGGGTTCATATGCAGGCGCTGGGGCATCCTATCTTGGGTGATCCGTTTTATGCCGATGGCGCGGCGCGCGACTTCCCGCGGTTGATGCTTCATTCGGAAGAACTGCGCCTCAAAAATCCCGAAGGCGGGGTGTCGATGAAATTTCGCGCGCCAGCCGAGTTCTGATTCTAAGCGTTACTGGTCCAAAGCATCTTCAGGTTTCCGAGCGAAAACCGCCTGGTGCGATTGACCGGGCGTACAACTTGGCGTTCCCGTGCGGCAGCAATTTCACGTTCGATTTCGAATCCGCGCAAAACGTGATCTTGGGACCAGCGGTCCAGTTTCAAGGTCATCATGACGTGATTGTCGAGGTAGGGCATGGTCACTCTCCTGAATTGCAATTGCCCAATCTTCGCCCAACACTCCTGACACCACCTTGTCAGGGGGGTGTGCTAAGTTGTCAGCAGATCTTTAGGAGACCCGGATGCGCCGATCGACACGTCTGTTCGAAATCATTCAGATCTTGCGTGCTGCTGAAGCGCCCGTGACGGCCGATGCGTTGGCCGCCAAGCTCGAGGTTTCGGTGCGCACCGTCTACCGCGATATTGCCGTGTTGCAGGCCCAGCGTACGCCAATCGAAGGCGAAGCGGGTGTTGGCTACTTGATGCGGCGCGGCTATGATCTGCCGCCATTGAATTTCGATGCGGAAGAGGTTGAGGCTCTGTGGGTGGGCCTGTCGATGCTGGCCCGCACTGGTGACAGTACCCTGCAACAGGCCGCTGACCGGGTGTGTCGTAAGATCGAAGCCCTGCGCGCGCCAGCTGACTGGCTTCAGGTTGCGCCTTGGGGCGCGCCGATGGATGATCCGGAAAAGGGCTGTGTGCCGGTCGTAAACTATCGCGAAGCGATCCGGGCCGAACGTAAAATTCGCATCACCTACGTGAATTCGGAAGGCGAACGTACCGAACGCACGGTGCGGCCCGTCGCCCTGATCTACCACATAGAATGCACTATGCTGGCCGCGTGGTGCGAGCTGCGAAACGGGTTTCGCCATTTCCGCACAGATCGGATCTGGGCATGCGAGCTGACCGAGGATCATTTCTGCGGGCAAGGGGAACCTCTGCGCGCGATCTGGCAGGAGCAGAACAGCTGGGATAACTCCGCAGGGGTGGCCTGAATGGCGGGTATTCGCCGATTTCACTCAATTGTTGCTTGAGGCCTATTGTTCTCACTGTGTTATACTAAGCGTAACGAAACAAACCCGGTGAACGGGTACGCGAGCAGAAGGTGATTCAATGACGATTTCCAAATGTGTACTGACGGTTGGACTGTGTTCAGCCCTGTTTTTGGGGGCGTGTACCGACCCGGGCACCCTCAGCGTGCAGAACGATCCCAACCAGAATGCCAAGCAAGGCGCGTTGCTGGGTGGTCTGATCGGCGCTGGTGTGGGCGCAATTGCCAATGACTCTGACCCACTGTTGGGGGCGTTGGCCGGTGGTGCCATCGGTGCCGCAGGCGGTGGCGTGATCGGCAACCAACTTGACCGGCAGGCTGCAGAGCTGCGGCAGCAGTTGGCAAATGACGGCATCACGATCGTCAACGCGGGTGATCGCCTGATCGTCACGGTTCCGAATGACATCACCTTTGACACCGACAGTTCCACCGTGCGCCCGGCCTTGCGTGCCGATTTGGTGAAGGTGGGGCAGAATCTGGTCAATTACCCGAATTCGAATGTCCAGATTATCGGTCATACTGACAGTGACGGAGAGGCGTCCTACAACCTCGGACTGTCTGAACGCCGCGCCAATGCGGTGGCTGATATTCTGCAGGCCAATGGTGTCAGCTACGCCCGTATCACTACTGTCGGGCAAGGTGAAAACAACCCGATCGCATCGAACCTGACACCCGAGGGAAAAGCCCAGAACCGGCGGGTCGAGATTGTGGTGGTTCCCAGCGACAACACCTGATCACGCGTCTCGCGCACAATGACTGCGCGTCATCGGGTCTTTGGTTCGATGGTGTCTCGGGATAACTAAGGGGAAACACCAAAGCGGAGTTTCCCCATGTCCCAACCGATCCTTCTTGGCCTTTCCGGCTCGCTACGGCAGGATGCGACCAACCGTAAATTGCTGCGCGAAGCTGCACGCCTGTTCGAACCCGGCACGTTCATTGAGGCTGATCTCAGTCTGCCGCTTTATGACGGCGATCTCGAAGTTGGCGAAGGCATACCTGAAACCGTGCAGGTTTTGGCCGATCAGATTGCCCAGGCCCACGCGGTGATCATATCAACCCCGGAATACAACAAAGGGCCTTCGGGTGTTCTAAAAAACGCGCTGGACTGGGTCAGCCGGACGAAGGGCAAGCCTTGGATGGATAAACCGCTCGCCGTCATGTCTGCGGCTGCGGGCCGGGCCGGGGGGGAGCGGGCGCAAATGATCTTGCGGTCCTTCATGGTCCCCTTTCAGCCACGCATTCTGCAAGGTCCCGAGCTTCACTTGGCGGACAGCTCGAATGAATTTGATGCAGACGGGCGGCTGTCTAACGACCGCTACGAGCATACGCTGCATAACCTGATGCAGAAGCTGCGGGCAGAGGCCGGGTTTTAATCCCCTTTGCTTGCCGGTCTGTACCGCAACTTCTAGGTTATGCGGATGAAGGATCAAGACCAGATAGAGACTCAGGCCGATGTCGTAGATCCTGCCCGAGCGGCTGCACTGCAGGTAGCAATGGGGCGGGAACCGACGATTGAGGCAGGCTCAGTACTCCCTCCCTTCTTTCATCAGCTCTATTTCTGGTCGCCGCATGTGCCGAGCGATCTGGGGCGTGATGGACATCCGCGGGTAGGCCAAGGTCTGATCCCCGATATGGGACTACCAAGGCGCATGTGGGCAGGTGGGCGACTGCAGTTTCATCAGCCCTTTGTGGCAGGGGTCGCAGCCGAGCGTCGGACGGTCAGAGAAAGCGTCGTGGCAAAGACAGGACGTAGCGGACCGTTGGCATTTGTCACACTGCGTCACGAGATTTGGCAAAAGGGCGCGCTGAGCGTGACCGAATGGCAGGATCTGGTTTATCGTGAAGATCCCTCATCAGACGCACCGGCTCCAAAAGTTCCGATGGCTCGAACGGATGAGTTGGATCACCGCATTGTTGAATTTGATACAACCCTGTTGTTCCGCTATTCGGCGCTGACGTTCAACGGTCACCGGATCCATTACGATCTTGACTATGCACGCGACGTGGAAGGCTATGCCGGGCTGGTTGTCCATGGGCCTCTGCTGGCCCAATTCCTCATGTTGTTCGCAACCGATCTGTTGGGACCCTTGGCAGAGTTCAAATTTCGCGCGTCGTCGCCGCTGATGCATTTCGAAACGGCGACCCTGTGTCGGAACGGTCAGGAGTTTTGGGTGCGTGGACCCGGAGGCCGACAATGCATGTCAGCCAAGGCAATACCGCAATCAGAGTGAAGCTTCGGGCAGAAAATCCTGCGGGATTCTATCGCGCCTTTCCAGCATCAAGTCGGCCATGACCTCGGCCACCTTCGGTGCCATACCAAAACCGATCTTGAATCCCCCATTGGCGATAAACTGCCCTTTGTGCAGGGGATGCGCGCCCAGCATCGGCGCGCGGCTTTTGCTGCGGGGGCGGACACCGGCCCAGCGTTCGATCACTTCCGCCCCGTGCAGGACCGGCACGGCACGCATGGCGCGGTCCAGTACATCGTCCAGAGCGGCATCTGTGCTGGTCGGATCGTCGTATTCGCGTTCTGATGTCGAGCCAATGGCCAACGTACCATCGGCATGAGGCACGATATGAACAGCATCGGCAAACAACTGTGGTACGTCGCCCGCATCAAATCGCAGCAACGCCGCCTGTCCTTTCACGCCGTTACCGATTGTCTTGCCAAACGCCTTGCTGAGCTCTTGCAGACCCGCAAGTCCAGTGGCGTGTACGACTTGTCCCTTGTCGGGCGCTTCGGCGGTAACTTCTACTCCCATTACGGCAAGCGCGGCCACCAGCGCTGCGCAGGCACGCCTTGGGTGCATGCGCGCGCTTAGCGTATCGTGGACGACATATCCCGTCGGGCTGGGTGGGCACCAGGCACCAATCTGATCTATAAACCGGACGCGCCAATTAGCCTGACCCTGCCAGAGTGTTGCAGCTGTTTGTTCACGCGCTTGGGCCAGCTCCAAACCGCGTGCGTCTGGTATGGGTTGCAGACGCCCAAGACGTGCGTAGCCGGGCGACACACCACCGGTGGCCTCGACCTGTTTCCAGAACGGTTCAGCCATGATTAAACTTTCAAACTGGAACGCCTTTTTGGTGTTCCAGTTTTCGGGTACATGTGGGGCCAGCGCGCCAACAAGCCCTCCACTGGACCCCGCGCCCGGACCAAATGGGTCGACGATCTGAACCTTCGCGCCGCGCCGTGCGCAGGTCCAAGCGATGGAGAGGCCAAATATTCCTGCGCCCCGCACCGTCACATCGACCATTGCCAATCCCCTTTTCGTTGTTCAGTGTCGCGCCGCTTAGCTACAGGATTCCCCGATGTCAGACCAGCGCGCCGAACTTACTTGGACGGAAGACCAGATCCCGGTCTCGGATCGGTTCGATGACCCCTATTACTCGTTGCAGAACGGGTTAGAGGAAACGCGGCATGTGTTTCTGGCAGGCAACGATCTGCCAACGCGCTTTGTACCGGGGTTTCACATCGCTGAACTAGGCTTTGGCACCGGCCTGAATCTGTTGACCGCGTGGTCGGCGTGGGAAGCAGCAGGGCAGACTACACCTTTACGGTTCACCAGCTTCGAGGCTTTTCCGATGGCGCCTGACGATATGGCGCGTGCTTTAGCCGCCTTCCCCGAGATGACACCGTGGGCCGATCGCTTTCTGAAAACATGGAATGGGCAGAAATGCGTGCTGGACACGTTGCATCTTGAGGTCAACGTCGGAGACGCGCGCCAGACCTTGCCCACATGGGCAGGTGAGGCAGATGCGTGGTTTCTGGATGGCTTCTCACCCGCAAAAAACCCCGAGCTGTGGGAGGCTGACCTGATGCAGCAGGTGGCGGAGCACACGATTCAAGGCGGTACAGCGGCAACCTATACTGCCGCGGGTTTCGTGCGTCGGGGCCTATCCGACGCAGGTTTTGATGTTACCCGCAGCCCCGGCTTTGGCCGTAAACGGCACATGACCCGGGCGGTGAAGCAATGAGCCAGAAGAACAACGTCAACGCCGGTATAGCGCTTATGGTCAGCGCGACGATCGTGTTTGCTTTGCAGGATGGGATTTCGCGCCATCTGGCCGGTACCTACAATACGTATATGGTGGTGATGATCCGGTACTGGTTCTTTGCCGCATTCGTGATTGCTCTGGCTGCGAGATCTAGCGGAGGTTTGCGGGCGGCGGCGCAAACCAGCCAGTTGGGACTCCAGATATTCCGGGGTGTGTTACTGGCCGCAGAAATTTGTGTCGCCGTTTTCAGCTTTACCATTCTGGGCTTGATTGAAAGCCAGGCCGTTTTCATCAGCTATCCGCTGTTGATCGCTGCTCTCAGCGGCCCGGTTCTGGGTGAGAAAGTCGGCTGGCGTCGCTGGGCCGCCATCGGGGTCGGCTGCATCGGGGTGTTGATCATCCTGCAGCCCGGTGCCGGTGTGTTCAACCCTTGGGCTGTGATCCCGCTGATCTCGGCGTTTATGTTCGCGATTTATGGCCTGCTGACACGGTATGCGGCTCGGCGGGACAGTACCGCGACCAGTTTTTTCTGGACTGGGGTGGCTGGTGCAGTCGCAATGACTGCTGTCGGTGTCTGGTTTTGGGAACCCATGGCCAGCAGCGATTGGTTTTGGATGGGGTCGCTTTGCATCGCAGGCGCTCTGGGACACTGGCTATTGATTAAGTGCTACGAAATGGCCGAGGCCAGCGCCGTGCAACCCTTTGCCTATTTCCATCTGATGTGGAGCGCAATTCTCGGCATCACGATCTTCCACGAAACCCTGCGCCCCGAGGTTGTTCTGGGCGCAGCTTTGGTGATCGCGGCGGGCCTGTTCACCTTATGGCGCGAACGACGAAAGGGTTGAACCGGTTAGTTCCTTTGAGAATGGCACTGGTAAAGCTGGCTGCCCAAGCCGAGCGCGATAGACCGGCAGGCTTTCGGCGACACGCATGACATAGTTGCGCGTCTCCTTGAAAGGAATGGTCTCAATCCAGTCGATCACGTCCACCTGGCCCCGGCGCGGGTCGCCATAGCGTTCCATCCACGAAATCGGCCGTCTTGGCCCCGCGTTATATCCAGCGGCCATCATCACGACATTGCCGTTGAAATCCTCTGCAAGCGTTGCAAGATAATTCGCCCCCAGCTTTGCGTTATATTGCCAGTCCGAGGTTAGGCGCGCGGTTTTATGGCCACCCAGAATACCCAAATCCTGAGCCACAAGTTTGGCGGTAGCGGGCATGACCTGCATCAAACCGCGCGCGCCTGCGCCACTGATGACTACCGGATCGAACTCACTTTCGCGTCGGGCAATTGCCAGTGTCATTTCCTTCGCCATGGGAAGTCCCATATCTGCGACCGGGTGCACTGGGTAATAAGCGGCAGGCAAAACAACACCGGTTGTTGCCGCGCGCTTGGCGATCATGACGGCCAGATGCGGTTCGTTCAGTTCGATCACCAGGTCACCCAGCTGAGCGGCTTGGGTTTGATCGAGACCTTCCACCAAATGGGTCAGAAACCGTTCTGAAAGGTTTCCCTCTCCTGCGCGCTGCAACAGCAATCCAGCCTCCAACACGCTTGAGTCAGCGAATGCGGCTTGTTTCCAATGCGGCGCGCGGCGTGGGTTGGCCAATTCGCTGTCAAACGGACGGCCGATTTGTTCCGCCGCCAGCAACCCGTAGAACGAGGTCTGATAGTTCGCGCCTTCGGCATAAGCCTCGTGCGCCTTGTCAGCATCCCCCTGCGCCGCATAGGCGCGGCCCAGCCAATATCCACCTCGGCCCTTCGAAATCGGCGATTGCACCGCCTCCGAGAAATTCTGGAAATGCCGCACCGCCGTGGCCGGATCATTCAGCTTGCGCAGCGCCAGATATCCCGAGAGCCACTCTAAATCAGCGTAGCCATAGCCCATTTCGGGGGTCATGTGGTGATTGGCGGCAATCGCATAGGCGCGTTCGGCATCTCCCGTGCGCATCTCAAGACGTGCCAGTCTGCGTCGCCCTTCCGCCCATTTGTCGGGTTCACCCAGCGATTTTGGTCCGGTCGAGCGTGCCAACATCAGATCAATGGCGCTGTCGTCCAGTTCTTTGCGATCCCGCCACACGAAACGATCAAATGCCAGGCCAGGGTCTTTGGCCAGTGATTCCGGCACTGCGGCGACTTTGCCGTCCACTCCGTTTTCGCGCTTTTGCAGGGCAATGCGCGCCTCGGCCAGTTTGCGCTGATCAGAGTTGACCAGGGGCAGCATCCGCCCGGCGCTGACCAGATGCCCATCCCACAACATCCGATCCAACCTGGCCTCGTGATGTGGTCTCAGAAGTTTCCCGAAGTTCTCAAGATAATCCTTTTGCAGGCCCGACCCCATCGGCATAGTTCGCCACGCGGTTACGACGTCGGCTTCTGCTTCACCATTGCGGCCTTGGCTTTTCAAAGCCACGGCATAATTCAAAGCACCTTCTGCTGTTTGCGGAGGCATCCCTTCGTAGAATTTCAGAACTCGATTCGGATCGGCCCCGGTGAATGATGGCTCGCTTTTACGGCGCAGCCAGGCCAAACCGGGCCAATCCGGGCGCCGCTCAAGAAACACCAGCACATCGCCCGAGCTACCAAAACCTTCGCGTAGCCAATGCCAGACAATAATGTCACGCGCCACCGATCCACGCTGGCCTGCCACGCGCAGCGCGGCATTCCAATCGCCCTTGCGCATCTCATAGAGCCCCGCGCGCAAATCCTGCGTCGCATCCGCCCGAGTGGCATGCGGCTGTAGCATCAGCGCCAGAATCATCGCTATTCCAAGCGACAGAATACGTCTCATCCCTTGCATTCCCCAACAAACCAAGGATACAGCCATGCAGGATAAACCTTGCGCCGCCGGGATCAACTCACAAACCCTTAATCGTGACAGACCGGTGCGCAAAAAACACCTAAGGAGCGTTCCATGTTTAAAGGCTCAATGCCAGCCCTGGTCACCCCGTTCAGCAACGGCGCGTTGGACCTGGAAACGCTCAAACACCTGGTGGAATGGCAAATACAGCAAGGTTCGACCGGTCTGGTTCCGGTTGGTACGACCGGCGAAAGCCCGACCCTCAGCCATGAAGAACATGAAACGGTTATCGCCGAAGTGGTGAAGGCTGCAGCAGGTCGCGTGCCTGTCATCGCAGGCGCGGGCTCCAACAATACTGTCGAGGCAATTCGGTTTGTTCAGTTTGCGCAAAAAATCGGTGCGGATGCGGCGCTGGTCGTAACCCCCTATTACAACAAGCCGACCCAGAAGGGGCTGCTGGCGCATTTCCAAACTCTGCATGACAGTGCCGATATCCCGATCATCATCTACAATATCCCGGGTCGTTCGGTCATCGACATGACTCCTGCAACGATGGGTGAGCTGGCGAAACTGCCGCGCATCATCGGAGTCAAGGACGCGACCGGAGATCTGGCGCGCGTCAGCCAGCAGCGTGCAAGCTGTGGTGCGGATTTCTGCCAGCTGTCCGGGGAAGACGCGACTGCACTGGGCTTCAATGCTCATGGCGGAGTGGGCTGCATCTCGGTCACCGCAAACGTGGCTCCGAAGCTCTGTGCTGAATTCCAGCAGGCAACGCTGAATGGCGACTACAAAATGGCGCTGGAGTATCAGGACCGCCTGATGCCCCTGCACGAAGCGATCTTCATCGAGCCCGGTCTGGTTGGCGCAAAATACGCGCTCAGCAAACTTGGCCTGTGTAGCACCGAAGTGCGCTCGCCTCTGACCGAGCTGGAAGACAGCACCAAAGCCGCTATCGAAGCAGCAATGGCGCATGCTGGATTAACCTGAAATCAATATACGGACTCGTAAGGGCGGCCTCGAAGATCGAGCGCCGCCCTTTTTTAATTCGGGATCCAAATTTCATCTGGCTAGAAATACCTCGGGGGAGGCGCGGCTTGCCGCGACGGGGGCAGAGCCCCCATCAACGCTTGCCGTAGTACAACCCAACCACATGCTCTGCTTGCGCGAAGAACAACCAGCGTGAAACAGCAACGCCGGTGAGATGCGACAACACCGCCACAAGCGCAAAGACATGCTTGATCAGAACGCCGCCAAAGGGGATCAGAAGCAGCAGTAAAGGCAGCACAAAAGCCAGACCAAAAGATATCATCCGTAGTTTCTGCGCATGCTTCCGACCGACCACATGCACAAACTCACGCAGCAGATAGTTTGTACCTGTATGAGGTGGTTCGAATGCGCGGACAGCGCCTCGCTCACCAAGCCCTGTCGCGGTTGCCAGCGTGGTTCCCGATCGGGACAACGCATCGTCGCCCTTGGCCCAATAGGCAAGCTGTACAGCGCCGGCAATAGCCAGCAACCAAGGGGCAAGCGCTTCCGCTCCGGCCAACAAAGCACCGCCTGCAAGGCTGAACGACAAGAACATGGCCGGTGTCAGGTTCATGTTCCAGCGAGGGATGGTCTTGAGCTGCGTGTAGATCATCGATGTGGTGAAGACCGTGGCCAGCGAGAATGCCGCCCCGATCCAGCCCAGCACACCCCAGCGTTGGCCTAGAAAGACCGCACCAATGGCATAGAGCCCCATGACGAGCAACGCGATGACCGCGCACCAGCCCTCGCGGCTGAGCCAGCTTGAGCGCCACTGGGTGAAGGCTTTCCAGGCACGCTCTGGGTGGCCGAGGTGGAAGGTCGACGCGAGCAAACCTCCGACGGACAAGCCATAGGCAATTGCGAAAAACACAAACGCGACCCAGCCCGAGACGTCAGGTATGCCGAGCCCCAGGAAGAACAAGAGTCCAAATCCGAGGCCGGACAGGGTGGTAAAGATGATAACGGAAGGTGCCGGGTGCATCAGAGCTTCTCCAGGGTCTTGTCGAGCCAGCCGAGGAAACCCTTGGGCTCTTCGGCGACCGGGGCCAGCAGAGGGGCCAGGATGTCAATCTGCTCCTCAATTTTGTCCTTGGGTCGAGGCGGCAGGTATTTATTGACGGGTTTGGTGCCCATTTCAGGCATCAGGTCCATGCCCTCACGTTCAGCGACCAGCTTGCTGACATCGCTGTCGGGGTCTCCGAGATCGCCAAAGTGCCGGGCACCCGCCGGGCAGGTGCGAACGCATGAGGGCACACGATCCACTTCGGGCAGGTTCTCGTTGTAAATCCGATCGACGCAAAGCGTGCATTTCTTCATGACACCTTCGGCCTGATCCAGCTCGCGCGCGCCATAGGGACAGGACCACGCGCACAGGCCGCAGCCGATGCAGTCACTTTCGTTGACCAGAACGATTCCGTCCTCAACCCGCTTGTAGCTCGCACCAGTGGGGCAGACGGTCACGCAGGGTGCGTCTTCACAATGCAGGCAGGATTTTGGGAAGTGGATCAATTGGGCATGCCCTTCGGCGGGTTGCACCTCGTAAGAGTGCACCCGGTTCAGGAAGGTGCCTGAAGGGTCAGCACCATAAGCATCCTGATCCGACAGTGGCGCGCCGTAGTTTTCGGTGTTCCAGCCTTTGCATGAAATGACGCAGGCATGGCAGCCAACGCAGGTGTCCAGATCAATGACCAGACCCATCTTGCGTTCGATTGATTGGGGGAGCTGGGTCATGACTGCCTTGCCTCTGCGATTGTGGTCAGGGCGGGCTGGGGCTCTGCCCCAGACCCCGAGATATTTATAGCCAAATGAAGAACGGATCGGGTCATTTGCCCACCTTCCAGGCCAAATCCTTTGGCCCTTGCCCGACCGGCGATTTGATTGGAGCGAATTCTGGCTGGCTTTCAGCATCGCTTGGAGCGGCGGCCTTTTCGATTTTTACCTTCAGATCGAACCAGGCGGCCTGACCGGTGATCGGATCAGAGTTTGCCCAGCGCAGGCCGTCACCTTTGGGGGGCAGCAGCTCGTGGATCAGGTGGTTGAGCAGGAAACCCTTGGTGGCCTCGGGGGCGTCTTTCTGCAAGGCCCAGGCCCCTTTGCGCTTTCCGATGGCATTCCAAGTCCACACGGTATTGTTGTTCAGCGCAGCCATCTCCATGACGGGTACCGTGATCTCGCCATGTGGAGAGCTGACTTTGGCCCAATCGCCGTCTTGCAGCCCGTGTTCACGCATCAGCTTGGTCGGGACGTATAGCGGGTTGCGCCCATGTAGCTGACGCAACCAGGCGTTTTGTGTGCCCCAACTATGATACATCGCCATTGGCCGCTGGGTCAGAGCGTTGACGGTGAAGCCTTCATTGCCGGTCTGATCGGTTTCGTACCAAATGGGCAGGGGGTCCATTGTATCTTGGATCTGCGCGCGCAGGTGATCTGGGGGCTGGCGTTCCCCGTAGCCTTCGGCGGCCAGTTGGAATTTACGCATCGGCTCGGAATAGAGCTGGAATAGATAGGGCTGTGGGCTGTCATAGATACCCATGCCCACAGCCCAGTCTTGATAGGCAGTGTTCCAAGGTTTGTAGTAATCCGCACCTTCGGGAATATGCGCGACATAGAAGCCACCATTCTCGATGTATTGGTTCAATTGGTTGGGGTTAACCTCGCCACGACCTTCCTTGTCGCCGTTTTCGCCCCGGAAACCGGCAAGCGGTCCAATGCCCGGCTTACGTTCGTGGTTGACGATATAGTCGGCGTAATCCGTCCACTTGGCGCTGCCATCATCGTTGGTAAAGCCGGGCAGATCCATGCGATTGGCCAGATCAATCAGCACCGACTGGAAGCCGCGTACGTCGCGGTCGGGTTCAATCACTGGCCAGCGGATCGCGTCTGCCGCTGCCTCGGCCTCGCAGATCGGGCGGTCCAGCAGCGAGATACAGTCGTGTCGTTCCAGATAAGTTGTGTCGGGCAGGATAAGGTCGGCATAGGCCACCATTTCCGAGGAATAAGCATCGGAATAGATGATATGCGGGATCACGTAGTCGCCGTTCTCATCCTTGTCCGTCAGCATCTCCATGACACCCTTGGTGTTCATGGTCGAGTTCCAGGACATGTTCGCCATGTACATGAACAACGTGTCGATCTTGTAGGGATCGCCCGCATGTGCGTTCGAGATCACCATATGCATCAGCCCGTGGCTGGACATCGGGTTTTCCCATGTAAACGCTTTGTCGATCCGCGCCGGGCTGCCGTCTTCTTTAAGCGCCAGATGCTCGGGGCCGCGAACAAACCCCAGATGCGGCCCGTCCAGAGGTGTATTCGGAGTCACCTTACAATGCGGAGTCGGATGCGCCTCAACTGGCTTGGGGTAGGGCGGCTTGAAGCGGAAGCCGCCGGGGACTTCGACCGTTCCAAGCAGGATCTGCAACACATGCAGGGCGCGGCAGGTCTGGAAACCGTTCGCGTGGGCCGAAACGCCGCGCATCGAGTGCATCGCGACGGGGCGACCAATCATCTTCGAGTGTTTCTCGCCCCGGAAATCGGTCCATTCATGGTCCAGTTCGAACGCTTCATCAAATGCCACACGGGCGAGCTCGCCAGCAATCGCGCGAATGCGGGTCGCTGGTACGCCGCATTTTTCTGCGATTGCCTCGGGGGCGTATTCATCCGCCAGATACCGTTCTGCCATGTGGTGGAAGACGGGGCGGTGGGTGACACCGTCCTTTTCGTAGGTCGCTGATAGGTCAGGGCGGACGCCGGGGGTGTCGAAAGCAGTCAGCTTGCCGGTATTGCGGTCGATGACCAATGGCTTGCCGTCATCGTCTTTCAGGAACAGACCCTTTTCCGGACCGTCGGATGCGTTGATCAGGACCGGCGCGTTGGTGTAGCGACTTAGGTAATCCAGATCGATTTTGCCTGCCTTCATCAGCACATGGATCATCGACAAGATGAACAGGCCATCGGTACCGGGGGTGATGCCGACCCAATCATCTGCCACGGCGTTATAGCCCGAGCGGATCGGATTTACCCCAATCACCCGGGCACCGCGCGCCTTGATCTTGCCGATGCCCATTTTAATCGGGTTGCTGTCGTGGTCTTCTGCAACGCCGAACAGCATGAACAGCTTGGTGTGATCCCAGTCGGGCTGACCGAATTCCCAGAATGCACCGCCCATCGTGTAGATGCCACCGGCTGCCATGTTGACCGAACAGAACCCGCCATGGGCCGCATAGTTACAGGTGCCGAAATTCTGTGCCCAGAAACTGGTGAAGCTCTGGCTCTGATCACGGCCGGTGAAAAAGGCCAGTTTCTCAGGGTTGTCTTCGCGGATCGGTTTTAGCCAACCGACAGCGATCTCGAGTGCCTCGTCCCAACTGATCTCTTCGAACTCGCCAGACCCACGCGGGCCGACGCGTTTGAGCGGTGCGCGTAGGCGCGACGGGGCGTTCACCTGCATAATCCCCGCGCTGCCTTTGGCGCAGAGAACGCCCTTGTTTACTGGATGATCCCGATTGCCTTCGATATAGGCGACCTTCCCATCCTTCATGTGCACGTTGATACCGCAGCGGCAGGCACACATATAGCACGTGGTCCGGCGGATCTCGTCTGACACGGGTGGGGATAGGTTGAGGTTCGGTTGTTGATTCACGCTGTCTCTCCCTGTGGCGGATCGCCTTGGTACCTGTACGTGTTGAACACACTGGAGCGTAAGCACACCGGGCTCAACCATATAGAGGAAGAGAGTGCAGGCACCCCCTTCCTCTGCTTTTCTTTAAGCGGACCGGTTGAACCCGGTCCGACTTATGTTTTTGACAGCATTCAAACCTGCTGCAGACGCATGTCGCTTGCGTCGATACCTGCAACCTCAACCGGCTTCTTCATCGCGTCGCGACGGAAGGGTTCACCCAGTTCCTGGTTGATCATTGCTTCGATCAGGGTGGTGATGCCGTTCTTCTGGTCCTCGATCGCCTGGCTCAGCGCCGCTGTCAGTTCATCCTGAGTGCGCGCGATGACGCCTTTCAGGCCACAGGCGTTGGCGATGCCGGCATAGGACACTTTTGTGTCCAGCTCGGTGCCGACGAAGTTGTCATCGAACCACAGGGTCGAGTTGCGCTTTTCCGCACCCCACTGGTAGTTGCGGAACACAACCTGAGTGATGGCGGGCCATTCTTCGCGACCGATGGCGGTCAGTTCGGTGACTGCAATGCCGAAGGCACCGTCGCCAGAGAAGCCGACAACCGGTACATCCGGGCAGCCGATCTTCGCGCCAATGACCGAAGGCAGACCATAGCCACAGGGGCCGAACAGGCCGGGGGCCAGATACTTGCGGCCTTCTTCAAACGAAGGATAGGCGTTGCCGATGGCGCAGTTGTTGCCGATGTCGGACGAGATGATCGCCTCTTTCGGCAGCGCGGACTGGATCGCGCGCCATGCTTTGCGCGGGCTCAGCCAGTCCGGCTTGGCAGCGCGAGCGCGCTCGTTCCAGGTGGTGCCCGGATCGTCCTGCTCGTGATCCATCGAGGTCAGTTCTTGCGCCCAACGCGATTTGGTTTCGGCGATTTTCGCCTTGCGCGCGTCGCGGCCTTCGTCACCGGCTGTGTCGGACAGTTGGTTCAGGATGCTGGTGGCAACGGTCGCCGCATCGCCCACGATACCAACCGAGACCTTCTTGGTCAGGCCAATGCGGTCGGGGTTGATGTCGACCTGAATGATCTTTGCATCTGCAGGCCAGTACTCCATGCCGTAACCTGGAAGGGTCGAGAACGGGTTCAGGCGGGTGCCGAGGCACAGAACAACGTCTGCTTCCTTGATCAGCTGCATACCGGCTTTCGAGCCGTTATAGCCCAGCGGGCCAGCGAACAGTGGGTGCGAGCCGGGGAAAGCGTCATTGTGCTGGTAGCCAACGCAAACCGGAGCGTCCAGACGCTCGGCCAGTGCTTTCGACGCTTCGATGCCGCCTTTCGACAGAACGGTGCCTGCACCGTTCAGGATAACTGGGTTCTTTGCGTTCGACAGCAGAGCGGCAGCTTCGGATACGGCCGATGCACCACCCGAAGGCAGTTCAAACTCAACAACAGCAGGCAGCTCGATGTCGATCACCTGAGTGAAGAAGTCGCGCGGAACGTTGATCTGCGCAGGTGCCGAAGCGCGCTTGGCGTTCATGATTACGCGGCTCAGAACCTCTGCCATACGGCTGGGGTCACGCACCTCTTCCTGGTAGCAAACGCAGTCTGCGAACATGCGCATCTGCTCCATTTCCTGGAAACCACCTTGACCCATGGTCTTGTTTGCGGCCTGCGGAGTGACCAGCAGCAGCGGAGTGTGATTCCAATAGGCAGTTTTGACGGCGGTCACAAAATTGGTGATGCCGGGGCCGTTCTGGGCGATCATCATCGACATCTTGCCGGTTGCGCGGGTGTAGCCGTCAGCCATCATGCCGCCGGACCCTTCGTGGGCACAATCCCAGAAAGTGATGCCTGCTTTGCCAAAGATGTCGGAGATCGGCATCATGGCCGAGCCGATGATACCGAACGCATGTTCGATGCCATGCATCTGCAGGGTTTTTACAAAGGCTTCTTCGGTGGTCATCTTCATCTGCGTAATCTCCGATCATAGAAGGATGGAACGGGGGTTTTGCACCCAGTTTTCTGATCGGTTTTGGCGTACGGGTGTCTGTGGCGTTAGGGCCAGAACCGGTAGCGGTTTAAGTCCAGAGCGCTTAAGAACGCCGGATCGCTTCAGCAATCTGTTGGATTCCCGGTTCGATACGATCCGACGAGATTGAAGAGTAGCCCAGCCGATAAAAGTTCTTTGGCCTGTTCTGGCTTGAAAAAAATGCCTCACCCGGTTCGATATGGACGCTTTGGCACTGCAGGTCTCGGGCCAGTTTGCTGGTGTCTACATGCAGCGGCGCTTGCATCCAGATCGATGATCCGCCCAGCATCCCGCGCCCAGCAACAGTCAGACCATATTGTCCAATCGCCTCCTCAATCGCTTCGCGACGGCGTTGCAGCGTTTTAGACATGCGCCGGATCTGAGCATCATAGTGGCCGAGCGATAGGAAGTAGGCTGCGGTTCGCTGCATGTGGCCAGGAGGGTGACGCAAGACCAGAGATCGCAGGGCGCGCGCTTCACGGATAAAGGGTTCGGACCCGACCATGTAGCCCAATCGAAGCCCCGGAAACAGCGACTTGGAAAAGCTGCCTACGTAGATCACCCGCCCATCGCGATCCATTGACCTGAGCGCCGGTGACGGGGCCCCGAGAAATGACATTTCGAATTCATAGTCATCCTCGACGATCATGGCATCCAATTCGCGGGCACGACGCAGCAGTGCATGTCGGCGGTCCACCGGCATGGTCGCGGTTGTCGGGCTCTGGTGGCTGGGGGTGGTGAATATGACGTCGGTATCGTCAGGGATTGTTTCCGGGGGCAACCCGTCCCGGTCGACCTTCAGATAAGACAGCTTGCATTCCGAGTGAATCAGAAGATCGCGCAGGGCGTAATAGCAGGGGTCCTCGATCGCTGCCCTACGGTTCCGGTTCAGCAATATGCGAGACGCCAGCCAAAGGGCGTTCTGAGCGCCCAGGGTGATCAAGATTTCTTCGGGCCGGGCTACAATTCCACGGCGGGGAAGAGTATGCCGGGCGATGAATTCAAGCAGCAGCGGGTCATCTTGATCGACATAGTCCCCGGTCAGAGAATCAAAGTCCTTATGTCCCAACGCCCGAACTGCGCAGAGACGCCAGTTTGCATGATCGAACAGCTTTCTGTCGACTTGGCCATAAATGAAGGGATAGCGGTAGTCACGCCAGTTGCTGGGTTTTGTCAGCACATCACCGCCCGAGAAACGGCGGGCAAACGCCTGATCCCAGTCAACCACTTCGGTGTCGCGCCGCACTGGCGTGTAGGTCGGCGGCACTGGCGCATTTTCTGAAACATAGTATCCCGACCGGCCTTTGGCGGTCAGGTAATCATTGGCCAGCAGTTCAGTATAGGCAAGCGTGACCGTAATCCGGCTGACACCCAAATGGGCAGCAAGTTTACGGGACGAGGGCAGCTTTTCCCCGACGTGGAAGCGTCCTGACAGAATGCCTTCGGCAATCAGCTGTTGCAGCTGCGCCTGTAAGGTGCCTTGCCCATTGCGTTCCAAAAAGAATGTGTCGACCGAAATACCCATTGCATCGTTATAGGTTGGACCTAAGGCGGTGGCAATCTGGACTTATGGCCCTGCGAACCATGTTGGGAGTTTTACGCACACGTGTGGTTGACGCAGGATACGAATTAAACTAAATAACCAGAAATCTAGTTTAATAGAGATAAAAGATGTGGGAAGAAGCTGCCGCAGGTTTCTCTGCCATGGGCTCGGAAGCCCGATTGAAGGTTCTTAAGACCTTGGTTCGTGCTGGGGAAGCAGGCCTGACCGTTGGAGAAATTCAGACGAGGACAGGAATCGCGCCCTCGACTCTGGCGCATCATCTGCGGTTTCTGGCTGCTGGCGGAGTAGTTGAGCAAGAGAAGATCGGGCGTAGCACGATCAACCGCGCGTGCTTTGACGAATTGAGAAACCTGGCGCAGTTCATCCTTAGTGAATGCTGCGCAGACGAAATCGGAAAGGCCGCAAACGATGGCTGAACTAACACAAAACCCCAAGCCACTTGCCAGAAACCTGATCGACCTGATCAAAACGCCCTGGGCTCTGATCGTGGTCATACTGGCGCTGGTGGCCGTTCTTGATCCGGGCAACTGGACCGAGGTTGTGAGTTTTGCAGCCAAAGCGCTTGCGCATACGGGCCAGTACATCCTGTTTGCTGTTCTGCTGCTATCATACCTGAAGGCAACTGGGGCCGAAGTGATGGTCGCCCGTGCATTTGAGGGTCGCGAGACACGGATGATCTTTCTGGCCGCGTTGTTTGGCGGGCTGGCCCCATTTTGTTCCTGCGAAGTGATCCCATTCATCGCAGGTTTGCTGGCTCTGGGTGCGCCATTGTCGGCCGTGATGGCATTCTGGCTCAGTTCACCGTTGATCGACCCCCCGACGTTGCTGATTACTGCGGGTGCGCTGGGTTGGCCGTTTGCAATTGGTAAAGCGGTTGCCGCTGTCGCGTTGGGTTTGTTCGGCGGGTTTGCCGTGCGCACCCTGATGCGGGGAGGTGCCTTTGCGCAGCCGTTGCGTGAATACAAACCCGCTGGTTGCTGCGGTTGCGGACCAAAGCAAGATGACAAACCCGTCTGGAAGTTCTGGCAAGACCCTGACCGTCGGACGCGCTTTCGGGCCGAATTCGTTCATAACGGTCTGTTCTTGCTCAAATGGCTAGCGTTCGCCTACGTGCTCGAGGCGCTGCTGGTCAGCTATGTTCCGGCAGACCTGATCGCCCGGGTTGTTGGTGGTGAGGGTGTTGTGCCAATTGTCATCGCTGCCTTGGTCGGAATGCCTGCCTATCTGAACTCTTACGTCGCACCACCGCTTCTTGCGGGTCTGATGGAACAGGGTATGAGTGCGGGTGCTGCGATGTCGTTCATGGTGGCCGGCGCCGTCAGTTCGATACCTGCGATGGCGGCCGTGTGGTCACTGGTGAAACCGCGCGTCTTTGCCACCTATCTGGGTTTGGGCATCAGCGGTGCCATCGTAGCAGGCATCCTGTTTCAGATGATCTGAACAAAAAAACCGCCCGGTTGAGCCATCGGGCGGTTTTGCTTTTCTAGCTCGCTTCGCAATATCGTGGCAGTTTGAACCGATACCTTGGCTCTCCAGTTTCAACGAAAACCCGTTTCTCGATACAGGCTTGGGTTCCAACTGTCTGAGCAATCGGCCCTTCGGTCGAGGTGATTGATGCTGCTGAGCCATCCGGCAAGCGCACCGAAGCAATGACCCCGTTCTTGAGATCGCCATTGATCGGTGTCGCCGACAAAACCGCGACGGTGAGAAACGCCTCGTGCTCGTGCTTGCCGTCGTCATTCAGCAATAGCAAGCCAGCGACTATTGCAATCATCACTACGGCACCTGTAATGGCCAACCACCAGGATTTCAGGAACACATAGATTGAAACGGCACGATGCGCGTCGAAGAATAAGGATAGAACCTTTAGCATCAAATCACCCAAAAATCGGGTCCCAGCTACTTGAGGCCGGGACCATGCGCATCTCAGGGGCGCAGATCGTCTTCGTCTTCTTCATCACCACCACCCTTGGGCAGGTTGAAGAAGCTATCCGCATCGACGATGGGCTCTTCTTCTTCCTTCTCGTTGGTGTCCTCGGACAACGAGAATGTCTCGAGACCTTCGATCGCGGTCGGGATCTTGGGCGCTGAATCCATCTCGAGCGACTGTTCGGTCGAGACCAGTTTGCGACGCTCATCATCGCTCATCACGCCACCTTCGGCTGCTTTCTTGGCCGCGGCCTTTTGCACGATGGCATCCAGTTCGGATTGTTTGCACAGTCCCAGGGCAACCGGATCGATCGGCTGCATGTTCGAGATGTTCCAGTGCGTCCGCTCGCGGATCGACTGGATGGTCGGCTTAGTGGTGCCGACCAGCTTGGCAATCTGGCCGTCGCTGAGTTCTGGGTGGAACTTGACCAGCCACAGGATCGAGTTCGGACGGTCCTGACGCTTGGACAGCGGGGTGTAGCGCGGACCACGGCGTTTCTCTTCGCCTGATGCCGCCGGATTGAATTTCAGCTTCAGCTTGTGCAGCGGGTTGTTTTGCGCGGTGTCAATTTCTTCCTGAGTCAGCTGGTTGTTGGCAATCGGGTCAAACCCTTTGACACCTGCAGCCACATCACCATCCGCAATACCCTGCACTTCCAGCTCGTGCATGCCTACGAAATCCGCGATCTGCTTGAAGCTGATCGTGGTGTTGTCCACCAGCCATACGGCGGTTGCCTTGGCCATAAGCGGTTTTGCCATCAGCCCGTCTCCTATAAATACATCTGTCCCGTCGCCGGAATTCGGCGGCCCCGAAGCTATGGGGCAGGTTTCCGTTGTCGGGGAACTTGGGGCCTATATAGTCGCGACAGCTAAAGAAGGGAAGAGGCGAATGCGCTGGGCGATTTTGTGGGTGCTGAGTGCCATGGCTGCGATGGCCGAGGGCGAAAAGGCGGGCGATTTTGACTACTACGTCCTGTCGCTCAGCTGGTCGCCCAATTGGTGCGCCCGCGAAGGCGATGCGCGCGGCTCGGATCAGTGCGACACGCGACACGATCATGGGTGGATATTGCATGGGCTCTGGCCGCAATTCCATCAGGGCTGGCCTTCGTATTGTCGCACGTCCGAAGCGCCACCCACACGCCGCATGACGCGGGAAATGGAGGATATTCAGGGCTCATCCGGGTTGGCCTGGCATCAATGGAAAAAGCACGGCACCTGTTCGGGCCTCAGTGCACCCGACTATTTCGCCCTGTCGCGGCAGGCTTATGCAGGAGTTGCGCGCCCCGAAGTGTTCCGCAAGCTGGACGCTACGGTCAAACTGCCCGCTTCGGTGGTGGAAGAGGCCTTTCTCAAGGCCAATCCCACGCTTGAGCCTGACATGATCACCATCACCTGTAAGCAAGGCTATATCGAAGAAGTCCGCCTATGCCTGTCCCGCAATCTTGACCCGGTGCCCTGTGGCCGCGACGTGATCCGTGATTGCACCGCTAAAGACGCGGTGTTTGATCCGATTCGTTAGAGCTTTTTGTTCTGGCAGTCGCGCGCATAATCCAGCGCTTTGGCGGTGCCTTTCAGATCAATCGCCATGACGGTCTGACCTTCTGGATTGTAGACGGTCATGGTCTTGTTCTGCGCAATCGAGGTGACGAAACTCCGGTCCGTAAAGAACACCGTCGCGCCGGGCACGCGATCCTGCTTGAACCCGATGGCGGTGGCATCAAAGCTCTTGCCGTCCAGATCAAACCGGATCGGATATTGTTCCCCCGGTTTAATGTCGCCCCAAGCCTTGTTGTAGACAGTGAAGTATCCGCGATCGTCCAGTGCGTCATAGCCTAGCCGCACCACCGAAAGATCCTGATACACCGTCTGGATCAGGCACCCATTGCCGAGGTTGGGGTCCATCATGATGTTCCAGCCTTCGACGAAGCCTTTGTCGATGAGTGCCTGCGACAAGGCAGCAGTGGCGGTGAAGGCGGCTAGGGTTAGGGCGAGAAGGCGGGGCATATTTGAAATCCACAGAGTTACGTTGTGAAACTGTGCCCAAGTTACAAGTTTCGACAGCCCAGCCAAGAGCATTCTTTTATTGCGCCCCAGATACTAGGTCGTATTCAGCCAATCTGAATTCTAAGATCACCTAGCTTGTGGAGCGTTCGTCGTGAAGTAATAAAGCTACTAAGAAACTTATAGGCAGGACCCGTCGAAATTAGGCTTCAACTCGACTATGGTGTCATTCTGGGCTTCCCAAAAAACGAGCCAACGAAGCATGCAGGGAAAAGACTGTTTTTCAAAATACGCATAGCTTTTTCCTTTTGAAATAGAAAATCCATCTTGCTCTAGAAATCGGACCAGCTCTTGCTCTTTCAGCGGCAATGGGTATTCAGCGATTATCCTTCGAGCAAACTCTTTGTCAGCTTCGGCAAAACTGTCGGGCAGATTTCGCCCGATTTTTGGAGGTAGCGGAAACGGCGGGGACAGCAACAAGTGAATACCAATCACGACAATCAGCGCAGATGCACAAAAAACTATAATAAACTTTCGCATCAAATGCTTAACCTCCAAGAAATCCTAAGAAAGTGCTTGGTTTCTACAAGGCACGCAAGGAGCAGGCGACTACAAATCTAGATCTCCTTCCGCGCCCGCAACGCCGCAGTAATCGTCCCGTCGTCTAGATAGTCCAACTCTCCCCCAATCGGTACACCTTGCGCCAGGGATGTCAGACGAACCTGCCCCTCCAACTGATCAGCGATGTAGTGGGCAGTGGTCTGGCCATCGACGGTGGCGTTCAGGGCGAGGATGATCTCGCTGATACTCTCGGCCACAACCCGGTCCTTCAACCGGGGGATACGCAATTCATCCGGGCCGACCCCGTCCAAAGCCGACAAAGTGCCGCCCAGAACGTGATAGCGACCCTTGAAGACCCCGGCACGCTCCATCGCCCAAAGGTCGGCGACGTCCTCGACCACGCACAGCTCTCCGGTTGCGCGAGCCTCGTTGTTACAGATGTCGCAGATATCAGTGGTGCCCACATTGCCGCAGTTCAGGCATTCACGGGCAGTTACGGCTACCTGCTGCATGGCGTCAGAAAGCGGCGTTAGCAGCAGGGCGCGTTTACGGATCAGGTGCAGGACTGCGCGGCGGGCCGAGCGGGGGCCGAGACCGGGCAGCTTGGCCATCAGGTCGATCAGATTGTCGATGTCACTGTTCGAACTCACCGTGAGACCCTCGCAATTGGGCCAGAGAAACACGCCCCGGCCATAGATCCGTCAGGAGGGTGTATCAGAACGGCAGCTTGATGTCTGCGGGCAGGCCCATGCTTTCGGTCAGCTTGGCCATTTCTGCCTGTGAACGTTCCTGCGCCTTGGTTTGGGCGTCCTTGATCGCGGCGAGGATGAGGTCTTCGACCACTTCCTTATCGTCACCGTTAAAGATCGACGGGTCGATATCCAGACCTTTCAACTCGCCCTTGGCGGTCGCGGTGGCCTTGACCAGCCCGGCACCGGATTCGCCGACAACCATGATGGTGTTCAGCTCTTCCTGCATGTCAGTCATCTTGGTCTGCAGATCCTGCGCGGATTTCATCATCTTGGCCATGTCACCCAGGCCGCCTAAACCTTTTAGCATCGGTAATCTCCTGTCACTCGATTTGTGGCCTAGATACGAAGCGTAACCGTGCGGCACAAGAGGTCAGGATACTCCCGCCCGTCGTCAAGGTCTTTGGCAAGACCTTTCCTCCCGTTGGGCCCGGCAGCGCGCAAGGCGCGCTGCCGGGCCCAAAGCCGCTCAGGGGTATCGGCGCCAGCCGATGGCCCGTGGCGGGTGCGGGAGCATTTGGTTGAGGTGCGCTTATGCTCGAAAGTCAGTCCTCTTCAAACGGGTCCCATTCGTCTTCGACCTCGGGCAGGGCTTCGGTTTCGACTTGAGCGGCGCGTTGTTCTGCGGTTTCGATGCTCTTGATCCGCGCTTTCGGGAAATGAGTCAGCACTGCTTGCACCAGAGGATGCTGTTCAGCCTCGGCTTTCAGGGCCAAGTCTGCAGCGTCCCGTACCTCGGCAATGGTCGGTGCGTTGCCCTCAGCGACAATAGAAACGGCCCACCGGTTGCCTGTCCAACGCTGCAGCGACGCGCCCAATCGTTGTGACAGGTCGGTCGGGGCGTTGTCGGTTGGGGCGAACTCGATCCTGCCTGGTTGGTAGGACACCAGACGCACGCCGTTTTCAACCTCGACCAACAACTTCACGTCCCGGTTGGCTCGGATCAGTTCGACCACATGTTCAAATGTTGGATAGCGTGCCAGAGCTGCCTGCACATCTTGGGCTAGCGCGGCTGTTGGCCCGCCTGCGTTGCCGCCGATTCCCGATGCGGCATAGGCCGATCGGGCCACAGCCTGTGGCGCGGCAGGAGCATGTCCCGGCGCACCGATTCCCTTGCCGGGGCCACCATTGGGCGGCGGAGGCGTATCTTGCAGACGCTTGATCAGCTCCTCCGGGCTAGGCAAGTCGGCCACATGGGTCAGGCGGATCACGGCCATTTCCGCAGCCATCATTGCGTTGGGTGCGGCGGAAACTTCCTCGAGCGCTTTCAGCAGCATTTGCCACATGCGTGTAAGGACTCGCATGGGCAGAGCCTCGGCCATTTGTTGACCTCGGGCGCGTTCGTCGGGGGAAACGGTGGGATCTTCGGCGGCATCCGGGGTGATCTTGACCACCGAAACCCAATGCGTGATTTCAGCCAGATCGCGTAAGACGGCGAGTGGATCAGCCCCTTCGGCATATTGCCCGCTCAGCTCGGTCAACGCGCCTGCAGCATCGCCGCGCAGGATCATATCCATCAGATCCAGCACCCGGCCCCGATCGGCCAGCCCCAGCATCGCGCGCACCTGATCCGCGCTGGTTTCACCGGCCCCGTGCGAGATCGCCTGATCCAGCAGTGAGGTCGCATCGCGCGCCGATCCCTCGGCGGCCCGGGTGATCAACGATAACGCATCCTCGGCAATCTGTGCCCCTTCGGCACCTGCAATTTTGCGAAGCAGTCCGATCATATCCTCCGGCTCGATCCGGCGCAGATCAAAGCGCTGGCAACGGGACAAGACGGTCACCGGGACCTTGCGAATCTCGGTGGTGGCAAAGATGAACTTCACGTGTTCGGGGGGTTCTTCCAGCGTCTTGAGCAGCGCGTTGAAAGCGCTGGTCGACAGCATGTGAACCTCGTCGATGATATAGATCTTGTAGCGCGCGGACGCAGCGCGATAGCGGACGCTGTCGATGATCTCGCGGATGTCATTGACACCGGTGCGGCTGGCGGCGTCCATCTCCATCACATCGACATGGCGGCCCTCCATGATGGCTACGCAGTGTTCACATTGACCGCAGGGTTCGGTGGTAGGGCCGCCGCTGCCATCGGGACCGATGCAGTTCATACCCTTGGCTATGATCCGAGCGGTCGTCGTCTTGCCGGTACCGCGGATGCCGGTCATGATGAAGGCCTGCGCGATCCGGTCCGCCTCGAAGGCGTTTTTCAGAGTGCGCACCATGGCGTCCTGACCGACTAGATCGGCAAAGGTTTCGGGGCGGTATTTGCGGGCAAGAACCTGGTAGGCGGGGCTGGGCGTCTCGGTCATGTCTGCTCTGTCGGATTCGCGTTACGCCGCAGCGTAGAGGCCCCCGCCGCCCGCGTCCACAGCCGGCCGGGACGATTTTCATTTTGGAATGCGTGGGTATGCGGCTAAAATCCACTCTATTCTATTTACTGGACCAGTATGTTGTTGGGTGAAGTTTGTTTGGGGGGAGATTATGTCGCAACTGGTGGTTTATGCGTTGCAGGTTGGCGGAGGCACCTTGGCCTTGTCCTCGATGCCTGGGCGTGGAGGAACGTATACAGAAGACCTTGATCTTATCGCAGACTGGAAGCCGGGACTTGTGATCTCGATGACCACTGAGGTCGAGATGATTCAGGATGGTGCGCGGAATTTTGGCGCTGATATTCAGGGGCGTGCCAGCAGATGGGTGCATTTGCCGATCGAAGATTTTGGCACGCCACCCAAAGAGATTTTGGACCGCTGGCCCCGCGTTGGCGCGACCGCACGTCAGGCGTTGTCAGGTGGTGGCCGTGTGCTAGTGCATTGCCGTGGTGGCTGTGGCCGATCCGGGATGGTGGTTCTGCGTCTGATGGTTGAATGCGGTGAACGGCCTGAGGCGGCATTGAAGCGATTGCGTACGGTGCGTCCTTGCGCAGTCGAGACAAATGCCCAGATGCTTTGGGCCGTTGAACCGGCCCGTGTTCAAGCCGTTTGACGGCTTAGACACCAACATGTGGCGAGATTTCGCCACCGTTGTGCTGCACCAGAAGCGAAGCCTCAAGCATGGCGCAAGGAGGATTCCTTAGCAGGTGTGCGGGTAGGCTGCGGTACTCGGTTCCGAACATCATGTCTGCGTAGTCATCCAGCCGGCCGGTATCGATTTCAGGATCGGTTCCGCAGAATACACGTATCTGGTCGCATTGGGCGCGAAAGCGGGCGGTGCATCCTTCCGGGCAGTGCGACAGATCTATGGTGCCTTCAATCTCAAACTCAGATTTCGTGACCGGTTTTGTGGCGGACATGGCCTGCGTCAGAGCCCGCGCCATTTGCGCCAGTGCGGGGCAGGTTGCCCCAGTACGTTGGCACACGGTCGCCGCGAATTCGTGCGTTTTAGTCTTCCAGATCATCAATGCGCCCTCCGCGCGCAGGGCGAGGGCGTGGTACAGGTTGGTCCGTGCGGAGCACGATCAAACCCGTCCCGGACACCCCGCCCGAGTTTCGGTTCTACATCCGATGGCAGGTCTCCTGACTTGCGGGTCATCGCTTTGCCGACCTTCCCAGCCTTCGAGGCCAGTGGTATCTCGGCATTGCTCTCCGCTTACAGTTGCGGGGGCAGTCTCGGACTAGGTTCTTTCCGGATTTATCCGGGCAGAACCGCACCGTGTTCCCTTTTCATCCCGGCCCGATTGGGCGCGAGAACCATCGCGACATGGCTAGCGGCTGCGCCGTGCCCGAGTCAAGAAGATTGCGTCAGGCAAGTGACGTATGGTCCAGTCACGTCAACCTTGACTTGAGGCGCTTCGGGTGAACTGATCAGTTCAGTCGGTATTGGAGGGCACCATGTTGGACACGCAGCAGGCGGTTGTGACCGAGGATTTTCAGATCCCGTCCGACCCGGCAATGTTGTCGGCGCGGCTTTACCGTCCGGTTGCCGACCCCGAAAAGGTGGTCGTCATAAACGGTGCGACTGGGGTGCCGAGGGATTACTATCAGCACTTCGCCCGATGGCTTGCCGAGGAACAGGGCATGGCCTGCCTGACCTATGACTACCGGGATTTTGGTCACTCTTTGGTGGGTTCGCAAAAGCGGTCAAATGTCACCATGGCCGATTGGGCGTTGATCGACATTCCAGCCGCCCGGGCCGAGATGCGCCGACGGTTTCCGCAGGCCAAGCTATGGAGCATCGGTCATTCCTTGGGCGGAATGTTTGGTCCGATCCAACCCGATATCGATCAGATTGACAGGATGATCTGTGTCTGTTCGGGTCTGGTAACGCTGGCGGATCACCCTTGGCCTTATCGCGCTTTGGCGGCGTTGTTCTGGTATGGTCACGCGCCGCTGGTGGTCAAGGCGCTTGGCTACCTGCCCGGACGGTTGGTCGGGTTTGGATCGGACCTGCCTGCCCAAGTCTATTGGCAATGGCGCAAATGGTGCACCGCCCCCAAAAGCTATGTGCCAGAGATCGGCACGACACTGCCCGCCGCCCGCTGGGAAGACTTGGGCAAACGTGTCGATCTGTTTACCTTCGCAGATGATGAAATGGTGCCGCCGGATGCTGTCTGGCGTCTTGCCGATCTCTATGGACCCAAAGCCGGGCGCCATCTGCTTGCACCAAGCGAATTCGGAGTATCCAAGATCGGCCATATCGGTGCATTCGCAAGACGGAATGCGGCAGTCTGGCCTAGGCTAATCGCCTGATAGCGCTGGGCACCGGTAGGCCGGTGCCCAGCTTCGTTATAGCCCTTTACGGGATTTTTTCTCGTGCATCACGCTGCGCACCATCTTGCCGAACGCCTTGTCGCGGGCGCGGGCCTGCGCCACCGAAGCGGAATTGTGTTGGTCTTCGCGCCGCAGCTTGCGCCAGCGGTCCAGCCGCGCGGGATCAAGCGTACCAGAGTCGATTGCCGCCTGCACCGCACATCCGGGCTCGGTCTCGTGCTGACAATCCGAGAAGCGGCAATTCAGGCTGAGGTCTGAGATGTCCGAGAACACCTCATCCAACCCCTCTTGCGCATCTAGCAGACGTAACGCGCGCATGCCGGGCGTATCGATCAGCCAGCCGCCATTGCGCATGCGATGCAAGGCGCGTGAGGTTGTTGTGTGCCTGCCGCGCGCATCGTCTTCGCGAATACCTGCGGTGGCCTGATCCTGCCCCGTCATCCCGTTGGCGAGCGTCGTTTTCCCAACGCCGGATGATCCAATCAAGGCGCTGGTTTGTCCTTTCGGACACCACGACAGAACTTGTTCGAGATCGCCGTGATCCAGCGCGTTGACCGCAAGTACCGTCAGAAACGGGGCGAGCGATTGGGCTTGATCTACATAAAGGCTCGGATCATCGCACATGTCCGATTTGGTCAGAACGACCACCGGATAGCAGCCTGCCTGATGTGCCAGCGCAAGATACCGCTCCAATCGTGGCATATTGAAATCGGCGTTGCAGGAACTGACGATGAACAGCACATCAACATTTGCAGCAATCAGCTGCGCCGCTGCCCCTGTACCTGCGGCCCGGCGCTGCAGCAGGCTGCGCCGGTCCAGCACGCGGCGTATGCGTTTGTTTTCATCCACCAGAACCCAATCTCCGACGGCATATGCACCGGTTGATTGATCCAGAGATAACAAAGGCGATTCACCTTCAGGGCTCAGCCCGATCAGTCGATCCCGGTGTACGGCCGAGATGCGATACGGAAGAAGTGACGGATCAGCCGTATGCTGAGCCGCGAAATGAGAGGACCATCCGAGGTCCGGAAAGGAAAGTAACATTGGTCTGCCTGTGATCAGAAACAGCAATCCCGTCGAATGGCAATCGCGCATCCGCCGACGACGTGTTCAGGCAATCAGTTGATCGGAAAGGATCAGAACCGGTCTGCCCGAAGGGTTTTTGCTACAATCATAAACGCCCTCCTGCGGCTGATAGGTTCTAAGTGAGAGGTTGGACATCGACCCAAGCGGGGCTCGTTGTGGCTGCTTCCTTCCGGACCTGACCAGGTTGGCGAGGCGCTCGCCCGCGCCAACCTCTCAAAGCCGATATAGGTGCATCCCCTGAAAATGGCAACCCGTCAGAAGGTCAGATGAATACGCATGAAACCATCCGCAACGTCGGGCAGAATGCGTGGATGATACTCAGCAAGCTCTGCAACATGGTGTAGCGCGCGCGGCCCCGTTGTCAGGATCGCGCCCTGCCTTTGGTTTGGTACAAAAGAAAAGGGGCGCGGTGCATGCGCGAGTGGGTCGGCGGGCAATGTGCCCGCGACGTATTTGCATAGAATATCCTGTATGCTGATCTGAGGCAGGTCAATCATACGGGCTTGTCGCGCAATTGGAAAATGACCACCGCCATTGGCGCGGTAGTTATTGGTGGCGACAAGGAAACTCTGGTCAGGCGCAATCGGCTGCCCATCGAATTCCAGGTTGCGAATGCGGGAAAATGCCGGATCAATCACTCGACCGAGCGTATCGAACCGCGCCGGTTGCGAAAGATCGATCTGGTAGGTGACGCCATGCAGGACATCGAAATTGAAGCCCGTGCGCTGAGGATCGGCAAGATCGATCGGGGCGTCTGAGCCAAGTTGATGGAACAGCCCGGCTGACATCTCAAGCCAGTCCCGAATCTGAGAACCTGAGGCCAGCACCGCGCGCAATTCATTAGGAAAGACACTGAGATCGGCGATATGTCGAACTGAAATCTCGCCTGAGGGGATATCCGTGTAGTACTTGCTTCCTGCGCGCCCGCCGAACTTTGCCGGGGCGGCTGACGATATGATAGGCAAATCTGCCCAGTCGGTATCGACCAAATGCGGGCGTAGGGCAGCGGCCTGAGCCGCCGCAACCAAGGCCAGACCGCGATCCGGTACGCAATATGAGAAGTAGCTGTGCAGCGTGTGTGAGATTGTGCCCACTGGCCTGGTCACCCTTTTGCGCGTCGCAGCGTGGCCGGTCGCAAACAGCTCTGTGATCCTTTGGCATTCGGGTATTTCTGTACCCGATTGAGCGATTGCCCGTGCTTCGACATGGCTGCCTGTAATGCGCCAATCGCCGGTGGTATCTTTTTGCAGTGTCAGATCAATGATCCCAAGATGAGACCCGGCCCAACCCTGCATGACAACCGGCGTTCCATGGACAAGCCCCCGCGTACTGTCGACGAATGGATAACCATCATGCGCCTTTCCGGGCAGTGTCAGATGGGTGTGGCCTGCGACGACGGCATCAATCAGCGGCATCTCGGCCAGCGGGATGATCGCGTTTTCCATATCCGGCTCGGCCATTGCCGATCCCAGTCCGGTATGCGCAAGGGCGACAATCAGGTCGCAACCTTGCACGCTGAGATCTTCAGCAGCGCGCCGCGCAGCGGCCAGAATGTCTGTTACCACGACCCGGTCCGTTAGCAGATGTGCTTCCCACTGTGCGGTTTGAGAGGGCAAAACAGAAAGAACCCCGATGCGGATTGCGGTGTCCTGTCCATTTAGTCTGACAACCCGATGCAGAAGGGTGTGTGCATCCCAACCTTGTTCGGTCTGAGTGGTTTGCATATTGCTGCAAATCATTGGGCAGGCGGTTTGGCGAGCGATGCGATTGACGAGTTCCAGCCCAAATCCGAAATCGTGATTACCCAATCCGATCGCGTCATAGTTCAACGTGTTGAACGCGCGTGGCAGGGGATGGGCGTCTGGCACGTTTTCAGCTGCCCAGTTGCCAAATGGCGTTCCCTGCAGGCTATCACCATTGTCAAACAACAGCACAAGGGCGTCATCGCGTTCAGCCTGTCTGCGCGCCTCGTGAATCAGGCTGGCGGTACGGGTCAAACCAATCGCGGGTTCGGGGCGATCCGAATAGTAATCATATGACGTCAGGTGCATGTGTAGATCGGATGTAGCAAGGATTCGAATCCGTGCGCTATCACCCGCATCTCTTCGTCGTCGCATTAAATGCTTTGATTTCAATATCTTCAACTTCTAGCTGTCAGTGTGCCAACGTTTCCACCATGAGGTCGATTTAATGCAATTTCCGGGGCGATGCTGCGGTCATTCCGCGGCAGGGTCAAAAAATGTTTGGTCGATACCCGTTGCACGATCAGGTAAGACGTGGCAGCCCTTTGCGCGGCAGTCAGGAACGGCAGGCATGAAACGCGCAGAACAGGTGACATTTGGCGGCTCGGCACTGGATCGGGCGGGTTTGCTGCGCGGCGACGCGGACAAACTGGCACAGGTTTATCGTGACCCTTTGGCAACATGTGTGTTGCTGTGGCGTGGCAAACTGTTGGTTGAGGGTGAGGCACTGGACCGGCTCGTCCGGCTTCCGATGACGCACAAGATTCTCGAACAAGGCCCGGGCGGTGTGATCGAGCAACCGATTTTCCTTGGAAAATCCGAGGATGGATCGCCGCTTTTTGCCATGGACATCTCGGGCTGGGCGGCTGAAGGGCTGGATTTATCCGGTGTCGGAGATTTTGTCGATCGCAGCGAACAGCAGCACCCTGATCTGCCCGAGGGGTGTGTCTTTGCCGAGCTGCGCCGCATCATGACACGCCTCAACCCACGAGACGCAGAGATTGCGGCAACCGCCAAGGCGGTGATCGGCTGGCACGAAACGCATCAATTCTGTGCCCGATGTGGTGCCCGCAGCGAGATGTCTCAGGGTGGATGGCAGCGCAGTTGCCCGGCCTGCGGCGGCCAGCATTTCCCGCGCACCGATCCTGTGGTCATCATGTTGATTACCCATGGCAATTCGGTGCTGATGGGGCGCTCTCCGGGCTGGCCTGAAGGCATGTATTCGCTTTTGGCTGGTTTTGTTGAGCCCGGTGAAACGCTGGAAGCCGCTGTGCGGCGCGAAGTGATGGAAGAGGCGGGCGTGCCCGTGGGTGCGGTGAGCTATCTCGCAAGCCAACCCTGGCCCTTTCCCGCATCCCTGATGTTTGGATGCGCAGGCGAGGCGTTATCGCGCGATATCCAGATCGATCCGGTCGAGATCGAGGATGCGATCTGGGTCACACGGACCGAGATGATGCAGGCCTTCGCTGGGGATCACCCTAAGCTGTTGCCTGCCCGAAAAGGTGCGATTGCGCACTTTTTGTTGCAACACTGGCTTGCAGACACGTTGGACTGACGAGAAACTGAACCCAATCTAGGGCAGAGAAAAGCAATCATGCAGTTTTCAGCGCAGGAAGATATCGATGTCCCAATCGAGACGGTCTTCAACATGGTCTCGGATTTTGAACGCTTCGAACGCAAAGCCTTGCGGCGCGGGGTCGATGTGCGTCGGGTCACGGGGTCGGTTGTGCCGCAGGCCGGAATAACCTGGGAGACCGAATTCAAGATACGTGGCAAGCCACGTCATATCATTATCGAGATGACTGAATGCGACCGCCCGTCCTTGATGCGGTTCCAGTCCAGCAGCAAGGGAATGAACGGCGACACGGTGATCGAGCTTTTGGCGCTTTCCCAACGTCGGACACGGCTGCGCGTTGAAACATCGCTGGGTGCGAAAACGCTGCCCGCCCGCCTATTGCTTCAATCCCTGAAGTTAGGGCAATCCCGATTCAGGCGGCAGTTCCAGACCCGTCTCAGCGAATTCGCGCGCGATATGGAGGAACGACACCTCCATGGTGTCTGACAACCGAGAAGTAGATGAGCACTTTAACGAGACCGATCATACGCGACGCTGTCGAAGCCGATGCGGATGGCTTGTCCGGTGTGCTAACAGCGCTTGTAGCGGCTGGAAAGCGGACCAAGCCCGCCGACAGCGCCTTTGCACTGACGCATTACATCTGCGACCCTGAGCGGATTCAGTGTAGCCTTGCCGTTGCGCCGGACGGACAGATACTGGGTTTCCAGTCGTTGAAGCTTGCCAACCGAAACAACCCGTATGGCGTTGCGGTCGGGTGGGGCATCATTGGGACGCATATCAAACCGTCCGCTGCGCGATGTGGTATCGGTCGGGCGCTGTTCAAACGTTCTCTTCAAGCCGCTCGGCAGCAGGGATTGCCCGCTATCGATGCTACGATCGGGGCCAATAATTCCGACGGCCTTGGCTATTATGAGGCGATGGGATTCAGAGAGTACCGGCAGATGGATGGCGCGATATGCAAGGTCTTTCGCATGGGGACCGGAGTGACCAACCCGTAGTCCGCCGCACTTTCAGTATGTCGCACCGAAGGACTCTAATTACTGTTCTAGGGTGCAAGCGTAGCTGCCCCGCCTATCCAGGCCGTTCCTTTGAAGGGGCGAGCCGATTGCCTGCACTAACCACGAGGTTGCGCAGCCGGATAAACGCCGAGGACCTCTACGTTGGTGGTAAAATGCTCAAGCTCATCCATCGCCAGTTGCACATTTCGATCGCCTGGATGACCCACGATATCGGCATAGAACTGGGTCGCGGTGAAGGACCCGTCGACCATATAGCTTTCCAGCTTGGTCATGTTGATTCCGTTGGTTGCAAATCCGCCCATCGCTTTGTACAGCGCCGCCGGGATGTTACGCACCTGAAAGACAAAACTTGTGATCATGCCGTGATCACCACGGCGCGATTCGTCGGCCTCACGAGACATCACCAGAAAACGGGTCGTGTTGTCGCCCTGATCTTCAATGTGACGGGCCAAAACGTTGAGGCCGTAAATCTCACCTGCCAGCTCACTGGCTAACGCTGCGGAGTGTTTGTCGCCGATCTCGGCGACCTCGCGTGCGGCACGAGCATTATCCGGGCTGACCCTGCCACGAATTCCGTGTTGCTTCAGGAAACCTGCGCATTGTGGTAGCAAGACGAGGTGGGAATGCGCCTCAGTGATATCCTCCAGAGTCGCGCCCGGTACGCCCAACAGGTTGATGTGCACGCGCACAAATGCTTCGTCGATGATGTGCAGCCCGCTATGCGGAAGCAGGCGGTGAATATCGGCCACACGACCATAGGTGGTATTTTCCACCGGTAGCATGGCCAGATCAGCCTCACCTGAGCGCACTGATTCGATCACATCTTCGAAAGTGCGGCAGGGCAGGGCGTCCATATCCGGTCGCGCGTTCCGGCAGGCTTCGTGACTGTATGCGCCGGGTTCTCCCTGAAATGCTATGCGATTGGTCATTTGGTCGTTTCCGTGCAACAAGTTCTTGAATTGGGCGTTTAGTCGCGGTGTCTATACCTTGCGTCTTCTCAGGGGAAGCCTTAGACACCCCGCAGACAGCTGAAATGGACACGCGATCAAAATGTTCGACACGATGACAGTTACCAAAGCCGCAGCCGGCTTGTTTGGCACCTTCCTGGTGTTGCTTCTGGCAAAATGGGGGGCGGATGTCCTCTATAGCTCTGACAGCCATCTTGCCGAAGCTGCTTACATTATCGAAACCGAAAGCTCGGGCGAAAGCGCGGACGGCGAAGAAGTAGTCTTTGAAGATATGTTGGCTGCAGCCGATCCGGAAAAAGGCGCGCGCGTATTCCGCAAGTGCACCGCTTGCCACAAACTGGAAGACGGCGCCAATGGTACAGGTCCTTACCTTTACGGTGTCGTAGATCGCCCGGTTGCCTCAGCAAAAGGCTTCACCGGTTATTCGGCCTCGATGCAGGCGCATGGTGGCAACTGGACACCCGAAGCCCTGGACGCGTTCCTGGAACGCCCAAGCGCCTATATCTCGGGCACTTCGATGAGCTTTGCTGGCCTGAAAAAACCACAAGAACGCGCCGATCTGATTGCGTATCTGCAGACCATCGGCAACTGATCTGTTGATCAGATTTGCAGGATTTAAAGCCGCTGCCTTGCGCAGCGGCTTTATTTTTTGTCTGAGAAGAACTTCACAAAGCGTTCACGCATTCTAAACTTGCAACTGACAGTGCTGGACCTTTAGCTGGCGGGCACGACAATGAAGATGACAGAAATTCAGAGGACGAGCCTGATGAAACCCCTTCTGCCCCAGATGCGCTTTACCGGAATTCACGCTTGGGCTGCGGCTTTTGGGATTTCGGCGACACTGGTTCTGGGCAGCAGCGATCCTGCCCGTGCCAATGAAGAGGGCGTCACGCGTAGCCACGGGTATTCCTATTTCGGAAATCTGGATTATCCGGCCGACTATCCGTACTTGAACTACGTCAACCCAGACGCACCAAAGGGCGGAGAGCTGTCTTTATCGGGCTCAGGTACGTTTGATTCCCTGAACCCTTATTCGCGCAAGGGGCGGGCAGGCGCTTTGACTACGCTTCAATATGACCCGCTGATCGAAAGTACCGCGGACAGTGTCGGGCAGTATTATGGGGTTGTTGCGGAAAGTATGGAATATGACGAAGGGCGCAATTATGTGATCTTCAATCTGCGCCCCGAAGCTATGTTCTGGGATGGCACCCCGGTGACTGCCGAAGACGTCGTCTATAGTCATCGTTTGTTCATTGAGCAGGGTTTGCCGTCTTATGCGCAAGCCGTCGGGCGCATGGTTACAGGGGCTGAAGCTCTGGATGACCACACTGTAAAATTTACTTTTAGTCCGGATGTCACCCGGCGCGGGTTGATCGAAACCGTCGGGTCGACCCCGGTATTTTCAAAAGCCTGGTTCGAGGCCGATGAAAGCCGTCGTCTGGACGAACCGCGGCTGGAGGTCGCCGTTGGTTCAGGTCCTTACAAACTGGACAGCTATGACATCAACCGTCGTATAGTCTACAAGCGTCGCGACGATTATTGGGGCAAGGATCTGCCGATCAACATAGGCCGCAACAATTACGACACTATCCGGATCGAGTATTTCGCGGATCAAACCGCCGCCTTCGAAGGGTTCAAGGCGGGCGAATACACGATGCGTATCGAAAGTGACCCCAAGCTCTGGGCCTCTAGTTACGATTTCCCGAAACTCAGCGAAGGGTTTGTCGTGCAGGACGAGATCGTGGATGGTAGCCCACCGACGCCGTCGGGTTTCGTTTTCAATCTGGGCAAGCCTCAATTTGCCGACAAGAATGTGCGTAAAGCGCTGGCGCTGGCGTTCAATTTCGAATGGGCAAATGAATCGCTGATGTTCGGTCTGAACGCACCGCGCAGTTCATTTGTGCAGGGGACACATCTTGAAGCGACAGGCGTGCCGGAGGGTGCCGAACTGGCGTTTCTGGAAACGCTGGGTGACGTGGTTCCGGCCGAGGTGTTCAGCGAGCCTGCGCTTGTCGTCCACGAATCCAATCCAGCTCGGTTGAACGACCGTCGCAATTTGCGGCAAGCCTCGAAACTGCTGGACGAGGCTGGTTGGCCCGTCGGCGACGGCAATCTGCGCCGCAATGCCGATGGGCAGACGCTGAAGGTCAATATTCCGTATGCGTCGAGCATTCCAACCTCGACCGCCACCATGATCGAGACCTATGTGCAGAACCTGCAGTCGATCGGTGTGGATGCTTCGGCAGAGAAGGTAGATCCTTCTCAATTCACCCTGCGGCGGCGTGAGCGTGATTATGATATGGTATATTCGAACCGCTACGGCTCGTTCCTGTCGACCGGCGGGGGTCTCAGTCAGATGTACGGATCGGAGGAAGCCGCGTTCAGCTTGTTCAACCCTGCCGGTCTTGCCAGCCCGCTTGTTGACGCTGTGATCGAAGCGTCATTCGACACGACAAATCAGGCGGAACAGGATGCTGCGCTGATGGCGTTGGATCGTGTCTTGCGTTATGAGTTCTTCGTCATTCCCGATGGGTATGTGGCGGATTACTGGACGGCTTATTACGACATGTACGAATACCCTGAAAACCTGCCTCCATTCTCGCTTGGGTATCTCGATCTGTGGTGGATCAACCCCGAGAAAGAGGCTGACCTGAAAGCCAAAGGCGCGCTGCGATAACATGGGCGCCTATATCCTAAGACGCCTGTTGCTGGTCATTCCGACCCTTCTGGGCATCATGATCGTCAACTTCACGCTGGTGCAGTTCGTGCCCGGTGGTCCCATTGAACAGATCATCGCGCAGATCGAAGGGCAGGGCGACGTCTTTGCTGGGTTCGCTGGTGGTGGCGATGCCGGAGCCGGGGCCGAGCCCGCAGGTGGTGCCTTTGATGACAAATACGTCGGTGCGCGTGGCCTTCCGCCCGAATTCATCGCTGAACTGGAAAAAGAGTTTGGCTTCGACAAACCGCCACTGGAACGCTTTCTAGGCATGATGGGCAACTACCTGACGCTGGATTTTGGCGAGAGCTATTTCCGCTCGATCAGTGTGATTGATCTGGTGCTGGAAAAGATGCCGGTGTCTATTTCGCTGGGTCTGTGGTCGACGCTGATCGCCTATCTGGTCTCGATCCCGCTAGGTATCCGCAAGGCGATCAAAGACGGGTCGAACTTTGATACTTGGACCAGCGGTGCGATCATCGTGGCCTATGCTATCCCCGGTTTCCTGTTTGCCATTCTGCTGCTGGTGTTGTTCGCCGGTGGCTCTTACTGGCAGATTTTCCCGCTACGGGGTTTGACTTCGGACAACTGGGACAGCCTCAGCCTGTTTGGAAAGATTACTGACTATTTCTGGCACATCGCTTTGCCGATAATCGCGCTGACCATCTCGGCCTTTGCGACGCTGACGCTGCTGACCAAGAACTCGTTTCTGGATGAGATCAAGAAGCAGTACGTGATGACCGCTCGCGCCAAGGGTTTGAGTGAAAGCAAGGTGCTATATGGTCATGTCTTCCGCAACGCGATGCTGATCGTGATTGCAGGTTTCCCTGCTGTATTCATTGGTGTGTTCTTCGGTGGATCGATCATCATCGAGACCATTTTCTCGCTCGATGGTCTTGGGCGTCTGGGCTTTGAGGCCGCAGTGGCGCGCGACTATCCGGTGATTTTTGGTACGCTTTTCATATTTGGCCTGATGGGGCTGGTCGTCGGCATTATCAGCGATCTGATGTATGTGCTCGTTGACCCGCGTATCGATTTCGAAAAGCGGGAGGGGTAAATGGCACTCTCCCCTCTCAATCAGCGCCGTTGGCGCAACTTCCGGCGCAATGGCAGGGCGTTCTGGTCGCTGATCATCTTCTCGGTGTTGTTCGGCCTATCGCTGTTTGCCGAGTTCATCGCCAACGACAAACCGATCCTGGTAAAGTACCGGGGTGAAATCTACACGCCAGTCTTCAACTTTTACGCCGAGACTGAGTTCGGCGGTGATTTCCAGACCGAGGCGATCTATCGCGACCCCGAGGTCATGTGCCTGATCGATAGCGGCGGATTGGATCAGTGCTTCGACGACCCCGAAGGTATTATCGACGAAATCAAGGCGGGCACGTTCGAAGCGGATGGGTTTGAGCGAGGCTGGGCCATCTGGCCTCCAATCCCGTATTCCTTCAACACCAGCGTGGACCGCCCGGGCGCTGCACCGCTGCCGCCTAATGGCCAGAATCTGCTCGGCACTGACGACACCAAGCGAGATGTGTTAGCTCGTGTCATCTATGGCTTCCGCCTGTCGATCCTGTTCACTTTACTCGTCACCGGTGTGGCCAGTTTGATCGGCATTTTTGCTGGGGCCATTCAGGGGTTCTTTGGCGGTTGGCTGGATCTGATCTTCCAACGTATTATCGAGATCTGGTCGGCGACACCCTCGCTTTATGTCATTATCATCATGTTCGCGATTCTTGGGCGAAGTTTCTGGCTCTTGGTGATTCTGATGATCCTGTTCAGTTGGACCGGACTGGTGGGCGTCGTGCGCGCTGAATTCCTGCGGGCACGAAATTTGGAGTATGTCCGTGCCGCGCGGGCGCTGGGCGTGGGTAACATGACGATCATGTTTCGCCACATGCTGCCTAATGCGATGGTCGCCACGCTGACCTTCATGCCGTTCATCGTGACTGGAACCATCGGTGGGCTGGCTTCGCTGGACTTCCTTGGCTTCGGTTTGCCGTCTTCAGCCCCGTCGCTTGGAGAGTTGACTTTGCAGGCGAAACAGAACCTTCAGGCACCGTGGCTGGCCTTCACTGCCTTCTTCACCTTTGCCATCATGCTGTCGCTGTTGGTCTTCATTTTTGAAGGCGTCCGCGATGCGTTTGATCCCAGAAAGACCTTCTCATGAGCCTTTTGGATGTGAACAACCTCAAGGTCTCGTTCCGGCAGGACGGGCAGGTGAGTGCGGCAGTCAAAGGCGTGTCCTTTACCGTCGACCGGGGTGAAACGGTGGCTTTGGTGGGCGAATCCGGCTCGGGCAAATCCGTGACGGCGTTGAGCACTGTGTCGCTGCTGGGTGATAGCGCAATTGTCGAAGGCTCAGTCACCTATGGCGGTCAAGAGATGATTGGCGCGTCCGAAGACAGGTTGATGGACGTGCGCGGCAACGACATTAGTTTCATCTTTCAGGAGCCGATGACCTCGCTCAATCCATTGCACACGATCCAGAAACAGATGGCGGAATCGCTGGCTCTGCATCAGGGCGTTACCGGCGATGAGGCGCGGGAACGGATTGTAGAACTGCTGACCAAGGTCGGCATCCGAGACCCCGAGGAGCGGCTGGACAGCTATCCGCACCAGTTGTCCGGCGGGCAGCGTCAACGCGTGATGATCGCGATGGCGTTGGCGAACAAGCCGGACATTTTAATCGCGGATGAGCCGACAACGGCGCTGGACGTCACCATCCAGGCGCAGATTCTGGAGTTGCTGGCCGAACTGCAAAAGTCCGAGAACATGGGGATGTTGTTCATCACCCATGACCTTGGCATCGTCCGCCGCATCGCCGACCGGGTTTGCGTGATGAAGGACGGTGAAATTGTCGAAGCCGGAGTGACAACGGAGATTTTCGACAACCCGCAACACCCCTATACTCGCAAGCTTCTGGAGGCCGAGCCGTCCGGGCACCCCGACCCGGTGGCCCCGGATGCCGAAGAGGTAGCCCGCACCGATCACCTGAAAGTCTGGTTCCCGATCCAGCGCGGTTTCCTGAAACGGACCGTAGGCTATGTGAAGGCCGTCAACGACGCGACCCTCAGCGTCCGTGCCGGGGAAACGCTTGGGATCGTGGGGGAGAGCGGCTCGGGCAAGACGACGCTGGCGCTGGCGATCATGCGTCTGATCGCGTCCGAGGGCGGGATCACTTTCCGCGACCAGAATGTGCGCCGCTGGTCAACGCGCGAGTTGCGGCGGTTGCGCAAGGACATGCAGATCGTATTTCAGGATCCGTTCGGCAGCCTCAGCCCGCGGATGACCTGCATGCAGATCATCGCCGAGGGGCTGGCCATCCATAAGGTCGATCCTCATCGCGCCCCGCGCGATCTGGTGGCCGAAGTGATGAACGAGGTCGGATTGGACCCCTCTGCGATGGACCGCTATCCGCATGAGTTTTCCGGCGGGCAACGCCAGCGGATCGCCATCGCCCGCGCCATGGTGTTGCGGCCCAAGCTGCTGGTTCTGGACGAGCCTACAAGTGCGCTGGACATGACCGTGCAGGTGCAGATCGTTGACCTGCTGCGTGAGCTGCAAAGGAAATACGGGCTGGCCTATCTGTTCATCAGTCACGATCTGAAGGTCGTGCGCGCGATGTCCCACAACGTGATCGTCATGCGAAACGGCGATGTCGTCGAGATGGGCGCTGCCGAAGATTTGTTCGAACACGCCCAGACCGATTACACGCGCGAACTGATCGCGGCAGCGGGCTGATACGCAGCCCGCGCCTTTGATGTCAGGCTATTTCCTTGTTTTTGGCTGACGCGGGAACGGGGCCGCGTAGCTCTTCATAGTGATCGAATTGTAGTTTGACCCAACCGGTCCCGCGGGTAGCACTGGCAAGTGTGCGGTGCAGTTCATCCTCGGCCACGGCGGGGAGTGTCGCATTGAATATTTCCCAGCCTGAGGCGTTGGGGTTGCCTTCAAACCCAAGAACCTGCCCCTGCAGCGAGCTGATCGTCGGGACAAGATCGCCGACGAAGGTTGAGGGCAGATGGATTTCGGCGTTCAGGATAGGTTGCAGGACGACGGGTTTCGCCTCGGGTAGCGCTTCGCGCACGGCATTCTTGCCAGCAGTGCGGAAAGCATAATCGGAACTGTCCACGTTATGGTGTTTGCCGTCGCTGAGTGTCACCTTGACGTCCACAACTGGGAAGCCTTCAGGCCCTTCGATCAATGCGTCTTTGGCCCCGTGTTCAACCGAAGGAATGTAATTCCGGGGTACGGCCCCACCTTTCACCACTTCCTCGAACTGGAACCCCGAGCCGCGCGGCAGCGGAGCGATGGATATGACCACATCGGCAAACTGCCCCGCACCGCCGGATTGCTTGCGGTGGCGATGGCGATGATCGACCTTTGTGCGGATGGTCTCGCGATAGGCGGTTCCGGCGGCTTCGGCCTCAATCTCGATGCCAAAATCCTCGGCGAGTTTGGCGGTCACGCGGCGCATGTGCTGCGGGCCTTGTGAGCCCAGAATAGAATGACCGCTCAACTCGTCTTGCTCCAGGTGCAGGCCGGGGTCGATCTCAACCAGCCGGGTCAACGCATTCGACAGGCGCACGTCGTCTCGCTCATGCGCAGGTGATACGACCTGACGATGCGCGGCAGGATGGGATGAGGCCCATTCCGGCAATGGCGTTGCCGCCGCGCTGTCATAGATGAAGCCAGGATTAAGGTGGTCGGATTTGACAGCAAGGCCAATATGTCCGGCTTCAAGCGCGCTGATCTGGGTCTTGGCGTCCAAGGTTGTCAGATTTCCAACAGTTTCGCCACCAAGGGGTTCATGAGCTTTCACGCCGTCGCCCAGACCGCGCAATACGGTGATCTTGCCGATATGCTTCTTCACATCCGCAAAGCCAGCAATGGCGCGGGCGTTTTCTTCGGCCTCATCCCGGTCAGCTGCAATGTTGAATTCCGGCGCTTCATGGCGCAGTGCTTTCATCAAACGGGTCAGACCGTTGCCATGGCTCGCGGCACCTAGGCAGGCCGGGATAAGCTGATGGTTCTGCAAGACCTGTGCGGCCAGCTCGTAGACCTCGTCGCTTGGGGGCTGTTTGTCCTCAATCAGTTGCTCCAGCAGATTGTCATCGAAATCCGATAGGGTCTCCAACAACTCAGTGCGTGCTTCCTGTTCGCGGTCTTCCGCTGATTGCGGTAGCTCGATCAGGGCCGAGGGCTGCCCCTCCTGATACTTCCAGGCGCGCTCTGAGATCAGATCGACTGCGCCGATAATGGTGTCTCCGTCCCGGATCGGCACCTGCCGCAGAGCGATGTGGTGGGTGCAATAGGTCTGCAGTGCAGCAACGATGTCGCGGATGCGACCGTTGGGGCTGTCCATGCGGTTGATGAATAAAAAACAGGGAATGCCGGCCTCTTCGACCAACCTTAGATACGGGGCACACAGAACGGCGGCATCGGGGTCAGGTGGGACAACCACAACTGCTGCGTCCGAGATCGCCATGGCCGGGCCGACATAGGCCAGCGCATCGCCGCCTCCGTCTACGTCCACCGCGCACCACGGTTCGTTTAAATAAGAAAAACCGTGCAGATGCACGGTTCCGGCAACATCGAATGTGGTGGGCCGCCCGTCGAGGCGGCTGATCGCTTCGACCAAGGTGGATTTGCCCGATTGGCTGGGGCCGAGGACGGTGAAAACGCGCATGAGTGCTGTCCCTCTTTCAGGTTGCAGTATGGCTGCACGAAAAGGGCTGTCGAACGCATGCGCGTCGGCAAGAACTGTCTGCGTTTGCCTGCCTCAGGCTGTGAAGAGGTGGGTCTCTCCACCCCTTGAGTGTGGAGAAAACCGAAGGCATGCGTCAAGCCCCCGTGCCGGTTTGTAAGGGAAGGTCGCGAAAAACGACCTGCCGAAGAGTGTTCAGATCGCGGAACTATGCCCAGCCTTACTCAGATCATACGTGTCAAAGCTGCGCGCGATCATGCGGGTCAGCGCACGTGCTTCGGGCGGTATGAACAATCCGTTTTCATCCACGCGTAGCAACCCGTCGAAGGCCGCGTTTGCCGTTGCGTACATTTGCTGCAGTTCCGCAGTTGAAATGTCATAATCGCGCAGAATCTCGGCCGAGTTGATCTGAAAATCGCACATCAATGCTTCGATCAGACGAGACCGTAGAACATCCTGATCTTTGAACAAATGCCCGCGCGACGTCGAGAACCGCCCTTCGCGTATGGCCTTCGTATGAGCCGAGGTTGCCGGTGCGTTTTGCGCATATCCTTGCGGGAAGCGTGAGATCGAGCTTGCACCCAAGCCAATCAGAATAGGAGCTTGATCGTCTGTATAGCCCTGGAAATTCCGTTTCAATCGACCAGCGCGCAGCGCATGGGTCAGCCCATCGTCCTGCGTCGCGAAGTGGTCAATCCCGATCTCGGCATAATTGTCCCATAGGAACAGTCGCCGGGCGGTTTCAAAAAGTTCCAGTCGCTGTTCCGGTGTGGGCAGGGCATCTGATGGAATCAACTGCTGGCGCTTGGCCATCCACGGCACATGCGCGTAGCCATAGAGTGCGACCCGGTCAGGGTTCAGCGACAACAGCTTTTGCACACTTTCGGTCATGCGCGCCTTGGTCTGGTGGGGCAGGCCATAAAGGATGTCCGCATTCAGGCTGGATATACCACGCGCGCGGATCATCTCGGCAGCTTCGCGGGTGGTGTCATAGCTTTGAATGCGACCGATGGTTTTCTGGATTTCGTCGTCAAAATCCTGAACGCCGATCGATGCGCGATTCATCCCGGCTTCGGCCAGTGCATCCAGCCGGGCTTCGTCGATCTCATTCGGATCGATCTCGACGGAAAACTCGGCGTCTGGGCCTAAAGGCACAATCTCAAGGATTCGCGCGGCCAGATCCCGCATCAAGTCTGCATTCAACAGCGTCGGCGTACCGCCGCCCCAGTGTAGCCGCGACAGTTTAACACCCTCTGGCAGGCGTGCCGCCAGCAGGTCCAGCTCGGCCTTTAGCACGTCGACATAGGCAATGACCGGGTTATCAGTCTGGGTGCCTTGTGTCCGGCAGGCGCAAAACCAGCACAGCCGACGGCAGAAGGGTACGTGGATGTAAAGCGAGATTGAACTGCCCGGAGCAATCCCGGAAATCCAGTCGCTAAACAGATCGGCCCCAACGTCATTGCTGAAGTGGGGTGCGGTGGGATAGCTTGTGTAACGCGGTACTTTCGCGTCAAAAAGTCCAAGCCGTGCCAGTTGAGGTTTCAGTGTCATAAAGATATGACTATAGCTGGAGGGCCCAGGGTACTTTGACCGAAATCAAATGGAAGCGCGAATGACACTCAAGGCCCAATTCGACCACACCAATTGCGCAGAATGCCCGATCCGGCATCGTGCGGTGTGCGCGCATTGCGAAAAGGACGAGCTGGAAGAGCTTGAGAACATCAAGTACTACCGCAGCTTTGAGGCGGGGCAGACGATCATCTGGTCCGGCGATCCGATGAATTTTGTCGGCTCGGTCGTGTCGGGAATCGCGTCTTTGACACAGACGATGGAGGATGGGCGCAGGCAAATGGTCGGCCTGCTGCTGCCTAGTGATTTCGTGGGTCGCCCTGGACGAGACAACGCGCCTTATGACGTGGTTGCAACCACCGATCTGATGATGTGCTGTTTCCGCAAAAAGCCGTTCGAAGACATGATGATCACAACGCCGCACATCTCGCAGCGTCTGCTGGAAATGACGCTGGACGAATTGGATGCGGCCCGTGAGTGGATGCTGGTGCTTGGGCGCAAGACGGCGCGGGAAAAGATTGCCAGCCTGCTTTCGATCATCGCGCGCCGGGACGCATCGATTCATCAAGCCGGAATGGTAGCTCCGATTGTCTTTGACCTGCCACTGACGCGCGAGGCGATGGCCGACTATCTTGGGCTGACCCTGGAAACTGTCAGCCGGCAGATTTCCGCCTTGAAGAAAGATCAGGTCATTACTCTGGAAGGTAAACGCCATGTAACAATCCCCGATATGGGGCGCCTAATGGAAGAGGCGGGCGACGATACCGATGGCGGGTTTCTGGTCTGATGCCTCAGCCCGCCGCCCTCGAACAATTGGGAGTCCCTTATGGAATTTAGCGGTTTACTCGCCATGCTGTTCATCGGCGCAATAGCTGGCTGGCTGTCGGGAAAAATCATGGAAGGGCGTGGGTTCGGCCTGATCGGGAATATTATAGTCGGGATTGTCGGTGCGTTTCTGGCGGGCACGATCTTTCCCGCCCTGGGCTTTGCGGTTGGCGGAGGGCTCATCTCTTCGATCTTCTTTGCCACTATCGGCGCGGTGATCCTGCTGTTCCTGATCGGCCTGATCCGCAAGAAATAAAGCCGCACCAGAGACGGGCGGCTTTTGCGTTTGTTGGCGTCGTCAGTGAGCCAGAAACACGGGGATTTCTGATTGCTCCAGCATATTGCGGGTCGCACCGCCCAAAATGGCCTCGCGAAAGCGCGAATGGCCATAGGCCCCCATAACGATCATATCGGCCTCGGTATCGGCAGCGTGGCGATTGAGGATGTCTGAGACGCGCGTCATGGTCTTGCTGAGCACGTCGATTTCGCACTTCACCCCATGTCGCGCCAGCATCTGAGATAGCAGACCGCCCGGGTCCGATCGATCCGGCCCATGACGCGGTGGATCAATCACAACAATCCGTGTGAGTTCGGCCTGCTTCAAGAATGGCAACGCGCGACGGATGGCGCGCATCGCTTCGACGCTTTCGTTCCAGCCCACCATGACGGTTTTTGGGGCCGAAATCGGTTTGTTATCATCGGGCACCAATAGCACCGGCGAATGGCCTTCGAACATGGCGGCCTCGACGATGGGTTCAGCTTCTGCGTCGCGGTCTTTTCCATAAGGTCGCGGCAATACCACGAGATCCGAAAAGCGCGCGCGACGTGCGACATGTCGCCCGAGATCAGCGATCTGAGCTACCCCGTTTTCAGCGGACCAGCGCACGCCCGACTTACCCAGATAATCCTGAGCGTAGGCGAGTATCTCGTCCGCCTCGGCATTGGCGCGGCTCAGGGTCTCCTGCAGGATCAAAGCGTTTGCACCGGCATAATAATAACCGGTCTGACTGCGATCGACGCCAAGACACAACGCTTCGACATGGGCGTCCTGCCCTTCTGCCAATGCCACCATTTGTGCCAGTGCGTTCTGAGAAAGCTTGGTTTCCGTCATGACCGTAAGAAGAGATTTAAATGCCATGTCGACCTCATGTTTCCGGCGCTGTCCGTTGCCAGCGCGTGTCTGTTTCTGCAAAATACCTCTCACAGAAAACAGGGGCTTGTCTTGATGCAGATCAAAGCGTCAAAGGCGACCTCGCTGCATTACAGCATGCAGTCAAAAAGGTTTCGCGTGACACGAAGAATCGCGCGAGGCATGGCAAAGGGACGCAATATGTCAAATTACATCAAGCTGATCGTGCTTGGGCTGGTGGTGTTGTTCGCAGCCATCGGCTCTAATTATGCACGGGATTTGGCGTATCAGGTGCACGCAATTCTGGTGATGTTGATCGCCGGCGGTCTGTTCATCTGGACGCTTAGAAACACGGAAGAGCCAGATATCCTCGTCGACCGCTCTGGTGAGTATATGGATGATGTGATCCGCTACGGCGTGATCGCAACCGCATTCTGGGGGGTGGTCGGGTTCCTGGCGGGGACTTTTATTGCATTCCAGCTAGCTTTTCCGGCGCTAAACTTCGAATGGGCGCAGGGCTATCTTAATTTCGGGCGTCTGCGGCCGCTGCATACATCGGCGGTGATCTTCGCCTTTGGCGGTAACGCGTTGATCGCAACTTCGTTCTATGTCGTACAGCGCACCAGCGCTGCGCGACTTTGGGGTGGAAACCTGGCATGGTTCGTGTTCTGGGGCTATCAGCTGTTCATCGTGCTTGCGGCAACCGGTTATATACTTGGTGGAACGCAGTCGAAAGAATATGCCGAACCTGAATGGTACGTTGACCTGTGGCTGACCGTTGTCTGGGTTGCCTATCTGGCTGTTTATCTGGGCACGATCATCAAGCGGAAAGAGCCGCACATCTACGTGGCAAACTGGTTCTATCTGGCCTTTATCGTGACTGTCGCCATGCTGCACCTGGTCAACAACATGACCATCCCGGTCAGCATCTGGGGATCGAAATCGGTCATCGTCTGGTCTGGTGTTCAGGATGCCATGATCCAGTGGTGGTATGGCCACAACGCCGTGGGCTTCTTCCTGACTGCCGGTTTCCTGGGTATGATGTACTACTTCATCCCGAAACAGGCTGAGCGTCCAGTATTCAGCTACAAGCTGTCGATCATCCACTTCTGGGCGCTGATCTTCCTGTATATCTGGGCCGGCCCGCACCACCTGCACTATACCGCGCTGCCTGATTGGGCCTCGACCCTTGGCATGGTATTCTCGGTGATCCTATGGATGCCTTCGTGGGGTGGTATGATCAACGGTCTGATGACCCTGTCGGGTGCATGGGACAAACTACGCACTGACCCAGTGATCCGGATGATGGTGATTTCGGTCGGCTTTTACGGCATGTCCACGTTCGAGGGTCCGATGATGTCGATCCGCGCTGTGAACAGCCTCAGCCACTATACCGACTGGACTATCGGTCACGTACATTCGGGCGCGCTGGGCTGGAACGGTATGATCACCTTTGGTGCTCTTTACTTCCTAGTCCCTGTTCTGTGGAAGCGTGAGCGTCTGTACTCGCTGCAGCTGGTCAGCTGGCACTTTTGGCTCGCCACCATTGGCATCGTTCTCTACGCGGCGTCGATGTGGGTCACCGGTATCATGGAAGGCCTGATGTGGCGTGAAGTGGATGCCAATGGCTTCTTGGTGAATTCGTTCGCTGACACCGTTGCCGCGAAGTTCCCGATGTATGTGGTGCGTGCGCTGGGTGGCGTGATGTTCGTCGCTGGCTCGCTGATCATGTGCTACAACCTGTGGATGACTGTACGGAAAGCACCGGCCAAAGAGGCTAGCCTGACCGTCGCGGTCCCGGCTGAATAAGGAGGGCCGGAGCAATGGCAATTCTCGACAAACACAAGATCCTCGAGACCAACGCGACCCTCCTGCTGATCTTCAGCTTTCTGGTCGTGACCATTGGTGGCATCGTACAGATCGCGCCCCTGTTCTATCTTGAGAACACCATCGAGAAGGTGGAGGGTATGCGCCCTTACACCCCTCTCGAACTGGCGGGGCGTGAGGTTTATCTGCGCGAAGGCTGCTATGTTTGCCACAGCCAGATGATCCGCCCGATGCGGGATGAGGTTGAACGTTATGGCCACTACTCGCTGGCGGCTGAATCCATGTATGATCATCCGTTCCAATGGGGGTCCAAACGCACCGGGCCGGATATTGCCCGCGTCGGTGGCCGGTATTCGGATCAATGGCAGGTGGACCACCTGCGCGATCCACAATCGGTGGTGCCGGAATCGGTGATGCCGAAATACGGCTTCCTTGAGGATCGTAAGCTAGACGGCAAGTATATCGGTGACATCATGGCGGCAAATGCCGTGGTCGGCACCCCGTATACCGACGAGATGCTTGAACAGGCGCAGGCCGATTTTCGGGCGCAGGCCGATCCGGACAGCGATTATGATGGATTGTTGGAACGCTATGGCGACAAGGTCAATGTGCGTAACTTTGACGGTCAGCCCGAGCTGACTGAAATGGATGCGTTGGTTGCTTACCTCCAGATGCTGGGCACGCTGGTCGATTTCTCGACCTTCACCCCGGACGCAAGCCGTTAAAGGAGGGTGTGATGGAACTATACACAATTCTAAGGCAGTTCGCGGATAGCTGGATGTTGCTGCTCCTGTTCTCGTTTTTTATTGGCATCATCATCTGGGTTTTCCGCCCTGGTGCCAGCAAGGAATACAAGGACACCGCCAACATCCCGTTCCGGCACGCTGATGCCCCAGCGCCCCGTCGGGGCGACGACAAACCCGCCACATCCAAGGAGGCGCGGCAATGAGTAAGACACCTGAAAAACAGCCGGGCGATCCTAACACCACGGGTCACAGCTGGGACGGAATCGAGGAATTCGATAATCCGATGCCACGCTGGTGGCTTTGGACCTTTTACGCGACCATCATTTGGGGCGTGATCTACACGATCATGTACCCCGCATGGCCCTTGGTTCAATCGGCAACCGCCGGTGTGCTGGGTTGGTCCTCGCGCGAGCTGGTGCAGCAGGAAATGGTCGCGTTCGAAGAAGCGAATGCGCCGTGGAATGCCAAGTTGGTGGAAACACCGCTGGAAGAAATCTCGGCCGACGCGGAGCTGCAACAATACGCAGTTAACTCTGGTGGCGCTGTGTTCCGAACCTGGTGCGCGCAGTGCCACGGATCGGGCGCGCAGGGTGCGCCGGGTTTCCCGAACCTGCTGGATGACGCCTGGCTGTGGGGCGGCTCGCTTGAGGATATCGAGTACACCATCGCCTATGGCATCCGGAACGAGGAAAGCGACGACGCGCGCTATTCCGAGATGCCGGCCTTTGGTGAGATCCTCGAAAAGGATGAGATCACTCAAGTGGTTCAATACGTCATGTCCCTGACTAACGCCCAGACCGATGACGCGGCGGCGCAGGCAGGCAAGGTTGTGTTCGAAGACAATTGCGCGGCTTGCCACGGTGATGACGGCAAAGGCGACGTTTCCCAGGGCGCGCCGAATCTGACCGATGCGATCTGGCTCTATGGTGGCAGCGAAGAGGCACTGACCGAGACGGTCACCTACAGCCGCTTCGGCGTCATGCCCCCGTGGGAAAACCGTCTGACCGACGCGCAGATCCGCGCTGTCACGGCCTATGTCCACCAGTTGGGTGGCGGTCAGTAAGGGTTAACAGAACACCTCCGGGCGGTCTCCCGCCCGAAGGTCTAGGCACCGGCTGTTCCATCTGTTCGCGCGTTTCCAGAACAGCCGGTGCCGATTTTCAAACAATAGGGCTGCAATCTCTGCCGGTCCAGATACGGCATTCAAACCAGTATCAAAGATCGTTCAGATTTACATCGCGCGGGTTTTCTCTCCATCAATGATGTTCGGGCAGCCAGCGCCGCTTGCGACGGCCCGGCTTTGGCGCATCGTAGATGTGAGGCGTATTGATGCGTGTCGCGTTCAAAAAAGATCTGGCGAATACGGTCAGCATGGTTTCCCTCCTGTGCAGAGTTGTTTCTGAGCTTTAAGATTGACCTTTCGCACGCCGAATGCGACTCAATTACCATTTCAACGTGTAAGCAGGGTTTACATATGGACTGGCTATCACTGCCGCCGTTGGCCTCTCTCAGGGCCTTTGCAGCCTTCGCTGAGAATCGAAGTGTTGTCGAGGCCGGTGCTGCGCTCAATGTTAGCCACGCTGCAATCAGCCAGCAGCTTCGCGCGCTCGAGAAACATCTGGGCGCGGCTCTGCTGGACCGAACGGGCAAAGCGCTGACACTTACCGCGGAAGGTGAGCATCTGGCCCGTGCCCTGCAGCTTGGATTTGGTGCGATCGAGGCTGCTGTGGGTGATCTGGCTCGCTCGGCTCAGGACCGCCCGGTTCATGTGTCGCTGACGTCTTCCTTCGCTGCATCTTGGCTGATGCCGCGACTGCCGAGTTTCCGCGCGACGCATCCCGACGTAAACCTGATTCTCGATCCAACCTTTGAGGTGGTCGAGCTGCAACCGGGTGGCGTGGATGTAGCGATCCGTTATGGCGCCGGCGGTTGGCCGGGGGTGGAGTGTGAAATGTTGTTGCAGACGCCGATGGTCATCGTCGCCTCACCCACACTATTGGGTAACAAAACCGATTGGTCCCCGGCAGAACTTGCGCAGTTGCCGTGGCTTGAGGAAATTGGCACGACTGAGGGGACAAAATGGCTGACTGAGCGAGGTGTCGGACCCGAACGCGGCGCGGGGCGTACACAGCTTCCCGGTAACCTGCTGCTGGATGGTTTGCGGTCTGGGCAAGGGGTCACCGTCACTGTGCGACAATTCGTCGAAGCGGACATCAATGCGGGCCGCGTCGTCGAACTCTTCGCCGAGCCGGATACGCGCGGGTATCATATAGTTACGCAAAAACAAGCTCTTAGGCGATCCGTGAAAATCTTCATCAACTGGCTGAGGCGCGAAGCGCGAAGCCAGCAGTAATTCACGCGTCTAAAGGTGTCTGCTCGATGCGCGTTTTGACCCATGTCAAAGTCCCTTGCCTCGTGATCTGGAAGAACACACACTCAGAATAGCCAGTTGCGGAGCCAGCCTGTGAGCGATTCCAATCCCACCCCCAGTCTCTACGCTGCCAGAGAGCCGATTTTCCCGAGACGTGTGTCCGGCCCGTTTCGCAATTTGAAATGGATCATCATGGCGGTGACGCTGGGCATTTACTATGTGACGCCTTGGATCAGGTGGGATCGCGGTCCAAGCCTTCCGGATCAGGCCGTTCTTCTGGATCTGGCGAACCGCCGCTTCTATTTCTTCTGGATCGAGATTTGGCCGCACGAGTTCTATTTTGTCGCTGGGCTGCTGATCATGGCAGGATTGGGTCTGTTCCTGTTCACCTCGGCGCTTGGGCGGGTCTGGTGCGGATATGCCTGCCCGCAGACGGTTTGGACGGACCTGTATATCCTTGTCGAGCGCTGGATCGAGGGCGACCGTAATGCGCGCCTGCGTCTGCACAGGCAGAAAAAGCTGGATTTCCGCAAGGCGCGGCTGCGCCTGACCAAGTGGGTCGCTTGGTTCTTCATCGGGCTCGCAACTGGTGGCGCCTGGGTTTTCTATTTTGCGGATGCACCAACTCTGGCGCGTGATCTGGTCACCGGAAACGCGCATCCAGTGGCCTATACGACGATGCTGATTCTGACCGGCACCACGTTTTTCTTCGGTGGCTTTGCACGCGAACAAATCTGCATCTATGCCTGCCCATGGCCGCGCATACAGGCCGCGATGATGGACGAGGATACCCTGGTCGTCGGATATCGCGAATGGCGGGGTGAACCACGCGGCAAAGGCAAACGTACGGCTGACAGCGAGCTGGGCGATTGCATCGATTGTATGGCTTGCGTCAATGTCTGTCCGGTAGGGATCGACATTCGAGACGGTCAGCAGCTGGAATGCATTACCTGTGCGCTTTGCATCGACGCCTGCGATGACATGATGGCCAAGATAGGCAAGCCCCGTGGTCTGATCGATTATATGGCGCTGAGTGATGAGGCCCGCGAACGCGAAGGTCAGCCACCCAAAAACGTTTGGAAACACATCCTGCGTCCGCGCACGATCCTGTACACGGCGCTATGGTCACTGGTCGGATTTGCACTGCTCTTTGCGCTGTTTATTCGTTCGGATATCGATTTGACGGTTGCGCCGGTGCGGAATCCGACTTTCGTTACCCTTTCAGATGGCACGATCCGTAACACCTATGATGTACGCCTGCGCAACAAACATGGCGAGGATCGGCCATTCAAACTGACGATTGCGGGCGATTCATCGCTGCAGATTGAAATCGAAGGTGTTGAAGGCGAGACTGTTAATGTCACTGCAGATACGGCACAATTGACCCGCGTCTATATCACCGCTCCGCAGGGTACTGCCCCTGCGGCGGCTGACAGCACCTCGGTTCGCATCTGGGTCGAAGATCTGAAAAGTGGTGAGCGAGCCTACAAGGATACCAGTTTCAACGGACGAGGAAGCTGAGAATGGCAGAACGTCAATTCACAGGCAAACACGCATTGGCGGTATTTGTCGCGGCCTTTGGCGTGATCATCGCGGTGAACCTTGTCTTGGCTTATAGTGCAATCAAGACCTTTCCGGGGCTTGAGGTGAAGAACTCCTATGTAGCCAGCCAGGAGTTCAATGAACGTTTGAAGGAACAGCAGGCCCTGGGTTGGAACATCAAGGCCGAGCTGACCGGAGGGCTGCTGGTGCTATACATAACCGATCAGACCGGTTCCCCTGTTGAAGTGGCAGATCTGCAGGCCGTGGTGGGGCGCGCCACCCATGTGAAGGAAGACTTCTCGCCGGACTTTACTTTTGATGGCATCGCCTATGCCGCTCCGGCTGCCCTGGGCGAAGGGAACTGGAACATTCGCCTTGTGGCCAAAGCAAAAGATGGTGCCGAGTTCGCGCAACGTGTGCCCCTGTATGTGAAAGGTTAGAGATGGTTGCGCAAGCCACCCCATCTCGGGCAGCCTGTCCTGGCTGCATCGCAGCCCCGGCAGAAGCGGCGCGGCCAATCCCAGAGGATGTGCAGATCGCGCTGTCGCTGCCGGGCATCCACTGCTCGGCCTGCATCTCTACGGTCGAGCGTGAGTTGAATGCCCATCCCGGCGTTGAAGACGCGCGGGTCAATCTCACGCTGAAACGCGCGATGATCAAGGCGGCACCGGATACGCGCGCCGCCGATCTGATCCCGGTGCTGGAGCGCGCTGGCTTTGAAGCCCACGAACTGGATCCGGGTGCGCTTTCGGCTACGCAAACCGATAAGGCCGGGCGCGATCTGCTGATGCGGCTGGCAGTGGCGGGTTTTGCTTCGATGAACGTGATGCTGTTATCGGTGTCGGTCTGGTCCGGCGCCACCGATGCGACGCGCGACATGTTCCACTGGATATCTGCGGCGATTGCGCTGCCTGCAATTGCGTTCTCGGCCCAGCCTTTCTTTTCCAACGCCTGGAGCGCGCTGCGCGTACGCCGGTTGAATATGGATGTGCCGATTGTTTTGGCGATACTGCTAGCTCTGGTCACGTCGCTTTGGGAAACTGCACTCAGCGGTGAACATGCTTATTTCGACGCGGCTTTGACCCTGACATTCTTCCTGCTAGCGGGCAGGTATTTGGACTATCGCACCCGTGCCGCGGCACGTTCGGCTGCCGAAGAACTAACCGCGCTGGAGGTCCCGCGCGCCATCCGGCTAGTGGATGGGACCGAAGCGGAAGTGGCGGTGGCGAGCCTTAACGTGGGTGATCTGATTCTGGTTCGCCCCGGAGGGCGTATGCCAGTGGATGGCGAAATCATCTCGGGCCAGTCCGAGTTGGACCGGTCGCTGCTGACCGGGGAAACCCTCCCGGTCTTTGCCGAGGCCGGGCTGAACGTCAGTGCAGGTGAGGTTAACCTGACCGGCCCTCTGACCATCCGTGCGACGGCAGTCGGGGAAGATACCTCGCTGCACCGTATGGCGGATCTGGTAGCCATCGCTGAATCGGGCCGGTCACGGTATACCTCGCTGGCAGACAAGGCGGCCAAGCTTTATGCGCCGGGGGTGCATATACTCTCCGCGCTCAGCTTCTTAGGATGGTATATTTATTCGGGCGATATCCGGACGGCGCTGAATATCGCTGCGGCGGTTTTGATCATCACATGTCCCTGCGCGCTGGGCTTGGCAGTGCCGGCGGTAACCACTGCAGCATCAGGCCGATTGTTCCGCAGTGGCATGCTGATCAAACACGCGACCGCGTTAGAACGGCTGGCCGAAGTGGATACGGTGGTGTTCGACAAGACCGGAACCCTCACATCCGGTGCGCCTGAGTTGACCAACCTTGGTGATCATTCGCGTAGCGATTTGCAAGTGGCTCTGGCATTAGCCGAAGCGTCTTCGCACCCCTTGTCGCTTGCCCTTGCAAAGGCTGCGCGTGAGGCCGGGATCAAGCCTGCCAAGTTGCACGATGTTGTTGAGGTGCCGGGATATGGCACTGAGGGCGTTTACCGTGATCAGCAGGTCCGGCTGGGTCGAGCGGCCTGGGTCGGCGGCGAATATGGTGAGCAGACCGCAGCCTGGCTCGCAATCGGATCGCGGACGCCATCGCGCTTTACTTTTACCGACAGTCTGCGCGCAGGCGCTGCCGAGGCGGTCGCGGCTTTCCGTGCGGCAGGCAAAGACGTCATCCTGATTTCGGGCGATACGCAAGGCGCGGTTCAGGCCTTGGCGGGCAAGCTTGGCATTGAGAACTGGATCGCCCAGGCCTTGCCTCAAGACAAAGCCGCCAAGGTGCAGGAGCTGAGTGATCAAGGTCGGCACGTTCTGATGGTCGGCGATGGGCTGAACGATACGGCGGCATTGGCGGCGGCGCATGTCTCGATTTCTCCGGCCAGCGCCTTGGATGCCGCGCGGGTGGCGTCGGATATCGTGCTACTGGGCAATGATCTGTCCCCGATCGCTGAGGCTTGCGATACAGCCGTCAGGGCGACGCGTCGGATTCGCGAGAATTTCCGGATCGCCACTGTCTATAACATCATCGCGGTCCCGCTGGCCGTTGCCGGGTTGGCGACACCCCTTATTGCGGCATTGGCGATGTCGACCTCGTCGATTACTGTTTCGCTGAACGCCTTGCGGCTGAGGTAACTCTGATGGAAGTGCTTGCCTATCTGATCCCGATTTCCCTGCTTTTGGGCGGGGTTGGCTTGGTTGCGTTTATCTACACGGTCCGCTCGAACCAGTATGAGGATCCGGAAGGCGATGCGCGCCGTATCCTAAGCGACGAATGGGATGACAAGCCCAAGCCCTGACAGAGGCGTCAACAGCCCTTGAAATTGCCGCAATGCCCGGCTATGTCCGGCCCATCCGCTAGAAGAGAGATTGTAGCCTCATGGCAACCTTAAACCCGATCCAGTTCATTCAGCAGGTCCGCGCCGAAGTCGCAAAGGTCGTCTGGCCGACCCGTCGTGAGGTTCTGTTGACCACGGTCATGGTGTTCATCATGGCTGCGCTGACGGCTGTGTTCTTTGCGCTGGTTGATCTGGGCATTCGCGGCGGTCTGCAACTGGTACTCGGCGCGTTTAGCTAAGCCGGTTTGGGCAAGCTGAAACGCGACTGCCCCCTTGCACAGCTTGCGATGTCAGAGTAGGTGACATGACTATTCGGAATGGGCGTGCGGCGAATCGGGCTGCGCGCCGCTTTTTATTCCGGGTGACGCAATAGGATTTCAACGAAGGGCGCGATGCGTCGCAGCCCAAAGGCAAACAAGGACGACAGGTTCATGGCGAAACGGTGGTATTCGGTCAGCGTTCTTTCGAATTTCGAAAAGAAGATCGCAGAGCAGATCCGCACGTCGGTGGCTGAGCAGGGCCTTGAAGACGATATCGACGAGGTTCTGGTGCCCACCGAAGAGGTGATCGAAGTGCGCCGGGGCAAGAAGGTCACCACCGAACGCCGCTTTATGCCGGGTTACGTGCTGGTACACATGGAAATGTCGGATCAGGGCTATCACCTGATCAACTCGATCAATCGCGTTACCGGCTTCCTGGGCCCCCAAGGCCGCCCGATGCCGATGCGCGACGCCGAGGTGAACCAGATACTCAACCGCGTTCAGGAAGGTGAAGAAGCGCCCAAGCTGATGATCAGCTTCGAGGTCGGCGAGAAGGTCAAGGTCAACGACGGCCCGTTCGAGGATTTCGACGGCATGGTCGAAGGTGTGGACGACGAGAACCAGAAACTGAAAGTTTCGGTTTCGATCTTTGGCCGCGAAACACCGGTTGAGCTGGACTTTACGCAGGTCACCAAGCAGAGCTGATTGGTTTCCATCGTACCATCGTTTGGGGTGCCTTATGGGCACCCTTTTTACGTTTGGGGCGTGCTCATCTGCCAGACAGTTTGATCCTCACCAAAACCTTTAAGTGATACAGTTCCGACCGGTTCGCAGAGTTCCGGGAGAAATGCTGCGGCTGTATCCGAAAGGACATGGTCGCAATCCAAGTCTGTGGCCGCCGCTACAAGTCTAGCCGCCAAATTGACGTCTGGACCGATGGCCGTGAAATCCAGCCGGTCCCCACCACCTACATTTCCATAGTGGAAGCGACCATGATGGATCGCAGTCCGTACGCCTAGCTTGTGCTGGAAATCGGCCTCGGCCAGCGACGCCACACCCTCGCGCACCGCTGCGATGGCGGCCTGAATCTGCACCTTTGGCGGAAGATCCGTGCTGGTAGGGAAGATGGCAAAAAAGCCGTCGCCCATGAACTTCAGAATCTCTCCGCCGTGGTCCATGACCGACGGGACAAGGCAATCAAACGTGTCATTCAGCAGCCGGACCAGCGTATCGCCGGAAACCGAATTCGAAAGGCGGGTAAATCCCTTGAGATCCGCAAACAGGATAACGGCCTCGATTTTGCTGCCATCACCGCGATGTACTTTACCGTCCAGAATGTGGGCGCCACTGTTGCGGCCGACATAGGTCGACAGCAGGTAGGTCGCGTCGAGCCGCAGCATATAGGTCTCGGTCAGGCGGGCGAGCGGACCGCGAACCCGGTTCAGGATCGCCAGATCACTCTCTGAAAACCCACCGGGCGTGGCACTTGACCAAGTGCAGACATGGGTATCGCCGTTGAGATAGATCAGCGGTTGCGCCAGATAATCGGTGAAGCCCTGCTTGCGCAATTCTCCGACAATGATGTAATCCTCGGGGCAGTTGGGGTCTTCCAGGTGGCGGCGGATGGGTTGCTGACGCTCGATCACACGCGGCAGGGGGTTATCGGTGTAGATCGCCTCGGTGAACAATTGAGACGGCGCGTCGACCCGGTCGACTCCAGCGCCCGCTTTCCACAGGAAACGTCGACCCATCAGATTGGGATGCAGCGTCCAGATGAACAAACCGAACCGGTCGATGGCGACACCGGCATCCAGCAGACGGGTGCAGATACCTTCGATGATATCGACCGCATTTCCAGCTGGGCGGGCACCGTCAACCATCCACTCGATCAAAGCGTCGATCTTGTCCTGTTTTGGGATAGGTTCCGATGGTGTGGGCAATATAGACCCTCGCGATAGAACGCCGCGATGCAAGCAAGCACCGCGGCGTTATTTATTTCAGCCTCACTGAGGTTGAAACTGTTATGAGCGACGGTTTATTGCGCCTGAACCATGGCCGCACGCAACAGTTGCGGGCGGTCGGTCTGGGATGGCAGGAAGACGGCCTGCGAACCGGCATCCAACGCCGAAAGGCTCGCATCGTACCACTGCATCGCAAGATCGCGACGCTGTTGCACACCAAAGCCTTCGCGCAGGTGGTGGCCGATCAACTCTCCATAGGCAGGCTCACCCATCGCGACCAGCATCAATGCAGAACCGACTGCCGTGTCCATGTTGTCCTGACGGTAGCCCATCGACAGACAAACCTTGCTTGTCGCTGCAAGATCAGCGGGGCTGAGGCCCGAGTCCAGCGCAAGCTTGCGTACCTGGGTTTCAGCTTCTGCCTTCGAGCTGATCGACAGCGCATCGACTTGCGGTGCCAACATTTCACCGTACGAGTCGCATTGTGCGCTCACCTGATCCGGCGTCAGCCCCTGGATATCCGCCATCAGATCTTCGCCACGCGCCATTGCATAGCTGCGAGCAAGGCAGAACTGTTCGCTGAGGGCAAAATCGGCATCCGTCATATTTGACAGCGTCGTGTAGCCCCCGTTTGTCGAGGTCTGCAGCATCACCCCGCTACACCGATTGGCCAGCGATGGGCCGCCGGTCCCGCCGGAAAACAGGCTTGGCAGGCTGGCAGAGGCGGTTTCAGTTGTATTGGCCTCGGGCTCTGGTTCCTGAGCTTGAGGAACCACAACCGGAATCGTGGTTGCTGGGGCTTGTGCTGGTGCCTGAGGGGCAGCAGCCAGGGCAGAGCCGGTTTGTATCTGCCGACGGTATTCCATCAAAAGCGGTTGGCCTGCGAGTTGGGTTGTCGTCTGACCGCCGCTTGTCGCCCAGTAATAGGCCTGCATCAGGAAGTCGCGCTGATAGGGCTGGAAGTCATAGCCATTCACGGGGTAGCCCATCGAGACCTGATAGCGTTCGATCGCAGACCGTGTGCCACGACCGACTTGACCATCAACGCGACCCGCATTGTAGCCGAAATAGTTGAGCGCGGTCTGGGTTTGCGCCCCTTGTGTGGTCGACGGAATTCCGGGGCGATAGGTGCGTGTTGTTGTTGACCTCGTCCGGGCCTGCTGTTTTCTCTGCTGATCCCGGCCGATAGCGTAGCCGATGACGCCACCAACCACAGCACCGCCCAGTATCTCGCCAGCATCGGCCCGTGCGGTCTGAGGAGAAGACGCCGCAAATGACAGCGCGATGCCAACTGTTATTAGTAAACGAATGATCATAATTAACCTCCACCAAAAATACTAATTTCGTCGAGTATAGCACAGCTGCGAGTATTGAGGTGAGGGGGGTGGCGGAAACCCGACCATCCCGCAACCACCGCGCGGATTCTGCATTGATATTAATTTCTTAAGAGTTGTCAGTCGCACCTTGTTAGTAACGATCTGTACGCCGTGAGCGTATGAGACCCACTTGGGGGCTTGATTCGATGTGTGAGAGCAGGGCAGGCCACTTGCCAACCCCGCCGTTCCGCTGTAAGTGCCGCCCCTATCGTCTTCGGGCGAGATTCTCTCGTGGGAGGTTGCTGGGATCGCGATCCCGGATCGGACCACGCAACATAGTCTGGGTGAAACGCGTTTCACCTAAGTTGAAAGGAAAACCAAATGGCCAAGAAGCTTGCTGGTACAATGAAGCTGCAGGTTCCTGCAGGTCAGGCGAACCCGTCGCCGCCAGTTGGTCCGGCGCTGGGTCAGCGCGGCATCAACATCATGGAATTCTGCAAGGCGTTCAACGCCAAGACCGCAGACATGGAGCCCGGCGCTCCGTGCCCGACCGTGATCACCTACTATCAGGACAAGTCCTTCACCATGGACATCAAGACGCCGCCCGCGTCTTACTACCTGAAAAAAGCGGCTGGTCTGAAGCCCGTTGGCAAGCGTAACCGTCCTCGTGGTGCGGAAAACCCAGGTCGTGAGACCGTGGCAACCGTGACCTCGAAGCAGGTTCGTGAAATCGCCGAAGCCAAAATGAAAGATCTGAACGCCAACGACGTCGAAGGCGCAATGCAGATCATCCTGGGCTCGGCCCGCTCTATGGGCATCGAGGTGAAGTAAGATGGCAAAACTCGGTAAACGTACCCGCGCTGCGCGCGAAGCTGTCGCTGGCAAGGAAAACCTGTCGGTCGAAGAAGCTGTTTCCCTGGTCAAAGGCAACGCGACCTCGAAATTCGACGAGACCATCGAGATCGCTCTGAACCTTGGCGTTGACACTCGTCACGCAGACCAGATGGTTCGCGGTGTTGTTGGCCTGCCGAACGGTACCGGCAAAGCGATGCGCGTTGCTGTATTTGCTCGTGGCCCCAAGGCAGACGAAGCGAAAGAAGCGGGCGCAGATATCGTTGGCGCGGAAGACCTGATGGAAACCATTCAGGGCGGCACCATCGAATTTGATCGCTGCATTGCAACCCCGGACATGATGCCGATCGTCGGTCGTCTGGGTAAAGTGCTCGGCCCCCGCAACCTGATGCCGAACCCCAAAGTTGGCACCGTGACCATGGACGTGAAAGCGGCTGTGGAAGCAGCAAAAGGTGGTGAAGTTCAGTTCAAGGCGGAAAAAGGCGGCGTTGTGCACGCCGGTGTTGGCAAAGCGTCCTTCGACGAAGCCAAGCTGGTCGAAAACGTCCGTGCCTTCATCTCGGCTGTTGCGAAGGCCAAACCGTCGGGTGCCAAAGGCACCTATATGAAGAAAATCGCGCTGAGCTCGACCATGGGCCCGGGTGTGACTCTGGACGTGGCGGCTGCTGCGGGCGAATAAGCCTTAGCGTTTAGCTGTGAGAACTTGATCCCGGGTAGTGAGAACTGCCCGGGATTTTTATTGCGTGCCACATGAGAAACAGGCTGTAGCTGTGTGATAGCGTGGTTGCTTGCACATCAATTGAAATCTTGAAGTTTTGCCAATTTCAAACCCGGTTACAGCTACGCTGACTAAAAAGCAGCGATACGCACAAACATAGATTCAATGCCTCAGCAGCGGTGGCTAAAGAAGCGATTGAACTAGGGGGTGCGGTCTGACACAGTTCCCCCATTGTCGTGTAGTAGCTGTTAGAGAATACCCATCAATGAACCAAAATATTCGTCAGAAATCACTTCCAGAAGATCGACGCGCCTTTTGGGACCAGTTTTATGCGAAATCGGCAGGGTCATGGGAGCTTACCTTGCCGTCGCAATTCGCAGCGTTTGTGGCAAATGAGATTGATCGGCAGTCACATGTCATTGACGTAGGGTGTGGGAATGCCCGTGACAGTTTTTTCTTTTCACGACACGGGTTCAAAGTGACCGGCATTGATGCGTCTGAGGCAGCGATTGCGTCAGCGCAAAAGCATGCACAAAAGCAGGGCGGCGACGATCTTGAATTTGTTCAGACCAATCTCGAAGATGGATTGATTGAGCGTGTGTTGTCCGAGCGACGATCTGAAATCGTTTGCGTTTATGCTCGGTTCTTTTTGCATGCGATCACAGATGATGAAGAAGATGCTCTGATCCGGGCGCTGCGGAGCGGGTGCAGGCCTGGCGATGTCGTAGCGTTCGAATATCGAACGTTGGCGGACCGAGCCACAACGAAAATTGCGGCGCCGCATTTCCGGCGATACGTAAGTGCGACGGATCTGGATTCAAAAATGGAAGCCTCAGAATTCCGAAAGTGTTATGGCGTCGAAGGCAGTGGTTTCGCAAAATATAAAACAGAAGATGCGATCGTCGCCCGCGCGATCTATGAAAAAACACCATGACCGAAGCAGAATTGATCAAGGAGCTCGCGTCGCTTCGCGAGCATGTTTTTACGCATGCTGCGGCCCAAACGGCACTACCACGACCTCGCAAAACGCGCCTTGCGGTTGAGGCGCTAAAGGATCCCATAATGCGCTTGGAGAACCAGTCGCTCTATGATGATTGGGAAGAGACATTTCTTCTTTTGTGCTGCCACAGAAGATTAAAGCCTGCCCGGACGCACGGTAGGCTGAAGCATATGGAAATTCGCTATGCAGAACAGGGTATGGAGGCGCGCTTTGCCTCGTTTTTTGAGCGCGTGAAGCAGACGCTACACCCCGATTACATTACACCACATGGCTATAACAGAACATTCGGAGAAAAGGCTGGCGATGATATCTTTTCAAAACTTGACGCCGAGCTTGAACCCGTAATTCGTTTAGGGAAGCCGATCATTCTATACGCTGGCGCGTTGTTGGGTCTCGTTCGAGAGGGTGGATTGATTGGTCACGACGACGATGTCGATTTTGCAGTGCATCTGGGTGAGTCTACGCTTGAAGGCGTCGCTGAAAAATGGATTGATTATCAGCGAGAGTTGCTCGCCAATGAGTGCCTGGATACCAATTCGTTAAAGCGTAATATACCAATCTTCAAAGTTAAAAATAATTTGGGTATTGATATAGATCTATTTCCGGCGTGGACGGAAAACGGGCGCTTTAGCGTGTACCCGTACTCACTCAACGACTTGCCGGAAAGCGCGATTTTCCCGCTAAAATCACTTAATGGTGGGGAAATCATGCTGCCGCAGGACGCGCCAGCATTGCTGGCTCAGAGTTACGGTGAAAACTGGCGAATACCGGACCCGCTTTTTCATTTCCGTTGGCGGACTGCGCGCCGCAAGTTTGCACCTATGCTTCGGCACGACTTTACCGGCGGTTGAAAGCGCCCCGCCACCGTGCCCTCAAGCAGCGACCGCATTTGCACGATAGCGGTTAGTCGGCAGAATGCTTGGCTAGCTCTGCGCACAGATATTGAGCGATGTCTTAGCAGGCGTGTAGCTATGGTGCGCGCAGCGAAATCCGCAAGCCTTAGTGTCGGCTCGTTTTCTGGAAACCGAGATGCCTCAGAACAGTTTCAACTATGTCGCAGCCCCTGCGCGGGCGGTGCAAGTCGCCTAAATTTACCTCTTGGAAACCCGGCCTATCTGTCCTAAGTAGACCTGCGGAATAAAGCGTGCGATTCGTCGTGCGCTTTATTTTGTTTCGTCCAAGACGGTGGGTGGGTTCATCTGGCCCCTTAATTCCCTGCCTGAGACGGGTAAGACCAAAGAATTCTGAGGGTCACGATCCTCGGGCGCATTTTGGCCAATCCCGTAACAACGGACCTGAACGCCGGAGCGAAAGCTGCGGCAAATATGAGCCGGGGTGAGATATCGCCCCTAACTTGGAGAGAACTGTGGATAGAGCCCAGAAAGAGAAAGTGGTCGAGGAACTCGGCCAAATCTTCGAAAGCTCTGGCGTCGTAGTGGTTTCGCACTACGCCGGTCTGACAGTTGCCGAGATGCAGGACCTTCGCGCACGTGCTCGTGACGCGGGTGGTGCCGTGCGTGTTGCCAAGAACAGGCTCGCCAAAATCGCCCTTGAGGGTAAGCCGTGTGAAAGCATGGCCGACCTGCTGACAGGGATGACCGTTCTGACCTATTCCGAGGACCCCGTGGCAGCTGCCAAGGTGGCCGAGGACTTCGCCAAGGATAACAAGAATTTTGAGATCCTCGGCGGTGCAATGGGCGAGAACGCTCTGGACCGCAAAGGCGTCGAAACAGTTTCGAAAATGCCGTCTCGTGAAGAGCTTATTGCTTCGATCGTTGGCTGCATTGGCGCACCTGCTTCGAACATCGCCGGCGCGATTGGCGCACCTGCAAGCAACATCGCAAGCATCCTTTCCACCATCGAAGAGAAGGCGGAAGCTGCGTAAGCGGTTGGCACTGAATGATCTGCGTAGGGGAACCACCCTGACGTTGGAACACACACTGTAAAACGGAAAGAGCTAATACAATGGCTGATCTGAAAGCACTCGCAGAAAGCATCGTGGGTCTGACCCTGCTGGAAGCACAAGAACTGAAAACCATCCTCAAAGACGAATACGGCATCGAGCCCGCAGCTGGCGGCGCCGTAATGGTTGCAGCTGGTGGCGACGCCGGTGGCGCAGCTGAGGAAGAAAAAACCGAATTCGACGTCGTTCTGAAGAACGCCGGCGCTTCGAAAATCAACGTGATCAAAGAAGTTCGCGGCATCACCGGTCTGGGCCTGAAAGAAGCCAAAGAGCTGGTCGAAGCTGGCGGCAAGATCAAAGAAGGCGTGTCGAAAGACGAAGCCGAGGAAGTCAAAGGCAAGCTGGAAGCAGCTGGCGCCGAAGTCGAGCTGGCCTAAGCCAACCGACAGGTGCATCGCTGATGCGCCGCAAAATTTGGCTGGGTCCGGAGAAATCCGGGTCCAGCCGAACCTGTCTTAGAAAGGGCCTCATTGTCTAGGGCGTTTTCTAAGACACGGTTTTCGGATCGGGAGGCCACCTTCGGGACGGTGGTCACGAATTGATCCGGACGTGTCGTCTCGATTGTGCAAGATGCCGGGGCCCGACGGTGTCTTTGCCCGCTGAGAACATCGAAAGGTGACATCTGACATGGCTCAAACGTTCCTTGGCCAGAAACGTCTTCGTAAATATTACGGCAAAATCCGCGAAGTTTTGGAAATGCCGAACCTCATTGAGGTACAGAAATCTTCTTATGATCTTTTCCTGCGCTCCGGCGATGCAGAACAGCCTACAGACGGCGAAGGCATCAAAGGCGTGTTCCAGTCGGTTTTCCCGATCAAGGATTTCAACGAAACCTCCGTGCTGGAGTTCGTGAAATACGATCTGGAAAAACCCAAATACGACGTCGAAGAGTGTATGCAGCGCGACATGACCTACAGCGCGCCGCTCAAGGTCACTCTGCGTCTGATCGTGTTTGATGTCGATGAGGACACCGGCGCGAAATCGGTCAAAGACATCAAAGAACAGGACGTGTTCATGGGCGATATGCCCCTGATGACACCGAACGGCACCTTCATCGTGAACGGTACCGAGCGTGTGATCGTCAGCCAGATGCACCGTTCGCCCGGTGTGTTCTTTGATCACGACAAGGGCAAGACCCATTCATCGGGCAAGCTGCTGTTTGCCTGCCGCATCATCCCGTATCGCGGCAGCTGGCTGGACTTTGAGTTCGACGCCAAGGACATCGTGTTCGCCCGTATCGACCGTCGTCGCAAACTGCCTGTGACAACCCTGCTTTATGCGCTGGGTCTGGATCAGGAAGCGATCATGGATGCGTATTACAACACCGTGTCCTACAAGCTGGACAAGAAGAAAGGCTGGGTTACGCCCTTCTTCCCCGAGCGTGTGCGCGGTACCCGTCCGACATATGATCTGATCGACGCGAAATCGGGCGAAGTGATTGCCGAAGCGGGCAAGAAAGTCACCCCTCGCGCGGTCAAGAAGCTGATCGACGAAGGTGCTGTTACCGACCTGCTGGTGCCCTTCGACAACATCGTCGGCAAGTATGTCGCCAAGGACATCATCAACGAAGAAAACGGTGCGATCTATGTCGAAGCCGGTGATGAGCTGACCCTGGAGTATGATAAAGACGGCGACCTGATCGGTGGTACTGTCAAGGACCTGATGGATGCGGGTATCACCGACATCCCGGTTCTGGACATCGACAACGTCAACGTTGGCCCCTACATGCGCAACACCATGGCTCAGGACAAGAACCTGAACCGTGAAAGCGCGCTGATGGACATCTACCGCGTCATGCGTCCGGGCGAGCCTCCCACCGTCGAGGCTGCGTCGGCTCTGTTCGACACCTTGTTCTTCGACAGCGAGCGCTATGACCTGTCCGCCGTTGGTCGTGTGAAGATGAACATGCGTCTGGCTCTGGACGCGCCGGACACCCTGCGCACGCTGCGCCGCGAAGACATCGTGGCCTGCATCAAGGCGCTGGTGGAACTGCGTGACGGCAAAGGCGACGTGGACGATATCGACCACCTCGGCAACCGTCGTGTGCGTTCGGTCGGCGAACTGATGGAAAATCAGTACCGCGTTGGCCTGCTGCGCATGGAGCGCGCGATCAAAGAGCGTATGTCGTCTGTCGAGATCGACACCGTCATGCCGCAGGACCTGATCAACGCGAAACCAGCTGCGGCTGCTGTTCGTGAATTCTTTGGCTCATCGCAGCTGTCGCAGTTCATGGACCAGACCAACCCGCTTTCGGAAGTCACCCACAAACGCCGTCTCTCGGCGCTTGGCCCGGGCGGTCTGACGCGTGAGCGTGCGGGCTTTGAGGTGCGCGACGTGCACCCGACCCACTATGGCCGGATGTGCCCGATTGAAACGCCAGAAGGTCCGAACATCGGTCTGATCAACTCGCTGGCCACCTTTGCCCGCGTGAACAAGTATGGCTTCATCGAAACACCCTACCGCGTCGTCAAAGACGCCGAGGTGACCGATGAGGTACACTACATGTCCGCGACCGAGGAAATGCGTCACACCGTGGCGCAGGCGAACGCGACCTTGGATGCCGATGGCAAGTTCATCAACGACCTGGTTTCGACCCGTCAGGCCGGTGACTACACCCTCGCCCCGCGCGAGAATGTGGACCTGATCGACGTGTCGCCGAAACAGCTGGTCTCGGTTGCTGCATCGCTGATCCCGTTCCTTGAAAATGACGACGCTAACCGCGCTCTGATGGGCTCGAACATGCAACGTCAGGCGGTTCCGCTGCTGCGGGCCGAGGCGCCGCTGGTCGGTACCGGCATCGAGGAAAAGGTTGCGATCGACTCGGGTGCTGCGATTCAAGCGAAACGCGCCGGTATCATCGACCAGGTCGATGCCCAGCGTATCGTTATCCGCGCCACCGAAGACCTGGAATTGGGCGACGCTGGCGTTGACATCTATCGTCTGCGCAAGTTCCAGCGTTCGAACCAGAACACCTGCATCAACCAGCGTCCGCTGATCAAGGTGGGTGACACCGTCCAGAAGGGCGAGGTCATTGCCGACGGTCCGTCGACCGATATGGGCGAACTGGCGCTTGGTAAGAACGTGGTCGTCGCGTTCATGCCGTGGAACGGTTACAACTACGAAGACTCGATCCTGATCTCAGAACGTATCGCGCGTGATGACGTCTTTACCTCGGTCCATATCGAGGAGTTTGAAGTCGCCGCCCGTGACACCAAGCTGGGTCCGGAAGAAATCACCCGCGACATCCCCAACGTTGGTGAAGAAGCGCTGCGCAACCTCGATGAGGCTGGCATCGTTTACATCGGTGCGGATGTTGAGCCGGGCGATATTCTGGTCGGCAAGATCACTCCGAAGGGCGAAAGCCCGATGACCCCGGAAGAAAAGCTGCTGCGCGCCATCTTTGGTGAGAAAGCATCTGACGTGCGCGACACCTCGCTGCGCGTGAAGCCGGGCGATTACGGTACGGTTGTTGAGGTCCGCGTCTTCAACCGTCACGGCGTCGAGAAAGACGAGCGTGCGCTGCAGATCGAGCGTGAGGAAGTCGAACGTCTGGCCCGTGACCGGGACGACGAGCTGGCAATCCTTGACCGCAACATCTATGCGCGTCTGCAGGGCCTGATCCTGGGTAAAACCGCTGTCAAAGGCCCGAAAGGCGTCAAGGCAGGGTCGGTGATCACCGAGGATCTGCTGGAAACCCTGACCCGCGGTCAGTGGTGGCAGTTGGCGCTGGAAGGCGAGCAGGATGCACAGATCGTTGAAGCTCTGAACGAGCAATACGAAGTGCAAAAGCGTGCTCTGGATGCCCGTTTCGAGGACAAGGTCGAGAAAGTCCGTCGTGGCGACGACCTGCCGCCGGGTGTGATGAAGATGGTCAAAGTCTTCATCGCCGTGAAGCGTAAGCTGCAGCCGGGCGACAAGATGGCCGGTCGTCACGGGAACAAAGGTGTTATCTCCAAGGTTGTTCCGATGGAAGACATGCCGTTCCTGGCCGATGGTACTCCGGTTGACTTCTGTCTGAACCCGCTGGGTGTGCCTTCGCGTATGAACGTCGGTCAGATCCTTGAAACCCACATGGGTTGGGCCGCACGCGGTCTGGGTCTGAACATCGATGAGGCTCTGGGTGAGTACCGCCGTTCCGGCGATCTGACCCCGGTGCGCGAAGCGATGAAGCTGGCTTATGGCGAGGATGTCTACGAAGAAGGCATCACCGGTCTGGACGAGGATGGCCTGATCGAGGCTGCGGGCAACGTGACCCGTGGTGTTCCGATCGCTACTCCGGTCTTCGACGGTGCCAAAGAAGCAGACGTCAACGACGCGCTGGTGCGTGCGGGCTTCTCGGAAAGCGGTCAGTCGGTTCTGTTCGACGGTCGCACCGGTGAGCAATTCGCGCGCCCGGTCACCGTGGGCATCAAGTACCTGCTGAAATTGCACCACCTGGTGGACGACAAGATCCACGCGCGTTCGACCGGGCCGTACAGCCTGGTTACCCAGCAGCCGCTGGGTGGTAAGGCGCAGTTCGGTGGTCAGCGCTTTGGTGAGATGGAGGTCTGGGCTCTGGAAGCTTACGGCGCCGCCTACACCCTGCAGGAGATGCTCACCGTGAAATCGGATGACGTCGCCGGTCGGACCAAGGTCTATGAGTCGATCGTCAAGGGCGAGGATAACTTTGAAGCGGGCGTACCGGAATCGTTCAACGTTCTGGTTAAAGAAGTCCGTGGCCTCGGCCTGAATATGGAACTCCTGGATGCGGAGGTTGAGGAGTAAGGGCCTCGGCCCTTCCTCCCGTCCCCCCTTCCGCAAAATTTGAGGTATCAAAATGAACCAGGAAATCACCAACAACCCGTTCAACCCGCTGACACCGCCGAAAGTCTTTGACGAGATCAAGGTTTCGCTGGCCAGCCCTGAACGGATCCTGTCTTGGTCCTATGGTGAGATCAAGAAACCCGAAACCATCAACTACCGGACGTTCAAGCCCGAGCGTGACGGTCTGTTCTGCGCGCGTATCTTTGGCCCGATCAAAGATTACGAATGTCTATGCGGCAAATATAAGCGGATGAAATATCGCGGCGTTGTCTGCGAGAAATGCGGTGTGGAAGTCACCCTGCAGAAAGTCCGCCGCGAGCGTATGGGCCACATCGAACTGGCCGCGCCCGTCGCACACATCTGGTTCCTGAAATCGCTGCCGTCCCGCATCGGTCTGATGCTGGACATGACGCTGCGCGATCTGGAACGCGTTCTGTACTTTGAAAACTACGTCGTCATCGAGCCCGGTCTGACCGACCTGACCTACGGCCAGATGCTGACCGAAGAAGAGTACATGGATGCGCAGGATGCCTATGGCATGGATGCGTTCACCGCGAATATCGGTGCCGAAGCCATCCGTGAGATGCTGGCCCAGATCGATCTGGAAGCCGAAGCCGAGCAGCTGCGCGCTGATCTGGCCGAAGCAACCGGCGAGTTGAAGCCCAAAAAGATCATCAAGCGTCTGAAGGTTGTCGAATCCTTCCTCGAGTCGGGCAACCGGCCTGAGTGGATGGTCATGACCGTGATCCCGGTCATTCCGCCGGAACTGCGTCCGCTGGTTCCGCTGGATGGTGGCCGGTTCGCGACCTCGGATCTGAACGATCTGTATCGCCGCGTCATCAACCGGAACAACCGTCTGAAGCGTCTGATCGAGCTGCGCGCGCCTGACATCATCGTCCGCAACGAAAAGCGGATGCTGCAGGAATCCGTTGACGCTCTGTTCGACAACGGCCGTCGTGGTCGCGTAATCACCGGCGCCAACAAGCGCCCGCTGAAATCGCTGTCGGACATGCTGAAAGGTAAGCAGGGTCGCTTCCGTCAGAACCTTCTGGGTAAGCGCGTCGACTTCTCGGGCCGTTCGGTCATCGTGACCGGTCCGGAACTCAAACTGCACCAGTGTGGTCTGCCAAAGAAGATGGCGCTGGAGCTGTTCAAGCCGTTCATCTACTCGCGCCTTGAAGCCAAGGGTCTTTCTTCGACCGTGAAACAGGCGAAGAAACTGGTCGAGAAAGAGCGTCCCGAAGTGTGGGATATTCTCGACGAGGTGATCCGCGAACACCCTGTCATGCTGAACCGTGCGCCAACGCTGCACCGTCTTGGTATTCAGGCGTTCGAGCCGGTTCTGATCGAAGGTAAAGCCATCCAGCTGCACCCGCTGGTCTGTTCGGCCTTTAACGCCGACTTCGACGGGGACCAGATGGCTGTTCACGTCCCGCTGAGCCTTGAGGCGCAGCTGGAAGCGCGCGTTCTGATGATGTCGACGAACAACGTTCTGTCGCCTGCAAACGGCGCGCCGATCATCGTTCCGTCGCAGGATATGATCCTGGGTCTGTACTATGTGACCCTCGAACGCGAAGGCATGCCGGGCGAAGGCAAGGTCTTCGGTTCGATCGAAGAAGTTCAGCACGCGTTGGACGCGGGTGAGGTGCATCTGCACTCGAAAATCACCGCGCGGATCACGCAGATCGACGACGAAGGCAACGAAGTTCAGAAGCGCTATGAAACCACTCCGGGCCGACTGCGTCTGGGTGCATTGCTGCCGATGAACAACAAAGCCCCGTTCGAGCTGGTCAACCGCCTGCTGCGGAAGAAAGAAGTGCAGCAGGTGATCGACACCGTCTACCGTTACTGCGGTCAGAAAGAGTCGGTTATCTTCTGTGACCAGATCATGTCGATGGGCTTCAAAGAAGCGTTCAAGGCGGGCATCTCGTTCGGCAAGGACGACATGGTCATCCCGGATGACAAGTGGGGCATCGTTGATGACACCCGCGGTCAGGTGAAGGACTTTGAACAGCAGTACATGGACGGCCTGATCACTCAGGGCGAAAAGTACAACAAAGTTGTTGATGCCTGGTCGAAGTGTAACGACCGCGTCACCGAAGCGATGATGAGCACCATCTCTGACGTTGCCAAGGCCGAAGACGGGTCAGATCAAGAGCCGAACTCGGTCTACATGATGGCCCACTCCGGTGCGCGTGGCTCGGTCACTCAGATGAAACAGCTGGGCGGTATGCGTGGCCTGATGGCCAAGCCGAACGGTGACATCATCGAGACGCCGATTATCTCGAACTTTAAAGAAGGTCTGACCGTTCTCGAGTACTTCAACTCGACCCACGGTGCCCGTAAGGGTCTGTCGGATACCGCTCTGAAGACGGCGAACTCGGGTTACCTGACCCGTCGTCTGGTAGACGTGGCGCAAGACTGTATCGTTCGTGAGATCGATTGTGGCACCGAGCGTGCGATTACTGCCGAAGCCGCCGTAAACGACGGTGAGGTTGTCGCCTCGCTGGCCGAACGTGTGCTGGGCCGTGTCGCGGCTGATGATGTTCTGCGTCCGGGAACGGACGAAGTGATCGTGGCAGCTGGTCAGCTGATCGACGAACGTATGGCCGACACCATTGACGAAGCCGGTGTTCAGTCCATGCGCATCCGCTCGCCTCTGACCTGTGAGTCCGAAGAAGGCGTCTGTGCAACCTGCTACGGTCGTGACCTTGCACGCGGTACAATGGTGAACACAGGTGAAGCTGTCGGCATCATCGCCGCGCAGTCGATCGGTGAACCCGGTACACAGCTGACCATGCGTACATTCCACATCGGTGGTGTTGCGCAAGGTGGTCAGCAGTCGTTCCAGGAAGCCAGCCAAGAAGGTGTCGTATCGTTCGAGAACCCGCAGATACTGGTCAATGCGGCAGGCGAAAGCCTTGTCATGGGCCGGAACATGAAGCTGGTGATCAAGGACGAGCATGGCGAAGAGCGTGCCAGCCACAAGCTGGGCTATGGCTCCAAGCTGTTTGTCAAGGACGGCACCAAGGTTGCTCGTGGCGACAAGCTCTTCGAATGGGATCCCTACACCCTGCCGATCATCGCCGAGAAAGCCGGTACCGCGAAATATGTCGACCTTGTTTCGGGCCTTGCGGTCCGGGATGAGACCGACGATGCAACCGGCATGACCCAGAAGATCGTGATCGACTGGCGCGCGGCCCCCAAAGGCAGCGACCTCAAGCCCGAGATCATTCTGGTCGGTGAAGATGGCGAGCCGGTCCGCAACGATGCGGGCAACCCGGTTCACTATCCGATGTCGGTGGATGCGATCCTGTCCGTCGAAGATGGTCAGACCATCGAAGCCGGTGACGTTGTTGCGCGTATCCCGCGTGAAGGCGCTAAGACCAAGGACATCACCGGTGGTCTGCCACGTGTGGCCGAACTGTTCGAAGCCCGTCGTCCGAAAGATCACGCGATCATCGCAGAAGCCGATGGTTACGTGCGCTTTGGCCGCGACTACAAGAACAAGCGCCGCATCAGCATCGAACCGGCTGACGAGTCCATGGAGACCATCGAATACATGGTACCCAAGGGCAAGCACATCCCGGTCGCCGAAGGGGACTTCATCCAGAAGGGTGAATACCTGATGGACGGTAACCCGGCTCCGCATGACATCCTGTCGATTATGGGTGTCGAAGCGCTGGCGGATTACATGATCGACGAAGTGCAGGACGTTTATCGTCTGCAGGGCGTTAAGATCAACGACAAGCACATCGAGGTCATCGTGCGCCAGATGCTGCAGAAGTGGGAGATCCTGGATTCAGGTGACACCACCCTGCTAAAAGGCGAACATGTCGACAAGCAGGAGTTCGACGCAGCCAACGAGAAGACCATCTCGCGTGGCGGTCGTCCGGCTCAGGGTGAGCCGATCCTTCTGGGGATCACCAAAGCTTCGCTGCAGACGCGTTCGTTCATCTCGGCGGCGTCGTTCCAGGAAACCACCCGCGTGCTGACCGAAGCCTCGGTTCAGGGCAAGAAAGACAAGCTGGTTGGCCTGAAAGAGAACGTCATCGTTGGTCGTCTGATCCCCGCCGGTACCGGTGGGGCCACTCAGGCCGTCCGCCACATCGCGCAATCGCGTGACAACGTGGTCATTGAAGCCCGCCGGGAAGAGGCCGAAGCGGCCGCTGCTCTGGCCGCTCCGACCTTCGACGACGATATGGTTGGGGATGAGCTGGACGTTCTGGTGGAAACACCGGAAAGCCGCGAATAGGCACCTTCAATAACTAAGAAAGGCCCCGCGATTTCGCGGGGCCTTTCTTGTTGTGAGCGCTCCGAGGCGAACTCTCACAAAGATAGTTACTAATGTGGCCCGGTTTGTGGCATGCTTTCGTCAACAGAGGAGGGGGCCGCAATGACAACCCGTCAAACGCATGGGCGAAAGCGCCTGTATGATAGTATTTTGGACACCGTCGGAGACACGCCAAGCATACGAATAAACAGGATCGCGCCCTCAAACGTGACGGTTTACGTAAAATTCGAAGCGTTTAACCCGGCCAGTTCTGTCAAAGATCGCCTTGCCCTCAACATCATCGAAGCGGCAGAACGCGACGGTAGCTTAAAACCCGGTCAGACAGTAGTTGAGGCGACCTCGGGGAATACCGGTATCGGGCTGGCGATGGTCTGCGCGGCCAAAGGCTATCCCTTGGTTGTGACGATGGCCGACAGTTTCTCGGTCGAGCGGCGCAAGCTGATGCGGTTTTTGGGGGCAAAAGTTGTCCTGACACCGCGCGCGCAAAAGGGGTTCGGCATGTATACAAAAGCTAAGGAACTGGCCGAGCAGAACGGCTGGTTCCTGGCCAGCCAGTTTGAAACCGCAGCCAATGCCGATATTCACGAAAATACCACCGCGAGGGAAATCTTGGGTGACTTTGATGGGCAGAATCTCGACTATTGGGTTACGGGCTATGGCACTGGCGGGACGGTCTCGGGCGTGGCCCGGGTGCTGAGGAAAGTGCGCCCTGAGACCAAGATCATCCTGACCGAGCCTGCCAATGCAGCCATTGTGTCGTCGGGGTATGTAAACACCCGCAACGAAATACACCAGCCGACCGAGAGCCACCCGAACTTCGAACCGCATCCGATCCAAGGCTGGACGCCTGATTTCATTCCGTGGGTTCTGCAGGAGGCCATTGATAACTCCTACTACGATGAGTTGATTCCCGTTCCCGGTAGCGACGGTATTGCATGGTCGCGCCGTTTGGCCGCGGAAGAGGGGATTTTTACCGGTATTTCTGGTGGCTCGACCTTTGCGGTCGCGATGAAACTGGCCGAGACTGCTCCGGAAGGTTCCGTTATGTTGGTAATGTTGCCAGATACGGGCGAGCGTTACCTTTCGACGCCATTGTTTGATGGCGTAGAAGAGGAGATGACGGATGATGAGATCGAGATCTCGAAATCTACGCCTTCCGCCCAGATGACAGATTGAAACGACTGAAAAGTCGACAGTTTGTGTAGCTCGTCGGAACTATTACTGTAGGATTGTCAGGCGCAAATTGAATTCGTGATCAATTGAACAGTGAATACGACAATATATTGAAGACCGGGTGTTGATTAAATGAGTCCTAACGTTAAAGGCGCGCTGCTGATGATGGGCAGTATGGCGGCCTTTACCGTCAATGATGCGTTGGTGAAAGTGGTGGGGCAAGATCTGCCTCTGTTCCAACTTGTGGCCATGCGCGGAGTTTTGGCGACAGTTCTTGTGTTGATAATGGCCCGTTATCTTGGGGCGCTCCACCTGAATTTTCCCCTCCATGACAAATGGCTTATCGCATTACGTTGCCTGGCAGAGTTGGCGGCGACCATCTTCTTTTTGACGGCTCTGATGCACATGCCGCTTGCCAACGTTACGGCAGTTCTACAGGCGTTGCCGCTGACCGTGACTTTGGGTGCTGCCTTATTCTTCGGTGAAGTAATTGGATGGAGACGTATTGCTGCAATTGCGCTTGGGTTCGTCGGTATGTTGTTGATCGTTCGGCCCGGTCCTGAAGGGTTCAGCATCTATGCGATTTACGCATTGATTGCGGTTGCTTCCGTTACAGTTCGCGATTTGATCACTCGCCGAATGTCAGCCGAAGTACCTTCTATGGTGGTAACACTGGCGACATCCCTCACTATCACATTGGCAGCGATCATCGTCTCCACGTTTGAAGGATGGGTGCCGGTCTCGACCGCATCTGGAGCGATGATCGCCAGCGCTGCGGTCTTTGTTCTGATAGGCTATCTATTCAGTGTCATGGTGATGCGCGTGGGCGAGGTCGGTTTTGTTGCGCCATTTCGCTATTCCAGCCTGCTTTGGGCACTGGGACTGGGGTGGGCTGTGTTTGGTGACTGGCCGGACGCGATCACAATGCTGGGTGGTGCATTGGTAGTTGCGGCAGGGATGTTCACTCTGTTTCGCGAACGGTCGCGTCAGGCGGAGAAGTGAGGCAAACGTACGAAACCGGGGTTTAGCGCGAAACGCGTGGCAAAATCGGTCTCGATTTCGGGCGTGATCGGCGCAAGCTGCGCCTTTTGCTTTTCAGCGCGCGGCGAGTCGTTGGAGTTGTTCAATGTCCTGATCCACATCGGGCGATCAGGATAACTGACCACTGGCATGAAACGCCCGATCCGGTTGTGGGTAAAACTTATGATCGTGTGGGCGCACCCGCCCGCGATAAGCATGCCCAAGCCCACCCCAAGCAGAGATTTGTAGACTTGTGCCGCCCGAACGCCATTCGGCCCAAAGCTGGCCTGGTATCCGTTGTTGAAATCGAGGCCTATGGCCTGATTTTTTCCAATCAGCCCGGCAACATCATCGGCGGACTCGCGCAGTCTTTCGATGAAATCAATCGAAATGCTGTCGTCGTCATCATGGCGAAATTGAAGACAGGGCCGGTCCGGGTTTGAACGCGCTTCCTGAAGGATTCGTTTCATGACCTGCCGGTGTTTATGGCTTGGTTCGACGGGTCTTTGGACAATTCGTACCTGCTTGATGTCAGCGGTGAGGTCCTTAATCCGGTCGAGCGCCTTTCGCGGCAGACAGTCCCCAACAACGACCAGAAGCTGATAGTCCCCATCTGTCTGCGTGCGAAAGCTGGGCAACGTCACAGATTCGAACAAGCGGAACCGCTCTTCCAGACGAGCAGGGTTGTAGAGATGGGCGCGCCGATCTGCGACCGTGTCATGTTCGATCTGGAAATCGCCCAGAGCAGGGAATGAAAATCGGCACAGGCCAAAGACTTGCATGGGGCATCCAATGGTTTGCAGGGCATGTTCACTATGCATCCGGTGCCGGAGTGCTGCAATGCGTCGGCGCAGTGGGAATCTCCATTAGTTCCTGATAGACGGCCGGAGCTCTTATGTACAACACGCCTTTCCCGCTGGGCTGTTGACACTCGGGCCGACTCCCCTTAATACGCGCGACATCTCGGTACCGGGGGCCGCCCCATAACCGATTTCAGTAATGAACTGGTCAAGGCCCGGACACTTTTATCGTTCGCGCCCTCTGATAACAAACCGCGACGTTCACCTCGGAATGGGAACGCTCGCGGGTTTTGCGCTTGTGGACGCATGAGTGCAGCGAATTTAACCGCACGCAACGCGCGTGCATGTCATGTGTGTTGCAAAACGGGGAAGAAACCGGAATGCCAACTATTCAACAGCTGATCCGCAAACCGCGGCAGCCCAAAGTAAAACGCTCGAAGTCCATGCACCTGGAGCAGTGCCCGCAGAAGCGCGGCGTTTGCACCCGCGTGTACACCACCACACCTAAGAAGCCGAACTCGGCTATGCGTAAGGTTGCCAAAGTGCGCCTGACCAACGGGTTCGAGGTCATCTCGTACATCCCGGGTGAAAGCCACAACCTGCAGGAACACTCGGTTGTTCTGATCCGTGGCGGCCGTGTAAAAGACCTTCCCGGTGTGCGTTACCACATCCTGCGCGGTGTTCTGGATACTCAGGGCGTCAAAGATCGTAAGCAACGTCGTTCGAAATACGGCGCGAAGCGTCCCAAGTAAGAAGGAGAGGCTGATATGTCACGTCGTCACGCCGCCGAAAAACGCGAAGTCCTGCCTGACGCCAAATTTGGCGACAAGGTACTGACCAAATTCATGAACAACCTGATGATCGACGGCAAGAAGTCGGTCGCAGAGCGCATCGTTTACAACGCGTTTGACCGCGTTGAGAACAAGGTAAAGCGCGCTCCTGTCGAAGTGTTCCACGAAGCGCTCGACAACATCAAGCCGTCGGTCGAAGTTCGCTCGCGCCGCGTTGGTGGTGCAACCTATCAGGTTCCGGTCGAAGTGCGCCCTGAGCGCCGCGAAGCACTGGCCATCCGCTGGCTGATCACTGCTGCGCGCGGCCGCAACGAAAACACCATGGAAGAGCGCCTTGCAGGCGAGCTGCTGGACGCCGTTCAGTCCCGCGGTACTGCCGTCAAGAAACGCGAAGACACCCACAAGATGGCCGAGGCGAACAAAGCCTTCAGCCATTATCGTTGGTAATCCGAGAGGCTTAGACCAATGGCACGCGAATATCCGCTCGAACTGTACCGTAACTTCGGTATCATGGCGCACATCGACGCAGGTAAGACCACCTGCTCGGAGCGTATCCTGTATTACACTGGTAAATCCCACAACATCGGTGAGGTGCACGATGGTGCAGCCACCATGGACTGGATGGAGCAGGAGCAGGAACGCGGCATCACCATCACTTCGGCTGCGACCACCACTTTCTGGGAACGCACCGAGGACGGTCAGACCGCAGAAACTCCTAAGCACCGCCTGAACATCATCGACACCCCCGGCCACGTTGACTTCACCATCGAAGTTGAGCGTTCGCTGGCGGTTCTCGACGGTGCTGTCTGCGTTCTGGACGCAAACGCCGGTGTTGAGCCCCAGACCGAAACCGTGTGGCGTCAGGCTGACCGCTACAAGGTTCCGCGTATGGTTTTCGTCAACAAAATGGACAAGATCGGCGCTGACTTCTTCAACTGCGTCAACATGATCGAAGACCGCACCGGCGCACGCGCTGTTCCGGTTGGTATTCCGATCGGTGCCGAGTCCGAGCTGGAAGGTCTGATCGACCTGGTCACCATGGAAGAGTGGCTGTGGCAGGGCGAAGATCTGGGCGCAAGCTGGATCAAAGCTCCTATCCGCGACAGCCTGAAAGACATGGCTGACGAATGGCGCGGCAAGATGATCGAAGCGGCCGTCGAAATGGACGACGACGCGATGATGGAATACTTGGAAGGCAATGAGCCCGACGTTCCGACCCTGCGCGCTCTGCTGCGCAAAGGTACTCTGGAAATCGCGTTCGTTCCGGTTCTGGGTGGTTCGGCGTTCAAGAACAAAGGCGTTCAGCCGCTGCTCAACGCTGTGATCGACTATCTGCCCAGCCCGCTGGACGTTGTCGATTACATGGGCTTCAAACCCGGCGACGAGGAAGAAGTTCGTGACATCGCCCGTCGTGCAGACGACGACATGGCCTTCTCGGGTCTGGCGTTCAAAATCATGAACGACCCCTTCGTTGGCTCTCTGACCTTCACCCGGATCTACTCGGGCACCATGAACAAGGGTGACTCGATCCTGAACTCGACCAAAGGTAAGAAAGAGCGCATCGGTCGTATGATGATGATGCACTCGAACAACCGGGAAGAGATCGAAGAAGCGTTTGCAGGCGACATCATCGCGCTGGCGGGTCTGAAAGACACCACCACCGGCGACACTCTGTGTGACGCGAAGGATCCGGTGGTTCTGGAAACCATGACCTTCCCCGACCCGGTGATCGAAATCGCGGTCGAGCCCAAAACCAAGGGCGACCAAGAGAAGATGTCCCAGGGTCTGGCCCGTCTGGCCGCCGAAGACCCGTCCTTCCGCGTGGAAACCGACCTGGAGTCGGGTCAGACCATCATGAAGGGCATGGGCGAACTTCACCTGGACATCCTGGTTGACCGTCTGAAGCGCGAGTTCAAGGTTGAAGCGAACATCGGTGCACCTCAGGTGGCCTATCGCGAAACCATCTCGATGCCGGTCGAGCACACCTACACCCACAAGAAACAGTCGGGTGGTTCGGGTCAGTTCGCGGAAGTCAAGCTGGAGATCCAGCCGACCGAAGCAGGCGAAGGCTATTCGTTCGAAAGCCGCATCGTTGGTGGTGCCGTTCCGAAGGAATACATCCCCGGTGTTGAAAAAGGCATCAACTCGGTCATGGATAGCGGCCCGCTGGCCGGCTTCCCCGTGATCGACTTCAAGGTTGCCCTGCTGGACGGTAAGTTCCACGACGTTGACTCGAGCGTTCTGGCGTTCGAAATCGCATCGCGGATGTGTATGCGCGAAGGCATGCGCAAAGCTGGCGCGAAACTGCTGGAACCGATCATGAAGGTCGAAGTGATCACCCCGGAAGAATATACCGGCGGTATCATCGGCGACCTGACCTCGCGTCGTGGCCAGGTGTCTGGTCAGGAACCGCGCGGCAACGCAATCGCGATCGACGCGTTTGTTCCGCTGGCCAACATGTTCGGCTACATCAACACTCTGCGTTCGATGTCGTCGGGCCGTGCCCAGTTCACCATGCAGTTCGATCACTACGATCCGGTCCCGCAGAACATCTCGGACGAGATTCAGGCGAAATACGCATAAGCGAAGATTTGAGGGAGCGCGGCTAACGTGCTCCCTTCATTACCGAAAAAGGAGGCCATCATGGCAAAGGAAAAGTTTGAGCGTAATAAGCCGCACGTCAACATCGGCACGATTGGCCACGTTGACCACGGCAAGACCACGCTGACCGCAGCAATCACCAAGTATTTCGGTGACTTCAAAGCGTATGACCAGATTGACGGCGCGCCTGAAGAAAAAGCACGTGGCATCACCATCTCGACCGCCCACGTGGAGTACGAGACCGACAACCGCCACTATGCGCATGTCGACTGCCCCGGCCACGCCGACTATGTCAAGAACATGATCACCGGTGCCGCTCAGATGGACGGCGCGATCCTGGTTGTGAACGCAGCTGACGGCCCAATGCCGCAGACCCGCGAGCACATCCTGCTGGGCCGCCAGGTTGGCATCCCGAAGATGGTCGTGTTCATGAACAAAGTTGACCAGGTTGACGACGAAGAGCTGCTGGAACTGGTTGAGATGGAAGTTCGCGAACTGCTGTCCAGCTACGAATACCCCGGCGACGATATTCCGATCATCGCAGGTTCGGCTCTGGCCGCGATGGAAGGCAACAACCCGGAAATCGGCGAAGAGAAGATCAAGGAACTGATGGCGGCTGTTGATGACTACATCGACACCCCTGAGCGTGAAGTCGACAAGCCGTTCCTGATGCCGGTCGAAGACGTGTTCTCGATCTCGGGCCGTGGTACCGTTGTGACCGGCCGTGTCGAGCGTGGCGTGATCAATGTTGGCGACGAGATCGAAATCGTCGGCATCCGTGACACTCAGAAAACCACCTGTACCGGTGTTGAAATGTTCCGCAAGCTGCTGGATCGCGGTGAAGCGGGCGACAACATCGGCGCCCTTCTGCGCGGTATCGACCGTGACGGCGTTGAGCGTGGCCAGGTTCTGTGTAAGCCGGGTTCGGTTACACCGCACACCAAGTTCGAAGCCGAAGCCTACATCCTGACCAAGGAAGAAGGCGGTCGTCACACCCCGTTCTTTGCGAACTACCGTCCGCAGTTCTACTTCCGTACAACTGACGTGACCGGCACCGTGACCCTGGCGGCTGGCACCGAGATGGTTATGCCCGGTGACAACGTCGGCTTCACCGTCGAGCTGATCGCCCCGATCGCGATGGAAGATGGCCTGCGTTTCGCCATCCGCGAAGGCGGCCGCACCGTCGGCGCCGGCGTCGTCTCGAAAATCATCGAGTAATTCGCGTAAGCGAATATACAAAGAAAGGGCGTCCCTCGGGGCGCCCTTTTTCGTTTTTGCCTAAGCCAACAGTAATGCTAACTTCTTTCGTATTGAGACATTGCAATTAGAAAGAGGTCATAAGATGCACTTTTGGGCGCGTTCAGTTTGTCTTGTCGCAGCGGTTGCTTTCTCATCTACCTCTGCGTCCTCACAACAGATTGCGGATCGGATCTATTTGGGCGGGCCAATTGTAACGATGAACGATACGGCTCCGTCCGCCGAAGCTGTCGCAGTCAAAGACGGGCGCATTCTTGCGGTTGGGTCGCTATCTGACTTGTCGGCGCATCAGGGTGAGGAAACCGAAACTTATGATCTGGAAGGGCGCGCGATGCTTCCGGGTTTCGTTGATAGCCACGGACATGTCGTCATGGGCGGCTTGCAGGCCCTGTCCGCTAACCTTCTTGCGCCACCGGACGGGGATGTCATTGATATCGCCAGTCTGCAATCCACGCTGACTGACTGGGCCGAGGAGAATGCGCAAGCCGTTGAGCAGGTCAAAATGATCATCGGCTTTGGTTACGACAATGCTCAGTTAAAGGAACTCCGTCACCCAACACGACAAGAGCTGGACATTGTGTCTGAGGACTTGCCGGTCGTCATTATTCATCAGTCTGGGCATATAGGTGTCGCAAACTCGAAAGCTTTGGAATTGGCTGGTATAACGGCGGCTTCCGAAGCACCTCCGGGCGGGGTGATCCAACGCGATGAGGCCGGAGAGCCAAACGGTGTTCTGGAGGAGTACGCGTTCTTTTCTGTTCTCGTTCCCTTGCTGGGAAATCTGGGTGAAGAGGGTCTGGCAGCATTTGCCCGAGCTGGAACCGACCTTTGGGCAAAGTTTGGATATACGACCGGGCAGGAAGGCCGATCATCAGGTCAGATTGTCGAGGTTCTCAGGAAAGTCGCTGCGGAAGAAGCTCTTCCAATCGATGTAGTAGCCTTCCCGGATGTTCTTGAGTCGAAAGAGTTTATTGGTGCGAACACTTCGAAAAGCTACGAAAACAGGGTTCGGGTCGGGGGCTGTAAACTTACAATTGATGGCTCGCCGCAAGGTTTCACCGCTTTAAGGGATCGACCCTATTATGATCCGGTTGGGAACTATGCTGCCGGCTACGCAGGATACGCAGCCATCACGATGGAGCAACTCCAGGACGCGGTGAATTGGTGTTACGACAACGATTTCCAAATCCTCGTGCATTCCAACGGTGAAGGGGCATCTGACATGCTGATTGCTGCACTAGAAGAGGCACAGATCAAGTATGGCGATCCCGGCAACCGCCCCGTTCTGATTCACGGTCAGTTCCTTCGAGAGGATCAGGTCGCAAGCCTTAAGCGCCTTGGTGTGTTTCCGTCGCTCTTTCCGATGCATACGTTCTATTGGGGCGATTGGCACCGGGATCATACTGTCGGGCCGGTCAACGCCGATAACATCTCACCCACAGGATGGTTGCGTGAACGTGACATGATGTTCGGCACGCATCACGATGCGCCAGTGGCCTTTCCAGATAGCATGCGTGTACTTGCAGCGACAGTCACGCGCCGTACGCGCTCTGGAGATATCTTGGGACCGCATCAGCGGGTAGATGTCATGACCGCATTGAAGGCAATGACGATCTGGCCTGCATGGCAGCACTTCGAGGAAGAAGAGAAAGGGTCTATCGAAGTTGGAAAAGTCGCGGACTTTGTGATTTTGTCGGACGATCCTACTGCCGTCGATCCGGAATCGCTGGCGGAGCTCGAAGTGCGTGTAACCATCAAAGGCGACAAGGTGGTCTATGAAGCTGATGGCGATGTCAGAGAGGGAAATCTGCAATTCTCGCCATTTTCAAATGACCCTGTGATTGCACACCTTTTCATGCACGCGGTCTATCAAGGCATGAAGGTCGAAGCCCCGTGGCTTGTTAAGAACTAGCCTGTGGGTTTTGGGAACTGAGACGTCACCGAATTGGTTTTATCCGGCGACAGCGTTGGCTTCACCGTTAAGCTGATCGCGCCGATCGCGATGGAAAACGGCCTGCGCTTCGCCATCCGCGAAGGCGGCCGCACCGTCGGCGCTGGCGTCGTGTCGAAAATCATTGAGTAATCGGTAGGCCGGGCTTCAACTCGGTACATGGGTGAGATTAAGAAGGCCGTCCCAAAAGGGGCGGCCTTTTTCATATCTTTCAGCGGACACTGATTATGTCTTGCGCCCGTGTCACCAACGTCTAGTTTTCTAGCATAATTGGAGAATGAAGGAATTTGGTAAATTGATGGAAGTCGATGACTATACTCGAAAATTCTGGGAGATATTCCAGCCAGGTTACCCTGAGAGAATAGTTGAAATTGCTGAAAACAAACGCCGTTTCGCCTACTATACTAGTGCAGACACGGCTCTGAAGGTTATCCGCAACAAGGAGCTCTGGTTCCGCAATGCGACCGTTATGAACGATTTTTCGGAAATCTCGTATGGCATTGATCTAATACATAAAGTCTTTTCGGGCGAGGCTGGAGAGCGTTTCAGGGAAGCCGTTGAGGACATATTTGAAGGGACGATCAGTCTTGTTTATGAACGTCTGCAAGGTTGGATGCACGATTGGGAACTGGAAACATACATCGCATGCATTTCCGAGCACAGTGAGGACGAAGATAAGAGCGGGCGGCTGTCGATGTGGCGTGCCTATGGTGATACCGCACTTGTTGTAAATAATGCTCCAATGATGGCGTTTACTGACAAGTTGGCGGTCTACTCTGCGCCAGTGATGTATCTATCTGAAGATGCATATCGGGCTCGGCTGGATCAGATTACGGACGCCATATTAATAAACCGCAAATATTTGCAGTCATTGGGGCAAGATACAGTCGTCACTTACATTCACCACATGTTGTTTCATACTGCCATCGTCACAAAGCACCCGGGGTTTTCTGAAGAGCGGGAATGGCGTCTCTTCTACCGGCCAAATGAAGAACGCAGTGCCGCTATGGAAAGGCGTGTCGAGGTGCTGGGAGGTGTTCCGCAGATTGTCTACGTCCTGCCTTTGAAACATGATCCAGAAGTTGGCTTGTTTGGTGCTGACGTGCCAAGTTTGTTGGATCGGGTCATTATTGGGCCCACAGAGTACCCCTATGTAAGTGCTCAGGCATTTCGGCAAGTGTTGGAAGAGGCGAACGTGACTGAGTATCGAGAAAAGGTGGTTTCGTCGGATATTCCTTTGCGCACGGACTAGGACAGCACACAGATGAATGCGCAAGTAGGTTTCACTTACCCCCTTGCCAAACCCCACCAACCCCACTAATACGCGCGAGTTCTCAATAAGAACATCAAGGCGGGGTGATTCCCGCCTTTTGGGTTCGATGAGGGTTGGCGATGCGCGTCTGTCCTCCTCTCAACCTCAACGCCTGATAAAAGGCTGTATCTATGCAAAGCCAAAACATCCGTATTCGGCTGAAGGCATTTGACTATCGCGTTCTGGATGCCAGCACGCAAGAGATCGTCAACACTGCCAAGCGGACCGGCGCGAACGTGCGCGGCCCGATCCCACTGCCGAACAAGATTGAGAAGTTCACGGTTCTCCGTGGCCCTCACGTTGACAAGAAATCCCGCGACCAGTTCGAGATCCGTACGCACAAGCGTCTCTTGGACATCGTTGATCCGACCCCCCAGACCGTTGACGCGCTGATGAAGCTCGACCTCGCTGCTGGTGTGGACGTCGAGATCAAGCTGCAGTCGTAAGATCGGAGGGTATAGATTATGCGCTCTGGTATTATCGCAAAAAAAGTTGGCATGACCCGCCTGTTCATGGAAGACGGCAAGCAGATCCCTGTGACCGTTCTTCACCTGGACAACCTGCAGGTCGTTGCACAGCGCACCGCTGACAAAGACGGCTACACTGCCGTTCAGCTGGGCGCCGGTGCTGCCAAAGCAAAACGCACCTCGAAGGCCATGCGCGGTCACTATGCCGCTGCCAAGGTCGAGCCCAAGCGTAAGCTGGCCGAGTTCCGCGTCTCCGAAGATGGCCTGATCGATGTGGGCGCCGAGATTTCGGCAGAACACTTCCTGGAAGGTCAGAAAGTTGACGTTTCGGGCACCTCGATTGGTAAAGGCTTTGCTGGTGCGATGAAGCGTTGGAACTTTGGTGGTCTGCGCGCCTCGCACGGTGTGTCGATCAGCCACCGTTCACACGGTTCGACCGGTCAGTGTCAGGACCCGGGCAAGGTGTTCAAAGGCAAGAAGATGGCCGGTCACATGGGTGCTGCCCGTGTTACCACCCAGAACCTGGAAGTCGTCAAAACCGACGCCGACCGTAACCTGGTCTTCATCAAAGGTGCCGTTCCCGGACCAAAATCGGGCTGGGTCACTGTCAAGGACGCCGTCAAGAAGAAAGCACCGGAAGGCCTGCCTTTCCCGGCTGCTGTGAAATCGGCTGCAACCGAAGCACCTGCGGAAGAAGCTCCCGCGGAAGGTGGTGAAGCATGAAACTTGATGTAATCAAACTGGACGGCGGCAAGGCCGGCAACATCGAGCTGGATGCAGACCTGTTCGGCCTCGAGCCGCGCGCGGACATCCTGCACCGTGTGGTCCGTTGGCAGCGCAACAACGCGCAAGCTGGCACCCACAAGGTCAAGACCCGCTCGGAAACCAGCTACTCGACCAAGAAGATCTATCGCCAGAAGGGCACCGGTGGCGCACGCCATGGTGACCGTAACGCGCCGATCTTCCGTGGTGGTGGTATCTACAAAGGCCCCGTCGTGCGTTCGCACGGTCATGACCTGCCGAAGAAGTTCCGCAAGCTTGGCCTGCGCCACGCTCTGTCGGCGAAAGCCAAGGCCGGTGAACTGGTCGTGATCGAAAACGCCGAAGCCGAAGGCAAGACCGCCGCTCTGGCCAAACAGGTTGCAAACCTGGGCTGGAAACGTGCTCTGGTCATCGACGGCGCGACCGTGAACGAAGGGTTCCTGAAAGCGTCCAAGAACATCGAAGGCCTGGATATCCTGCCGTCGATGGGCGCAAACGTCTATGACATCCTCAAGCGTGACACCCTGGTGCTCACCAAAGCGGCTGTCGAAGCACTGGAGGCTCGCCTGAAATGAGCGCGAAGGCAGAACACTACGACGTGATCCGCAAGCCGATCATCACTGAAAAGTCGACCATGGCGTCCGAAAACGGCGCAGTTGTCTTTGAAGTGGCGATCGATAGCAACAAGCCGCAGATCAAAGAGGCCGTTGAGGCGCTATTTGGTGTAAAGGTCAAAGCGGTGAACACCACTGTGACCAAAGGCAAGGTCAAGCGGTTCCGCGGCCAGCTGGGCCGTCGGAAAGACGTCAAAAAAGCATATGTGACCCTGGAAGAGGGTAACACAATCGACGTGAGCACCGGTCTTTGATCCGACGCTTACTGCGACTATTCACGGCCCCGGCGGTTCAACCCGCCGGGGCCGATTTCGTTTCAGACCCTGAAACTGCGCGTGCGCAGGTGTTGGAGAAGATGCGGGCTTTCAGCGTCGAGCACTATTTTCAGATCGCCGATGAAAAGCTGGGGCTTTTGTCGGTTTTCGACGATCTGAAATACGACCGGGCGGATGTGGACATGATCTCTCCGGCGATGCGCAATCATGTGGTCGATAAGCTTGGTCCGCTGGGGTTTCGCCAGACCTCGGGTACGGTGTTGGAACACGTCGAGGCCGAGATGCGTGTGCACATCCCCAAGTTCCACGCCCTCGGTGCGTCGCCCTTCGACATCACGCGCTATACTGAGAAACGCCCGCAGGATTACTGTCTCCTTACGCCCACACAGGTGGCCTGCCAGTACGTGGATCACTACGTGCTGGACGAAGCGGTGCAGCGGATCGAGACGTTAATTACGAAGCACCCGATCAACCTGCTCAAACTGGCGGATTATCTGGAAGGCAAACCCAAGCACCGCGCATTTCGCGAGGTTTTGGGTCATATCAAACTCAAGCAACGTATCGCGGTAGAGTCTGAGCCGCTCTGCAGAAGGCGGTCGTTGGGGTAAGAGTTGCGTTGACTCATCAGAAACGCGTCAGAAGCACGTGCAACCCTGGAAGAGAGACCACACATCGATATATCCGGCGGTCCGTGATTGGACGCGTCTTTGGGGAGAGGTAAGTGGCGTGCTCATGGGGGTTGTTCTTACGCGGCGACACAAAAATTTGAGCACTAAACTCTCATATTTTGCACAATTCGCTTGCTATGTCGCGCGGGTAATCTATCCGGCTTCCAACAAGCAAAAGACATGGCAGGCGCATGACCGAAACCTCTCTCTCGACCCGGGAAAACCCGGATAGAACTGCCGCGCGGGATTGGGTTTCGACGCTTGCCAAATACCGCGAACCTAATCAATGGCGCAGTTCCTTTGAGCTGGGTGTCAGCATTATCCCATTCTTTGTGCTTTGGGCGCTGTCCTGGATGGCATTATCCATCAGCTACTGGCTGGCATTTGCCATTGCGGTACTGAATGCGGCCTTCCTGCTGCGCCTGTTTGCGATCCAACACGATTGCGGGCACGGGGCGTTCTTCAAGAACCGGACAGTCAGCGACTGGGTTGGACGGGTGATCGGGGTGCTGACCCTTACACCCTATGATGTCTGGCGCCGCACTCATTCTTACCATCACAACAGTTCGGGTAACTTGGACAAGCGGGGAATGGGGGATATCCACACGCTGACAGTGGCTGAGTACCAATCCAAGTCTCCCATGAACCGGTTCTGGTATCGCGTTTACCGCAATCCGGTCACACTGTTCGTACTTGGTCCCGGCTATTTGTTCCTGCTCCAAAACCGTCTGCCCTTGGGTTTAACTGGTAGCGCTCGGTTCTGGGTCAGCGCGATGGGCACCAATATAGCTATTCTGACCGCACTTTTTGCTGTCTACTACTATGGCGGCTTGATGCCGGTCCTACTGATTTTTCTGCCCTCAACCCTGATTGCGGCAACTGCAGGAGTATGGCTGTTTTATGTTCAGCACCAATTCGAAGAAACGCATTGGGAATCGGACAAGGATTGGCAGTTGCACGAGGCGGCCCTGCACGGAAGCTCGCATTATGTTCTGCCGCCGGTGCTACAGTGGTTCAGTGCCAATATCGGCATCCACCACGTGCACCATCTGTACAGCCGCATTCCGTTCTACCGCCTGACCGAAGTGCTGCGCGATCACGACGAGTTGGCAAACAGCAACAGGATGACCATTCGTGAGAGCATTGCCAACGCGCGGTTGCACCTGTGGGACGAAAAACACCGCCGCCTGTTGTCCTTCGCCGAAGTTCGCGCATTGTATCAGTGAGTGGCAAGTTACCTGAGTTCTTCCGGCCGAATAAGTAATACCCACTGATCGCGCGACTTGCGAAATTGAAACCTAGGGCAAATGTTGCGGTGACTTTTTCTTTGGTTTCCATAAGAATCTTGGGCCGCACCCTATAGACACCCATCCCCAACACTGCTACACGCTCCCAATCTTGCGGCCTCGGATTCGTTCCGGGGCCTCTGATATTTGTAACCGGGGACCTTCGGGGCCCTATACCCTTGGCACCTACGGGGGCCTATCACATAGCGGGGAAATCCCTGCACTTGCTAAACGGAAGACAGAAAGCATGGCACTCAAGTCGTACAAGCCGACGACGCCGGGCCAGCGCGGGCTGGTGCTGATCGACCGTTCGGAGCTTTGGAAAGGACGTCCGGTCAAGTCTCTCACTGAGGGTTTGACCAAATCGGGCGGCCGGAACAACACCGGACGGATCACTTCACGCCGCCGCGGCGGTGGCGCAAAGCGTCTCTACCGGATCGTTGACTTCAAACGGAACAAATTTGATGTCGCGGCAACCGTCGAGCGGATCGAATATGACCCGAACCGGACCGCATTCATCGCACTGGTAAAATACGAAGACGGCGAGCAGGCATATATCCTGGCTCCGCAGCGTCTGGCTGTTGGTGACAAAGTCGTGGCATCCGCCAAGGCCGACATCAAGCCGGGCAACGCAATGCCCTTCTCGGGCATGCCCATTGGTACCATCGTCCACAACATCGAGATGAAGCCTGGTAAAGGCGGTCAGATCGCACGTGCGGCCGGTACTTACGCTCAGTTCGTTGGCCGCGATGGCGGCTACGCTCAGATCCGTCTGAGCTCGGGCGAGCTGCGCATGGTCCGTCAGGAATGCATGGCCACCGTTGGTGCCGTGTCCAACCCCGACAACAGCAACCAAAACCTCGGTAAAGCCGGTCGTATGCGCCACAAGGGCGTTCGTCCGTCGGTTCGTGGTGTTGCAATGAACCCGATCGACCACCCGCACGGTGGTGGTGAAGGTCGTACCTCGGGTGGCCGTACGCCGGTTACTCCGTGGGGTAAGGACACCAAGGGTAAGCGTACCCGCAACAAGAACAAAGCGTCCCAGAAGCTGATCATCCGCTCGCGGCACGCCAAGAAGAAGGGACGTTAATCTATGTCTCGCTCTGTTTGGAAGGGTCCTTTCGTCGATGCTTACGTGCTGAAAAAAGCCGAAGCAGCGCGCGAGTCGGGCCGCAACGAAGTCATCAAGATTTGGTCGCGTCGTTCCACCATTCTGCCCCAGTTCGTGGGTCTGACCTTTGGTGTGTACAACGGCCATAAGCATATCCCCGTCAACGTCTCGGAAGACATGATCGGTCAGAAGTTCGGTGAATACTCGCCGACTCGTACCTATTACGGTCACGCCGCTGACAAAAAAGCGAAGCGGAAGTAAGTCATGGGCAAGGAAAAGAACCCCCGCCGCGTGGCTGAAAACGAAGCAATGGCGAAAACGCGCATGCTCCGTACTAGCCCGCAGAAACTGAACCTGGTTGCGCAGATGATCCGCGGCAAGAAAGTTGAGAAGGCTCTGACCGACCTGACTTTCTCGAACAAGCGTGTCGCGCAGGACGTCAAGAAGTGCCTGCAGTCTGCAATCGCCAACGCCGAGAACAACCACAACCTGGATGTCGACGAACTGATCGTCGCCGAAGCCTGGGTTGGCAAGAACCTGGTCATGAAGCGCGGTCGTCCGCGTGCCCGTGGCCGTTTCGGCAAGATCATGAAGCCGTTCTCGGAGATCACCATCAAGGTGCGTCAAGTTGAGGAGCAAGCCTAATGGGACATAAAGTCAATCCGATCGGCATGCGCCTTCAGGTCAACCGCACCTGGGACAGCCGCTGGTACGCCGACACCAAGGACTACGGTGATCTTCTGCTGGAAGACCTCAAGATCCGTGAGTTCATCAACAAAGAGTGCAAGCAGGCCGGTGTTGCCCGTGTGATCATCGAACGTCCGCACAAGAAGTGCCGCGTCACGATCCACACGGCTCGTCCCGGTGTCATCATCGGCAAGAAAGGTGCAGACATCGAAGTTCTGCGCAAAAAGCTTGCTCGTATGACCGACAGCGAACTGCACCTGAACATCGTCGAAGTGCGCAAGCCCGAGCTTGACGCGCAGCTGGTTGCCGAGTCCATTGCTCAGCAGCTGGAGCGCCGCGTCTCGTTCCGCCGCGCGATGAAGCGCTCGGTTCAGAACGCCATGCGCATGGGCGCCCTGGGTATCCGGGTGAACGTCGCTGGTCGTCTGGGCGGCGCCGAAATCGCACGGACCGAGTGGTACCGCGAAGGCCGCGTGCCTCTGCACACCCTGCGTGCCGACATCGATTACGCACATGCCGAAGCGATGACTCCTTACGGGATCATCGGGATCAAGGTCTGGATCTTCAAAGGTGAGATCATGGAGCACGATCCGCAGGCACGTGACCGTAAAGCACAGGAACTCCAGGACGGCCCTGCACCTCGTGGTGCTGGTGGCGGTCGTCGCTAAGGAGGGAAAGATATGCTTCAACCAAAGCGTACTAAATTCCGAAAGATGCACAAAGGCCGGATCAAGGGGCTCGCCAAAGGCGGTTCCGATCTGAACTTTGGCACCTATGGTCTGAAAGCACTGCAGCCCGAGCGCGTCACCGCGCGTCAGATCGAAGCTGCACGTCGTGCCATGACCCGTCACATGAAACGTCAAGGCCGCGTCTGGATCCGGATCTTCCCGGATACCCCCGTGACCTCGAAGCCAACCGAAGTCCGTATGGGTAAAGGTAAAGGCTCCGTTGACTTCTGGGCAGCGAAAGTAAAGCCCGGTCGTGTGATGTTCGAGATCGATGGCGTCAATGACGACATCGCCCGCGAGGCCCTGCGCCTGGCCGCGATGAAGCTGCCGATCAAGACCCGCGTTGTGGTCCGCGAAGACTGGTAAGCGATTGGGGCTTTGATCCCACTCGTTACAAGAATGACCCTCGTCGGGAAACCGGCGGGGGTTTTCTTTTGGTTCGGCAGCCCGTGCTTCGTGGATCGTGAAAAACGTCGACCTCCAGCCACCCCGCCTCTAGGCTAACTTGCAGGAATGGGAGGGCCCTATGGTTCAGCTACGCAAAAAGATGCTCATTAAGGAAGTCATAACCAACGACCAGTTGGGCCAACCTTGTGATCCGATCAGTCGGGTTGCAGCGATGGCGGTGATGCAGAACCCTTTGGCCGGGCACTTCTCGGACGATCTTTCAGAGTTGTTCGAGATCGGCGCCATTCTGGGTTCGGAACTCGCCGCAGAGGCAGTTTCTCAGCTTGATGGGCCGCCGGTTTCGTACGGCAAAGCCGCGCTTGTCGGCATGAACGGCGATCTTGAGCAGGGCGGCGCGGTGATCCACCCCAAACTCGGTGCGCCCATGCGCGCTGCGGTGGGCGGAGGTGAGGCGGTGATACCGTCCAACGCCAAGCTGGGCGCGCCGGGTTGCGCGATTGATCTTCCGCTGGGGCACAAGGACAATCCGTGGTCGTTCGATCATTTCGACACGATGACGCTGAACATCCCAGATGCGCCGAAACCGGATGAGATCGTGCTGTGCCTCGCCTATGCCGACGGAGGTCGCCCGATACCACGCTGTGGCAAAGGGCCCATCAAGACCTAAGCGGCTGGTCTTGCCGAGAGGGCTGGGGTATGCCCAGCCCATGGCACAGATTGAATCACTCTTCGTCACCCGTCTCTATCGCGCAAACTTGTCCGAATTCGATCCCAGGATCGACGTGGAGGAATTGGAGAGTTCATGCCTTGTTATTGCTGAAGATGATGAGGCCGGGCAGGACTGGTGTGAAGCGAACGCGTATCCCGGCTACACCAGTTATGCTTCGCTGACCGATTTGCCTTGGCGATTTCCGATATTTGCCGATCTTGTCAAAGTGCTGGATCAGCACGTCGCGGCTTTCGCCAAGGATGTGGAGTTTGATCTGGACGACCGCGCGTTGAAGCTTGAGGATCTGTGGATCAATATCCTGCCCGAGGGCGGAATGCATGCCAGTCACCTGCACCCTCACAGTGTCATTTCGGGCACGACCTATGTGTCCATGCCGGAAGGGGCCAGTGCACTGAAACTGGAAGACCCACGTTCGGGCCGTATGATGGCCGCCCCGACGAGGCTGAAAGGCGGGCGTCGGGAATTACAGCCTTTCATCTACATGAAGCCACAGGTGGGCGACGTCCTGCTGTGGGAAAGCTGGCTGCGCCACGAGGTGCCGATGAATATGGCCGAGGACGAGCGGATTTCTGTTAGCTTCAACTATAAATGGGAGTGAAGCGTCTTAAAGCGTCAAGGTGAAAGCGCTCCAGCTACTTCGTCGGAGGATACTATGACCAAAACAGCTCTCGTCACAGGCGCATCAGCCGGAATTGGTCGGGAATTGGCACGTTATCATGCGTCGCGAGGCGGCAATCTGATCATCAGTGCGCGACGCGGAGATGCGTTAGATGCCCTCAGATCAGAGCTTGAGGCAGCCCACGATGTTACTGTCACTGCCATTCCGCTTGATCTGGGTGCTGTTGGAGGCGCGGAAAAACTTTATGAGGCCGTCAAGTGCAAAGACCTGACGGTCGACTACCTGATCAACAATGCTGGATTCGGAGGGCATGGGGCTTTTTTGGATCGCCGCCTTTCGGACGATCTGGATATGATCCGGCTGAACGTCGAAGCCCTTGTCTCTCTGTGTCATCTGTTCGGCAGGGATATGATCAGTGGCGGTGGCGGAAAGATACTGAATGTCAGTTCGACTGCGGCGCATATGCCGGGTCCATTGCAGGCGACCTATTTTGCCACCAAGGCCTATGTTTCGAGTTTCAGTCAGGCGCTCGCGGAGGAGCTGAAAGGTAAGGGCGTCACTGTGACGGCGCTGGAGCCGGGCTATGTCGTGACCGAATTTGCTGCTGCGGCAAATCTTGAGGGCACGAAGCTTGTTGCCCAAAAAGGGGCGACCGCTGAGGCCGTGGCCAAAGTCGGCTATGACGCCATGATCGATGGGAAGCTCACGGTGATCAACGATAAGTCGCTCGCGTTTGTGCTGGGTTGGGTCATGCCGTTGCTGCCGCGACGCGCGCGCCTGAAAATGGTTCGGAAAATGCAGGAGAAAGGTGCCTGAGCACTTGGCCGCGTTTGTCGGGATCCAGAAAGGTCGCAGTAGTGATCTGCTGCCCGGTTTCAGAGGGCGGCGGTAATTTGGAAACAGGTAGTTTCATCTGCCCGAACACGGTTTGAAACTTTCCCTTGCCACCCACCCCCCAAACCCTTATACGGCGGCATCCTGCGATCTCCCGGCGTTGTCGGGCGATTCGTATGTCTATCATTCATCCACCAGGTCAAAGGTGACCCTGTAAGGGGGCCTTCTGGTGTTTTGAGCAAAGGAAAAGGCGATGAACGCCCAAGAACTGCGTGACAAGACCCCGGACCAGCTCCGCGAGGAACTGGCCAACCTGAAGAAAGAAAGCTTTAACCTGCGCTTTCAACAGGCAACCGGTCAGCTGGAAAACACAGCCGGCATCAAAGCGGCCCGCCGCAATGCTGCCCGTGTCAAAACCATTCTGAACGAAAAGGCCGCTGCTGCGGCATCCGAGGAGTAATCAGATGCCCAAGCGTATCCTGCAAGGCACCGTGACCAGCGACGCCAACGAACAGACCGTAACCGTATCCGTCGAGCGCCGCTTTACGCATCCGGTTCTGAAGAAAACCATCCGTAAGTCCAAGAAATACAGGGCTCACGATGAAAAGAACGCCTTCAAGGTCGGCGACACCGTACGCATCATCGAATGCGCGCCGAAATCGAAGACGAAACGTTGGGAAGTTCTGGAAGCGTAAGCTTCCGGGATTTTTCCATTTGTCGAAACCCTGGGGGATTTAACGAGACCAGCCCCCACAGGTCGGGAGAAACCACATGATCCAGATGCAGACCAATCTGGATGTCGCTGACAACTCCGGCGCACGCCGAGTTCAGTGCATCAAGGTCCTGGGTGGTTCCAAGCGTAAATACGCCTCCGTCGGCGACATCATTGTCGTCTCGGTGAAGGAAGCCATCCCGCGCGGCCGCGTAAAGAAAGGTGACGTCCGTAAGGCCGTCGTCGTACGCACCGCCAAGGAAGTCCGTCGCGAAGACGGCACCGCGATCCGTTTCGATCGCAACGCCGCCGTCATCCTGAACAACAACAACGAGCCCGTAGGTACCCGTATCTTTGGCCCCGTTGTTCGCGAACTGCGCGGCAAGAACTTCATGAAAATCATCTCGCTGGCTCCGGAGGTGCTGTAATCATGGCTGCTAAACTCCGCAAAGGCGACAAGGTCGTCGTGCTGGCCGGCAAGGACAAGGGCAAAGAGGGGACTATCACCTCGGTTGACCCTAAAGCCGGTAAAGCTGTTGTCGATGGCATCAACATCGCCATCCGCCACACCCGTCAGTCGCAAACCTCGCAAGGTGGTCGCCTGCCTCAGGCAAACCCGATCGAGCTGTCGAACCTGGCACTGCTGGACAAAAACGGCAAAGCAACCCGCGTTGGCTTCCGCATGGAAGGCGACAAGAAAGTGCGCTTCGCCAAGACCACAGGGGACTTGATCGATGCTTGATACCGCAACCTACACCCCGCGTCTGAAAGCTCAGTACGCCGAAACCATCCGTGCCGCTCTGAAAGAAGAGTTCGGCTATAAGAACGACATGCAGCTGCCCAAGCTGGAAAAAATCGTTCTGAACATCGGTTGTGGTGCTGAGGCCGTCAAAGACTCGAAAAAAGCGAAAGCTGCTGTCGAAGATCTGACTGCGATTGCTGGCCAGAAGGCCGTTGCAACCAAGGCGAAGAAGTCGATCGCGGGTTTCCGCGTTCGTGAAGACATGCCGCTGGGTGCGAAAGTGACCCTGCGCGGCGACCGGATGTACGAATTCCTGGATCGTCTGATCACCATCGCGATGCCTCGCGTTCGTGACTTCCGCGGTGTGAAGCCGTCTTTCGATGGTCGTGGCAACTTTGCCATGGGCATGAAAGAGCACATCGTGTTCCCGGAAATCGACTTCGACAAGGTCGACGAGGTCTGGGGCCTGGATATCGTAATTGCCACCACAGCGAAAACCGACGCTGAAGCAAAGGCATTGTTGAAAGCATTCAACATGCCGTTCAACGCATAAGCGCCGGGAGGATTGAGACATGGCTAAAAAAGCAATGATCGAACGCGAGAAGAAGCGCGAACGCCTGGTGGCCAAATATGCCGCAAAGCGTGCCGAGCTGAAAGAAATCGCGAATGACGAGAGCAAGCCGATGGAAGAGCGTTTCAAAGCGCGTCTGAAACTGGCGAAACTGCCGCGCAACAGCTCGGCTACCCGTCTGCACAACCGTTGTCAGCTGACCGGTCGTCCCCACGCTTACTACCGTAAGCTGAAGGTCAGCCGTATCGCGCTGCGCGAGCTGGGTTCTGCTGGTCAGATCCCCGGCATGGTGAAATCGAGCTGGTAAGGGAGACATAGATATGAATGATCCTATCGGCGATATGCTCACCCGTATCCGCAACGCGCAAATGCGCGGCAAGTCCACCGTTTCCACCCCGGCTTCCAAGCTGCGCGGCTGGGTTCTGGACGTGCTGGCGGACGAAGGTTACATCCGTGGCTACGAAGCGACGACCGGTGAAAACGGTCATCCGGCCATCGAAATCAGCCTGAAATACTACGAAGGCACCCCTGTTATTCGCGAACTCAAGCGGGTTTCCAAGCCTGGCCGTCGCGTCTACATGGGCGTCAATGACATCCCGCAGGTCCGTCAGGGTCTGGGTGTGTCGATTGTCAGCACTCCGAAAGGTGTGATGTCGGATGCAAACGCTCGCTCCAACAATGTTGGCGGCGAAGTGCTCTGCACCGTCTTCTAAGGAGGTCTGCAATGTCTCGTATTGGTAAAAAACCGGTCGAGCTGCCCAGCGGCGTTACCGCCTCTGTGTCGGGTCAGACCATCGAAGTGAAAGGTCCGAAAGGCACCCGTAGCTTCACCGCCACCGACGACGTTACGTTGTCGGTTGAAGACAACGTGGTCAAGATCGATCCCCGTGGCATGTCCAAGCGTGCGCGTCAGCAGTGGGGCATGAGCCGCACCATGGTCGCCAATCTGGTTGAAGGCGTAACAAACGGCTTCAAAAAAGAGCTGGAGATCCAGGGTGTTGGCTACCGGGCTCAGATGCAGGGCAACACCCTGAAGCTGAACCTGGGTTACAGCCACGATGTTGATTTCACTGCTCCGGAAGGTGTCACCATCACCGCGCCGAAGCAGACCGAGATCGTTGTGGAAGGTATCGACCAGCAGCAGGTGGGCGAAGTCGCGGCCAAAATCCGCGAATGGCGCCGTCCCGAGCCGTACAAAGGCAAGGGCATCCGCTATAAGGGCGAGTTCATCTTCCGCAAAGAAGGCAAGAAGAAGTAAGGACGCAAACAATGGCAAACAGCAAAAGAACCCTGTTTCTGAAGCGCCGCCTGCGCGTTCGGAACAAACTTCGCAAGGTCAACGCGGGTCGTCCGCGTCTGTCCGTACACCGTTCGAACAAGAACATCTCTGTTCAGCTGATCGACGACGTACGTGGCGTGACCCTGGCCGCAGCCTCGACCCTGGAAAAGGATCTGGGCGTTGTGGGCAAGAACAACGTCGAAGCGGCCACCAAAGTGGGCGCGGCCATCGCCGAGCGCGCCAAAAAGGCAGGCGTCGAAGAGGCCTATTTCGATCGTGGCGGCTTCCTGTTCCACGGCAAGGTGAAGGCTCTGGCCGACGCCGCGCGTGAAGGTGGTCTGAAGATCTAAGACTTGCGGGCAGCTTTGCGGCTGCCCCGATGATCCGGGGGCCTCGGCGACAGTCGGGGCTCACTTGGATTGAACTAAACGGCGCCGCATGCGCCACATGAGAAAAGGGATGCCAAATGGCAGAACGTGAAAACCGTCGGGGCCGTGGCCGCGATCGTGAAGAAGCGCCGGAATTTGCAGATCGTCTGGTCGCAATCAACCGCGTGTCGAAAACCGTAAAAGGTGGTAAGCGCTTTGGCTTCGCCGCTCTGGTGGTTGTCGGTGATCAGAAAGGCCGCGTCGGCTTTGGCAAAGGTAAAGCGAAAGAAGTACCTGAGGCCATCCGCAAGGCGACTGAACAGGCCAAGCGTCAGATGATCCGCGTGCAACTGCGCGAAGGTCGGACCCTGCACCACGACATCGAAGGCCGTCACGGCGCCGGTAAAGTGGTTATGCGCACCGCACCTGAAGGTACTGGTATCATCGCCGGTGGTCCGATGCGTGCCGTGTTCGAAATGCTGGGCGTGAAGGACGTTGTGTCCAAATCGCTGGGCTCGCAGAACCCGTACAACATGATCCGCGCCACCATCAACGGCCTGCAGAAAGAGCAGAGCCCGCGTTCGGTTGCTGCACGTCGTGGCAAAAAGGTTGCTGACATCCTGCCCAAGCGGGACGAAGCACCGGCTGCTGCTGAAGCAGAAGCATAAGGAGAGCGACCCATGGCAAAAACCATCGTCGTCAAGCAGATCGGCTCCCCGATCCGCCGCCCCGCCGAACAGCGCGCAACCCTGATCGGCCTGGGCCTGAACAAGATGAACCGCACCCGCGAACTGGAAGACACACCTTCGATCCGCGGCATGGTCAACAAGATCCCGCATCTGGTTGAGATCATCGAAGAGCGCGGCTAAGCGCGAGTTCTTTGAAGTAATTGAAGCGCCCTCGACGATGTCGGGGGCGTTTTTTTTCTACCAATCAGACGGATGTGAGTCGCGCACGGCCTTTTCGTTACTAAAGCTGTCGCGAGAGCGGATTTCCAAAACTCCATTAGAAAGAAAACGCACAGGTGGGATTGGCAGGTTCTCAGGTGCTGGGCCGGCTCTGACGCGCCCTGCCGAGTCGTATCTGCCTCCATGTGATGGGCAGTTAATCCAATAAGGTTCGTCTCCAAAGGGCTGAGTTGCCGGGAAGGTTATGAAATTCAAATGCGTGCAAATGGGACGATATACCAACCAGCGCCCATCTTCTCCGAATGATCGATTTTCATCTGTCGCTGGGGCATCTGCACGAAGATTTGCATTTCGTGCAAATTTGTCAGGCAACTCACTCAGTGGTGTTGAGCGTGCAGCGTCGACTTCTTTTTGGGTCCGATATCTGACAGTAACCGGACCGTCCCGAAACTTGATGAGCATTTGCTGACCCGGAGTTAGCCCATTTAGATCAACTTTGGTAATCTCAATGGGTTGAGAACGTCCATACCGTTCACTCCAAGTTTGGGAAGATACGGTTTGGCCTCGTAAAGCCAGGCAGGTTGCGCCGCCAAAAACCAGAAAATCTCTGCGTATCATAAGGCGATCCCCCCAATATCAAACATCAATATCATCATTCGAAAGCGTTTGAAAATGCGCTGCTAAGGTTTCACCGCCATTCACCAAACGCATACCGGCTAGACCAAAACACGCGTTGTTAGCGGTATCTAATGCTCCTATCTGAGCCTGGTCCACAAAGGAACAAATGGAAACGCCCAGGGAATACGCCCTGGAACAGAAAGGAAATTAGATATGGCACATACAGCTACACTGACTCATGGCGGCTTCAACCTGAGCGCTCGCATCGAGAGCTTTGTTGAGCGCGTAAAAGAGAACCGCGCCCGCGCTGCGGAATACAGCCGCACTTATCGCGAATTGCAAAGCCTGAGCAACCGCGAGCTGGACGATATCGGCGTTCGCCGTTGTGATATCGCAGATATTGCACGCGACCACGCATATTGCGCGTAACACCCCAACACTCACCGTTGAAGGGGCGCCATTTCGGCGCCTCTTTTGGTTTTGGCAATTGTGATGGATCAAACCTTGCAACCAAAGCCGCAACGCTGTAGAGCGCTCCGGTGGATTTCCATCCACGAGAATCAAAACCAAGAAACGCCGTGGTTGGCCCATCACGCTTCGGGGGTCACATCCGGCTTAGGAGAAGCGATATGAAACTGCATGAATTGCGCGACAATCCTGGCGCTAGCCCGAAACGCACCCGCGTTGGCCGTGGTCCCGGTTCCGGCAAAGGTAAAATGGGTGGCCGTGGTATCAAAGGCCAGAAATCCCGTTCGGGTGTGGCCATCAATGGCTATGAAGGCGGCCAGATGCCGCTGTACCAACGTCTGCCTAAGCGTGGCTTTAACAAGCCGAACCGCAAGGAATTCGCGGTTATCAATCTGGGCCTGATCCAGAAGTTCGTCGACGCCGGCAAGCTGGACGCCAAGGCTGCGATCACCGAGGATGCGCTGGTTGCATCCGGTCTGGTCCGCCGCAAGCTGGACGGTGTCCGCGTTCTGGCCAAAGGTGAAATCACCGCCAAGCTGAACCTGGAAGTCACCGGCGCTTCGAAAGCTGCGGTTGAAGCAGTTGAAAAAGCGGGCGGTTCACTTCAGGTCACAAAAGCTGCTGCGGCAGAGTAAGCGCTTGTGAGCGGGCAAAGACCCGCTTACATAGAGCACTAAGTTTTCCCAGACGCCGCCCGAGCCGGAAAACGGTTCCGGGCGGCGTTTACATAAGAGAGACCGATTTATGGTATCAGCAGCAGAACAAATGGCAGCCAACACAAGCTGGGCTGCTCTTGGCAAAGCCACCGATCTGCGCAACCGCATCCTGTTCACATTGGGTTTGCTGATCGTCTATCGTCTGGGCACCTTTATCCCGGTGCCGGGGATCGACGGGCAAGCGCTGCGTGAGTTCATGGAGCAAGCGGGGCAGGGCATCGGCGGCATGGTTTCGATGTTCACCGGCGGGGCGCTGGGGCGGATGGGTATTTTTGCCCTCGGCATCATGCCCTATATCTCGGCCTCGATCATCGTGCAGCTGCTGACCTCGATGGTTCCCGCGCTTGAGCAACTCAAGAAAGAGGGCGAGCAAGGGCGCAAGAAGATCAACCAATACACCCGTTTCGGTACCGTGGCTCTGGCCACCGTTCAGGCTTATGGTCTGGCGGTTTCGTTGGAATCGGGCGATCTTGCGACCGATCCGGGCATGTTCTTCCGTATGTCGACCATGATCACTTTGGTCGGCGGCACCATGTTCCTGATGTGGCTGGGCGAGCAGATCACCGCACGCGGCATCGGCAACGGTATCTCTCTGATCATCTTCGTCGGCATCATCGCCGAGGTTCCCGCAGCTCTGGCGCAGTTCTTCGCTTCGGGCCGCAGCGGTGCGATCAGCCCCGCCGTGATCGTGGGTGTGATCATCATGGTCATCGCCGTGATCACCTTTGTGGTGTTCATGGAGCGGGCCCTGCGCAAGATCCATATCCAATACCCGCGCCGTCAGGCTGGTATGAAAGTCTACGAAGGCGGCTCCAGCCACCTGCCGGTCAAAGTGAACCCGGCGGGTGTGATCCCTGCGATCTTTGCAAGCTCGCTGCTGTTGCTGCCGGTAACGATCTCGACCTTCTCGTCGGGCGCCACAAATGGCCCGGTGATGTCGTGGCTGCTGGCCAACTTCGGCCCCGGACAGCCGCTTTATCTGCTGTTCTTCGCGTCGATGATCGTGTTCTTCGCCTATTTCTACACGTTCAACGTGTCGTTCAAGCCGGACGATGTGGCGGACAACCTGAAAAAGCAGAACGGTTTTGTACCGGGTATCCGTCCGGGCAAGAAAACCGCCGAGTATCTGGAATACGTGGTCAACCGCGTGCTGGTGCTGGGTTCGGCCTATCTGGCGGCCGTTTGTCTGCTGCCTGAAATCCTGCGGGGCCAGTTTGCCATCCCGTTCTATTTCGGCGGCACCTCGGTTCTGATTATCGTTTCCGTGACCATGGACACGATCCAACAGGTCCAGAGCCATCTACTGGCGCATCAATACGAAGGGCTGATTGAAAAGTCCCAGCTGCGCGGCAAAGGCAAGAAACGCGGCAGAAAGGGAGCTGCTCGTCGATGAACATCATTCTTCTCGGCCCCCCGGGGGCAGGCAAAGGAACGCAGGCGCGTCACCTGGTTGAAACCCGCGGTATGGTGCAACTCAGCACCGGAGACATGCTGCGCGAGGCGAAAACCTCGGGCACGGAAATGGGCCAGAAGGTTGCTGCGATCATGGACGCGGGCAAGCTGGTCACCGATGAGATCGTGATCGGCTTGATCGAAGAGAAACTGACCACCGAAAAAGGCGCCGGTTTCATCTTTGACGGCTTCCCCCGGACGCTGGCGCAGGCCGACGCGTTGTCGGCTCTGCTGACCAAGCTGGGCCAGTCGCTGCATACGGTGATCGAGATGCGTGTGGACGATGACGCGCTGGTGGACCGGATCACGGCGCGGTCAACCTGCGGCGGATGTGGTGAGGTCTATAACGACAACACCAAGCCGATTCCTGCGGATGGCAAATGCACCAATTGCGGCAAGGAAAATGACTTTGTCCGTCGCGCCGACGACAACGAAGACAGCCTGCGCACGCGGTTGATGGAATACTATAAAAAGACCTCTCCGCTGATTGGTTACTACTACGCCAAAGGCGATCTGCGTCCGGTGAACGGGCTGGCGGATATCAAGGAAGTTACGGCGTCGATTGAAGCTGTTTTGGGGTGATGCAGTCGACGACTGTTCCGGTTCCTGAAGATCTTGAAGAAGCATTCGAAAGATATGGAGAGCTTATAAAGGCGGAAAGCACTACGTTCAGGCAACGAACCTTGCCTGCTATTTGTGTGTTTACGGCTATCTTTATGTTTGGTCCGATACTCGGTTTCTTTCCACCGCTCAAATCGACAATATCGGTTGCCATCTTATTTTCTCTTCCATTCCTTGCTTTTAGATTTTTTGGAGGGAAACTCAGTGCAGAGCGTGAAGAGATACAGTGTAAATTTTCGGATCAAGGCCTCCGGATTTGCCACGATATGTCGCATCGGGTCGATGTGGTGAGGGAATGAAATTCCAACCTCACTTTGTATGGCTTGACGATCCTCTTAAAAGTCTCTACGCACCCCCATCCCTAAAGGGAATCAAGACCGCATGCGGGATTCGTCCCAATTGCCCCGACCACCTCGAATAATACTGGACCCTCTGGCGTCACTGCCACGGTCAAGTGTTGTGAAAAAAGGTTCCGGAGTTACGGAACCGCAACAAAAAGGAAAGTGACACGTGGCACGTATTGCCGGCGTAAACATCCCGACTGCAAAGCGGGTACCAATCGCCCTCACATATATCACCGGTATCGGAAACACCTCGGCCAAAGCGATCTGCGAAGCCGTAGGCATCGAAGCGCACCGTCGCGTCAATGAACTGTCCGACGCCGAAGTTCTGGCCATCCGCGAGCACATCGATGCAAACTTCACCGTCGAAGGTGACCTGCGTCGTGAAGTTCAGATGAACGTCAAGCGCCTGATGGACCTGGGCTGCTATCGCGGTCTGCGTCACCGCCGCAACCTGCCGGTTCGCGGTCAGCGTACCCACACCAATGCTCGTACCCGCAAAGGCCCCGCAAAGGCCATTGCCGGTAAGAAGAAATAAGGGAGGGTCTGACCGATGGCACGTGATAAGACTCGCGTTAAGCGCAAAGAGCGTAAGAACATCGCATCGGGCGTTGCCCATGTGAACTCGACCTTCAACAACACCAAGATCCTGATCTCGGACGTACAGGGCAACGCCATCTCGTGGTCGTCTGCCGGTACCATGGGCTTCAAGGGATCGCGGAAATCGACCCCCTACGCCGCTCAGATGGCTGCAGAAGATGCAGGCAAAAAGGCGCAGGAACATGGCGTCAAGACGCTGGAAGTCGAAGTTCAGGGCCCCGGTTCGGGTCGTGAATCGGCTCTGCGTGCGCTGGCTGCAGTGGGCTTCAACATCACGTCGATCCGCGACGTGACCCCGATCGCTCACAACGGCTGCCGTCCGCCGAAGCGTCGTCGCGTCTAAGCGATTTTGAATTAAGCTGGGGCTGTGTTTTTGCACGGCCCCAGCACGTCATTTTGAACCTCGGGCGTCTGCACCTTGTTGGTCATGGGGCGCGGACAGGAATGGAGGGATTACATGATCCATAAGAATTGGGCAGAATTGATCAAGCCGACCCAGCTTGACGGCAAGCCGGGCAACGACCCTGCACGTCAGGCAACCCTGGTTGCCGAGCCGCTGGAGCGTGGCTTTGGTCTGACCCTGGGTAACGCGCTGCGCCGCGTTCTGATGAGCTCGCTGCAAGGCGCGGCCATCACCAGCGTTCAGATCGATAACGTCCTGCACGAGTTCTCCTCGGTCGCGGGCGTACGTGAAGACGTCACCGACATCATCCTGAACCTCAAAGGCGTTTCGCTGCGCATGGAAGTCGAAGGCCCCAAGCGCCTGTCGATCAATGCCAAAGGCCCCGCAGTTGTCACCGCTGGCGACATCAGCGAAAGCGCTGGCATCGAGGTTCTGAACCGCGATCACGTCATCTGCCACCTGGACGATGGCGCGGACCTGTTCATGGAACTGACCGTCAACACCGGCAAAGGTTACGTCTCGGCTGAGAAGAACAAGCCCGAAGACGCACCCATTGGCCTGATCCCGATCGACGCGATCTATTCGCCGGTCAAAAAGGTTGCCTATGACGTTCAGCCGACCCGTGAAGGTCAGGTTCTGGACTATGACAAGCTGACCCTGAAAATCGACACCGACGGTTCGATCACGCCCGAGGATGCGCTGGCCTTTGCTGCTCGCATCTTGCAGGATCAGCTGTCGATCTTCGTCAACTTCGATGAGCCAGAATCGGCTGGCCGCCAGGACGAAGACGATGGTCTGGAGTTCAACCCGCTGCTGCTGAAGAAAGTGGACGAGCTGGAACTGTCGGTCCGTTCGGCAAACTGCCTGAAGAACGACAACATCGTTTACATCGGCGATCTGATTCAGAAGACCGAAGCCGAGATGCTGCGCACTCCGAACTTCGGCCGCAAGTCGCTGAACGAGATCAAGGAAGTGCTGTCCGGCATGGGTCTGCACCTCGGCATGGATGTCGAGGACTGGCCGCCTGACAACATCGAAGATCTGGCCAAGAAATTCGAAGACGCGTTCTAAGCGCGTCTTCACAAATGCCCGGGCTGCCGGGGACCATATGGGCACTTCCGCCCCAAGGAGAGCCGGTGACACGCATCGCCGGCCAGACAAAGCAAAACGCGAAAGAAGGAACTAGAAAATGCGTCACGCACGTGGTTATCGCCGCCTGAACCGTACTCATGAGCACCGCAAAGCTCTGTTTGCAAACATGGCTGGCTCGCTCATCGAGCATGAGCAAATCAAAACAACTCTGCCCAAGGCAAAAGAACTGCGCCCGATCGTTGAAAAACTGATCACTCTGGGCAAGCGCGGCGACCTGCACGCCCGCCGTCAGGCCGCAGCACAGCTGAAAGAAGACAAAGACGTCGCCAAGCTGTTCGAAGTTCTGGGCCCTCGTTACGCCGAGCGTCAGGGCGGTTATGTCCGTATCCTAAAAGCAGGCTTCCGCTATGGCGACATGGCACCGATGGCGATCATCGAATTCGTTGACCGCGACATCGACGCCAAAGGCGCAGCCGACAAAGCTCGTGTTGCCGCTGAAGAGGCCGCAGACGAAGAATAAGCCTTGGCTATATCTGAGTTTCAGCCCCCGCGTCGCAGACGCGGGGGTTTTCTTTTGCTCCGTGTGACAATCCAAGGCGGTCTAAATTTAATTGCTTTCGGCTTTCAGAATACCATCCGCCGAGGCTCCCGCGGACAAATTGGCGTCAGAGAAATCCTCTGTCTCTGGCAGTTCCAGATGAAGAGACGACGTGTGATCGATTTCGATCTTTCCCCGGGTCAATGTGTAATCAAGTACGTGCCCACCGGTGGTCCGGTCGTCAGAGATGAAATGCAAGTGGTAACCCGGTACGCCGATCCCGACTGCGTAGTCAGGGCAGCGGAACCCGAGAATAGTTCCCTCCACGTTTTCCAATTCAAACTCGGCCTGCGTTTTGACCACTTCCAGCAAAGGTTTGTATGGCCGTTCCTGTTTCAACACGTTTCGATACCTAATGTGTTTGATCAATCCGGTGAAACGAACCGCATAAAACAGGTTCTTTGCATCGGCCATGTCATCCAAACCCTCCTCGAAACCGGATTTGTTAATCGGAGAATCCAACGCGAGCGAAATCGTTGGTTCAAAGTCAATGACGGCTGCGTATGGTGTCAGCGCGCCGTTATCCGCAATTGTCGCTTTGCCTTCCCCATCCAGGCGATAAGCGACACCATCCAGCACCACCATTTCTCCGTCCAGGGCGTTGAAGGTACCGAGACCGAAATCTCCGTGTTCCAGCAGCTGACCGATGGAAACAGTCCCGTCATAGACTCCCTGCATGACGGCACTCAGTAGTGAGGCCTGGTAATACTCGTGGGCGTGCTCTTCCCGCACAAAGCTCTTATTTTGATGATGAGAGGCAAGGGCCGTTGCAAAGATCAATTCCCGGTCTTTGTGCATGGTCGTTCCCTCTGATTGGATTCAGCGCCAAGTCCAACACATAGCACAATTCCCTGTGAAACTTTTGCAACGCTTTGCGAAGCCATAATGCTCAAGCAGGATATTTGTGCGAATAGCTCAAAAGAAAGCGGTAGGTCCTCAGCATTGTCGAAGGCAGCGGGTTATGTCGCTTGCAATCTTTGCATCGGCCCCGCATATCCGGTTGGCGATATTGCCGGAGGGCCGATGATGCTAAGACTATTGTGTTCCCTAGTATTGCTGATGGGCGCAATACCGGCAGCCGCGGAGACGCAGGTACCAAAAAGCCAGACCGAAATCAGCCTCGGGTTCGCCCCTGTCGTAAAGCAGGCTGCCCCGGCGGTTGTGAACATCTACGCCAAGATTGTGCGCGAAGGGCGGGCAAATCCACTGTTTTCTGACCCGTTCTTTCAGGACTTCTTTGGCCGTGGATTTGGGACGCCACGCCCCCGTGTGCAGAATTCGCTCGGCTCTGGCGTGATCCTCACTGGTGATGGGTATGTGGTGTCAAACTACCACGTTGTGGGGATGGCATCGGAAATTCAGGTCGTGACTACCGACCGTCGTGAATTCACTGCCGAAGTCGTTCTGGGTGACAAAGAAAGCGACATTGCAATCTTGCGGCTGAATGAGGCAAGCGATCTGCCGTTCCTGCAGATGCGCGATTCCGATCAGGTTGAAGTAGGAGAGCTGACGCTGGCGATTGGCAACCCCTTCGGCGTTGGCCAAACTGTTTCGTCAGGTATTATTTCAGGGCTGGCGCGCACAGGAACCGCAACCGGAAACGCAAGAGGGTACTTCATTCAAACCGATGCGGCGATAAACCCGGGCAATTCCGGTGGCGCGCTGATCGATGTGAATGGTGATCTGATTGGTATCAATACTTCAATCCTGACCCGCTCGGGCGGGTCGAACGGTATCGGCTTTGCCATTCCGGCCAATTTGGTAGCCGAATTCCTGCGGCAGGCGCAGTCTGGAAACGAAAGCTTCGTAAGTCCTTGGGCAGGAATGGCCGGTCAACACATGAGCGCGGACATAGCCGAGTCTCTGGGTATGGCCATCCCTCTAGGTGTGGTGATTTCTGACTTGCATGAACTGAGTCCGCTGGCAGAAGCGGGTCTGCGGGTCGGTGACGTTGTCACTCATGTCGACGGAGACGAGGTGAATTCTCCGGCCGAGATGAAATTTCGCATGGCTGTTGCCGGGGTAGGTGGAAAGTCGGTCCTGACTCGGCTGCGGGGCGAAGACCGCTCGGATATTGAAGTGGCGCTGATCAAACCGCCTGAAACGCCTGCGGCGGATGAGACTACGCTGGACGAGGATACGGTCATGCCAGGTCTGATCGTTTCGGGTGTAAATCCGGCGGTGATCGTAAAGCTTGGCTTGTCGCTGTCTCAGACCGGCGTCGTAGTGGTTGATCCGAACCGCTATGGCGGCCGCGCAGGATTGCGTGTGGGCGATGTCGTAAAAGGTATCAACGGAACCAGAACCGAGACACCGGAGGATATCGTTCAGGCCCTGACCGATCCGGGTCGCCGGGTACAGATGGAGATTGAGCGGGGAAGCCGGTCAATCTCATTGCGGTTTCGGTTGTGATCCGTGAGTGACTTGTTCGATACCGGTTCTGCGGAACCAACCGCTTCGCCGCACAGGCCGCTTGCGGATCGCTTGCGCCCACAATCCCTGTCTGAGGTGATCGGGCAAGAGCAGGTTTTGGGACCAGATGCGCCATTGGGGGTGATGCTCGCGTCAGGTAGCCTGTCCAGCCTGATCTTCTGGGGCCCGCCGGGTGTGGGAAAGACAACCATTGCCCGGTTGCTGGCGCAGGAAACCGATCTGCATTTCGTGCAGATCAGCGCGATTTTTACCGGTGTGCCGGATCTGAAGAAGGTATTTGAGGCTGCTAAAATCCGTCGTCAGAACGGGCAGGGCACCTTGTTATTTGTTGACGAAATCCATCGTTTTAACAAAGCGCAACAGGACGGGTTTCTGCCGCATATGGAGGACGGCACGATCCTCCTGGTTGGCGCGACGACCGAAAACCCTTCCTTCGAGTTGAACGCGGCGGTACTCAGCCGGTCTCAGGTGCTGGTTCTGGAACGCCTTAGCCTTGCTGATCTTGAGCGTTTGACACAACGCGCCGAGAATGAGCTTGACCGCGCCTTGCCGCTAACGTCTGCCGCCCGCGAAGCGCTGCAGGAGATGGCAGATGGCGACGGTCGCGCACTACTGAACCTGATTGAACAGGTTGCTGCTTGGAAGGTGGACGCCGATCTGGATCCGGATGCATTGTCGACGCGCCTGATGCGACGGGCCGCAAAATACGACAAATCGGGGGATGAGCATTACAATCTGATCTCGGCCCTGCACAAATCGGTGCGCGGATCGGACCCTGACGCGGCGCTGTATTGGTTTGCGCGGATGCTGACCGGCGGCGAAGACCCGCGCTATCTGGCGCGGAGGATCACGCGGATGGCGGTTGAAGATATCGGTTTGGCCGATCCTCAGGCGCAATCGATCTGCCTGCACAGTTGGGAAACCTATGAACGGCTGGGCTCGCCCGAGGGCGAGTTGGCGCTGGCGCAGGCGTTGGTGTATCTGGCACTCGCTCCGAAATCGAACGGGGCCTATGTGGGGTATAAGGCGGCGATGCGGCTGGCCAAGCAATCGGGCAGTGAACCGCCACCCAAACATATCCTGAACGCTCCGACATCGCTGATGAAGGATCAGGGATATGGTGCAGGGTATGCCTATGACCACGATGCCGAAGATGGGTTCTCGGGTCAGAACTATTTCCCGGATGATATGAAGCGCCCGGTTCTCTATCAGCCGGTAGAGCGTGGTTTTGAGCGCGAGCTGAAAAAACGGCTGGAATACTTCGCCAAGCTGAGAACGCAACGCAATCAGGGCTAGACTTGACTCTGCACCCGATGCGCGCGACAGACGCGCATGATTTCTAAGGCACTGAAACAAGCACAATCCGGGCGGATCAGCCGTGCGGAACAAGGGGCAATGGCATGAGCGGCGTACAGGTGATCACCGTAGCAGAGGGCGATGGCGACCAGCGGCTGGATCGTTGGCTGCGCCGCCTGTTTCCTCATGTCAGCCAGGGCCGGATCGAGAAGATGTGCCGCAAGGGTGAACTGCGCGTAGATGGCGGTCGGGTCAAGGCCTCGACGCGGCTAGAGGTCGGGCAGTCCGTGCGTGTGCCGCCGCTGCCAGACGCCGACCATAAGCCCGCTGTCGTAAAGCATCGTGTTTCGGACGCTGACTCAAAGATGATCCAGTCTTGCGTGATTTATAAAGACGATCACGTGCTGGCGCTGAACAAGCCGCATGGGCTGCCGGTTCAAGGTGGCAGTGGTCAGACCCGCCATGTGGATAGCCTGTCTGAGGCATTGCGCTTTGGGTATGACGAGAACCCGCGCCTTGTGCATCGGCTGGACAAAGACACCTCGGGCGTACTGCTGTTGGCCCGCACGCGCGAGGCTGCCAAGGGGCTGACCGCTGCGTTCCGGCATCGTAACACCCAAAAGATCTATTGGGCGCTGGTAGCTGGTGTTCCAACTCCGTACCTGGGCGAAATCAAGACCGGGCTGGTCAAGGCACCGGGGCATGGTAAGCATGGCGAAGGCGAGAAGATGATCGCTGTTCATCCGAGCGAGGTGAACGATACGCCCGGCGCAAAACGCGCACATACGCTCTATGCAACGCTCTATCGCGTTGCAGGGCGAGCCGCCTGGGTCGCGATGGAGCCGGTGACCGGGCGGACCCATCAGCTGCGCGCACATATGGCGGCGATCGGCCACCCGATCATTGGCGATGGGAAATATGGCGGCTCGGGGCAGGAAAACCTCGGCGATGGCTGGGGCGCGCAGTTGGGAGGTATCATCAGCAAAAAGCTGCATCTCCACGCCCGCAGCCTTTCCTTTGAACACCCGATGACCCGCAAACCCATCTCGCTTACGGCGCCTTTACCGGATCATATGAAACACAGCTGGGATACGCTGGGCTGGACCGAAGACCTCGCTGCAGATGATCCGTTTGAGGAGTTGCGATGAACGCTCCATTGCGGCTGGTCCTGTTTGATGTGGATGGCACTCTGGTCGATAGTCAGGGTGCCATTGTTTCGGCAATGACTGCCTGTTTTCAGGCGCAGTCACTGCCGGTCCCGGATCGTGACGCCATCCTGTCCATCGTCGGTTTATCTCTGCCCCATGCAATGGCGCGTCTGGCAGCAGATCAGTCCGGGCGGATACAAAGCGCATTGGTTGACGGATATAAGCAGGCCTATCACGCGCAAAGGTTGGAGCAGGGCGCCGCAAGCTCGCCGCTTTATCCCGGTGCGCGCCAAGTGATTGAGGCTCTTCACGCTCAGCCCGAGGTTCTTTTGGGAGTGGCCACAGGCAAATCTCAGCGCGGGCTTGATGCGCTGCTTGAAGGGCATGGGTTGCAGCAGCATTTCATTACTCGTCAGGTTGCAGATCACCACCCGTCCAAGCCGCACCCGTCGATGATAGAAACAGCTTTGGCTGAAACGGGCGTGCCGGCTGCGCAAGCCGTCATGGTGGGCGACACCAGCTTTGACATGGATATGGCCGCAGCCGCGCAAGTTGCCGGGATCGGTGTCAGCTGGGGTTATCACGATCGTCGGGCACTGACGACCGCAACACATGTGATCGAAACATTCGAAGAATTGCCAGGCGCACTGGCCAAGATCTGGGGCTAAAGAGATGAGCGACTGGAAACCCAAACGCTTCTGGACGACAAGTACGGTCGTTGAGACCGACGGGGGCTATACGGTTGAACTGGATGGTCGGCGGGTCAAAACGCCCGCCAAGGCTGCGCTGGACCTGCCCACGCGCGCCATGGCCGAGGCCGTTGCACGGGAATGGGATGCGCAGGAAAAGGAAATCGATCCGACCACGATGCCATTCACCCGTTCGGCCAATGCGGCGATTGACAAGGTGCGGCACCAGCATGGTGAGGTTGCCGATATGCTGGCCGATTACGGCGACTCGGATCTGCTGTGTTATCGGGCGACCCATCCCGAAACGTTGCAGCAGCGGCAGTCCGAGGCCTGGGATCCTGCATTGGATTGGGCTGCGGACGCGCTGGGCGCGCGGTTGATCCCGCGTGCAGGGGTGGTGCATCAACCGCAAGCTGCCGAGGTGCTGCAAGGCCTGCGTGACCGGGTGCATGGACTGAATGTGTTCCAACTGGCGGCGTTTCATGACCTCGTTAGCCTGTCGGGATCATTGATTCTTGGTTTCGCGGCAGCTCAGAATTGGCGCAAACCGGACGAGATATGGCGCATTTCTCGACTGGACGAGCTTTGGCAGATCGAACAATGGGGCCACGACGATGAGGCACATGCCGCCGCCGAAGTGAAACGGGCCGCCTTTCTGCACGCAAAGCAGTTCTTTGACCTCTCGTTCTGAGACGGATTCTCGTCAAATCGTGAATTTGTGTCCGATTCTGCCCGAAAAGACCTATCGTTTTCCCTGATCCAGCCCTTGACGTTTGTTGATGAATACGCCCAAACTCGGGCCACTAAAGGGGAGACACCTTTTGGGTAACCTTTCTGGCGCCTATGCGCCGGATCGAACCGTTCCATTCAGGGATGGAAAATCAGGAAGAGGTAAAAATGAAAAAATCCGTAATTTTGGGCGTGGCAACCATTGCCGGCCTGGCTGCTGGCGCGGCTGCAGCGGGTACCGTTGACGACGTGAAAGCCCGCGGCAAGCTGAACTGCGGCGTTGCAACCGGCGTACCCGGCTTTGCCAGCCCCGATGCCAATGGTGAATGGCAGGGTTTTGACGTGGCCGTATGCCGCGCGGTAGCCGCTGCCGTTCTGGACGACCCAAGCGCCGTTGAGTTCATCCCGACCACCGGTAAAACACGTTTCACCGCGCTGGCTTCGGGCGAGATTGACATGCTGGCCCGTAACACCACGTGGACCTTCAGCCGCGACGTCGACCTGAAGTTCGAATTCGTCGGCATCAACTACTACGATGGTCAGGGTTTCATGGTTCCCAAGGCACTGGGCGTCAGCTCGGCCAAGGAACTGGACGGTGCAACCGTTTGTATCCAGACCGGCACCACCACCGAGCTTAACCTGGCGGATTTCTTCCGCATCAACAACATGAGCTACGAGCCGGTTCCGATCGAAACCAACGCCGAAGCGCAGCAGCAGTATCTGGCTGGTGCCTGTGACGTTTACACCACCGACGCATCGGGTCTGGCTGCTACGCGCGCCACCTTTGAAAACGCAGGCGACCACGTGATCCTGCCCGAAATCATCTCGAAAGAGCCGCTGGGCCCGCTGGTCCGTCATGGCGATCACGAGTGGGGCGATGTGGTCCGCTGGACCCTGAACGCACTGATCGCAGCGGAAGAGCTGGGTGTAACCTCGGCGAACATCGACGAGATGTCCAGCGGTGCCACCGACAACCCAGAGGTAAACCGCCTGTTGGGTACCGAAGGTACGCTGGGTGAGATGCTGGGTCTGGACGCGAACTGGGCACAGCGCGCGATCAAAGTCGGCGGTAACTACGGCGAAGTGTTTGCCAAGAACATCGGCGAGGAAACCCCGATCGGTCTGGCACGCGGCCTGAACGCACAGTGGACCGATGGTGGCCTGCTGTACGCACCGCCTTTCCGCTAAGATCCACGGAAAAGGGCGCGGGGGAACCCGCGCCCTTTTTCCTTCCATAAGAAACACGCCCGGAACGATCTGAGCAGAGGCAAACTCTGCCAACATCCGGGATGCACGGGGATATACATAGGTCATGACGACACTCACTGACCCGCCGAAGGAGCACTTCCGGCTGTCCATGCTCCTTTATGATACGCGGTACCGATCTGCGACCATTCAGGTCATAGCGATGATCGGTTTCATGCTTCTGGCAGCCTGGATTATCAACAACACCATTCAGAACCTTGAAACGCTGGGCAGAACAGTCGGGTTCGACTTTTTTGCCGAACCGGCCAGCTATGACATCAACCAACGCCTGCTGGAATACGACTCGCGCGATACACATCTGCGCGCGGCGTTTATAGGCCTGCTAAACACTCTGGTTGTTGCAGTTCTGGGCTGTATCACAGCAACGATCATCGGTGTCATGGTCGGTGTTTTGCGCCTGTCGAATAACTGGCTGATCGCGCGGATCATGACAGTCTATGTCGAGATGTTCCGTAACGTTCCAGTGCTGCTTTGGATCGTGTTCGCCATGGCGATCCTGATTGAAAGCCTGCCAGCACCGCGCGCCTTCCGAGGTGAAAACCCAGAAGCCACGATGGATCTTTTTGGCACGGTCGCGGTCACAAATCGCGGGGTCTATATCCCCGAGTTTCTGTTCTCGCGCGGATTGGGCGATATCCACCTTTTCGGTACATCAAGCCTGCGCTTTGATGTTTCGCTTGACCTGATCGCCTTCCTGATCGTGTTTGGCGGCAGCATCTTTGCGATGCGTAAGGTTTCGGCCTGGGCCAATTCAACGCAAGAAAAGACCGGCGATCGCCCGGCCATCTGGCACATCCAACTGGGCCTTTTGTTCGTGCCATCAGCCATCCTGCTGGGCGTTCTGGGTTTTCACCTGGGCTACCCTGAGCTGAAAGGCTTCAACTTCAGCGGCGGTACCCACCTTCGTAACTCGCTGATTGCCTTGTGGCTGGCCCTGTCGCTGTACACTGCGGCATTCATCGCCGAGATCGTGCGCGCCGGTATTCTGGCCATTTCCAAGGGTCAGACCGAGGCCGCATCCGCACTGGGCCTGCGCCCGGGCCGGACCATGCGTCTGGTGATCTTGCCGCAGGCGTTGCGGGTGATCATCCCGCCAATGATCTCGAACTATCTGAACCTGACCAAGAACTCGTCGCTGGCGATCGCGGTCGGATATATGGACATCACGGGTACGCTGGGTGGCATCACCATGAACCAGACCGGTCGCGAGCTGGAATGCGTTCTGCTGCTGATGCTGGTCTACCTGTCCATCTCGCTGAGCATTTCGGCGGTGATGAACTGGTACAACAACCGTGTCAAACTGGTGGAGCGGTAATATGAGTGATGTTTCATTTGTCCGCACGGAAATGTTGCCGGAACAGGCACCACCCGCCTCCGAGGTCGGTGTACTGGGCTGGATCAAGCATAACCTGTTTTCAAGCTGGCTGAACGCCATCCTGACAATCGTCTCGCTGGTCTTCATCTACTATGTGCTCTCCAACATCCTGTCCTGGACGTTCGAATCCGTTTGGAACGCCAATTCGCTGTCGGAATGTCGTGAGATCATGATGGCGACCTGGGGCGATACGCATGGTCATGCCTGCTGGGGTGTGATCAAGGACCGGTGGCTACAGCTGCTATATGGGTTCTATCCGCCGTATCCGGCCCATCCGGACGCGACGTGGTCTAACCCGCCCGAAACTGGCGGCTGGCCGGCCTATTTCCGACCGAACCTGACCTTCATCCTGTTGTTGGTTGCTATTGCGCCGGTGTTGTTCACCAAGGTGCCGCGTAAGCTGTTGATTGTAACGGCGGCTTATCCGTTCCTGCTGCCTTGGCTGATGTGGGGTGGGTCGATCTGGGGGCCGCTCATGGTCGCCGCTGGATTTGCCATCGGGTATTTCGCGTACAAGTTTGCGCTTCCGGTTGCCGGGTCTCTTGCCGCGATTATCCTTGCGATTGCGCTGCCCATACTATGGTGGCTGTTTGCTGCCGGTTCCGTGGCTGACGCAATCAATGCAATCATTCCGATCGGTATCGCGCCGGTGGAAAGCCGCGACTTTGGTGGCTTTATGCTAGCGATCCTGTTGGGTGTCGTGGCCATTGGTGTTTCGCTTCCTATCGGTATCGTGCTGGCGCTGGGTCGTCAGTCCGATCTGATGATCGTCAAATACCTGTGCGTGGGCTTTATCGAGTTCATTCGGGGCGTGCCGCTGATTACCCTGCTGTTTGTGGCATCGCTGTTGCTGAACCTGTTCCTGCCGCCGGGCACTAATTTTGACATCATCCTGCGGGTGATGATCATGATGACTCTGTTCTCGGCCGCCTATATGGCCGAGGTGATCCGGGGTGGTCTGGCTGCCCTGCCGCGTGGTCAGTACGAAGGCGCAGACAGTCTGGGCCTGAACTACTGGCAGGCGCAGCGGCTGATCATCATGCCACAGGCGCTGAAAATCTCGATCCCGGGCATCGTGAGCACGTTCATCGGTATTTTCAAGGATACGACTTTGGTCTCGATCATCGGTCTGTTCGACGTGATCGGCCTGACCAACGGCATCCGCGCCGATACCGCCTGGAACGGCGTCTACTGGGAACTGTTTGCCTTTATCGGCGTTCTGTTCTTCGTGGTTTGCTTCTCCATGTCCCGTTATTCCATGTACCTGGAGCGCAAGCTTCAGACTGGCCACCGTTAAGGAGTTCAACACATGTCTGAACTTGCAATTGAACGCGAAATCGACCGCTCCAAAATGCAGGTGAGCGACGAAATCGCCATCGAAATCACCAATATGAACAAGTGGTACGGTGCCTTCCACGTGCTGCGCGATATCAATCTGACCGTCAATCAGGGCGAGCGGATTGTGATCGCGGGGCCGTCGGGGTCGGGCAAGTCTACCCTGATCCGCTGCCTGAACGCGCTGGAGGAACACCAGCAGGGCACGATCATTGTGGATGGGACCGAGCTGTCGAATGACCTGAAAAACATCGACAAAATCCGGTCCGAGGTTGGCATGGTGTTCCAGCACTTCAACCTGTTCCCGCACCTGACCATTCTGGAAAACTGCACGCTGGCCCCGATCTGGGTGCGCAAGACGCCCAAGAAAGAGGCCGAAGAGCGCGCGATGCATTTCCTGGAAAAGGTGAAGATCCCTGAGCAGGCCGACAAGTATCCCGGTCAGCTATCGGGTGGTCAGCAGCAGCGTGTGGCGATTGCCCGCTCGCTGTGCATGATGCCGCGGATCATGTTGTTCGATGAACCTACATCGGCGCTGGACCCTGAGATGATCAAAGAGGTGCTCGACACCATGATCGAACTGGCCGAGGAAGGCATGACCATGCTGTGTGTGACCCACGAGATGGGCTTTGCCCGCCAGGTCGCCAACCGCGTGATCTTTATGGATGCCGGTCAGATTGTGGAGCAGAACGAACCGGAAGAGTTCTTCAACAACCCGCAGAGCGAACGGACCAAGTTGTTCCTCAGCCAGATACTGGGACACTAAATTCGGATCAGAAAACCAAGAAGGCGGGGTGTCGACCTCGCCTTTTTCTATTCCAGCAGCTCGCGTGGGATCGTGAAGCCCAGAACCTCACCCTGATGCCATTCGAGCGCATTCCAGTCGGGGATATCGAACCGGATTACAGTCGTTGCACAAGTCGGATAGTCGTAGAATCTCGAATGATCGGGCTGGTTGCGTACCAGCCGATTTGCAAATGCAGCGATGCCGGGATTATGCCCCAGCATTAGTACGGTATTGCCGGTGGCTGTGGCCAATTCGGCGAACATCTCATCGGGGCCTGTCAGATACAAGGCGGGGGTAAAGCGGATTTCCGGGGTGCTCAGCCCCAATCTGCCCCACGTTTCCCGCGTGCGCTTGGCGCTTGAGCAGATAACGTCATCCGGCAGCCAGCCATTGCTTTGCAGCCACGCCCCAATCGCGGGGGCCGATTTGCGTCCTCGATTGTTCAACGGGCGGTCGTGATCTTCGGCAAAGGGATCGCCCCAACTGGACTTGGCATGGCGCATTAGGATCAGTGTGCGGGTCATGATCGGTGAAATGCTTTCATGTGATGCGCAGATTGCTCTGGCTGGCGCTCTGCGCCGGCGCTGAGAGGGCAGGCGAGCCGGGCAAGGCAGCCTTTATTCATGCAGCTGTGTCCCGCTTTGGTATCGAGATGATCATGACAGGCTGCCACGTCATAGAAGCTGTGGGTGTTCAATGCCCCAACCGGACAGGTTGTTGCACAAGGCGCGGGGCATTCTGTGCAGGGTGACGATTGAGAAACGGATGGAATTGAGAACTCATCCGCAAAATGCAACGCACCACGGAATGACATCATCATCCCTACCGTATCGTGCACCAGGGCCCCGACCGGGCTGCTGAAGGTGCGACCGGACTTAAGTGCCCAGTCAATGAAGGGTGCGTATGGTGGGCCGCCGAACGGATAGTAGGCGGTGCCCCTCATGTCCCGCGCAAGCTGGCCGATCACCCGTCTGGACCAGCGATCAACCGGGTCGGGTTGGCCATCCTGCCACTCAGCCGAGGCCTTCAGAGCGGGCCAGAATGCCCCCGCAGCCCCCAGAAGGATTAGGGTTCCGTCATCAAGTTGCTTTGCTTCACTGGGCCTTGGATGAAGTGCACCCATGGCTATCAGCCCAACCTGAGTGGCTGCTCGTTCGACATTGGCGTAGGTCATCAACGGCGGAAGGGCAGAGCCAGGCTCCAGCCCAGTTTTGTTGGTCGATCGTCCTGCCATTCCAATCCCACGCTCATTTGTTCGTGCCCGTCCCGAGGTTGTGCGATGTAAGTCCCCAGCATTCGGTCCCAGATAGACAGTGCAAAGCCATAATTGCTGTCATGCTCTGTTCGGAATACCGAATGATGTACGCGATGCATATCGGGTGTCACAAGAATCCTACGTACCACAGCGTCAACGGCAAGGGGGAGCTTCAAGTTTGAATGATTGAACAACGCTGTGCCATTAAGAAGGATCTCGAACAGGAACACAGCCAGGGCGCTGGCGCCGAGCAGATAGATTAGCCCGATTTTCAGGATCATGGACAACGCGATTTCAACAGGGTGAAAGCGGACTGCAGTAGTGACGTCCATGTCTCGGTCGGCGTGATGCACACGATGTAGCCGCCAAAGGATTGGCACCTTGTGGGTAATCAGATGCTGTAGCCAGATTGCAAAGTCCAGAATCAGCACACACAGAATAAGCTCAACCCACCCTGGCCAGGCGAGCCAATTAAAAACGCCCAATCCATTTTTCCCGGCATCAATGGCAGCGCCAACTGCCAATAAGGGCAACCCAATCGCCATAGTCCTGAGCATCAGTGTGTTCAAAACAGTGATTGATAGATTGGTTAGCCACCGATTTTTTCGCGAACAGGTTCGTAAGCGTTTTGGCGCAATTGTCTCTGCCGCCGCAAACAAAACAAACAGGATCAAAAACACGCTTAGGCGAAATAGGGGCTCGTTCTCCATACATTCACAATCGGGCATGTTAATGCCCGGTGCAAGATGTTGAAGATCACTATGGCGTTAATCAGGACGGATCAAGGATCCGGCACCGTGTTCCGTAAACAGTTCGAGCAGTACCGCATTGGGCGCGCGCCCGTCCAGAATAACGACCGCCCGAACGCCATTATGCAGCGCGTCCAGCGCAGTTTCGGTTTTTGGAATCATCCCACCCGCAATAGTGCCTTCACGCGTCATCTCACGAATTTGGCCAGCCTTGAGCTCGGTCACGACATCGCCTGCTGCGTTCTTGACGCCCGCTACATCGGTCAGCAGCAGCAGGCGGTCTGCCTTAAGAGCTGAGGCGATCGCCCCGGCTGCAGTGTCGCCATTCACATTGAAGGTTTCGCCATTCCGACCTGCGCCCAGCGGCGCGATCACAGGGATAACATCATGCGCAAACAGGTCATGCAGGACTTTGGGGTTCATCTCGGACGGTGTGCCGACAAACCCGAGCGAGGCGTCGGTCTGTTCGCACATCATCAAATGGGCATCCTTGCCCGACAGACCCACAGCCATGCCACCCTGCGCATTGATCGCCTGCACGATCCGCTTGTTCACAAGGCCCGACAGGACCATTTCGACCACTTCGACTGTGGCTTTGTCCGTCACGCGTTTACCACCCACAAACTCGGACTGGATATCCAGTTTGTCGAGCATCGCATTGATCATTGGGCCACCGCCGTGCACGACGACCGGGTTTACGCCAACCTGACGCATAAGCACCACATCGCGCGCAAAGCTTTCCATGGCTTCGTCGCTGCCCATGGCGTGGCCACCTAGCTTGATGACGACAATCGCACCGTCGTATCGCTGCAGATAGGGCAGGGCGCTGTTCAATGTGGCGGCGGTGGCGATCCAATCCCGGTTCATATCTCGTGTCTTCATGGCTGATTGTCCCTCTGGGACCCTGTGTTAGGGCGTTTGGAGGATGGTGCCAAGACCGGATCGCGGAAACAGCCAATCTGAACGGGCCGTACCCGATGGGCGCGACCCGGTTTCCTTAGCTCATGACTTGTATATTGCTGAACAGCGTCACTCCAGATGCGCAATGATCGAACGCAGGGTCGGAATGCCGTCGCCCTTCTCGGATGAGGTCAACACGATCTCGGGGAAGGCTGCAGGATGTTTCGAAAGCGCGGCGCGCACCTGGTCCAGCACTTTTTCCCGGTCTTTTGCTTTGACCTTGTCGGCCTTTGTCAGAACGCACTGAAAGGTCACTGCGCTGGTATCCAGCAGCTTCATGATCTCGGCGTCCACAGGTTTCACCCCATGGCGCGAGTCGATCAGGACGAAGGCACGGCGCAGGGTCTGACGTCCACTCAGATACTGTTTCAGCAGACGTTGCCATTTTTCCACGACCTTCACCGGCGCGTTCGCATAGCCGTACCCTGGCAGGTCGACCAAATAGAGTTCAGGCCCTTGCGTGAAAAAGTTGATCTCTTGTGTACGCCCCGGCGTGTTCGAGGCACGTGCTAACCCCTTGGTGCCCGTTAGCGCGTTGATCAAGCTGGATTTACCGACATTCGAACGCCCGGCGAAACATACCTCCAACCGATCGGGCGCAGGCAGGCCATCCATCGCAACGACGCCTTTGACGAATTCGGATGGCCCGGCAAACAGCTTTCGACCGGTTTCCGTTGCGAATTCATCTGGAGTTTCAGCTAGTGGAAAGGGAAGTGTGGTCATAGAACCTGAACCTCGTCACCGGTGTGAATGGTGCCGCCTTCCAGAACTTCGGCATAAACGCCAAAATCCTGATGATCCCAGCTGCTCAGCGCACCCAGTGTGTCGGCATCCCGCTCACCCGTTTCAGGGTTGGCGGTTGTCGCCAAACACCGCGTGATGCGTTCGCGCACATGAAAAACGGCCTCGCCGATCCGGATGTCGCGGCCAATCCAGTCGAACTCATTCCACAGCGGCAGGCCATCGAACCAGATATTTCCGCGCCAGCGAGCGATAGAAAGATCCCTGCCTAGCTTCTGCTCGACCGCCCGATGCGACGACATATTGCACAAACTGATCGAAGGAAAATCGCTGTCCGTCATGCCGCGATTAGCGGCGCGGACAATGCGGGCAGACGCAGCACGATCTGCAGGCATCAGCGGTTTGACCCAGTCCAGAAAGGTATCCTGTTGCACGTCGGGCTCAAAGCTTAGATCGGGGCGATTGGGATGGCTCAGCGTGACCGAGTCGCCTTGCAGCTGCGCCGAGATTGCCATCAACTGAGGGGCCTTCGCGCCTCGGCTGAAATTGGCGCAGGGTGCCCATTCCGATCCATCCGCTTTCGACGCCTCATGTGCAACCGCCCAAACACGATCCCCGGGCATGGTATGCCCGGGGATCATGGTAATGCGATCAAGGCGTTCACGCCCGTGACTTTTGATCGGGTGCCGCCAAATGCTGGTGACCGAACCGCTCATTTGTCGTCCGTCTTTGGCGTGCGTTTGAAGCCTGATTTGATGTTGCCGAATACATCGGGCGTATAGCCCTGGCTCCGCATGATCAGGTATTGCTGGGTAAATGTGATCGTGTTGTTCGCGATCCAGTAGACCACCAAACCGCTGGCAAATCCGCCCAGCATGAACATGAACACCCATGGCATCCAGGCAAAGATCATCGCCTGTGTTGCATCGGTCGGTGCCGGGTTCAGTTTCTGCTGCAGCCACATCGAGATACCCAGCAGCAGTGGCAGGATACCGATAAAGATCAGCGCCATGAAGCTTTCAGGCTGCGGTGCCGCCCAAGGCAGCCAACCAAAGAAGTTGAAGATTGAGGTCGGATCCGGAGCGCTGAGGTCCTGGAACGGGCCAAACCATGGGGCTTGACGCAGTTCGATGGTGACAAAAATCACCTTGTACAGCGAGAAGAAGATGGGGATCTGCATCAGGATCGGCAAACAGCCTGCGGCCGGGTTAACCTTTTCCTTCTTGTACAGCTCCATCATGCCTTGCTGCATCTTCTGGCGGTCATCCCCTGCGGCCTCTTTCAAGGCTTCCATCTGGGGCTGCAGTTCCTTCATCTTGGCCATCGAGACGTAGGATTTGAAAGCCAGCGGGAACAGGATCGCCTTGATGATCAGGGTCAGGCCGATGATGGACCAGCCCATGTTGCCGATCAGCAGGTTGATGTTGTGCAGCAGCCAGAAGATCGGCTTGGTCAGGAAGAAGAACCAGCCCCAGTCGATGCTGTCGATGAACTTCTGCACACCTTCGGCCTGGTATTCCCGAATGGCTTCCCATTCCTTGGCACCAGCGAACAGGCGTGTGGTCACTTTAGCAGTCTCACCCGGCGCTACGGTCAGCGTCGGCAGCACCGTTTCGGTTTGATAGATTTTGCGGCGCGAGTCATATTTTGCGGCTGCTTTGAAGGTCGAGCCCGGCTCTGGGATCAGCGTGGTCATCCAGTAGTGATCCGTGAAGCCGATCCAGCCATCTTCCTTGACCTGATAGACCTCGGCCTGCGCCCGTTCGTTCGGGTCGATGTCAAAATCGCGGACATCACCATAGTCAACTTCTGACAGCGTGCCGTCCGCCATGCCGATCACACCCTCATGCAGGATGAAGAAGTTTTTCAGGCCCGGAAGGTCGCCATCTTCACCAATACCGTGGCGTGCAAGAATGCCATAGGGGGCCATGCCCACCTCGGATTGGGTCGCGTTTTCAACCGATTGGGTAACTGTGAACATGTAGTCCTGGTCGACCGCGATGGTGCGGCGGAAAGTCAGGCCATTGCCATTGTCCCAGGCCAGCGTGATGGGGTTGTCTACGCCAAGCGTCTCACCCTCTTCCAATGTCCAGAGCGTGTTGGGGCCCGGGACATCCGCACCTGCAACTCCTGTACCCGGTGCCCAGCCGTAAAGGGCATAATAAGCCGATTCCGAACCAACCGGAGACAGCAGCTCAACGATTGGCGCGCCTTCTTCGATCGAGACTTTATAATCTTTCAGAAACAGCTCATCGATCCGCCCGCCGGACAGGGACAGACTGCCTTCCAGACGGGGGGTGTCGATGTTGACGCGAGGGGCTTGTTCCTCTGGCAGTGTTTCCTCGGCGGTCGCTGTGGCTTCACCCACGGTGCTGGTCGCGCTGGGTGTTTGCACCTCGTCGCCTTCCAGAGCTGCAATTTCTGCAGCGTCCTGCGTCGTGGTTGATTCCGGCGGTGGGAACAGCACGAACCAGACAAGGATCACCAGAAAGCTGAGCGCGGTTGCAAGGATGAGATTTTTGTTCTGATCGTCCATCGGGGACAGCCACCTTGAGCAGTGAAACACACCCGGTGGGTTCAACAGAGTGCAGCCCCAAAGGTCAAGCGGAATCGCCCATCAAATCGCTCCGGCGCTGGATTTGGCGCACCGTAATTGCAGATTTCATCCCATTTTGCGACCGATCTTGGATGCACCCCTGATCTTGGCACGATGCGCCGCGATCCAATCCAGGGTCTGCTCAAATGGCATTGGCTTTGCAATTCCGAACCCCTGAACGTGGTTACTGCCCAATTGCGCCATCAACGCGTGCTCGCCGGGCGTTTCCACGCCTTCGGCGAGCGTCTCGAGGTTCAGGCGTTCAGCCATGGTCAGAATGGCGCTGACCAGTTGCTGCTGGCTGGGATCCTGATCGGATTTGGTGACAAATGTCCGATCAATCTTGATCCTCGAGACGTCAAACCGCTTGATCGAGGCGATCGAGGCATGGCCGGTTCCAAAGTCATCCAGGTCGATACAGCATCCAAGCGCAGCCATGCCGGTTACATTCCGGGTGATCACGTCATCCGGCCTGCGAGAGAACACGGTTTCCAGAATCTCAACCGCCAGCCGATCCGGTGTCAAATCAAACTGATCCAACTCCCATTTCAGGCGGTCGATCAAGCCGGGATTGCGCAACTCATCGGATGAGAAATTGATACCGATCCGGGGCACAACGCATGCTGCAAGATCCCAAGCTTGCATCGCTTCAAAAGCATGGTGACGCATGATTTGGCCTAGCCGCTCCATCAGTTCGGCTTGCTTGGCGAAGGGCAGGAATACCTGCGGGCTGAGAACACCTTTTATTGGATGCTCCCACCTTGCCAAAGCCTCGAACCCTGTGATGTTCCCATTATCCGTTGAAACCTGAGGCTGAAACCAGGGCCGAATCTCTCCATTGTCCAATGCCGCCTCGAACTCTTTTCTCAAATTGGCTCGGACCAGGGATCGCCGACGGGTCCCGGTTGAATAAGCGCGTATGGTCGAGGGACCGCTTCTTTGCGCTTCGGACAGTGCAGCGGTGGCGGCGCCAATCCACTCATCAGCCTCGACCTGTCGCAGGTCTGAATGCAGGCAGAACCCGATTGAGCAGGATTGGTAAACTCCTGTGCCATTCAACAAAAGCGGCTCTTCGACTGCGCTTTGGATGCGGCCAGACATTTGAATGCAGGCTTCCAGATCAAGATGTGGGGAGGGATGCAAGCCAATGAGAAACCGGTTCTGATCGATCTGCGAAAAGATGTCCTGATTTCGGATGATCGACAGGATGCGATCACTGAATTGCTGCTTTACATGAGTGGCGGCAGCCTGACCGTGCAGATCCTGAAGGTCGGCATAGCCGTCCAAAGCAATTGCGATACAGGCGGCATTCTCACCTGATTTGCTGACCGATTCACTCAACGCCTCCAACTCTGATTGGAATACGTCATATGGAACCAGGCCGCTGGGGCGCATACCTGAACTGCGGGCTGTATAAGAACGGCTTCCCCAATTTCCGATGACGGCAAAAGCAAGGGGCAAACCCAAAGCCGTGGTAACAAGTGCACGTTCACCGCCCAACCAGAAGGCGGCTAAACACGCCGCGGGAATAAATGCCAGAACCTGCGGTCCGGTGAGAAATATCCGCAGCGTTTCGGAACAACGGTCGACAAAGAGGAATTTCCGCATAGATTTTACGGCCTTCAGCTTGGGCTAGGATCGCGCAAGCCAACCGTAGGAAATCAATCTGAGTCAGGCGTTAACGTAACTGGGGAATATCGTCTGAATTTTCGTCTTTTTGAATCGGATCGATCGAAAGATTTGCGAAATCAAACAGTTTTGGGTCCAGAAGATGCGAAGGCCGCGCATTGGTCAATGCCCGAAACATCACTTGCCGCCGGCCGGGGCTGTTCTTTTCCCACTGATCGAGGATCTGCTTGACCTGTTGGCGCTGCAGCCCGTCCTGACTGCCGCACAGATCGCAGGGTATGATGGGATAGTTCATCGCCTTGGCGAATTTCTCGCAATCCGCCTCGGCCACATGGGCCAGCGGGCGATAGACGAACAGATCACCTTCTTCATTCACCAGTTTGGGGGGCATGGTTGCAAGACGACCGCCATGGAACAGGTTCATGAAAAAGGTCTCAAGAATGTCATCGCGGTGATGGCCAAGCACGACCGCGGAACAACCTTCCTCGCGCGCGATACGATAGAGGTTGCCCCGACGCAGGCGTGAACACAGCGCACAATAGGTGCGGCCCTGCGGAACTTTGTCCATCACAACGGAATAGGTGTCCTGATACTCAATCCGATGTGGCACCCCCATACGGTCTAGGAATTCTGGCAGGACTGTTGCCGGGAACCCCGGTTGCCCCTGATCCAGATTGCAGGCCAGAAGATCCACGGGCAGCAGACCGCGCCATTTCAGTTCGTAGAGCACCGCCAGAAGGGTATAGCTGTCCTTGCCGCCCGACAGGCAGACCAACCAGCGGGGTGTTTTACCTTCGGCGGTGCGGTCCACCATGCCGTACTGCTCAATGGCCTCGCGCGTCTGGCGCACGATGCGCTTGCGCAGCTTCTTGAACTCGGTGGTTGAAGGCGCACCGGCAAAAAGCGGATGGATATCGTCGGCTTCATCAAACATGGGCGGGGCCTATCGCAGTTGGGTGAACCGGGCAAGGGTCAGGGTCGTTCGTCGTCGGGCACAGGGTCATAGCCATCGCCACCCCACGGATGGCAGCGCCCGATCCGGCGCGCCGCCAGCCATGCGCCCTTGATGGCGCCGTGTTTATCAAGCGCTTCCAGTGCATAGGCGGAACAAGTCGGCTGATAGCGGCAGTTAAATCCAACCCAGGGGCTGAAGATCAACCGGTAGGCCCGGACGGGCAGGGCGAGGAGATGGGCAAAGAGGCTCATTTGCCACCCCCGTGTATTTTGCGCAGCGCATAGCGCAAATCGTCTTTCAGCGCATCAAAGGGCCGTGCAGCGGTAACCTCGGCGCGGCCGATCAACACGTAGTCCCAGCCCGCATGCCCATGAATAGGTAATACGGCTCGCGCGGCTTCACGCAGGCGGCGTTTGGCGCGGTTGCGGGCGACGGCATTGCCGACCTTCTTTGAGCAGGTGAACCCGATGCGAATACCCGCAGCCTCATCAGCGCCACGTTTACGCGCCTGCACCATCATCGATGCAGTGCCTTGCCGTTTGGCCCGCGCGGCCTTCAGAAAGTCCGAGCGATTCTGCAGTACGGTCAATGATTCAGATGCGCAAAAGGACGCCGCCGGGGGCATCACCCTCGGCTGGTTGTTACCATCCTCAGGGGCCTCCGGCGGCGTCATGTTCATAACCTGAAAGGTCGAGCGGTTTATGCGCTCAGCGACTTGCGGCCGCGTGCGCGACGTGCGTTCAGGATTTTGCGGCCGGCTTTGGTAGCCATGCGCGCGCGGAAACCGTGGCGGCGTTTGCGAACCAGGTTCGAAGGCTGATAGGTGCGTTTCATCGCTCCGTCTCCAATCTATAGCGGTGGGTGCGGCGCGGATTCGCCTGGCCCTAGTGTTCGAAGCCCGTCCTCTACTGGGTAGCGGGGGGTAAGTCAAACCCCTAGGTGGGGGTTTTGGTGCGTTTTGCAACAAATCTGTAATCTGCCCGGGCAAAAGATTTCAAAAACCGGGTTCAGAGCGCGTATCCCTCACATTAAGTGCCATAAACATCAAGGCCCCGTGAGGCCTCTGTTGCAGCGCGGGCGGGCGGCGCATGTTGTGGGCAAGATGAATGAACAAGAACCTGCTACCCAGATGAACGAAACCACCAAGATCCAGCGCAACGGGCTGGCACGTCATATCCCATTGGCGGTGATTCTCGCCGTTGCCGCTGTGGGGTTCTTTGCGCTGGGCGACTATCTGACCTTTGAAACCCTGCGCGACAATCGCGAGGCCCTGCTGGCCTGGCGCGATTCAAACTACTGGGCGATGGCTGCGGCTTTCGTAGGGATTTACATCATTATTGTTGCCTTCTCGCTGCCTGGCGCTGCGGTCGCTTCGATGACCGGTGGGTTCCTATTCGGGTTGCTTGCAGGAACGGCTTTTAATGTTTTTGCCGCAACCATAGGCGCTTCGACGATCTTTCTGGCCGCACGCTGGGGTTTGGGTGAATCTCTGACCGCCAAGCTTGAAGCCTCGGAAGGGACGGTCAAGAAACTGAAGGACGGGCTGCGTGAGAATGAAATCTCGGTTTTGTTCCTGCTGCGTCTTGTACCTGTGGTGCCCTTCTTCGTTGCCAATCTGGTGCCCGCATTGGTTGGGGTAAAGTTCCGAAACTTCCTGATTACGACGGCGCTGGGCATCATCCCTGGTGGGATTGTCTATACTTGGATCGGTGTTGGGCTGGGTGGTGTCTTTGATCGCGGCGAAACCCCGGATGTCTCGCTGTTATGGGAACCCTTCGTGATCGGGCCAATTATTGGCTTGTGCGCGCTGGCAGCGCTGCCGATTGTCATCAAATCCCTCCGTGGTCGAAAGGGCTCCTGATCCATGCAAGAGTTGAAAACCGATATCCTGGTGATCGGGGCCGGGTCAGGCGGGTTGTCTGTAGCCGCCGGGGCCAGCCAGATGGGTGCGGATGTCATCCTGCTGGAAGGCCACAAGATGGGTGGGGATTGCCTGAACTTCGGCTGTGTCCCATCCAAAGCTCTGATCGCCAGCGGCAAGGCTGCATATGCTCAGGCCCACGCGTCGGCTTTTGGCGTCGCGGATGCGATGCCACAAGTGGATTACGCAGCTGCCAAGGATCATGTGCAGAGTGTTATCGCCCAGATCGAACCCATGGATAGTCAGGAGCGTTTTGAAGGCTTTGGCGTCAAGGTAATCCGGGAGTACGGTCGCTTCATCTCACCCACGCAGGTACAGGCCGGAGATCATCTGATCACCGCCCGTCGCGTCGTGGTGGCCACAGGTTCATCGCCCTTGGTGCCGCCGCTGCCCGGGCTGGATCAAGTGCCGTATTACACCAACGAGACCATATTCGACCTGCGCGATAAGCCCGAGCACCTGCTGATCATTGGCGGAGGTCCCATCGGCATGGAAATGGCGCAGGCGCATAACCGGCTGGGCTGCAAAGTGACCGTGATCGAGGGCCTTAGTGCGCTGGGCAAAGACGACCCTGAAGCTGCAGCCGTCGTGCTGGACAGCCTTCGGACTGAAGGTGTCGAAATCCATGAAAACGCCATGGTGTCCCAGATCCGAGAAAATGCAGGCACCATTGAGGTGGTCACTGAGAATGATGAGGTCTACGCGGGCTCTCATCTGTTGCTGGCCGTCGGACGCAAGGCCAATATCGACCGTCTGAACCTCGACACTGCCGGGATCGACAGCACGCGGGCAGGCATCAAGGTGGACGACTCTTTACGCACGAGCAATCGCAAGGTCTATGCCATTGGTGATGTTGCAGGTGGGCTGCAATTCACCCATGTCGCCGGATATCATGCGGGGATCATCATCCGCTCTGCCTTATTTGGGCTTCCGTCGAAAGCGAAGACCGCTCATATCCCATGGGCCACCTATACAGATCCCGAACTGGCACAGGTCGGCCTGACCGAGGCACAAGCCCGTGAACAGCATGGCGACGCGGTGGAGGTTGCCCGGTTCGACTATCACCACAATGACCGCGCAGTTTCCGAGCGCAAGACCAAGGGGTTCATCAAGGTGATGGTCGTAAAGGGCCGACCTGTGGGCGCGACAATCGTCGGATATCAGGCCGGAGAATTGATCAACTTGTGGTCGCTGGCGCTGGCCAATAATCTCAAGATGGGTCAGATCGCAGCGATGGTTTCGCCTTACCCAACGGTCGGAGAGCTTAACAAACGTGTGGCAGGAGCCTATTTCTCTCCAAGGCTGTTTGAGAATCAAATGGTTAAACGAGTGGTCAGGTTCGTCCAGCGCTGGATTCCCTGACCCAAGGAGGAGCGCAAAGTGAACTCGCTGTCGGGCCGATTTCTGATCCTGACGACGGTCTTCGTCATGTTGGCCGAAGTGCTGATCTTTGTGCCCTCGATCGCGCGTTTCCGTGAAGATTTTCTGCTGAACCGGCTGGAACGCGCCCAGATCGCCTCGCTTGCTTTGTTGGCCGACGATATGCTGGCTGATGAGCTTGAAGCGGAATTGCTGTCAAATGCGGGGGTCTATAACGTCGTATTGCGCCGCGACGAGGTGCGTCAGCTCATGCTGTCTTCACCGATCCCGACCCAGATCACCAAGACCTTTGATTTGCGTAATGCCAGCGCTTGGGTGCTAATCCGTGATGCTGTCTCGAGGCTGTTTACCCCCGAAAACGAGGTCATTCGTGTGATCGGCGCGCCGGTCAAAGACGCAGGACTGTTGATCGAGGTGACAATGGACAGCGAGCCCTTGCGCATGGCCATGACGGATTATGGGCTCCGCATCCTTGGGCTGTCCTTTGTGATCTCAATCATAACGGCCTCGTTCCTGTTTCTGGCTGTGCGCGTGGTACTGGTGCGTCCGATCAAAAGCGTTGTGGGCTACATGCAGCGCTATGCCAGCGCACCTGAGGATGCGCGCGGCATCATCTCCCCCAATTCAAAGGTGACCGAACTGCGCGAGGCCGAAGAGGCCCTGCAGATGCTTCAAACCGATCTGACCCATGCCTTGAAACAACGTGAACGTCTGGCCCAGTTGGGCGGGGCGGTGGCCAAGGTCAGCCACGATCTGCGCAACATTCTGACGTCTGCTCAGCTGTTTACCGATCGAATTGAGGCAAGCAATGACCCCCTGGTGGCGCGAATGGCACCCAAACTTGTCAATTCGATCACGCGGGCGGTTTCCTTGTGCGAAAGCACCTTGGCGTTCGGACGCGCCGAAGAACCAGCCCCAACCCTGACCATGGTTCGCTTGCGGGACGTTACCGCAGATGTTGTCGCCAGCGAGCAACTCGCCATTGCCGATGCCTGCGTTGAGATTGTGAACGACGTACCCGAAGATCTTGTTATCCGTGCCGACCCGGAACAGATTTTCAGGGTTGTCATGAATCTTGTGCGCAATGCCCGGCAAGCACTTCTGGTCTCGGGTAAGGCGGGGCGCGTAACGGTGTCTGCATCTGAGCTTGAAGCCGACTGGTGCATCGAAATCAGCGATACAGGTCCAGGCCTGCCTCCTAAGGCCCGAGAGAATCTGTTTACACCATTTCAGGGTGGTGTTCGCAAAGGCGGCTCGGGACTTGGGCTCGCGATTTCGCAAGAATTGGTGCGGGGTCACGGCGGAGATCTGTTTCTGAAAGACACAGGGCCTGATGGAACCACCTTTGAAATAAGGCTTCCACGCGGTGATATGACTTTTTGAAGTTTTTTTGAAGAATCGACTTGCGCGCCCTCGGCCTCAGGTCTAAATACCGCCTCACCAACGCGGACCGATAGCTCAGCTGGATAGAGTACTTGACTACGAATCAAGGGGTCGGGGGTTCGAATCCTCCTCGGTCCGCCACTGGTTTCCTGTTGAACGTCACATGAACCTGACCCAACCGTCATAGTTGGACCAGTAAAGCAGTGAACGTTTGACATCAGAAGGCGACCCCAATTTTGGACATCAGTTGAATTTGACCTTTGCGTCATCAGCTAACACGCCGCTGCCATTTCATACTCCTGCAGATAGTTTGGTTTGTTCTGACTTTCCTTTCGGAAAATCAGAGCTGATTTGCAGATCAGACGGCGAAGCCGCCTGTTCCTGCTGCTCTGCCACGTGGCGAACGCGGGGGGGCGAGGCAATGCTGTCCTCACCATTCAGGCCGTCCAGCACGATCTTGATTTGCTCTTCTGCTGAAAATTGCTATCGGGTCACACGGCGAGTGTCCTTTACCACCTTCTCACCGTGGCTATGCTTGGTTCCGGGTTTCTTTCTCCTCGTTACTCCTTGGCGGTTATGGTGAGTCCGAAACCCTTCTGTAATCGGGCCCGGTATTGCAAGGATATTGCGCCCTAAAGTGCTTGCTTCTGTCCGTGATCTGCGTAGTGCACTCAAATGATGCGGTTGGCTCTGACGGGGAAAGCCTATTTCCCTTGCGGCATATATTTTTATCAGGGTTTCTGTCGGCATTTTCCGCGCTGCGTCCTTTCAGGGGCGCCTTCCTCGCGGAAGAGTTGGTACTCGTTGTCTTTCAGACGGTTCTGAATTCCGTGCCGTCTATCCACATCCGATGCATGATGACTGCCAGTTTCCTCGCGAGGGCAATTTTGGCGCGCTTTGCACCACATCGGGCGGCAACACGCATCGGCCATGCCTTCAACGGAGTCCATCAGGTGGTTCTCACAAGCATCACATGCGCTGCTTCGTAAAGCGTCTATCCCACACTGGCATCGCCGGCCTTGGTATTTGATGTGACTCGATCCGTTTGTCTGGATTGGTTTCGCCATGGCGTCAGGCCAAAGCAGGCTCCCACCGACTTAGATGAACGGAGACGTTTGGGTCCCTCAATGGCAACACGGAAGGTCATTGCAACTATGGCGCCGACACCGGGAGTTGTCATGAGGCGACGACAGACATTATCTTTGCGAGACTGATCTCGAACCTGCTTGTCCAATTCAGCAAATTCTTCTGCCATCGCATCACGCGCTGACGGGAGCGGGAAGATTGCCGCCACAAGGACCGGGTTACCTGCGATCACGCAAATTGCCGCGCTCTTGACTGAAACATCAAGACCCACGAAATAAGTCTCGGTCATCTCCTTTGAGCTTCAAATCACTACAACAATTATGGTGAACTGGCCCGATGACCGCATCTCCCTTATCAAATCAACCTAAACTAATCCATTGGGGCCGACGTCAGACACGTCTGCATGCCTGATCTGAGACGGCAAATTGTTGACCCGTCAGTTCCCTCGATTGCGAGCCTCCAGCCGTTCCAGATTGATGACTGTAGACAGCATCAGCCGATCGTGGCTCCAGTCCTGTGTTTGGCGAACTGATGCTGATCCGATGGCGAGAACTAATGCAAATGAAAGTATCAGCCCAAGAAATACGGCAGGCAGTCGGGTGTCTGCCATCGGCGCTTCGGTCAACGCTAACACGCGCTGCCGCAGTACGTGCTTTGCCTTTGTTCCGTAAACCAGTGCCACATTAAGAACACGTGGATTGTTCAACGTAATCGATCGCGCGCAGAATTCCAGCAAACAGGTCGTATACTCCTTTGAATCTATGCCCTTACGAGACACGACGGATTGGTCACAGGCCAATTCGCGTAGCCGGTCGAATTGGTGTTTGAGCACCAGATAGGCCGGGTTCCAGAACAGCAAAGGTCGCAAAAGCTCGAACCCAAGCTCCCATTCCACGTCATTGGCTCGGATGTGCTGAAACTCGTGCGCCAGGGCAAATCGCAACTCATTTGGTGTGTTCAACAGATGACTGGGCAGCACGACGTGCCGGCGGCGAAGGCCACGCACAGCGAACGGTACGGTAATCCGATCTGACAGGCGAATGTCCACCTTGGCGGATTGCCGCCACAGAAAACTGGTCGTGATCGCGCTGCGGATGGCCCATGCATCGCGCATCACACGAACTGTCAGCACCGCTGCAATAAGAGCGAATGCGATCAAGGCGCAGTTTGCGGCCATGCTTGCGCCTGCCAGTACGTGGTCCAGCCACCGCTCGCGCGTGTTCAGTAGGGTTTCAAACTGTGCTGCTGGCATGGCAATGTCGCCGCGCAGATAAGCGGCCACGGCAATATCCCCCAGTGCAACAGGTTGCCCCGGCCAGACCAGTCCTGCAAGGCTCGAGACCCCTGTAGCCAAAATGGGGCTGACAAGAACGCAGATACAAAGTGCCTTGAGCAAGCGAAGCTGAGCCACAAATCCATATCGCATCGATGTCCTATCCAGCGCCGCGCGCACTGCCAACCAGATAAAGGCCGACAATCCAAGCACGACATTCAGATCAAGAAACGTATCGAGAACCGGTTTAACCGCTGTCATTTTGCAGTCTCCTCTCTACCAGTGCTCGAATTTCCTCCAAATCATCTTCTGTCAGCCCCTCATCGTCGACCAGCCTTGCAACCAGCGTTGCGGGTGTGTCGTCAAACAGGGTCCGAGAAAGATTCTGCAGCGACCGCGACTGGTACCTGTCCTTTTCCAGCAGGGGTCTGTAGATCAGCGACTTGCCGTTCTTCTCGCTTTCGACGAACCCTTTTTCATCAAGGATACGCAGAATAGTCGCGCCGGATGTATAGGCCAAATTACGATCAGAAGGCAGGCGATCAAGGACATCACGGACCGAACCCTGACCCAGCGCCCAGAGCTCATTCATAAACTCAAGCTCCACTTCGGTCAGTAGATTTGTTGTCTTTTTTTTTCGCATCGATCTCGGAGTCGCCATTTCTTAGTATGCCTGACAGACAAGCATCCTTTCGCTGTTTCTCAAAGCTTAAACTTTCCAGAAGACGAAGACGCCCCAACCGATGGACAGGAAAAGAGGCGTCCATACAGGTTGGCCTACCAGCCCAAGCCAGGCAAGGAAGATATAGGTCGAGCCGAGCAGTGTTATGAACAACCGATCGCCCAACGTGGTTGTCAGACCAAGTACACCGCGACGTTCAAGGCCGTCGCGGAACTTGAACCCTTCCAATAGTCCAATTAGTGCGATGGCCGCGAAGATACCCACGAATACCGCCAACGTCGCCGGGGTCCAGGCCATCCAGAAATCAGGCCAAAGAGGGGCGATCCACGAGAATCCCTTTTCCTCTTGCTGGCCAACATTGCCCCATCCGGCTTGCTGGGCGAATGCCATCGAAGGCAGGAAGGGGAGGGTGAGAAGAAGTCTACGCATATCGAACCTCACACACGGCCCATCGCGAAACCGCGCGCGATGTAGTTGCGGACAAACCAGATGACAATGGCACCAGGGATAATGGTCAGTGTTCCGGCTGCTGCCAGCAGACCCAACTCATACCCCGCGCTGGAGGCGGTGCGGGTCATCACGGCGGCGATGGGCTTGGCCTCGACCGCGGTGAGGGTCTTGGCCAGCAACATCTCGACCCATGAAAACATGAAGCAGAAGAAGGCCGCGACGCCGACACCCGCTTTGATGTTGGGCAGGAAGATCGTCACGAAGAAGCGCGGGAAAGAATAGCCGTCGACATAGGCTGTCTCATCCAGTTCTTTCGGGATGCCGCGCATGAAGCCTTCGAGAATCCAGACCGCCAGCGGCACGTTGAACAGCGTGTGCGCGAGCGCCACGGCCAGATAGGTGTCGAACAGGTGGATTGACGAATAGAGCTGGAAGAAGGGCAGCGCGAACACCGCCGCTGGCGCCATCCGGTTGGTCAGCAGCCAGAAGAATAACTGCTTGTCGCCCAGAAACCGATAGCGCGAGAACGCATAGGCCGCTGGCAGCGCTACACAGACCGACAGCACCGTGTTGATCGTCACGTAGATTATCGAGTTGATATAGCCCCAATACCACGTCGGATCGGTGAAGATGGTGACGTAGTTCTCCAGCGTGAAGGTCTGAGGGAAAAGGGAAAAGCCCGACAGGATCTCGTTCGTGGTCTTGAAGGACATCGCCACCAGCCAATAGATTGGCAGCATCAGGAACGCGATATAGAGGATCGGGATAATGGACCTCTTCTTCATTGCGCGTCATCCTTTGTCATCAGAGTGTAGAAGACCCAGCTGACCAGCAGCGTGATGGCGAAGTAGATCAGGCTCATCGCGGCCGCAGGGCCAAGGTCGAACTGTCCCAGCGCGATCTTTACAAGGTCGATCGACAGCAAGGTGGTTGAATTGCCGGGGCCACCGCCGGTCAGAACGAAAGGCTCGGTATAGATGTTGAAACTGTCCATAAAGCGCAGCAGAACGGCGATGGTTAGGACAGTCTTCATCTTGGGCAGCTGGATATAGCGAAACACTGACCACGGGCTGGCACCGTCGATCTTAGCGGCCTGATAATAGGCATCCGGGATCGACACGAGGCCCGCATAACACAGCAGCACAACCAGCGACGTCCAGTGCCAGACATCCATGACGATCACGGTGATCCAGGCCGACAGTGGCTGTTGTGTCATGTCATAGTTGATGCCCAGGACGTCATTCAGGAAGTAGCCCAGCAGGCCGATCTTGGGCAGAGTAAAGATATTCCACATCGAGCCGACCACATTCCACGGGATCAGCATCGGCAGGGCCATCAGGACCAGACAGACCGGCACCCAGAACCCTTTGCGCGGCATGGAAAGCGCCACGATGATACCAAGCGGCACCTCGATCAGCAGGATCAGAAAGGTGAACAGGAACTGCCGTCCCAGAGCTGCCTGAAACCGGTCGGAACGCAGGATCTGTTCGAACCAGCCCAGTCCTTCCCAGAAGAACTGGTTGTTACCGAAGGTCTCCTGCACCGAATAGTTGACCACCGTCATCATCGGCACCAGCGCATTAAACGCGACCAGCGCCAGCACCGGCAGGACAAAGAACCATGCTTTTTGGTTTTCCGTTCTCATTGCGTCCGCTCCTCGGTTGCGATCCAGCCGTCGCGGTAGACGCGAGATTGTTCGGGTTTGAATTGCAGGTACACATGTGAGCCAGGGTTGGGCGCATTGTGTTCTGCTACGGCTTTCACCGGCGTATCACCGACCATGGCACTGACCACATAGTGTCGCCCGATATCTGCGACCTTGGTGACATGGGCAGGGATGCCGGTTTCGCCAAAGCTTATATATTCAGGCCGGATACCCAGATCGGTGCGGCCTCCGTCACCGTGGGTCTGGCCTTCCAGCATCACTTCATGGCCTTCGAATAGGGCCCGATCGCCCTTTGCTTCGCACGGCAGCACATTCATGCCGGGTGAGCCGATGAAATGGCCGACAAATGTGTGCTGAGGGCGTTCGAACAGTTCCACAGGGGTGCCGATCTGCACGACTTCGCCTTCCTGCATCACGACTACTTCGTCCGCGAAGGTCAGCGCCTCGGTCTGGTCGTGCGTGACGTAGATCATCGTGGCTTTGACGCGCTGGTGCAGCTCTTTCAGCTTGGACCGCAGTTTCCATTTCAGATGTGGGTCGATAACAGTCAGCGGCTCATCGAACATCACCGCGTTCACGTCGTCGCGCACCAACCCACGACCCATCGAGATTTTCTGTTTGTTGTCCGGGCTCAGACCTGAGGCCCGGGTATTCAACATATCCGTAACGTCCAGCATTTCTGCAATCTCATCGACGCGACGTTTGATCGTTGCCGGGTCAACCCCCCGGTTCTTCAACGGGAAGGCCAGATTTTCGCCCACAGTCATCGTGTCGTAGATCACCGGGAACTGGAACACCTGCGCAATGTTGCGTTGATCTGGGGGCAAGGCAGTAACGTTCTGACCATCGAACAGAATCTGTCCCTCGGAAGGCGTCAGCAACCCCGAGATGATGTTCAGCAGCGTTGACTTGCCGCATCCTGATGGCCCCAGCAGCGCATAGGCGCCGCCATCGCGCCAGGTGACGTCGATTTCCTTCAGGGCGTAATCATGTGGCCCCTTGGGATTGGGGAAATAGCTGTGTCGCAGGTTTGCAAGCTTGATTTGTGCCATGTTAGGCTATCCTTTTGCCGTCTTGGCCGAAATACCGGCAATGGGCCGGGTTCATGTAGAAGCTGTGGTCTTCGCCCACCTGATAGGGATGGACACCCGAGGCCAGGGACACCCACGCCTCATCCCCATGCTGGAAGTGCGCGCTGGAATCCGAGCCCGAAAGCTCGGTCACGATGACACGCCCGGTCAGCTCCACGTCGGCGTCGGAAGAGCGGAACGGGGTCACCCGGTGCGGACGCACGGCGACCAAGTAGTCACCATCGGCTATATCGGTGACTTTCCAGCCACCACCGCCGACCAATTGCGCCTGCGCTTCAGACACAGTGATGCGCGCCACATTGATGGGCGGGTCAGAGAACACACGAGCTGCAGAGATGTTCTCGGGGTTGCGATAGATATCTGAGGTGGGGCCAAATTGGGTGACGCGCCCGTCCTCCATCAAAGCGGTGTAGCCGCCAAGCATCAACGCCTCTTCCGGTTCCGACGTGGCATAGACGACCACGGCCCCGCGCCCGGCGAACAGGTCGGGCAGTTGTTCACGCAGTTCTTCACGCAGCTTGTAATCGAGGTTGGCCAGTGGTTCGTCAAGAAACACCGCGCGGCTTTCCTTTGCAATCGCGCGGGCCAGTGCTGTACGCTGCTGCTGGCCGCCTGACAACTCATGCGGACGGCGCTGCAGCATTGGGCGTAACTGCAGCAAGTCGGCGGCCTCTTCGACACGGCCTTCGATTTCGGATTTTGCCATCCCCGCCACGCGTAAGGGCGAGGCGATGTTGTCGAAAACGGTCATATGCGGGTAGTTCACGAAGAACTGGTGTACCAAACTGATCTGCCGCTTTTGCGTGTTCAGCTTGGTGACGTCCTGCCCGTCCATCAGAACTTTGCCTGAGGCGATCGGGTCCAGCCCGGCCATCATCTTGATCAGCGAGGTTTTGCCCGACCCCGTCGCGCCCAGCAACACGTTGAAATGGCCAGTCTTGAGCGTCAGGTTCGTAGGCTTGATATGGATGACATTGCCAACCCGTTTGGTGGCGTCTTTAAGTTCGATCATGTCCGTGGGTTCCGGTCCTTCAGTGCGTCGCACTGGCCTTGGGGTGGGGATGCCGCACACGGCACCCCCGGTTTCGTTTGCTTACTGAGACTGCCAGCGCTGAACCAATTCGTCATAGTTGACGGTCTGGCCCTGCGGCTTTTCGTTCTCAAGCTTGGCCTTGGGCGAGCCCGGCTTTTCCAACCAGAAGGCGGCATCCTGCGGCTCGTTCAGACGCGGACCACAGCCACCGTAGACACCGGCGCTTTCGTCAGCGGCCTGCATTCGGGCCATAGTGATGTCCATCTCTTCTGCCAGACGGTCCATCGCCTCTTGCGGGGTGAAGGCGCCCGAGTTCACGTCACCGATCTGCTGCCACCAGATCTGGGCCAGCTTCGGATAGTCCGGCACGTTGATGCCGGTCGGTGACCATGCCACACGGTCGGGTGAGCGGTAGAACTCGACCAGACCACCCAGCTTGGGTGCGCGCTCGGTGAACGACTCGTGGTTGACCGAGCTGTCGCGGATGAAGGTTAGGCCCACATGGGATTTCTTCACGTCGACAGTCTTGGAGGTCACGAATTGGGCATAGAGCCAAGCCGCCTGAGCACGATCTGCAGGCGTCGACTTCAGGAAGGTCCACGACCCCACGTCCTGATAACCAACCTTCTGGCCTTCTTCCCAATAGGGGCCGTGCGGACTGGGCGCCATCCGCCACAGCGGCGTGCCTTCGTCATCCACGGTGTTGTTGCCTTCGGATTTCGGCTTCACCATGTCTGCGGTGAAGGCGGTGTACCAGAAGATCTGCTGAGCCACGTTGCCTTGGCTAAGCGCTGGCAAAGACTGGTAGAAGTCATAAGACGCCGCACCCGGAGGCGCATAAGCCCGCAGCCATTCATCCCACTTGCGGATCGCATAGACCGCAGCCGGGCCGTTCGCAGCACCACCACGCGAAACGGATGCGCCAACAGGGTTACAAGTGCCCGCTTCCATGCGGATGCCCCATTCGTCGACGGGAACGCCGTTCGGTTCACCCACGTCACCGGCGCCGGCCATCGACAGCCAGGCGTCAGTCATGCGCCAGCCGAGGTCAGGCGCGCGCTTACCATAATCCATGTGGCCATAGATCGTGGTGCCATCGACTTCTTTCACGTCATTGGTGAAGAACTCGGCGATGTCTTCGTAGGCCGACCAATTGACCGGAACGCCTAGATCATAGCCGTATTTCTCTTTGAACGCGGCCTTGTTGGCTTCGTCATCGAACCAGTCCTTGCGGAACCAATATAGGTTCGCAAACTGCTGGTCAGGCAATTGATACAGCTTGCCATCAGGGCCGGTGGTGAACTGAATACCCATGAAGTCATCCAGATCCAGCGTTGGCGAGGTTGTCGCCGCCCAATCACCTTCCATCATATCGGTCAGCGGATAGGCCAACTGCAGGCGCGAATGTGTCCCGATCAGGTCGCTGTCGTTGACATAGCCATCATACAGATTCCGTCCGGTTTGTAGCTGAGTCTGTACGGCCTGAACCACTTCGCCTTCGCCGAGAATCTGGTGATTGACCTTGATCCCGGTTATTTCCTCGAACGCCTTGGTCAGAACCTCGGATTCATAGGAATGCGTCGGGATACCCTCGGACAGGACATTGATTTCCATGCCCGAGTACGGTTGTGCAGCTTCGATGAACCACTTCATTTCGGACAACTGTTCATCCTTCGACAAGGTCGATGGCTGGAATTCGTCGTCGATCCAACGTTGTGCTGCGGCTTCGTCGGCCCAAGCAGGACCATGCCCCGCAATGACGGCCGCTGCCGCCACGGCGGAAAGTAGATGTCTCCGCATCTGTCTCCTCCCAAAGATTATGTGATCCGGTGCAGACCGGATGGCAAACAGCATCAATGATATTCGGCGCTGCTGTCAAACTAATTTTTTAGTAGAAAGGAAGAAGTAGATCAACGCATTGTTTTATATCGATTATTACCGTTTACGTTGGAGGGTGAACTTCATGGATCACGCCAATTAGCATCAAATACGTGCGCTGCAAACGGCCCATTCCTTCCGTTCGACCCTGGTCACCTTCTCGCGGTGCTGACCGTCAAAGCTGTCGTTCGCTGCAATCGCGAAGCTGGAAAGTAGACGATGGTCTGGGGAACGGCTCTGAGCGGAGATGTAACTTTAACGGACGATGTTGCAGCTTAACCCAACAGACCTGCCATCTATGGATTGTGGTTTCGTCAGGACCCAAGGGCGGGTGCTGATTTGGATGGCCTTTGTGTACTTCGAAGATCTCACGTGCAAACTATCATCCCAGCTCGAACATCTGATCAGTCGGATTTGGCGATCTCTAATGCTTGTTCCCTTAGCCAATTGATCGCTGGATTGAAGCGGCTACGCTCGTGGCGGACAAGAAAATAAGGGAAGCCACAACTCGGCCGAAATGGAGCTGAACAAAGAGAGGTCAATTTCTGGACTTGCTTTGCCAGCCGCTTGGGGACAGCTGCAACTGCATCCGTCTGTCCTACCAAAAAAGGTAATGTGGTGAAGTAAGGCTGCTGGAACACAGCATTCGAACCATCTCCTTTTTCCCGCATGATCGTATCGGGTTTCAGACCCGAAGTGCCCGGAAAACTGAACTCGATTAACCGGTAAGCCGAAACGTCTTGCGGAGTAAGTGCCCGTTTTGATGACGCATGTTCTTCAAGCGGATGGCCTTGTCGGAACAGGATTTCGTAGGTTTCATCAAATAGCTTCTGAACAAGTAAATCGTTCCTGGCATCCAAATCCGCGTATAGCAGTAGATCAATTGCTCCTTTTTCCAAATCGGTAAAGCTTTGCGGCACCAGTGGCGAGACATCGAACCTTATTGCTGGTGCGGTAACGGCAAAGACCTCCATCATGGGTCCCAGGACAGCCGCGACGCCGTAATCTGTCGAAGCGATGCGGTAGCAATAGTTGGACTGTGCTGGATCAAAGGCGGAAGGCTGGAAGACGTCAGCTATCGCTGACAGGGCAGCATCGACCGGTTCATTCAAGCCCAGAGCATGATCCGTTAATTGGTATCCGGACTGCGTTCGGATCAGCACCGGATCTCCAATAAGGTCGCGTACCCGGGCGAGTATTCGACTGGCGGCGGGCTGGCTGATCCCCAGATGTATTGCCGTGCGTGTCACGCTGCTTGTGCGAAGCAGGAGCTGTAGGAACCGTAGAGTCCTAACATCCAGAGAAGTTAAAATGTCATTCATTTTTTGCATGCTCATCATGCTATTTGCGTCATCCCAATTATGCCCGTCGCGAGTTAACTGACAAGTGAAGCTTAACCGGGCGCCCCCCCAGATCGGGGCGCTCGATCCAAGATCGTTTGGTTGTCGAGACCATCAAACTGTATTCGAAAGGGCAGCAGCTGTGATTACACGACGCATGTTCAACTCAATCGCGATTGCAACATCCATGAGCGGAGCTTTCACCTCCCGCGCTAGCACAGCGGAGGCATCCGGTGACCCAGATCAATCGGCATTTGGCTCTTATGATGTTGAAACAGTGTCCTTTGACAGCTCTGGGGAAACCCTTGTTGGAAAGTTGTTGAGACCTGCTTCGGAAGGACTTCACCCGGCAGCTGTGATCATCGGCCCTGTTGCATTCGTCAAGGAACAGTCACCGGTGCAATATGCAACCCGCCTGGCATCGCGCGGGCTGGCCGTTCTGATATTCGATCCACGCTATCACGGAGAAAGCTCGGGCACACCCCGACGCTACGAGTCTGGTGAAGCCAAGGTTGAAGACTGCCAAGCCGCCCTTGGTTTTCTCGCAAACCAAGAAGGCATCGACGCAAACCGGCTTCATCTTCTCGGGATTTGTCAGGGCGTCAACTGGGCGATTGAAACAGCGGTGACAGACGGTCGCGTGGCCTCTCTCGGGGTTGTCGCGGGCCACTATCTAACTGAGGAAACTGCCAGAATGTACCTTGGCAGTGATGCCGAGGTTGAAGCACGCATAGATCGCGCGGCCAAAGCAGCCACCGAATTCGAAAAAACGGGGGAAGCAAGCTACATCCCGATCGTCGGCTCTGAGGATGCCCTTCTGACCGCAACTGCCATCGCAGACTGGTACCTACCATGGGATAACAGGGCCCCTTGGCTGACTTTCAAAGGGGGTTGGGAAAACCGCATCACCGCGATGAGCGAAGCTGGCATTTGGGGCTGGCGGATCGACGAAACAGCCCCTCAACTGAACCTGCCTGTATTGATGATCCATGGCGACAGAGCTGCAAGCGGTCAGGTCATTCCCCGCCGCATTTTTGAAGAAATCGCGTCAGAAAAGAAGACGCTGTATTGGATCGACGGCGCCAACCAGCTTCAGTTTTACGAAGACCCGTTGATCATTGATGCCGCCGTCAATGCTCTGGCTCCGCACTTTCTTGCCTCCAATTGAACCCTTTGATGCAAACCGCTCGGTTCATTGACGCCGCCCCGGAACAATCATTGCCGGAAAAACGGGCGGCAACATCAAAGCATAGATACACCGGAGAATTATTTGAGATGAAAGTTCTTTCGTTATTGGTCACTTGCACCACGGCCTTCCCTGTTGTCGCCGAACAGGAGCTGCCGCCCTTTACCGAAGCCGTTTTGCCGATGGGAAATGATGTCTATGCCGTATCGATTGGACCGGGTGGGCCAGATGAAGAGTTCAGCTCAGACGCCACTAACGGCGGGCTCTACAAGCTCACTCCTGATGGCGTGTCCGAAGAAATCAAACTCTCAGATGGGCAAGGTCTTCGTAACCCAACAGGAATGGTGCGTTCCGGCAACCAGATTGTCATTGTGGATGGCAATGAGGTCATTTCTACCGCTTCGGATGGCACGGTAAACTGGCGTCAGGCTCTCGATGACGATGGTGTTTTTCTCTACGATATCGAAGCCCTCGACGACGACACCCTTCTTGTGAGTGATTTTGGGCGCGGCGCATTCCTATCGGTCGCAGCCCAAACCGGACAAATTCAACCTCACCTCGGCGATTTGCGCATCAGTGGTCTCGCCCGCTTTGCAATCGCAGAGACAGGTATTTACGCTGTGTCCTGGGGTAGCGACGACGCCTGGGACAGCGCTTTGTATTGGGTTCCGCATTCAGGCAACGGAGATACTGCGGTAGCTGTTTCAACCGGCTTTGGTAGCTTGGAATCCGTTGAAGTCGTGCACGGCACAGTTGTTGTCGGGGGTTACCGAGGCCACGAGAAATACCCGAATGCGAGGCTCTTGCGCGTTGAAACTGATGGGTCCGTAGATCCACTGAGCGTCGGGTCTCATTCGCGTGGGATTTCCGATATACTCTTCGATGGGTGGTCGATTTGGCTGAGCTATTTCTATGACGCATCCTATGCGGAGTTGCCGTCTCAGACGGTGAAAAGTCTCGACCAATAGACGCACGCACTCCGGTTTTCATGGCGCCTGGCTTCCGCAGTAGCATATGGTCGGGGAGCTAACTAGCGGTCCAAAGCGGCCACTGGACATGCTGCAATGGCAGCGCACTTCCAGACATTCGCTACAGACGCGTAATGCTCACGCTGCAGGTGGTCACGTTAATTGTTTCCCATTGCGTGCTTTAGATATCACGTTCGTTCGAGTGTTAGTCTTTTGATGTCAGATTATGGCAGCCGATCACGCCTGCATATTTCATCGCTTACAAATTTCTCCACCCATTGATCAACCCAACCGCCGCGTCTGCATAGCTCCTTGGGAACTGGTCGGATGTCCGGGCTTTCATGATCGTATGAAGTCCCAGCAACAGGCCGATCAGCAGCTTTGCCGCCTCATCCGGGTCAACATCGATGTGCACGGTCCCTTCAATTTTGGCGCGGCTGAGGATCGCAGCAAACCTTCTTTCCAAGGCGGTGAGGTATCTCTCGATTCGGGCATTCACCTCGGGGTCAGTGCGGTGAAACGAACTGATCGAATTGAAGGCAAGGCACCCCGCATCCTCGATCTTCGGCATACGTTCTGCCGAGGCGATACCCTGGAACCAATCGCTGAGGTCATTCAGCGAATAGGTGTCGGGGTCGGGGAAGTGCCGAGCCTCGGCATTGTCCAGATAAGTATCAAGTGTCTTTAGGAAGAACTTCTCTTTTCCGCCATAGGTGGTTTGCAGTGTGAACCGAGTTAGCCCGGTCTCCTGCTCCAGTTCCCGCGTGCTGGCACCATGGTATCCCCGCCGCCAAAACAGGTCCAAAGCGCCTGCCACAGCACTGTCGTGATCCGTCTTGCGTTTGCGCGCCACAGATTTCTCCTTGCTTTTTCTATCCGCATGGATAGTAATAAATTCCTATCCACTTGGATAGCATTGCGGGCGCGCGGCTGCAAATGCCGCGTGGCCCCACGTCAAACGGAGACCTGACATGATCGCCATCGACCCGACAACCGGGGCCTCAAAGCCCGTAACACTGCGCGCCATCTTCATTCTGAACGCGCTGAAAATCCTGCTGGCCCTTGGCTTCTTCGCCGCGTTCAAATTCTACGGGCTGCAGGTCGGAGAACTGGCAGGCCCCCAAGCCGCCAACCTGATGCTCTATACGATGCTGGGATATATGGTGACTTTTGCCTGCATCATCGCATCCATCCTCAGGCGCAGCCTGGTCGGTATCCGCGCAGCGATTGCCGTTGATTTTCTGGTCTCGATCCCGGCAACGGCGGTCATCGGCTTTATCATCGCGATCATCAGCATGGGCCTGACGTTTGCGGCCTCTGTCCGCTCCTATTTCGCCTATCGCGGCTGAGGTGTTCAGATGAGTCACCCAAACACGATCGACGGCCAATGTATCTGTGGCGCGGTGCGCTATCGGGTGCGGGACAATATGACCGCCTTCAAACTCTGCTATTGCAGCTTCTGCCAAAAGGCCTCGGGCTCGGCCCATGTTGCGAATGCGTTCACCACGCCCGATCAGATCGAATGGCTGGAAGGCAAAAACATGCTGACCACCTTCGACGTGCCCAATTCCCAAGTACGCCGGGTGTTCTGCCGGAACTGCGGGACGACGCTGCCATTCGAGACTCAAAACGGCAAGATTCTGATTGTCCCCGTTGGCAGCTTGTCCTGCCCGCCGTCCCAACCCGTCAACGCGATCGTTGGCTGGTCGTCCCGACCTGCGTGGTATGGTGAGGCGCTGGGCCTGATCGAAGAGACTTGCAATGCAGAAAGAGTGGCTCAATGAGTACCGAACAAGAGATCTCACCCGACTTCCCGTTTGACTCGAAATATGTCGAGGTGAATGGGCAGCGCATTCACTATGTCGAGGAAGGCGACGGCTCGCCGGTTCTGTTTCTGCACGGCAATCCCACCTCGTCTTATCTGTGGCGCAACATCATTCCCTATGCCGCCGGGCAGGGCCGCGCTATCGCGATGGATCTGATCGGTATGGGCAAATCGGATAAGCCGGATATTCCCTACCGCTTTGTCGACCACGTTCCCTACGTTGACGGATTCATCGAGGCGCTGGGGTTAGAGGACGTAACGCTCGTCATTCATGACTGGGGCTCGGCATTGGGGTTTCACTATGCGCACCGACATCCCGAGAACATCCGCGGCATCGTGTTCATGGAGGGCGTGGTCCGCCCGATGAGTTGGGCGGGATTTCCGCCCGATTTCCGCACCGGGTTTCGCTTGATGCGGACGCCGGGTCTGGGATGGATGATGATCTCGGGCCTGAATATGTTCGTCGAGAAAATCCTGCCAAGCGCCATAGTACGTGATCTGGCACCGCAAGAAATGTCGCAGTACCGTGCGCCCTTTCCCACAGCACGAAGTCGCAAGCCGGTTCGTGTGTGGCCTTGCGAGATTCCGATCGATGGCACGCCTTCTGACGTTCATGAGATCGTCAGCGCCTACAGCCGTTGGTTGGGAGAAACGCAAACCCCGATGCTGATGTTCCACGCCACGCCCGGAGGCACCATCGGGACAAAAGAGGTCGCCTGGTGCCATCAGACCATCCAGAACCTCGAAGCGGTGGATATCGGCAAAGGCATTCATTTCCTACAGGAAGATAACCCCCATCTGATCGGAGAAAAGCTGGAGGAGTGGTTGGCGCGATTGCCCGCATGACCCCGTGCTGCCACGTGTAGCGGCTGAGCCGTATACATAAATCAGATTTCCTGATTTTATGCTTTAACTATCACCCAATACGTTCAAAGGCCAAACACCGGAGGGAAACCCTGTTGAATCTGACGACCCCCATCCCTTTGATTCTAGCGGCTGTACTGCCCGCCTTTCTGGACCGGTGCTCCGGGTCTGATACCAGCGTCGCTTTGGGCGTATTGGCGCGCGACCGGGTGGCTTTGACCGCGACAGCCAGCGAAATCGTCGTCGATTTGCCTATTGCCGAAGGTGCCGTGGTCAAGGCAGGCGACACGCTGGTTCAGCTTGATCCAACATTGCAAAGCTCAAAACTGGCACTGGCGCAGGCTGAACTGGAAAAGGCGCAGGCCACGCTTCTGAAGCTGCAGGTGGGGCCGCGAGAGGAGGAGATTGCGATAGCCGAGGCCAAAGTCGCGGGCGCTGTTGCACGCCTTGCCGATGCCGAAGCCATCTATGACCGAAACGCCAGACTGGTCGAAAACTCGGTCGTGACCGAAGCGCAGGTAGCAAATGATCTGGCCCTGCGCGATTCCGCGCGAGCTGAACTGGCCAGCGCTCAGGAATCGCTTAAAGAGTTGCAGAACGGCACCAGACCCGAAGACCTGGCGGTTGCCGAAGCCAACGTACGGGCCGCCGAAGCGTTGGTTTCCGCCGAGCAAACAGTTCTGGACGACTTGACGGTTACGGCCACCCGCGACGGCGTGCTGGATTCTCTGCCGTGGAATTTGGGCGAGCGGGTAACATCCGGCAGCCCGGTTGCCGTGATGGTCACGGGCCAGACGCCTTACGCGCGCGTCTATGTGCCCGAGCCGCATCGCGTCAATCTGAAACCCGGCGACACGCTGGAAGTACGCATTGACGGGCTGGCCGATCCGCTGGACGGCGTGATCCGCTGGATCAGCGACGACGCGTCCTTCACCCCCTATTACGGATTGAACAAGGACGACCGCACGCGCCTTGTCTATTTGGCCGAGATTGACTTGCCCACTGCAACACCCGACCTGCCCGCCGGAGTGCCAGTGCAGGTCCCCATGCCATGAGTGATATCGTCGTCTCGACGCAGGGTCTGACCCGTCGGTTTGGGGAAAACACCGCAGTCAACAATCTGGACCTCGAAATCCGAACGGGCCAGATATACGGGTTTCTCGGCCCCAACGGCTGCGGCAAGACAACTACCATGCGCATGCTGACCGGCCTACTGACCCCCAGCAGCGGGGCAATTTCGGTTTTGGGCCGATCAATGCCCGAAGCGGCTGAGCCGTTAAAAAATGAGATCGGGTACATGACCCAGATCTTCTCGTATTACCGCGACCTGACAGTGCTGGAGAACCTTCGGTTCGCGGCAGAAATTTATGGCATTCCAGTGAAGTCGGCCAAGGACCGGATTGAAGAACTGCTGCACACCTATGACCTGACAACCAACATTGATCAGCTCAGCGGCAGCATGAGCGGCGGGCAAAGACAAAAACTCGCCCTTGCAGCGACCGTCATGCACCGACCAAAACTGTTGTTTCTGGATGAACCGACCTCGGCCGTTGACCCCGAAACCCGACGCACTTTCTGGGAACAGCTGTTCGATCTGGTCGATCAGGGCGCGACGATGATCGTCTCGACCCATTTCATGGACGAGGCCGAACGCTGCCACCGCTTGGCGATCTTGCAGCACGGGGTGAAGAAGGCGGACGGCTCTCCGCGTGAGTTGATGGATGATCTGCAGGCCGATGTTGTCGAAGTTGAAGGCCCGGACCTGCGCAAGGTCAAACACGCGTTGGACGTCCAGCCCATGATCTTGTCGACCGCGCAAGTCGGATCGCGGCTGCGTGTGCTGGTGGATAAATCCGAACCTCAGCCGGTGGACATGTTGCGCGGCCAACTTGCTGCGTTTCCCGACCTGTCCCTGACCCTGCAGCGACCAAATCTGGAAGACGTGTTCGTCAGCGCCACACGGGGGCCAAAACAGTGATCTCGCCACGCCGCATCGCTGCTGTACTGAAGAAAGAACTGTTACAACTGCGGCGGGATCGGATGGCCTTTGCCATGGTGATCATGATCCCCCTGATCCAACTGCTGCTGTTTGGCTATGCGATCAACACCAACCTGCGCCATGTGCCTGTCGCACTGGTGGACCAGTCCGGAACAGAGTTGTCCCGAACATTGGCGCAGATCGTTCAGGCCACGCAGGTCGTGACCATCACCGAACATCTAACAACCCCGCAAGAAGCCGAGCGCGCGATCACTGAATCCCGCGTGCGCGCCGCGCTTATCATCCCATCAGACGTCAGCCAACGCCTTGCCCGAAGCCCGTCTGTCGGGCTGGGCCTGCCCAACGCAACGGACAAGACCAGTAGCCGACCGGTTGCCCATTGGATCGTCGATGGCTCGGACACGATGGTGGCCAGCGCAATCAAATCCCTGCGCACGATGCCTTTGACAGAACTGCTGAAACAACCACCAAACCGGCAGGTGCCTACCTTCGAGGTGACGCTTTACTTCAACCCTGAACAGCGATCAGCAGTCAATATCGTGCCAGGTCTTGTCGGCGTGATCCTGACCATGACGATGATCCTGTTCACTTCAGCCGCCATCGTCCGCGAACGCGAACGGGGCAATATGGAGATGCTGATCAACACCCCGATCAAATCGATCGAACTGATGATCGGGAAGATCATCCCCTATATCTTTCTGGGCCTGATACAGGTCGCAATCATCCTCGGCCTCGGGTATGTCCTTTTCGATGTCCCGATAAACGGCGGATTGGGCATTTTGCTTGTGGTGACCTTGTTGTTCATCATCGCCAGCCTGTCGCTTGGGCTGGTGATTTCCACGCTTGCGCAGAACCAATTGCAATCAATGCAGATGACTATCTTTGTTCTGCTGCCATCGATCCTGATGTCGGGCTTTATGTTCCCCTTCGACGGCATGCCGCAACCAGTCCAGATGATTGCTCAGGTTCTGCCCGCCACTCATTTTATGGACATGATCCGCGGCGTGGTCCTGCGTGGCGCGTCGCTATACGAGTTGCGCTGGGGAATTCTCTGGATGATTGGATTTGCGGCATTCGGATTGTTGGCGGCCACTCTAAGGTTCAAGAAACGGTTGGGTTGAAGGCGGCCCAGAGCTGCCGTCCGTGCGGGAATTGAATGCTGCATTGAGGCTTCCCAGAATCGGGAATTGAAAGACCTCTGTTGAAAACTAAACAACTCGAGGCGCAACCGCAGCCTCATCCGAGCAACGTACGCATCTCACCGTTTTCAAGAACAGCAGTACGACGAGGATCGTGCATCGCAGTTTGAAGCATGGCATGAGCCAATTCATCGGAAGTTACACCGATGGACGGCATCAGCCTTTGGAGCGGTTTGAAAAGGTAGTCAGCCAACTTCCATGTGTTTCTCGGGCCTGACGGCGCAATATAGCCTGGACGAAAGGCGAACCTCCGTTCGAGGTCAGATGCAAACAGTTTGCTCTCCGCTTCGCCCTTAATCTTCAATGCAAAGGACATACCGCCGCCATCTGGCCGAGCACCTTGTGCGGAAAACAAGCAGAACGTCGCGCGGGGCGCAGACCTCTCGCAAGCCGCCAGCAAAGCGCACATCCATTCTACTGTGATTTCCTCGTATTCTGTTCGACTGACGCGCGCGGAATAAGTGGCAAGGCAATGGAAGACGGTGTCGATGCCATCAAGATAGGTTTCGATGGCTTGGGTATCGCCGAATGCTGCAAAGCTCACATCGTTCAGCTTTTGGTGATCTATATGGCACGGCCTGCGCCCAAGTGACACTATTTCGCGCGCAGTTTTTTCGTTCAGCAATGCCGCAAGTACCGAGGAACCCACCATTCCCGTCGCACCCGTCAGCAGGACGCGCCCAAGTGGTCGTATTGTCTTGTCAGGCGGATTGAGCACGGCGCTCTGCCTCTGCTTTCAAGCCGCGATTGAAAGCTTGGTAACCTTCCACATACATTTTTGCCAAACGCCCTCCCATCAGGAACGTGATGCCTCCTATGATTTCATCGGATTGTATGAAGCGAGTTTTGCCACTCTCCAGCGGCTCGACACAAAAGTGATGGTTATCGCGAATACCGCCCGGTCCTTTCTCCGCCCAATAGAACTCTGCCCCGTCCACGACCGAGATTGCGTGATCCAGCGTGGTCAACTTCTCTTTTGATGAATCAAGCTGAAAGTCGACGGTGATCGTCGATTCATCCGTAATCTCTCCCTTGATACCCACAAGGAACACAGCCCAGTCCTTGTAGTTTGCCGTGTCGGTCAACACCGACCAGACCACGTCCGGCGGCGCATCGATCACAATGTCGGTGTGGATTTTGTGATGTGAGAGGCTCACTTTTTCCGATGATCCGGTTTCCATGACAATCCTTCCTTTGAGGTCTCAGGCGTTCTGTGGTGATACGCGATCCCCGCCCTGAATTGTGATCTGCCCAAAACGATCCCGCATGCGCTTGGATCGAAAAAGGTAGATCGAGATGATGATGTAATTGACCCATTCCTGGGCGAAGTTCCGGTAGCGATCCGGATTTTCCAACATGTCTAAGGTTTGCACAGCACACATCGTGGCAAGCGCGGTGAACATGACCAGCATGGCAATCGGAGTGACGCTCCAGCGCAGGACGTATCTGGCCAGATAGGTGGCACCCGAAGCGGTGATCAATATCCAATGGAGAGTTTGCATGCCCGGCGGAAAGGTCGCGTTTTGCAAAGGCATAAGCGGCGCCAGCCCGGTGAAGTATTCAAGAAACCCGAGAAGCCCCCAGCCCAACATGTAGCTGAGGCGAGCACGATCAGATACTCGAAACCCCGCGAGAGTCGCTGCATGAACCTGTTCATCCCCGTCCCTCAGATCACGAATGTCTGGTCGGTCATCTCTTCCGAGAGACGCCACAAACGTTTGGCCAAACCGTGGTCTTCGCAAATTGGATTGCGGATCGCGACACCGGTCTTGCCACTCATCTCTTCGGGGCCTGTAGGGCCGTAGTACTCGCCGCCTTTGACCTGATCAGACAAAGCGGCGAACAGAGATGGCCTCGCAGCGTCTTCATTGGAGTGCAGAAGTTGTTCGACTTGTGCCTTCATGTTAGCGCGCGTTTCTTCGTCCAAATCGTTGAACAGACCGGAGTCCGACCCGCCCGGATGCACAGTTAGCGACTTCAGCAACTTGCCCGAAGCCTTGAGTTGACGGTCCAGTTCGTCGCCGAACAGAAGGCAGGCGAGCTTTGATTGACCGTAAGCGACACCACCGTCCCGGTCGCATGTAAGATCGTCAAAGTGAATGTTCGCGTTCTTGTGGGCGATACTGGAAAGCGAGACGATCCGCGATGCGGGGTCGTCCAGGAACATGTCGATCAGCAGTGCGGTCAGCAGAAAATGTCCCAGGTGGTTGGTTGCGAATTGCAACTCGACACCATCAGCATTTGTTTGAGCTGAGTAAAGCAGAATACCCGCGTTGTTTATCAGCACATCCAGCTTGGAGTACCGGGCGCGGAAAGCCTCAGCGAACGCGCGAACCGAAGTCAAATCACTTAAGTCCAGCACGAGGATGTCGATTGATGCGGAAGGAATTCGCGCGAGAACGTTTGCTTTGGCGGCTGCGGCCTTTTCAAGGCTGCGGCACGCCATGACGACGTGAAAACCTGCTTCGGCCATACCGACTGTCGTTTCAAACCCGATTCCATTGTTTGCACCGGTGACGATCGCGACTTTTCCAGATTGTTTAGACATCTCGCATCCTGACAAATTGACATATTGTGATTGATTGTCAATGTTGACACTAAGCGCTCATTTGTCAATATGTAAATCATGAAAGATCGCTACGACTACATCCTCGAAGCCGCGAAGCAGCTTTTTCTTCGCTACGGCGTGAAGCGAACGGGCATGAACGACATCGCCCATGAAGCGGGCATCTCGCGGCAAACACTATACAAAGCATTCGCAAACAAGGATGAGGTGCTGCAGGCCACGATCCGATCGCTGGCAGACAGAGTCGTTCTGGATATCGAGGCCGGTCTTAAAAAAGCTGACGGACTTGGAGCACAACTTGATATCGTCTTCAAATATGCCGTCATTGAGCACTATGATTTCTTGCAGTCTTCGCCCAATGCCGAGGACATCATCGCTGGCGTAACTTCGACAAGTCAGAATGAGCTGGAGGCCGGTGCAAAGCGAAACACCGAGATCATCGCGCGTGTCCTGGAGCCGTATTCGAGTGCGATTGAAAGCTGTGACCTGACTGTTGATCAGTACGCGGATTTTATCCAGCGCTCTTCAACAGCGGCCAAGTACAGCGCAAAGAACAAGAAACACTTGATCGGATTGCTGTCCGCTTTGCGAATGTCGGCGTTGAAAGTCACCAGCAGCGTTCAGACGGGCTAGGCCCATAGCAGACCTTGAACAGAAAATTGAAATGCTGCGTTGGCAGCCCGCGTTGCCGACATTGGCGGCAAGCGCACAGTATCGATACAGTTCTGAAAGCTACCTAGGGCGGTCTGGGGCGTGGGGGTTACGCGCAATCAAGCTTTCTATTTCGTTTATTGCTGCAACCGGCAAGGCACCGAAGGTCAATGCCGCTGAAATACCCTCAATTTGTTCTTCTGTCCGAGCGCCTGGAATCGGTATGTATGTTTCAGATTGGCCCCAAATCCACCCGAGAGCCCCCTGCACAAGCGTTCGGCCATTTGTGGTCAGTAAATCGCGAATCGCATCGAGTTGTCGCATGAAATCTGGATTTGCCCTGCCATCCGTATAGTACTCCATCCAGCTTTCGCCGGATGCGCGCACATCATCCGATGCGATAACGGTATTCTGATGGTACTTCCCTGAAAGCAGCCCCATCGCAAGTGGTGAGCGGATAAGGGACAACAGTCCTTCCTCTTGGACAACCTGTTGCATGCGAGGCGCATCGAAAAAGACGTTCATCACGTATTCGACCGCCTTGAAGCCATCCCTGGTCGAGGCCGCCCTGGCGTTTTGGGAATAGTCAGTGCTCCAACCATAGGCGCGCAACTTCCCGGCCTCTTTTAAACGGTCCAGTTCGTCAAACACGGCCTCGGCCTGGTCTATTGGCATATCGTTCACATGCAACAGCAAGAGATCAATCCGATCCCGTTCCAGCCGCGACAGACACCCATCTAGTGCAGGGCCAACCTGAGCTGGGGTGAAGGGGTCAAATGAAATCTGCCTGCTCGCTTCATCGATCCCAACCCCAATCTTTGTGACAATCAGGGTGTCGGGTCGATGCTTGAGCGCTTTGCCTAACAAACGTTCCGAATGCCCCGCGCCATAGGCGGCAGCGGTGTCAAAAAGTGTGATTCCACCATCCAATGCGGCGTGGATTGTACGAATGGAGACACCGTCGTCCGATCGGGTGTAACCCAACGACTGCTCGCCACAATACATTTTGCCACCAATCGGCCAGCACCCCATGCCAAGGGGTGAGATTTCGGTTTCGAGAAAGTTCATGTGTGAGTCTCCTGACTGATACTTCAGAAGAAACGCCATCACAGTCTTTTCATCAACAATATAAAATGTAAGTTTCATTTCATGTATGAAAGCTACTTTGACTGGGACAACCTGCGGCTTTTTCTTGCGGTTGCCAGAGCGGGCGGGCTTGGGCCAGCAGCTGAACAGACCGGCAAGAGCGCACCCACACTGGGTCGGCGCATGATCGAGTTGGAACGCAATCTGGGAACTGAGTTGTTTCACCGTAAACCGCGTGGGTATGATCTGACTGAGGACGGACAAGCGCTGTTGAAAAAAGTCGAACGCATCGAAGCGCGTGTCCTACCTGTCACGGAAAGCGGCCTTGCCACCTCACCACCGTTGGTTAAAATTTCGGCCGGGACCTGGGTGACAAGGATTTTGATCAGCGCTGTCGGAAGACTTACGGGATCAATGTCAGTTCGGCTGCGTTTCATCTCGTCAGAAGACCTACTGAACATCGGGCACAGGGAAGCCGCGATTGGTATTCGAAATCACCGGCCAGAAGAGATAGGCTTGGCCGGTCGCAAGATCGGGCGAGTTCGGTTTGGAGTCTATGCTGCGGATGAAAGCATTTCGACCTGGGTTCGCGTGATGTCCAACACACCCTCGGCCAGATGGGTGAGAGAGCATTCGCAAGAGGACGACGCCATCGAAGTTACGGCGCCACAAAATGCGCTTGAGCTTGCAAATGCAGGTCTTGCCCGAGCGGTTCTGCCAACTTTCATTGGAAACACGCAGCCGGGCCTGATACCAGTGTCACCTTTGATTGACGATCTGGAACATGATCAATGGCTCGTCACGCATCATGAAGATCGGTTTCTTGCTGAGGTGCGGCATGTCATAGATCGCGCTCATGCAGTGATGTCGGAAGCTTGTGAAAACGGTTGAACCGATGTTGGCTGTTAGCACTATTCGCCCAACAGTTCCATCAACCGCGCGTAAGCTGTTTGGCCGCGTCTGAAGGTTGGCAGACGGAAAAACTCGTCCGGTGCATGTTGGTTTTCATCCTCATGTCCAAAGGCAAACATGACAGCGTGCAAACCCAGCTCGTCCAGTAAGGTCGACATCACAGGGATCGAGCCACCAACGCGGGTTTTATAAGCGGGTTTGCCGTAAACCTCTTCGAGAACCTGACCCGCGATGGCAGTTGCGTTGTGGCCAGCAGGTACAAGAAATGGGTCCGCGCGCCCAGGGTTGCGCGATACCTGAGCGGTGACACCCGGCGGGCATTCGGCCTCGACATGGGCGGAGATCAGATCAAAGATCTTTTCAGGACTCTGATTGGCGACCAAGCGACACGTGATCTTAGCCGAAGCAACCGCGGGCAAAACGGTCTTTGTGCCTTCCCCTTGCCAACCGCTGGTCAGGCCATTGACCTCAAGCGTCGGACGTGCCCACAGATTTTCACGTGTGGAATATCCTGGCTCGCCCAAGGTCTCTGGTGCTCCAGTCTGGGCAAGATAGGCCGCTTCATCCCAAGGCACCCGCGCAATTGCCGTGCGATCTTCATCGGTCAGCTCGATGACATCGTCGTAGAAGCCATTCACCGTGATTCGACCATTGGTCGATTTCATACTGGCCAGCAACTGGGCAAGCGCCATCGCGGGATTTGCGACGCCGCCGCCATGCATGCCAGAATGCAGATCGGATTTCGCGCCCTGAACCGAGATCTCAAGTGAGGTGAGCCCTTTCAGACCCAGAACCAGTTGCGGCGTCTCGGTATCCCACTGACTTCCATCGGCTGAAAAGATCATATCGGCCTGAAGTCGGTCGAGATTCGCTTCGATAAAGGGCGGAAGGTCGGGCGATCCGATCTCTTCTTGGCCCTCAAAGAAAAACCGCACGTTCACAGGCAGCTTCCCAGTCTTCGCCATCAATGCCTCAGCCGCAAGGATCGGTATTAACATTGCACCCTTGTCGTCGGTCGCCCCACGCCCGTAAATCCGATCGCCGCGGATCGTCGGCTCGAACGGAGGTGAGGACCAGAGCTCAAATGGTTCGGCTGGTTGCACGTCAAAATGGCCATAGATCAGGATTGTAGGCGCATCCGACCCGGCATGCAGCCAATCGGCACAGACCACCGGATGGCCTGCTGTCTCCATCATCTGAACGTTTTCCATTCCCGCCATAACCAACCGATCAACCACCCACTGCCCGGCCTTTCGAACATCGCCCGCGTTTTCGGGTTTGGCTGATACCGATGGAATACGAATGAAGTCGCACAGCTCTTCAACAAAGCGCGATTGGTGTGTGTCGAGATATTCGGTCCAGCTCATTCCATGCCCTCTCTGATGCTGGCGCCTAACTTACGAAACTGGACGTGGCCCGCAAGCCTACGGAAATCAGTGCATCCTGACCCCAATGTAAAGCCAAACTGACGACGCCTACAGAACTGCGAGATCAGGGCGTAGATAGGCCTCAGGGTAAGACATTGGTTTAGATGGCCCTCGGGGAACAACGCCATTCCAACTGCGCCCGAAATATCCCTGGCGGCAATGCACAAGGGATCCGGAGTTTGCAACGCCAGGCAGTGCATACACACGGCATAGCCAACGCCATAAGTATGGATAGTCCAATATCCGCGCTCCGTTAAGCTTCATCCGCACATAGTAGACGGGATCATGGCGATAAAGCGTAGGGAACAGGCGCAGATCGGCCTCTGTGAAGTGAATGCCGGTTAAAAAAGGCCTGCCATCAGAAAGGAGCTGCTCCAATTGTTCAAGTGCCTCGAAATAGGCGTCAAATGCTGCCGTATAGATCGTTTGATCGGACGAAAATCCGGCCTTGTAGGCGCCGTTGTTGATCGCAGTGTAGATCAAGTCATTCAAGTTATGGATGTGTTGGCGCAGTGCTTCGTCGTCCGGGTAAAGCCTCACGCGCCTCTTTGCTGGGATGGTGCCGCCAAGGGACTCTGCAGAGGCATCCAACATGCGGATAATTTCGGCGCTTTCGTTGCTCACGATTTGGCCTGATTTCTTATCATAAAGGATCGGCAGGGATTGTTCTTCGGAGCCTTCGGCACGGTAAATATCTTTGGCAAGGCGCAGTCCTCTGCCAGTTCCGGTCTCTCCGGTGCACTCTGGCAAGGTCTCGCTTGTGAGCGAAGCAATGCGGTTGGGTGCGAACTCCCACAGGTTCGGTCCTTCTGGATCGTCTTTGCCAGTGCGGTTGGGAAATGCCACATCCATCGTGACGCCGTCCTGCAACCCCAGAACACTGCGCGCCAAGGTCACGCGATGACACCACGGGCAATTCAGCGCCACAAACAGGTGATATCGGTTGGGTTCTGCAGGAAAATCCGGATCGCCAACGGAGTGGCGAAAGCCGCTGACGCCGCGCACAAATTCACCCCGTGCGCGGCGCTCAGTGATGGCAGTCTGGTCTTCTTCAGTAGATGTGTCGGTCATGACGTCAGCATCATCCTCTGAGTCTGTGATGCAAGATAATTGGTACGGCCAATTCTTCTTCATCACTCAAGTGGCGTTCCAGAAACGCTTTGATCGCTTCGCTTGTCGCATGGAGCTGCCCGGTCTCATCATAGGCTTGGGCCTCATCCAGAGCAGACAGTTTGATCACACGGTTCGCTGCGCGGGTGAAATCATCCAACACCTTGTTCAGATCGGCGTGATCCTGTTCCAGAAGCTCAAGCCCCGCATCAAATCGCGGGTCTGCAGTCGACAATTCAGGGAAATAGCTACGATCTTCCCAGCCGTGATGACCATGCAGGCTCCCGACCAGGTTGCCGCCATAGTGGGACAGCCGCCCAGCATAATCGTCCAACCCCAAATCGTTGTTCAACACATTTTCCGTGTCCAATCGAATACGTTCCGCCAAGTGGTGGAACATCAGGTGTGCGCCGAGCCAATGCTTGGTTTTTTCTTTGAACCCAGGGTGCGCATCCCAGCTGTCGCGCGGGTATTTTTCCAAGAGAAACCGCATCTCTTTCGGCATATCGTCTTGGCGGATAGTGTATTTATCGAGCATCGGTCGTCTCCTTTCGTGACATAGGTGGGAAATCGGATCAGTCTCACCAGTAGCGCAAAACGCACAGTGACTATGCGTCAGCGAACCCCCGCAAAGTGCATGCCGCCTTGATCAGCGATCGCGTATTTAAGTTGGTGATGTCACGTTGCGTGAAGTCAGACAGGCTGTCTTGGCCGCAAACGCCAGCGTAGACCTGCATAAATTGAGCGGTTATACCAGAGTTTCGCGCGAACCGTTACGCACCGACCTTCAATGCAAACACTGGGTTGTAATGCACGCTCTAGTGCGTGCTTCTCCGTTGGCCATTCAGATTAGAAGTGCGGGGCGAAAAAACGCGCCCCGCACAAGCTTCTAACGACCGCCCGCTTTCCCGGGCATGTTCATCCGCTTGGCCATACGTCGTGGCATTTTCATGCGCAGTTCACGCGGCGGCTTGGCTTTGGTCTTCACACGATTCGTAGATTTCGATGTGTCCTCCACAGCAGGAAGGGTTCGCACACGGGTGATTTTTGGTGGCTTGAAGGGCATATTGCACCTCATGACAAAAAGAAGCTTAAGTCGCGCAGATGCACGACTACGAACGCCCACAAGGGGCTAGCGTCGTGTGTCCATTGTCAGAGTCCTCCGCAGGAGTGTTTCGGTGCGCATTCTGCCATTTAGGTCAGCGCGCGGCGGGATCAGAGAGTATGCTGGTCCATTGTTAGAATCTCCTTTGCGAATGTTGGGAGCGTCTCAGACAACCGAGTATCTGTCAAACCTGTTCAACGAACAGCGACATTTGTCGCCTCGCTTCCGAGCGCGGCCCTGAACTGCGGCTGGTCGATCGGTATCATTGCAATTGCGCGTGGCGTCAGAGAAGAAAATTTCTGCTCAACCAAAACAGACTGCAGTCCTGCATCAAGAACCTTGAGACTACCCCAATTGTTCATGCGGGCATTTCTTAGGCTTATTGCTGATCAATTTCGAATGCTCGGCGATCAAGTCAGCCAACTCTGGCCGGCATGAACCGCAGTTCGTTCCCGCACTAAGGGCGTCTCCGATATCGTCCACATTGATCAAACGCTTGTCGTGAATGGCGCGGATAAGGGTTTTTAGCCCGACTTCGAAACACGAACAGACGATTGGGCCGCAGTCCTCAAAATCAACAGATGAATGGCCAGACAGAATCTGCTGAGGCGTTACCTCAGGCAAAGTTGCCAAATAGTCTCGCATCAGGGTGATAGGTCGGCGCGAGACGAAGAGCACTGCCAGAATGCGCTGACCGTCTGACAGCGCAATTCTATAAGAGCCGCGTTTGGGATCTTCTACTGAAGTAGCCGTTGCATCCGGTAAACTAAACCAAACGCGAGCGGTCTTTTCCCAGTCTTCAATAATCTGGTTCCCTGCCAACTCCATCCTGTAGCCGTTGGTTGTTCTGGCTGTCGCCGAATACTCTGCTTCAGGGAACGCTGCATCGGCTGAAACGGCGAAACCGTACCATGCTGCTCTCATACGTCGAACAGATACCGCTGTTGATTTGCTTTCCGGTTGACCAGAAATCGGGTCAGTTACACTAGGAATTATCTCGTTTACACGGGCCGACGGTGCCGTTTCACCGGTCCAGTGAATGGGTGCAAACACATTGCCACGCGCAATAGATTCCGTAATGCGAAGCCGAAATATGCCGCTTCCGACTGAACTACTAACTTCGACCAAATCGGCAGGACCAAGCCCCAGTTGATCAACGTCCTTCAGGTTCATTTCCAAATAGGGCTCGGCAAGGTGGGCCGATAAACGAGGCGACAATCCGGATCGGGTCATGGTGTGCCACTGATCCCGATTTCTCCCTGTGTTCAACAGGAAAGGATAGCGTTCTGATGGCTCTGCCTTGGGCGTTCGATGGGTGACCGGCACAAACCGCGCCTTGCCATCAGGATGAAAAAACTGCCCGTCTCCGAAGAAACGACCGTCAGTTTTCCGCGATGCCGTGGGCCATCGTGTCGGGCGCATCGCATCATAATCTTCGTCGTTGATGTCCGAAAAGCCAGCAATCTCAAAGTCTTTGCCAAATGAGACGGCAAGCGAGGACATGTTCGCATATTCCCTAAAAATCTGCGCCGCAGACTCATAGCTGAAGGCCTCGGCCCAACCCATGCGGCGGCCAACCGCGGCCAAGATATCCCAATCCGCACGTGCCTGTCCCGGAGGGGTCAGAACGGCGCGTTGCCTACTGATCATGCGGTCGGAATTGGTTACTGTGCCGCTTTTTTCGCCCCATCCTGCTGCTGGAAGCAATACGTCTGCGAGACGCGCGGTGTCTGTTTGGGCAGTCAGGTCGCTTACAACGGTGAATGGGCAGTTTTTGATCGCCGCATTGACTCGATCGGCGTCCGGCATCGTGGCCGCTGGATTGGTGTGGATGATCCAAAGTGCTTTGATCTGGCCATCTTTAACGGCGCGAAACATGTCGACAGCTTTGAGCCCCTGCTTTTCTGGCAGGATGGGCGCTTTCCAAAAGTCCCGGACGGCTGCTCTGTGGGCCTCGTTTTCGATATCCAGGTGACACGCAAGCATGTTGGCCAGACCGCCGACCTCTCGACCACCCATGGCGTTTGGTTGACCGGTAACCGAGAACGGGCCCATCCCTGCGCGTCCGATGCGTCCCGTAGCCAGATGGCAGTTCAGGATCGAGTTGACTTTGTCTGTTCCGCTGGAGGATTGGTTTACGCCTTGACTGAAAATCGTAACAACCCGCTCGGTTCCAATCCACAGATCGCAAAACGCTTCGATTTCACCTGGGGTAAGTCCGGTCTCATCCGGATCATCAAGCTGTGCGAGTTCGAGGGCTTCAGTGTACCCTACGCTGCGATCCAGAAAATCCGGTGCCACATGCCCCGATTGGTGAATTCTGCTCAGCAAGCGGTTGAACAATGCCACGTCACTGCCGGGTTGCAACGCCAGATGGAGATCGGCCTGATCGCAGCTTGCAGTTCGACGTGGATCGACAACCACAATCTTCGTACCGCGCACCTGACGCGCAGCTATGACGCGTTGATAGAGAACGGGATGGCACCATGCGAGGTTTGAGCCAACCAAGACAACCAAATCAGCCTCATCCAGATCCTCATAAGTCCCGGGCACGGTATCTGTGCCAAAGGCGCGTTTGTGTCCGGCCACAGTTGACGCCATACACAGTCGAGAATTGGTGTCGATGTTGGCCGACCCCATAAAACCCTTCATCAGCTTGTTGGCGACGTAATAATCCTCTGTCAGCAATTGCCCCGAGACGTAAAACGCCACGCTGTCCGGCCCATGGTTTTGAATTGCTTCAGAAAAACGATCTGCGACCAGTTGCAGCGCGTTGTCCCAGTTGGTGTCTTGGCCAAAGGCGCGAGGAGCCAGCAACCGGTGTTCCAGCCCAACTGTTTCGCCCAAAGCCAGCCCTTTCGAGCACAAACGACCATGGTTCGCCGGATGATCCGGATCGCCGCGAACAGTCAAGCCGCCGACCCCATCAGGCCGCAGAAGCACACCGCAGCCGACCCCGCAATAGGCGCAGGTCGAGCGAACCTCGGGCAGACCACTTCCGTCCATCAGGCGGCGCTCCGCCGGGTAACTGCGCTGTCGTCTAACAGGATACGGTCGTCTTCAATACGCACGGGATAGATGGTGATGCGGCCATCATCCGCGCCTTGCGCCTCGCCCGTATTCAGGTCAAATACCCAATTGTGCAAAGGACAGGTCACCGACTGCCCGTGCACAATACCCTCAGACAAAGGACCGCCCTTGTGCGGACAGCTGTTAGTCGCAGCATAGACCTCCACCTCGGCAGTACGGAAGACAGCGATGCAGCCGATATGCGTCTTGACCAGACGCGCCCCACGCAAGGGAACCTCGTCGATATGTCCGATGTCGATCCAGCTCATTCTGCGGCCTCCAGCGTGAAATCTGCAATTGGCGCGTAGGTTTGCGCTTTTTCTTTGACGTGTTCGGCCCACGGGTCTTTGCGGTAGATGTTTTGCGACAGTTCGAACCGCGCGACGAGGGCCGCGCGATTTTCAAGGTCGTCCACGACCTGCACCTTGACCCAGTCCATGCCCACCTTACCCAGCCATTTATATAAACGGTCCAGATACTTGCCGCCTTCGCGATAGGCTTGCGTGACGGCCATCACGATCTCGACCGCTTCTTCTTCGGTGGGAATCTGACAGAGTAGCTCGGTCTCTTTGACATCCATCCCTGCGGCCCCGCCGATGCTGATCTGATAGCCAGATTCGACGCAGACCACGCCGATGTCCTTGCAGGTCGCCTCGGCACAGTTTCGAGGGCAGCCAGATACGGCCAGCTTCAGCTTGTGCGGCGTCCACGACCCCCACAGGATTCTTTCAAGCTTTATGCCAAGCCCGGTGCTGTCCTGAGTACCAAACCGGCAATGATCGGTGCCGACGCAGGTTTTGACCGTGCGCAGACCTTTGGAATAGGCGTGGCCAGAGACCAGCCCGGCTTTGTTCAGGTCTGACCACATGGCGGGCAGATCTTCGCCTTTGACGCCCAGCAGATCGATCCGCTGACCGCCCGTGACCTTGACGGTGGGAACATCGTATTTATCCGCCGCATCTGCAATCGCGCGCAGTTCGTCGGGCGTGGTGATCCCGCCCCACATACGCGGTACAACGCTGAACGTGCCATCCTTCTGGATGTTGGCGTGTTTGCGTTCATTGACGAAACGGCTTTGTGGGTCGTCTTGGTATTCCAGCGGCCAGTCGGCCAGCAGGTAGTAGTTGATCGCGGGCCTACAGACATGGCAGCCATTGGGCGTCGTCCAACCCAGTTCCTGCCAGACGGCAGCCTGACTTTTTAACTCCTGCCCTTTGATCAGGCGTCGCACATCCTCATGAGTCAGGTCGGTGCATCCGCAGACCGGCTGCGCGGCAGGCATCTGGAACGCGTCGCCCAGAGTGACCTGCAACAACTGCTCAACCAATCCTGTGCAAGTTCCGCAGGATGCGCTAGCCTTTGTGGTCGTGCGCACCGCGCCCAGATCACCCGCCCCCGCATTGATCGCCTCGGCGATGTCACCTTTGCATACGCCGTTGCAGCCGCAAATCTCCGCCTCATGCGGCAATGCTGCAACGGCTGAGAGAGGGTCCGCAGTGTCGCCCCCCTGATATGCGGGTCCGAAGATCAGCGTCTCGCGCATTTCTTCTACGCTGGCGCCGTCTTTGATGAGGCCAAAGAACCAGCTGCCATCTGTGGTGTCACCATACATGACCGCGCCGACCAGCCGATCCTCTTCAATCACAAGCCGTTTGTAGACCCCGCGCGAGGGGTCGCGGAACACGATATCCTCGCGCCCCGGCCCATCCGCAAAATCCCCCGCACTGAACAGATCGCAGCCGGTGACCTTCAACTTGGTCGAGAGGGTTTTCTGAGCAAACGCAGCCTCTTCACCCAACAAAGCCTGCGCAGCCACTTTCGCCTGATCGTAAAGCGGCGCGACAAGACCGAAGACCGCCCCGTCATGTTCGACGCATTCACCTACCGCAAAGACATCCGAATCCGAAGTCAGCATCTGGTCATCCACATGGATACCGCGCCCGGTGGCCAGCCCAGCCTCTTGCGCCAGAGCTGTGTTGGGGCGGATACCCACGGCCATGACAAGCAGATCACAGGGCAATTCGGTCCCGTCATCCAGAAGCAGCGCGCGGACCTTTCCGTCCTGTCCGAGGATTTCTTTAGAGTTCGCCTGCAGGCAAATCCTGATGCCTTTGTCTTCCAGCGATTTCTTCAGCAGGTAGCCTGCGGCCTCGTCCAGCTGTCGCTCCATCAGGTGACCCATGATATGCACCACCGTCACGTCAACGCCATGGGCAGCCATACCCGCGGCGGCCTCGAGCCCCAGCAAGCCGCCGCCGATCACGACCACCTTGTTGTCAGGGCCCATGCCTATCATCTGCTCGGTGTCTTCCAGATCGCGGTAGGCAATCACGCCCTCCAGATCATGCCCTGGCAGAGGGATCATGAACGGGTTAGACCCGGTCGCAATCACCAGCTTGTCATACGGAACGTGGCCGTTCTGACCTTCGACCACCTTCATCTCGCGGTCGATCTTCGCGACCTTTTCGCCAAAGCGGCAGGCAATGCCCCGCGCGGCGTACCACGCGTCGTCATGGGTGACGATCTCTTCATAGGTTTTCTCGCCCGACAGTACCGGGCTGAGCATGATACGGTTGTAGTTCCCGCGCGGCTCGGCGTTGAACAGGGTGATGTCGAACGCATCCGGCGCGGCTTCGGTCAGGTGTTCCAACACCCGGCCTGAGGCCATACCCGCGCCTATGACAACAAGTCTTTGCTTCATGATTTCACTCCGCTGCAATCGCCTTGGGGGCGGGTGTTTTTGGCATGGCGCCATGTTCATATTCTTCGAGGAAATCGAGGACTTCCTGCCGGTAAGCATAGTAATCCGGATGCTCCAGAAGGGCTTTGCGCGTGCGCGGACGCGGCAGCTCGACCTTGGTGATCTTGCCGATCGTTGCCTGCGGACCGTTGGTCATCATCACCACGCGATCAGCCAGTAAGATCGCCTCATCCACGTCGTGGGTAACGCAGATCGCAGTGACCTTGGTGCGGGACCAGACCTCCATCAGGACTTCCTGTAATTCCCATCGGGTCAGGCTGTCGAGCATCCCAAAGGGCTCATCCAGCAACAGCAGCTTGGGGGACAGGGCAAAGGCGCGGGCGATGCCGACGCGTTGCTTCATGCCGTTCGACAAGTCGGAGGCGGATTTGTCCATAGCATCGGCCAGTCCGACCCGTTCCAGATAGTATTCGACCACATCCTGACGCTCGGCCATGCTGGCCTTTGGATAGACCTTGTCCACCCCAATCGCGACGTTCTCCTTGGCGGTTAACCATGGGAACAGGTTGGGGGATTGGAACACCACCGCGCGTTCGGGATCGGCCCCTTCGACGTGACGGCCATCCAGCTTGATCGCACCCTTCGAGATGTCGTTCAGCCCCGCCGCCATGGTCAAAACCGTGGACTTGCCACAACCCGAATGGCCGATCAGCGAGATGAACTCGCCCTTGTCGATCTTCAGTTCGAAATCCTCGACCACGGTCAGAGGGCCTTTGGGCGTCGGATACACCTTGTGAAGCTGTGAGAAGTCGAGGAAGCGGTTCTCGATCAGCCCCTTTTGCGCCTCGGCCACCGCCGTTGGAACACCGTGGATTGGAGTGACATCCGGGAGGATACGCGAGCCTTCAACCTTGGCCTCGATCCCCACATCCATCAGGTATTTGGTGACGTCCGCGCGCAGGCGTTTGAAAGTCTCGTCATTGTTCATCGCAGCGCGTTCGCGCGGACGCGGGATTGAGACAGGGAATTCCTGCCCCAGTGTGCCATCCGGGTTCAGGGCAATGATGCGGTCGGCCAGAATGATTGCCTCGTCCACATCATTGGTGATCAGTACGCAGGTTTTTTTGTCGACTTCCCAAATGTGTTCGATCTCATCAGCCAGATTGGCGCGGGTCAGCGCGTCGAGCGCCGACAGAGGCTCATCCAGCAACAAAACTTCGGGGTTCATCGACAACGCACGCGCCACGTTGACCCGCTGGCGCATGCCACCCGACAGCTCGGCCGGACGGCGTGTGGCGGCATGGCTGAGGCCAACCATCTGTACATAATGCGCGACTTTCTCGGCTTTCTCGGTCTTGCTGAGACCCGGGAAGACCGTATCAACCGCCAGACCCACATTGCCGCTGACCGTCAGCCACGGCATCAGCGAGTAGTTCTGGAAGATCACGCCCCGCTCCGGGCCCGGCCCTTTGATCGGGGTACCTTTGAACGTGACCTCTCCGCTGGTTGGGCTATCCAGCCCGGCCATCAGATTGATCAGGGTCGTCTTGCCAGTGCCCGAGAAGCCAAGGATCACCAGAAACTCACCCTCTTGCACGTCCAGATTGATGCCTTTCAGCACATCCGTGCGCGCGGTACCTTCACCGAAGGATTTCGAGGCGTTCTTGAAACTCAGGATGCTCATCGTACTCACCGGTTGTTTGTGAAGGTAAACAGGGATTGCAGCGCGTACATCACCCGGTCCAGCAGGAAGCCGATGATACCGATGGTGAAGACCGCAACCATGATCTTGGCGAGCGAACTGGAGGAACCGTTCTGGAACTCATCCCAGACGAATTTGCCCAGACCGGGGTTCTGCGCTAGCATTTCCGCCGCAATCAGAACCATCCAGCCGACGCCCAGCGACAGGCGCAGGCCGGTGAAGATCAGAGGCAGGGCCGAGGGCAGCACCAGCTTGGTGATCTTTGTATAAGTATTCATTTTCAAGACTTTGGAGACATTCACCAGGTCCTTGTCGATGGAGGCTACACCCAAAGATGTATTGATCAACGTGGGCCATAGCGAACACAGGGTCACGGTGATGGCCGAGATCAGGAAGGATTTCGCGAACCAGCCGTCATTGGTGACGTAAACGGCCGAGACGATCATGGTGACGATCGGCAACCAGGCCAGAGGCGAGACCGGTTTGAATATCTGGATTAGCGGGTTTAGGGCTGCATTTGCAGTCGGAGACAGGCCGGCCGCGATACCAAGTGGGACCGCGATGACGGTGGCGATCAGAAACCCAAAAAACACTGTTTTGATCGAAGTCCAGATTTGCTGGTAATAGGTCGGAGCACCCGTGAAGGCGACCTCTTTCACTTTCTCCGGCTGGCCAGCGTCAATGAATTTCTGATTGCGCTTCTCGACCATGGCCTCGAACTTCGCGCGTTTGGCCGCTTTGGCCTTGGCATCCTGGTTCAGGCTGACCATCTCTTCCCAAACCTGCGCCGGCCCCGGAACCGCGCCTAGAGAGGTCTGCACCTTGGGGGCCAGCGTTCCCCACAGCAACAAGAAGGCGCAGATCGACAACAGAGGCACGATCAGCAACCGCCATATCTCGGTCATCTGAGCGCGGGGATTGTCTCCGGCAGCAGCTTTCAGGATGGGTGTGGCCCAGCTGAGTCCCAGCACCTGGAACCATTTGTCGGCTGCATTGATGCGGGTGAAAAGGCGAGCGCGACGTTCCTCTCGGGCAGCGTCCGCGTTGAATTCGGGATCGACCGTTGTCATCTGATGTGTCCTTGCGATGGCGGGGCACTTTGGGGGCTGCGCCCGGCGCGGGCCGGGCGCGGGGTTTGGGGAATTAGCCTTGCACGTCCGAGCCGATGATCTTCTGCTCGCCCTTCAGGCCTATGGACAGGCTTTCGAGATAGGCGTTGGGTGTGCGTCCGTCGTAAGCGATGCCGTCAATGATATCCTGGGCCGGGGTCGGCGCTTTGTAACCATCGCTGTCCCAGGGGAAGTCGGCTTCATTCGCCAGACCTTCGTCGACCAGCAAGCGGGCGGCTTCCAAATAGATCTCGGGTTTGTAGACGGACTTGGCGACCTCGTCATACCAGCTGTCGGGCTTGGACTCGGCAATCTGCCCCCAGCGGCGCATCTGCGTCAGGTACCAAACGGCGTCCGAGTAGAACGGATAGGTCGCGTTGTAGCGGAAAAACACGTTGAAATCGGGGACCTCACGCTTGTCGCCCTTCTCATACTCAAACGTGCCGGTCATCGAGTTGGCGATAACCTCATAATCCGCGCCCACATATTCAGCCCGGCTCAGAATCTCGACGGCTTCAGGGCGGTTGGCATTTTCGTTCTCGTCCAGCCACATCGCCGCGCGTATCAGGGCCTTGGTCACGGCCAGAGTGGTGTTGGGGTACTGTTCTGCGAACTCAGCATTGAGACCAAAGACCTTTTCGGGGTTGTTCTTCCACAGCTCGTAGTCGGTAATAACCGGGACGCCGATACCCTTGAACACAGCCTGCTGATTCCACGGCTCGCCCACGCAATAGCCATAGATCGTGCCGGCCTCCAACGTGGCAGGCATCTGCGGTGGAGGGGTCACCGACAGGAACACATCCGCACCAATCTGACCGGTCACGTTTTCAGGGCTGTAGTAACCCGGATGCAGACCACCGGCGGCCAGCCAATAGCGCAGCTCGTAATTGTGGGTCGAAACCGGGAAGACCATGCCCATGTTAAATGGCTTGCCTTCTGATTTGTACTTATCGACGACCGGGGCCAGAGCCTCGGCGCTGATCGGATGCTGAGGACGGCCGTCGTCCATCACCGGGACGTTCGGCTTCATCTCTTCCCAAATCTCGTTGGAGACGGTGATGCCGTTGCCGTTCAGGTCCATTGAGAATGGCGTGATGATATGGGCTTCGGTCCCATACCCGATGGTTGCGGCCAATGGTTGTCCAGCCAGCATATGTGCGCCGTCAAGCTGTCCGTCAATCACGCCATCCAACAGCACCTTCCAGTTTGCTTGTGCTTCCAGCGTCACGAACAGGCCTTCGTCCAGAAAGTACCCATTCTCATAGGCGACCGCCAGCGGCGCCATGTCGGTCAGTTTGATAAAGCCAAAGGTCAGCTCGTCTTTTTCCAGTTCCAATTCGGCCAGTGCTGGAGACACAAGCGCCGTCGTCGCGGCGAGGCCTAAAAGAAGCTTTTTCATCTCGATCCCTTTCGGTTCAGCCCAACCCCATGGGCAAACAAAAAAAGCCGCCGACACAGTCCGCCGGGAGGAGGTGGCGGATGGTCGAGCGGCTTTGCTCTTCTAAGGTGCCCTGGATTGTGGGCGAATTCCGTCGGTGGGCGTCGTTGCCTTCCGATGTCCCGATTAAGTCAGACGCGCAGTGCGACGTCATCATTTTTTGACATCTTCACTTCGAGAATTCTGCAGCGCAGCAAAAAGAGATGCTGCGCTGCAAAAAAATTGTGCAATCTTACCCTGCGGGCTCGAAAATGCGCCGGTCGAAGAAGACGTTCCGAGATAGAATCAGGCTACCATTGGCTGAGGCAACTGCCGTCGACTCAGACAAAGCTCCTTCAAGTTTCTCGGATGCGCCGGGTGTTTCCACACCAAGCCCTTGCAACTCCCGACGATAGAGATCACTTCGAAAGACCTTGGCTGCTTGTCGTTCCGCTGTCCCGACGTCCAGCCCGTTTCTTAGCGCCAATTGATGCGCGACCCATTTTGCCTGACTACGCCACGGGAAGGTGGCAGCACCGTCAAAAAACTCGACAAACCCTTCCACACTGCGTTGCTCGCCGCGTGCAGATATGGCGAACTCACCCATTAACGCTCGGTCGATCAGCTCGGGTGAGACATTGAGGTAGGTTTTGCGTGACAGCATCTCGGACGCGGTTGTTCGGATGTCCGTGTTTGACAGCCAGCGTCCCGCACGCCATACGGTCCGCATGAGACTTCCCAGCAAATGCGGTTCCGTCTCGGCCCAGTCGTTTCTGACTGCCAACACCTTTTCAGGTGCACAAGTCCAGATCGCCTTTCCGGGCAACAGCAGTGCGCCAACACTGTCGTCCACTGCGAAGGAGCCCCAAGGCTCGCCCACGCAAAAGGCATCGATCTCGCCTCCCGCAAGCGCCTGCGCCATGAGTGGCGGCGGGACGGTACGGATTTCGACCTGTTTTGAGGCCAGTTTGGTTCCCGCAATCCAATAGCGCAGCAGCTCGACATGCATTGAAAATGGGAAAGGCACGCCAAACACCAAGACTTCATCGGCAGCTTTTGCCAGTGCAGCCCCAGCTGCAGCGGCATCAGTGAAATCAAAACCATAGCCCTGGTCGATCAATCGCTCGGCCAATTGCGTTCCAACACCGATAACATTGCCATTCAAAGACAGGACAGATACCGCGGATAGCGGTGTCGCGATTCCACCAAGACCCAAAGCCATCGCAACGGGGACAGGCGATAGTAGATGCGCCGCGTCCACATGCCCAAAGGCCAGCATATCGCGCAAAGAGGACCACGATGGCGCCGGACGCAGGTCTAGCGAGATGCCTTCAGCATGGTCGAACCCCATTTCGCGCGCAACGATCAACGGGGCCGCGTCGACAAGCGGCATATACGCGACGGGCAGTGTTACGGTTCTCATGACAACAACCCCGAAGCAGTGACCAAGGCTTCTGCCACCTCGGCGACACGGCGGTTTTGGTTCATCGCGGTATTTCGGAGTAGCGCATAGGCTTCGTCTTCCGAAATGCCCTTGGCTTTCATCAGCAAACCTTTTGCGCGGTCGATCACTTTACGCTCTTCAAGCGCACGGCGGGTTTCTGCAAGTTCAGTCCGCATCTGGCGCAACACCTGAAACCGAGCGATGGCGGTATCGATAACAGGTTTAATTCGCTCAGCTTGCAATCCATCGACAACATAGGCCGACACACCGGCCTCAACAGCAGCTTTTGCCAATCCGCCTGCGGCGCCTGAGACGAACATAGCCACGGGTCGTTCCAATGGGCCCGAAGCAACGGTAAGTTCTTCCAACATATCTCGAGAGGGGTTGTCGATATCGATCAGGACAATGTCTGGGCTTTGCATTGCAATTTTACGTGCTAACCCAGAGACGTTGCCGATTACAGAAACGTCTACGTCTCCGGCCTCTTTAAGAGCATCTACAATCGCAAAGGCTCGTTCTTGGTTCTGCTCGACTACAACGACAGTTAGATGTTGGTTCATAGGGTCACAAGTGAGGCCAAGGCGCATTGGTAGCAATTCCAGCGCCATTTAATGCTTCATCAGGCTGCCGTTCGCCCAATTTTTCAGCTTGATTTCACACTTAGCGGAATAGCTGCACAGTTTTTCTACATGCCATCAAAGAAATCCGTGATAGCACATCGCATCATTTTTTGGTTTTTCAGTTGCGCTACCAGTTTGCTTGAGGCACCAGATTCCACTTCCATTTGCAGATCAAAACCGAAGGTCCGCTTTGACAACTAATACAATGTGTTCCCGCGCCTGCAGCAAATGACTGCTTTCCGCCGATTCTTTAGAAAAGCAACGTGTTCTGGAGCAGAAGTAACGGCAAAGCCAACTCAGCCGCACTTGTTTTTGGGGCTAGTAGGATTTGGACAAGCCAAACGCCTCTGGCGATCAGGGGTAAGACGCTGCCTTCCCCCTCGGGCAACCCTATTAGACAAATCCGTGTCTTCCGCTGCGCTTGCGGGCCGCACCACTATTGTCGAATAACATTGCGTCGCCCCCAAGCGCGTTCGCCACGCGGCAGAGCAGCAGGAACAGGCGCCTCCGGCGTCTGATCTGCAAATCAGCCCTGGTTTTCTCGAAAGGAAGTCAGGATCAACTAAATCGGTCCGGGTTCTGGATGAAGGAAGGGACGCGAAAACGGCAAGGCTCTGTCGCTGCTGGCAGAACTATGTGTCGCCTTACAACAAGGAAATGTGGAACTTCACTGATCGTGGACTCAATCGACAACCAAAACCTCAACAAAGCGGTCGATCACGTCATTCAATTCTGACCCAAACGTCAAGCATTTCTGACCCAATACTAGTAACCGCCATTCAACGACGCTGCTGTTAGTGTCTCAAAAGAGTACAGTTTACCGTCCATCTTTCCGAATAGAATAACCGCTACTCCCGCTTTGAGGTTCCCGAAACCCAGAACTCGTTTCGCCTAGACCTGACCCGCTCGGACATAAAATCGACGAAGAGCCGGACACGCGTGGTGTTTCTAAGATCACGATGCAGCAATAGCCAAATGTTTCGGTACGGTATCGGCTTTTGGAAGGGCGCACGGATCAGATCGGGATGGCGGTCGCCAAGATTGCACGCAAGATAGGCCATGCCAAGACCGGACGCCGCCAATGTGATCAAGGGCACAAGTTCTGAAACACGATGCTTAAGCCGGGCTTTCGGATAGTAACTGTCTTTGATCCATTTGGCTGTAGTGGCCTCTTCTGGCTCATGCCAACCGATGAAATGCAACCCCTCGCCGCCATTGTCGCAGATCCGTTCGGCGTAGTCTCGCGTGCAATAGGCTGCTTGAGACATCTGGACCAACTTTCGCCCGACCACATCGTCCGTCACCTCATCCGCGATACGCAGGGAGATGTCAGCCTCTCGTCGCATCAGGTCTCGGATGTCGTTGGTGAAGTTCAAGCTCAGGATGATGTCTGGGTAAAAATCTGCGAAGGCGGCAAAATCATCCATCAACGATGTCATTGCCAATCCATGGGGAAGAGTAACGTAGACCGTGCCCGAGGGTTGCGCATCTCTGCCAACAATGACGCGAGACGCAGCGGTCATTTCAGCTTCTACCCGTTCGGCGTGAGGCATCAGATCTTCGCCGAGCTGAGTCAGGGCGAGGCCGGTTTTTGAGCGATCAAACAACCGGCTGCCGACGCGTTCTTCCATGACTGAAATCCTGCGCGTCAGCGTGGTGTGGTTCACCTGAATACTGTCAGCTGCCCCCCGAAGAGTTCCGGTTCGGGCAACCGCCAGAAAGTACTTCAGATCGTCCCAGTTCAGGGAATGGCTTTCCTTGATCGACATACATCTTGTGTTTCATTTTTGAAGCACTGTGTCCAGAAATACCTATCTACAGATCATTTATTGGCCATCCTACCTTGGGCGCATCAATCGCAAACCCAAGGACCATACCCCATGAACCAAATACAATCTGTATTGATCACAGGCGCAAATGCCGGACTGGGCCGCGAGGCGGCCCGACAGCTTGCACTGCAAAAGGGCATATCCAAAGTTTATCTGGCTTGCCGCAACCCAACGAAGGCGGAAGCCGCAATTGCAGCGTTGGAACGTGAGACCAGGCGCAAAATCTTTGAAATCGTCCTGATGGACGTGACCGATCCGGCTTCGGTTCGCGCCGCTGTAGCCGAACTTTCCACCCCAATCGACGCCGTAATCCTGAATGCAGGCGGTACGGGTGGACGGCATCCGAACAGCCTCACCAGCGATGGCGTGACCAACATCTTCGCCACCAATGTTCTCGGCCACGTGGTGTTGGTAGACGCATTATTGGAGCGTCAGTTGGTAACGTCCACAATTCTGTATGCCGGATCCGAAGCCGCACGCGGCATTCCCAAAATGGGTATGCGCCGCCCGGACTTGTCCGATAGAACAGTCGACGAATTCAAATCAATCGCTGATGGCAGCAAGTTCGGCCCCGAGGGCGATCCGATGCAGACCTACGGCTACGCCAAGCTCACCGCGACCCTGTGGATGGGAGCGATGGCACGCCAGCACCCCCATATTCGCTTTGTCACAATGAGCCCGGGTGGTACCGCAGGTACCGCTGGCTTTGACGACCTGCCGTTTATAAAACGTATTGTCTTCAAACATATTGGCGGCGTTCTGATGCCCATATTCGGGATGATGCACGGCGTTGAGGCTGGGGCAAAACGGTATCTGGACGGTTTGCTGAACCCGGAATTCAAGACTGGCCACTTCTACGCCAGTCAAACCGGCTATCCCACCGGAGCAGTCGTGGATCAAGCTAGCATCGACGGGGCTCTGTCAGACGTCACCACTCAGGATAACGCGAACCAGGCACTACGTCAGTTCGCCTGAAGCAAAGGAGAAATGAAATGGAAACCATACTGAACATCTTGGTCATCCTTGCAACTCTTATGCTGTCTAGTCTCGGCCTCATGTCAATGTTTGCACCCCGGCGCATGATAGCCAACTTTGCTATCGAGCCGGTCGGCACCACTGGACTCAGCACGATCCGTTCGGTGATCGGCGGGCTGTTTCTGGCCTCAGTGGCTTTGCTGGTGATCGGTCTGACCACTGGGCAGACACTGGGATATGTGGCTGTTGCAATCCTGATGGCGGTTGTTGCTGTCGGACGTATTGTGGGAATTCTTGCGGATGGGTTTGACAAGGCAGTTCTGCCACCGTTGGTCGTTGAACTTGTGATCATCGCGGTTTTGCTGTCAGCCTACTACCAGCTCTCCTACTAATCGCCTTCGAAATAGATGGATGGTGGCGAGAGTGAAGTGGCCGCCGTCCAATCAGCCCATCATTATTCGCACCAGCTAGCATTCGAACAGTTTCCGCTTTGTCCCGTATAGCGACCGGATCAGATCACGGGACCGAACATTCCGGATATCCAAATCTGTCATTCGTGAGGGGCACAAAGAATGTCAGCGACGAGCGCTAAGAAATGAATGCCGTGAACTGCTCGAACTGATAGTTCGATTTGACATGCAACATTATTGTTGCATGATGAAGCATGAGCGTTCATTTTGATCCGCAACTAAGCATTCTTTTCAACGCCCTTGGCGACACCACGCGGTTGTTGATCCTTGAAGAGCTGAGAAAGCGTCACGACCAGACGCTTTTCGAACTTTGTGCTCGTTTGTTGGAAGAGCATTCAGTCACAATTTCCAGACAAGGCATAACTCGACATCTGAATACGCTTGAGCAGGCAGGTCTGATCACCACGACTTGGCGGGGGCGCACAAAAATTCACACCCTGGTGGCCGCGCCGATCGCGGGTGCGATCAATCCCTGGGTGGACCTATATTCCCAAGGAGACGCACTATGAAAATGTACATGACGAGTATTTCTGTGGACGATCAATCTAAGGCTCTGGATTTTTACACCAACAGACTTGGGTTTGTAGTGAAGCACGATTTTCCACTCGGCCAGCACCGCTGGTTGACACTGGTATCAGCGGAGGAAGCCGAAGGAGTGGAGTTAGGCTTAGAACCGAATGTGCATCCGGCGAGCCGTACCTATCAGGAAGCACTTGTGGCTGATGGCATTCCCGTTTCGGCATTCAGTGTTGACGACATTGACGCTGAGGTTGGCAAGTTCGAGGCGGCAGGGGTGGAATTTATTCAACCCCCAGTGAAGGCAAGTGGCGCAACAATGGCAGTGTTCGACGACACCTGTGGAAACCTTATTCAGCTAGTTGAGTTGCATGTCTGACCGTCAAGAATGGCAATCCCGTCAGTTAGACGACGTGGGTATGCAAGACATCGATGTCAGCTTTAGTGATGGAACACTGGGGCACGTCACACAACCCATCAACTCAGACCTCCCAGCTGAAACCAGTCGCCTTTTCGGATACGTTCCATAGCTGAACCATCACATCCTTCTCATATGCATATGGGTTCAATGTACCCTTGCCGACCGGGCCAACAGCTTCTAAGCGGCCTGTTGGTCCGTAGAGTGCGCGTTGTTCGGTCAAAGTCTCTTCGATGGCGCACATGACTTCGGGATAGGACCCTTGCTCGGCTGTTTGAACCATAGGTGTCTTGGTTGTCAGCCACCAGATGAACCGCATCGTCCGGCTGCCGCTCGTACTGATCAGTGACGTTGCCGACGAGCCGGGGTGGCAGACATAGACCTCGACCTCGGTGCGCCCGGCGGCGGCAAGCCTGTCCTGTAGTTCATAGGCGAACATCATTTGCGCCAGCTTGCTTTGCGAGTAGGCGGTATTCGGCCCGTAACCCTCTTCCCAGTTCATGTCGTCGAACTTGATCGTCTTCAAACCCATGTTGTAGCCGAGACTGGCGACAACAACGATCCTACCTTTCGAGGCTTCGATCCGCTCAAACAGAAGACCACAGAGCAGGAAGTGACCGTAATGGTTGGTACCGAGCTGACTCTCGAACCCATCCTCTGTCAGCTTGCGGGTTGGCACCTGCGCGATGGCAGCATTGCAGATGAGCGCATCAATCCGGGGAACAGAATTCAGAACTTCTTCCGCAGCTTCGCGTACGCTTGCCAGCGAGGCCAGATCCATGCGAATGAAGCTCACTTCCGCCTCGCTGCCGAACTCAGTTTTCAGGTCCTCAACAGCTGCCTGAGACTTCTCAACCGAGCGGTTCAACATCACGACCTTGGCGTTCTTTTTTAGGAGCGTCCGCGCGGCCTGGAACCCGGCACCGGCGTTAGCACCCGTGATGAGGTAGGTCTTGCCGGAGAGGTCGCCGAGGCGCTCAGGCATCCAGCCTTTGGGTCCAAAGGTGGTATCGGGCATCTTTTGTCTCCTAACTGCGTCAGCGCAGGGATCGAGTGAAGAGTGTGTTAACTTGGAAATGCATATAACTCTCACCAAAGCACAGAAACAGGCGAGATCATCGCGAATACTTGCCCGATTACATCAAGGTAGTTGCCAGCATCGATCTGGAGCCATTACATCTCTGTTATGAGCAAGGATCAGATTAAACAAATCATCGCTAACCGAACCGAAACAGACGGCCTGACCGAGACAGGAATCACGGGCGTGCGGCTATTTCGCGCCACGCAATCAATCCCCTGTGTTCCAGCCGTTTACGAGCCCTGCATCGTGGCCATTGTGAGTGGTGTGAAGGAAGCCGTTCTGGATGGCCGAAGATACGAATATGACAACAGTCAATACCTCTGCTGCCCAATGTCGATGCCGGTCAAGGCGGGGACGCCTTTGGCCTCGCATGACAACCCTCTCTACGGGGTTATGATCTCTCTTGAGCAACACGCCATGGCCGAGTTGGCAATGGAGATGGAAAATGCCGGGGGCGTTCTGCCTTCGGTCAAAGGAGATCTGCGGGAGCCAGGAATTAGGTTTGCACCATGGGACGATGGATTCACTGAAGCTCTGCTGCGGCTACTGCAGCTCGGAAACAGCAAGACGGATACAGCAGTTCTTGGCGAGGCGCGATTACGTGAGGTGTTCTATGCGATCCTGAGGGGAGAAGCTGGCACCTTCGCCCGGCAGGCATTCGGTGCTGGCAACGCCATCGCACGTTCAATTGCACATGTGTCGTCACACTTGGATGCGCCGGTCTCGATTGACGATATGGCAAGCCGAGCGGGCATGAGCCGGGCCGTCTTCCATCGTAAATTCAAGCAAGTCACGACGATGGCACCAATCCAATTCGTTAAGTCGATGCGCCTCAACAACGCCGCCATGAAGATCGCGGGCGGGATGCCTGTGAACGAAGCCGCAATGGACGTTGGTTACGTCAGCCCGTCCCAGTTCAGTCGCGAGTTCAGGCGCATGTATGGGCAATCGCCGAGGCAATGGGGTAACGCACAGAAACTTCCGGTCAGTGTTGCTCAACGCTGACTTTCGAAGGGAAGGCAGACGTTGGCGCAGCTTCGGCGAAAGCTTCATTCGTCCCGTGAGGAGGCAGCCTTTCGAACTTGTTCCACAGAACGGCCATCACTCAACCAGAGATCGCTTGACATAAAACCGCTTCAGCAATGTTCGCGGTTTATTATGGCGCTGCAATTCGAGCGATGGTTGCAAAAATCGGTCAAACTGGGAACTCTGCTGGTTTCAGCGCCAAGCTTTATCGCAACTAACTTCATGGAGTCGCCTGGCGCTCTTTTTCTGGCCAGAATTCATCCACCACGACATATGCGATAATTACAAAGAAAGCGGCGCTGGCGACTTGCAATACTCGAGTGATGCTCTTGACGTCAGCCTCGTCTGAAAAGGGCGCAACCGAACCGCCATATACAATCAGAGCTGTTGTAATAGCGGAACCGGCGGCGGCGGCGAGCGGGACTTTTGACTTTCCAAGTGCTCCGAGTGTTAGGCAAAAGAAAAAACACAGCAGAATGGGGGTTAGAATAACCGGAGCTATTACGTTTATTTCATAGCATATGATGGAGACTGCCGCCCCAAGTAGATTTGCCGTCAGCATTGCTTTTGCAACTGCTTTGCCTGCAGCAGGCATTGCCGCAAGTTGCTGGCTCAGCAGGGCGACAAAAAACAGGACTAACAAAGCAGAAGCGCCGGAAATAAAGAACGCCATAGCAAAGGGCACTGTGACAAGAGACATCCTGACTATTCGGCGATGTGAGTCGAAGTCCGGCGATGCTGCAGCTTTCTTTTGAGGTGCCGTTTGAGGTGCAGCGGGTATCAACACGAACATCAGCGTCGATACGAAGCCAGCAAACAGCAGGTTCAACGGGATCCAATACACAAGCACCAAAGCCAGATCCTGTGATTGCAGCACCAAATTCGGAATCATCAACGCCCCCATGAGAGCGATGACACCCGGCAATACTCCGGCACCGGAAACTGACCAAATGAAAGACAGGATTATTCCAATGGCCACCAGAATGAGAAACACAAGTGGATAAGGTGAGAAGATTGACGACAAAAGGAACGAAATGAACATCAATCCAATCGAGAAGACAAACAGCTTACCAAATGCTGCCAAAGGTAGTGCCGCAGGTGCTTGAAGGAAAAGGGCAGTGAACACCGCCCCAACAACGGCAAGGGGCCACCCAAGAAATAGGCCCAATGCAAAGACACCCGTAACACCCAGCGCAAGCCGGGTGACAGAGCTTTGATCCTCAGTACGCATAGGAGAAGATTGAAACTACGCGGATGTAGGCGCGGCCTACGAGGTTCAGCAACGAGTTGTCGCTTAGATACATGATCACATCGGCCTGCCCGTTCAGTTGAAAGCGAAGATCGTCTTCGGCACTTCCAGCTTCATAGCCGGGTAAAACAATCCTGACCGGAAACCTTTCAGGCTCCCGCAAAAATCCCTTGGTGCTTGGCGGGCTCGCCAATTGCCCCGGCTCATCACCGCCACTCAAAGAAACAGCAGCACTAAAGCTCTCAATGACGCCCGGAACAATCTTACCTGGATGCATATCCAACACCACATCAACCGGAGACCCTATTGAAGCTCTTCCCAGATTGTTTTCGGTAAAATACGCCTCGATCCAGACGTCGGTTGCATCCAGAAACGTCAAAAGATCCTGGCCGGATCGCGCATACGTTCCGGGGGCAATCAGCAGATTAGAAATGACACCTGTCGCCGGAGCACGCAGTTCGGTCCATTCAAGGTTCAGTTCCGCATCCGCCAAGGCCGCCAGTGCGCGCTGGATTTTCGGGTTTTCAATCCCATCGTCACCAAGCCTTTGCTTCGCTTTTTCCAGATCAGCTTTTGCGTTCTCAAAGTTTGCCTCAGATTCTGCCAGTTGTCCTCGTGCATCATCGGCCTTTGAGACGGCAATCAACCCTTTCTTTTCGAGCGCAAATACACGTTCCGTCTGAATGCGCATTGTATCCAGATCGCTCTGCGCCCTTGCGAGTTTGGCTTGTGCCGCACTTACCTCTGCCGAAGACGCACCCACTTCTTGGGTCGCCGCTTCAAGATCAGCTTCCGCCTTTGAACGCTCGATTTCGTAGGGTCTGGAATCTATTCGAACCAGAACATCACCTGCGGAAACGACTTGGCCGTTTTCTACCAAAACTTCCGTTACCGTTCCGGTCACCTGAGGCACGATTTGGGTGGCCACAGCTTTTACTCTGGCGTTCCCGGTAAATGGCGTTTTTCGATCAGCGACCAAGTACCAAACAAGAAAAAACAGAATGACAGCGAGGGTTGTCCATATTGTCTTTCTCATTTCAACGCACCTTCAGCAGCGTCATCGGCTTCGGGCGACGCATCAATCCAAACCTTGAACAGCTCATAGAAGACAGCAAAGAGAACCGGCCCCATAAAGACGCCGATCAAACCGTAGGCCATCATACCTCCGAGAACACCGATGAGGATGACCAACATGGGAGTCTCAAGGCCTTTTGAGATGAACACAGGTCTTAGGAAACTGTCCATTATCATGACTGGAACGGCCAGTATGGTGAAGATCAAAGCAGTTCCGCCAGACATGGAGCTCCATGCGTAGATAATTACCGGTATAAGAACCAATCCGGGCCCGATTTGGATAATTGAGAGTATGAGGCAGACAAATGCCAGTGTGGCGGCCGAAGAAATCCCAAACAAAGCCAGCAGTATCCAAACGAAAACAGCCTGAATGGCTGCTACGCCAATCACGCCTTTTGTAACGTTCCGGATCGTTGCGCCTGCCAGTGTCACGAATTCACCGCCGCGTGGTGCAAAGACACGGTTGGCAAAGCGCTGAAGACCCTGGACCAAATTTGGCCCCGGGCTGAACAATGCCCCCATAATCAATACAGACAGAGCTAAGCCAAGAAGCCCGATACCAATGCCCAACACCTTTCCGAAGAGCGATTTGGTGATCTCAAGGATTTGCGCGCCGTATTTTGCAAGCGCGCCGTCAAGATTGCGCTCAAACATTCCCCAGACATCGGAGATTTTATTTCCAACCAACGGCAATTCCTTGAGGCCCTCGGGCGCAGGGGGGATTTTCAATTCACCCTTGTCTGCTTGTTCCGCGAATTCAGACCCTAGTTCTGCAGCACCAGACACCGCAGTTGCGACTGGCCCCAGGGTCAGAACAAGGCCCAACAGAACGATAATTGTTGTGGCAAGCTTCTTACGTCCTCCCAGCTTGGATTGCAGCCAATCAAATGCCGGGTAGAGCGCGACGCAGAGTATCGTTGCCCAGATAACCACACTTGCAAGCGGAGCCACCATGACCAGGGCGCTGTAGAGGAATAATCCGAGAAAGAGCAATCGTATCGCGAGGTCGACAATCTTCGCGTCCTGGGTCTTTTCCATTCCATCCCTCCACTATCTGTTTTCCAAACAATACACTCAAAAAACGTAATATGTATATTTTTTGAGTTTTCGGCGATCATCTATCAGTTTGAAGGTACGAGTGAATCCGAGGCACGGCTTCAGATGCGCGGTCGCACTGATACCTGCGCATGAACTCAAATTGCCTTAATTTGGGATAATTTATTTGTCCGTTTTTTCGTCGTCTTGGGACAAGATTGTATCTGCCACTGTGGTCGCCGCAGTCACGAAAACACCCAAGCCTACAATGATATACACCATTGTGAAGATTTTCCCCGCCGCAGTTTCAGGTGAGAAGTCACCGAACCCTACGGTCGAAATTGTCACTACGGAAAAGTAGATCGAGTCTAGCCAACTCCAACCTTCGACAAAGTGGTAGAAGACTGAGGCCCATAAAATCATTCCGACTGTGAAGGCAAGAAGGCCTTTCACTCTACCGTCCTTGAAAGCGACGCCTATCCCACGTGTTATTCTAGTTAGCGAATTCATTGTGTCCCCGTCGTTTGAAGAATTCACATATAACAGTAATTAGATGGATGTGGGAAATTGAAGCATTTTAACTGCGTCCAGTTTAATTGGGGTGTCCAGGCGCAGTAGTCAAAGCTAATGCAATGTGCTCGTTTATGAAACGTTAAACGCGTTTCAAGCCAGCTATTTTGAAACTGGGTCAGCAGCACATCCTAAATTTGGTCCTTTAACCGTTTCTTGGTCGCCCGACCAATTCCGCAAGAGAAGTCGGCTAAATGGTCAAGGTCATTTAGGGTTCAGCAAAATAAGAAGCCACATATTCCATTAACATGATGCTTTAATGGTCTAGTCTGCCCAAGAAAGGAATCAGAACCTTAGGAGAAAAGCGTGCGGTTCATCACAAGAGGTGTAATGGTTTGTTGCGCTGTCGCGTTCGTCGCGGTTGTTGTGGCATGGCTTTTCCTGTCCTCTGCGTTGTTTTCTTCTGTCAGAACCACTTTTGTTGAAAACCTGATCTCGAAGAAACTTGGTCAGGACGTGTTAATAGAAGATGAAGTGCGTCTAGGCCTTGGTCGGCAACTGCAGGTATCCGCAGCGGGATTGGTACTACCCGGCGCGATCAAGACCAAAGCGAATCTGGCGGCAATCGACAAACTTGAGTTCAATATTTCTGCCCGCGACCTTTGGAACAGCAAATTGTCGCTGAGTGAGCTTTCTATCTCGGGTGTTCACCTCAACTTGATCACGGACAAAGACGGTGTCGGAAACTGGCAGTCCGCTTCCCAAACGGGCGCTAAAGCCGGGGATCCGGCCAAACCTGCAAACCTGTCTGTGGCTGGAATTCTAACGGACCAAAAAATTGACCTGACCGATGTTGCCGTTCTTTACCAGAACGATCTAAACGGGCTTGTGCTGGATCTGCAGCTTCCTGAGCTGTTTTTAAAGCGTGATACGGAAACCGACGTTGCGACCGCGGTTGGGGCTGGTTCACTAAATGGAGAGAAGTTTGATCTGAACGCGAGCATTCCCGCGGACGACCCGTTTCAGGTCGCAGTGAACTTCGAACAGATTGCGATTGCCGCCGAAGAAGTCCCTGAAGAGAACGGGCTACAAGTGAATACGACCATAGAGGTTGCCGAACTTGGTCAGCTTCTTGATATCCTGAAACTCAATCGCGTTCTGGAGGGTTCAGGAAGCATTGGTGCAACATTCAAATCAGTCGACGGCGTAGCCCGGATTGATGACCTGGCTGTATTGACTGAATTGGATGGTGGGCAAAGCCTTTCGCTGACGGGACAAATCGGAGAGTTGGGAAACCCAGAAGACGTATCCCTGACAACCCGCATTCGGTTGTACCCTGAAGATGCTGAACCCGCCCCAGCCGCGTCGCGGTATGATCTAAAACTAATAGCAGTTGACATGGTTATCGATAGCGTACCCGGGCAGGTCCCGCAGCGGCAAATGGTCATTGAAACCAACGGGTTCACATTGGATACCTCTGGTGAAGGGCCGCCCCCGATTAAGTTTTCCGAGCTTTCCAGAACACCCGAAGGCGCCTTGAGTGTTGGAAACATCAATTTGAGAATTGGGAACCCTGCTGATCCATTTATCATTTTGGACGGTTCGATCGAAGACGCGTTGCAATTACAAGGCATATCGGCCGACGGGTTAATGGATATACCCGCAAGCAGCTTGATCTCATCAGAGCTTCTGGGACCGGATGATCAACTTGGTCGATTTTCTGGTAACTTTCATTTGAACGGCGACATCAATCAGCTTTCGCTGACAAATTTGGATGGCCAGACAAGCGAAACGGAACTTTGGAACCTTGAGGTGCATGGCTCTGTCAAAAATGTGCTCAAATTCGAGAACCTGGACTTGGCAATTCAAGTAGAAGTCCCCTCCGGAGCGGACCTGTTAGAAGCCCTGTCGCTTGAACGGGTGGAAACTGGACAGGCTATCTTTAAAATTGGCCTTGCCAGCGAAGGAACCGATTGGGATGCGAATGCCAAAGTCAAGGTTGCCGACTCTGTCCTGCAAATTGTGGCCGATCTTGATGATGCAACGAGTGATCCTGTACTACAGGGTTCCATAGAGAGTGACTTGATAAAGATAGATCAGATCCGAACCATCGTTCAGGCCGCTGCACAATTGAGGAAAATTGGCGGTCCAGAGCCCGACGAGGAAGACGTCATTGAGGAATCTGGCGTCACTAGTCCTCTAAGAGACGTAACACTTAAACCTATTGGGCGTTCAATTCTCTTGTCCGGTATGGATATGGATGTCGACGTTGATCTTCGGCACATAGAGGGCGCCAAAGGCATCAGCAGTCTGCGGAGTGGACTGACGCTCAACGAAAATGAACTCAAGGCCGGACCTTTGAATTTTGAATACGGAGGTGCTCATTTCGATGTCAGCGGACAAATGGATCTATCGAACGACGCGCATCTGCTCACGCTGACCGGCACAGCAGGCGGCTGGCAGCTGGATGAAATTCTTCACAACCTGAACTTCAAAAAGGGTGCAAGCGGTACCATCTATGCAGATTTTTCGGTGACCGGCGGAACCGATTCACCTAAGCATTTTGCCAACAGCATGAACGGCAATGCCACGGTCTCAATGCGTGACGGCTCGATCGAGACCCAGCTTTTGGATCTGGCAGGGCTAGGGATACTACCTTGGGTGTTTACCAAAGAGAAACAAAAGATTGCTCCGATCGTATGTTTGCGTGCACCGATTAGTATTTCAAATGGAAGTATTTCGACGAAACAAACCACATTGGAGACAGATCATGTCCAAGTCGTCGTCTTTGGCGGTGTTAATGTGGCGGGCAAGGTTTTGGACTTAAACCTGCAGCCCCGCAAGATTGGCGAACCTCTGTCGAAGAGCCCCTGGCCCGTGACCTTGAAAGGCCCACTAGCGAAGCCGAAGATCAAGGTAAAAGACGGTCCCAAGCGACTGAAACGATCGGATGGTGCGGACAAAATGCCGGCAAAAAGAAAACTCTGCGTTCCGGATATTTTACAACTGCAGTAGTGGCGAAGGCAGTCGACAAAAGAACACAAATAAAGTTCAAAAAGAATGACATCGCTTTCAGGATGCGATCTTTGCTTTGGGTTTTCTCTCGATGTATTCCACACTTTAGTTGAATGGAAGCTCTCTTAGAGTTCAGCCGACATGATGGAAGGACTTTGAGACGCAAATGGAAAAACGTGTGCACTATTGAAATGGCAGCTAAAGTAAAATCAATCGCTTAGTTAAGCGTGAACGACACATAGTTCTGCCACCAGTGACAAAACCTTGCCATTTTCGCCTCACTTCTTTCATCAGGTATCCAATTCAACTTCATCTTTTGGGATTACTTCGGGCGGAATGCGGAAATTCGCAGCAGGTGAGAGGGATATCCGGCGAACTTAAGTAGCAAGCATTCAGGTTTAGGTGACTGTGCAGGCTATACTCTGACGAGTCGACCACTCAACCAGAGAACGCCTCACATAACTCCCACAGGACGCTCGTGTTTCGACGTTTTTAGTAAACAACCAATGGTTTTGTACCCCGCCAATGAAGGCTTCTTTTAGCGATGATGTCTTTTTTCCCAAGCCTTGTAGCCAAGCGTTCCTTTCGACCTATCTGATCATGGAAGATAGATTACTGGAGCTTAAAATGAATCGGCACCGGTAGACTGAGGGTTACGACGAAGCGATTAAAACACAATGCGCGCTTCGCCGTACACTGTAGTTACTTCAGATAAGTGTTGAGCCAATCAATGGTGCGGTACCAGGCTAGGTTTGCCATTTCCTCGTCATAACGAGGCGTGCTGTCGTTATGAAAACCATGGTTGGCATTATCGTAGATGTAGGCTTGGTAAACCTTTTCGTTGGATTGCAGGGCGGCTTCAAAATCCGGCCAACCTGCGTTGCTGCGCTCATCAAGCTCTCCCATCTGAATCTGCAACGGTGCCTGAATTTTGGCCACATCCTCAACTGCTGGCTGGCGACCATAGAATGGCACGCCCGCCGCCAATTTTGGGGAGGCCACGGCAATTGCGCTGACCACACCACTGCCATAGAAGAAACCCACAACTCATCCCGCCCTGGCTCTGAAACTTCACTAAGCCTTTGATAAAAATTGACACTTTGATCACTGGCGTAGATGCGGGCTGTCGCAGAAAGTTGAGCCGCATCCAACTCAAGTTGGTCATTCAACTAGACAAAAAAGTCTAGTTTCTCCGTATCATTCAGGGTGTGGTAGCGCCATAGGATCGTAGACGCGAGAGTGAAGCCTGAAACTTCACCTTCGGCAGACAATAGCGCTTCGCATAGTTCGGCAATGGACCGTTTGTCATCTTGGCCACGCCTATTTCAGTACGCTCCAGAAATTGGTTCAATAGATCACCCAGAAACCAATTCCGCTGCATTTCAGGGCTCCATCTGACTACTCAGGTATTCGCCTGTTCGACGATAGTGATCAACCAGGTGCCGAGTTGCGCTGTCCGCGTCGTGGTTCAGTGCGGCGTCCAAGATTTGCTGGTGCTCAGCGGCAATGTCCCGCTTCTTGTAGCTCGAACCGCCAGCCGCCAGATAGCGATAGCGAATGTTCAGGTCGTAAAGCTGCGAGCAATACCGCATAAGCAACGGCAGATTCGAATTGTCCAACAAGGCCATATGAAACTCCTTGTGAGCGTCTTCAAAGTCACGCGCGCCGTTCTGGCCGGCCTTTTTCATATGATGGTGACGCAAAACAAGCCGATCTTCCCAGGCCTCATCCGCGTTGGTGATAGAGGCGCGCAACGCGGTTTCCTCAAGGTTGCAGCGCAACAGAAGTATTTCTTCGAAATTACATTTGCTGACTGGTGCTGCGCGAAATCCGCGCTGATCAATCCGCTCGACCAACATGTCCGAAGTCAAAAGGCTAAGCGCTTCGCGAACCGGACTAGCGCCGGTGTCCAAAAGGCCCCGAAGCTGCTCGATCTTGAGTTTTTGTCCCGGAGGTAATTCTCCGGTCAATATCATGTCGCGCAGCCTTCGATACGCGCCATGCGTGGCAGATGTCTCTTTGCCCTCAGTATCAAGCATGGCGTCCATATCCGACCGTTCCTTTGTTCGCGGCAAAACTTTTGATTGCTCTTAACTGAGGGCACTCGTTCCAGTCGATAGGCCAACTGAAAGGCTCAGCGAGCCTTCGTTGATCATCCAGCGCCGAAGTTCAAATTCGCGCGCACCGCTTTGATGCATCGGATCGTCCTCGGCCAGTTTTCGGGCAGCCTCAAGACTGTCAGCACGATAGATAATCAGGCCCATTCCTTGCATGTGCTCACCAGTCTCATCAGAAATTGGCCCTGCAAAAGCCAGCTGTCCCGCGCGTTCAAGCTGTGCCTGATAGGCCAGGTGGTCAGGTAGCGACGCCTTTACATCTTCGGGTTTTTTGGCAGGCGTGCTGAGTACTACGTAGAGTTCCAAAGCAAGTGCACCACGGCTTTTTGCTTCTGATTTGTAGTTCGCCCAGGCAACCATTTGCGTCCTCCAAAAATATCGATATTATTTGACATATTGCAAAATAGTCGGCAAAAATCAAGTGAACTGACATGGATGGTGAAAATGAAATACCTGGTGGGAGAGACTTTGGATGGCACAGCGGTTTTTGCTGTAAACGGCGAAAATGCAGTGAATCTAACGGCTTTGCATCCTGCAATCGGTTCGGATTTGATGGGTTTGATAGCCAAGCCTGAACTGGCCGACTCACTTGCCCCCCAAATTGACGCGGCAGACAGTGTGCCCGTGTCTTCCATCACTCCGGCATTGCCCGTTGCCGCTCCCGGAACGATCATTTGCATGGGGTTGAACTACACGGACCACATCAAGGAAGGCGGGTATGATATCCCGGAGTATCCGACGCTGTTTATGCGCGGGAAGAATTCGATCATGGCGGCAGGGCAACCTATGGTGCGGCCGACCTGTTCCGAGAAACTCGACTACGAAGCCGAGCTTATGCTGATCGTTGGAAAACGCGGCCGTCATATCTCGGAAGAGGACGCATTGGATTATGTCTTCGGCTACACCGTGTTTAACGACGGGTCGCTGCGGGATTATCAGCGTAAAACCGTTCAATGGACGCCCGGCAAAAACTTCGATGACACAGGCGCGATCGGCCCTTTCACTGTAACGCCGGAAGACTTGCCGGAGGGAGCATCCGGCCTGAAAATCGAAAGCCGCGTGGGGGACGAAATCCTGCAAAGCTCGAACACCGCCAACATGATCTGGGGGGTCCCTCAGGTCATCGCCACGATCTCGGAATATACCACGCTCGAACCCGGTGATCTGATTGCGTTGGGTACGCCGCCGGGTGTTGGTCACGCCAAAAAGCCCAATCCACGTTGGTTGAAGCCGGGTGAAACCGTCGAGGTCGAAATTGAGGGCATCGGCATATGCGCCAGCCCCGTCATTGACGAAAAGGACGCCGAGACTAAGGTGGCCGCAGCATGAGCGCACCAACCGGGGCAGAGCTGGAGGCACTTCGCGCAAAGGCGCAGCAAGATCATCGCGATCTGCGCGAGCGTATCCCACGTCTTTCAGACGACGCAATTGCCCTGATCCTCCGCGAATCCAGATCTCATTACGCCTGGACCGACAAGGCTGTTTCTAACGAATTGCTTGAAGAGATCTACGACATCACGATCAACGGCGCGACCAGCATGAACACGCTGCCCGCCCGCTTCGTTTTCGTGAAAAGTGCGGAAGGTAAACAGCGCCTAGCCAAGTCGTTAAAGCCGAAGAACGTGCCAAAGATGATGGATGCGCCGGTCACTGCGATCATTGCTTATGATATGGATTTCTGGAAGGAATTACCTTTTCTTTTCCCGCACGAAGATCGACGGCCACTTTTCGAAACTAATCCCGAATATGTAGCCGATACAGCGTTTCGCAATGGAACGCTTCAGGGCGCTTACTTTATGATCGCGGCCCGGGCTGTCGGGTTGGACGTCGGCGCCATGTCTGGCTTTTCAAACAAGATCGTCGACGAGGAATTCTTCGCGGGCACAACGCTCAAGTCGAACTTTCTTTGCAATCTGGGCTACGCAGACGAAACAGGATTGTTTCACAAGTTGCCTCGCTTCTCATTCGAAAAGGTTTGCTCTTATGCATGAGGAGGTGACGCTGTGGCGATGAAAGTCAAACCTGTCGTAACCTACCGTACGACAGCTCAATGCCCGACACACGCGCGAACCGAGATCCCAATTCGCGATCTGGACGTGATTATCGACGAGCCCGTGGAACGAGGCGGAACAAATCTTGGCCCGTCTCCGACCGAAACCGCAATGGCAGCCCTGATCGCCTGTACGAATGTCATCGGGCACAAGAACGCACATCGGTTGGGAGTTGACCTCGGCACTGTGACAATCGACGCGAAATGCAGGCTGGATCGGCGCGGTGTCCTGATGGAAGAGGAGATCGATGTTCCGTTTCCCGAAATCGAACTCACTGTGAAGTGCGATACGCCCGCCAGTCAGGAGGATCTGACACGCGTGGGCGAGGAGACAGCCAAGTATTGCGCCATCGCAAAACTGTTTCAAGCGGCAGGCACGGACCTGACCGTCAACTGGGTCAAAACCAACCAATAAAAATCGACAGGACCCGACTTTCTGGGAGGAGAGAAATGAAAAACTGGACTAAACGCAGCCTAATGGGATTTGCTCTGGCAGGCACCATGGCGTTGCCTCTTGCAGCAGAAGAGACCATTTCCGCCGTCGTGATTGATGGCTATCCCGATCGGGCCTTGTGGGTGAAAGAATTCACCAACTTCTTCATTCCAGAAGTGGACAAGCGGCTGGCCGACTCCGGCAACTACAAGATGAACTGGCAAGAGAACTATGGCGGTTCGATCGTAAAGCCGAAGGGCGTGCTGGAAGGGATCCAGCTTGGCCTTGGCGACATCGGCATTGTCACAACTATCTTCCATTCGTCCAAGTTGCCCAGTCAGGGGATATCGGGGTCGACCCCCTTCGTGTCATCGGACTCTCGCGCGGTAGCCAAAGCCGTGGATGAGATCGCGCGCGAATACCCAGCGATGCAAAATGAGTTCGCTGCACAGAACCAAGTCTATCTGGCGACCGGCGTAGTACTCGATACCTATCAGGTTTTTTGTACAGAGCCGGTCTCGGCTGTTTCTGATCTGGAAGGCCGAAAAGTGGCAGGGGCGGGACTGAACCTCCGATATCTCGAAGGTATCAAAGATGCAGCGGGGGTTCGTGGTGGCCTGACCGATTTCTACAATATGCTGCAAACCGGCCTTGTTGATTGTGCGATGCTGTGGCCTGAAGCAGCCAAGACCTTCAAGATCGCCGAAGTGGCTCCCTACATGCTCAAAGCTGACTTGGGTGCCGTGAACTCCAAGACGATCACGGTGAATTCTGACTATTGGGCAAAGTTGCCGGATGAAGTCAAAGGCGTTCTGCAGGCCGTCGCAATTGACTACCGTGATCATGTGGCCGGCATCGCTATGGACCGGGCTGCGGCCTCAAGGGACGCATACACCGAAGCCGGCGGGACGATTGTCGAAGTTTCGGACGAAGACCGAGCGGCCTGGGCCAACGCAATGCCAAATGTAGCACAGGAATGGGCAGCCACACTGAATGAGAACGGTGAACAAGGCGACGCGATACTGGCCGCTTATCTCGGCAAGCTGCAGGACGCCGGTTTTACCGGAGTGCGTGACTGGACGGCCGAGTAACAGTCTGGCGATCCACGAAAGGGGCCTTTCATGCTGAAGACCGCAGTTGCTGGCTTGTCGCGGGTCGCCAATTCGCTTGCTATCGCCGCCAACGCATTGGGTACGCTTGTCGTCCTTGCGTTGGTGGTCATTCTGAATGTCGACGTCATTGCGCGCGGTCTGTTTTCGGCACCTCTGCGTGGCACCTATGAAATGGTGCAGTTTTCGGTCGTGATGATCGTTTTTTTGCAGCTGGCCGACGTAGTCAGAGTGGATCGGCTGACGCGCTCGGACGGGTTTCTGAACCTGCTACACCACCGCCGTCCTGGGCTAACGGCCAACCTGAGGCGCATTATCAATGCCATCTCCGCAATCTTCATGGGTCTGATTGCTTATGTAACCTTTCCCGAGTTCCTGCATATGTGGGAGACACAGGACTACTTCGGAGTTCCGGGTCTTTTCACTCTGCCATGGTGGCCGGTCAAACTGGTCATCGCGTGCGGTACTGCGCTTGCCTGCGTGATCTTCCTGCTCAAGGTTGTCACGGCGCAGGACCGCCCGCATCTAATTCGCACCCCTGAACATGACGAGGCCGCAGAATGACGCCGATTGAGATTGGCCTGATCTCGGTCATAGCCATCGTCTTTCTGATTTACGCAGGCGTTTACATTCCGATTGCTTTGGGCGTGGTCTCGTTCGTGTCGATCTGGCTGATGCGGGACAATTTCACGCTTGCGCTCAACCTGCTGAAAGTGGCGGTCGGCGACAGCGCGATGGAATACAGCTTTGCAACCATCCCATTGTTTACTTTTATGGGGCTCATTGTCTCAAAAGCCGGGTTGGGCAGGGACATCTACGAAGTCATGACCATGCGATTTCGCAAGGTCAAAGGCGGTATCGGTATGGCAACCGTTGGAGCCAACGCCGTCTTTGCCGCAGTGACTGGGTCGTCAATAGCCTCCGCATCCGTGTTCACCAAGGTCTCGGTCCCGCAGATGATGGCGCAGGCTTATAACCCACGGTTTGCTGTTGGCGTGGTCGCCGGGTCTTCGGTTTTGGGGATGATCATCCCGCCCTCGGCGATGCTGATCATCTATTCCTTTGTCGCCGAGCAATCTGTTGGGGACATGTTCCTTGCGGGGGTTATTCCGGGGATCATGCTGGCGATCGCTTATGTAGGCGCGATTTGGGTTATGGGTCGTTTCACCCCAGCATTCGTCGGTGGCCGCGTTGTCGAAGACACCGAGTGGATGTCAGGGCGCGAGATAGCCTCCAAAACACTGCCGACACTGTTCATCATTACCATCGTCCTTGGTGGTATCTACACAGGTTGGTTGACTGCCGTAGAAGCAGGGGCCGCCGGAGCTCTCGTTGCGCTAATCATCGCGGTTGCCCGCAAGTCGATGTCTCCACGCGCATTCTGGGACGCGTTGCTGGAAACCGGTCACATCACAGCCGCGATCCTGTTCCTGATCACGGCCGCTTCAATCTACAGCCGCATGCTGGGGCTGGCCGGGCTGCCCAATCAACTACAGGATCTGCTTGCGGGGAATTCCGCATCTTTCTGGTCGATCATGCTGCTCTATGTTCTGTTGATGCTGTTTCTGGGAACATTGCTCGACACCGCGTCGATCATTCTGATTGTGGTACCGCTGTTCCTGCCCATGGCCGAAGCGCTTGATATGTCGCTGATATGGTTTGGCATTATCACCGTGGTCGGGGCTGAAATTGGTCTCTTGACACCACCTTTGGGTATATCCTGCTTCGTTATCAAATCCACGATTAACGATGACCGCATATCACTTAAGGACGTGTTCATGGGCGCACTTCCCTTTGCGTTCGTGATGCTGATCGTTCTGTTCATTCTGATCGAGTTCCCGATCCTCAGCCTTGCCCTGATTTAAGGAGGACAAGATGCGCTCTGTCACCAAAGACAATATCACCGACGTCTTCATGGGGTACCTGTCCAAAGATACTGATCCACGGATGCGTGAAATCATGGGCTCCCTGGTCAAACACCTCCACGACTTTGCGCGGGAAACCAACCTGACGCATGACGAGTGGCGGGCCGGGATTGCGTTTCTGGAAGGCTGCGCTGCGGTGGAAACCGAGGATAGGCATGAATTCGTGCTAGCCTCGGACGTGTTGGGCCTGTCGTCATTGGTTGATATGCTGCATTCCAGTGCCGATGCGACCAGTTCGTCCGTTTTAGGTCCATTTCACGTCTCGGGCGCCCCCCCGCTGCCAATCGGTGGCGATATGAAGCGTCACTACGGCGGGCCGGTTCTACTTGCAGAGGGCGTGATCCGCGATACCGAAGGTCATCCGATTGCCGGGGCAGAACTGGATATCTGGCAAACGGCACCCAACGGCCTCTACGCCAGTCAGGATGAAGAACAGGACACCTATTCTTTCCACGGGCTGATGTCAGTTGGCGATGATGGCAGATATGCGTTCACCACAGTTAAGCCAGTTGAATACACCGTGCCGTCTGACGGGCCAGTCGGTGATATTCTGCGCGCTTGTGGTCGCCATCCATGGAGGCCCTCACACTTGCACTTTATCGTCAAAGCCCCCGGGTATCGCTCACTCGTGACGGAGATTTTTCCGGACAATGATCCCTATTTAGATCAGGATACTGTCTTTGGCGTTCGGGACGATCTGGTAATGACATATGTTGAACGACCTGCATCAGAATTTCCCGATGGCATGGAGCTTTCTGGTAAGATTGCCGAACCTTTCTTGCACGTGAATTTCGACGTGACGCTTGCCAGGGTCTGAATGATATTGAGGAGGCTTGCGGTGCTGAAACATATCTCCATTTTAAGTGCAGCGTTATTTTGCAGTACCGCCGTCGCAGAACAGCGACCGATCTTTGACGCACATATTCACTACAGCCACGATGCAGTCAAACTGGTTCCGCCTGAACAGGTGGCCGAAATCCTTCGAGATGCAGGCGTGCGTAAAGCGCTGATTTCCAGCTCGGATGACAATGGCACTCAGCTATTGTTGGCCGTGGCACCGGACATCGTTGTTCCGGCGCTTCGCCCTTATCGTCGTCGCGGTGAGATCAACACCTGGATGCACGATGAAACTGTAATCGAGTATCTGGAAACAAACCTGGCAAAAAACAACTACGAGGCCATCGGCGAGTTTCACGCTTACGGAGATGACATCAAGACGCCGGTCATCCAGCGTATGATTGCACTGGCGAAAGAGCGGAACCTAATCCTGCACCACCATGGTGATCGCGAGGCCGTTGACTTGATCTTCGAAACATGGCCGGAAGCTCGGGTATTGTGGGCCCATTCTGGGTTTGACGATCCAGCCAGTGTGGTCGATGCGCTAGACATTTATCCCGGGCTATGGGCCGATCTGGCATTTCGTTCGGACATGGTTTCGCGGGGCCGTGTCGACCCGGATTGGAGGGCTGCGTTCCAAGCCCATCCCGATAGGTTTATGGTCGGTACGGATACGTTCGCACCTGAACGTTGGTACTACGTAGGCCCTCATGCCGATTTTTCGCGTGAATGGTTGGATTTGCTGCCGGACCAGATCGCAGACAACATTGCCTATGCTAACGCAGAACGTTTGCTGGCATCAGAATGACCCACTGCGCTGCTTGGTTTCTTATATGGTCCAGCGCGGCGGTTGCTTGTGAAGCGACGGGGCAACGCATGAATTCGGAAGTTCAAAACGCACCCAAGGTTTATCTGACGGTCGACGAAATTCCGTTGGCCCAACCGTTTTCGGTGTTGGTTTCAGTTTGTAGTGAAACTGCTGTGGGCCAAATGCGTGTGGATGCAATCATGCCCGCTCATCAACATGGTATGAACTATACTCCCAAGGTTACCGCATTGGACGGCGGAGTGTTCCGAATTGATGATATGTTGTTTCACATGCCGGGTTTGTGGGAGCTGCAAATCGATGTCGACGTCAGTGGCCAATCGGTTTTCTACACGTCAGAAATTGCGCTGAAATGAAGCTGTGGATGACAGCTGCGCTAATTTTTCTGACCGGGGCAGTACGTGCAGATGTCTTGTTGACCGAAGACGAAATTGAACAGACGTTGTCCTTTGGGCCGTGGCCACCATCCTTCCAGTCGGATCCAAGCAATAGGTTTTCCAAAGACGCCACGGCAATCAAGCTCGGACAGGCTTTATTCAACGATCCGGTGTTATCAGTCGATGGTGCATTTTCCTGTGCAAGTTGTCATGATCCTGATCAGGCATTTACGACGCCGGAGGCGCGGGCACTCGGTCGTGATTTGTTAAATCGAAACACACCATCACTGCGAAACCTTGCCGGGCTGCGCTGGTATGGTTGGGGCGGCAAAAGCGATAATCTTTGGGCAGCCAGCCTGCATCCGATCATCGAAGAACAAGAGATGGCGCATAGTGCCGAAAGCCTAAAGATAGCTATCTCTGAAAGTACCTACATTGATGATTTTGAAGCCATATTTGGTCACCTCCAGGATCAAAGCCCTGAACTTTTTCTGGTGAATACTGCAAAAGCTCTTTCTGCTTACTTAGAGACCTTAGCCACCGACCGGACGATATTTGACGATTTTCGCGATGCTTTGGAGCGCCGAGATATTGCAGCGGCTAAGGAATACCCAGAAGCAGCTCAGCGAGGTCTTCAGCTCTTTTTAGGGCGCGGGAAATGCGTATTTTGCCACAACGGTCCGAGGTTTTCCAACAACGAGTTCCATGACGCTGGTGTGCCATATTTTCTGAATGAAACCGAGGTTGACCAAGGTCGGTTCGGAGGATTGAACATTTTACTCTCAAGCCCCTACACATTGGACGGCGACTGGAACGACGATCCAGAAAAGAAAGGTGCCTGGGCGGTGCGAAATGTACGCAGGAGCCATTCTGATTTTGGAACCTTTCGGACGCCCAGCCTGCGGGGAGTGGCTGAAACCGCTCCTTACATGCATGACGGCAGCTTAGATGATCTGAAATCTGTGATACGGCATTACAGCAAAATTGATACTGAAAGGCTGCACGCCGACGGTGAAGCCATTCTTTCGGAATTGAATTTGTCTGAGCAGGAGATTGCAGACTTAGTTGCGTTTTTGGTCACGCTCTCCAAGGATTCTTAATAAAGCACTGGTGTAAAGGGCTTGGGAATGGGCTAATTGGCGAGCTATCTTAGCCTCTTCGTCTCTGGGACTAATTCGCTTCCGAAATTCTTAAACCTCCGCCTTTCACAAGCAGATCCACAATTGCGTCGACCCCGCTTCTGTGACGAAGTGACGAAAACAAGAAGGGCCTTCCTTTACGCATCATTTTCGCATCACGTTCCATAACCTGCAGCGAAGCGCCAACATGCGGTGCAAGGTCGGTCTTGTTGATTACAAGGATGTCTGATTTCGTAATCGCCGGCCCGCCTTTCCTGGGTATTTCTTCGCCTGCAGCGACATCGATCACGTAGATGGTCAGATCCGCCAGTTCCGGGCTGAATGTGGCTGATAGATTGTCGCCTCCGCTTTCAATCAAAACAATATCGAGATCCGGATGACGTGTCTGCATCTCGGCGACGGCGGCCAAATTGATCGAGGCGTCTTCGCGAATTGCTGTATGCGGGCAACCGCCAGTTTCGACGCCGATGATCCTGTCCCGCGGCAGGACCTGCATGCGCATCAGCGCTTCGGCATCTTCCTGCGTATATATGTCGTTAGTAATAACTCCCACCGAACAGACATCGCGCAGCGCTTCAGACAAGGCGGCGGTCAAAGTGGTTTTTCCGGCTCCTACTGGGCCTCCAATACCTACGCGAAGCGGGCCGTTCATACTGGTCATGTGCGGAAAATCCTCGAATATTGTGTTTCGTGCTTCATGGCCGCAATGTCCCCCAAGAACGCGGTAGAGCTTAACTCGTCCAGACTCGCCTTTTTTGCCCTTTCAGCAATCTGGGCGCACAACGGTGTCAGCTGGCGGATCAACCGCTGCGCCTCGGTCTGTCCCAGTGGTACCAGGCGCGTCGCACAGGCGACAAGGTTGCTTGCGAAAGCTTGCAGAAACATCTTGGTCGTCAGCAGCAAGGGAAGGTTTTGAAGTCTTGCAGCCCGTCCAATCGAGACGGGGTAGGTGAATTGCCCAAGGTCCAATTCCCAGACACCTTTGGTGACGTTTCCGAAGGCCTGTCCCAGCAACTCGGTTTCCATGAGCCTTTCGGATGTCGCACAAAAGGCGCGCGCCGCGATATCGACGTTGATCAGTTCTTCTTTGTCATGCGCGTTGAAGGCCGCCACAACGAACACAGCATCATTCCACCCAGAGCCATGTTCCAGCGCATCTGAAATCCAGGCTTCAGTATCCCGAGAATTCGCGACAGTTCCCCCGTCAATCGCAGCTTCAAGCCCGTGAGAGTAGGCAAACCCCCCAACAGGATAGGCAGGGGACAACCATTGTGTCAGCGTCAGGATGTCGGCGTCAGTGGGTGTGGCCATGGGTCCTGCCGTGGCCATAGGCCCCGCCTTCGGGGGTGAATGGTTCATTCACCTCTCGCACCTTTGCTCCGATTTTAAAAAGCATATCACGGATGACGTGATCGACTTGGATCAACAGGCGGGTCTTTTCGATCTGACAAGGCGTGTGCCGATTGCCGATATGCCAGGCGATACGTGTCAGGTCCGGTGCTTTTACCTCCAGCAACACTTCCGGTGCTGCCTGTATTTCCACTTCGCGACCGTCGTCCAAAACCAACGCGCCACCGTGGTTCAGTGAGGTCGTTTGCGCGAGATCGATGAGAATCTGTTCGCCGCTTTCGCAGGTAAGAACCTTACGCCGCAAAAAACGGTCGTCGTAGGTCAACGAGAGACAGTCTGCCGGATCGCCATGCGTGTGATCCGAATACTGGCGCGCAGTACAGAGCAGGGCGGTCATACCATCACCTCCTCTGCAGCGGGAATAGTCAGAGCCAGATTGAGTCCGAGAACACCCGATGCACGATCCGTTCGCGCGTCAGACCGCGGTTTTTCAGCTCTTCGTCGCTGAGCGATTGCAGGAATTCGACTTTCCGGACGCGAGATTGAGCTTCGGCTACGCTGATCAGGGCCGAGTAAATTGACGACCCGATGGATACGATTAAACCGGCCAGCGAAAAGCGCGTGTTTGTATGTGTTGCTGAGTGTGCCATTTGGACCCTCGTAAACGTTGGTCCTCCCATGGGTTTTTATATCTGTCATATTGGCCTCACTTAGAAGTGCGTATTTGGTCATTGCTGCCTTGCACGCGCCGCAACGCAGCACATTTTTTGATCAGAATAAAAAATACCGTTGCGCCATCGGCAGCGTTTCGGCGGGTTGGCAAGTCAGCAATTCGCCATCCGCCCGCACCTCGTAGGTTTCCGGATCGACCTCGACATGCGGTGTCGCGTTGTTCAGCAGAAGATCCTGCTTGCCAATTTCTCGTGTGTTTTGGACGGCGACGGTTTGCTTTGCCAATCCCAGTGTATCACCGATCCCATCCGCATGGGCCGCCTGCGAGACAAATGTGATCGCCGAGTTTTCCACTGACCGTCCGTAAGCGCCAAACATCGGCCGACTATAAACCGGCTGCGGTGTAGGGATCGACGCGTTGGGATCGCCCATTTGCGCGCAGGCTATGGTGCCGCCCAGCAGAACCATCTCGGGCTTCACGCCGAAAAAGGCCGGGTTCCAAAGGACGAGGTCGGCGCGTTTGCCTTCCTCGATGCTCCCGATCTCGTGGCTGAGCCCATGGGCAATAGCAGGGTTGATCGTGTATTTGGCGATATAGCGACGGACGCGAAAGTTGTCGTTCTCACCGGTTTCTTCGGGCAGGCGCCCGCGCTGTTTCTTCATCTTGTCAGCGGTTTGCCACGTGCGGATCAAAACCTCTCCGACCCGACCCATGGCCTGACTGTCAGACGCGATGATGCTAAATGCGCCCATGTCGTGCAGTATATCCTCGGCTGCGATTGTCTCACGCCGGATGCGGCTTTCGGCAAAGGCCACGTCCTCGGGGATGGATTTGTCGAGGTGGTGACAGACCATCAGCATATCCAAATGTTCCTCAACCGTGTTCACGGTGAAGGGCCGCGTGGGATTGGTCGAGGACGGCAGAACGTGGTTCTCGCCGCAGATCTTGATGATATCCGGAGCATGGCCTCCGCCTGCGCCTTCGGTGTGGAAAGCGTGAATAGTGCGACCCTTCATGGCCGCCACGGTGTTTTCAACAAAGCCTGATTCATTGAGCGTGTCAGTGTGAATCATCACCTGCACGTCCATCGCGTCGGCCACCGACAGGCAGCAATCAATGGCGGCCGGGGTGGTTCCCCAGTCCTCGTGCAGTTTCAGGGCGCAGGCTCCGGCTTTGACCTGTTCTTCGAGCGCGGCAGGCAGCGAAGCGTTACCCTTACCCGCAAAGGCCAGATTCATCGGGAAAGCATCCGCCGCTTGCAACATCCGCCCGATATGCCATGGACCGGGGGTGCAAGTGGTGGCCAATGTCCCATGCGCAGGACCTGTGCCACCGCCCAGCATGGTGGTCAGGCCGGAATGTAGTGCGTCTTCAATCTGTTGCGGGCAGATAAAGTGGATATGACTGTCGAACCCACCTGCCGTCAGGATACGACCCTCGCCAGCAATGGCCTCGGTTCCGGGTCCTATGATGATGTCGACACCGGGTTGTGTATCGGGGTTTCCCGCCTTGCCGATCTTGGCGATCCGCCCGTCTTTCAGGCCAACGTCGGCCTTGTAGATGCCCGAGTGATCAACGATCAGAGCATTGGTGATGACCGTATCCACAGCGCCTTCGGCGCACGTGGTCTGAGATTGCCCCATCCCGTCGCGGATTACCTTTCCGCCACCAAACTTGACCTCTTCGCCATAGCTGGTCAGATCACGTTCGACCTCAATCACAAGATCGGTGTCGGCCAACCGCAGCTTATCCCCTGCGGTCGGGCCGAACATCGCGGCGTAGTCTGAGCGCTTGATTTTTGCTGGCATCAGAGTGCCCCCATGACCTTTTGATTGAAGCCGTAGACCCTGCGCGCACCACTGATCGGGATCAGCGAAACTTCGCGGGCCTGCCCCGGTTCGAACCGCACAGCGGTGCCTGGCGCAATGTCCAGGCGCAGGCCACGCGCGGCAGTTCGGTCAAAGTCGAGCGCCGGGTTGGTTTCGGCGAAATGGTAGTGTGAGCCGACCTGAACCGGGCGGTCGCCGGTATTGGCGACCATCAAAGTGATCGCATCAGTGTCGGGGTTCAGGGTAATTTCACCATCAGCCGGGAACAGCTCCCCGGGGATCATTTGTTCAGCTTTGTGATCAGCGCGACAGCAGCCAGCGCAACAACCGCCAGCCCAACGCCCATCGCCGCATAATCGGTGCCGTGCGCGTGGATATGCGTTCCGTTATGGGCGGCTGCCGGGCCAGCGAAGATCAGGGCGGGGAAAAGCATGCGTGTCATATTGGTTTCCTTTTTCAGCGAATGGGGTTGTGGACGGTCACCAGCTTGGTGCCATCTGGAAAGGTGGCTTCGACCTGAACTTCGTGGATCATTTCGGGCACACCTTCCATGCATTGCTCTCGGGTGATCACCTCGGCCCCGGCTTGCATCATGTCAGCAACTGAACGCCCATCGCGTGCACCTTCGACCACGGCATCGGTGATCAGGGCGATCGCCTCGGGGTGGTTCAGTTTGACGCCGCGGTCCAGGCGTTTGCGGGCGACTTCGGCGGCCATGGCGACTAACAGTTTGTCTTTTTCGCGAGGGGTCAGGTTCATGTCAAAGCATCCAGCATCGAGGCAGCGTGTCTTTGTTCAACCGTCGCAAGATCGGCATCAATGTGCGACGGAGGGCAAAGCTGTTTTCGGCAAGAACACGAGCAACCAACAGGTCATTGCGGATCATAGTTGCACCTGCGGTATTGGGCAGCATCTGACGAATGGCATTCAGATGACCTTCGGCTGACTCCGATACGAAGACGATCAACGCCATCGCACCCGCGCCGTTTGCAATATGCGGTTTGGACAGATGTTTGTGCCAATCACCCGAGTACTGGATCGCGTCAAGGAACACCTTTTTTCCTTGGTACCGTATCTCGATCCGATCGTTTAGACGGATATCGGTCAGCGTCTCGCCCATCGCAATGCGGCCGAAGACCAGCGGCTCTACCATCAGCATCTCGGCATCTGGCGCCATCTCGATTTTCAGGCGTCGCTCCAGAGCGCTGCCATTGAACAGAATAGTCTCTTGCGGCAACCAGTTCAGCCGGGCTTCAGTCTCAACAGTCAGATGACTGGTAATCTGGCCACATTCTTGCGGCTTGGCCTTGTAGGCGCGCTCGCAGGCTTGTGTTGTCAAAGTCAGCGCCGTTCCTTTTGCTGCCTTACCGGAAAGTCGAAATGAGTCGCCTCCGGTTACGCCGCCTGCCGTGTTAAGAAGAACCGCGTCAAGATCAGGTGTGTTGGTTCTGGGGAACAGACATTTATAAGACCCGGACTGGCGAAACTTGTTCAGCACCGTCCTGTCACCCAATTGCTTGGTACTCAAACTGACGGCGCCTGCAGCGCGCGGTGGAATAGCACTGTGCATAGGCAATATGGCTGCAACGTGGGTAATAGGGCACCTTTGGAGCTTTGATTGGTGCCACTTGTTTCTCTGTTGAAGGGGCGGAACACTAATCTACAGTGTCGAAATCTGCTTAATTCGACATCGCGCGTCTAAATTTTAGACAGCGACCCCGGTCTTGGATGAAAAATTAGGCGCATCGCGCCGATTTTCCGAATTGGGTTAAAGGTAAGTTGCCAAGCTTGCTGCGATGCAGAAACCGTATGGGTGCCACCGCGGAAACGACCCGGGGGTGTGTGACGGCTGCGCGAATTGGACCTCGAACACAACCGCCACACGGAACGCAACAACAGTTGCGGGGATCAGGTAGAAGAAGAGTGTGCCTTTGTGCAAGCCCTCTCTCCCGGCCCCGCCAGGAGGATCACATGAAATCGCTCAAATCCACACTCGCCGGATCGGCAGTATTTGCTGTCATGGCCACCGCCGCCTTGTCGACCGAAGACACGATCAAGGTTGGAGTGCTGCATTCGCTTTCCGGTACGATGGCGATCTCGGAAACGACGTTGAAAGACACCATGCTGATGCTGATTGACCAGCAAAACGCCAAGGGCGGTCTGCTGGGTAAACAGCTTGAAGCTGTCGTGGTCGACCCGGCCTCTGACTGGCCTCTGTTTGCCGAAAAAGCGCGTGAGCTGCTAACCGTCCACGAGGTGGATGTAATCTTTGGCAATTGGACTTCGGTGAGCCGCAAGTCGGTTCTGCCAGTGATCGAGGAACTAAACGGTCTTCTGTTCTATCCGGTCCAGTATGAGGGCGAAGAAAGCTCTAAAAACGTCTTTTATACCGGTGCTGCTCCGAACCAACAGGCCATCCCCGCCACGGACTATTTCCTGGAGGAACTGGGGGTCGAGAAATTCGCTCTGCTCGGCACAGACTATGTCTACCCCAGGACCACCAACAATATCTTGGAAAGCTATCTGAAGCAAAAAGGTATCGCGGAAGCAGATATCTTCGTTAATTACACGCCTTTCGGCCATTCCGACTGGTCCAAGATCGTGGCGGACGTGGTCGCGCTGGGCGCGGATGGTAAAAAAGTCGGTGTGATCTCGACCATCAATGGTGACGCCAATATTGGTTTTTACAAGGAATTGGCAGCGGCTGGTGTTTCGGCAGATGACATTCCGGTCGTGGCCTTCTCGGTCGGTGAGGAAGAACTGTCCGGTTTGGACACCACCAACCTCGTCGGTCACCTTGCCGCTTGGAACTACTTCCAGTCGGCGGATACTGAGGCCAACGCGGAATTTGTGGACACCTGGAAAACCACCATGGGTGATGAACGTGTGACCAATGACCCGATGGAGGCGCATTACATCGGCTTCAACATGTGGGTAAACGCCGCGACCGAGGCCGGTTCGACCGAGGTCGATGCCGTGCGCGCCGCGATGTATGGGCAGGAATTCCCGAACCTGACCGGAGGCACCGCTGTGATGCTGCCGAACCATCACCTCGCGAAACCGGTTCTGATCGGTGAAATTCAAGAAGACGGTCAGTTCGATATCATCAGCGAAACCGACGTCGTGCCGGGTGACGCCTGGACCGACTTCCTGCCGGAGTCGGCTGTGCTCGTCTCGGATTGGAAAGAGCTGGGTTGCGGTATGTACAACACCGAGACCAAGACCTGCGTTCAGACCCTGTCGAACTACTAACCGACACGCAAGGCGGGTTTGTTTGCCCGCCTTGCTAAAATAAAGACATTCGGGTTTCACCACATGGTACGACTTTTCCTTGCGGGCCTCGCAATCCTGTGCGCCTGCCTGACTGCCAACGCACAAGAGGTCGGTCTGCAACCGATCCTGCAAGAGCATCAGGAGATCATCGCCAAAAGCTCGCGCAAGACGATCAAACCGGCGATTGATGCGATTGCGTCAAGCGGCTTGCCTCAGGCGCAAGTGATGCTTGAGACATGGGCAGCCAAGAACATGTGGATGCGCAAGTCGGACGGTCTGTTCTTTTCTGGCCAGAAAGGAGAGGGGCGGTCGTATGAATTGACCGACTTCGATACCGGAGAAGTCGTCGGTACGTTTGAGAAATCCGAGCTTAGGCAGCTGAAGCCCAACAGCGGTATCCGCGCGATGATCGGGACCGCTCTGGTCCAGTTTCAATTGACCGATCCGGATCGCGCAAAACGTCTGGCCGCATTGCAATCCATCCAACGTGATCCCGAAAGTGCACTCTTGGAGCCACTTCGCGCTTCGATAGGGGATGAACCCGAAGCAGAGTTGAAGGCGCAAAAGCAGCGGCTGGAACGGTTGCTGACGATTGGTTTTGACGAAGATACCGCAGCCCGCGTGGCGGCGATCAAAGAAATGTCCGGCGATCTGGGCGTAGACGTTCGTGCGGCTCTGAACCCGTTGCTCGTCACTGCCCGCCAAGCCGCTACCGAATTGCCCCAGGACCTGAACGTCGCCGTTATTCTTGAAGCGGGCTCAGACGCCTTAACGTCTGACGAAGCATATGACTTGCTCGTTGCAGGAAACCTGGCCGCACCGCGTGTTTCGGCGGAAGATATCAGATCGGCACTGGCGGCCAATATAGAAGGTGGTCGTGTAGGTGGTACTCCCGTCGCACAGCTGAATTCAGATGCAATGCGCGCGCGTGCGTATAACTCTCTGGCAGAGGCGGGGACTGTGCCAGCCTTGGTCACGAAGGCGGATGTCAACGCCGCAGTTAACACGCATGTATTCTTCGAAACCTACAGTGAGCCATCTGCCGAGGTCACTGAAGCAGCAGAGAAAGCCCTGCAACAGATCGAACTGAAGGTCGGCCTGAGCCAAACACTCGACCTGACGCTGGACGCGATCTCACTGGCGTCGATCTATTTCCTCGCCGCCATCGGTCTGGCCATCACCTTCGGCGTGATGGGCGTGATCAACATGGCCCATGGCGAGTTCATCATGATGGGTGCTTATACCGGCTACGTGGTGCAGCAGATTATCCCTGATCATACGCTTTCGATCATGGTTGCTATTCCAATTGCTTTTGCTGTCACCTTCGCGATGGGCGTCGCTATGGAGCGGTTGGTGATCCGCTGGCTTTACGCTCGCCCATTGGAGACGTTGCTGGCAACGTTCGGCATCTCAATTGCCCTACAGCAGCTGGCCAAGAATATCTTTGGCACGCAGGCGCGCCCGCTGACTGCTCCCGATTGGTTGGATGGTTCGTGGATGCTGAATGACGTGGTTTCAATCAGCTACATCCGCATTGCGATCTTCGTTCTGGCGCTTATTTTTCTGGGACTTTTCCTCTACATCATCAAACGGACGAGGCTAGGGCTTGAGATGCGTGCAGTAACGCAGAACTCGCGCATGGCGGCGTCAATGGGGATTAATCCCGGGCGAGTGAATATGCTGACCTTTGGGCTTGGCTCCGGCATTGCCGGCATCGCCGGGGTCGCGATTGGCCTATTCGCCAAGGTCACGTCCGATCTGGGCAGCGACTATATCGTGCAAAGTTTCATGACAGTGGTTGTGGGCGGGGTTGGTAACATCTGGGGGGCGCTTGCAGGTGCGGGTATGATCGGCTTCCTGCAGAAGGGGATCGAGTGGATGATCCCGTCGAACACCCTCGCGGCCCAAACCTACATGATCATCTTCATCATCATTTTCATCCAGTTTCGGCCGCGGGGCATTATCGCCCTCAAGGGTCGCGCGGCGGGGGATTGAGCCATGGAACGCAGCTTTATCGCCAAGAACCCATCCGTGCTGGTCTTTCTTGCCATCCTGTCCCTGTTCACCCTGAGCGTAACCATCCTGTCCGAGGGTTTCGGGATCGGTGTAATCTCGACCAGTTTCGTCAAAACGCTGGGCAAAACCCTGTGCCTTTGCCTGATCGCAGTGGCGATGGATCTGGTCTGGGGCTTCACCGGCATCCTGTCACTGGGTCACTTCGCCTTCTTCGGGCTGGGGGGCTACATGATCGGCATGTGGCTGATGTACGAACGCACCCGCCTGATCGTGGTCGACTCGCTGGCACAGGCCGAAATTCCACCGACGTCGTCCGAAGTGGTGGACGCGATTGGAACACAAGTCTTTGGCGTTGTCGGATCGTCGGAGTTTCCGTTGATCTGGGCGTTCTCCCACAGCCTGACCCTGCAACTGATCCTGGTTGTGCTGGTCCCGGGTCTGTTGGCGCTGGTCTTCGGATGGTTGGCTTTCCGGAGCCGTGTCACCGGTGTATACCTATCGATCCTGACACAGGCGATGACGTTGGCACTGGCCCTGTATCTGTTTCAGAACGACAGCGGGTTGCGTGGGAACAACGGCTTGTCCGGCCTGCAGAACCTGCCAGGTGTCACCGCTTCGCAGGACGTGGTGTCGATCTGGTTCCTCTGGGCCTCGGCGCTGGCCTTGGGTCTGGGCTATATGCTGGCAGCCTGGATCGTGTCAGGCAAGTTCGGCTCGGTCATCCGCGGCATTCGCGATAACGAGGCACGGGTGCGCTTCCTTGGCTATTCAGTCGAGGTATTCAAGCTGGCCGTCTTCACCCTGACTGCTTGTATCGCAGCCATTGCCGGCGCGCTTTATTACCCGCAAGCAGGCATCATCAATCCCGAGGAAATGGCCCCTATCGCCTCGATCTATTTGGCCGTCTGGGTCGCCATCGGTGGACGAGGCCGATTGTATGGCGCGGTAATTGGTGCAGCTTTTGTCAGTCTTCTGAGCACGTGGTTCACGGGCGGACAGGCCCCGGATATTCCGCTTGGATTTTACACGATCAAATGGGTCGACTGGTGGCAGGTGCTATTGGGCATAACTTTTGTGTTGGTTACGCTGTTCGCCCCGCAGGGTATCGGAGGATTGTTCGACTTGTGGACCGACAGCCGCCACCCGGACAGGCATGGGGCAAATCTGGGACCGGATGACGGCGCTCTGCGCGAGAAGGAGGCCATCGAATGAGCACTTTGCTTGAGGTTAGCGGCGTTTCGGTCACTTTCGATGGTTTCCGTGCTATCAACAACTTGTCGTTTCAGATCGGCGAGGCCGAGCTTCGCGCTGTGATCGGCCCAAACGGGGCAGGCAAGACCACGTTCATGGACATCATTACAGGTAAAACCCGGCCCGATGAAGGACGTGTCATCTGGGGGGAGAAATCGGTATCTTTGTTGGGGCTGTCCGAGGCAAAGATCGCTCAGGCTGGGATCGGAAGGAAGTTTCAGAAACCCACGGTTTTCGAAGACCAGACCGTGCAGGAAAACTTGCTGATGGCGCTTCAGAACAAACGTGGCTGGCTTCACGTGCTTTTCTATCGAACCTCCACTGACGATTTGCAGAAAGTTGAAGATCTGGCTGTCGAAATCGGCCTGTATCAGAATCTAAGCCGCAAAGCTGGTGAACTGAGCCACGGTCAAAAGCAGTGGCTGGAAATTGGCATGCTGCTGGCTCAGGAGCCGCGACTTTTGCTGGTGGACGAGCCTGCCGCTGGCATGACACCGCAGGAGCGCGAACACACCACCGACTTGCTAGTACAAGCCGCCAGAACCCGTGCCGTTGTTGTGGTGGAACACGATATGGAATTTGTCCGACGCCTGAATTGCAAAGTCACGGTTCTACACGAAGGGTCCGCCTTGGCTGAAGGCAGTCTTGATCACGTGACATCTAACCAGGACGTCATCGACGTATATCTAGGGCGCTAAACAATGCTGAAGCTAACAGATCTGACTTTGCATTATGGGCATTCGCAAATCCTCAACGGGATTTCCATGGAAGCCAGACAAGGTGAAGTGACTTGCGTGATGGGGACCAATGGTGTCGGGAAAACCAGCCTGATGAAAGCAATATCAGGTACGCATCCGCGATCGGGCGGCAGTCTGGAACTGGACGGGGAAATTCTGGGCGTCCTGCCCGCTCATCAAATGGCGTGGAAAGGTGTGGCCTATGTCCCACAAGGTCGTGAGATATTTCCTTTGCTCACAGTTCGCGAAAATCTTGAAACGGGGTATGCCTGTCTGCCTGCCAGCGAACATTTCATTCCAGGTGATATATTTGATATGTTCCCGGTCCTCAAACAGATGCAAAACCGTCGCGGAGGTGACCTTTCTGGCGGTCAGCAGCAACAGCTGGCGATTGCACGGGCATTGATAACACGACCACGCCTGCTTCTGTTGGACGAGCCGACCGAAGGTATTCAGCCCAACATCATCCAACAGATAGGCGAAGTCATCCGACACCTCAGAACCACGAGCGGAATGGCAATCATTCTAGTGGAGCAATACTTTGACTTTGCCTATGAACTTGCCGACAGATTTATCGCGTTGCGACGAGGAGAAGTCATAATCAACGGCACCAGGGAAGACGTGACACGCGATGAGTTGCTGCAGGCTGTAGCAGTCTAGTGCTGATACTTGAAATTGGTTTCGGAATTGAAGGATGAAATCCAAAATTTGGCACAATCTAAGCTCGGGACATGGTTTGATCATCTGAACAGGTTCAATTGAAACTGTATTTTCTTCTGAAACCCGATCGTGCGATGTCTTCCGGCTTGAAGAGCAAATATTTTTTGATCAGATGACGGGCTTCATTTCGTCCTATGGCTCGACGTGGACGCTCCTCGAACTTGCACCGCAATTAACGTAGTGACGGCTTTCTAGACGCACCTTTGTTGTGGAAGGCTTTTGAGCAGCAAACGGCAAAACCTGTACGCCGAAGAATTACCGAATGACTAATAGTCAATGACTTAAGTGTCATTGGAGGGTAAAACTATGTATCGCACAACTTTCCTGTTGAATGTCACACAAACCTGATCCAACCGTCATAGTCAGACCAGAAAAGCAGGGTACTTTCGACATCGGAAGGCGCTGCCAACGTTGGGCATCAGTTGAATTTGACCTTTGCGTCCTAAGCTTTCCGCAATAACGGGGGCGCTGCAGCCGGAGGGCGGCCCGGTTACGCGAATCTACTCCGTCCGAGGCAGGAGCAAAGCAGTGCATCTTGATGAACTGTAAGAAGCCGCATCGCGTTACATCGATCTAACCCTTGTTCTGCGCGAAACATCCAAAGAGGACCGCCTCGACGCATCAGCCTTTTTCGGTTTCGCGAGAGACGTGGTGGAAAAAACCGGTTTGTATTGCGGACCCGTCACCCTTCGGGATGTTTTTGGAAAGGCCTTAATGAAAAAGGCCTGTTCGCCCGACGCTTTCACTATGCGTTGTTCGAGATCCGATAAGTATTCAATGTCCGTTTTTGTTGTTGGCGGTGTAATCAAATGCTGCCTCCAGCTCTACACTCAGACTTGCGGCCATATCAAAAAACCGTCGTCGCACGGTCTCGGCGTAGGGATTGGCCTTCTCAATCGCTTCGAATACTTCTGGCGCATCGTGCTGAACCATGGAAATCGCCTCAGACAGCAAGTCAAAACTCTTCGTGGTCATGCGCGTTGGCAGCGGTCCCATTCGCAGAAGCACTTTGGCGATGAGGTGCGTGAGCCCTTGAACTACTGCCGCTTCTTGGTCGTGATCTTCTGGTGTTGTCATGATGACAGTCAGACCCAGTGTCTTGCGCAAAAACGCAGCAAGTCTGGCATGTTGCCTTCCCTGAATGGGGCAGACGGCAATTTTCAAACCCTTAATACCTGTCGCAGCACTCTGAGGACCAAACAAGGGGTGGGTCGCGATTATGTCTACATCGTTCGGTAGCCGCCGCCGCATGATTTCCGAGGGAACTACCTTTACTGAGCCTACATCAACAATCAGCGCGCTGGGCTTACAAGCAGCCGCGATCTCGCTGACAACTTGCTCAAATGAGGACACTGGTGCAGCAATGAGGACCACGTCAGCCTGCGATACTGAGTATAATGATGACGGACGTACTCCGAGTTGCTTTGCGGCCTTGGCAACGTCTGGGGACGGATCGTAAGCAGATATTTCGAAGTGCTGGCTAAGATGAAGGGCTGCAAGCTGTCCGAACGCACCAAACCCCACGATACCTAGTGAAGTGTTTTGATTTCTTCTGTTGTTGTTCATTTTTCGACCTTTAAATTTGCCGCCCGGCACAAGGTCGATTGTTTGTTGACCGCTGTCAGGGGCAGCGGAAACTAATGATGAAGCACCCGCAGCTATCGAAGCTGAGGATAATAGTCTTGGAGTGCAAAGAACGATTTCATCATGACAACAGCGATAAGACACCCGAGAGAGCAGAGTCAACGATATTGCTGCATAGCGGCAATCGGCTAGGGCGCTGCGTTTTAGAGTTTTGGATTCTATGCGGCCGTTCGACCAACTCGATTTGAAGCCCGCATTGCGGGTAAAGTAGATGTTGCTTTTGACGCAGACTGTCCTTCTGGCAGCCGACTACTCGGCTGCCAAAGCCTTGTGCCGGCAATAACATGATGCTTTGATTGGCACTTCGGCGCGGGCAGCGGCCTTGTCCAGTTGTAGTTTTATTTGGGGCGCTTCAACCGTTTCACCGCGCCGAGTTAGGCATTCGTACAAGCCGTGCAAGCTCCAGACATTGCCTGGGTGCTGGCAGGCCCGGCTAAGCGTTGCATCCAGACCAAGGTCGGCGCGATAGACGCTTTCCGCTTCCACCATATGGCCTTGCTCCAATAATAAAGCGCCGAGCGCATGCCGAGTGGGCTGCATCCAACCCCAGGGTTCGTCATAGGGCAGCGCATCATCAATCTCGACCGATCTGCGCAGATGCTCGAAAGCGCTCTCGTGCTCTCCCTTGTGATAGGCTAGCTCACCTAGCATCATTTGCTCAGCAACCTTCAAGATGTCGAGGCACGTGTTGTTGAACAGCATTCTGGTTTCAGGCACCTGATCCAAAGCTTCATAAAACTTTACCTTTTCACCATCGGCTTCAGTGATCTTGTGCTGGTTCGCCAAGGCAACGGTTCGCGCGTACCGCATCATGGCGGTAGTGACGCAGAAAAGCTCTTCATCCACTGGCAGGTCCTGATCGAGTATCTCTTGCCAGCGTCCGAACCGGATCAGAACATGTTGCTTCATAGGGATGAAACCTTCGAACCAGTCGGCCATAGGGCGAAGGGTCTCCGCAGGTAATGTCGCAATCAATTCTTCCGCCGCTTCTATCGCTGCACTCGGTTGTCCGAGGAACATCGCTCCGTAGATCTTGAAGTGGTAATTGTGGCAGCGATAAACGGAGTAGAAGTTGTCGGGGCCTTCGTGCTTCAGAAACTTCCTGTCGGCAACGATGGCCGCTTGATTGCGAAGCACCACGTTCATGTAGTCACCGCACAAAACGTCGACATGAGTAGGCATATGCAGTAGGTGCCCGGCGTCCGGAATCAGTGTGCTGAGCGCATCGCCATGGCGCAGCGCCCTTTCGGGGTGTGGGGACATTTCCATCAGATGGATATACATGTGCAGAAGCCCAGCATGTTCCCATGCGCCAGGAAGAGAGGAGAACGCTGTGTCGAGCACGCCAATTGCCTCAAGCGTGTCTGCGCCTTCGGCTGGCTTCCCGGTCGGTAAATCCCAAAGCTGCCAAGGCGTCCGGTTCATGATAGCCTCGGCAAGGACGGCGCACACGTCCAGATCATTGCTGAATTCGGCATGGACTTTGCGCATTGCGGTAGCAAAGGCATCATTCCAGGGTCTGAAATCCTCTACGTCTGGCGAACTCGGATAGCGGGATGGGATCGCCTCGATCAAGGCACGTTCAATTGGTGTCAATCGATCTAAAAGCGCGGTAGCGGCTTCGATTGATGCACTTGCCAATGCGATGCAGTCGGGCTTCTCGTCGTCCTCAAAAGTTTCCCAAGGCTTGTTGTAGTTAGGTCCGATGCAATACGCGATGCCCCAATGCGCCATCGCACAATCGGGGTCGGCGGCAAGAGCCTTTTGAAAGCAAACTATCGCCTCTTCGTGATTATAGGCATATGTCCACGCCAAGCCCCGATCAAACCATCTCTGAGCGTTATCTGACGACGTTGAAATCTTACGAGTGTAGTCGCCGAGGTCGTAGTACTCCATCGGGATTTTCCCCCACTAAATTCGCTAAGTTTATCATGGAACGCCTTGAGTCGATAGCGACGCCGCAATTTGGCGAGAAATGGAGTACCTGCTCATTCTTTTAGCTGATTTGCGCTCACTGTTGTCATGTGGGCGCTTCTGTCTGATGACGCCTGTCTTCGCTATGCGGTTCTTGGCTGTCTCCGGTTCGAGGTTTCAGTCTTTCAGGTCCGGTTCTTCCGTCTGCGTAAGCTCATCAAGATCGAGGCAAGGACAGAGACTCGGACAAAACGGCCTTTCGCAAAAAGACGTATCTGCAGGCACTTTACGTGACTGTATCTCCGATTTTCCGACTTTTAGAGACCTTGCGAACGGTAATCTCGAAGCAAAAAACACGCCTTCTGACAAGTTATCGATTCTAACATCTTATGGGCGTGGTAGAGTTTTCGAGCAATCTTGCGGGAAATAACCATGAGCCAACGTCGCCTTGCTGCAATCCTGTCTCTCGACGTCGTCGGCTTCAGTCGGATGATGCAGGGTGGCTCAAAGGCACTGCTCAAAACACTGAACACGCTGTACCGCGATTTGGTGACACCAATCGTCGGACAGCACCATGGCCGGGTGGTCAAACTTCTTGGCGATGGGGCACTAATAGAATTTCCGTCAGCGAGTCACGCACTCGAAGGGGCAATCGCGATTCAATCCCACCTTAGAGAGCCAGACCATCCATATTTGGTTCCAGAACGCATTCAGCTTAGAGCAGGCTTGCATGTAGGCGATGTCACTGTGGACGGTGAAGATATCTTCGGAGACGGCGTAAACATTGCGGCACGTCTCCAAGCGGCAGCTGAACCCGGTGGCATTCTGGTCTCAAAAGTACTCTGCGATCTTGCCGGGTCGGATTATGCCAACCGATTGCACAGAGAGGGACTGCGGACACTCAAAGGTATTGCACAGCCGATTGAGGTATTGTCGATTAATTTCACTGATGAAGGTGTATCAAAGTCACGAGTTGATTTCGCCAAAACACAAGAAATCCGCTACTGTCAAACTGATGACGGCATTAGTCTGGCTTGGAGCGTAGTGGGTGACGGATCCCCGGTTGTTAAAGCACCAAGTTGGATTGGACATCTAGAACTGGACTGGCGCAATCCTGCGGTGGCTCCAATTTGCACTTCGGTTGCGCAACATCACCGACTAATTCGATTTGATGCACGGCTCAACGGTCTTTCTGACTGGGATGCAGAAACTTGCACGTTCGATAGGTTCGTCGATGACTTGGAAACCGTTTACGACACGGCTGGTTTAAAGCGCGCGCCAATCCTTGCGATTTCACAGGGGTCTGCTGTAGCCGCCGCCTTTGCAGCCCGTCGACCAGACCGGGTCTCGGCAATTGTTATGATCGGTGGTTTCCCAGTAGGACGAGCAAAACGTAAGTCTCCGAAGGATGTGGCGCGGGCTCTGGCTATGAAACACATGATGACTGCAGGGTGGGACGACGAGTATCCGTCTCTACGCGATTTGATGGCGCAGATCATTGTGCCAGGCGCGAGCCAAGAAGCCCGGCGGCAATATGCAAAAGACATGAGCCAAATGATCTCGCCCGAAAACATGGGACGGTATCGCGATGTGATCGACCAAATTGATATCCGGCAAACATTGTCAAAGGTTGAGGTGCCGTGCCTGGTTTGTCATGCGACGGGAGACAGGATGCAACCGGTCGATCAGGGGCGACTGTTCGCTAAGGGATTACCCAACGCGAAGTTCATCGCCTACGAAAGCTCTAACCATGCCATGCCGGACAACGACCCAGAGTGGCCGCGTTTCGAGAGAGACGCATTGGCTTTCTTAGCAGAACACAAGTGAAAGGTTATGTCAGATTAACTAGGCTTCACCGTGGCACGGGATGGCGTTTGGGAATGACCAGACCAAACTCCGTCAAGTACTTCAAAAGCATTCCCGAGGTCATTCGCCCAATCGTGATCCTGGTAGGCATCGACCGCTATCCGGCGATTGAAGTAGTGGTTTGCTTGGTCCGCAGGGGAACTGACCACTCAACCAAAGATCGCTTCATATTAAACCCGTTAAACATCGCTTGTCGTTTGTTTTATCCCATTTATGGCGAGCGGGTTTGAAGGTGCTGGCTGAAGTATGAGTACCCGATCCGCAGTTTGTACAGGGAGCAACTATGGCCGCTTAGGTAAACAAACGTTGGGCATGCGATGAAGTGGGCTTTTGTTCGCAGCCTATTCTGCGCGGTTGCACCTGCATCCGGTCAATTTGCGCGCTTCGCAATCGACTAGTGCCTTGAGCCGATCTACCACCTCAACGACATCGAGGTTTAGCGCTTTAGAACCCACTTATGCGTTCTATGAGCCAGTACATCGATACTGACCCGATGCCATAAGCGGCAATCACAGTCGCCCTTTGGCTAACTGGACGTGCCATCAATCGCCAGATCGCGACAAGAAGTGCCAAAGCTCCGACAAAGCTCAACTGACCAGCTTCGACGCCTAGGTTGAAGGCAAACAAGGCTGCAGGAATATCGTTGGAGGGAAGTCCTATCTCGGCCAAAGCGCCTGCAAAACCAAGGCCGTGCAAAAGCCCAAATCCGAAACAAACGATCCAGGGCTTTTGTTTTGAAAGTCGAAAACGCCCGTCACCGCCCTTAACAATTTCCATTGCCAAAAAAACGATAGAAAGCGCAATGACGGCCTCGACCGGCGGGCCGGGGACATTCAGAAATCCCAGCGTTGCCAGTGCCAGTGTTATTGAATGTGCCAAGGTGAATGCCGTGATTGCCCCCGCCAGTCTCCACGGATCAGGGACCAAAATAAATAGGGCGAAGACGAAGAGCAGATGATCCCAACCTTCTAGTATGTGTTCATAACCCAACTGAAAATAGGCTATGAAAACAGACCATGTTGTCTGTTCAAAAGGTATGTTTTGGATGGCAGCATCCGGGGTGAAACGAAGCGTGGCAGGCTCGGAGTGCAGAGGATGCACACGGACCAAAACGTCGTTCTTTTGTGCCGCCAGTCCGTCGATCTCGATGGATTGGCCCGCGATCTCAGCACGGCATTCGACAACCCAGGAAGAAACCCACGCTCGCCCATCGGAGATTGGGTCAGGGCCGTGTGAGGGTGTACAGCCATCCGGTAACACCGCATCAATCGCCATTGGTTGACCATAAACATCTGGTTTTCGCCAATGAACACTCCAAGTGTCCGTAGTGATTTGTCGAATTTCCAAGTATCCCGGATCAAGCGCATGCGCGTTGGCGTACCCCGTGGGCCACGTGAACAGCAGAGCAAACATCAAGCTGAAGATGAAGTTCATTTGACCTGACCTGTGAGATCGGGTGCTGTGATCTCATAATTGTCGGCAAGAGCCTTGTATTGCGCCTGCGCCAAATCTTCGCTCATGGCGCGACGCCAATCACGAAGCACCACACTGTGGATCTCTTGCAAGCGAGGTATCCGGCTTGGTTCAATGGCAAGCACTTTCACCAGATGGATGCCGTAACCCGATTGGACCGGCCCCATCCACTGGCCTTTTTCGAGATTGGCGAGACCATTGGAAAATCCGGTTCCAAAGACCGAGTCGATTACCCGTGTCGCGGTTAGGGGCATTGATGCAGGCAGCAGTGTCGCGCTTTCCAAGCCGGAAGTCTCTTGCTCCGCAAGCAAGGCGGCCAGTGCCCTTTCAATCTCGGTCTCACTTGGTTCTTCACCAAGAAAAACTTGAGTGAACGCGACCTTATTGGGTGTCGCGTAGCGGTCCGCGTTTTGTTGGAGAAAAGCCTCTAGATCTTCGTCTTCTGGAATAACTGAAGCGGCGATGGCTTCGGTCAGAAAATCCATCTTTTGGCTCAGCCGCGACCTGATCACGCTATCTCCGCGTTCCAAGCCAAGTTTTCTTGCTTCTCTAACTAAAACTTCTTCGCGAATTGAAGCGTCGACCAACGCTTGTAGCTCAGAACCGCTTGGCTGGCGTTTCCACCTTGCTTCGAACTGTGAAGCTAACAGCGCGGCATCACTTTCGCTTATCGCTATCGTCTCCGGATCTGCAGCGGCGTCGTTATCTGGTGATATTATGTGGAACCAAATGAATATGGCAGCTCCGATCAAGAAGAAATGGAACAGAGGTTCTTTCACTATTCGCATGAAGGCTCCTGCGTGAAACGCGATACGGCATTATGTTTTATGCTGGCATCAGGCAGTTGAATAACACAAGGAATTGCAACTCAAGGTGCGCCGCTTATCATAAGAGCGTCCCGAGTTAGTGATTGCGACCTGGGTCCCCAAATCTGCACGAAGTAAGGTCACTCTGCCGGCGTGTACCAAATCGGCGAGGAATACGCGCGCTCCTGATGCGTAAGTACCGCATCTTCCGGCAGCTCCGCACCAAACCTCAGTTTGTCGTACAACACCCAGCGTGGGGTTGGGATTTCGAGCGCACGTACGTAATAGAATGCCCGCGCATTTGGATCGAAATCAGGATCAGACCAAACGGTTACCAGTTCGGCGGTTCCAATTGTATTGGTCCAGCTGGCGGTTTCCAGATCCACGGTATTCCCAACCGCAGGGATCTTGCCGTTTTGATCGGCAACACGGTTGTCCGACCATGCCACGTCATAGACGTTTTCCTGCAAAGCACCTTCGGAATCGAGCCATCCCTTTATCACCTGTACACGATCCAGGTTGGCCCCGACCGGGTCGCGCAGAGCAGCGATCAGGAATGTGGGCGGACCTTCACCCTCGCGAGGTCGCAGATCCGAACCCATTGGAACACCTTTTGTGTAGCCCACATCCGCAAGGAAGCGAGTTTCAACATCAGCGTCATCGAAATCCCATCCGCCAAAGAACCGTAGACCAATCCGCGGTCCAGTGCTCGCGTAGGTTTCGCGCCGCTTGAACGCATCGAAGATCGCAGCGCGAGTATTGTCGGTCGCCCAAACGGCCGTGTACCCGGAAGCTACAAGGAGGTCGCCAGGAATTTCGCCAAGATCGTTGGCGATGAAAGGATGCTTTATTCTCGTGGCCGAAGGTTCAACGCTGACGGATTTTCCGAAGAAGTTGTCTTCCTCAGCAGTTGCCAGAGACGTATGGCTGTCCGTCGCGCCACCCATGCCAAACTTATATGGGTTCACGCCGAACTTATCTTCCAACAACAAACCGCGCTTCAAGGCTTCTCGGGCGTACTCGCCGGCCAGCATGTCATCAGTTTTCAGCTCGGTTATGTCGAGGTTGCCAACGTCCCAGTTTTCGTAATCCGCGAATTCGTCGTCGGGGCTCAGATAGGGGTGCGCTTCGCCATCGCCCTTGATCTGAGTGACTTCGTAATGGGGTTCCCATTTTGCGCGGGCAGCCACATATTCCTCGTCGACCTTGCCACCGTGATAGGTGTCTTCGGTCGGGAACATCCATCCGTTCGACAGGTTGCCATTATGGGCGAAAGCTACCGCGCGACCACCCGTTTTTTCTTGATAGTCATCTAGCCATGAATACAGCGTTCTTGGGTCGGTATCACCAAAGGGCGGTTGCGTGACTGGCGGCACCATCTGAAGCGCCCTGATGGGCCCATCGCGCAGCATAACATTCCGGTGCAGGTTGAAGCCCTTGGGTACGGAAGTCCACTCGAACCCTATGAACGCCGTGAAATTGCCGGGGTCGTTATGTTCTTCCGCAGCCAGAACGATTTGCTCCCATGTAAAAGCAAAAGCGTCAGCACCCGGGCTGTAGGAGTCCAGAAGGACTTCTGGCAGGGTCATTTGCGAGAAATTGGTAATGATATCGAACGCCGCTTTGCCGGCCTCTTCGCCGCCTGCCTTGTAACCTTCGTACCATTCCAAACCTTTCGGATCGGCAAGAACGCCTGGCTTGCCAGCCTGAAGGTCAGGGGCGAATCCCATTAGGTCAGTGTGATCCGTGAGAACCATCCAGTCCAAAGGCCGGGCCAGTCTTACTGGTTGACCCGTTGAAGAAGTAACCTGTTCACCTTTTGCAAAACGCCATGCTTCATCAGGCAACAGAGTGTTCCCAAAAGCACCTGCGTCCAGCGAAAGCCCGGTGTGAAGATGCGTGTCTCCCCACAGCGGTCGCTCGGGGAAAGTGCGTTCGGCATACGGGGAATACGGTTGATCTGAGAACAAGCCTGCCGCGGCTTCTTCACTTGGAACAGCATCTGCAAGGACAGTCGATGATGCCAGCCCTAGTGAGATAGAACAAACAAAAGCTCGAAGCATGTGGAACTCCTAAATCAAGATAGCTCGGTGGTGCCGATGATCTGCAACTCAAGAATTAATATTCCTATTTCTCTATATAACATCAATTTTCCGTTTGTGGGGATATTCCGCTTTTGGCATTGTCACGGTGGTACACTTAGGAGTTTGTCTGAAGAAGTTGGTCTAACAATAACTCCATAAGCCATCTCCTAGATTGTTGTGCTCAACATCGATAACGGAAGCTTTAGAGAAATTGCGACTCAGCACCGTTAGGATTGGCAAATGCTCGGCCGCCCTCCATTGCAGCAGCCATCTAACTTTAAGATGAAGGCCTGAGATGGATCTTGGGATGATTTAAGATCAGCAACTCGCCGCAGCCCAAACCAGGCCTTCAAACCTGCGCCTTGCAATTCTAGCTTTGCAGACTTTGCCGCTATTAGCGATTAACTGTTTTAATTTCCGCTCTCAGATCAAAGAAGAAAGCAAAAAAAGCGGTCAGGCTAAGGAAAGCTGACCTTCGACGACCCGGAGCTGAAGGCCCCGCTTGCGGACAAAGCAAGGGTAAATTTCAGAACTGAATCGCGGTAATTTAAGTTGCTAATAGTATCAAGATATTCAACGCTGTGCATCAGATGGGCGCGCGCGCATTGCTCGGAAGCTTGCTTGAGGGTCCCGTTCAGCCAATCCCTGCGTTGGCGAGGATCAATGTTTGCACAATGATTGGATAGCCCCATGGCCTTCTCATTTCGCTTCCTGTTAGCGCCCGTTGCATTAATCGCCCTTGCGACGACGGCAGTACACGCTCAAACCGCCGACACCATATACACCAATGCGCAGGTCTATACGGTCGACCCTGAACAAGAATGGGCCCAGGCGTTTGCGATTGAGGATGGACGTTTCATTGCTGTCGGTTCAGCAGAAGAAGTCGTTGCGCTGGCTGGGAGCGAGACTGAAACGATCGACCTTGCGGGTGCGATGGTATTGCCGGGCCTTTATGACATCCATGTTCATTTCCGCAATTGGTACGTTGCTGCGGCATTGTCTGACGAGGTGATCCTACTCCCGGGCGATGCCGACCCGGAAGCGGCAACGGAGTTGATTCGCGAATTTGTAGCTGCGCGCCCAGATCTCGAATACCTTTTTGGATCTGGATTGGCCAACGAGTTGTTTGATGGAGAACCGAACACTACTTGGCTTGATGAGGCAGTCTCTGATATTCCGGCCTATATTATCACTGCAACCGGGCACGAGGCAGTGCTGAATACACCGGCGATGATCGATAGCGGTATTGATGTCGATACACCGGACCCACGGAACGGGATCATTGTGCGGGATCCAGAAACAGGAGAAGCAACAGGCTACATGAAAGAGGCCGCGATGGGTCTTTACGCGATGCCATTTCTACGCGGGCTGGATATCGAAACCCACGTTGATGGCGCAAGGGACGTGCTACACTTGCTTGCCTCAATGGGTGTGACATCTGCCAGAAACATGCATAGCGAATTGATAAATGTGCAGGCGCTACATCGGCTTGCAACGACCGAGGGGCTTCCGATCAGGGTTAGTGTGGCGTGGACCTACGATTCTCCGACGCGGGCATATCAATCCGTGGAAGACCAACGTGCTGCAATCGACACGTTTCAAGACTTGATCGCGCCACGGCTGGACCCAACCTTTATTAAGGTCAATATCGATGGCATTCCGACTGAAACCGGAGCGATGCTGGAACCTTTCCTGACGAACGCCTCGAAAGCGGAACAGTCCCAATCTGACGCGGTTTCAAAGTATGATCCTCTTGCTTCTGGTCAGGGCGACTATGGGCTAATCTTTTTCACCGAAGAGGAACTTGTGGCCGACATTATCCGGTTTGAAGAACAAGGTATGAAAGGCATGGTTTTCCACACTGTGGGTGATCGCGGTGCTAGGCTTGTTCTGGACGCAATGGAAATCGCACGAAACCAACTCGGCGAGCTGAAAGGCCGCTACCAGCTTGCCCATTCGTTTTTCATATCGGAAGATGACATGCCAAGACTGGTAGAACTCGATCTGACACCGGAATTCTCGCCAGTACTATGGTTTTCGAACCCCCACAACGATGTCGTCAACCGCGTGGTTGGCCCGGAACGCGCGCAGAGGGTTTTCCCAATGCGCTCTGTGGCTGACGCCGGAGGACGGGTCGTTATCGCTTCTGATGGTCCGTTGTTCATGCAGACCCCATTGGCATCGATCGAGGCGGCCGTGACCCGTATCGATCCTGTGGCTGACACGAGTCCACCCGATCCTGCGGTGGGCCAAGCGATCACGCTGAAGCAGGCAATTGATGCCCGCACAATCAACTCTGCATACTTGGATTTTGCGGAAGAAGAGCTTGGCTCAATCGAAACCGGCAAGCTTGCCGATTTCATCGTGCTTGACCGCAACCTATTTGAAATTCCGATCTCGGAGGTCAGTGAGACGCAGATATTAAAGACGTTCGTCGAGGGCGAGATGGTTTTTGAGGCCAAATAACGTTTTGATCTGAGTTTATTTAACTCACTGGCAGCAAGGCTTCCGAAAGAGACGCATGGTCCAGGCTCTCTTGGGGGTTACAAGGCCATGCGCTTGTGAACGCACCGGGTTCAATTCGGCAAGGCCGAGCGCCTGTACAAGTGTTTGTTTCAAGGCACGCCTTCAACCATGTAATTCTCGCTTTCCGTGCTTCTTTTTCATTGGCAAACCTTGCGTCATTGGGCGCGATGGGCTCGAGGCACGTGTTTGGCAAACTTGAATAATTGGCTGTTAAGCAGACAAAAGCTGCCGTTGATCGTTCAGTACGATCGGTACTCAAAAAACTAGTCGGTGGGCATTCTGAGAAAGCCGCTATCGCACCTTCTTCACTTTCTGGGTTGTGCTTTTGATCACAACGAGTGTCTCATCTGCTTGTAATATGTTCGTTGGATCTTAGCCGTGTTCGAAGCGCCGACATACCTCGCGATAACATCGATTGCAGTCATTGGTACTGTTCACGTCTTCTGCGTGTCTTTTTTCCGCAGATTCCCGGCCCCGGCAAGCTGGCTATCTGATTTTTCATCAGGGATCGGACTTGGCTATGCTTTCCTTTTCTTGCTGCCAAAAATCGGTGAATTGTCAGCCGGTTTAGCTGCAACCGGGAAATGGGAACACTCGCTGTATGGTTACTCTCTGCTAGGATTTCTCGCTTACTACTTGTTGGAAGCCGGTCGCGAGATAGGGGTCGACAACAGGTTGTCTCTTGGCTTGGATACTGTGGCACTCGGAACCTATAACTGCTTGCTTGCCATTACAGTCATGCAAGCAACCGCAACTTCGCCTGAACTGTACGTCATAGGAACGTTGGCCTATTCGCTGCATTTATTTGGAGTGAATATTTATCTCTATAAAACCCACCCCGGGCATATGTCTGGATGGCTACGTACATATTTTGTCGCTTCACTTACGGTCGGCATATTGATCGGTCTCAACGCGGACAAAAGTAGCATGCTCTATTCAATCGCGACCGGGTTAACGGGGGGCGTGATTATAGCTCTATCTCTTCGGGTTAAACTGCCCGATCGTTCTTCAATGAATACAAAGGCTCTTTTGATTGGTGTGGTGTTCGCTGCGGTCGCAGTCGTTGTAACCCGGTACTGATCCGAGGACACTATTGGACTTTTCTTTAGATTAATGCACCGGATGTTTCTCAGCCTTTTTTGAGAGGTATGGGCAAAGCATCGGATTGCTCTTCAGGCAGCGCCCTCTACCAATTGGCTTTGAAAACACACTTAGAACTTCAGTCGGATGATCGTGCGTTTGCCACAATTGTTATTTTCGTCCGGCCACAATCCGATCCAAGATTAACGCGCAGAACAAGATTGCCAAACCGGCCAGAATTCCTTGTCCCGCCGCTGCGTATTGCAGTGCCTCTAGCACGTCCTCGCCCAAACCCTTGGCGCCGATCAGCGAGGCGACAACAACCATTGCCAGAGACATCAGGATAGTCTGGTTCACACCTGCCATGATGGTTTTGTGCGCCAAGGGCAGGTCTACCCGCCATAGCAGGTAACGAGGCGTTGCTCCAAAGGCCAAAGCGGCTTCCCGCACAGTTTCAGGGACTTGCTGCAGGCCAAGTACCGTAAAGCGGATTACCGGAGGGCTACCGAAAATCATGGTTGCAACTACGCCTGCAGGCTTTCCAGATCCAATAAAAGCCACCACCGGGATCAGGTAGACGAAGGAGGGCATTGACTGCATGAAATCTAGAATGGGCCGCACGATGGCAAAAGCACGTGGGCGACGGGCGCAATAGATACCCAATGGAATGCCCAGCGTGATCGAAATCAGCGCCGCGGCGCCCAACAGGGCGATTGTAGTCATCGCCTTTTCCCAAAAATCCAGCAGGCCTAGATAGGCCAGCGCGGCTCCGGTGAAGATCGCCACACGGGGACCAGCCGACAGGTAAGCCAGCATGATGATCACCAAAGCTACGACCGGCCAGGGGGTATCGACCAGCACAACCTCGATCCAGTCCAGCAGGGTGCGCATACCATAGGTCAGCCCATCAAAGAAGCCGCGCCCGGCAGTCTTGGTCCACTCGAACACCGCTTGCACACCATCGCCTACGTTCAGACGCCAGTCCCGGTTGGTTGGGAAGGTCTTGAGCACAGCCACCGCGTCCGGTTGTGCAAATTTGATCATAGACAGGATCACCACCACAGCGGTCAACGCCGTTGCCACAATCAGCCGAGAGATAGACCAGCCATGGGCTACACTTGGGTCTGAACGCCAGCGCGCGAATTGACCTTCAAGCGTCCAGTTGGCCAGCGAAGCAGCTAAAAACTTGACTGCCAGCAGAAGGGCGATCCCAATGATCAGATACGTGACACCGGTAGAGTCCGCTGTGCGTGCGGCCTCCTGCGCGCCAGCCAGAGCACCTTCAAGTGATTCCGCCGCGCGTTTCAACGACTCCAACGTGGTCGACCCGGATTGCTCCGCCGCTGCAATCTGCTGTCGGCGCAGCTCCAGTGTCTGCTCGATCTGTATCGCCCGCTCGCGGAACTCGCGCCCAAGATCACCAAACAAACCCAGACCGATCTGGATGTAGGCCAGCGTTTCCAAAACCAAAAACCCGAGAAACCACGACCACAGCCCGCGTGCACCAAACCAGATCGGCCCGAGGATTGCTGCAGCTGTGTTTAAAGTAAAGCGATAGCCTGGGGCCTGCATCATGTAGGCGAAGGTCTTCTGGTAATAGGCGTTCCCCTGACCGACAAAATCTCCTATTAGCCCATTCAGACGGTCGGCGGTTTCCGGTTGGATCTGTTGCGTATCAACATGTTTCATATCGTTGCCCTTACGCCTGACTGTCCTGAATTGCGCGGATCAAACCCGCACGGTTAATAACACCTACCGTCTGGCCATCCTGCGTTACGGCTACGACTCCATGTCCGTCCACGCAGAGATTCATCAGGTCGGACAGATCCATATCTGGGTGAGCCTCTTTGGCATCCTCCGGGAGTTCGCCGTGATGCGCCTCGAACTCATCGACCGGTTTCATGACCGCATGGGCGAAGATCATATTGAGTTTCGAAATCCCCGCCACAAAGTCGGCCACATAGTCGTCAGCGGGGTTGAGTATGATCTCTTCCGGTGTGCCGATCTGCACGATGCGCCCGTCCTTCATGATCGCGATGCGGTGGCCGATGCGGATTGCTTCATCCAGGTCGTGGGTGATAAACATCGTGGTTTTGTTCAGCTTGTGACTGAGGTCCATGAACTGATCCTGCAACTGCTTGCGGATTAGCGGGTCTAGGGCCGAGAACGGCTCATCCATCAAAAGGATTTCAGGGTCTGCAGCGATCGCACGGGCCAGTCCCACGCGTTGTTGCATACCGCCTGACAGCTCATGTGCGTATTTGTCTTCCCAACCGTTCAGCTCGACCAGCTCCAGCACCCGGTCGGCCTCTTCCCAGCGGCGTGCTTTTCCGGTTCCGCGAATTTCCAGCGGCATTGCTACATTGTCGCGGACTGTGCGGTGAGGCATCAAGCCAAAGTTCTGGAACACCATCGCAACGCGCCGGTTACGCAGATCGCGCAGACCTTCATCGTTCAGGCCCATCACATCCTCGCCATCCAGATAGATATGGCCGTCAGTGGGCTCCAGCAGACGGTTCACATGACGCACAAGGGTCGATTTACCCGAACCCGACAGGCCCATGACGCAGAACAGTTCACCTCGTTCGATCTCAAAGCTGGCATCAGCCACGCCGACAACGCAGTTGAAGCGTTCCAGCACCTCAGCCTTGCTCAGGCCCTCGCTGTGGATAGCGTTCAAAGCCTCCTGCGAGCGTGTACCGAAAACTTTCCACACGCCTTTTGCGTCGATTGCTATTTCCGCTGTCATATTGGCCCCATTGGAATTGTGTTGGTTCGCGCCCCCGATAGTCAGGGGCGCATGGGCTTTAGTTGGTCGTCAGTCCCAGCCAACCGTCGACGATATCGCCGTTGGCGGCGATCCATTCGGCTACGACTTCATCCGTGTCACGGCCCTTGACTACGACTTCATAAGTCAGACCGCTTAGCTCTCCCGCATCCATGTCGATATTGGCAAGGAAAGAGGCCGCTGCCGGGTTGCGCTGTTCCAGCGATTTCGAATGCGCCACTGTCACGGTTTTGACCGGTTCACCCGTGCTGACATGGGATTTGTTATACCAATCGGCATCCTGATCGGGCTGAACCATCTTGTAGGTGGCCGCGTCGTGCTCGGGCTCTTCCAGAATGGTCACATCATATAAGGCGTGCACGTAGTGTGGCGCGTAGCAGTAGAAGGCCGCGCCTTTCTTCTGGTCGATCTGATCTTTCAGACGGGAATAGAACACGGTTTCGTCTTCGGTGGTCGGCGTCAGAAATGTCTCGATCCCATAATCCCGCACCCGCACCTTGAACGTGTTGGTCGAGGCCCAGCCCGAGGCACCAACCCAGACCTCACCCATGCCGTCGCCATCGGAGTCAAACAGCTCTTGCGCGACGGGTGTCGCCAGGTCGTAGATCGAACGGATGTTGTGATCTTCGACCATGTAGTTTGGCACACAAATCCCAGCGCGGCCTTCGTAACTGCCTGAGGACAAACCTACGGTGCCTTTCTGATCGACATATTCATCCGTAAAGGACGACTGGTTCGGCAGCCAAACATCCGGGTGTACGTCGATGTCACCACGACCGCCATCCATGGCGGCAAAGATCACCGCGTTTGCTCCGGGGGCATAGCCAGCTTCTCCACCCAAGCGGGTCTCAATGATCTGGCCGATCACACGGCTCATTATTTTGGCACCGGGCCAGCTGGGCTCGCCCACCATAACCTTTTCTTGTGCCATCGCCGTTGTTGCGCCGAAAGCAAAGGTCAAGGTTGCAATAAGTTTCAGTTTTTTCATGTACTTTCTCCCGTTGCGTTGAGTTGCATGCGCCTTCAGGCGCGCGCCCGCTTACGTTGCGGGTCTATGAATGGAATATCCGAGACGGTGGCTCGCAGGCGTTTCATCCGCCCGTCGAGTTGACCGATCTCAAGTTGAGTGCCGTTTTCCGCGTGTTCGATGGATAACCGTGCCATTGCGATTGCGTGTTCCAGCGTCGGTGATCGGGTGGCAGACGTTACCACTCCTACTTGCCGTTCACCTGTATAGACGGGTGCACCGTGCGTTGGCACATCATCGCATCCGATTAAAAGCCCTTTGAGCGCCCGACGTGGCTCGCGCAGGTTGCGTTCCAGTGCGGCTTTTCCAGTGAATTCAGTTTTTGTCAGATCGACGGCGAAGCCAAGACCAGCCTCAAAGGCATCGACACCCGGCGCAAACTCGGCATTGGCCGCGGCCAGCCCTGCCTCTATCCGGATGATGTCCAGGGCGGCCGAGCCCATTGGCGTGATCCCAAACTCTTCCCCAGCCGCCATCACCGCATCCCAGATCGCAACGGCGTCGGATTTGGAACAGAAGACCTCATACCCCAACTCACCGGTATACCCCGAGCGTGACAGCATAAACGGCGCACCCTCGCGGTCACGTAGCCGCGCGACGGTGACGCCGAACCATTTCAGATGATCCAAGCCTGGCACATGCGGTTGCGTAAAGGCGATCTTGCGTAGCAGTTCGCGCGACTTTGGCCCTTGAATGGCCAGGTTGGGCATTGCTCCACGCAGTGCATGGATCCGCACTTGCAGGCCACGCGCATCGGCCAGTTCTTGCAACGCGCGCCCGCTTTCCTCGGTGCCGCAACACCAACGGAAGATTTCGGGCGCAAGTCGGAACAGGGTGCCATCGTCGATCACCGAGCCGCTCTCGTCACACATCAATGTATAAGACCCGCGCCAGACCGATAGCTTCGCCACATTGCGCGTGGTGGCCAATTGCATCAGAGCCTCGGCATCCGGGCCGACAATATCGAATTTGCGAAGCCCGCTCATGTCCTGAACAGTCACCGCCTCGCGACAGGCCCAGTATTCACCCAACGTGCCGTGGGCAGGGTAACTGACGGGCGCCCATAGGTCGCGCGCAGGTGCGAAATGCTGGGTTAACGGGGCCAGACGGTCGTGAAAGGCCGACTCCTGACTGATCGACATGGGCGCGTCTTCCTTTTCACGATAGGCAACCGCACGGCGGATGGGCGTTTTGGGGCGGTAGATGCGTACATGCACATCGGTCGGGTTCCAGCCATTGATGGGATCAATGTCGTCCGGGCAGGCGGTCGAGACGCAAACCAGATCCTCAAGCGCGCGCATGGCGACATAGTCACCGGGACGCGAGTGGGATTCCTCGGTTAGAATGTGATGGTTCGTCGGGTCGATCCATGTATTCCAGAAGAAATTGATTGCAGGCCACGCAGCCCGCTGTGAAACACCGTAAGGGGCCAAGGCATTTGACATATTATCCGAACAGTTCAGATGGCCGGGGAACCCTCGCTCCTCATACCCGCGAGCGGTACAGGCTAGCCCGAATGTGTCATGCCGACCGCAGGTATCCTGAACCACATTCAACAGCGGGCGCATCTCACGATCAAAGAATTTGTCCAGCAAGCCGGGGCCGGGATAGGCACGGCGCACCATCGACCGAGTGGCAGTTGAATCGATCATCCATTCCTGGCCACGATCCAGCCCATCAGTTCGCAGCGCCATGAAGTCAGAACACTGCTGGCCTTCAATGTCGATGATTTGAACAAATTCTCCAGCCTTCAGTTCATAGGCCAGAGCGCTGCCGCGTTGCACGGTGAATTCGTCCCGTGTATCACCCAGCAAAGGTGGCAAAGGCGGCCCTTTGACCATTGCTGGTTTGTGCAAGACTGTGATGTTCCCGGTCGCACTGCCTTCAATCAACCCTGTAACCCCGGTTGTACTTATCACCCAGACAGTAACCGTGTGGTCTGCGCGGAGAATCAGCGGCTCGGGTATATGGTCCAGCCTGTGACAGGGAACCTGCCGACTGCCGCCATGCGCCGTAACCCAAGTCAGGAGCTGTGTACTATCAAAATCGTCCCATTTGACGTGCCCGGTTGCTGTCAAACTCAGCGCCGCCAGTCCCGACTTTCCATCATTGGTGAACGCCACAACATCCAGTGCTTGCTTTGGACCAACCCCTTCTATCGAAAGCAAATCACCGTGCTTTACGACCAGTCGAACAGCCTCACGTGGGGTAAGGGTGTGCATGCGGGTGTCAGAAGCGTTCTGAAACCCAGGAAACAGGCGGCCAGGGCTGTCAAACCCCGAGTTGGTAAACGCGTGTAAGACGGATGACCCCTGCATATCGCTGCTGAATTCCCAAAATGTAACTAGTTACAGAGGTTGATGAAACTAGTTACATATGTCAACTCTTTACTCAGAATTCCGCGAAATGGACACCAAATCCTACGATGCAAAAAGCCCCAGAGCCTAAAAAACGCGCAAATCTCAGAGATGTAGCAAAGGCTGCGGGCGTGTCTGTCGCGACGGTGTCGCGCGTGTTGAACGAACCGAGTGTGGTTAAGAAAGATACTCTGGAAAAAGTTCAAGCCACCATCGCTGACCTCAAATTTGTCCCAAGTGCGGCCGCGCGCGCGATCAACTCCGGACGCACTAGATTTGTCGGCGCATTGGTCCCAACTCTGGACAACGCAATCTTTGCCCGCTTTCTTGCGGCGCTAGAGCGCAAGCTGTCGGACCACCAATTGTCACTGATCGTAGCAACCACCGAGGCAAATCTGGATATCGAAGCCAAGAAAGCCAAAAGCCTGCTGGATATCGGAGCTGAGGGGCTGATTATCACCGGAGCCACACACAATGCCGCGCTGCTCGATCTGATCGAGCGCACTATGTTGCCAACAATCATTACGTCTTTCTTTGACCCCGAAAACCCGTTGCCGACCATCGGGTATGATAACGCAGCCGCGGCGCAACTTGCATTGCAGCACCTTGCAGATCTCGGACATCGGGACATTGCTGTCGTACATGGCCCGGTTCACGACAATGATCGCACACGAGCTCGCCTTGCAGGCATTACAACCTTTCCCTTCGCTGGAAATCTTTCAACCTTCGAAACCGAGATCAGCCATCAGGGCGGAGTAAACGTTGCAAAACACCTCGGCGGTCTAAACACCAAGCCAGATGCAATTTTATGCCTATCTGACGTCGTTGCGCTTGGGGTTTTGCTTGGTCTTCAAGCGCAAAACATCAGCGTCCCGGATCAGATTTCTATGATGGGCGTTGACGACCTTCCAATTTCGTCCGTGACCGTTCCGCCTCTGACAAGCGTGCATCTACCTGTTTCTAAGATGGGTGAACGAGCAGCAGACGCGCTAGCCGATTGGATCGCTTCTGATCAGGCACCTAAATCCGAAGAGCTCGCCACACGACTCGTTGTTCGGAGCTCTACAAAACGAATTTAGACGACCTGGGCATCACGATTTGCGAAACGAGCGAGGCTATGGATGATGCCGAAGGCCTATTACGGGCGCTGATCACCAGCCGGCACAAACCACAGTGGATGTCAGAGAGAAGCGCGTTTGCTCATTGGTCGAGACGCAGCTAATACCTGAGAAATTCTAAGAAGGGCGCTGACTAATCGGAAATGCCTTGACTTGCGAATGTTAGTGTCTGCGCTCCTCTAAGGAAAAATAACATATAAAATCAGTAAACTAATATCTATCGAATCGCAAAGCTATATGTCTCCCCGCATTCCTGTTGTTTAAAGTCAAGCGAACCCGACCTAACCGTCATAGTTGGACCAGACAAGCGGTGGACGTTCGTCATCAGAAGACGCCCCCAATGTTAGACATTAGTTGAATTTGACATTTGCTTCATAAACTAACCCACCGCCTCCAGTTCATGCTCCGACGGACTGTTTGGTTTGATCTGACTTCCCTTTCGGAAAATCAGAGCTGATTTGTAGGTCAGGCAGCGAACAATGGGGTTGCCTTAGAGGTCAGCCGCGCCTTTTGCGACGTTAGTAACCTTAATGATCGCGCGTTTCCTGCCACCGGACGAAACCCTTGAAGGCCTGAAAGCGTACAGTCCGCCCGAGCGAGGGCGCGACTTCCCGTTGTTCTCAGCGGCAGAGTGTTTTGTTGGCTATGCGATCAATCAAAGCTCGTTGTACAATGGCAAACCTCGGAGTGTGTGCTATTTCATCAAGTGTCGCGACCCACAGTGGAACATCAATTCTAGGATCCATCTCGCTCGATAGCTGAAGCCGAGGGTCCGCGTTCCCGATGAACAAGGGCAGAAACGCTCTGCCCACCCCAGATGCAGCCATCTGCTGAAGCACTAAGAAGCTATCTGCTCCGTTGGTCATTTCATCCGCACTGACATGATCGGCAAGCCATTTTGCTGGAAGAGAACGACTCAATGCCCCATCAAGCCGCATCCATTTTTGATTGGTGCCGCCGTCGTCGAAAACTCCAAATGACAGCGTACCTGCGCGTTCCCCAACAAGCCCTTCTTCAAGTTTTATGGAGGGCCTTACGGCGATGTCCGCAGTTAATCTCGATAAATCATGATGGCTGTTGCCGCTCAATAAAGTCAGCTCCAAGCCAGGGTACAACTGGGATATCTCTTTAAGTATTTGGGGCAAAACAAGCTGGCAAAGGCTGTCAGTTGACGCGATACGTACGTGACCTACCGGAGACCGGTTTGCTCCTACAAGCGCACGTTCGACCGATAGCACCGCATCTTCGACGCTTTCCATAGCCGACAGAACTGCTCTGGCCTCGGGCAGGGCGGAGTATCCCGAAGGGCTTTTCTGGAAAATCACACAGCTATTGCGCTCTTCGAATGCGGCCACCCTTCGCAACACGGTCGCATGCGTGACGCCCAGTGCCGCTGCCGCTGCATTGAGTGAGCCGTATTTGCTTACGGCGAGCGCGTACCGAATATCATCCCAGTTTTCGTTGTTCATAAATTAACAAGTGACGACCAATAACAAACAATTACAAGAAAAATCGTTCAAGTTAACATTCGGAGCATTAAACAGGGAGACACATCATGAAGAAGAAGTTCTCAGTATTCGCGACCGGTCTTTTGTCATTGGCCGCCATTGGCACAGCCATCGCCCAAGAAAGTGAAAACCCAGCTGTGAAAGCTCGTACCTCAATCATGCAACTCTATGCCTTCAACCTTGGTACACTTGGCGGAATGGCTAAGGGAGAGGTCGATTATGATGCCGAGGCCGCAACTCGGGCCGCGAATAATCTTGTTGTACTGACACAAATCGATCAATCCGCGATGTGGCCCCAGGGATCTGACAATGTGTCCGATCCGACCACCCGTGCATTGCCTGCGATCTGGGAGAACTTCCCTGACGTGGGTGCAAAAGGGCAGGCCATGGCAGACGCCGCTGTTGCGATGCAGGCTGCGGCAGGTCAAGATGTTGATGCCCTGAAAGCAGCGATGGGCGATCTGGGCGGAAGCTGTTCGGCATGTCACAAAGCATACAGAGCTCCAAAGAACTGATTGGGCCCTGACGGTGCGGCGCTTTCTTTTCTTTGTCGCAATCGTCATTGCGCTGGTCGGGTTGGCCGGTTTGGTGCTGACCCGACCTCAACGAATGGAACAATCACGACTCGACGGTTTGAACCCAGATCTTGCCAGAGGTGAAATCGTGTTCCACGCGGCAGGATGCGCATCCTGTCATTCAGCGCCGGATGCGGTCGGTGAAGACAAGCTCGTGCTCGCTGGTGGTCGCCGGTTTGAGACGGAATTCGGCACGTTCATTGCCCCCAACATTTCCAGTGACCCGGAAACTGGTGTCGGATCCTGGTCTGCCCTGGATCTGGCCAATGCCTTGATCCATGGAACCGGACCCGAAGGGCAGCACTATTTCCCAGCGTTTCCCTATACCTCTTACGCCAACATGTCGGCCGAAGACGTGGTTTCGCTACACGCATTCCTCGGCACGCTGCCAGCGGCCGCAACGGAAAGTGTTGCGCATGACGTAGGTTTTCCTTTCAGCGTTCGGCGCGGATTGGGGGGATGGAAGCTCTTGTTCATGTCATCAGGCTGGGTGGTCGAAGATGATCTGACCGACCAACAAAAACATGGCAGGTATTTGGTCGAGGCGCTGGGTCATTGCGCTGAATGCCATACCCCGCGAAATGGTTTAGGGGGCCTGAAACGAGACCTTTGGCTGACGGGTGCACCAAATCCAAACGGGAAAGGTCGTATCCCCGGCTTAACCTCAGACCAGCTTGATTGGTCAGAGGCAGACATTGCCGAATACCTAAAATCTGGCTTTACACCAGACTATGACAGTGCGGGTGGTGAGATGGTGGAAGTCATCGAGAACACCTCACGGCTGACGGATGAGGACCGTTTGGCGATTGCCGCCTATCTCAAGGCTGTTCCTGTTTCGTCGACCGGGCTTTCATCCGAATAACAGTCGTTTGGCGCCACGCAGCGGCGACCAGATGCTGTCGCCAATAGGATGCCGTAAGACCTATTCCCTTTTCGCCAAACACCTGTTTTACGTTTTGAACATCGGAGCTCACCAATCACCCGAGTTTCTGTACATGATTGACTGAGGGTCGCGGCCAAATGACACAAAAAATCGCTCTTTGGTCTATCCCGATATCCATTGCGGTACTGGCCCTGAAACTGTTGGCTTGGTGGCTGACAGGTTCGGTGGCTTTGTTGTCAGACGCAATGGAATCAACCGTGAATGTTGTCGCGGCTTTGTTGGCGTATTTCGCAGTTCGGGTTGCCAATAAGCCCCCTGACCAAAACCACCCCTTTGGTCATAAAAAAGCGGAGTATCTTTCAGCCGTGGTTGAGGGCGCGCTGATTGTGTTGGCGGCGTTCTTGATCATCAGAGAAGCTGTACTGGTGCTCCCGAACCCGCATCTTGAGGATGCGCCGCTGCTTGGAATTGCCGTCAATATCGTTGCAACGGGTGTGAACGGTGCATGGGCCTTCCTCTTGCTTAGGACAGGTAGGCGCGAGGGATCGCCCGCCTTGGAAGCGAGCTCCCGCCACATTTTTACGGATGTTATGACTTCTGTTGGTGTCGTCGCAGGACTGATACTAGCGCTTGTCACTGGCTGGTTGATCCTTGACCCGATCCTGGCAATTCTTGTTGCGCTGAACATCTTGTGGGAGGGCTGGAAAGTTATTCGGGCATCCGTCGATGGCCTGATGGATGTGAGCCTGTCGGAACATGACTTGCAGACTGTTTCTAATGCAATCGAAGCAAATCTCGGCGCAGCCTTAGAGTATCATGACCTCAAAGGGCGCAGATCCGCGAATGTTATCTTTGTAGAGTTTCACCTTGTTGTGGACGGCACAATGCCAGTCAGCGCAGCGCACGATATATGTAACGACATAGAGGAAGAACTAGAGTGTCTGTACCCGGGTTCCGTCTTTGTCATTCACCTCGAACCTGATGACGAGTTGAAAGGCGACGGGGTTAATCCCCACTGAACTGCTCATTTGGTTCTGCAAAAAATCTATTGGTTTGACTGATCTGATTAAGACGTTCGGCTTGAAATTCGTCAGACCTAAGCCCGATGTGGGAAAGTCGGACCGGTAGTAGCCTGTCTCCAATGTCACGATGCGTGTCGATCAAAATTGGAGGCGAAAATGAAAATTCAAAGAAAGCTGGGTCAACTTCTAAGTACCGCGGCGTTGGCTTCGTTGATTGCCGCGACGCCTTATGTGCCAACCTTTGATGAGGATGGTCGCCTACTTTTTGAACCGTCATATGCCTTTGCCAAAAGCGGCAAAGGGAAAGACGGGGATGATCGTGACGATGACCGGGATGATGATCGTGACGATGACAGGGATGATGATCGCGATGACGACAGAGACGATGATCGAGACGACGACAGAGATGATGACCGGGACGACGACAGAGATGATGACCGGGACGACAATTCGGGATCAGGAAAAAGTGGTCGCGACGACGATGACGATGACGATAATGACGACGATGACTCCAAACGCTCCAATAAGGGCAGCGGAAAGAAGGATCGGTCTCAATCAGGGGGTAAATCGTCGGGTTCGGCTGGGATAACAAAGGTCGAAACAAACGCCAACGGCATCGAAGTGCGTTACTCGGACGGAACCAAGGAAGAGATCGAAAACGGGCGGTATGAGAGAAAGAATGCTCAGAACCGAACTGTTGAGGAACGCTCCGCGACAGGCGCTGACGTTTCAAGGCTTCGGTCCTTGGCGAATGGTATCTCAATCGACAATGTACGCTCATCTGGGCAAGGCGGCACTGCTGGAAGTCGACCCACGAAAATCGAACGCCAAGGCAACAATATCGAAGTAAATTATGCCAATGGTTGGAAAGAGGAGATCGAGTTTGGGCGTTACGAGTTGAAAGACCCTTACAACCGGACTGTTGTTGAAAGAAACGCAACGGCCTCTGATCGCCGGAGGTTACAGTCGGTCGCCAACTGAGCTGCAATTCCAGTCGATAATCCGTTGGCGGCTTCTTTTTGGTGAGGGGCCGCCACCGTCGTCAAAGAGACCGCAGCTATTCTCCCTTGTTCCAAACATCATGTGCAATGAGCGCGGCCTCTACCCGATTTCGCGCATGAAGCTTGGACAGAACTGCGGTCATGTAGTGCTTCACGGTCTTTTCCTGAAGGTCTAACTCGTCGGCGATTTCACGATTACTCAGTCCTTTGGCCACACGTCTCAGTATTTCTTCCTCACGATGTGTAAGGTCATCTAGAATGCTGCTGTTAACAGACATGCCGGTGTCAGCGTTGATTTGAAGAAGTACCCGCGAGGCCAAGCCAGAAGAAACGAACCCTTCACCTGCGGCGATGCTGCGTAAAGAAGCGGTTAGTTCGCTTGCGGTTACTCCCTTCACAATGTACCCAATCGCACCCGCCTCCAAGGCGTCCGCGACATCGCCGCTGTTCTCTGAGACTGTCAAGATTGCAATGACGGGTGGATTTGCCATTGCCGCGATTTTACGTGTCGCGCTTATCCCGCCACCGGGCATCGAGAGGTCAAGAATAGCTATGTCCGGCTGATGCGTGCCGACCAGCGATACTGCCTCTTCAGCACTGGACCCAGCGGCTAAAACTTCGAAGCCATCTGCTTCATCCAACGTGCGTTGCAAACCATCCCTGAATATCGGGTGATCATCGGCTATTACGACAGATGTAGTCATGATGTGCCTAACTTTCTGGGAAATAGTGTCATAGCTATGGTGGTGCCTTCGCCCGGTCTCGATGCGACGTCGAACCTGCCACCAATACTCTCGACCCGATCTCGCAAGCCCATAAGCCCCTGGCCACCATCGTCTCGCAACGCGGTTTCTTCTGACCTGTCAAATCCTGGTCCGTCGTCTGTGATCTTTACAACTATGCGGTCGTTCTGCGCCTCAGCGATAACAGTGCACTTGGAAGCTGGAGCATATCTCGCCGCATTGGAAAGCGTTTCCTGGAGGAACCGAAAAACGCACAGTTTGTCGGACAATGACAACTCTGGGGCCTGGCTGCCCAGGAATGAAATATCCGGTCGCAACGGGCTGTGTTCGGCGTGATCCTCTACGGCTCTCTTCACAACATCGACGAGTGGCAGGCTATCGATATCTGGCGCGGACAGCCCTCGCGAAATTGCACGAATTTCAGCCAGCGATTTTTGCAAAGACTGCTGAATTTCCACTGCCTCTTTAGGCCTTTCCGACTCTTTGGAAAACGCCGCCTCCAGTCTAAGGGCGGCGAGCGACAGGTATTGCGCAGGGCCATCATGTAGCTCAGCTCCAAGATTCTTGAGGAACCGATCTGTTTGCGTGGTATATCTTTCTGACGCCTCGACCACACGCGACCGCAGCAGCGCATTCTGCTCAGCCATCTTCTCACTTTCTTTCAACCGCTGTTTAAGAAGAGACCCCTGTCGTCGAATTGTTTTGTCGCCAATTGCGACGATGGAATACAAAACAATTGTACTTGCCAGAAATGCGGAGCCGACGACCAACCAACTTGTTCGCCTAGCCTTGGCTAAGTCTAACTCAAGCTGGTCAGCTCTTTCGTAGAACTCCGCAACTGCGATGATTTCGCCGGACCAGAGTTCGCGGATGGGGCTGTAAACTTCAAGCAGTGGTATCCCCAATGCCGCCTCGGCGGCGCTCTCGGCATGATCAAGCTCTTCGAAAGAGCCGGAGATATCACCGTTCCACGCTCGCCTTAAATCATCCGTTGGATTGAAACGGTTTCCTATGATGTCTGTATCCGAGGCATGCGCAATCACACCACCTTGCTTCCAGAATTTGTAGGAAACGATACGGTCACGCATTGGCTGGGTCATGAATATCTCATCCAGCGCCAGGCTCGCCTGCTCAGAAAGGCGGTCGCCATGTGCCAATTCCTGGCTGAGCGGGGAAACTACGCTTTCCATATACAGCGCTGCGGAGTTGGCGGAGTTTTGCACGACTGCGTTCTGAATTCGATTAGACACCCAGACCCCAACGATTGCGGTAGCAGTACCCATCACGAAGATACTTGCCGCAAGAAAGACTCGCGACAACGACCAATTGCCAATCGTCAGGTCAGTTACTTTCGCTCTCATCGTGAAATCGACTATGAACTACAATCTGTTACCGCACCACAGACCTTGGTCTGAGGTGATCTGGCTAAATCTCAGACCCTGAGTTTCCGCCCAGTGTCCAGAGTCAGATATCATCCATCGTTCGCAGACTTTGCAGCATCGGGCAGTGAACGTTACCACTATCACAATTGGCAGTAAGCTCACTCAAGGCGTACTCCAGACGTCTGAGCTCATCAATCTTGCTTCGAACGCTAGAAATATGCGCCTCGGCCAGCTCTTTCACCGACCGGCAGTCTTCGGCACTTCCTTCTGACAGCTCTAAAAGCGCCTTTGCGTCTGGGAGAGGAAATCCCAGGTCGCGGCACCTCTTCAAAAATCGAAGTCTTCCCACATCGCTTGCTGAATAGAGGCGACGATTGTTCAGAGCTCGCACAGGTCTTGGTACGATACCTTCGCGTTCGTAGTAGCGGATGGTTTCTATGCCAACCCCGGATTGCCGGGAAGCCTCACCTATCGCAATCATGTGAAGTGCCTCCACTTGATCCTGTAGTTACTACAGGTGTTATACGCTCTGAATACCGGTGCTTCAACACAATCAAATCGAGCATCTCGGGAGCAAAAGATGAAGAAATACGTGAACCTCAGCTACTTGGGATCGGTTTCAGCTCTGGGCGTCGCAACATGCTGTGTTCTTCCAATGGCCATGATGTTGTTAGGCTTGGGCGGCAGTTGGTTGGCAGTATTCGGAAAAATAGCGGCGGCAAGCTACTGTGTTCTCGCCGTCTCAACAGCGCTGGCCGGGGTTTCGTGGTTCTTAGCGCATCTAAACGGGACGTTGGCAAATCTGAAATGGTGGCTTGTCGGAAGCACGGCGACTACCGCGTTGGCATGGGTCATCGTGTTCAATGAGGCTCAAATCAACGACTATCTAATCATGCAGATGTGAGACAATGACAAATCAAACTGTGGTGCTCGATAGCATTTTGACCTGCCCTCGGTGTGGGCACGTTGAAACCGAGAAAATGCCAATTGACTCGTGCCAGTGGTTTTATGAATGCAAATCATGCGAGGCAGTTTTGAAACCGCTGGCAGGCGATTGCTGTGTCTTTTGTTCCTACGCAACTGTACCATGTCCGCCAATTCAGTTGGGGGATAGCTGCTGTAGTAAGGCCACTGCGGCTAAAGGTTTCGACCCCCAATGAAAATAAATGAGCTAGACCGATTTTTACCTTGGCTGCTTGGGAAAAGATTCAATCACTAAATCCGCTCATTTTTCACTTTTCAGATGCGACAAGTGTTCTTGCGGGGCTAGTGTAACGGCTCAACAAAGGTTTAAGAGGTCTTAGTCTTTCTAAAACTAAGAGTGTCAGAATTCGCCAGCACAACTTAGGTTTTTTTGTTTCTACTTTGTTTCCTCAGTCCGCCCAACGAACCCTTTAAAAACTGCAAGGGTCTCTTCGCTTACATGATGCTCAATGCCTTCAGCGTCATGCTCTGCGACTTCCGGTGAAACGCCCAAGGCGATCAGGAACTCCACGACAATCCGGTGACGCCTTCTACAAGCTTCCGCCAATTGACGCCCGGCATCGGTCAGTTGAAGTGAGCGGTAGGGAATTTGTTCTATGAAACCTTCTCGTTTCAAACGGGCCAAATTCTTCGAAACCGTAGGTTGGGTTACGCCCAACCGCTCGGCTATTTCGACCGGGCGCGCCGTGCCATTCTGATGGATCAACTCCGCAATAAGTTCAACGTAGTCCTCAACCATTTCGCTTTGGTGCGCCTGTCGCACAGCCTCAAACCCGCTCGCCTGGGTATCAATACTACGATCTGAATCTTGCGGTGTCGTTTCAGTCATCGGCTCACGATTAGGTCGTTAATCCAGTCACTAGTGTATGCACCTGAAAGCCGAACTTGACAATGAGCATGCCTTCATCAATAAATTAGACAAGGCTAACTTTAATAGACAGTGCTATGAAATATCTGATAGCGTCCACACTTCTTTGTGCATTGCCAGTGATCGCGGATGCCACGGCGATTGAAGAATCTCCTTGGGCTCCGCGCGCTGCCGCGTATCGACTGACCTTGTTCATGGGAAATCTAACCCCGGTTCCCTGGGATGAAATTGAGAGGAGTTGGACCTCGCCCGCACCTGGCAGTGACATTCAGGTCGCTCCATTGTCACGCGTTTCCGACAAAGAGGCGCTTGCGATCAACCAAGCTATGGAAGCCGAAGATCTCCAGGCGCTGTTCGAAGCAAGCACAATTGCCATTGCTGAGGGAATTCTGCGCCATCTGGATGTCGCAAAGACCGCGCTGGGTCAGCCTGAGGCGGCCCGCGAGGTTGCACAAGCGGCAGCTCTGTTCCGCGCATTCGAAGATGGTATCAAGGCTGCGGATGCGTCGGCGGCTCGCGATCTGGGCCGGGCATGGCTGGTTCTGAACTCCACCCTTGGCAGCGCAGGAGTACTGGGCAATGGTGCACAAACGGTGGATGTCGACCAATTTGCGGAGGCTCAGGCCATTGTCGCTGCCTATATTCGTGCCAACTATCTGCCATCCGAGTATGCCCAACGCGACAAGTTAACACCGCTGCCTGAAACAGTTGTGCTTTCCGGCGAACAAATCACAATGCCCGCCACGCTGCCGCCAGGGTCGAACATCGGAGATCAGGCGCAGCTGCCGCGGCTGGTTCTTCAGTTTGAAGAGGCGGGTGAGGATGAAGCCAATCTACCGCTGGTGGCCTATGGCGATATGCTGTTCGATAGCCCTGAAATCTTCGGCGGCCCGGCGCGCGAGTTAGGCATCGCCTGCTCGACCTGCCACAACCGCTCCGACGTGAACCGGGATTTCTTCATTCCGGGCCTTTCATCCCATCCGGGTGGGATGGATGTGGACGGATCGTTCTTCAATCCAATGTTCAATGACCGGACCGATGATCACTTGGACACGCCTTCCATGCGCGGCATCCGCTTTACCGCACCTTATGGCCGCGACGGGCGCGAACCCAGCCTGCGCCGGTTCATCCGAAATGTGATTGTGACCGAATTCGCGGGAAAGGAACCAACGCCGTTCCAACTGGACGCGCTGGAAGCCTATGTCAAACAGTTCGACTTTCTTCCCAACCCAAAGATCGATCGGTCCGGTAAGCTGACGGATCTGGCGTCAGATGACGCCAAGCGCGGGGAGGTGCTATTCAACACCAAATTTGCAGGACTTGGTGACAAGTCCTGCGCTTCGTGTCACACGCCTGACCGTCAGTTCCGCGATGGTCTGACCTACGACATCGGCAGCGCTGAACCACCATTCCCCGGCGGCACGGCTTCTGCGTTCGAAACCCCGACGCTGCGCAACGTCAATTTCACTGCACCTTACATGCATGACGGATCGCTGCCGACGCTGGCCAGCGTTGTTGACTGGTTCAATGATACCAAAAATTTGGGTTTGGACGAAGCACAGCGCGCAGATCTGACGGCCTACGTCGAAGCTGTTGGAGACGGTGAAGACCCCTATCAAGTATTCGAAGGTCGCAACAGCGTATTCCGCTTGTCCTGGGAGGAGCTGACGACATTCGCCAGCACGCTCGATACCCTGCTGCCGATGCAGGATGCCAAAAACATAGCGGTTCTGATCGACACGGTAGCTCCTGATCTGGCCGCGGATGCCAGTGTCATGGTCAATCAGAACGCCAAGCCCGAAATCTACGAATTCGCCGCGATCCTGCGAGCGGTTGGCGATGCCAGCGCCGAAGGAAACTGGACCGAAGCCACCCGCCAGTGGGAACTGTTCAAGGCCATGCAGGCCGAAATTGACGAGAGGATGTTCTGATGTTGTCGCGCCGCAATTTTCTGGTCGCTGCAGCCGCATCTGCAGCCCTGCCCGTAATGGCTGCAACTGACCGGGGGCTGAAGCTGGCCTTCATCCCGCAGGAGAACCCCGAAAAGCTGTTGGGTGACATCAACGTCATCACCGGCTGGCTTTCAGAGCAGATGGGCGTCCCGGTCACGGGGTTTGTCACGTTCGACCACGCTGCTGCCGTTGAGGCGCTGCGCAACGGTGATGCCGATATCTCGTTCATGGGAGCGTTGCCCTTTGTGTTGGCCGAAGACCAGATCGGCGCCGTACCGCTATTGTCCGAGGTTTATCGCGGGCAACCCAGCTATTCGGGCCGGGTCTTCGTGCGGCGTGACAGCGGAATCGAAACGCTGGCAGATCTCCGGGGACGTGACATCGCCTTTTCCGATCCGGTCTCGGAATCCGGTTACATCTATCCCCTTGATCTGTTTGTGCGCGCCGGGCTGTTCTCGGGCACGGGCGATGCCGACAGCTTTTTCGGGCAAAAATTCTTTGCTGGCGGATATCAGCAAGCGATGCAGGCCATGGCCAATGGGCTGGTCGATGCGGCGGGTGCGAGCCAGTATGCCGATCTCTATCTGACTCCGGATCAGCAGGCCGAGGTCAAGGTGCTGGCGGAATCAGAACAAATTCCCAGCCACGCAATCATTGCCCGCCCTGATCTGGACGCCGGGCTGCAGGCGAAGTTCATTAAAACCATGCTGCGCCTCAACGAGAGTGAGAACCGTCATCTGCTGGCTTACCTCTATGGCCCGGACGGGTATCTTCCTGCTGATCCTTCGGTTTACGAAGGCGTGCGCGAGACTGCGCGGCGCTATGGGTTTCTGAAATGAACCCTATAGTTTCACTCAACGCGGTATCGCAGCACTTTGCCAGTGCGGCAGCTCTTTCAGATGTTTCGCTGTCGGTGCAGCCCGGTGAAAGCGTCGCGCTACTGGGTCCTTCGGGTGCGGGCAAATCAACGTTGCTGGCGTTGTTGGATGGTCGTTTGAGTGGATGGCAGGGCGAGGCACAGGTGCTGGGCAAGCCACTTTTGGCAACAGGAATTCCATCCCGCGAGGACCGTGCCAATACTGGCTTTGTCTTCCAGGAATTCGCATTGGTTGATCGGCAGAGTGTTTATCAGAATGTGATGAACGGTCGGATGGGCCGGATGACTATCTGGTCCTCACTCTGGGGTCGGTTTCGGGAAGAGGACCATATGTGTGTGACACGAGCGCTTCAGGATACGGGGCTGTCCGATCTGGCAAGCCGCCGTGCCGATCAGTTGTCGGGTGGACAACGGCAGCGCGTTGCGATTGCAAGATGTCTGGCACAAGAACCCGAGTTGATCCTTGCGGATGAGCCCGTCAGCAATTTGGACCCTGCTCACGCCGAACGCATTCTGAGCCTGATCACCAGCTCTGCACGTAGCCGCGAAATCGGCGTCATTTTCAGCTCGCATCAGCCCGACCTGTCACGCTGCTTTGCTGAGCGCATCATAGGCCTGCGAGATGGCGTGGTATTGTTCGACAAACCTTCGGCTCAGTTGACCAGCGGGGACATCGATGAACTGTATCACGGTGCCGGTGTCACATCGGGGCTGCGTGTAGTCAGTTGATGGGTCGATCCGTCATTTGGGTCATGCTGGTGCTGGCGATCCTGTGGTCGCTGACCAGCGGAGATATGGGATTGGGCAAGCTGCCAGGCGCGGGACCCCGTCTGGCAGAGTTTTTGGGGCGCATGATCCCACCTGACCTGTCCGTTTGGCGCGAGGTTCTGACCGGGCTGGCGGAGACACTGAGGATCGCCATTCTGGGAACATTGTTCGCTGTGATCCTGTCGGCGGGACTGGCCGTTTTGGCCTCTGAAACTATGGTGCCAGCAGCGATCTGGCGTCCCGTCCGTGCCTTGCTTGCGGTTATCCGGTCGATCCCACTGATCCTGGTCGCTATGCTAATGGTGGGCGCTGTTGGGTTGGGCCCGCTTCCCGGTATTCTGGCAATCACATTTCACGCGACCGGCATGTTGGCAAAGTTCTATGCGGAAGCCATCGACAATGTTGCCACCGCTCCTGTGGCGGCGCTTGAAAGCGCAGGGGCCAACAGAATTCAACAGTTGCGTTGGGCAATCTGGCCGCAGATGGCGCCTGTGATCGTGCGCGATACCGTATTTCGGTTTGAGCTAAATCTGCGCGAAAGCCTGATACTGGGCATTGTCGGTGCCGGTGGCATCGGGTTGTATGTACAAACCTACGTACGGTCGTTTCAGTATGAAAAGGCTGCGACCGTGACGTTGGCAATCATCGTTTTGGTTTTATTGTCAGAGGCACTGAATACGGCCTTGCAAAAGCGCTTCAGTTGAAGCCCCGCTATGCATTTCCGTGTGTATGCGTGGCGGCCATTCGAGCCTTCAGCTTCCCATTGCGCAGGGAACGTACGCGCGCGTTCATCCAGTGACGGAATATGAAGCGATAGAGCCAACCACGAATGCTCCCGAAACTTTGCGCATGGTCAGCATAGAACGCATCCGGACTATCAAAAACGCCAAAATCCTTCACGATTCCGGTTTTCTGAATGTACGTGTCACGACCTTCCCATTCGACCTGAGGGGTGCTCAAACAACGGGTACCCGCCCCATAACCGCACAGGCTTTCTGTTTCTGCAAAGTTATGCTGCAAGGCCTCCAAGTATGGCTGATCCAGAATAAATCCTTCGAGGTTGACCCAACGACCGTCTACTTCGACTTCGACCCACGAATGCAAGATTTCTTCTGGCGCCAGCGGATAAATCAATTCGGGGACCACACCCCTCTGCAACTCTTTGTGGATCGTAAAGCCATGCAAACGGCATCGAATACCGCTGCCGCGAAACAGTGCCATCAAAAGAGTGCCCTTGGTATTGCATTGCCCAAAGCCGTTAGCGAGCACCTCTGAAGCCAGGATATCGTCTGCACGGTTGTAACCAAAGGCAATCTCGTTACGAACGAAATCATAAATAGCGCCAATTCGATCCCCGATAGGCAGATCGGGCCAGCGCCGTTCCGTTATGAGCCCAGAAATTGCGGGTGTTTCAAAATCAAGCAGAGGTGTGGCGGTTAACAACGGGTCTCGGTTCAGCATTTGGTCTCTCGTCGAATCAACTCAGAAAGACTTGTAATTGCTACAGTGACTGTAGCTTCAAGAGGCTATTTCCAGTTCGCAACAACGCTGCCTAGGGTTACGCGCCGATGTCTTCGTGATCAGTAAGACATTCGGAATGATCGCGTAGAACTTCGAGTACACGACAATCCGAGGTGTTGCCGCCACTGCATTCATGCACCATGCGCTCCAGCTCGGTCCGCAACGCTTCTAGCCGCGCCATTCTTTGCTCAATCTGTTTGAGTTGTCGGCGCGCAATACTGTCGGCTTCATGACATGGGCGATCCGGATCGTCGGACAAATCAAGCAGTTCGCGTATCGCCTCAAGCGAAAACCCCAATTGGCGGGCGTGACGGATAAAAGCCAGGCGATCCAGTTCGGTATGGCCATAACGCCGCTGGCCACCTTCGGTGCGCCCCGGTTCCGGCATAAGTCCGATCTGCTCGTAGTAGCGGATCGTCTGAACCTTGGTTCCGGTCTTTTTTCCAAGCGTTCCGATCGTCAGCATCTGGGTCTCCTTACAAAGCTACAGCTTATGTAGGCTCGGGTTGACGCCGCACAATAGCACCTTCCAGACGTTGGACCTGTGACACCCAGCCGCAGGCTCAAAATCCCCTTTGAACCTCTAGCAGGTAGAGGGTGTACATGCCGTTCTGAACCAAGAATCACAGGCGGACGGCTAGCTTTGAAACTGACCGTATTTCAGAAAATCTTATGGGCACTGGCTGGTGTCGCAACGGCGGCATTTGCATATCTGATGCTGTGGTCAGAATATAGACCTGCGCGGATTGAGGAGGGGTCTGTTCCGTTCGAAGCCAGGTTCGAACTGACAGATCACTCTGGTGTTGTCCGTACCCAGAACGACTTTGCAGGCAAGTGGATGTTGGTGTTTTTCGGTTTCACCAACTGCCCGGACGTTTGCCCTACAACACTGTCCGAGGTGGCAGCAGTGCAGGAAGGTCTGGGAAATCAATCAACCCAAGTGCAACCTATCTTCATATCCATCGACCCCGAGCGCGACACTCCGGCCGTGCTGGCCGAGTACGTGCCACTTTTCGATGCGGGGATCATTGGGCTTACAGGCACGCCGGAGCAGATTGCGGAGACGTCCAAGACCTTTCCAATTTTCTACGAACGGATCGAACAAGCCACTGCGCCGGACGGTTATACGATGGGGCATACCTCTCATCTGTTTCTGTTCAACAAGGACGCTGGATTCGTCCAGTCCTGGTCATATGGCACGCCTGCCGAAGAAATTCTTGCGGATCTGAAACAGAGACTCTGAGCACCATGTCCCGGTTTTCTAAAGATACACTTCTTGGCCTGGCCTGGGCGATTGCTCTGGTTGCGTCTCTTTCTGTTCTGTTCATTGGAGAGATCCTGGGGCAGACGCCCTGTGTGCTGTGCTGGTTCCAGCGTGCGTTCATGTTCCCATTGGCGATCGTACTGGGGCTTGGCCTGTGGTGGCAGGACCAGAACGTGGGCCGATACGGGATAGCACTGGCATTTGGGGGCGCTGCTGTCGCCTTGTGGCACATGGGCCTGTATGCTGGTCTGATCCCCGAAAAAATCCAACCATGCTCGGCAAGTGGTCCGTCCTGCACCGACGCAAATCAATCTGTTTTGGGCATCCCGATTCCGCTGATGGCGCTCGTTTCGTTTGCGCTGATCGGCGCTCTATGTGCTCTTTCACTCAAGGAGAAACAAGTATGAACAGACGTGGCATGATCTTGTCCGTTCTCGCGCTCGGTGGGGCCGGATTCGGGGCCGCCGCCTGGTACGTGAACCGAACGACTGCTTCAGGCAATATCGAGCCTGTCGCACCCGAAATCGCTGAAACACTTATCCGTTCTTACTCGCCTGTTCTCGGCCCTAAAGATGCACCGGTTACAATTGTCGAATTTTTCGATCCGGCTTGTGAAGCCTGCCGCGCCTTTCATCCGGTCGTGAAGGACATAATGGCTCAGCATGGAGACGCCGTGCGCGTTGTGATCCGGTACACCCCTTTCCATGGCGAGGGCTCAGAGGAGGCGATCCGCGTGCTTGAAGCGGCACGCATGCAGGGGGTCTTTGAACCGGTACTGGAAGCCGTGTTGCGAGAGCAGCCCAAATGGGCCGCGCATGGTGCGCCTGAGCCTGGTCTTATTATTCGAATTGCAGCAGCGGCGGGACTGGATGCCGAGGCAGCGCAGGCACAAATGCTTGCGCCCCAGACAGTCGGTGTTCTCAATCAGGATCGCGCTGATGTCGAAGCGGTCGGTATAAGGCAAACTCCGACATTCTTCGTCAATGGCAAATCTCTGGATCCGTTTGGTGAGGCTGAATTGAGACGCCTGGTCGCTGCAGAAGTTGCAGCACTGCAAAGCTGAGCAGTAGCGAGAGGTACTATGAGACTCACTGCAAAAAATACACTTCTGGCAGGTGTGCTAAGTGCATTCGGTTTTACGGCCATTCTCTCGGCGCCGGTACTGGCAGGGGTCGATGATGTTGTCGTTGAAGGTGCCTGGTCGCGCGCGTCTATCGGCACCAACCGGCCGGGGGCCGCTTACATGACGATCCGCAACACCGGCAATGAGGCCGTCACGCTGACGTCTATCCGCACCGATCTTGCGATGATGCCCGAGATCCATCAGACATCGACCAATGCAGAGGGCGTCAGTTCCATGGCACCAGCTGGCGAGCTGGAAATTGCGCCGGGCGGTTCCGTAGCGCTTGAGCCGGGCGGGCTCCACGCAATGCTCATGCGGCTGCAACGCCCTATGACCGAAGGCGAGAGCTTTACGCTGACTCTTATCTTTGCCGATGGCGCAGAAAAGACTGTCAACGTACCGATATTTGGTATTGCTGTGCGAGGCCCCGAGAACTGATGCAACGGCGACGCGTTCTCACATTTGGGGCTGCTGGGCTTGGTGCAATCGAGCTGACACTCTTTGCCGGATGGTGGCAAGTGGATGGGCCGGGAGCGGCTCAATCTGATCGCCTTCGTCCCCTTGCGTTGTCAGACATGAACTTTCGCATGGTTGATCACGAAGGGACCACCGTCACCCCGCAATCGCTCGTCGGACGTGCAACAATGGTGTTCTTCGGCTTTACCTACTGCCCGGATGTTTGCCCGACGACACTTTCGGATATTTCCCTCTGGCTGGATGATCTGAGCAATGACGCGGATGAATTGAACGTCGTGTTCATAACCGTAGACCCTGAAAGAGACACAGTCGAATCTATGGCCGACTATGTCAGCTACTTTCATCCCGCTGTCCGAGGGTGGGTCGGCGTTTCGGACCAAATCGCTCAGGCCGCAGACGATTTTCGCGCCACTTATGAAAAAGTTCCAATGGAAGATGGCGACTACACAATGAACCACACTGCAAGTGTATTTCTGTTTAGCCCCACAGGCGAATTTGTCAGCACCATCGACTATCATGAGCAGAGAGAATTCGCTGTGCCCAAGATCCGTCGTGCTTTGAAAAGTGGAGCGGATAAAACATCATGAACGCACGGTTTCTAGCAACCTCGGCAATCGCGATCAGCAGCGTCTCAATTGCTTCGATCGTGTTCATTGCCTCGAACAGGTCTGAAGTGACGGCGCCTGCGCCCACGGTCTTTCCGGTGCCCAAGCTTCCTGCGGAACCGCAGATCACATCGGCTCCGTTGCTGAACGTACCATCGGCAGAACTCGCTCCAAGCCCCGTTTCGTTTCGACCTGCTCAGCCGGAACCCATTCAGGCAGAGGAACCTTTGCCACCTGTTGAACCACCTTCACGAACATGGACGCGCGAGCTTGCGGTGGGTGACACACTCGACAGTATGCTGTCTGACGCGGGGATCGACGCAACCGATCGCGCCGAAATCGCACTTGCACTTGGCGCTGAATACGACTTGCGGCGCTTGCGGCCGGGTCACTCGATAACAGTCGTTGCAACGGCAGCGGATCAACTGCGGAGTGTGGAGCTCGCTGTGGAAGATGGAGTGAGAATTGAAGTGACACTTAGCGAGACGTTGTCCACGCGCGTGGTCTCACCGGAACCCGACACTGTCATTCTGGCCCGCAAAACAGAGATCGAAACTTCGATCTCAAATGCTCTGAGTAGCGCAAAGATCCCGGTTCGTTTTGCGGTGGATCTGGCGCAGATGCTGAGCGGCACAGTGGATTTTCGGAGGGACCTGACAGGTGGTGAAGCTCTCCGTCTTCTCTGGCGCGAAAAGAGCATCGATGGCGAGAGAACAGGCCAGCCAGAACTCATTTTTGCGGCGCTGGAAGTTGATGACCAACTTTACGAAATAGCATGGCCAGACGCCGAAAATGGCCGCGCCACAATCTATGTCGATGGTGAGCTTCTTCGCGTCTTTTCGCAGCCAGTCGAGGGCGCGCGCCTGAGTTCAGTCTTTGGTCGGCGGAAGCACCCGGTCTACGGAAATGTTCGGATGCATACAGGTGTCGATTTTGCTGCTGCACGTGGTACTCCGGTGCATGCTACGGCCCCGGGCCGCGTGTCTTATATTGGTTGGCGCGGGGGGTATGGGCGTGTGGTCGAAATCGCTCATGGATCGGACACGGTCACGCGATACACGCATCTTAGCGCAACCGCCGATGGTCTGACCAAAGGTCAGCGCGTGGAGGCGGGCCAGGTGGTTGGTCGTGTCGGGTCGACCGGCACCGCGACCGGCCCAAATCTTCATTATGAAGTATTGGTCGACGGGCGCCCGACAGACCCGCTTTCTGACGATCGACTTGCTGCCGCTGCGAATGACAAGGTAGAAAACGAAGCAGCGCAAAAGCGATTAAGTAGTGCACGGGCACAGCTTGAGAAGCAGCTGGGCGATCTCACTGCCAAGAAACGCGAAGCTAACTCGTGAGAGTTCTTTCAGAACGCCTCCAGACGCGCGGCTATCAGTTTGACGGTTTGAACGCCTGAAGTGAACTGCACCGCAAATGAACAAAATCAGAGGATGTAAGATGATGGCAATCGCAGGTGCCTTGGTTGGCGCCGTTTGGGGTGGGGTCCTGGCAAAGCGCCGGAATGGCAACAGCCTTGATATTCTTCAGTATGCTGCAGGATACGCCATCGTTTGTGGCCTGATTGCGTTCTTTCTGTCGATCGCAGTTGTGCGTCTGGTGTCCTAGGCTGATCCGATTGGTGGTTGAAATTGAAAGCGCTGCTCAGGATTGTGCTTGGGTTGGTTCTGGCAGCCCTGTTCATCGCTACTGTCTGTTTCAGCACGGCTACATATCTCATGCTGGCTTCTCTTCCGGACTATGAGGAAGATTTTAGGTTAGAGGGTTTGAAAGATTCTGTGGAAGTCCTGAGGGACTCTATGGCGATCCCACATATCTCGGCTTCATCCCCGTCCGATGCCTATTTCGCACTTGGTTTCGTTCATGCGCAGGATCGATTGGGTCAGATGTTAAGGGAACGGCGGTCCGCTTCGGGCAAAGTGCCGGTTCCGCGATATCGCGATATGGATCCAGTTTTGTCCGAAATGCTGATTGCCTATGCAGCTGGCGTCAATGCCTGGATCGGGGAGGTGTCAAAAGACCGGCGTGGCCGGGGGGCACCAGAACTGTTGTTGTACGATGAAAAGACCATCATGGCTTGGCGGCCAGAGGATAGTCTCAGAATAACTCAACAGTTTCTAGACAATCTGCGGGAGACAGAGAGCGGCGGCGCGTCAATTCCAGGCGACAGACCGAAAACACCTGGATTGATCATGAACACGCCAAAAGCTCGGCTGGGAGCCTGGGCATTGACCAGTGAACGAACGGTTTCCAATTCCCCAATTCTCGCGATCGAGACTAGCGGGCCGCTTTCGCTCCCATCATCCTGGTACATGGCTGATCTTCAATTTCCCTCGGGGGCAGTAGCAGGGGTGACTTTGCCCGGCGTTCCGTTCGTTGTTCTGGGTCGTTCAAATGACGTTGCTTGGGCCTTGGACTCAAATGCCGGGCAACCTGAATTGCAAAACGGCACATCCGAACGGGTAGATAGCGATATCTTTTTAAAAACTCTTTACCGACTGACACAGGTAGTCACCGCAAAAGACGCCGTGAAGTTGATCTCTGAAATGCCTCTGTTCGGGTTGGAGACCGTCGTTATTGACAAAGAAGACGTCATGACCTGGCCGGGCATCTCCGATGAAGATGCAATCCTGCTTCGGCAGCAACGGCTCACAGAACTTGATGCGCGCCAACGCGTTTTTTCAGTTGATGGTGTTATGGCGGTACAACAAGATACCGTTAGTTCAGCAGCGCGTAGCTTGTTGCCTCTGATGGCAGCGGACTTGTGGCGTTCTGCACCCATGATCCCCGCAACCGACGACCCGCTCGATGGAATCCGACAGGATGCCTTGAACCGCTTGGCTGAATGGAACGGTGAAATGGATCGTTTTTCGCCGGAGCCATTGATATTCTGGGCATGGGCGCGTGCTTTGCAACGCCGATTTCTACAGGATGAATTTCCTGCGGCGCGTGATTTGTGGACCAATCCGAATCCATATTTTCTTGCCGCGGTTCTTTCAAATAGAGAAGAGGCCGCGATGTGGTGTGACAATCGCACCTCAACTCGTGTCGAAACCAGCGACGAGTGGATCGTTCTCGCACTCGACGATGCGCTCGTCTGGATAACCGAGCGCTACGGTCCCGACCTTTCTTCGTGGAGCTGGGGATCTGAACACGTTGTGAATCTGGATTGGTCTGCGGTTAGCCCAGCCGGATTCCTCAATGGGTTGTTATCTGTGCGGGAACCGAAGTCCGGAGGACCTTATTCATTGCTCTCGTCTCAATTCGGGATGTCTGACGAAAAACCGTTTGCAACAAATATCGGCACGAATTTTCAGGCCGTCATGTCTGTTTCAGAAGACAAAGGCTTCTTTTTCCTGACACCATCCGGGCAGTCGGGACACCCGCTTTCGCAGTTCTACAAGAACTTGTTTTCTTCATGGATGCGCGGTGATTACAGGATGATGGCAATGGATCTGGCAGTAGCAGAGGGTGGGGCAGTGGGGCGATCCAAACTAACCCCCCTCATTCAGGATGAAGTTGACTGATTAAAGTGCGGCTCCGGGAAGCCAGATCAGTGTCAATGTGCCCTCATCTTCAGGATGAAATGCCATACAAGATCCAAGACTGATTGATACATCGGGCACCACGCCACAGTGATAGATTGTGAAAATCGGCTGTGGGATGCTGATTTCAGTGGGCATCCCACAGCACACGCGATCTTAGGTGCCGCGCGCCTGATTACTGCCCATGCGTCAATTCAGCATTTTCACCTGGCGTTCCAACGGTTTCTGTTCCTGTTGAGTGTATGTTACCCTCCGAGGCTTTCAGAAGCCGCAAGGCGTTAGCCACGACCAGCAAGGACACTCCGACATCTGCGGCGATTGCACCCCACATTGATGCCAATCCAAAACCGGTAAGGGTCACAAACAGTGCTTTGGTCGCAAGTGAGAAGCCGATGTTCTGACGGATGATCGACATGGTTCGACGTGAATGATCGATCAGCCAGGGTACTTTGCCGATGTCATCAGTCATCAGAGCAATGTCTGCAGTCTCAATAGCAGCATCAGATCCAACTGCACCCATCGCAACTGCATAATGTGCCCGAGCCATCGCAGGCGCGTCGTTGACGCCATCGCCGATCATCGCAACCATCTCGTGCTGTTCTGCCAGTTCCTCAATCGCAGCGACTTTGTCCTCCGGCAGAAGTTGGGCCCGGACTTCGTCGATGCCGACTTCGGCTGCTACCGCTCTCGCTGTTTGTTCGTTGTCACCAGTCAGCATGATGATTGACTTCACGCCCTGCGCATGAAGCTGGGCTACGATGCTTCGGGCTTCGGGTCGAATGCGGTCCCGCAGCTCAAGCAAACCGGTTAACCCGTTCTCATCCCCGACAACAACAAGTGTGCTTCCCGCGCTCTCGATTTGGTTGCGCAACTCGGCAGGGATGGACGCGCCAAAGCCTTTCTCGACAGCGAAGCGGTCAGAGCCAAGCCAGATATCTCCACGCTCGGTACGGCCTTCCAGACCACGACCGGGAACGGTTCGGATGTCTTCAGCCGCCGATATCGAAATGTCGGTCTGTTCTGCCTTGGTCAAAATGGCGCGGGCCAGCGGGTGTGAAGACCGAACCTCAAGGCTGGCAGCGCTCGCCAACAGCTCCTGCTCGGATGCGGCGCCCAGCGGATAGACATTGGCCACTTCAGGCTCACCCATGGTGATCGTGCCTGTCTTGTCCATGGCCAGTGCGGTGGTACGCCCGGGGGCCTCGATATATGCGCCGCCCTTAATCAGAACCCCAGCCCGGGCCGAAGCGGTCAAAGCCGCAACGATTGAAACCGGTGTGGAAATTACGAGCGCACAGGGGCAGGCGATAACCAGCAGAACAAGCGCATTGTAAAACCAGAAGCCCCACGATGCGCCAAATGCAAGCGGCGGGATCAGGGCGATGGCCACTGCGACGACCATAACGATGGGCGTATAGATCCGCGCAAATTTTGTAACCCACTGCTCAACCGGCGCGCGGCGCGCATGAGCATCACCGACCATCCGGATGATCTTGGCAAGCACGGTGTCTGACGCTGTTTTCGTCGCACGTATTTTGAGGGTGCCTTCACCATTGATTGTGCCGGCATAGACCTCATCACCCAGCTCTTTGGGAATCAGCGCGCTTTCACCTGTGATTGGAGCCTGGTCAACGGCACCAGCCCCTTCGATGACTTCCCCGTCAAGTGGAATGCGATCCCCACCCTGAACGATGAAGCTGTCACCGACAAAGACATCCGCCGCCGGGACCGTTGCCTCAGAACCGTCAGCACGAACCAGCCGAACCGTCGGGGGGGCCAGATCAAGCAGCGCGGATACCGCGTTCCGAGCACGTCCGACACTCCAGCTTTCCAGATAAAGAGAGAGCGAGAAGAAAAATGCTACAGTTGCGGCTTCAAAAAACTCACCCAGAGCGATGGCACCAGCGACGGCAACAACCATCAAAAGGTTCATATCCGGCGAAAGTCGACGCGCCGAAGACCAGGCCTTAGGGGCCACCAGCCAGACGCCAAACAAGATCGCGACCGCGAACAAAGCTGCCTCGGGCAAAGGCATCGGAACCTCACCATGTCCCGAGAACAGCCCGAGCGCACCGCCCATGCCGGTTTCGAAAATGTGCCAGCCAAAACCCGCTGCCCAAAACCCTCCGCTAAGAGTGGTGAACCGCCGCTGACGTGCAATATGCGCCGCCTGGTCCTGGGCGGCATTTCCGTCATCCCATGGTTTGGCGGTCATACCAGTACTGGCAACCAGCATCATGACATCTTCGTCAGATAACTTGGCAGCACTTTCAAGAAGTGTCATCCGACCGTTGATCACATCAAATGCAAGATGCTCTTCGCCACCTGCTTTCGGGCCGACGACACGGTTCAGGATCGCCACCTCTTCGGCGCAATCAAGGCCAGAGACCTGAAAGCTTCTACCACCTTCAGGAATTGGACCGGCGGGGGCGATGTCGCCACACCCGCCGCTACCGCATGCGTGGTGACCATGTTTGTTTTCGTGGCCATGGTCGTGGCTATGGGTATCGGATGACATGATTGGACCTCAAGAATCTCTATGGTCCTTTGTAAATAGTTCCTACAGTAACTAGAGCTTCAATACCTTTTATATTTTTTTCATCCGGGTTCTTTGCCTGCGATATTGTTAGTTCATTTCGTCTTGCGGGCCGGCCGTGTGGATGCAATCTAATTGCAGATGACGCAAAAAATTTGGAACAGATCAATGCAGAAACAGATCGCAATTACCATCACGTTAGTCTCGATTACGGCTGGTTGCTCAGCCCAGTTCACTGGGGCCAAAAGCAAAGCACTTGAACCAGGCAACGTGCCAGATTCGGTCGTAGCGCTGGCAGGGCCGGCGCAGGATTTGACCACGGCACGCCTTTTGCCAGAAGATAATTGCTTTTGGTATGAGCACAGCGGACCTGTCGAGACGACATTGGTACCATTGCGCGCGACGAATGGCGCTCCGATCTGCATTGCGCGCGACGCCTGATCGAAATGAGGGCAGCGACGTCCATGTACGCTGCCCAATATTCATGAGCGGGCTGTGACGCTATCTTCGGCAGAGTATAGGAAAGCGGTCGAGCCGGTTTTCACGTTTGGGTAGAGGTCATTGATATGAGCCATGATCATTCGCACACATCCAGAACTTGCGCGACCGCCGATGCTTCTTGGCTCAGGCGTGCCGTGAATTCTGAGATATGTGTCTCGGTCTCCAACGTATAGATAAAGGGCACGAGAGCCGAGAGCATTATTCGGCCCGGGCTCCATGCCATTCCGGAATTCCGCGTATTCGGGGTTGCGCTCGATCATTGAAGCGGTTGGTGTCCAGTGTGGCCATTCGACCTTTCGGCGGATAACATAGGTGCCGGGCTCGTAAAGATTCCCACGCGCGATCGCTACGCCATAGCGCATTGCGGTCCCGTCTTCTTCGATATGATAGAGATAGCGCGCGACGGCATCCACATGGATGTCACCTGGAACCAAACCATCATTTGCCGCGACGCGTCTTGGTAAAAAACGGTCATGAACACCCCACGGATTTGAGGTCATTGGATCGTAACCAATTGGCGTGACCTGACTGTCCCAATAGGTCTTCTGCGATGCGGTTGGCCAGGTTTTGGCGATCAATGGACTGGCCGCAGACGCCGAGAACAGCGCTGTGGTGGATTGAATGAAATGGCGCCTTGTAAGCATAGGTCTCGTCCTGGTTCACAAGTTTAACGTATTTGGATCGCACTATCGCGAATTAATCCGAATCTTAAAGCCTCTAGCAGCTAGAGCTTCAAGAGGTTTCAGGTAACGCTTGGTTTACCCTGTCGATCAAGTGACCGGTTGCGTGAATCCTGCTTCGGTCGAGTTTACATTGGAATAGGTCGCAAAGACAATTGACACAGGCGAAGCCGCCATTGTAGCGGTGAATTGTTTTCGGTTCCTGATGGCTGAAGCCAAAAGGATTAAAAGGGAATACGGTTCGGTGTTTTCAATGGCGCCAATTCCGTAACTGCCCCCGCAACTGTGAGCGGAGAGCGATGCCAAGACACCACTGGTTCGTAATGGAACCGGGAAGGTTGGCGGAGCGAGCACCCGCGAGTCAGGAGACCTGCCGTAAAGCGCCGGGCTATGCCCAGACTGAACCTGTCGGCCTTACGGTCGATTCAACCTGACAAGCCGCCGGGTGAGGCGGTAGGGAGAAAGAACATGCATATCGAACCGGGCATCGTGAATGGTGCCAAAATCGCGCTTTCCTATGTTACCGCCGCAGGTGCGGCTACTTACGCAGCGAAAGAAACGTTTTCCACATTGCGAGCGAATGGACCTGCATCTTTTGTTATGCGCTCGGTGCTCGCCACCGTTGGGGTTTTCCTTTTCTTCGAAGTCCTGCCGCATTTCCCGGTTGGTGTCTCTGAAGTCCACTTCATCCTGGGGTCGACGCTGTTTCTGCTTCTCGGTGCTGCACCCGCGGCTTTTGGATTGGCAGCTGGTCTCCTGATTCAGGGTGTGTTTTTTGCCCCGTTCGATCTTCCGCAGTACTTCATCAACCTGACCACTCTGCTGGTGCCGCTATTTGCGCTACAAGCACTGGCCAGCCGCATCATCGCACCCGGCACAGCATATGTTGACCTCAAATATAGCCAAGCTCTTGCCCTAAGTGCGACGTATCAGGGAGGAGTAGTCGCATGGGTTGGGTTCTGGGCCTTCTACGGCCAGGGTTTCGGCGCAGAAACCATGGCGTCGGTTCTGTCCTTTGGCGGCGCTTATATGCTGGTAATCGTCATTGAGCCGATTGCTGATCTGGCAGTGCTTGCGGCAGCCAAGGCAATGCGCGGTTTGAACAGTACAGGTCTGGTGACTCCGCGTTTGTACAACGCTGCGAAAGCTTGACCAAAGTTTGAAGCGGTGTCCTAAACTTGGGTTGCCGCGAAACAACCAGTAGTCGCAGGACCAAAATTTTATTGTGGCGCGTCTCTAAGGCGCGCCACATTGTCTTTAGCCGCTAGAAACCTGTACCCAACGATCAGGGTGATTTGGGTCCTGTATTCGTAGGAAAAGATACCTCGTTTCCTTCCACGATTTGATCCTGTTGGTGACATTGTCCAGAATCAAATCGCCTTCACTCGAGCGATAAACTAAAACTGCATGGCCACTGCGATTGGTGTCTAAGACAGTTGCAATAAGTAGCTTCGTAGGATCCAAGCCGTTCTGCATTAGTTCAAACTTCTTTTGCAAAGCGAAATCTTCGCAATCCCCTGACCCCTGCATTGGTAGCGTCCAGTATTCCTTTGTCCCGTATTGGTTTTGATCCGAAACGGCGCGGATCCTCCGATTGACGCGCAAGTTAATCGCTTTAACGATCTGTTTCTCCTGCGCTTCTGGCAGACCAGAAGTACGAGTATTCGCGCACGCCCACGAATAATCTTTGCAGAGTGATTTGGCGCCCGATGGCGCCTGAACCTCTCTATCTAGTTTGATCCAGGGAAGCTCAGAAGCTTGCAATGAAGCGGCGGAGACAAGGTAGCTGCATATGATACAGGCCAACGATAGATAAACTGGTAACCGTTCCGAAAGTTTTTTCTGAGCGGAAGTAGGTTTTGTCATATCTGCTTTCCCCATACTCGTTTCTCCTGGGTATCTGAAGCTACCGAGCCAAGAGAACTCTATTTCAATCTTTTATGTTCATCGACGCATTACAACAGCTTATTCAATTTAAAATGCAGAGCAGCAAAGTTCGCGAGCGCGCAGTTATTAGTCGTGATTATGTGGGTGAGCTTAATTGAGATTCTTGCAGCGGCATAGAAGAAAGCCGGCTAGTAGTCCTGGGTTAGAAACGCTTGAGGTTTGTGGCGGATTTGGATGACGCGTCAAGCTGAACATCTTTGTGCAATGAAATGGGTATCAACCGTTCGCCGAGGCGCACCCTAACAGTGTATCTGCGATTATATGTTTCATGCGGCCAGATGTAACTGGCAATTGCAGATTTCCCCTGACCAAGGTGTGCAGGTTTTGATTGGAAATTCTAAAACAATGACTTCGTCGCTACACTCAGTCCTCTGTTAACGCGCACAGCGACGGGAGCGATGAGTTGGGCAGGTTCAGTGGCCTACGAGACATATTGCGTCAGGTTTCTATGATGCGTGCAAGTTTCGTACGATCGACTTTGGAGGCATGACGCTTGTCCATAGGGATGTGCTTAATCGAAATCACATTTGGAACGTCAAAACCAAGCGCAGATTTAGTCCAATCGTCGATGTGATCCGCGGAACCTTGGACGCAAAGTGTGGGGCCTGCTTTGGTATTGATGAGCGCGCATCGATCTACGCCTGGCCATCGCTGTGCCGCGATTTCGATAGCAAAGGGGAAGAGCGTACCTGAAAAGACTTCAATTTCGGACCCGACGTGCCCCCATAACCATAAACGCCCGTCATCATCCAGCGTGCCAGCGTCACCGGTCCGATGCCATATGACACCACCTTCTGCGATTTTGTTGTTCTTTGAGTGGGTCGGGTCCAAATACCCGTCATTCACATGTGCGCCGGCGACCTGAATTTCATTGTCGCGGATGCGGAGCGTGATTTCGGGCACCGGGTATCCCACAAGTAGACCCCTTCCAACAGCCATGTCGTGGTGATCCTTCACCGTGATATCCGCGGCGTCAAGATGGGCAATCGGTTCAGCCTCAGTCGACCCGTAGACGCACACAACCGACAGACTGTGCCGGGTTCTCAACGCCTCGACAAGACTCGGAAACACCGGACCGCCGCCGGTGAACACCGTGTGCAACGGACCGGTATCGTCGGATTGAACCAGTTTTTCACATAGCGATGGTGGGATGAGGGCCCGGGTGATCTGTTGCGTTTGGAGCCAGCTTTCCAACTGCACAGTCGACAGGCGGTCCGGCTTGCTGAACCTCCAGTTGGGCAGAACACTTGTGCGCCCGGCCGCCAGATTGATCAGGGTGAACACCGGAAAGGCCACCAGATCGCGCTCGGCCTTGCGGCTGTCGAGGAGGGGTGCGATGGCATCGTGCTGCGCCATCAGAAACGCATGTGAGCGCGGAATGGCCTTGGGCAGGCCAGTTGTACCAGAGGTAAAGGAAATAAGGGCGATATCGTCCGGTTGTACCTTTTGCGCCACCGGGTTACTGCGGCTTTTACCAGGCGTCAGCAGGGGCAGGGCCCAGAGATCCGGAACCAGAAACTTCAGCAAAGAATACGCACCCGCTGCACAGAACGCTTTTGGCTTCGTTGTTCGGGCGGCGTGGCGCAGACCGGCCAGCCCCAAGGCTGGCTCTGGTAAGACAACGGTTGCGCCAAGGGTCCAAAGCGCAGCCAGACTCGCATATAGGTCCGCGTTGACAGGCATGGCCAACAACACGCGATCACCTGACTGGATACCCTTGTCCTGCCACCGACCTGCCAAGTGCTGAACGCGCGTGCGCAGGGTTTGAAAGGTGATCTCGCGGCCCTTGCCGTCCACTATGGCTGTCCGGTCAGGAACCCGTTTAACCGCCGCGGCGAATTGGGACAGCAGGTCAGCCATTCAGTTTCCGTCCAAGCAAAGTATAGCGCCGGAATATTGTCGCACCTTCCGCTGCACTGCGCTCGGCGGAGGTGTTGTCATCATGGATCAGCGCATGAATGGCGGTTTCGTACCCCATCCTGAGCGCCGCCTTGTGAAACCGGTGGGCTAGATGCCGTCCGGCGCCCGGTTCGAGACTTGCATAGGTCTTGAGGATTGCGGATGCCGGATTGGGGCCTTCGGCATAATTGGGAATGCCAAACAGAAACCCGGCCAATGTGCCGTCATGGCGGCGCGTAAAAAGGATCAGTTCGCGCTTCATCATCGGCACAACTGGCATATACATGGCCAGAAAATCTGCCTCGGCAATCGGCTTGTAGAACGCGTTGTTTGAGAACGCACGGGTTGAAAGTTTGAAGACCTGACGAAACAGGGCCTCGGGGTCTGTTCCATCCCATTCTTCCACGACAAAACCATCGGTTACTGGCGGTGCTGATCCAGCGGCGGTCCGCAACGACACCCGGGCCGAAAAATACCGGCTGATCTCTGTAAATCCCGCCGACTGGAAAACCCTGGGCTCATGAAGTTTGTTGGTAGGCTCCATCAGGAACGGAGCGGACCCGTCGCTATCCGAGACGAACCGGTAACTGTGCCAGGTGTCGCCCGACATCGGCCCGATGATGCGATCCAGGCCTGCGTCTTGCACCCTCTCGATCCCTTTGCGCAGGATTTCGGCACCGGCTTCGGGCGTTTTGCAGGAAAAATCGCCGAAGGTCGCGGCGCGCGCGCCGTCCCAGATCGGACCGTTCAGATAAACGGTCAGCTTTGCATCCGTCGTTCTGATGATCTCTTTGGTCATGAAAAAACTCCGGCAAAGAACCCAGCACTTAGCGATCCAACAACGATCCAAACGTAGTAAAGCAACGGCGGCGCGAGGGCCAACAGCGTCAGCCTGAGCACCCGATCTTTTTCGAACCAAGTTGGTCGGAGCAACGGCGCTGCGACTGAACAAGTTAATGAGAACAGGGCCAGTACCGTCAGCGGCTCGGCCCAGTTCGACTGTTCAGAATTCTGGGAAACAGCCCATGTCCGAATAAGAAACAGGACAACCGCAGCAAGTGGTATAACAACAGGAATGGGACGCAGCGCCACAGCAGTGAGCCCCATAGCTAACCCCATCGCACTGAGCCCAAAAAAGGAAACTGCATCCCATCCCGTTGCATTTCCAGCCGCAAGCCAACCGAACCCCAATAGCCCCAAGGCGGCTATGATATCCAGATCGGGGTACTTACTGTCACAAGGAGAAGCGGTACGCGCCCAGCCATGTGCGGCAAGAACCATGATCGGCAGTACTGTGTTCTGCAATTTTGCGGCGGCCAGCAGCAAAAAAACCGCGACAACATACACACGGGTCGCATGTTTGGTCAGGCCCAGTTTGGTTCCCACCACGCCAAAACTGGCAAGGGCGGCAAAGAACATGGCGGCCAACAGGGCGAGCTCTGCCAAAGAGCTGAAATAGTGGCCGTTTAGGAAAATCAACAAGCCAAGCGGCAGGAAAAGGTTGTCAAACCCGCGCCAGCTTTGTGCTTCGACCAATGTGCCAAAAGCCGCAACCATAAGGCACAACATCATGATGTTAGATGGCGGGAGTTTCGATAAGAACAAGAAGCAGATGATCGCAACCAATAGCGTTACGACAAAAAACACCACGGACCCTTCTAAGCTCTTGTCGCCATCTTCTACCACGTAGCGTTTGGTTCCATACGTGGTCCCGGCAAGCGCAGCGGCTGCATCCGCCAGTGTCAGAACGGCAATTGGCAGGATGTAGAACAGCGTGTTTTCCCCGGCTAGCAGAAAACATAGCCCAACTGACAGGGCGAGCAGAAAGTCACCGTAGGACGTACGATCCACACCATGCAAAGTTGCACCCAGACCCGACGAAAAACGAGGCAGGCGCAGCGCCAGCATCACCAGGATTGTGGCCGCAATCAGCATGTAAACCGGCCAGCGATCGGGAAACAACCAGGGCAGCAACAACGCAAAGAGGCCGGTGCTGACATGCATAAGCTTGCGCTGCACTTCGGGTTTCAGGCCCGCTGTATTAGCCAGATTGCGTATAATCATCATTACGCCGACCAGAGCCAGCACCGACCCCGCCGCCAGCAGAATCTGCCCAAGAACAGTCACGGTTGAAACTCTTCGACGACGAAATCCGAATAGAAGAATGCCATGTCGCGGGCCTTCTGCTGTGTTTCGATGTCGGTCAGGGTTTCAACCTTGTTTCTGAATTCTGGCGGAACCCTCCGGGGTGCCATCATGTTCCAATAGACTAGTCGGGCATTTGGCTCTGCAGCGGTCAGGATCGACCCGTAAACCTGATGGAAGGTCTCGGGCGACATGTACTCGAAGATGTCGGACAGGTTGAATCCTCTGGCTTTTTCGTCGGTCGACACAAAAGCCTCAAGCGATCCAAGGCGGATGTCGAGACGATCCAACCGGGATCGGATTGTCTCATAATGCTCGGAACGCCACGCCATTGGCAGCGCGTCGCCATGATCGCCTTTGAGAATCCAGTGCAGATAGGGATTTTGCGAGGGATCGATGGTGACCCCCGCATGACGGATGCGGCGGGCGACATGTTGGGCCGGGCTACCCTCTACATGGTCAAAAAACGCACTGTCCCGGCCCATGCGGCCCATGACGAGGCGAGAGAAGAAGATGTTCAGCAAAAGACGCCATCGCACCGTGTTGAACCGTGTGTCGAAGAACGACTGTCGCTCTGCGGGCGAGCGGGGTACAAACACTGCGTCAATCGTTCGGCGTGAATGCACAAGAGGCAGTAGCCAAGTTCGAAAGATGCGAAAATAGCGCTCGAACTTGCCGACGCCACCGATGCCGTGTTTTTCGACTTCCGTGATCAGAGTCCGCCAGAAAGCGCGCGTTTCGGCATCTGTGGCTTCCAAAACCTGGTTCAGCAATGCGCCCCGTCGGGTACTTCGCCGCGAGCCGGTGAGTTCAATGAATTCGGGATGGGTCAGCACTTTGTAGGCCGCGATCCTAAGCTTAAGGCAGGCGATCTGGGCCGGTGAAAGATCCAGAACGACAATGCGCGCGGGATCGAGTGTTAGCATTGCCAGCGCATTATCCCCGGCAGAGCAGATGGAGACCAATGTCTTGCCCGCACAATCGCCCAGGGCGGAGGTAAGAACATCCGCGTCTTCCCACAGTTGGGCATAGCGGATATGGTCGAAATCCGCCTTTTTCTCAATCTCACTGCTATCCATCGCACCGCTCTACCGCGCCGCTTGCCCCGTCGACCCGGATCATCTCGCCATCTTCGATCCAGTTGGTGGCGCCTTTCAGGCCAACCACGCAGGGGATACCTAGTTCGCGTGCGACAATCGCAGAATGTGACAACAGAGATCCCCGTTCGACGACGATGGCGGATGCGTTCGAGAATACGGCGATCCAGCCCGGATCGGTGTGGCGCGCCACGAGTATATCTCCGGGGTTTAAGGCCTCGGTGCGCGGGTCGCGGATCACGCGCGCGCGCGCCTTGATCTGACCTGCGGAACAGCCCGTGCCCTGCTTCATCCGTGCAGTGTCCGCCTCCGCTTCTGCGCTCTCGGACCAGACCGGCGCGATGGCGGGGCCACGGATTTCGATGCGTTCCGGCGGATCTGGGCGTCGGGACGAGGCTTCGTCTTCCAGTTTGCGCTGCGCAACGATGCCTTTCAGATCGGGTGACAGGCTATAACCTTCGACTGCTCCGAGAACTTCATGTGTTGTCAGGAAGAATACATCCTTTGGCGATGAAAGCAGGTCACGCGCAGCGAATTCGCGGCCGATGCCCAGAAACACGCGCCGCGCATAACCAAATATGCGCGTGCGTTCAAAGCGCAGGTTTTCTCGGTCGCGCACCCGCGCCTTGGTCCAGCCCAAAATCCATTTGGCGAAGTACCGTTTGAGTGGGTTTGACGGAAACAGAGCCTTCCAGTCCGGTTCATCGCCGTCCTGACGCCCGGAAGGTGGACGTTCAGCGCTGGCTGCAATGGCCAGCAACAGACTGGTCGGGTCATCGCGTAACGGAACGCTTTCCAGCTTGAGCTCTTCCGTACACCGGTCGCCGAACTTCTCAAGATACGCATCAACCTCAGCTTCGATTTGTCGGTGTCCTGACAAAACCGACAGATTTGCATTGGCCTTCAAAGGAGCGGCAAGCCCTGCCTGCCGAACCAACTCTCCCATCCGGGCGATGCGTTGCGCGGGTTCCGCCGAAACGATATCACCTTGCCCGATCATGAGGTCGTTGTGCAGGGTCAACCCGGCCTCGCCCAGCCACTTTTGCAGCAGGTTGCGCGAGCCGCCAAAGGCAATCATGCACAGGAAATCGTTGATCAGCGGGGCATCCCACCGATCCAGCAGAGTGCTTTCAATGCGCCGGTATTCCGCAGCCAGTTGGGTCGCGTTAGAGGCATCCACGTTCAGCCCCGTCTGTAATATGTCGTTCAGCCTGCGGTAAAAATCACGCCGGGTCTGCGGTAGGCGGATGGCCTGCCAGATCAGGCCGCCCGCAACCTTGGCCAGTTTCGCGTACTCCACGATCTTGTGCCAGCCGGTGGTGGGGGGTGGGGCAAGAGCATCCGTGACCTCACGCGGCATCGGTTCAGAAACGCCCATCATCGTTTCCATATAGTTGCGGTTCAGTGAAAACCCGGGCAACAGTGCCAGCGCGCGATACCAGTTGATCAGATTGTAATAGGCGCGCCCGTCCACCCGCCCCAGTAAATTGTCAAACACAGTGGGGTTCAGCGCGACCGTGTGCCGGGACACGCCCAGCAGCCTAACGAAAGCGCGATATACCTGAGAATACACGTGCAGGGCAAAGGAATAAGTCAGCGGGCTGACGATGCCCGGATAGCTTTCGACGATATTGGAATTGTCGAAAATGGTAAGCGTCTGATCTTCGAGCGGGGCAGGGCGCAGGGCCGTGGTGATCGGGCGGGCCTGCAGAATATGCAGCCCTTGCGCATCAATGGCCCATTCGATGTCCTGAGGAGAACCGAATAACGCCTCGGCCTTTCGGGCTAGGGCTGCGATGGATCGCGCCTCCGTGACGGTCAAATGTGCAGGGGCGTCAGGAGCGCTTTCCGGTACGCCATCTGCATCGATGACCCAGTCTTCTCCGTCCGCTTCCCCCGACACAAGCTGCTCTGCAAGCCCGTCAATCGCTGAGATAACGACCACATCGCGCCGGCCACTGACCGGATCGGCGGAAAAGGCTACCCCGGCCGCTTTGGCATCGATCATGCGTTGCACGATGATTGCGGGGGCCTCGGCCTCGCCGCCGGATTTGACCGCGCGGTAGGTTTCGACCGTTGATGAGAAACCGGATTGCCAAACCTGCTTGGCCGCCGCGATCACACTCTTGCCGGGAACATTCAGGACCGTTGCGAACTGTCCTGCATGGCTGTGGTCCACGCCATCTTCGGACTGGCCAGAACTGCGTACCGCGTACGGCCCGGACCCGAGTGTTTCAAGCGCGGTGGACACAGCCAGTCGCAGGCCTTTTTGCGCGATCGGGCCCGATTGCCCCATACGAAACGCGTCATTTGTGATGACAAAGAATGCGGGCAGGGAAAACCCGTGCTGTGACAGATGCCACAGGGCTGCCGCTTTGCCTCCAACCACAGAGATGTCGTTGGCATCCATTTGGTCGACGATGAAAGTCATGCTACGGCTCCGATCAGGTAGGGTAGGAAACCAGCCGTGGCATAACAGAAAAATACCCACAGACCGGAAACAGTGTCCATCCTGTTCTGTGCTTTCACAGTGGGTGCCTGACCGTAGTGGAATGCAGCAACCCCGCAGGGAACCAGCGCTAGTGCGCCGATCAGGGCGCTTGGCCAGCCAACTCCGGTGGCGCTTCCTGTGCCGGCGAGAAGCGCGTAGGATAACAGAACGCAGCCGATCCAGATACGTCCCGCCGTACGCGGACCCCATAGGGAGGAATAGGTGTCGACCCCTTCAATCTCGTTTTCGGGCGCCCACAATTTCCGCCCGATCTCAAGGACGCAGCCATTCACAAAGGACAACGCCAGGAACAGCCATAGTGAGGGTGCTGCGCCGCCTGCCGGCAGCCATTCGAGGCCAGTCAGCAATAGATCGATCAAGGGCATGATTGCCATGTGGCTTAGCAGGTACAGAACCGGCCGGGCCTTCAGCCAGGCCGGGACACCGAATTCAACTGTCATCGCAGCGAGCCAGATCCAAACCGCGCCCAACAGCCACAAAACCGACGGGTGCCAGAACCAGGAAGCCGCAAGTGCAATTGGAATGGTCAGTAAGCCCAAGCTCAAAACTTGGCCTGGTGAGACCAATCCGCGTGGGATTGGCCTGTTGGGTCGGTAACGTCGGTCATCCTCGGCGTCTTTGAACTCGTCACAGACCCGCATCTGGAAGAACAGCGCCATGGCCAGCACAAAACCGGCGGCAAAGGCAGGCCACTCGGGCAAGGGGCGATCTGCCAGACGGGCAGACACACAAATGCTGGCCGAGGAAAACACCAGCAGCAGGGGGACGGTTTTCTTAAGCGGAAAGCGCTCGGATTGGTAAATCCAAAATCGGTTCTGAAAGCTCATCTGTGGCGGGCCAGACTTTCATGGGCGCGGGTGAAATGACCGGCAGCAATCGCGGCGACAATGGAGATTTCGCCGCATAAACACGTGGCCGCAGCAACTTCGGCCAAAGCCGTGCCACACCCGCTGCCCCGTAGACCGAGTATGTTCAGCGCTGCTGCCTGGCTTGGCAAACCGGTTCCGCCGCCGACCGAGCCGACAAGGATGTTCGGAAGCGTGACCGAGCAGAATAGATTGCCGCCCCTAGGTTCCATACGCGTGACGCCCATTGCACTTTCGGCAACGCAGGCCGCGTCTTGTCCGGTTGCGATATAGAACGCAGCCAGCCCGTTGGCATAATGCGCCTGTGCGCCAAACTGGCCAGACAAATGTGCGCCCAGATTGGCGACACGGCCATAGTCCAGCATCGCCTCGACCGTCGTGCCCAGCGTCTTTTCGACAATCTCAGCCGGAAGCGTAACCGAGGCGCTGACTTTCCGCCCGCGCCCCGTCACCAGCCCCAGAGCCGAGGCCTTTTTGTCGCCCGAGAAATTACCTTCGACATACCAGTTCTCAATCGCAACAGGACAGCTATCCGCGATTGCGTGGCAAAGGGCGTCGGTGGCGATGGTCACCATGTTCTGACCTGCAGCATCACCAGTGGTATAGCGGCAAATCAGGAAAACGACGTTGGTGTCAATGAATGGCTCCAGCGATACAAGCTTGCCATGACGGGTCGTCGCTTCGGCCGCAGATTTGAGCCTGTCAACATTGGTCACCACCCAATCCACAAATTGCCCCGCTCTTAGCAGGCTATCGAACACAAAGGCCGGGGTCCGCAGCACGCCTTCGTATAAAACAGCGGTACTGATACCGCCCGACCGAGTGGCGGCGTAGGCGCCCCGGGCGTAAGATGCGACCAGCGCTGCCTCGGTTGTTGCGAGGGGGACATGAAAGTCGCCGTTGGCGTTCATTCCGTTCAGGCGTAAGGGGCCAATAACCCCGACTGGAAGCTTAACCGTCCCGATGAAATTCTCGATATTGGCGCCATAGGTCTCGGCATCTTCGATAGCCGCCGAATCTGCAATTTGTGCCTGATCCTTGTCGCTGGCCGTTGGTTTCAACTTCTCCCAGAATCGTGCGACCATCTCCTTGGTCGGCTTGCGAGATGGGCGTAAGGTTGAAAACTCTGCATCGCTTGGCGCCATCTGCTGAGGTATCTGGTCAGCATCAAATCGTGCTTTTATGCGTTGAAGCATTTCCCGGACATGAAACGGAATTACCAATAGCGCGCTCCAATAGATTTTCTGTGCAACGCTGTTGCAACCAAAAACCGCTGCGAGGCAAGTTATCAGTCGTTTGATCGAAATCCAGTCAAATGTTCATCGATCAAGTGTTTGATCCCAAAGGGTCTCGCATTTGTCGCAGTTGAAAGTACCGGTAGGCCTGATGACGATGATCTTGGCACGACACGCATCGTCAAAGCGGGCCCCCAACTCACGCTGGGCCGGCTCGTTTAGTAAACATCTCAGGCGCAGCAAAAAAGGGCGCGGAAAGCCTGCATTCGCAGCAACTTTAAATAATGTACTTCATTCCTGATAGGTGCCGGATTTGTCAAAAACGAAACAATTCAAAGGATTATCGGAAGCTCAAGCGTAACGCTCGCTCCTCTTTCGACTTGGTTGATTAAGACTGATCCTTCGTGGCGCTGCGCCACCGCAGAGACGATTGACAAACCCAGGCCACTGCCTTCGGAATATTCCAACTGGGAGAACCGACTAAATGCAGCTTCGCTTTGGTCGGGCGAAAGGCCAGCGCCGTCATCAGCGACAGTAAGCCTAACGTTTCCGCCGTCAGAACGCAGGACGACTGAAATGCGGCTTAGTTTAGCGCCACCGTGCTTAACAGCATTGTCTAACAGGTTCTTTAGAGCTTCAGTTAGAAACACCCGATCACCTGATACCATGACCGCCGTCTCGGGCATCGTGACATCAAACTCGATGCCTTTTGCAAGAATGTGAACTCCCATTTCTGCGCAGGCTTCTTCGACAACCGAGCGGAAATCAATTTCAACCATTTGATCTTGGTGCGTCGGTTGCCTGAGCCGTTCAAGTGATAGCAGTTGTTCAGCGACTGTTGCTGAGTTTTTTGCCGCTGCGACAAGCTCGATGATGCGCTTATCGCGGTCTTCATCGGTTTTCGCATCTCGAAGCGCTTCGGCCATCGACTGAACGGCGGCCGCCGGGTTCCGTAGCTGATGTGCCGCTTCGGATATGAACACCTGATGGGCATTGATACTTTTTTCCACCTGTCCAAAGAGTCGATTCAAGGTTTTGACGACACCTTGAACTTCGACCGGTACAGGGCGTTTGATCTCACTCAGGTCATCTGGGGAGCGCAGGTCGATTGCGTCCTGTAAATCCAGGAGGGGCCGCAGGCCGCGAGCAACTCCGAACCATACCACAAATGCCAGAGTGGCAAGTAGGATTCCCATGAGAATTCCTGCGCGGATTGACAACTCATTTGCAAATGCGTTGCGATCCGCCATACGTTGCCAAACTGTGACCGTCGCATCTCCTATGAGATTTTCTATGGTCACACGTTCTGTCAGCTTAAGAACTCGCACCGGCTCGTCGCGATAGAGTGCTTCGAAAAACTGCGGCCTGTTCGCCTCTTGAGCAGACGGGTTCGCGGGTGCCGGAGGGTATGCATAGCCAGTCACGTAGATGCCACCCGGGCCCGTAACATGATAAAAGATCTCTCCGCCCGACGCGTCGCGGATCAAGCTGCGCGTGGTGGGCGAAAGTGCGTCACCTCCTGAAATCGCGACATCTCGTGAAATTGCAAGACCGGCAGATAGCAGGCTGTCGTCGAACAGCTCCTGAGCCGTTTCCTGGGCAATCATAAAGCGCCAAAGCCCAAGAAGGATCGCAAGAAACACCAAGGGTGTCAGGATAAGAATGAAGAGTCGTAGCCTGAGGGAGCCGTGCCTGATCACTTCTGCACCTCAAGAAGGTACCCCAGACCGCGCGCTGTCTTGATCTTAATGCCGAGATTCTGAAGGCGTTTTCGTAACCGCGACACATGAGGTTCAACAGCTGAGTCATCGACATCGGCCCCAACGCCATAGACATAATCTGTGAGTTGGCTTTTAGGAACAATTCTGCCCCGACGCTCCAACAGGCATTCAAGCACCGCTATTTCCCGCCGTGGTATATCCATGACTTCGCCCTGAACACTAACCTGACGCGATGCGCGGTCGAATTCGAGGCTACCGATGCTCTCCCGCGCTCCGTAGTCAAGTTCTTTGCGCCGAGAAAGTGCTCGGACGCGTGCTTCTAACTCGTCCATTTCGAAGGGTTTGACCAGATAGTCATCTGCGCCCATATCCAAACCGATCACCCGGTCGCTTGTTTCGGTGCGCGCTGTTAGCAGGATCACGGGCGCACTGTCACCACGTTCGCGAAGCGACCTCAGGATGTCCAACCCTGACCGGCCGGGTAGGTTGATATCCAAAACGATCAAATCCGCGCCTTCTTGTTGAAGGTAAAGGTCAGCCGCATCTCCGTCAGTCAGTATATCTGCCGCATGACCTCGGTCACGAAGGCGATAAGCAATGGCATTGGCGAGTGGCTCATTGTCCTCGACTATGACGATCCGCATCGGGTCTCCCGCAAGTTTCGCGCAAGGTTGGCGCTCCATGATTGCCAGATGGGAGGGGGAATCAACCCCACAGTTCTATTTGCGATCACGGTAGCGCCGGGGGCGATGACGTGATTGTCTGGTCAACAGGGAGGAACCAATGACCATTTCCAACTTCACCCGTCGCGCCGTCGTGGGGCTGATCGCCGCCGCCGGTATCGCTGCACCTGCCGCTGCCGAGGTTGATTTCTCGGGCAAGACCATCGAATGGGTCATCCCGTTCTCGGAAACGGGTGGTTCGGCGAAATGGGCCAACTTCTTTGCGCCGCTTCTGTCCGAAGCTCTTCCGGGTCAACCGACCGTGGTCGTGAAATTCATGCCAGGTGCTGGTTCGACCAAAGGCGCAAACTGGTTCCAGGAACAAAGCCACGATGATGGAACCTTGTTGTTCGGCACTTCCGGTTCAACTCAATTCCCTTATCTACTGAGCGATCCGCGCGTGCGTTATGAATACAACGACTGGATCCCGGTTATGGCGTCCGGGACAGGAGGTGTCGCCTATCTGAACGCAGAAGATGGTGCCAAGTTTGATGGCTCCGCAAATGCGTTGAAAGACACGAACTTCATCTACGGCTCGCAGGGCGCAACGCGTCTGGATCTCGTGCCGCTGTTGGCATGGCAAATGCTGGGTATGAACGTTGAGCCAGTCTTTGGCATCAAAGGCCGTGGCGATGGTCGTCTGATGTTCGAACGTGGCGAAGCTAACATCGACTATCAGACCTCATCCGGTTACTTGGGTGGATCGGCCCCGCTGGTTGAGGCCGGTCAGGCTGTGCCGATGATGACCTGGGGGGCGCTGGATGCCGATGGAAACATTGTCCGTGATCCGACCTTCCCTGATATTCCAACCTTCAAAGAGGTTTGCGAGGCAACGGATGGCTGTGAAACCAGTGGCGAGGCGTGGGACGCTTGGAAAGCGTTCTTTGTCGCGGGTTTCCCGGTTCAGAAGTTGGCTTTTCTGCCGGGTGATACACCACAGGAAGTGGTTGACGCCTACACTGCAGCGTTTCAGGCTGTGACCGAGCGCGGCGACTTTGCTGATATTTCGTCCAAACGCGTCGGTAAGTACCCGGTATTTGTGGGCGACGGTTCCAAGGCGGCGCTGCAAACCGCAACAAACGTCGACGACAATGCCAAAGGCTATGTTCTGAACTGGCTCAAAGAAGCCTATGGTGTCGAGCTGAACTAAGCCCACACACCACAGCGCGCACCCCAATGTCGGGTGCGCGCTTTTTCAAACACAAGACAGTATATGAAAGGCGGCCGCTATGGAGGTTTTCGCCACCGCTCTTCCTGCGTTCAGTGATGCGTGGGGTCTAATCCTGCAACCCATTGTTCTGGGGTATCTTGTTCTCGGTGTCGTTATGGGACTGGCCGTAGGTGTTTTCCCGGGACTTGGCGGTATTGCTGGTCTGTCCCTGTTGCTGCCTTTCATGTTCGGGATGGACCCAATCCTTGGTTTGGCGCTGATGATCGGGATGGTCGCCGTTGTTCCGACCTCTGACACCTTTGCTTCTGTTCTTATGGGGATCCCCGGCAGCTCCGCCTCTCAGGCAACTGTCCTAGACGGCTTCCCAATGGCGAAGAAGGGTGAGGCCGCGCGGGCACTATCTGCCGCGTTCGCTTCATCGCTGTTTGGCGGTTTGGTCGGCGCAACCTTCCTAACAATGTTCATTCTGGTCGCGCGGCCCATCGTTCTGGCGTTTGGTCTACCAGAGATGTTGATGATCACCATCCTCGGCCTTTCCATGGTTGCCATTCTGGCTGGGCGCATCCCCTTAAAGGGCGTCGCAGCTGCTGGGCTTGGGTTGATGGTGGGCACAATTGGTGAGGCGGACGCTGGCGGTTCGCTCCGTATGGCAACCTATGATATTCCGTATCTGACAGATGGTTTGAAGCTGGTCATCGTTGGATTGGGCATCTTTGCCGTTCCCGAAATCGTCTCGCTGCTGCGGCAGGATCGATCGATTGCCAAAGGGGCTTCGCTGGGGGCGGGTTGGCTGGACGGCGTCAAAGACTGGGCCGCGAATATCTGGCTGTCTGTTCGCTGCTCGATCATCGGGGTGGTCGTTGGCGTCATTCCCGGCCTAGGCGGTTCGGTCGTCGACTGGATCGCTTACGGCCATTCGGTTCAATCGACCAAAGATAAAAGCAACTTCGGCAAGGGCGAAGTGCGTGGCGTCATCGGGCCGGAAAGCTCAAACAACGCCAAGGAAGGCGGCGGGCTGGTGCCTACGCTACTGTTCGGCATTCCCGGCTCGGGCTCGATGGCGATCTTCATCGGTGCAGTGGCTCTGTTGGGGTCTGGCGACATCGAGGTCGGTCCGAGCATGCTCAAGGACAATCTCGACATCACCTATTCGATCGTTTGGCTTTTGGCGCTTGCCAACGTCGTGGGCACCATCCTGTGCATCGCGGCTTCCGGAGGCATCGCCAAGCTGACAACGATCCGCTTCACCTATCTGGCACCTTTCCTGTTCATGCTGATCAGCTTTGCAGCCTTCCAGTCCGGTCAGAACTTCGAAGACCTTCTGGCGCTGTTCGTGATCGGCCTGATCGGGATCTTCCTGCGCCGGTTCGATTGGTCGCGCCCGGCCTTTCTTATTGGGTTCGTGTTGTCGAACCCGGTTGAGAAGTTTACCAATCAGGCATTCCAGATTGCCTCATTCCGGTTCCGCAAAAGCTTTGGTGAGGGCATGGAGTATGTCTTCAGCCCGATCGTGATTGTTCTGATCTTGGTCACCGTGGCTTCGGTCATTTTAGGAATTCGGCAGGCTAAGATGATCATGGCCGAAGGTGAAGTCCAGTCTGGCAGCAAGCGCGCGCCGTTGATCTTCCTGCTGGTGATCATGGCCTACCTAATCGCGGCATTGATCAACGCCAACATGATCCCAGACTACAACATGACCGACAAGATCATCCCGTTGGTGATCGGCAGTGTGTCCTTGTTCTGCTGCGTGATCCTGCTGATCCAGATGATGCGGAGACCCGAGGGTGATGCAATCTTTGCCGATAAGGAAATTGCCGGTGAAGATGCGAGCGCTCCGCATGGGCTTTGGTCGACGTTGGCGTGGTTTGCAGGTCTTATCGCGGCAACGTGGGTTGTTGGTTTCATCCTAGCCCTGATCGGGTTTCTGATTGCCTTCTTCCGCATTCGAGCCGGTTCAAGCTGGCAGATGACGCTGATCCTGACAGCCTGCGGCATCGGTTTCATGTGCGTCATGGCAGGCGCTCTGAACCGGGATTTCCCACCGGGACTGTTGCAAGACATGGTGAGCCTGCCATGGCCACTGAAATGAATGCTCCACAGAGGTCCGGCCTGCGAAGCGGTCAGGTCGGACAAAGCTGAAAACACAACAGTTTTTGACGGTTTGTAGAGGAGGGGTTCGAGATGACCCAGACAGCAATCCCGTATATTTTCATGCGTGGCGGTACTTCGCGGGGGCCCTATTTTCGTCGCTCTGACCTGCCCGTGGATATGGACACGTTGGCTGATGTGCTGGTCGCTGCCCTAGGGGCCGGGCAGGCGTTTAACATTGACGGAATCGGTGGCGGTACTGCTGTGACGACCAAGGTAGCCATGTTATCTGTCAGCGATGATGAATGGGCCGATATCGATTATTTCTTCGCGCAGGTTTCGGTTGAGGAAAAGCTGGTCGACTTCAAGCCAACTTGCGGAAACATTCTTTCCGGCGTCGCTCCGGCCGCAATTGAAATGGGTTTGTTTCAGCCTCAAGGCGATGAGACCGTGGTCCGGATACGCGCAGTTAATACGGGTGCGCGAGTGGTTGCCAAAGTGCAGACCCCGGGTGGTGAACTGGCCTATGAGGGCGATGCCGAGATTGCCGGAGTTCCTGGGCAATCTGCACCGGTACAACTGAGTTTTATGGGAGTTGTGGGTTCGGCAACAGGTGCATTTCTGCCCACCGGAAATCTGCGCGATACGGTGCAAGGGGTCGAGCTAACCTGTATGGATGTTGCCATGCCTATGGCTATGGCCCGCGCCACCGATTTTGGACTAACTGGGTATGAAAGCGCGGAAGAACTGGACGCCAACCGCTCTTTCTTTGCCCGGATGGAGGCAGTTCGGATCGAAGCCGGGGAACTGATGGGTATGGGGGATGTATCGAAATCGGTAACCCCCAAATTCGGGCTGTTGGCACCAGCCAAAGAGGGCGGAACCCTTGCAGTTCGGTATTTCATGCCATGGAAAACTCACCCGACAATGGCCGTTACGGGTGCGCAGTGCATGGCGTCTTGTGCTTTGACGCCCGGAACCGTCGCTGATGGGTTGTTGGACCGACCTAAGGCAAGCCCGGCTGAAGTTGTGCTGGAACACGCTTCTGGAAAGATTGATGTGCTGTTGGACTTCTCGAATGACGGGGACTTCAACGTAAACTCTGCTGGTCTGGTGCGGACTGCGCGAAAGCTTGCAGATGGGCATGTCTATATACCCGGATCTGTGTGGAGTGGCAGTTGAAACTGGGATCTCTGTTATGTATACTAAGGTATACAATATGAAGGTGCCACGATGAACAATTATTCTGAATGCCTCGATATTGCGCGTCAGGAACTCAGGCTGGCGCAGTCGGTCCTGCGGCGGGACATTGCGGAATACCCGACACCGATCGCCGGGTGCGATGAGCAGTTCAACCATTTGCTGGATCAAAGCGAGCGGGTCCGCAATGCGCTTGCAGCACTCGATACGCTGCATTTTGTGCCGACGCCAAGAAAACTGAACACCGGGCAAGGTGTGGAAAGTCGATGAAGGTTCACATTCTGGATGATTGGTTTGATACACTGCAGGGCTTGCCTTGTTTTGGAAAGCTATCCGACCACGAAGTGAAGATCTGGACAGATCATGTCGAGGATACCGATGAATTGGCGGCACGGTTGCAGGAGGCCGAAGCGTTGGTTCTGTTTCGCGAACGCACCAAAGTTACCCGCGAGTTGATCGAAAAGCTGCCGAACCTGAGATTGATAAGTCAGCGCAGCGTGTATCCGCACGTTGATGTGCAGGCATGCTCGGACAACGGTGTTCTGCTGTGTTCAAACATGCATGGTGGAACGCCTTCATATGCTGCAGCCGAACTCACTTGGGCGCTGATCATGGCTGGGATGCGCGATTTACCGGCGCAGATGGCCTCGGTCAAAGCGGGGCGGTGGCAGGCCGGAGTTGGCAAGACGCTGAGAGGGCGGCAACTGGGACTGTACGGCTATGGCCGTATCGCACGCGCTGTCGCGGGCTACGCCGAGGCATTTGGAATGAATGTAGTCTGGTGGTCCTCAGATGAAGGCCGGGTTCGGGCGCAGGCAGATGGTGTTCAGGTCGCCGCGAACCGCGAAGCTTTCTTTGCTAACAGCGATGTTGTCTCGATCCATGTTCGCCTGAAGCCAGGCACAAACGGCATCATTACTGCGTCGGACTTCGCACACATGAAGCCGGGATCACTGTTTGTGAATACATCCCGTGCTGGCCTTATTGCAAAAGGGGCATTGCTTGGGGCGCTGAATGCCGGCCATCCCGGGAAGGCCGCAATCGATGTCTTCGATTCCGAACCCCTCAATGATCCGAAAGACCCCTTGCTTTCTCATCCAAATCTGATTGCGACGCCGCATATCGGCTTTGTGACCGAGGATGAGTTCGATCTGCAATTTTCGGACATTTTCGATCAAGTGAACGCCTACGCTGCAGGCGCTCCGGTTCACATGATCAACCCCGAGGTTTGGACCAGCGCAGGATAAGGTTGGCCGCTATCGGCGCACCGATGATTACCAACACGATCCTTGTCAGATGATGCGTGATCACAAAGCCCAGATCCGCGCCTGAGACGATGGCCAGAACTGTCATTTCTGCCTGCCCGCCGGGGGCAAAGGCCAAAAATGCCTCGACCGGTTGGCCCAGCCCCAAGGTGGTGACAACGGCGGTGAAAGCGGCTGCCAGAACGGCGAGGACAATGACATAGGCGAAGCCCGCCGCCACCACACGGCGTAGTTCGACCCATGTGACACCTACGAATTTCACGCCGATACCGCAGCCGATAAAGAACTGAGCTGCAAGGATGGCCTCGCGAGGCGGTCGGGTGTGAATGAAGTCGCCCAGTGACAACGCAGCCGTCAGGATCATTGGCCCTAGAATCGACGCCCCGAACAAGCCGATCCGCTCACCGCCTTTCCAGCCGACAAAGGCAGCAAGAACCATCAGCGCCAATTCATGTATCGGCAGGTTGCGCGCGGGCTCTCCGATTGGGTTGGTGAGTTGGGCGTCGTAAAACACCGTAAGAAACAGAGGGGCCAGCGTTACAATAATCAGAACGCGGGTTCCGTGGATCAGGGACAGCGTTCGCGGGTTAGCGCCAGCCTCGGCCCCGAAGATGATCATATCCTGCAATCCGCCGGGCATGGCCGCGTAAAACGCGGTCGTGGTATCAAAGCCCCAGACCTTGCGGAAGAAAGGCACTCCGACCAGCGCGATCAGCAGGATAAAGAACGGGATCAGTGCAATCGACGCTGCCATCTTCGGCAGTTCTGCAAATAGGGCTGGGGTAATCGAAGCCCCCACAGCCACGCCAAGTATGGTTCGCGCCGCAATCGAGACCTGACCAAAGCCTTCCATTGGAGCATGAGCCAGAGCCGCGATCAGACACGCGCTCATCGGGCCGAACAGAAAAGGTAATGGCAGATCCAACGCCCAGAATAGCCCTGTGCCAAGAAGTGCCAAGCCCAGTGTTAGGGCCCGCTTTGCGAGGAGAGAAGGTGTTTTGTTCTGGGTGGGCAAAGTGCAGCTTCCAACAATATTGACTCACTATGTATCCAAATGTATACAAATGGACGCAAGAAGACAAGTGAGCACGCGATGACCATTCAGGACGACCCCTTACAGCCTGGCCCGCAAGGCAATTCGGCGTATCAACGCCTGTTGGATGAGATTCGCGAGGGCACCCTTCTGCCCGGCGAGCGCCTGCGCGAGATTGAGCTGTCTGAACGGTTGGGTGTCAGCCGAACACCGGTGCGCGAGGCGATCCGGCAGCTGGAGACCGACGGCCTGGTCACGCATGTACCGCGGCAGGGCGCGACCGTCCGCAGTCTGGATTACGCCGAGGTGATGGAACTCTATGAGATGCGCGCAGTGCTCGAGGGCACTGCGGCCCGTCTAGCAGCGCGTGCGGCGTCGGATGTCGAATTGGACGAGTTGGACGTTTTGAATGATCGTTTGGCCGAGGCTGGCACAGGTCCAGACGCGGCTCGGATCAACCGGATATTTCACGCCACGCTTTTGGATGCAGCCAAGAACCGATTTCTCGCGAAATCCATGCTGTCCTTGCAGAAGGCGCTGCTGATCCTTGGGCCGTCGCAATTGTTGGACGGGGATCGGGCCGAAGCGGCAGTCGCTGAACATCGGCGTATCATGGCCGCGCTGAAGGCACGTGATGGCGCGGCGGCCGAGACAGAAATGCGCGGGCATATTCAGGCCGCACAACGAATGCGTATCCGGGCGTTGCAGGAACGCGATCGGACAACCGACGAAAATCACTAGGTAGACAGGATATGGCCACCCAAAAGGAAGCTTACGATATCGCTGTGATCGGTGGCGGGAACGCTGCTCTATGCGCCGCGATGACCGCCGCCGAAGCCGGTGCCCGCGTTCTGATACTGGAAACCGCGCCAAAACCCTATCGCGGAGGAAACTCGCGCCATACGCGCAATTTTCGCTGCATGCATGGTGGCCCTTTGGGCCCGTTGATCGAAGAGTATAGCGAAGACGAATATCTCGCGGACTTGATGAAGGTCACCGGCGGCAAAACTGACGAGCATCTGGCCCGCCTCGCGATCCGCACTTCCGAGGAATGCCTGCCATGGATGGAAGAGCACGGTGTCAGGTTTCAACCCTCTCTTTCCGGAACACTTTCTCTGGCGCGGACAAATGCCTTTTTTATGGGAGGCGGGAAGTCTCTGGTGAATGCTTATTACCGAACTGCGGCGGGTTTGGGTATCGATGTTTTGTACGAAGCCGCCGTCACGCATTTGGAGCTGAACGGGGATCGGATCGAATGGGTCGACTATACCTATGAAGGTCAAATCCACCGGATAATGCCAAAAGCAGTCATCGTCGCCTCGGGCGGGTTTCAGGCCGATACGGATTGGCTGACCCGTGCATGGGGTGAGCCTGCAAAAAACTTTCTGATCCGAGGCACTCCTTATAACCGAGGCGTGGTCCTGGCTGATCTTCTGGATCAAGGCATCGAGAGTGTTGGCGACCCGACCCAATGCCACGCCGTTGCTATCGATGGGCGTGCACCGAAATTTGACGGTGGTATTGTGACCCGTCTGGATTGTGTGCCGTTTTCGATCGTCGTGAACAAGGATGCCGAGCGCTTCTACGATGAGGGCGAGGATGTCTGGCCCAAGCGCTATGCAATCTGGGGGCGCTTGGTGGCAGCCCAACCGGATCAAGTTGGCTATGTGATCATCGACGCCAATTCGTTGAATCTGTTCATGCCGTCGGTGTTTCCACCGCTGAAGGCAGATACGTTGGAAGAACTGGCCGGGATGATGGGCCTGCCTGCCGAAAAGTTGACCGCAACAATCGCTGAATTCAACGCCGCCTGCGGAGACACCAGCGCCTTTCATCCGACAGAGCTGGACGGCGTTTCAACATCTGGCTTGAACCCGCCCAAGACCAACTGGGCGCGTCCGATCACCGAGCCGCCATTTTACGGTTATTCGCTGCGTACGGGCGTAACCTTCACCTATTTGGGCCTCAAAGTCGACGATGCCGCGCAATGTTCGAGCGCCGACGGCAAGATCAAAAACATGTGGGCGGCTGGCGAAACCATGGCGGGCTCGATCCTTGGGCAAGGCTATCTAGCCGGTTTCGGCATGACCATCGGAACCGTCTTTGGACGCATCGCAGGACGTGAGGCCGCCGCTTATGCAAACTGAATTGATACAGGAAGCCCGCCGTCAGGCTGAAATTTGCAACGCTTGCCGCTATTGCGAGGGCTATTGCTCGGTCTTTCCGTCGCTTCATGCGGAACGCGCGTTCTCGGATGGGGACATCACGCAACTGGCCAACCTGTGCCACAACTGCCGCGGCTGCTACTACGCCTGCCAGTACACAGCCCCGCACGAGTTCGACCTGAATTTGCCGAAGGCTCTGGCCGAGGTACGGAGGGACAGCTGGGAAAGCTTCGCATGGCCGCAGCCGTTGGCGCGCCGATTTCACACCCATGGCGGGGCGATCGCGCTGGCACTTGTGGTCGGATTTGCCCTGTTGTTCTGGGCAATTCGCGCGATAGGTTCCAGCGGAGGGGACGGGTTTTATGCCGTTCTGTCGCATAATGCGATGGTTGCGATTTTTGCTCCAGCATTCTTGCTGCCACTCTTTAGCATTGCTATCAGCCTAAGGCGCTATTGGGCCGAGGTGGGGGGAAAACCCATCAAAATGGCGGACCTGCTGACCGCCTTCAAACGAGCGGGTAAAATGCAGGATCTTGCCGCAGGTCATGGTGAAGGTTGTAATTTTGAAGACGAAGACCGGTTCAGTCAGGCGCGACGTCATATTCACCACGCGATCATGTATGGCTTCCTGCTTTGCTTCGCGTCGACCTCGATTGCAACGGTTATGCATTATGGCTTTGGAATTCACGCGCCCTACGGGTTCTGGTCTTTGCCCAAACTATTCGGAATTTCCGGCGGTGTGATGTTGACAGTGGGTTGCTGCGCCATGGTAATTCTCAAGCAAAGGTCCGATCGTAATCTCGGTGATGCTTCGGCATGGGGCGGCGATATCGGTTTCATCCTGTTGCTGGGATTCGTCGGTTTTAGCGGACTTGCTCTTTACGCTTTCGGATCAACGGCTTTGATGCCCGCGTTGCTTGCTATTCATCTTGGATCGGTCCTGACATTCTTCCTGCTGACGCCCTACACCAAGATGGCCCACGGTTTCTATCGGCTTGCTGCTCTTATTAAGGATGCGCAACGGAAAAGAGATAGTTACTAGGCTGCGGCGACCCTGTCGCTCCTTGGGAAACGGTGAAAAAGTAAACTTAAATCGCAGCTTGAGGTCTGACTTTGGGATCAGACAGGGCGGTCCCACCTTGGTGTCGTTGAAGCAAATTGCCCTCCCGTACGTAGAGCGCAATCACGATCATGATGCAGCCTTGCGACCAGCACCTCTAGATCGCGCAGCCCGGGCCGATAATGGCCCGGGCCACTCCCAGTTTGCTTTAGCTGGCCAGGCCGCAGGAGGAAGAGTCGCTGTTGTTGGTGGTGTCTGTCTCCGTCACACCATCGGCCGGATTGGCATTGACGGTGATCTTGAAGGGGATCTGCTCGCCACCTTTGACCTCGTCCGGGAATTCGAGCGATAGCGTGGTCTCATCCCCGTTTGGCCCCAGTGCCGGTGTCGGCAGATCGACCACCACGCCGCTCTGGAAGAAATCGACCCGCGTGGTCGAAGGCCCGGCAGCCCCTGCACCAATGTTACGCACGATGATCCTCAACTTGCGCGGCTCCTCACAATACCAAGCCGGGAAGGGTGGCGGGCCGGGAGGGAAGGGCTGCACCGGGATCAGGTCCGGCTTGTCCTCGGGTGGAGGCGGCGGCGGAGGTGGCGGTGGCGGGGGCGGTACCTTTTTGATCAGCCGAGGCACGACTGGTTCGACATCGATGGTTTCCACTTCGCCTTCACCATGGGCAGCGGTGTATACCGCGACCACGTCCAGCGGTGTTTCGCTGTCGATAAAGACAAACCCTTTCAGGAAACAGCATTCGGCCACCCGCAGGTGTCGTGCCACATCCTCGCAATCGATCTCCATCGATTCCCAGGGACCGAGTTTGTTTTTCGTTCTGGCCGAGACATTGCCCGGTTTTTCGTTTGGCAAGGCCGACGACACCCGTTTACGAAAACGCACAGCATCGCCGCTGCCGTTTCCGATGTTGATTGCTGTGTGATAGCGGCCCTGGGACAAAATGCGGCCCTTGGAACAGCCGCAGACGAACTTGACAGCGTAACGATACGTCATCTTCGGTTCTTCCTCCTCGCAGCAAGGGGTGTCATCTTCGGCGCGGTTCACCTCCATTCGGCGAAGGGCGACGTTGTTGTCACCAAGCGCCAGTCGATCGACAGGCAGACTGCCTGCGATCGTTTCGACATTGCTGCGGTCTTCTGGCGTATCCACGCTGGCAAGAATGTATTCCTCGCACAGGTCCTCGGGGCACCATGGGATCGGGCCGACGATCACTTCGTCGCCACAATGCACTGATTGGCCGATAGGTTCGCCTACGATAAGCGGATCCCAGTCATCCGGCCATGTGGTGCCCTTGCCTTCCGTCGCGCGGGCTAGTGACAAAGTCACTGATTGGGCTGGGTAGTTGCCGCGATTGCCGATCCGGACATACAGATAATTCTCGACGCAGCGGCGCGGAGTCTCGTGGTCGGTGCCGCCGTCAGGGCGGTGCCGATTCCAGAAGCCGGGAGCATTGTTGCCCGGTTGGTGCCAAGGGTATTCACCCTGTCGTCCGTCATCAATGAAGACGTCAACATCAGGCGGGGATCCGTTGTAGAGCGCCTGTTTCTCAAAGCCCCAGCGTACCACTTTGTGTGCCCAGCCTCCGGCTGCACCGTCGAATTGAGCGGTGTTCTCGTCTGATTCCTGCAAGGCGCGGGAAAAACCTTCGACTGTGTTGGGCACGATCCCGGCCAAAAGCGGCACCGCCTGCAGGATCAGATAGATCGTGTAGCGGCTGGCATGCAGCCTGTCGTCGAGTTCTGTGGAATCACCTCCGAGAGATCGATAGATTCGGCCTAACGTAGTGGCATTGATCTCGGTCGACCGATATCCGCCCACGTCCATCGTGCCACCCCAGCCCCAACCCGAGGCGACCGACCGGTCCCATCGCCGGGTGATTAGGTTGCTGAAGGGGAAGGTACGGAAACGATCCGGCGCAATACCTTGAGGATCGTAGAGTATTGCCGCCAGCGCGTCACCAAACCCATGACAAAAGCCGAAATTGGGCCAATTGAGATGATCCCATAGCACCGCGTGCCCGAATTCATGCGCCGATACGCGCGAGTCTGTGGCCATGCCGACTGTGGAGCCATTTGCCGCAAGCGCATAACGAAAGCGTAGCACACCATTGCCTATGGCATTGCCTGGCGCCTGAGCATTCACCGGTCCTGCAATGGGATTGAACCAGCGGTGATCAACATCCACTGGGAAGGTCACCCCGTCGAAATAGCTGGGCAGATCGAAGCCCAAAGACTGGACGAAGCGATACAGGAAATCATGGTTGTAGTACGCACAGACCGCCGCGAAATCGTCGCTGTCGGCGGGATAATCAAAGATCGATGCTGCACCGGCGTTTTCAGTCGGTGGGGCGATGTTTGGTGTGTCGAGATCCCGTACCGCCACCAATTCGCCGCTTAGTTCCACCGGTGCGCCACCGCCCGGTAATATCAACCGTTCCAGCGCCACCAGTTCGCGTTGCGCATCCAAAAGCGCAACCGGGGCCGTCGGATCAAGCTCTGAATCTCCTGAAAGTGATATCGGGTCGTCTGTGAAGACGTAACCCGAAACACACCCCACCAATGGCCGGATGTAAAGCACCGCGCCGGTTTCCCAATCGACCAATGCTCGCCAGTTCAGCTCTCCGTAGTCGGGAATTTTGCAGCCAAAATGTACAAGGCTTACGAAACGCCATTCGCCGTCCTTGATGCCCTTTGGCACACGACCAATCTCTGGCAGCGGGGTTAACTCGGCCCCTTCGATCTCGCCCGGTTCTTTGTGTGGCAGGCGATGTTCTGCGTCGTAGCGATAGACAAAGTCCCGGGTGTCATTAACCTTGAATTTTGTGAACTTGGCCCCTTTCACAGCTTCGCGCAGAACCGTGCCAGCTTGTTTGTCGCGGCCAGCAGGCGGAGTAGGGGCGTTGCTGAGTTCGATATCGGCAGCAACACTTGAGGACGAACCGGTGACCACATTGTCTGGGCCGGCCATGCGCAGTGTCAGACCGCGCTCCCAGACCGGGATGCCGTGATGTGTCTGACGAAATGTGTAGACCAGAAAGGACTGTACTGCCTTGGCTTCTTCCAGCCGCAGCTTGCTGCCCTCCTCGCGATTATACTTGCCTGAAACACTCTCGCCGAGCCTGTCAAGAAAATCGGGCTTTATCCGGTAAAGCCCCGCCACTTCGGCGGCATAAGCCTGTGCCACATCCAGCGCACTGGTTCCTTTAGAACGCCCTCCAAGAGGGTCGCCATGATGCTGAAGTCCAATGATCGCGCCGTCTGGCGCGCGTTCAAATACTGTTTCGGGCATGTCTGCCTCCGTTCAAAATCATTCTAAAACGCTGGGCCAGAAGCCCCGGATCGCCCGGCCGAACGGCAGAAAAAAGAACTTGTTGTAATAAAAAAGAATAACGAAGCGCGATGGCCGGAGAGACCCAGCGGCGATCCTGCCAACAAAGCTATCGTAGCATTTATTGCCGATTCCCGCAAAAATCTGCCAGCTAAGCCTGAAGACACGATCACCTTTGTTTTGCTATCGCCGCTCACCTGAGGCTCTCGGTCAAGGCGGAGCTGTAGCTGTAGGTATGTAACGGTTAGCGCCGTGCAACTGGCATCGAATTTGCAACGCCATCACGGATGTAATCACTGTGTTGCTGAAGAAGAGGGTCATCAGACTAGGAAGCCATGAATATCCTCTACGCGGACATTCACATTGATGGCCTAGAATGATGCGACCGGATTTTCGGGAAATACCGTCCTATCGCACCGCTGCATTGCCTGACCAGTCGTTCGCGACAACGCTTGGCATTTGGGGCGCTATTAGAAATGGTGGCGCGGAATTGCGAGCGCGGCGAGATGAGTTTTCCGCATTCCTGTTGCATAAGCTACATCAGCTTTGTTTGGGCATACCCAAGCAACCATCTTGGGTTGGTGCACAAAGATGGTAACCTGATCTGCAAGACGATTGCAGGAGAAATGCCATGAACAATTCGTCGCAGCTTTGGGGCACCATGTCAGTGCGCGATCACCTTCGACCGAGCGCTTTCGTCGCCGAGTTGGTGCTTTTCGAGACACTGGTGATCCCCCGGCCACCGCAAGGAACGACCTGGCCTGCAAAATGGAACCCGGTGCGCCAGGACAAGATACTAAGCTGGATTCCCAGTGAACGTTTGATGGAGGTTTCCTGGGACAACACGCACCACATGGAGTGGAAAAAACGAAAGATCGCTACGGACGCCGAAATGGATGTGGCCGATCTTCAGCAACAGCCCGGATTCGAAGCAGCGCAAAAGGAAGAGGATTTCGATGCGCCTGCGTTTCACCTAACCCGTCGGGTTCTTCAGGATTTCGTGGATGCCAAACGGAACCGGGCGCTGATCAAGGGAATACCTCTCACCGAGGTCGCAGTTATCCCGGCCTATGATGGCCCTCAGGCTTTCCTTGATGACACTCCAGAGCAGGAACCTTTGCTGCGCGCGTTTGGTTGGGAATTTCTGGTTCCACATCACGAAACTGCTGAGGGCAAGACACGCTCTCATCAAGACCAGATCAAGGCCGCGCTTGATCTTTGCGCAATGCCTGAGGTGCAGGAACACCGCAACGCCTTGCGTGCCTGGACATCGGTCGAAGCTTTGAGAGGAACCAGCAAACAAGAGGCGCGCGAGCGCATGGAGACGCTGGTTAAGGCCTACGCAAAGGCTGTTGCAGCCACCAAAATACCAGTCAGATTGAAATGGGGCGCGGGCATCGCTGAATTCATTGGTGCGATCGCAGCTCTGTCCATCAATCCTGCCTTCGCACTGCTCGGACCGGCGATCAAATTGGGCGATACAGCAGTCGAGCCCCGTGTTGAAAAGGCGGCAGAGATTCCCGATGCTATAAAACCCGCAGGATTAATCCATGCTATGCGAGAAGAGTTCACAAATGCTCAGGTCGCACACCTGAACTTTGACGACGCTCAACGGACCAGGATCGAAGATCACTGGCCCAATGGGTCGCCATATCTGTTCCTTTAGCGGATGATGAGAATCCCATCATCAGTATAGAGGCATACGCATTGGGCATAATCACTGGTCAGTTGCGATAGCTCGAAACAGAAGAATTGGACTGATTGACCAGTTTGAAATGCGACCAATCAAAAGTGATATTAAAGACAACGTTCCAAAGCAACTCAGCCAAGGAATAGAACACCCCAAGCATCAATGATTTCTACGCGTCGATATGTGTGATTAGCGGAAGTAGTAGGGCAATACTTATGAGCGCAACGATCTTGAACAACACCGCGTGCACAATCCGACCGGCAAAGCTTATGAAAGTTCTCCTCAATTCATATCGTTGGGCAAGCAACGGACTGTTGTTGCGATCCATAAAGCTGGCTACCATACTGATGATAGATAGATGGAAAGAGGGTTCTGATGCGCGCGTCATTCGAGCAGTTGGAGGCGTTCGTTACTACCCACAACGAAGGATCCTTTTCCGCCGCAGCCAGAAAATGCAACAAAGCACAATCGGTGATCAGCACTTTGGTCGCCAATCTAGAGGTCGATCTGGATGTCGAACTTTTCGATCGCAGCCGAAGATATCCCTCGCTTACCAAAGCAGGAGAGGCGTTGATCTCGCCGGCCGAAATTCTGTTGGAACGGCGCAGCCGTTTTCTAGCGGTCGCAGATGCCTTGTCCATGACATTGGAAAACCGCGTTACCCTCGCTATGGCGCCGCACATCAAACTGGCCAATCTGGGAGAGATCATTCGCAGCTTCAGTGAAGAATTTCCTTCTGTCGATGTGGAGATACGTGCCTTTACTGCCGCTGAGATTCAGCAATTGATCGTCGATGGTGTGGTGGATTTGGGGGTTATTCTGGAACCTGAGGGCATCCCCCAGGCACTAGACTTTTGCTCATTGGGCACGCTCAGGCTGGTGTGTATCAGCCATCCCGAAGGTCCGCTTGCTCAAATGTCGTCAGTCTCTTGGGAAGAATTGCGACTACATCGTCAGATATTATTGAAGGAAGCCGATAATCCCAACAGCGCTATCCTTAAGGCATCGTCGTCTATTTGGCAGGTCAGCACTGCATCGGAAGCCATTGATCTTGTGCAGGCCGGCCTAGGCTGGTCGGCGCTGCCATTGCACGCGGTGGACGTCTTTGTTCAGACCGGAGCGTTAAAAATCCTGCCACTGCAATTCGAGACCAAGAACTACGCCGAACGCTCGGTGGATATGATCTGGTCTTTCGAAAGGCCTATAGGTCGAGCGACGGTAAGGCTTAAGGAGTTGCTTGCTGAAAAAGCCGTTATTCAAAATTCCAACGTGACTTAAGCCTCATTTCGAAGCTCCTCGGCGAATGAGGTAATGGTGTGTTTTGGCGCTCCAAGAATCCCACGGGTTTCTCTGTCCACTTGCTCTTCCCGCAACTGTTGCACAAACGTCAAAACGTGTTCGATGAAAACGGCCTGCTCTTCCGGCAGCCCCATTTCATCAAGAGCATCCATGGGTAACTCAACCACCTCCGCCTCGGGGGCGAAAGAAGCGAGGAATTCTTTGGCCGCTTCGGAATACGTGACGGCCTGTTGACCCTGCACGGCAAATTCCATGTTTTTGGCAGCATCGTTACCGATGGCATTGTGGACGAGTTCTGCAAGATCGCTGGAATTGGTGAACCAGATTGGATGAATGTGATTTCCGATTACGGCCAATTGATTGTCCATCAATAGCTTGGGCAATGAATCCAAAAAGAAGGAGCAAAAGAAAAAAGTATAAGGAATGCCAGATGCTTTGATGGCATTGATCCCGCCCGTGCGTATCGCGTTGGTGCCATAGGCCATGCCCTCGGTCGAAAACTGCGGATAAGCGTAGTCGACCCCTGCAATTTGCATGATGTGCTGAACATCGACCTCTTTTGCTGCCGCGATAATGTTGATTACGCCTTCCCGCTCTGTGTGGAATGGTGCGGTGGTGTCCAGAGATTCGGTATTCAGCGTAATGTACAGCGTCTCAGTGCCGTGAAGGGCTGATCTCAGGCTGGCCAAGTCCGACACGTCGCCCTGGATAAGCCGAACCTGCGTGGGAAGCATTGATTTTGCCGCCTCAGGATCACGCACGATGGCAGTTACTTCTGCACCTTTCTCAACAAGTTTCGCGGTCACGCGATGCCCCAAATGGCCTGTGGCACCGATGATTGTGATCTTCTTGGTCATAGTGGCATCTCCTGTGTTCTGCCACGCTTCTACAAGTCAGGATGCGATGTGTTTAGTTATGATCTATCTGGATGATAGATACTATTCACAGGGCGATAAGACGAAACCAGCAGCGCCATCGCGTTAGTATCGGTCACTAAACTCTTGAACATCCGTTCCGACCAATGCAGCGCGCCGGAAGTCAAAAGAAAGACCTCGGGAACAACGATCCACTCCCCAATCCAGACGCCACCGGATCGTTCATGCTCATGATGGGTCAGTTCACCTATTTGTCCGGCCCGTTGGCGTCCCAGCCGAGCGACGGCCTCCCCAAATTCCGATGCGCGTTGATTTCGTTTGTGGGCCATCGCTGAAGACGATCCTTTGCCAGGTTCATGAACTTCGGCGAATTCACCGATGTCGGATGATGACAGTTGATTGACGTTGTGGGCGATTTTGCACAGCGTCCCGCAAAGCGAGCCAAGGGCGGTGACGATGTCAGCGATACCGTCACGAGCGTTCTGCCAGTGCGGTTCGACGACGTTCAGACCGAGTGAATGAGCAACATCCTGTTTAATCTGGCGACCAATGCCATTTTCATATCCGCGCAAGTCTCCGACGGGGCCACCAATCTGAACATTCAATCCACGTTTTGCCGCCTCTTGAAGTGCCTCAGACCGCCGACCCAGTTCAGATCTCCAGACTTCAAGCTTCGTCGCAAGGCGAATGGGCACAGCATGCTGACCATTGGTTCTTCCCATCATCATTGTGTCTGGATGGGCGGAAATATGATGAGCGATCGCAGCCATGACATCGCCGAGGGTGCTTTGTATTTGCTCAAGCCCCAGTTTCATCTGCATTGCCAACGCCGTGTCCATCACATCCTGCGTGGTCGTACGATAGTGCACATGGGCCGAGTGTTCTGGCAATAGTTGGCGCAACTGTTTGGCCAGTCCTACGATGGGGCGGCCAACAAACATCATCTCTTTCCGCAATTCCTCATGGTTCAGATCGCAGATCGAAATCTCCTCAATTGCCTCAGCAGCCTCAATCGGGATTAGACCAGCCGCAGCTTGATGCGCCGCAAGAACCTGTTCGACCTTAAGCCAGGCGGATATCGTGGCGTGCTCAGACCAGATCGACCGCATATCGGCGCTGGAAAAGCAATCTCGGTAGATACTGTATTCAAGCATCTTCGAGCCCTCCACGAGAGATGCGGCGTTCTTTGACGATACCTCGGATTCGGAACGCGATGGCAGCAAAGCCGACGATGATGAACACAAGAGCTATGGGGCGTTCGACAAATATCAGTGCGCCGCCTTCGGACATCAGTAGGGATTGGCGAAAGGTTTCCTCGGCACCCTTAGCCAGCACAAAGGAAATTACGAACGCTGCAACGTTGAAGTCGCATTTCCGCATCAGCCAGCCGGAGAACCCCGCTACGGTCATGACGGTTACGTCAAACATCGATCCACGGGCTGAATAGGCCGCCACAAACGCGGTTAGGAAGATCAGTGGATACAGCACATTGGTCGGAATCTTCAGGATCAGGCGGGCAACTCGTGTGGCGCCGAAGTAACCGATCAAGCCATAAGCCAGAATACCCAGCATGCCGCATGCAAAAAGTTTGTACACCAGCTCCTTATCCGTCAGGAATAAGGTCGGACCAACCTGAATGCCGTGGATCAGGAAAACGCCCAGCAATATTGCCCCGATGGTCGAACCTGGAATGCCCAGCGTCAGCAATGGAGCCATTGATGGACCGGACACAGCATTATTGGCAGCCTCAGGTGCGGCAACGCCTTCTAGTGCCCCCTTGCCCCACATCTCGGAGTTGTTTGCGTGGCGTTTGCCTTCTCCATAAGAGATGAACGCCGCGATCGCCGATCCCAGGCCGGGCAATACACCGATGCCTGCGCCGATGAACCCACCACGCAATGCGTGCGGAAGACAGGGTTTGTATTCCGCCCAGGTTAGACTGTTGCCATCCGCTGTGGTTTCATTCTCTTTGGTCTCTCCGGTGGCCTTGCGGCGGGATTCTAGCTGCGCGAATACTTCGCCCAATACAAAAACACCTATCATCAGGGGTACCAAGCCGATGCCATTGGATAGATCGAACGATCCGAATGTATAGCGCTCTTCGCTCGAAATCGGGTCCAGCCCGACCATGGCGATCAGGATGCCCATCAAGGCCGATACCAGACCCTTGACGATGGAAGTGCCAATGACAGAACCGATTACGACAAAAGCGGCAAAGTAGATGGCGAAAGTCTCAGGCGGGCCGAGTTTCAGTGCGACGGCCGCAATGAAACCTACACCGATGACCAGCAGGACATCCCCCATCAGGTCGCCGATGACGGACGAGATTGTCGCCACTTTCATAGCTTTTCCTGCTTTGCCCGCTCGTGCCAACGGATAGCCATCGATCTGAGTCGCTGCACTGGCCGCTGTTCCGGGTGTGTTGAACAGGATTGCTGCGATCGAGCCGCCGTACCGACCGGACTTGCCGATCACATACAGAAATGCCAACGCAAAGATCGGCGACATATAAAAGGTGATTGGAAGCAACATCGCGATGGCCGCAGAGGCAGTCAGGCCAGGTGTCGCACCAACCACCATCCCAACCGCCGCTGCAAGTACGATGGCAAAGAGCAATGTAGGGTCAGTCACCACCGACAGAAGTGCAGGAAAGATCTCCATGATGTTTTACCCCTGAATCCAGCTGAGAAGGTCGAAAACTTCGCCATATGGCGGGTACACACCCAGCAGGACAAAAAAGATGAGATGGAAGGCCAGCGGGCAAAGAACGATCGACAAAACCAATCCGATCCGACTGCGTACGCCGAAAATGTAGAGGACGATCGGCGTCACGGTCGCAGTCGGCAGCAGGTAGCCGAACCAGCGGAACGACTGCTGGTACAGCATAGCGATGATAAACAGACCTATGATCTGTAAAGTCGCGTTGCTGTCTTGATCGTCACTTGTATCACCCGCCGTCTGGCGCGTTGCGCTCAACACCATAACACCGGACAGAGCAAGTAGAGCGAGAGCGGCGTAGAATGGCACAATCCCGGCCCATGTATCGCCCGGAGATGCGGCCGGTACTTGCCAGGCCCCCCAGATTGCAAAGATTGAGATGAGGGCAAGCACCAGACCTTCTGCATAGGCACGCATGTCTTTCCTCCGAGATATTAACATGAACAAGGGGGTCGGGTGACCATTGTTCACCCGACCATGAGGACATTAGTTGGTCAGGCTTTGGATCAAGGGAGTGGCGTCCTCTTTCATTGCGGATAGGGTTGTTTTTGCGTCCGCTCCATTCTGGTAGACCGGGCCGGTTCCGCGTGAGGCAAGGAGTTCCGCAAATTCTGGCTTGGCGGCAATTTCTTCCAGCGCGGTCTCCAACGCAGCAATCACTTCTACCGGTGTGCCCTTAGGTGCAAAGACGATCACTGGGGATGATACTGCAGCGAATGGAATGCCCAGCTCACCAAACGAGGGGACATCAGTCATGATCCCATCCCGCTCCTGACTGTTGACGGCCAGTGCCCTCAACTGCTCTTGAAAACCAGCAAGTTGCTGAACGCCAAGGAACCCGAAATCAGCCTGCTCGCCGATCAGGGCAGCCCGGGTCGGCCCGCCGCCTTTGAACGGCACATCCTGGGCGTCAATCCCGTTACTGGCCAGAAAGCCCAACCCACCGACGTGGTGGAATCCACCACGCCCAGAGTGTGCCCAACGCAGCTCGCCGGGATTGGCCTTGGCCGCGTCAATTAAATCCTGAACGGTCTGATACGGACTGTTGACTGGCACCATAAGCGACGTCTGCAATTGTCCTACCTGAGCGACAAAATCGAAGCTCTCCAATGCATCAATGTCAGTATCTCGGGTCATCGTCGACAAAAGGAACGATCCTCCGGATGTCATCATCAGAGTATACCCGTCGGGCCGTGCGCCAACCACCGCATTGGCCCCATTCAGGCCGCCCGACCCCGGCTTGTTGACCACAACAACGGGCACATCCAGCGTGCCTTCCGCCGCGGCCGAGATGGCGCGGGCATAGGCGTCAGTACCGCCCCCGGCCTTGTAGGGAACAACCAGGTTGATTGGTCGTTTTGGCCAATCCGCTGCAAAGGTTGCGGTGGCAGTCGTGGTGACGGCTATGGCGGCAATAACAGCACCAAGAAGCGTTCTGCGTTTCATGAGTAACCTCCCAAATTCGCTTGGGATCAAATTACGCGAAAACATCAATTGTAAAAAATGCAAATATGTTATCTACTCTTGCAAAAATTGAAAGTATGGATTGATGAACATCAAGGCCCTACGCGCCTTTCGCGCAACATTGTCCGAAGGCTCGCTAGTTGCCGCATCCGAGATTCTGCACCTTAGCCAGCCTGCGATCAGCCGCTTGATTTCGGGGCTCGAGGCCGAACTCAAGCTGACGCTGTTTGACCGCAGCGGCCGCAATCTGACCCCGACACCCGAAGGGTTGGCGTTCTACCGCGAGGCAGGCCGCATCCTGGACAACCTTGATGAAGTTCCTCGGATCGCTGCCGAAATCCGGGCAGGTCGCACGGAAACTCTGAGGATTGTAACCATGCCCCGAATTGCGCAGTCGCTGTCAGCCCCGGCCGTAGCGCGATTCATGAAGGCCAGCCCCGGCACCAATATCAACCTTGATGTCCGGGCAAGACGTGAAGCGGGGAAATGGTTGGCCGGACGAGAATACGATATCGGTATTGGTGCTTTGCCCGTCGATCATCCGGGCATTGTCACTAAACCTTTGTTGAGAGTGAGAGCACAAGCGGTCTTACCATTGGATCATCCTCTTTCCATCCGAGAAGAAATTACGGCGAGTGATCTCGCGGAAGAAACTATCATACGCTTGATGCACGGTCTGTTGTTGCGCGACCAGTTGGACGATATTTTTCACTCTGCTGGTGTCACACCAAAGCAAACTTGCGAAGTGGCAGCATCTCAACTCGCGTGCTCGCTTGTTGCAGAGGGTGCTGGTGTAACTGTTGCGGACGAGTTGGTCGTCGCCCAAACCAATTCGGACAAACTAGCACTTGTACCGGTGACGCCTGAACGCTGGATGACGTTTGGCCTGCTTTACCCGATCGTGGATGCGAAGTCCGATGCCTTGCTTTCATTCGAAAAAGAGTTGTTTGGCGTGGTCAACGCGTTGGCTCAACTAAGCCCGACGCTTGAACGTGTTCAATGACCCTGTCTGCCGGACTCCATGTTTCGACAGATTGGGACTTACGGGAAAGATGTAATGATTGCAGTTTTCTACCCATTACTTCCCATCAATCAGCTCATTGCTGCCTATCGTGGCGTAACTAAAACTATGACGTGGTTGAACAAATCAGACATTGCTGCAAGGTGCGATACTGTCTGCAAGAAGACTGCTCACATCAAACGAAGGACTGTGAAACTTCGGCGGCACCTGACTTCAGCCGCTCATTTCGACCAGAAAATCGATCATAGCGCGGGTCTTTGCGGGCAGGTTGTCGCGGCTGGCATAGATCACATGGACTCCGATAGAAGGCGGGCTGAAATCGGGTAAGATCGCCACCAATGCCCCGGCATCCAGTTCAGCCTGACAGGAAAGCTGAGGCAGACGTGTAATCCCACGACCAGCAAGGGCCAGCACCTTTTCGGTATGACCATCGTTGCATCGAATACGAGGAGCGATTGGAACCGCGATTGCCTCACCATCTGGTCCTGGGTAGGTCCAGTTTTGGGTGGCCCCGTGAAACGAAAAATCAATTAGTTGATGCCCCTTTAGGTCATCGGGGTGGCGGGGCGTGCCGTTTCGTTTCAGATAGGCGGGGGAAGCCAATGTAAGACCTTGTGTACGAAAAAGTTCGCGTGCAATCAAATCGGACGGAGGCAAATCACCGATGCGCACCAGCAGATCGATGCCTTCACCGATCATGTCGGCCCGGCGCTCGGATATGTCAATGTTCAGATCAACTTCGGGGTATCGCTGCAGAAATTCGGGCAACCGATCGTTCAGCCATCCATGTGCAAAAACCACAGGAACGCTCATCCGAAGCTCTCCAAAGGGTCTGTCGCCGATGGAATGCAACCTGTTTTGTACGGCGCGGGCGTCATCCACAATCCGGCGGGCGTTTTCATAGTATATGCGCCCGGATTCCGTCAGGCTGATCCGACGCGTGGTCCGATTCAATAACCGGGCGCCAAGCCGGGCCTCAAGCCGTCCGATTTCTTTACTGACATGGCTAGGCGTATGGCCCAGCAGTTTTGCGGCGGCGCTCATGCCTTCCTGTTCCACTACTGTGCAGAACAGAACCACGCCGTCGAACAAATCCTTATTATGATCCATTTGGAAAAAATTACCTTCCAGATGAGCTATTAAGCATCAATGCAAGTATAGTTACATTGGTTGCAGTGTAATGAAAGGCCAAACCATGTTGGATATAAGAAACTTCGATCACATTGGCATCCGCATCAGCGACCGCGATACATCAGTCGCCTTCTATGAGTTGCTGGGATTCGAGTTGATCGCGGATGGCGGCTATGACCATGGCCATCCGTTGGTGATGCTGCATCCGTCCGGGATCAACATCAACCTGTTAGGCCCCGCTACAGCAAAAGCTGGTGAAAACGTCTTGATGGATGAGGTCGAGAAGTTTCCCGGCATCACGCACCTGGCCGTCAAGGTAAGGGACGCCGAAGCAACCGAGGCCTTTGTTACCGAACACAGCATAGCCATAACAGGTCGTCGAGAATTTCGCGGTACCAAGACAATTTTCATCCGCGATCCGGATCGTAATGTCCTGGAACTTGTTGGTCCCGGACCATCTGTCGCGCAACTGATCGCCGAGCATGTGCACGGTTGAACCCCCATCATTAATGGAGATGCTCCCATGACCACTTTCATCAAACCGTTCGCCACTGCCCTGAGCTTGACGATCAGCGCCGTAGCACTCCCTGCAACCGCAGAAATACCTATGATCAAAACAGTGGATGGTGTCGCAACATACCCAGACGGCTATCAAGGCACGCCTGTCCGAGCCGCAGATAATGACCCGTTTCTGTCACCGACTAACTCGGCGCTGATCCTTATCGACTACCAGCCGCCGATTTTGGCTGGGGTTAAGAATATCAACCACGAAGAGCTGATCAACAACACCACTGGTCTGATAAAGACCGCCGTGATCTACGACATCCCGATCATATTCAGCCATGTAGCCGTAGGATTGAACGGCTATGATCCTATGATCGAAGAATTGCGCGAACTGGCCCCGAACGCGGTATTTGTTGACCGGACCAATGTGAACGCTTGGGAAGAGCCTGAATTTGTAGCTGCAGTTGAAGCAACGGGCCGAAAGAAGCTGATAATGGGCGGTCTTTGGACGGATGTGTGTCTGGCTTATCCCGCGATTGAGGCCGAGTTGGCCGGATATGACGTCTACGTTCCGGAAGACGCCGTTGGATCGATCACTCAGACCAGCCACGCAAACGGCATGCGCCGCATGATCGAGGCTGGTGTTGAACCTATAACATGGAATGTGGTTCCAGCCGAACTGCAACGCGACCACGCGCGCACCGATAAACTGCAGGCCGTCACTCGCGTGTTTATGGAGCATCTTTTCAAAGTTGACCCGGACTCATCCTGGTAAATTCAACATCTGTCAGGGGCTTCGGTCCCTGGCGGCGAATTCTGCTTGAAATCAGGCTTTACCTGTTTGCACTTGAGCAGTTTACAGAAAGCCGGCGTCTGTTACTATGGGGAACCTGATTGGGACAGCTCCCCGCTGCTGATTGCGGTTCAGCAACAACTTGTCCTTCCGGGCGCAAACACCAAAATCGAGAACAGCCCGAACCCACCATTTGCTTGAGGTTGCCATTGTGACGGTTGGGTCCGTCAAATCAGGCATTCGCGACATTGGCAATTTAATGGTCCGAACTCACACCATAGGCAATTTTGCGCACCCTCGGGGCTGTATTCTATATCGGCTGAATGGCGGAAACAGCTGAGCCTTCCACAGTTACTCGATGCATCAGGCGTCGAAATCCGTGATAGTCGTTGATGGCCTTGTGCCATGTCGCTCGGTTGTCCCACATGGTGATGTCTCCAGTCCGCCATCGGACGCGGCATTGGAACTCAGGTTGTTTGCAATGTTCATAGAGCAAGGCAAGGATTGCATCGGACTCCTCACGGGAGAGGCCCTCGATATGCGTGGTAAACACCGGGTTCACGAATAATCCGCGACGCCCACTCAAGGGATGCGTGATGACTACTGGATGGCGTGCGTCTTGAACGGCGTTTTCTGCGTTGCTCAGACGCCCGCTCGTTGCAGCCTCGCTTTCTTGCGCAGCTGCACCAAAGACATGCCGCGATGAATGAATGGCTGTAAGCCCATGCAGAAACTGGCGCACCGGCACGGACAGTGCGTCATAGGCTGCGCCCATTGAAACAAAAAGCGTGTCCCCGCCGTATGGCGGCATTTCGATGGCATGGAGAATAGAACCCATGGCGGGTTCTTGATCGTACGAATGGTCGGTATGCCATCCTTCGCCGACCGCTTCTCTTTGATCCTTTTCCTTAAGCACCATGGCGATCTCAGGATGGCCATCGACAGGTCTGAAGAATCGATTGACATTGATCGGACCGAAGCGACGGGCAAATTCCAGGTGATCGTCTGGGCTGACCTGCTGATCTCTGACGACGATCACAGAGTACTTTGCAAACGCGGCGTGAATATCTTCAAACTGGGTACTGTCGCGGATGTCAGCATCCATGATCTCAGCTCCCAAACCGCCTGTCAGTGGTCTTATGTCCATTATTCTGCTCCTTGCTCTAGTGGCGGAAGTTTAAGGGTGGCCAATGATCGGAGAAACTGAACTATCTGGACACAGTTTTGTTGGTGCTGCGTAAAACCTGCATCTGAACTGGCTCGATCATTTCGTGTACAGTGCGCTGGTTCAGCATAAGTGCGTTTACGTTGTTCAAACTTAACCTTCGATAACATCGGTCCCCGCATTTCGATCAACCTGCACTACGGATAAGCCTGCCTCTTACTGCAGCGCTAGCACGTTGGTCAGACGAATGCTATTTGCGCGGTCAAATGGACTTTGGCGAGCAAGGATTAGGAAGCTTGCAATTGATGCTCCTTTGCGAAATTTATGGCTGTTTCACTGATCATGGCTGAATGGGTGTGGATCGCTTTGGTGCTGGATCCGGATGATGCCCAGAGGTCTCAAAACTCTGATGTTTCTTATGCAGAAAGGGGTAGGTGATTTGTCGGCAGCGCAAAGGCTCTTTCATGTGCCGTGGTTTTTTGACGGGCTCATTGGGCTTTGAACGGTTTTAAGCTTTCTTGAAACTGTTCGATGAATTCGAGTGTCACCAGTGACGGTTGTTTCAATATTGGGCGCACAAGCGATAGTGTATGTGGAAGCAATGGCTTGAACGGCCTATAGCTCAATCCACGCGTTGAATACTGGATGGCGTCCAACTCGCTTACCACGGAAACTCCGACACCTTTTAGTGCCAACTCACAAGCTGCGGTGAACTGCCTGACTTCGATGTGGGAATTCAACTCTACGTTGGCGCTCTGAAACGCTTTGGAAAGCCGCCCAAAAAAGTCGCTGTCGCGTCGTGTATGGATAATTTTAGCATCTTTAATATCCGCTGGTGTCACCTCAGCGAGGCTTTCCAATTCATGCCCGGTGGGAAACACGCAAACTGTGCGGACATTGATGTTTCTGCTTTCAACGGCCGGGTGACCGTTAAAGCTGTCCGTGATCCCGAAATCATACTGCTCACCTATCATCCACTCGAGAATCCGTTCCGGTCGATCTGGTTCAATCGTCAGGGTGACGCCGGGCCGATCCTGCAAAAACTTGGCGACGACATCGGGAAGATGACTTGTGGCGAACCCCGGTAAGCAAGCGACGCGGATGTGACCCGCTTTGCGCTGTGTGATGTCCTGACTGACATCCGAGATTTGCTTCATCAATTCCAGAACGCGCTCTACGCTGGGTTGCAGATATCGTACCTCCTGTGAGGGCACCAAGCGACCTTCGCGGCGATCAAAAAGCTGAAAGCCAAGTGATTTTTCCAAATCAGAAAGCAGTCTGCTGACTGCGGGCTGACTTATCCCAAGATCCGTTGCTGCAGCAGTGACCGACCCATTGGTGGAAACGGCCATGAGCGCTTCCAATTGCCGGATCCGCAAAGTTTGACTCATATTTTGAACCTGGTTCGTTGTTTGCCTGGTTGGTTTATAATGTAATGTTATGTTTTTCTCAAAAATTAAATGCTTGAATTATAAAATTGTAACGTTAACGTCGTGAAATCGTCATGTGTGCTGATTACGCGTTGCGGTCGGTATTCAACGAAGCATCAACCCCTGATGCATGGGAGGAATCATGAAAAAGAATTTTCTAGGCGCTCTCGCCTTAACAACTGCTCTGTCGCCGGTGGCGGCTATGGCGCAAACCGAAATTCAGTTCTGGCATGCCTTCACCGGTCGACTAGGCGATCTTGTGAAGGCTCAGGTTGAAGAGTTCAATGCCAGCCAAGATGAGTTCACTGTAGTAGAAAGCCATAAAGGCAACTATTCGGAAACCTTGAATGCGGGTATTGCTGCTTTCCGAGCAGGTGAACAACCACATATCCTGATGGTTTTCGAAGTAGGCACGGCAACGATGATGTCGGCCGAAGGGGCTATCAAACCCGTGTATGAAGTGATGGCTGAAAGCGGTGCATCATTCGATCCTGATGCCTACATTGGTGCCGTCAAAGGCTACTATACGACCACTGACGGGGACATGCTGTCGCTGCCCTTCAACTCGTCAACACCCGTTCTCTGGGTCAATCGCGATGCTATGGAAGCGGCGGGTGTTGACCCAGACACGGATTTGTCGACCTGGGAAAAAGTTGGTGACGTTCTTGACCAGCTTAAGGCTGGGGGTGAAGACTGTCCGCTGGTCACTGCTTGGCAAAGCTGGATCCACCTTGAGAACCTTTCGGCCTATCACGACGTCCCATTCGCTTCGAAGGATAATGGATTTGCCGGTCTTGATACCGAACTGATGTTGAATGGACCGACGCAGGTGGCGCACCTGACCGCGATGGGTGACTGGGCCAAAGATGGTAAATTCATCTATACCGGCCGCAGAAATGAAGGTGGCGCGAACTTCCGGGCAGGTGAATGCGCGCTATTCACCGAAAGTTCGGCAGGTTATGCCGGCATTAGCTCTGAGGCTGAGTTCGAATTCGACGTGCGCCCATTGCCCTATTGGGAGGCGGTCGTAAGCGAGCCGCAAAACACCATTATTGGTGGCGCTTCGCTTTGGGTGATGGAGGGTCACGATCCTGAAGAATACAAAGGTGTCGGTGAATTCCTGAGCTTCCTGTCATCTTCGGACGTTCAGGCGAACTGGCACCAGAACACAGGGTATCTTCCAATCACCGCCGAAGCTGGCGTCGCGACCCGAAATGCTGGTTTCTATGAAGAAAACCCAGGTACTGACATTGCTGTCATACAGATGACCGCCAAAGAGCCGACTGCGAATTCGAAGGGTCTGCGTCTGGGGTCGTTTGACCAGATTCGCGGCATCATCGACGAAGAGCTCGAGGCTGTCTGGTCCGGTGAAAAGACCGCTCAGGAAGCAATGGACAGTGCGAAAGAACGCGGCGATGCCCTGCTGCGCCGGTTCGAGTCTGCCAATCAATAAGTCCTAATTTGATGCGGGCCTGTTTCGGGCCCGCATCTTCTTTATTCGGTGGTTTATCGGGATGGAAAAACGCGTCACCTTTCGCGGCTGGCTTCTGCCATTGGCGCTGATTGCCCCGCAGGTCATCATCTCCGCTGTCTTCTTCTTCTATCCGGCCGGGCAGGCGGTGTGGCAGTCCCTGTTCATTCCTGACCCATTTGGGCTGTCGTCCCAATTTGTTGGATTGGGTAACTTTGAATTCCTGCTGAGCGATAAATTCTACCGTGCTTCTTTCGTGACGACGGCGGTGTTTTCAACGCTCGTAACACTGTGTTCAATGATCCCGGCGTTGTTTCTGGCGGTCATAGCGGACCGCCTGATCAAAGGATCGGGTGTTTACCGGACGCTGCTGATCTGGCCCTATGCCGTTGCCCCCGCGGTTGCAGGCGTGCTGTGGCTGTTCATGTTCAACACACGCGTTGGTGTCGTGTCGTGGTACCTCGGCCAGCTTGGTTATGACTGGAACCACGTTCTGAACGGCACCGAGGCCATGGGCCTGGTGGTTCTAGCCTCAGCCTGGGGGCGTATCAGCTATAACTTCTTGTTCTTCTTCGCAGCGCTGCAGTCGGTCCCAAGATCGGTGATCGAGGCTGCGGCAATTGACGGCGCGCGCTTCTGGCGCCGGTTCTTCACAATCGTGCTGCCGCTTTTGTCACCAACCGCGTTCTTCCTGTTGGTGGTGAATGTTGTCTACGCATTCTTTGAGACCTTTGGCGTCATCCACACGATCACTGGCGGTGGCCCACAGCAGGCGACGACCATTCTAGTTTACAAAGTCTTCTCGGATGGGTTCGTTGGACAAGATCTCGGTTCGTCCTCCGCTCAGTCCGTTATCCTGCTTATTGTCGTTGGTCTGCTGACCGTCATCCAATTCAAATACGTGGAAAAAAGGGTGCACTACTGATGGCAGCCCAACAACACGGAATGGTCGAAAAACGTGGCATGGGGATCTGGTTGACCCATGCCATGATGATCCTTGGCGTCTTAATCATATTTTTCCCGATCTGGCTGGCGTTCGTGGCATCGACTGTGACCCAGCCGGAAATCGTTTCGCCGCCCATGCCCATTCTTCCCGGCGATCAATTCTGGGAAAACTATAAGGCCGCTCTGTTCTCCGGCGTGAACGTTCCAGTCGCCACAATGTTGTTCAACAGTCTTGTGATGGCCATCGGAATCGCAGTGGGCAAGATCATAATTTCGCTGCTGTCAGCTTTTGCGATCGTCTATTTCCGTTTTCCCGGGCGAACGACATTCTTTTGGCTGATCTTCCTAACGCTGATGCTTCCGGTCGAGGTTCGTATTGTGCCGACGTTCGAAGTTGTCGCCGGGTTCGGCATGCTCAACAGCTACTATGGGCTGATCTTCCCCTTAATCGCCTCGGCCACGGCAACGTTCCTGTTCCGGCAGTTCTTTCTGACGATCCCGGATGAACTGGCCGAAGCTGCACGCGTCGATGGTGCCCGCCCGATGCGGTTCTTCATTGATATCGTGGTCCCCATGAGCCGAACGAATATCGCGGCGCTATTCGTGATCCTTTTTATCTACGGGTGGAATCAATATCTCTGGCCGCTGCTCATCACTACCGATCCTGAAATGAACACCATCGTGATGGGTATCAAACAGATGTTCCCATCCGGCGACGACGTAGCTGAATGGCCGGTCATCATGGCCACTTCGATTTTGGCAATGATCCCGCCGGTCATCGTAGTGGTGTCTATGCAAAAGCTCTTTGTCCGCGGCCTTGTCGATAGCGAGAAATAAGAAATGGCAACAGTAAACTTAGAGAATGTCAAAAAGAGCTTTGGCCCGACGGACGTTATCCATGGCATCGACATAGATATTGCGGACGGTGAATTCATTGTGATTGTTGGCCCTTCGGGCTGCGGAAAATCCACGCTTTTGCGAATGGTTGCGGGCCTTGAAACCGTAACGTCCGGTGAAATCCGGATTGGAGAAGAACGAGCCAACGACAAAGAGCCGATGGATCGCGATATCGCGATGGTGTTCCAGAATTACGCGCTCTACCCACATATGTCGGTGCGCCAGAACATGGGGTATGGGCTGAAAATCGCGGGGCTTCCAAAGAACCAGATTGACCAGAAGGTGACCGAGGCCGCCAAACTGTTGCAGCTGGAAGCTTTGTTGGACCGCAAACCCCGGCAGCTTTCAGGCGGTCAACGCCAAAGGGTGGCAATGGGGCGGGCAATTGTTCGCGAGCCGGCGGTTTTCCTGTTTGATGAACCACTCTCAAATCTTGATGCAAAGCTGCGTGTTCAGATGCGTTTAGAAATCCGCGAGCTTCAGGAAAAGCTTGGAATTACATCGCTTTACGTGACTCACGATCAGGTCGAAGCGATGACGATGGCAGACAGGATGATCGTGATGAACGGAGGCATCGCTGAGCAGATTGGGACGCCATTGGAGGTATATGAAACACCAGGAACCCTTTTCGCGGCTCAGTTTATTGGTAGCCCTGCAATGAATATCTTTGATGCTCAGCGTGAAAACGGAACGGTTAAGATAGGGGGCTTAGAGATTGGCCCATCCACGGGGCCTGATATCCCACTAAAGCTTGGAATCCGACCAGAGCATCTGTTTCTGGACGACAATGGTCCGTTGGAAGCCGCTATTCAGATGGCGGAACCGCTAGGCGCAAACACCTTATTGCATGGCCAGCTCACGGATGCAGGCGACGCGATTACGATAAGTCTTCCGGGTGTCCACCCAATCGAAGGCCGGCATCCGAGCATGCGGTTCTCAGTTGCCTCAGAGCACATGCATCTGTTTGACCATTCATCCGGCAAGAGGTTGGAAGGCTGATGGTCTTTCCACAGGTTGAAGCCTTTCGTGGTGGCAAAAACCTGATCCGGGTTGTGGGGCATCGAGGTGCGCGGGGTGTGCTGCCCGAAAACAGTATGATTGGCTTTGACTTTTCGCTCTCTATCGGCGTCCCGCTGCTTGAGTTTGATGTTGTCCTGACGGCCGATGACGTACCGATCATAACCCACAACCATCGGCTGCACGCTCCTAGCTTTCGTGACGCAAATGGCCTGTTTCTGACCGGAGAAGAGCCGAAGGTCTCGTCATTGACGTTCGAGCAAATCCAGCAATTTGACATCGGGCGGTTGGATGGTCATTCGGCTTATGGCCAACGGTTTCCGGACCAGGCTCAACTGGATGGCATCCGTGTTCCAAAGTTGCAGGATTTGCTGGATTTGGTTGATGATCCAAAATACGGCGACGCCTATTTGATGCTCGAACTGAAGTCGGATCCGGATTTGGCTCACGATGCGCTTTATAGGAAGAAATTTGTCGGGCGGGTTCTTCAAGAAGTACGTGACAAAGGATTGTCTTCGCGCGCGGTGCTCCACAGTTTTGATTGGAACCTGTTGGAGGAGTGTCAGCGGCAGGCTCCTGACATGCCGTCTTCCTACCTGACGCAGCTTCCGGAAAACGCGGCGGATGTTGGTGAGGATTCCTCGAAAGCGGTTTGCCCTGACTTTCGTGGTCGTCGTGATGAAATTCCAAATTTGGTCAAGCAAGCTGGCGGTTCGCTTTGGTGCCCATACTACACGGATGTAACGGCTGAAAATGTGGCGCGCGCAAAAGAACTGGGCCTATGTGTTGCCGTGTGGACGGTCAATTCGCACGAAGAAATAGGCAGAATGATCGACCTGCGCGTGGATGCAATTGTATCTGATTATCCTGGGCGGGTTCAAAGGCATCTGTCGGATTTGGGCATGAGGTGGAGTGTCGATTGCCGGTGAGCACCGCGCCACAAAAGCTGACGCCGTTCATGTTCTTTTCAGTTGCAGTTGGGAAGGATCAGACACATCAACTAGCCTAAATTTGCAAAAGAACCATCGTCTAAAGTACTGTGCAATTGTCAGGTAGCCGCATTGGATCATGCCGAAAGGCTGGCCAATGGATGCGATTAAGATCCGTGTGCAGCAGAAATTGCTTCGCTTGGAGAGGTCGGCGTGAACAGTGTGTTACACTAACAAAAAACATACCGAGAAAAAACAAAGCTATCCATGAAGTGGCGCATTCAATTAGAGGGGCGCAGTTTGTGAAAACTCAGTGTCGTAGTGAATTTGCGGTGAATGAGCCGATATCCCCCGCTTCATCGAGATAATAATTTGGACCTGCAACCAACGGAAAACCGGATACTCGGGACAAATGCCCAATCAACGAAGCTTTAGTGTTCAATGTAGGCTGAATGTCCGTCTTGCAACCTGATGAAGCCGTCTTGAGGTTCGTTCAATTCAAATACCTCTTGTGCGGATAGGCCCAGGAAGATTCCTCGAAACACGCGGGATGTTAATCCGTGGCCAACAATTATCACTGTTCCTTCGAACGAGCTGCTCGAATACCATGAGGAAACACGATTGTGCACGTCAGCATAGGACTCTCCACCCGGGGGTGGATAATTCCAGCGATCAGAGCATCGCGCTTCCCATTCCTTGGGAAACTGTCGAGTGATTTCTTTTTCAGTCAATCCTTCCCATTGCCCGAAACTGCATTCCACCAAACTGGTCTCGTACTCGATGATTTCTGGCGGCAGACCTAGTTCCTTGATCACGATTGATGCTGTCTGTGCAGCTCGGCCAAGCGGGCTCGAAAATATTGTAAGCGAATGATCGAAAAAAAGGCGGCTTCGTAGTTTACTTGCGTTTGCCAATGCTTGACGAATGCCTCGTTCGGTCAGGGGCGAGTCCCGACGTCCTTGCCTCCGTTTTTGGGAGTTCCATTCGGTCTCGCCGTGACGAAGCAAATAGAAGGTTGGGCTGATGTTCTGGTCTCGCACTTGTTGACTATTTTATTCATCGACGCAAAGCGAAGTAATTCTGATTTTTTTTAGTTTAAGCAGTATCTCGTCTAAGCAGGCAACTATTGTCGAAAAAAGCAACCAATCCTCTGGTTGACACAATTGATAACACGAATGAAGGGCCGCTACACGACCTGTGCGTTAAATGAGGCGTCGCTCATTTTGATCCTTTAAGGGCTCTCCGCCGACTTGGTTTGCGCTTAAATTCGATGACATCTTCTCGGATGCGTGGACATGATGGAAGAACTTATAGGCGAAAATCGCAAAACTTGCGCGTAGTGGGTATTGGGGTCGTATCAAAATCGACGGCTTCGCTAAGGCCGAATGGCTGAATACTGTGTCGCTCGATATTCGTATCGGAGACTGACACTGCTCTGCAAAGCGCGTTCAGAAAAAGGCTCAACTGCGATTGATATATTCCGCGATAGCTGCCCGACTGCCGTGTTTCCAGATCGTAGTTAGCCAGAAGGCAAAAGCTTTGGGAAAGTCTGCGCCGAGGGCGCAAGCATCGCTATAGTGTTGCTGGCCGACCCAGAGTTCTGGATCGTCTTTGGACGCCAGCGAAGCTTTCTGTAGACTCTCCCATTGGGGGTCATTGGGGGCGATTTCGGAGCCATCTTCACGGTATCCTGCACACATCCGGCACCAGAAAGCTTCGGCCAGCGCGAGCCCGCTTATGGAAGAGCCTGCCGCAAGTGCATCACGAAGTGACGGCAGCAAGAACCCGGGGTGTCGCGCCGATCCATCGAAAGCAACCCGGCGCGTCGTGTCGTGAATGGCCGTATTTGCAAATCGCGTCTCAACTTGCTCAAGGTATTCATTTGCAGTCGCTCCGGGGACGGCTGCGACATGAGGCAGAATTTCTTCTTCTTGGACCTTTCTGAAAAACGCCAAGATATCCCGGTCCTGCATGCAATCCGAAATTGTCGGGACATTCAGTATTTCGCCGACATTAGCAAGCAACTGGTGACCGCCGTTCAAGATGCGCAGTTTCATCGTCTCATAGCTTTGGACATCACGGGTCAGCGTGACGCCCACCTGTTCAAGGGGTGGCCGCCCGGCGCAGAAATCGTCCTCGATCACCCATTGGCGATAGTTCTCGTGCGATACGGGTGCTTGGTCATCGACGCCAAGTGCGTGGCATTGTGATATCACTTGGTCTGTTGTAGCGGGCACGATGCAATCCACCATTGAATTGGGGAATGCGCCGTTCTGGTCTATCCAGTCGGCCAGAGCAGGGTCAGACAGGCGTGCTAGACCGACAACGCAGTTCCTCAGGATCACGCCATTATCCTTAAGGTTATCGCAGCTCAGCGCGGTGAAGGGTTTGATGCCCTGCGCCCTGCGCTGCTTGAGCGCCGCAATGATCGCACCGAAGGCCGTGCGCGGCTGGTTTGGATTTGCTGCATCATGAAGAATTTCTTGGTGATCTGTGTCGAGGGCACCCGTGTTGGCATCTCGGTAATATCCACCTTCGGTCACTGTCAAAGACACAATCTTGATGGAAGGCTCGGACATCTTGCGGATCAACGCTGCATTGCCTGCCTCGACCGGAAGATAGTCGATCATCGGACCAATTACCTGGGCGGACATCCCTTTCGGGTCCAGTTCGATCAATGTCGTCAAGCAGTCCTGCGCCAGCAGACGCCCTCGCATCTCGGAATCGTAGCTTCGCACACCGGCTCCGATGATTGCCCAGTCGTGGGCCTGACCTTGCTGCATCAACTGATGGATATACCAAGCCTGATGCGCGCGATGAAAATTCCCAAGACCGATATGGACAATGCCGGGCGTCAGGTCCGAGCACCTGTAAGATGGGGTCCTGACAGTTGTCGGCAGGTTTGAAAGGTTATCTCGCCTTAGATGTACTGCAGGATTTGCGTTTGCCACAGGATTCATCAGCTCATCCAGTTTCCGCCATCGACGTTATATGTCTGGGCGACAATGTACCTGGCTTCGTCAGAGGCCAGAAATACAGCCATCCCGGTCAGATCCTCTGCGCGACCCATCCGCCCATAGGGAACAGCTGCCGCCACTTCGCGTTTCTTTTGGCCGAGCGGTTTATCTTCATGTTTTGCAAAGAACGCATCAACGCCGTCCCAATGCTCGCCATCAACAACACCCGGAGCAATTGCGTTCACGTTGATCCCATGAGCGATCAGGTTCAGCCCTGCCGATTGGGTCAGCGATATGATCGCCGCCTTGCTGGCGCAGTAAACCGCGACCAAAGGTTCCCCCCTTCGCCCAGCCTGAGATGCCATGTTGATGATCCGACCTTTGGTCCCGTGCTCGATCATGTGCCGGGCGACCGCTTGCATCGTGAACAAAGCACCCGAGACGTTGATGTCAAACACGCGGTTGTAGTCTTCCCGATCAATCTCAACGATTGGGGCGGCGGTGAAGATTGCCGCATTGTTGATCAGAATGTCGATAGGGCCGAAATGTGTAGCGGCTCTTGCGACGGCCTCATCTATGCTTTGTTGGTTTGTCACGTCCATCTCGATGGCGAATGCAACCTGACCCAATTCTGCGGCGGCGTCTTTCGCACGCTGGATGTCGATGTCGGCGATGGCAACACGCGCGCCTTCTGCAACATAAGCTTTGGCAAAGGCCAATCCGATGCCTCGCGCAGCCCCGGTGATCAGGGCGGTTTTGCCTGCCAAGCGTGTCATTCGATTCGCAAGCCTTTCGCATCAAACCGATGGATGACATCTGCACGCGGTGTCAGGTGAATTCGATCCCCATGGCGGAAGCCGACCTCACCATCTGCGCGGACGGTAATGGTTTCGGCCAGGCCGGTCTCGTGGACGTGAAAAAAGGTGTCCGATCCCAAGTGTTCTGAAACGCTGACGATCCCGGACCATTCACCTTCAGTTTCCGAAACCGCGATGTGTTCCGGGCGAATACCGATTGTTTGTGCTCCGTGTTTCGCCGCCTCTGGTCCTTCGATGAAGTTCATTTTGGGCGAGCCGATGAACCCTGCAACAAACAAGTTGCGCGGCGTCCGATATAATTCAAGCGGGCTGCCGACCTGTTCGATCACACCGGCTTGAAGCACGACGATCTTGTCGGCCATTGTCATGGCTTCAACCTGATCGTGCGTCACGTAGATCATCGTTGTCGCCAGACGTTCGTGCAGTTCGCTGATCTCCAGCCGCATGCCAACGCGCAGCGCCGCGTCTAGGTTTGAAAGGGGCTCGTCGAACAGGAATGCCGCGGGCTCACGAACAATGGCGCGACCAATGGCAACGCGCTGGCGTTGCCCACCGGAAAGCTGCCCCGGGCGGCGGTCGAGATAATCGCTCAGGTTCAGGACGCTTGCTGCGCCTTCGACCCGCTTGTCGATTTCGGCCTGATCCAGCTTGGCCATACGCAAGGGAAAGGCGATGTTCTTGCGCACACTCATATGCGGGTACAGAGCATAAGACTGGAACACCATTGCCAGACCACGTTTGGCGGGCGGTACGTCGGTTGCATCCGCGCCATCAATGTCGATGGAGCCCGAAGTGATGTCCTCTAGCCCCGCAATGAGCCGCAACAGCGTGGACTTGCCACAACCAGAGGGCCCGACGAAGACGGTGAATTCACCGTCCTCGATAGTCAAATCTAGTGGTGGAATGACCTCTACGTCACCGAAGCTTTTGGTCACTGACTTGAGTTGGATACGTCCCATAGTCGTCTTCCTTATTTCACAGCGCCGAAAGTCAGGCCGCGGACAAGTTGTTTCTGGCTGAACCAGCCAAGGATGAGGATTGGTGCGATCGCCATGGTCGATGCCGCGCTGAGCTTGGCGAAGAACAGGCCTTCGGGGCTGGAATAGCTGGCGATGAATGCGGTAAGCGGCGCTGCGTCAACGGCTGTCAGGTTGAGCGTCCAGAATGCCTCGTTCCAGGCAAGAATGAAGTTCAGTAGCACGGTCGAGGCGATGCCGGGCACGGCCATGGGTGTCAGCACATAGAGGATTTCCTCTTTCAGCGTGGCACCATCCATCCGGGCGGCTTCCAGAATCTCACCGGGGATTTCACGGAAATAGGTGTAAAGCATCCAGACGATGATCGGCAGGTTGATCAGCATCAGCACCACGACCAGCCCTCCGCGCGTGTCCAGTAGACCCAACCGGATGAACAGCAGATAGATCGGGTAGAGAACACCCACCGCGGGCAGCATCTTGGTGGACAGCATCCACAGCAGGATGTCCTTGGTACGCTTGGACGGCACGAAGGCCATGGCCCATGCTGCGGGCACTGCGATGATCACGCCCAGAATGGTTGATCCACCTGCGATGATCACCGAATTCCACAGGAACCGCATGTAATCCGAGCGTTCCTGTACGATTGCATAGTTCTCGAGCGTCCAATCGAAGTTCAGGAACAGCGGTGGGCTGGCGATCGCCTGAGCTTCGGTTTTGAAGCTGGTCAGGATCGTCCAGAGGATCGGGAAAAAGATCAGCAGACCAACGGCCCAGGCAAGGGCGGTGTTCAGCGATTTACGACGGGTTGTGACGGCGCGGGCCATGGTCGTTCCTCCTCACGCGTCCAGGTTTTTGCCGACGATGCGCATCAGGAAGATGGCAACGATATTGGCAAGGATGATGGCGTAGACACCTCCGGCTGATCCGAGGCCGACATTCTGGCTTTCCAGCACACGCTGGAAGATCAGGTAGGTGAGGGTGCGGGTGCCGAAGGCGCCGCCGGTGGTCACGAAGATTTCGGCGAAGATCGACAGAAGAAAGATCGTCTGGATCAGGATCACGATGGTTATCGCGCGGCTCAGATGTGGCAGGACGATGTGATAAAAGCGTTTCAGGACTGGCGCACCATCCATTTCGGCTGCTTCCAGCTGTTCACTGTCCAGTGACTGAATTGCGGTCAGCAGGATCAGTGTCGCGAAGGGTAGCCACTGCCATGAGACGATCATGATGATCGAAGTCATCGAGGCCTCGGATAGCCATGAGATCGGCTCGGCCCCGAAAAAGCGCCATAGATGGGCCAGCAACCCATTCACAGGATCCATGAACATGTTCTTCCACACCAACGCAGACACCGTGGGCATGACAAAGAAGGGAGCGATCACGAGGATACGGACAACGCCCTGACCCCACATGGGTTGATCCAGCAGCATCGCTAGTAGAATGCCTAGAATTACGGTGATCACCAAGACGCCGCCTACGATCATCAACGTCGCTTGCACGGCGGGCCAGAAGGAGCTGGACGAGACGAACCGGACATAGTTGTCGAACCCGACCCAGCCCAAGTCGCCACCGCGAAGGGGCAGATATTTCTTGAAGGAAAAATACAGCGTCATCGTCAGGGGCACGAGCATCCAGCCAAGTAGCAGGACCACTGCGGGTGCCATCATCAGGCGCGCGACGGATCGGGAATGTTGAGTTGCCATGACGCAAACCCTCTCTGTTCAGGCATAACCAAAGCCTGCGAGAAAAACGCGAGTTGTGGAAGGGTAGAGCGGGGGGCAGACCTCTGCCCGCCCGCCGGGGAGGGATGCCTCAGTAGCCTGCGGCTTCCATTTCTTCGGTGGTGAAGGCCTGCGCTTTGGCGAGTGCTTCGTCCACTGACTGCTGTCCGGCATAAACTGCCGAGAACTCCTGACTTACTTGCGTAGCGATGCCGGCAAACTCGGGGATCGCGACGAACTGGATACCCGTGTATGGCGTCGGCTGTGCGCAGCAATTCTGTGGATCGGCCATCAGGATCGACTCTAAGGTCATGTTCGCAAAGGGAACTTCCTTGTAGTTCGGGTTCTCATAGAGCGAGGTTCGCGCGCCCGGCGGCACATTGGCCCAGCCTTCATTTTCGGCCACCAACTCAATGTAGTCTTTCGAGGTCGCCCATTCGATGAATTGCTTTGCCGCGTCCTCTTGCTGCGTGCCCGCTGGGATCGCTAGCGCCCAGGCCCACAACCAATTGGCGCGTTTATCTACGCCTTCCGAGTTCGGTGCCAGTGCAAAACCAACCTTGTCTGCCACTGTCGAGTCGTCAGGGTTGGTCACGAAGGACGCCGCGACGGTTGCGTCGATCCACATGCCACACTTGCCCTGCTGGAACAGCGACAGGTTTTCATTGAACCCATTGGTGGCGAAGCCCGCCGGGCCAGATTCATTCATCATGTCGACGAAGAAAGTGAGCGCTTCTTTCCATTCCGGCTGATCGAACTGGGGCTTCCAATCCTCGTCAAACCAGCGTGCGCCGAAGGAATTGCCTGTCACGGTGATAAAGGCGCCGCCTTCACCCCAACCAGCCTTGCCACGTAGGCAGATGCCGTTGATGTCATTGTCCCGATCCGTCATCGCAGCGGCAGCTTCGCGGATGAATTGCCAGGTCGGCGCGTCGGGCATTTCAAGGCCGGCCTGTTCCATCAGGTCAGTGCGGTACATGATCATCGAGCTTTCACCATAGAATGGCGCTGCGTACAGCGTCCCTTCATGGCTTAGGCCCCCCGCCATTGCGGGCAGAATGTCCCCGACATCGTAGTCTTCGGACAAACCATCCAGCGGAACCAACCAGCCATTCGCGCCCCAGATGGGCGTCTCGTACATGCCGATGGTCATGATGTCGAACTGACCGCCCTTGGTCGTGATGTCGGTGGTGACGCGCTGACGCAGCACGTTCTCTTCCAGCGTTACCCATTCGACGTCGATACCGGTCGCTTCGGTGAATTTGTCAGTATAGCCCTGCATCCGGATCATGTCGCCATTATTCACGGTGGCGATCGTGATAGATTGCGCGTGGGCTGCGGCCGTAGCGACGAATGTCAATGCAGTCGCCGCGCGAAGTGCTTGCTTCAGATACATCCCTGTCCTCCCTGAGCTTGGATGTCGTGCAGAGAGCGTAGAGCGTAAATTGTCGCGCCGTCAATAAAAACTTTACGCGCGTTAAAATTATCGAGTTATGCCGAATTCCTTAATACGAGCCGCGCAGGGAAAAGGGTTTCTGTTCGCGTCTCAAATTCTCCCCCGTTTTCAATGAGTTCGAACAGCGTTTCGACACTTCTTCCGGCCACGTTGTCGTAGTCATGCGCAGCTGTGGTCAGAGAAGGGCAGGTGAATTTTGCGAACGGATGATCGTCATTTGAGGCCACGCGCAGCGTGCAATCGTTCTTGCGTCCGACCCGAATCCCCTGTTCGTAACAGGCCGCAAGAAAGCCAATTGCCAGTCGGTCATTGCTGCATAGAACTGAATTCGTCCTCAATTGACGCTCGTCCAGAACCTTCAACGCGCCCCGGTGACCGATCTCTTCAAATGCCCAGCCTATGCCGTCGACTTTGATGATATGAGGCTCGAAACCGAGACGCTCCATCACCTCAACATAGGCTTTTCGACGTTTGTTGGCGTTCGGATTCGCAGGCGTACGCATTTCAAAGAAAGATGGCGGTTCGCCCGTGCGGGTCATGTATTCGACGGTTTGTGACACAAAACTGAAATTGTCCGATCCAACAAAGGCAGCCCCCAAACCATCCAGGTTGCTGTCAAATAAGACCGTTGGCACGTTGGCACAGAATTTCTCGATCGCGGATCGGTCCGAGATACGCCCCAAAGGGGCTAGCAAAACCCCGGCGGGTTTCAGGGATTGCAGGCCGTCCAGAATTTCGTTCTCGAGCTTTTGCTCGCCATGTGAGCTGAAGAGAGACGGTCGATAGCCCGCCGCGATGCAGGATTGTTCCAGATACCGTGCGATTTCTGCAAAGAAAGGGTCAGACAAATAGGGTACGACGATGCCGATATTCTTAGTCAGCTTTCGGTTTTGGTTCACCGCATAAATGTTAGGGCGGTAATCAAACCGTTCGAGCGCTTCTTCGATACGCGCCCTTGTCGTCGGGCGAACACTTTCGGGATCATGGAAATATTTGGATACCGTGGGCCGCGAAATGCCGCTGAGGGCTGCGAACTCTTCCATATTCTTAATCTTGGTCATGCTAGTCTGCCTGCGGATCATAGCCGCCTTGATTTTATCGTATCTTTACATATTCTTTGCGCGCGCTAAAAAATCAATAGCCAGACGGTCTCCGAGTAGTTGAACGGGGCGAGGGGTTTGAGTGTATCTCGGGATCGATATCGGAACTTCGGCTGTCAAGCTTGCCTACACGGATAGCGACCGGATTCTCGCGACATCTTCGGTGGGGATACAGACATCTTCACTCCAACCCGGCTGGTCTGAGCAGCACCCGGACCTTTGGTGGAAGGCGACAGTAGACGCTTTGAACCAACTTGTGGGCCGAATTGAGTTGTCCGAAATCAAGGCCGTCGGATTGTCCGGTCAAATGCATGGAGCCGTTTTGCTGGACCGCGATCTGCGTCCGATCCGCCCGGCGATCCTTTGGAATGACAGCAGATCAGCACGCGAGTGTGATGAACTGCGTGCGGCCGAACCAAAGATTGGACAGATTGCGGGTGTCCTGCCCTTGCCAGGCATTACCGCACCTAAGATTGCATGGCTTAGACAACATGAGCCCGAACATTACGGTCGACTTGCCCATATCCTGCTGCCCAAAGACTACATCGGCTTATGCCTGCATGGAGAATTGGCAACCGATACGTCCGATGCGGCCGGAACAATGTGGCTCGATCAGGCGTCGCGCAAATGGAATGCCGCTGTCACCGAAGCCACATTTGTAAAGCCCGACTGGTTACCGCCAGTATTCGACGGTCAAACGGTCGTTGGGAAAGTGACCGCACGTGCTGCGGCAGAGACAAGGCTGAAACCCGGTATTCCCGTCGTGACCGGAGGAGGGGACGCGGCAACAGGGGCGGTGTCATTGGGTGCTACCGAGCCAGGGCGTGGGTTCATCTCACTTGAGACATCCGGTCAGCTATTTGCGGCTAATCGAAGTTATAAGCCTAACCCTGAAAGCTATGTTCATGCTTTTGCACACACGCTGCCCGATCGTTGGTATCAAATGGCTGCGATGCTGAACGGGGCAAGGCCCATTTCATGGATTGGGGATCAGTTGGGGCTGACTTCTACCGAAGTTGTCGCGCTTGCTGAAACGGTCAACGGTGATCGCGTTCCGATTTTTCTGCCCTATCTGACGGGTGAACGCAGCCCGCACGGAGACCCACGTATTCGGGCCAGTTTCTTTGGACTGGAGGATTCAACAACACGTGCTGACATCTGCCGCTCTGTAGTTGAGGCAATTGCGTTTAGCTTTGCCGATGCAGCGCTCAGTTTTGGTGACACAATTGACGACCTGCCCGAATTGGCCGCCATAGGAGGCGGCAGCCGATCAGAATTGTTGCTTGGTTTGATCGCACCGGTGATTGGAAAACCCATTGTACGATCTGATGGGGCGGATTCCGGTCCGGCATATGGCGCAGCCCGGCTGGCGGCGTGTGGTCTCGGCGCGTTGACGAAAGCTGATTTGGCATATCAGCCGCCCACAACCGAAAGGTTTGAACCCACTGAAATGACTGCACTTTCCGAACGGTTGATGAAATTTCGCCGACTTTATTCTGCGGTTAAAGGTGTAAATTGATCGCACTAATAATCTTCAGTATTTAGATCGTCCCCCGCGCTAGATGGACCTGCGTTGGTGAAGCAATAGGCATGACATGGATCGACGTATGGGTGATAACTAGGTCTGAGAGGTGCAGATCATGCCTTCAATTTTCGGTAGGAATAGGTGCTGAGGATCTGAGTTTTGGGCTGAGCTATGGCTATCTTGACCACAATGAAATGAGTGATGTTAGCGACCCAGAGCCCCTCAGGAACTAATCTGCACCATTACAGCAAGAGCGAAAGGGGTTGCGAAGCAAAAACTCGTTATCAGCATAGCCATGGATTAATCCATGTTTCTTGGCGGTTGTTGATAGATACTCGTGGCCCTCAATCTTGTGCTAAGGCGGTAGCACATACTCCCTAGCTGCGCGAACCGCTTGCCGTGATTGGTAGTCTTTTCGGGCGCTCGGAAGAACTCTTTCCAACACTTTTGACTGCGAAGCATTTTTTCGATAGGCAGTTTCAATTACTCGACCGAAACGTGTTTCGCACCACAATCAGCGAATCCGCGAATTAGTCTTGCCGCGTCTTCTTCGTTGTCCGGTACAAGCGGCTGCAGACTCGCCGAGACGGGAATCCCCAGCCTCACGAGTTCAGCCATCGCATTGAGTCGCTCGGAGACCGCCGGAAAGCAACACTTCTCTGCAGCTAGTGGTGATCGAGGTCTTTCGGGACCCGTCGTGTGAAGTAGAAGACCTCTGCATTCACAAATGAGAAGGGAACGGTTTTGTTCTCCAGCATGTACTACGCCCTTGGTCAGCTTCAGTTAAAGCTGAAGGGAAACAGTAGCTTACCTGTTGGGAATGGTGCCCGTGGGCGGCACCCTCTTTCTGTTCTTGGAAGTCCATACCCATTCATCGCTGCGCGATATCGCATTGCAAACAATGGAAAAACTGTCCGACACTGTATTGCTTCGCCTCAATGCGTCCGTTACATTAGGGTGGATATTTAGGTGGATAAGTATGCGAGCAAGAAACCGACTTTCCGCATCATTCGTACAATCCGCACCGGTGGGAAAGCACTGCGATGGCGCTGGGCTTTGGTTAGTGAAGCGAGATGATGGCGGGGCGCAATGGGTGTTGCGTTTGACGGTTCACGGTAGGAGGCGAGAAATGGGCTTGGGTGGCTATCCCACCCTGGGCTTGGCCGAAGCTCGCAAGGTAGCTCAGCACTGGCGAGAGGAAGCAGCAGGTGATCGTGATCCCATCAAAAGGCGGCGAGCCGAAAAGCGGGCGGCACGACGCGAGGACATCTCTTTATCCGTCATCACGGCAGATGCTTTCGAGGCCCGCAAGGCAGAACTGAAAGGCGACGGAGCCGCGGGTCGATGGTTGTCACCACTTAGAAATCACGTATTGCCCAAGCTTGGCCGCGTGCCGGTTACGGATCTAGATCAACGCGACATTCGTGATACGCTTGCTCCTATCTGGCACACGAAAGCGGACACCGCACGAAAAGCCATAAACCGGCTTTCCATCGTGTTAAAACACGCGGCGGCATTGGGCTTGGATGTGGACCTCCAAGCAACCCAAAAGGCCAAAGCTCTGCTTGGGAAAACGCGCCATGTGCCAAAGCACATTCCCGCGATGGCTTGGGCGGATGTACCTGAATTCTATCGGAGTCTAGAAGAACCAACGCTGACCCATCTTGCTTTGCGTCTTTTGATACTGACAGGAGTGCGATCTAAGCCCCTTCGCCTGATACGACTTGAACAAATGGACAGTTGCGTGTGGACCATCCCCGGTGACAACATGAAAGGGCGCAAAGGCAAGACGCCTGATTTTCGCGTGCCGCTATCCGCCGAAGCCCAGCGCGTTGTCGAATTAGCAGAACCCCATGCCCGCAACGGCTTCCTTTTTCCCAACAGCCGAAAGGGAGTGATCAGTGACATGACGCTTTCACGCTATATGGAGAGGCGGGGACTGGAAGCGCGTCCACACGGGTTTAGAACATCTCTGCGCACTTGGCTGGCCGAAGCCACAGACGCCCCTCATGAAGTCGCTGAAACGATATTGGGTCATACTGTTGATAGTGGAGTGGTACGTGCGTATCGCCGAACGGATTTTTTAGAGCAACGCGCCAAGTTTGCGGCGCGTTGGGCAGATCATGTGACTGGTGGCACTGGTTGTATTCTAAAACTGGTGGGTGCGGAATGATGCCTGAATCAGAAGACTACGCGAAGGCCATGATGCGCGCGAAAGAACTACTTAAGCGCAACTCGTTGCAAGAAAAAATCATCAAAGACTTTGAAGCGGACATTGTTGAGTTCTCAGCAGAACGGATAGAGAGAGATCTAATGGAAGCTCTTAAAAATCCAACAGCGAATGACTTTGATGTCGGAGTGATGTTGGCGGCAGAGTTGTTGCGTGACGGTGAAAGGCTTCCTCGTTTTCTAGCAGAGTTTGCAGCTGATGTTCTGGAGGGAAAACAAAAGCGACCGAACAAGAGAGGTCCAGACCCAGACAAACACTACCTAAGAGACTATCAGCTAGCTTTTACGGTCCTGCAAATCTCAAGAGATTTTAACTTACCAAAATATACAAACAACGAACTCTCAACAAAACTTACGGCAGCTGAAATTGTGGCTGAGGCATCAGGCTGTACGTTGGAGGTCGTCCATAAAGCTACTATCAAATTTGGATGGCGGTTAGAAAGTCTCGATTAGAATCGGGAACCATTTTTCTGGGTGCGTAATTTAACGAATAACTTCGCCCCAAGTTCAAAAAAATATGTTCGGACATGTTCGCACTGCGCCCTACTAGAAAGGAAAGTGCCAAATGCAGAAGTATCTTACATTAAATGAATTGCGCGAAAGGCTAGGTAACCGAAGCCGAAGCGCCATCTATCTGGACCTAGCCAAAGGCCGACTGCCAAAACCAACCAAGTTGGGCGGGCGGCTATACTGGCCAGAAGGTGAACTTGAAGACCACCTAAAAAACCTGCGTGAAGAGGCAGCGTGATATGAGCGGCGGGCAAAGTAAAACCCCGGAGCGCTGGCAGGCGCACCCGGGGCCAGGGAGCCGCTGTTCAATTGCGGCGGGCACCTCAACTGTAGCACAGGGTAGGGAATTCTCAACGCAAACAGAGGCTTATCAGATCCACCCGCGAGGTAACGGAACGCCTTTCACCTTTCGCGTCAAAGGCCGTAACGGATGGGCGTTAAAAGGGAATTTCAACTGATGTCGAAGCGCCCTTACAAGTACGGCAAAAGGGGTGCTGGACGGCATGTCCAACTTCCAGAATGGCTTCAAGCGACACCGGCGTGGGACACCATGCAACCAGGGCCACGGGCGCTCTACATCGAATTGAAGCGTCGTTTCAATGGAATAAACAATGGAGAGATCTATTTGAGTCACCGTGATGCCGCCAAAGCCCTCAACGTCCACCGCAACACCGTCGGCCCATGGTTTAACGTGCTGCAGGAGCGAGGGTTTATCGTCCTAAGCACGCCACCTCACCTCGGGCCGAACGGTATTGGTAAGGCGTCAAAATGGCAACTAGAAGAATTACCAATCCAAGACGGCAAGCCAGCGACGAAGAGTTTTATGAAATGGTGGGAAAAACAAAACCCCCGCACAAAAAACAGGACACCGCGTCACAATAATTGTGGCATATATAAATCTAGCCATAGGCCAAAGGATTTTGGTTTGGCTTTAGCGGACGAACAAATGAAGCAACGTAAACGAATTGAGGTCCTGGAACGCAAGAAGACAGTTCTGACGCCGGATCAAAACCCACTGGATATCTCCAAGCTTTCTAAGTCGACCCGTAGTGAAATCAAGGCCCAAGAAGATGATGGGCTTGAGAGGCTCGACGTAACCCGCCTTTCCAATGCCGCATTGGAGGAATTGATCAATGTCTACGACCAGCCGTAAAAACGGATCGCAAACGGGGCGCGATGGAGCAGGCCGCTTTGCAGAGGGAAACCCAGGCAAACCCAAGGGCGCGCGCCACAAGGCCACACAAGCAGCCATGACCCTACTTGATCGTGAAGCTGCCGCACTAACACGCAAAGCTGTGGACCAAGCCTTAGAGGGCGACACAACGGCTCTTCGCCTATGCCTTGAAAGGATAGCACCGCCACGAAAAGACACGCCGGTAGTGGTGGACCTACCTTCGATGCAATGCGCCTCGGATGCCGCAAAGGTCGCTGGTGCGGTGTTGGAAAAAGTTTCGCTGGGTGAATTAACACCGACTGAGGGATCACACTATATGGCCTTGATTGAAACCTACCGGCGCACCCTGGAAACCAGCGAACTGGAAACTCGGATTTTGGCCCTAGAAGGCGACGCATGTGACCCAATAAAAACGACCTGAACTTCTGGAACTGGGAAATTCACAACATCAAGCCCAAAGCCAGATTTTGATTTGTCGCATCCGCCCAAGAAAGCCGCGAGCAAGTTTTCACGTCATTTCTCGGTGGAAAAACATTGTATCGAAGTGGTGCGGAAACAGAGGCGCACATTGAATCTCGCGTGAATTTGAGCTGAGAGTTGAAAGTTATCGTGCCGGGCAACTCACGCTGATAACGCGAGTTCATTTCTATGCGGTGTCAGCTTGCGTACTGCGGGTTAGGCTGCCAAAATCCGAGCTTCCAGTTCGCTGGAGATCGGACAAAATGGTTTGCCAATGGCACATCAGCAAAAAGGACGGGCGAAGAGTGACCGGCCCCCGATCAAGCAATTGGTCCATTGAAGATTGAAAGCTTTTACTGAACACAAAGGCCGTGCGTTGCTGCGACCGCCAAGATATTGTTCTAGATCGCGCCATGTTTCTCTAAACCTGTCCCCCCACGCCTTTGAATTTTTCGACGAACGATGAGATCTTTTCATAAACAGTAGTCTTCTTGGTGCGAAACTGTGGGTTAAGAGGGCTCATCTTCGGTAGTACGGCATTTAAGTCAGCGCCGTTTTCACTTGCAAACTCGCGTTTTATTGAAGCAGAAATATAGCGCCTTGCTGCATCAGAATTTAGACCTTCCGACTTGATAAGCTCTTCAACCTCTTTGCTTTGTTCTGCCTGAGCAAAGGAGAAAAATGCATCGATCACACCGACCTTGTCATCAAAGTGATCAAGATCGGTCCGGTTGATGAAGTCCACAATCAGGCTCTCTTTGGCTCGATTTCCAAGGCTGCCACGAATGACGCGGCGAGCTTCCTCAATCAGATCCCTCTTACTCTCCGCTTTCTTGGTTTTCTCAAAAATTAACTCGAGGATGTAGTCGAGGTTGATCTCTTGCGATTTTAGAAGATCCACTTCAAAAACAACATCATCCCACTCGATTTTGCTCTGTTCCTGTTCAACCGAAGACTTTTCTTTGCGCAGCCAATCGCGAATGTCATTGTATGTAGATCGATAGTCTTGAATTGCTCGATCTGAAGGCAGGTCTATAGCGTCTAGGTCTCGAAGGTCCTCGTCACTCAAGTAATGCTTTTGCTTAAACTCCTCAACTGCAGATGGATCTGCAAAATCTATGTCTTGATAAGCCTTCAATGCTGCAAACTCGTCGTAGTTCCGGAGTACGTTCTCAACCCTCAGATACTCGCCAAAGAGCTTCGCAAATTCTTTCTTGTCTGCTTCTTTGACGATCTCGTCTGGCTTCGGAAACCGTCCAGATAGCTCTTTCAAAACATCAATGAATCCGCGCCGCGCCGCTCCGGTTTCCTGATCAACGAAACCTTTCATATACTCGTCGTAGCTCTTCTCCAACACGACGTTCTTTGTGTTCTTGTCACCAAACAAGGTGATGGCATCAACCGTCGCTTGCTCAAGGTCCCTGAACGCTACAATATTGCCAAATGTTTTGGTCGCGTCGTAGATTCGATTGGTTCGGGAGAACGCTTGCATCAATCCGTGAAAGCGAAGATTTTTGTCGACAAACAAGGTATTAAGCGTTGGCGCGTCAAAGCCTGTCAGGAACATACCGACGACAATAAGTAAGTCTACTTCCTTGGAGCGAACGCGGCTGGCAAGGTCGCGGTAGTAATTTTGGAAACCATTGCTATCGACACTGAAACTCGTTTTGAAGAAGGCATTGTAGTCATCGACTGCGGCGCTCAGAAACTCCTTGGAGCTGCTATTCATCGCCGAAACGTTGAAGCTCTCGTCTTGGATATCCCCGATCGCGTCTTGCTGTTCGTTGGCTGCAAAAGAGAAGATCGTCGCAATCTTCAGCGGCTTTGCACTGTCAGCTTGCAGAGCGTTTAAGGTTTCATAGTATAGCTTTGCGGCATCTACACTGCTGACAGCAAACATGGCATTAAACCCACTGCTGCCTGCTTGCATCCGGTGAGTTTTTTGCCGGAAGTTGTTCAGAATATACTGCGATACTTCCCGAAGACGTTCTGGATGAAGAAGAGCTTGCTTGTTTTCAGCAGCGCTGAGCTTTTTTTCATCTTGCTCGGTTTCAAAGGCTTTGAACCGGGGGCGCACATCGTTGTAGTCGACCTTGAACTTCAAAACCTTTTCATCGCGAATTGCATCAGTGATCACATAGGAATGCAGTTTACGGCCAAAGACACTGGCAGTCGTCTCCGCCCCTAGAGCATTCCCCTTCCGGATCAGTTTGCCATCAACGATGTCATCTCCGAAAATTGGTGTTCCTGTGAAACCGAACTGGTAAAATCGTTGGAACTTCTTCTTCAGATTCTTCTGTGCCTCACCAAACTGGCTGCGATGGCATTCATCGAAAATGAAGACCGCCTGCTGTTCATAAACAGGCAGGTTAGTCTCTGATTTCATTAAGTTGTTCAGTTTTTGGATCGTCGTGACGATGATTTTGTTATCGTCCTTAGCCAAATTACGCTTCAACCCGGCTGTGCTGTCAGAGCCATTGACGCTGTCAGGAGAAAATCTCTGGTACTCTTTCATGGTCTGGTAGTCTAGGTCCTTCCGGTCCACGACGAAGAAGACTTTGTCGACGAAATCCAGCTCTGTTGCCAACCGTGCCGCCTTGAAACTCGTCAGAGTTTTGCCTGAGCCAGTGGTGTGCCAGATGAAACCACCGCTCTCCGGCTTCCTCCAGTTTTTGGCCTCATATGAACTCTTGATCTTCCATAGGATGCGTTCAGTCGCTGCAATCTGATAGGGGCGCATGATCAGCAACGTTTCGCTAACGTCAAAAACCGAATACTGCAACAGAACGTTCAGCAGCGTACTTTTCTGAAGGAAGGTTGCGGTGAAGTCCTTGAGGTCTTTGATTAGCTCGTTGTCCGCGTTCGCCCAGTTCATGGTGAAGTCGAAGCTGTTTTTGTTTCGCTTAGTCGTGTTTGCGAAATACCGGGTATCGGTTCCGTTCGAAATCACGAAGAGCTGCAAGAACTTGAACAGGGAATGCTCGCTGTTGAAGCTTTCCTTGCTGTAACGGTGAATCTGGTTGAAAGCTTCCCGGATCGCTACGCCGCGTTTCTTCAGTTCGATTTGAACCAACGGCAAACCATTTACCAAGATCGTCACGTCATAGCGATTAGCGTGTGTGCCGACCTGTTCAAACTGCTTTATCACCTGCAGTTTGTTGCGGGTCATATTCTTCTTGTCGACCAGGTAGATGTTCTGGATACGCCCGTCGTCAAAGACGAAATCATGGATGTAATCGTCATGTATCTTGCGGGTTTTGTCGACGATGCTGTCGCTCGGCTTGTCGAGGTAAGTCTCAACAAAGCGCTTCCATTCATCTCCCAAAAACTTGATGTTGTTCAGCTGTTCCAGCTGTTCCCGGACGTTGGCAAGCATCGCGTCTGGGTTCGTAAGGGTGGGCAGGAACTCATAACCTTGGTTGACCAAATCCTGCACAAGCTCACGTTCCAGATCGTCTTCGCTCTGGTAGCGATCAGCGGCGTCCCATTCCTTGTAGTACTTATCGAGAACGATGAAATTTTTTGTTTCCGCAATGGTTTTTGTTTGCTCAACCATTTTGGTTGTCCTGCTTCCAATAGCCGTAGTTGTCTACCAAATTTTTCAACAGGATCTTCACTGTGTTCTTCTCGGGTGGTGTGGGTTCGCGCATTTGCTCATGCGAAAGAGCAGAATGGCTGAAAGTGTTAATTGCACGTACATAAGCATTCTTGTCGCCAGGCGCGGTGTCAAGAAGATCAGCCCATTCTCGATACCCCAAGAATCCCGCAGTCTTTTCGTAAAGGTTTCGGAGAAGTACGAAGTGATAGCGCTCGACTTTGCTATCACCATTGTCGGGGGTCGCCTCTTCCAACACTCTCTTTAAATGTAAGTGATAGGAAAAGCTTTTGTTTGCATCGCCGGGCTTGACGTTCAGGTTGTATGTCCCATCTTCAAATCGCTCCAACAAATAGCACCCATCTTTTTTGCCTTTCTTTTTCATACCGAGTTCGTTGTGCAAGACGTTATAGAACAAAGGGCTATGAGTGGTGATAATGAATTTCAGTTGCTCTGGCGCAGACTTGACCAAAGAAGCTAGGTTCACGGCCAAACCTATCAGATGGTTTTCATCGAGCGAGCTCACCGGATCATCAATGAAGACATATTCCAGCTGATCGAATTGGCTGGTACTGCGCTCCTCAGCTTCTGGGACATTTAGGACAGAGACCACTTCTTCGAGCAATGTGTAGAAAATGCTCCAGACAAAAACGCTCTCCTCGCCCTTCGAGATCTTGAAGTTGCCGATTTCCTCGTCGTCGCCCGTATCTATTGAAAACGTCACTTCGGAAAAAGCCTTGACCGTCGTTTCATTCTCATTTGCGTCTTGGCGCGTGTATTCCTGGTTGAACGTTGGAGTTAACTTTTCATTTGCATATCGCTGAAAGTTCTTGGTGATGTTAATCTCTTGTCCCTGATCAACCAAGATCCAGTCGGTGAAGGTGTTTGGCTGAATCATCAACTTGGGGTCACTGTCACCAAGAAGGTCATTGTCCCAGAAAAACAGATCTTCAGTGAAGGCGTTATAATAAAGGACTTTTTCGCGCGAGAGCTCACCATCTTCCCCATCCTTTAACTTTGGAGCGATCAGTTCTTTGAGTGCACGAGACAGCCGCGTCTTGCCGGTGCCATTGAAGGCATAAATCAACTGTACTTTCGGGACAGGTTTTGTTTGCTCAATTTCCCTGGGGGGAATCTGCTTTGTTTCCTTTGTCACAGTGGTTCGAATGGTCTGTGGCGTACTTAGCTGCCGCGCAATCTCTTCGAGGGTTTGACTCATTTACGATTCCCCCTTGGGTTTGGGGAAGTTCAAAAGTAGGTCCCGGTAGTATTCATGCTGCAGCTGACGCAACTTGATTTCACGCGGAAGCCCCTCACTGAGCGATGTGGTCAGCGTGTCGAATTTATCGAGGATTTTGACGACGCGCTCTTGCTCTTCAGAAGAGGGGACAGGAATCAAGATCTTGGCAAGGTTGTCGGCATTGACGCGCCTGACTTTTGCACCGGTTATGTACACACGTTTCTGTTTATGAAACTGCTCGGATTGGAAGAAGTACGCGACAAACTTTGGGTTCAATTTGTGCGAGAAAAAGCATGCATCGCTGCTGACGGCGATACCCTCATCTCCCAACCAAGCTACCGCTTTGCAAACGTCGTCGTCGTTCTCACTTGTGGTCGCAATCACCAAATCACCTGGCTTGGCGATGCGAGCTTTCTTCGCAAACTCCTCTGAAACAAAGCTCTTCGTTGTGTGGGCATAGGTTCCGTAGTGGGTGTAAATTTGACCGTAGTGAATGCAACCAACCCCTGACTCCGCGAAGTCTTTCTTTTGGAGGCCGCCCCCGCGCGTAAAGGTTCCCACCCTCTCGTCACCCAAAGGCAAATGCTCAACATCTTGGCCCTCATACTCTAGCAATTTCTCTCTATAGTGGCTGTATTGCTGCTTGCGGGCCCTAAGCTCGACTGTCAGCTCGGCTGTCAGCTCGGTGAAGTTGTCCAAAATCCGAACAATCTCTGTTTGGATTGCGAGTGATCTTTTGGGGTCTTCTGGACTTGGAATGGGAACTGAGAGCCTCTCCATGTCGCTCTTTCTAATTGACGGCACAGCGCCAGAGTCACTAGCAAGCGAGCTGAGATTTACAATCTGCATCCAATGAAAAAGAAATCTAGAGACGATTTTTTTATTTGGAATCAAACCCATAACATTATTGTCGTACGCAGACGGGGCTGACAAGATTCGCTTCTTGTTTGTTGCAATCGTTGCACCAATTTTTGGGAAGATGATGGTGCCTGCGGGCGCGGGCTTAACGCCTAGCTTGGCAGCTGTTGTATCATCGATAAAGTTATTAGCATTAATCATGGTTGTTTCGTTGCCAACAAGGTTCATGTCGCTGACCTTATAAAAGGGACAAGACCCCTCCGTTTCTCCTTGATAAGCCCTTGGGAAGCCCCAGCCACTACGCACTTCCGCAACAACAGACATCGGCTTCCACTCTATAGCCGCCCCATCAAGCAGCTTTTCGAGAAAGCTAAGATTGCTCATTCTTCGATCTCCGCAACTATTGCGTCGATGTCTGCACGTAGCTGATTGATCTTGGTGACAGTGGTTTCAAGATCAGCATTCAACTTGGTGATACTCACGACCTCGCGGGTGTTTTTGGACTCTACATAAGCGCTGACCGACAGGTTGTAGTCTTTCTCGACAATCGTGTCGTAAGGGACGGTTTCAGCTACGTGGGGCACATTGGCTTTGTTGTCGAACCTCATCATGATCTCGGCAATGTGCCGGTCATCCATTATGTTGATGTTTCCATCCTTGCGGAAAAAGGTGTCTTCCTCGGTAGCATCTATGAATTGGACAGCCGTGTCGGACTTGTTCTTGGCCAACACAAGGATGTTCACAGCGATGGACGTACCAAAAAATAGGTTCGGCGCGAGGGAAATCACCGTTTCGACGAAGTTGTTATCGACCAGATACTTGCGGATTTTCTGCTCTGCCCCGCCACGGTAGAAGATACCAGGGAAACAAACTATCGCAGCCCGCCCCTTGGCCGATAGGTAGTGCAACGAGTGAAGGACAAAGGCAAAATCTGCCTTTGATTTCGGGGCCAGCACACCTGCTGGGGCAAAACGGTCATCGTTGATCAACGTTGGATCATCTGAACCCTTCCAATTCACAGAGTAAGGCGGATTCGAAACGATGGCATCAAAGGGCCTATCATCTCCAAAATGCGGCTCCGTCAACGTGTTGCCGTATTGTATGTTGAACTTATCGTAGTTGATGTTGTGCAAGAACATGTTCATGCGAGCAAGGTTGTACGTAGTGTAATTGATTTCCTGCCCGAAGAAGCCGTCCTCAACGATATGGTTCTCAAACTCTTCCTTGGCCTGCAAAAGCAGCGACCCAGACCCCGCCGCTGGATCGTAGATCTTGTTGACGCTGGTCTGCTTATGCATGGCCAGTTTGGCGATGAGTTTAGACACATGGGTCGGCGTGAAGAACTCACCGCCGGATTTGCCCGCGTTGGCGGCGTAGTTCGAGATCAAGAACTCATATGCGTCGCCGAATAGATCGTTCTTGTTGTCTTCAAATTTCAGCTGCAAGCCTGCCACGCCTTTGAGGACCTCAGCCAGCCTTTCGTTCTTCTGTTTGACCGTGCTGCCTAGGCGGTTGCTGGTGGTGTCGAAATCAGCAAAGAGGCCTTTGATATCCTGCTCGGATGGGTAGCCACTCGCCGAAGCCTCGATCGCTGAAAAGATCTCCGCTAGGTCGGTGTTCAGGCTATCGTTCTTGCTCGCGGTCTTCACCACAATTTGAAACAGTTGGCTGGGATAGATGAAGTAGCCCTTGGTCTTGATCGCGTCGTCTTTAACTTCATCGGGGATCTCAGCGTCGGACATACCGGCATAGTTGATGCTGTCGTCGCCACCTTCGATGTATTTGGTGAAGTTCTCGCTGATAAATCGATAGAACAAAGCGCCCAAGACAAACTGCTTGAAGTCCCAGCCGTCAACCGCACCACGTACCCGGTTTGCGATGCTCCAGATTTCTCTGCGCAATGCCTCCGCCTGTTGTTGCCCAGTCATTTTTGTTCCCCTTCTTGTTTTTGTTCCCACTCGACAAACCATCGGTCGATCTCGCTTTTGCGAAATCGCCATGCCTTTCCCACCTTGAACCCGGGAACCTTGCCCTCAGATGCGAACCGATAAGCCGCTTTCTCGGCGATTTTGAGATACTCAGCTAAGTTTTTCACGGTTCAAATGTCTTGATTGGGCATTTCGAAAATGTCCTCTGTGCGGGATTTGGGTTGAAACTAGTAGACACCAATTGAACGAACAAGTGTGGTTCAGAAACCGTTCACTTGGTCGCACGTTGAGGAATTACAAAATGACGGAAAAATGATGACGCGACTTTATGACTTTCGACTGCAGTTCGCTTTTGACTGCCGCTGAATTTGACTTCGAAAACCAAAAGAACGACGGCTTCACTTCAGATACTCAAGATTTCGCGGCAAGCCTGTTGTAGGCATATGAAAAACTCAGCGCAATCAAGCGATGATGCTCTTGAGGCTGCTCCAGATGGATGGCCGATGAAACTAAACTATCCACCTAGCTCGAGTAGCCTTTACGGAAGTTTGCTTTCCTAAAGGCCATAGAGCGCCGCAACTTCCACGAACAATGGGTGTATAAATAGGGGGATATAGATAGCATTATTTTCAAAAATATATCTAATATCAGATATTTAAGAATTTTTAATGGTGCCCGGGGGCGGAATCGAACCACCGACACGAGGATTTTCAATCCACTGCTCTACCCCTGAGCTACCCGGGCACGGGAATGGCGTTTGCCATTGGGTGGAGGCCTTCTATGACTTGCCACAGGCAGTGTCCAGAGGCTTTTTGACATTTTTTCAATGCGGGCGAGACGTGGGGCTTTCGGTTGGTTCCGAGGTCGTCTCGGCGTCTTCTTCACGTTGCGATGGCACCGCATAAGAACCGTTTAGCCATTTTGCCAGATCGATATCCGTGCAGCGTTTGGAGCAGAATGGTCGAAAGGCCTGCTGGGTATCTTCTCCGCAGATCGGGCAGCTCATTTCAGGATCTCCGTCAATGGGATACGACCACGTTTGCGCTGTAGTTCGAAATGGCCAAGCGGGGTCCAACCGGCCAGGATCGTCTCATCAGGATCGGACTTGAATGCCGCCCGCAAGGCCGATTCGAAACCCCTCCGGTCTTTCTTGGGCATCGGTGCAAGGTCCAGAGTGATCTGCCCCCCCAACCCGCGCACGCGCAGGGCGCGCGGCAGGGCTTTGGCGCAGGCGAAGTTAGCTTTGGTTCCCGCTGCGAGAGATGTGTCGGCGCCGGTGTTCACATCCACCGCAACCAGCGCGCGGGTCGGTTGGATATAGAGGTGTCCTCCACCGGGAAGCGTTTCGGAAATCCCCTTTGCTGTATCGAGCGCATCAACGACACCGTGGTCCTCAAATCCACCGGATGTGGTCACGACCTCGGCCGGGTCCGTCCAATCACGCCAGGCCAGGATATGCGGACCATCGCCCTCGCTCAGCAATTCTGGTTCACTGCCCGTATCAGCCAATACCTGCTCGGCAAGTGCCAACATGGCTGTGATATCTTCAGCGATTTCATCTGCATCCGCCGTCTGACAGCACGAGCGCAGGATCAGGCCGTGCGTGCTGTTTCCCATTTGCTCATGCGCGATTTCGAGAAGTTGGTCGCGCGTATCTTCATCACGGATACGGCGCGAGATGTTCAGGCCGGGCGCGTCAGGTGTCACGATCGCAAAGCGGCTTTTGAACAAAATACGGTTCGAGACGGGTATGGCTTTGCCGGGCTCGGCATATCCGGTCACCTGCACCAGTAGCAAAGCGCCGGGTGCCAACCCTTTGACTTGCCTCAGAAAAGCCGGGCCGTCGGGTGTGGTGAGAAACATGCCGCCCTGACCTTTGACCGGGCGATCGGCGCGGGCGCGGTAGATCGTACCTGGCGCAGGGGCATCTGTGGCGATCAGGAAATCGTCGAGAATACCATCCACCATCAGAGCTGCAGCTTCGCGTCCCTGAATATGATCCAGAATGATGGTACGACCCTTCATGAAACCTCGCGATATAAGGGATAGCCGATGCCTTGCAGCAGTGCAGCAGTTTCGGACAGGGGCAGGCCGACGATACCGGTGAACGAGCCTGAAATCCACGGGATGAACGCACCGGCAGGACCTTGTATTGCATAGGCTCCGGCCTTGCCCTGCCAGTCATCCGTCGCAAGATAGGCATTGATTTCGCTGTCGGACAGACGTTTCACTTTTACCTGAGAAACCACATCACGCTCGAGGATTTTAGCCCCGCGCCGCACAGCGACCGAAGTGATCACCCGATGGCGTCGGCCGGACAGGGCGTGCAGAAACTCAGCAGCTTGTCCCGCGTCTTCGGGTTTGCCAAGAATGCGGCGACCCAGTGCGACCGTTGTGTCGGCACATAAGGTGATATCATCGCTATCAGCTTGAACAGCCTGAACTTTTTGCCGCGTGATGCGGCTGCAATAGGGGGCTGGCAGTTCGCCTTTCAGCGGCGTTTCATCGATATCCGGCGGACGGATCGCATCGGGCCGAACGCCAAGCTGCGCCAGCAGGTCCAGCCGCCGCGGGCTGCCCGATCCGAGGATAAACGCCATGTACGAAGCGTTACTTGAAGCGATAGTTGATCCGACCCTTGGTCAGATCATATGGGGTCATTTCGACCTGAACTTTGTCGCCGGCCAGAACACGGATGCGGTTCTTGCGCATCTTGCCTGCCGTATGTGCGATGATCTCATGGCCGTTTTCCAGCTCGACCCGAAACGTCGCATTAGGCAGGAGTTCCTTCACGACACCGGGAAATTCGAGCGTATCTTCCTTGGCCATGTTGTCTCCATCATTAGGTTGCACCTGCAGAATCTGCAGATCGTGCGCTTAAATGAGCCTATTTCGGCCTTATTTCAAGGGCGAAGTCACCTAAAGGGGTGATATTGTGACTGAATCGACCCGAGCGTCTTGCTCGGTCCAGTGCGTGCGGTTCAACACCCACCCGTCTGCGCGGACGTTTGCAATTGTGGACAGGTCGGCCTCGGCATAGGTCCAGCCGGCGGTATTCAGCGTGCCCTCGGCAAGCACTCCCGACGGTGGGAACCCGATATCGGGCGGGCCAAACACGCCACCCATGCCGGTATTCATGTCGACTGCTTCGGACCATTCATTGCCGCCAACTAACGATGACATTACCGTAACACATTGATTTTCAAGGGCACGAGACATGGCACCGATCCGCACACGCCAATACCCGGACAGGGCTTCGGTGCAGGATGGAACGAGGATCAAATCGGCCTCGCTCAGGGCCCGACCCAAGAGAGGGAACTCACTGTCATAGCAGATCAGAACGCCGATTTTACCCAATGCGGTATCAAACAGCTTCAACGAACTGCCCGGGGCGATGTCCCAGGCCTCGCGTTCAAACCGTGTCATGATCTGCTTGTCCTGATGATCGAGACGACCGTCAGGAGCGTAGAACATTGCGCGGTTCACCGGGCGCCCTGGTCCGTCGATGACCGGGGCGGAAGCCCCCAGAATGTATGTGTTGTACATCTTTGCAAGGCGCGAATGCACAACTTGTACATCTTCCATCCGGTCGGAAACCGCCCGGATTGAGCGTTCGAGATCACCGGCCACCTTAGGGCCGTCGAGCGTCGACAACTCCATTGCGCCGTATTCGGGAAAGACCAGAAGGTCGGCACCTTGTCCCGCGGCCTCGGAAACCCATGCCTCAAGTTTGTCTTCATATTGAGCCCAACTATCGAGCCAATCGAGGTCGTAGGCGGCGGTGGCGATTTTCATTCCCGAGTCCTATGTCTGGTCGCTGCGCGACACTAGAACAGCAGATCGTCCAGGGCTACTGCAATCGCGGTACGGGTGGTTCTAAAACCTATGTTGCGACTTACTGTTTCGAGGCAGGGGTGTGTGTATTGGCAGGCTTTCTCGGCTGCCGGTGCAGAGATTGCATCGAATGGCTGATCAGAGGTCGATTTGACCTATCGAAGAACCTGAACGAAACAGGCAAGGAACTCCACCTCGGGCATCAGTTTTTCAAGTTCCTCAAGCGTGCGAAGGGGCAGTTTTACATCAAGAACATTGGCCCCGGGGATATCGACTCACAGAAACAAGGCGTTGTCATTTGTAACGGCATCGTGCACCAAGGATGCGGCCAGAAGGGCAAATCCGGGGATCAGGTATGTCCTCGATCTGGTCGGTCAGGCTGGTTTGCGAAATCCCGAAAAAGCGGTGAAACGCTTTGTCCAGACCTTCGTGAATCTCGAACCCTTCATCGAAAGCGAGGAAGGCGAACCCCAGTGTAATCAGCAGCCAGATAATATGCTTGCGTTGCAGGAAAACCTGAAAATTAGCCAAGGCGACTTAATGGACGCGATCAGGCTGTCGCAAAACGGTCACTACCACGCGCTCTGATCGTCGGTAAACTGCGGTTCAATCGGGGCTTCAAGTTCATTTGGGTGTGGATGTCGGGCTTGATTACCGGATCGGATTACTCGGGATTTTCCGCACGGAACAGGGCCCATGCGTCCTGCGAGGTGCCGTCCGGCTTGGTGCATATACCCACCTGACCCGAACCAGTGTCTTTGATCTTGTAGCTGCCGCCGATCTCAAGGCAGTAGGCTGCTGCGGGGTTCACCACCTGATGCGTTTTTCCATGTGCCTTGCGGTACAGCTCCCATGCATCGGCGGACGTACCGTCGCTCAGTGCGCAGCGAGACGTGGTCAGGTCATATTCGCCTCCAATTGAGCCACAGTACACGGCGGCGGGATTTGCAAGGCCGACCGGCTTGCTGCCATCCGCGCCCGCATGGTGTTCACGAAAATAGGTCCAGGCATCGATCCGGGTGCCGTCGGGTAATTGGCAGATACCGCTCTGACCGTCCGGGCCGTCATGTATACCGTAGAGCCCGCCTTGCGCGATGCAATATGTTGCCGCGGGATTGGCCAGACCGGTGTTGGCAGAGCTTGCGGCGGGCAGGGCCATTGAAAAGGCCATCGTCAGGGCCGCAATCGGGCCTGCGGAATTCAATAGACGCTTTGTCATGGTCACCTCGCAACATTGTGGACAGGGCAGGTTCTGAGGATTTTCGCCGTTTTGCAGATCGATCCGGTCCTGCACGGATACTTGGATCAGAGTTGTTCCACCTTGATCGAGTCTGCGGGATAAAAGGCCAAGTGATCCTTGATTTCGGCCACCGCGTCGATCGGGTTTTCATAACTCCAAGCGGCGTTTTCGGTGACTGAGGATTTGTTTACGATCGAGAAATGCGTGGCGTCTCCCTTGCCTGCGCATTGGGTGACTTTGTTGGTCCGATCCAGAAAGGCCATCGCAATGTCCGCACGCGGGAAGTAGATAACCGGGTCTTTGTCGCCTTCCAGAAGTTCCAGCGCGTTGTTGGTTTCACCCAAAATCGCGCCGCCTGAGCGGACGCTCCATTTGCCCGGTGCTTTGCGGATCGTGATGGTGTCTGTCATTCCTGTTCCTTCCCTCGTCGTGTCAGGGCTTCTCCTCTGCCCAAACTATGTAACAATCCGGTGTCAGACCGGTGCGGTTGCGGCATCCAACCACAGTTGAGCGGCGTCGCCCAGCCTTGGCCGGACTTTTTCCGCCACGTCGCGGTGATAGGCGTTCAGCCAAGCGCGTTCCTCTCGTGTCAGCATATCGACTACAATCAAACGCCTGTCGATTGGGACATAAGTCAGCGTACGCCAGTTCAGCATGGCGCGTTCGTCGTCACCGCTGGGCAGGTTTGGGGCCTCTTCCACTACGACAAGGTTCTCAAGCCGGATGCCAAAAGCACCCTCGCGGTAATATCCCGGCTCGTTCGACAGGATCATACCCGGCTCAAGCGGGACATGGCTGACCCGAGACAGACGCTGGGGGCCTTCATGCACGCTGAGATAGGTACCGACCCCATGACCGACCCCATGGTTGAAATCCTGCCCGGCCAGCCACAGCGGCAGCCGCGCTACGCATTCGATATCGCGTCCTGCCAAGCCAACAGGCCAGCGTAGCATCGACATGGCGATCATGCCTTTGAGGACGCGTGTAAAGCAGTCCTTTTCCTCATCCCCAACATCACCGATTGCAATTGTGCGGGTGATATCGGTGGTGCCGTCCAGATATTGCCCACCGCTGTCCAGCACCAGCAGGTGACCGTTTTCCAGCCTGCTGTCGGTTTCCTCGGTCACGCGATAATGCATGATGGCCCCGTTCGGCCCGGTGCCCGCGATGGTGTCGAATGAGATATCCTGCAGCGCGTTGTCCCGGCGGCGGCTTTCTTCCAGCCGCGTTACTACCTGTGTCTCGGTCAGGGTGCCGGGCTTCTGCGTGTCCAGCCAACACAGCAGTTCGATCACCGCTGCGGCATCTCGCAGATGTGCCTCGGCCGTGCCTGCGATTTCGGCCGGGTTCTTGCGGGCTTTGGGCAGGGCGCAGGGATCGCCGCCATCGACCATACGGTCCCCCAACGCATCCGCTATGATCTGCGGAACCGTTCCCGGATCGACCTGTACCTTGCCTTCAAGTGCCTCAACCGCTGTCAGGAACGCGTCGGGTTGGTGTTGGGTGACCTGCGGGCCCAGATGATCCCCGATCCCGGTCAGTTTGGCAGCGGCCATGAACAGATCCACCCGCCCATCACCGTGCAGGATGGCAAAGCCATGGGCCACAGGGTTGTATGCGATGTCCGCGCCGCGAATGTTCAACAGCCACATGATCGAATCCGGCAAGGTGATCACCGCTGCCGCACGATCTGCGCTCTGCAGGTCACTCGCGAGGCGCTTGATTTTGCTCTCGGCGCTTTCACCTGCAAATTCAATCGGATGTGCCCTGACAGGATTCATCGGAGGGTCGGGTTGATCCGCCCAAATTCGGTCTACAAGGTTATCACAGCGCACCAGTTCGACGCCGCTGCCTTCAAGCTCTTTCTGTGCAGACGAAATCTGTCCTGCAGCGTGGAGCCACGGATCAAACCCGACTTTGCCGCCATTTGGCAATTGCTCTTTCAACCAGGCGCTCAGGCTGACATCTGGCCATGGGACCGGCGTGTAATCCTGTGCGACCTGGGCCTTTACCTGAGTGCGATAGCGCCCGTCGATGAAAACCCCGGCAATGTCCGTGAGCGCCGCGCAAAACCCCGCAGAACCGGTGAATCCGGTAAGCCAGGCCAGCCTTTCATCCCGAGGGGCCACATATTCACCCTGATGCGCATCCGCACGCGGGATCAGGAAGCCCTGCAGGCCTTCGCGCGCCAGCTCGTCCCGCAAAGCGGCCAGTCGTGGTGGGCCTTGCTCGGGGCGTGCGGTCACTTCGAAACTCTGGAACATGGGCGGCCTCATTCGTCAGTCTTGCTGCGCGCAAACCTGCGGCCTGCGGTAGGAAATGTCCAGCGCCCCGGCGCACACTATTCTTCTGTCTCAAGAAAGCGTTGAATGGCCTGGATATACGGGTTGTAGGCCTCATTTCCAGGTAATGGTATCTGGTTGCCGGTCTCAAGGATCACGAGCGAGGCATTGGGGATTCCAGCCGCCAGTTTGCGCGCCTCGGACAGGGGGTGAACGGCTGTGTGCCGCCCGTGCAGAACCAGCGTGGGGCATTGCACCATCGGAAGAAGTTGCAGCACCGAGGTGCTATTGGCGATGTCACGGTAGTGAAGTCTCTCCTCGCTTGAATAAAGTGTCTGCAATTCATTGACCATGTGCCGAACGCTATCCAGCGGACCTTCTGGAAAATAGCTGAATTCAGCGCCCATAGCATAGCCGCTGCCCGGCGTGTTCCACCCTTCCGCGATCAGTGACCGGATCGAGTCGGGTTGTTTGGTATCTTCCCGGTAATCTCGCCCTTCTGCCCATCCGCCGGAGATAATCAGCTTGTCAATCCGCTCGGGGTGTCTTGCGGCGAAGTGTAGGGCAGGGAAGGTGCCGCCCATTTCACCGAGAATTGAAAAGCGGTCAAACCCCGCTGCATTCACGACGGTCAGGATTTCTTCTATTCTGCGGTCATACACCGCCTGATGGTCGATGTTTGAGCTGACGTCATTGTCCTTGTTGTAGCGTAACAGGCGGAAACGGTTTGCCATGTCCTGTAACCGGGTACGCTCGGACGGGATGCGCCATTCCGCCTCCAGATCGTGCACGACCGAACCGATGCGCAGCACCGGCAACCCATCACCGGAAAGCGTGTATGGAACAGCGCGACCCTTCGCACCGCGCGCGTAACGCAGCCGTTGCGTATGGTTGTCTACGCCTGAATCGGTGTCGGCGTCACAGGTCACATCCGCCGCCATTTGCAACCCGCGCCGTACGACTGTCCGAATGATCCGCTGCGCTTTGCCATCGTCGCCGACTGCTTTACGCGCCGCTGCAATTCGTGCGCTGATGGTAGAATCCGAGACAAAGCGGCCACTCCAAACACGCGCGATGATCTCGTCCCGGGGCACCAGCTTACCTGGGTGCTGGGCCAAGAGGACCAACAGATCGAATACCTGAGGTTCGATTGCGACGGGCTCACCCCGGCGGGTCAGGACGTGTCGATCCACATCCAGAATACAGTCTGCAAACTCATAGCGCATGGGGCAAATACACTCCGTTTCTCGCGGAACGACAAGGTTCAACAACAATCTCAAGGGTTTCTAGGGCGTATCTCAGGACCAGCTACAAGCAGGCCGGGCAGGGTTGGGACACTATCCAAGCAGATAAACAGGAGAACGAATGATGTTCCTGCCCTTCGATATAGCGCTTATGCGCTATCCGTTACGCCACCATAAGCAAAGTCGCCTTCAGCGGTGCAAAAACTGGCTTGGATGGCACTAAGTCTGCAATGTCGAAGCAGGGCCGTCAACTGGCCCGCTTCATCCCCATCACGCGCGCGCGGGCGCGCGGGTCGCTGTCGAACAGTGCGGCCAACTGCTCGGTCATAGCACCCGCAAGCTGCTCGACATCGGTGATCGTGACGGCGCGATCATAATAGCGGGTCACGTCATGGCCGATCCCGATGGCCAGCAATTCCACCATCTTGCGTTTTTCCACCATAGCAATCACGTCGCGCAGGTGTTTTTCCAGATAGTTCGCCGGGTTCACGCTGAGCGTTGAATCATCGACCGGCGCGCCATCCGAGATCACCATCAGGATCTTGCGGGCCTCACGCCGCGCGAGCATCCGGCGATGCGCCCATTCCAACGCCTCACCGTCGATGTTTTCCTTCAGCAGGCCCTCTTTCATCATCAGACCCAGATTGGGTCGCGCGCGACGCCATGGGGCATCGGCGCCTTTGTAGATGATGTGGCGCAGATCGTTCAGACGCCCCGGTTGCTGCGGGCGGCCATCGTTCAGCCACGCCTCGCGCGCCTGACCGCCTTTCCAGGCCCGGGTGGTAAAGCCCAGGATCTCGACCTTGACGTTGCAACGTTCCAGCGTCCGCGCCAGGACATCTGCACAGATCGCGGCAATCGAGATCGGACGGCCCCGCATCGAGCCGGAATTGTCCAGAAGCAGCGTCACCACTGTATCGCGGAATTCGGTATCTTTTTCGACCTTGAAGCTTAGCGGCGTGGTCGGGTTGGCCACGACACGCGCCAGACGTCCGGCATCCAGAATGCCTTCCTCGCGGTCGAATTCCCAAGACCGGTTCTGCTGCGCCTGCAGGCGGCGTTGCAACTTGTTGGCCAGACGGCTCACTGCGCCTTTCAGCGGTTCAAGCTGCTGGTCAAGGTACGCCCGCAGGCGCTCCAGTTCAGCCGGTTCCGCCAGATCCTCGGCAGCAATCTCTTCGTCATGGGTGTTCAGGTAGACCTTGTAGTCCGGATCAGCCTCGGATGCGGGCGGAGGAGCAGGGGGTTCCAGCGGAGCCTCGCCCTCGGGCATTTCAGCCTCATCGCCCATCTCATCCTCGGCCATCTCGTCCATCGAGACCTGGGCCTGAGACTGGTCCTGCTGTTCTTCCTGAGTTTGTTCAGGGGTTGCATCGGCGTCTTGTTCGTCCTGATCATCCTGCCCGGTGCTGTCGGGATCGGGCTGCTCTTCGGCATCTTCTTCGGCCTGATCTTCCTGTTCGTCGTCCAGTTCATCCGGGTCATCACCCAGCTGATCGCCGTAACCCAGATCTTTGATCATCTGTCGGGCAAACTTGGCAAATTCGGCCTGGTCCGAAAGGATTTCGTCAAGGTTTTCCAGCGTCCCGCCGGCCTGTTCCTCGATAAATCCGCGCCACAGGTTCATGACATTCTCGGCGGCAGGCGGCATGTCGCGGCCCGTGGCCAGATGCCGGATCAGATAGCCCGCCGCCACAGCCAATGGCGCATCCGCAGGCTGTTTGCACTGATCATAGCCGCGCCGGATCGCCTCATGCCCGATCTTGACGTCGATATTCGACGCGGTGCCGGGCATATCCCGCGCACCCATCGCCTCGCACCGGGCGGTCTCCATCGCCTCATAGAGATCCCGCGCCATATCACCCGGAGGGGCATATCGCGCATGGGTCGCGTCATCATGATATTTGCGTTGTAAAGCTAACGCGTCTGCCGTCCCGCGCGCCAAAAGAACCTCTTCGCGCGTCATCCGGCGAGAGACCTGCGGCAAACGCATCGACTCGCCCGACAGGCCCGATGGATCAACAGTGTAGCTCACCGACAATTCGGGGTCGTCGGCCATAACTTTAGTAGCCTCGGCCAGAGCCTTCTTGAACGGATCAGCAGGATTGTCGTTCTTCTGCACCATGTTCAATCGCCCTTTGTGTTGCAGTGACCCGCCGCATCAATGCGAAACCGGATCCCCCTTCATCTGGCCAAAAATACCTCCGCCGGAGGCATTGCGCCCCGGAGGGCGCAATTCATATTGCTTAGCCCAAGCTCGCGCTCGCCGCGCTTTCCGGCAGTTCCTCATCAAAGCAGCGCTGATAGAACTCAGCAACCGTCTGGCGCTCTAGCTCGTCACATTTGTTCAGGAACGACAGGCGGAAGGCATAGCCGATGTTGCGGAAGATTTCTGCGTTTTGGGCCCAGTTGATCACGGTCCGGGGGCTCATGACGGTCGACAGATCGCCGTTCATGAAGGCGGTCCGGGTCAGGTCGGCGACGGTGACCATCTGGCTGACGGTCTTGCGGCCCTCGGCGGTGTTGTAATGCGGCGCTTTCGACAGAACGATCATCGTCTCGGCATCGTGGCTGAGATAGTTCAGCGTCGAAACCAGAGACCAGCGGTCCATCTGCGCCTGGTTGATCTGCTGAGTACCGTGATAGAGGCCGGTGGTGTCGCCCAGACCCACAGTGTTGGCCGTCGCAAACAGGCGGAAGTTCGGGTTCGGTGTGATGATCTCGTTCTGGTCCAGCAAGGTCAGTTTGCCGTCATGTTCCAGCACGCGCTGGATCACGAACATCACATCCGCACGGCCTGCGTCGTATTCGTCGAAGACGATGGCAACGGGGTTGCGCAGCGCCCAGGGCAGGATGCCTTCGTGGAATTCAGTGACCTGCTTGCCGTCGCGCAGTTTGATCGCGTCCTTACCAATCAGGTCGATCCGGCTGATATGGCTGTCGAGGTTCACGCGCACGGCAGGCCAGTTCAGACGGGCGGCAACCTGTTCGATATGGGTCGATTTCCCGGTGCCGTGATAGCCCTGAATCATCACCCGGCGGTTATGGGTAAAGCCCGCAAGAATCGCCAACGTGGTTTCGGGATCGAACTTGTAGGTCGGGTCGATCACCGGCACGCGGTCGCTGCGTTCGGCAAAGCCTTTGACTGCCATATCGCTGTCAATGCCAAACACCTCGCGAACCGAAATGTCCTCGGTGGGTTTTGCGTTGATGTCGATCGATCCGTCAGCCATGCGCCTTGTCCTTATCCTTTGGCCCGTTCACCGGGTTTGAACCCGTGTGTGGTGCAACATATTGCGGGCAAGGGCAAGGGAAAGAGGTGACCGGATCACGTTAGCCAGATGTTTCTTTGAAACTGGCCTTATGCTGGCGCGGGTTCTAGTGAAAATCCCGGCTTGGGAACAGACGCTTGGCCTGTTCGCGCGGATGGCGGGCGCTTGGGCCGTTCTGCCGGGGGCGCGGGGTGTCATCCGCTTGCGGTTGGGTGATGCCGATGGCCTCATCCAGCGGATGCCCAAGCTCGGACAGTTTATGCGACATATCGGTGATTTCCTGCGCGATCAGATGCACGACGATCCCCTCGCGCTGCAGATACCCGCGGACCTGCAGCAAGCGCCCGCCCATCACGATGCGGCGAAATCGTTCATAGACCTTGGGCCAGACAACCACATTGCTGACCCCGGTTTCATCCTCGAGCGTCAGAAAGATCACGCCCGAGGCGGTTCCTGGCCGTTGGCGCGTGATCACCAGCCCGCAGACGCTGTAGCGGCCCAGCGGGATGTCCTGCAGCGTGGCATGCGGCACAAGGCCGGGCAGGGACGGGCGCAACAGCTCCATCGGGTGCGAGCGTAGGGTCAGACGGGTCGAGACGTAGTCTTCGACAACCTCCTCGCCCAGATGCATCACCGGCAGGTTGACCTGCGGCTCATTGATGCTCTCGCCATCGATGGGGTCATTGAACAGCGGCAGGGCGCTTCGGCTGCGGATGGCTTTGACATGCCACAGGGCGTCGCGCCGGGTCAGGTCCATGCCGGAGAACGCATCCGCCTCGGCCAGACGGGTCAGAACATCCGGGCGCAGCCCTGCGCGCAGCCACAGCGTTTCGGGGTCCGGATACCCATTGCCGCGCGCGGCCACGATCCAATCCGCATCCTCCTGCTTGAACCCCTTGATCTGGCGAAAACCCAGCCGCAGGGACAGCGCCCCATCGGCGCGGCGTTCCAGCAGATTGTCCCATTCCGAGGCGTTAACGCAGACCGGACGAATCTCGACCCCATGCTCGCGCGCGTCGCGCACGATCTGGGCAGGCGCGTAAAACCCCATGGGCTGCGAGTTCAGCAGCGCGCAGGCAAAGATCGCCGGGTGGTGGCATTTCATCCAGGCCGAGACATAGGCCAGCATCGCAAATGCCGCGGCATGGCTTTCGGGAAAGCCGTAATCGGCAAACCCTTCGATCTGGCCAAAGCAGCGGTCGGCGACCTCGGGCGTATAGCCATTGTTCAGCATTCCCGCGATGAACTTGTCGCGATAGGTGCCAATCGTCCCCATGCGCCGGAACGAAGCCAAGGAGCGGCGCAGGTGGTCAGCCTCTTCCGCCGAAAAACCTGCCCCAACCACGGCGATTTGCAGGGCCTGTTCCTGAAACAGCGGCACGCCCAGCGTGCGCCGCGTCACCTCTTCCAAGGCGGGGCCGAAGGGTTCGGATTTTTCCAGCCCGTTGCGCCGCCGGATATAGGGCTGCACCATATCGCCCTGAATGGGGCCGGGGCGGACGATGGCAACCTCGATCACCAGATCGTAGAATTCGCGCGGTCGCATCCGGGGCAGGAAATTCATCTGCGCCCGGCTTTCGACCTGAAACACGCCCACCGCATCAGCGGCGCACAGCATGTCATAGGTCGCCGTGTCCTCTTGCGGGACGGTGGCGATGCTGAGGGTTTCGCCATTGTACTGCTGCATCAGGTCAAACGCCTTGCGGATACAGCTGAGCATCCCCAGCCCCAGTATATCGACCTTCAGAATGCCAAGCGCGTCGATGTCATCCTTGTCCCACTCGATCACGGTGCGATCTTCCATCGCGGCGTTTTCGATCGGGCAGAGCTCATCCAGCCGCCCTTTGGTGATGACAAACCCGCCCACATGCTGCGACAGGTGGCGGGGGAAGCCGATGATCTCGCCAATCAGGCGAACCGTCTGCATCAGGCGTCGGTCCTTGAGGTCGAGGCCCAGTTCCTGCAGCCGCTCGGCATCAACGCCGCCATTGCTCATCCCCCAGATCTGGCCGGACAGACCTGCGGTGACGTCCTGAGACAGACCCATTACCTTGCCCACCTCGCGGATTGCCGCGCGGGATCGGAAATGGATGACCGTGGCACAGAGGCCCGCGCGGTGGCGGCCATATTTCTCATAAATCCACTGGATCACCTCTTCGCGCCGCTCGTGTTCGAAATCCACATCGATATCCGGCGGCTCACCCCGGTACTTCGAGACAAAACGCTCGAACACCATGGCGATCATGTCGGGGCTGACATCGGTGATGCCCAGCAGATAACACAGGATCGAATTGGCGGCTGATCCGCGCCCCTGACACAGAATCCCCTGCGAGCGGGCGAATTGCACAATGTCGTGCACGGTCAGGAAATAGGCCGGGAAATCCAGATCGGCGACCAGGGCCAGTTCTTTCTGCATCAGTTGCAGTGCACGCTCGGGCGGGCCACCCGGATAGCGCCGTTTCAACCCCTCGCGCGCCAAACGTTCCAGTCGCGCCAGCGGGGTCTCGGTGCTGGCGATTTCGTCAGGGTATTCGTAAGACAGTTCACTCAGGTCAAAGCTGCAGCGGTCGGCGATTTCCAGCGTGCGGCGCAGCGCGCCGGGGTGGTCCTGAAACAGCCGGGCCATATCCGCGTAGCCTTTCAGCCGCCGCTCGGCATTGGGCAGGGCGCGGGTGCCGATCTGGTCAATCGTGATGTGCTCGCGCATACAGGTCAGCACATCGGCCAGTTGGCGGCGGTTGCCACGGTGCATCAGCACATCGCCCACCGCCACCATCGGGGCCGAGGCCCGCAGCGCCGCCTGCGCACAGGCCGCCAGATAGGCCCGGTCACTGCCGTCATAGCGCGGCACAGCGCCCAGAAAGACCGCATTGGGGAATTGCCGCCGGACGGTCTGAATGTCGGGGATGGCCTGTTTCAACCCGGCCTGAGGCAGCGCGATCAGGATCATCCCCTGACAGGCCGCCAGCATGTCTTTCAAATCCAGATGACAGTCGCCTTTCTCGGCCCGTCGCTTACCCAGCGTCAGCAGCCGGGTCAGCCGCTGATAGGCGGCGCGGTCGCGGGGCAAGGCCAGCCAGTGCACCGCGCTGTCGCGCAGAACCAGACGGCAGCCAACGATCAACTTGGGCAGGGCGGGCACATCCGGTTTATCGATCGGCTGCACATGCCCAACCTCTTGCCGGGATGAGGAATCAAGGCGGTGTTGCGAGCGGATCTGAACCGCGCCTTCCGCCTCGCGCCGCAGCTCTTTCAACGCGCTCCAGCCCCGGACCACCCCGGCCAGAGAGTTCCGGTCGGTGATCGCGATGGCCTTCAGGCCCAGCTCTGCCGCGCGGGTTACCAGCTCTTCTGGGTGCGAGGCTCCGGTCAGGAAGGTGAAATTTGTGGTCACGCACAACTCGGCATAGCCGGGGTCCTGCGCGTGTGAGCTGGGCGGGTTCGGTTTGCTCATGCGAATTCCCCATGCACGAACCATCCCGGATTCTGCGGCGTGTAATACAGCCACAATCGCCGCCCCTGTCGCGTTTCAACCTGCCAGTAATCGCGCAGGCCCGTGCGCCAGTTCTCATCTTCCAGCCACCATTCGGGGCAGATGCGTTCGGGGCCGGTTGAGCGGCCTGTGGTCAGCGACATCCGCCGCCAGCGAAAGCGGCGCGGCGGGTGTGGGCCCGATCCGGCGATGGGTTCCGGCGGAAACAGCTGCAGGGGGCGGGGGCGCAGGGCGACCCACCCACCCGCGGGGTCGGAATAGGCGGCGGGCGAGATGATAAAGCTGCGCTCGGGGATGTGGCTTTGCGCGGGTAGCAGGCGGTGGACCTGCTCTAGCCCGATCCGGGTGCCGATGCGGGTGATCAGGTCATCCAGTTGATCCTTGCCCCGGCTGGCGGCGCGACTGATCTGGCGCACCGGCAAGGGTTCCACCAGCGTAGCCTCCAACCGCAGTTGATCGACGCCAAAGCCTGCATCCACCTCGGTCAATCCACGCTCGAACAGGGGCAGGATGCGATATGGATCACGCAAGGGGCGGGCCAGCCGCAGTTCGACCTGCTGATGATCCTGATCCACCCGGCGCAAGGTGATGCACAGCTTGCGCGCGCCCATTTCCTGCGCTTTCAGCTTGTCGCAGAGCCGTTCCAGCAGCCGTTCCGCCCCGGCCATCATGTCAGACAGCAGCCCAATGGGCTCGGGCAGAGTCATGCGCACGCCGTAATGGGGCGGATCGGCCAACGGGGTGATCTGTTCGGGCTGATCCCCCAAGGCCTGATCCAGCCGCATCAGCACCTTGGGGCCAAAGCGGCGCGTCAGCGGCGCGCGCGGGGTTTGCGCCAGCTCGCCAATCCGGCGCAGGCCCAACCGTTGCAGCGCGACCGAGGTATCCTCATCCAGCCGCAGCGCTGCCACCGGCAGGGCGCGAATGGCCTTCAGCGTATCCTGGGTCGCGACCCCTTCGCCATAATGCGCCAAGGCCCAGGCCGCACCGCGTGTGGGGGCAAGGCCGATCTGCACCGCCAGCCCGGCCCGGGCCAGACGCCTGCGCATATCCGTCAGCATCATCTCTTCCCCGCCCGCAAGATGCGCCGATCCGGTGATGTCCAGAACCAGCCCGTCCTCACCCTCGAGCCCGACCCAGGGGCAATAGCGCGTGGCCCAGCGGCGCAGGGCGTGCAGAAACCGTTGATCTCCTTGCGGGTCGGCAGGATGGCTTTGCAGATCGGGGCAAAAGGCGCGGGCATCGGAATAGGGCATGCCGCTGTGCAGGCCTTGCCGCTGGGCCTGCACATTCAGGCAATACACCCGGTTTGCATTGTTCTGTTTCAGCGTCAGAACAAACGGCCCATCCACCGGGCGCAGGCGCAAAGCCCGGTCGCTTGCCAGCCGGGGAAACCAGAGTGAAACGATGCGGCGCTGCATCCCGCCGAACATATAAAACCCCCAAATGTTCTATATTTGTTCTTATATGTTCTTGACCCTCAAAGAGTCGAGTCCTTGAGGGCCAGATCGTCAGGAATTCAGAGCCCGCGCGCTTACTTCAACGCCCGCGCCAGAAAGGCCTGCGTGGTCTGGTGCGAGGGGTGGTCGAACACCGCTTCGGGCGGGCCTTCTTCGATGATCCGTCCGCTGTCGAGGAAACAGATCTTGTCAGCGGCCTCGCGGGCAAAGCCCATTTCATGCGTGGCCATCACCATCGTCATGCCCTGTTTCTTCAGCATCAGAAGAACATCCAGCACCTCGCCCACAAGTTGGGGATCGAGGGCTGAGGTGATTTCATCAAACAGCATGACCTCAGGCTGCATGGCCAAGGCGCGCACGATGGCGACGCGCTGTTGCTGACCGCCCGACAACTGGTCGGGATAATTATGCATCCGGTCGGCCAGTCCGAACCGGGCGAACAGCGCCTCGACCTCGGGCTGCAATTCGGCGCGTGTCAGTCCACGCACCCGGCGGGGGGCGAGCATGACATTCTCAAGCGCGGTCATATGCGGAAACAGGTTGAAGCTCTGGAAAACGATCCCGATCCGGGCGCGCACCGATCGCGGGTTCAGACCGGGGATCGAGATATCCTCGCCATCCAGAAAGATTGCGCCGTCTTCGATGGGTTCCAGCAGGTTGATACAACGCAGCAAAGTCGACTTGCCCGACCCGGATGCGCCGATCAAGCAAACCATTTGGCCCTCATCAACAGTGAGATTAATCCCGTCACAGACCGTGCGGTCGCCAAAGCGTTTCACCACGCCCTGAAGTTCCAGTTTTGGCATCAGCGCCTCTCTCGCATTTGGCGGGCCATCAGGTGATCGGCGTAGCGTGTGGCGGGGATGGTGACGATCAGGAAGATGATCGCCGCGCCCACATAGGGGGTGAAATTCGCCAGTAGCGATTTGAATACCCCCGCCTGACGGAAGATTTCGACCGGGCCGATGAAGCTGAGCAGCGAGACATCCTTTTGCAGCGCGATCAGCATGTTCATCTGTGACGGCACCACGTTGCGGATGGCTTGCGGCAACACCACGTCGCGCATGACCTGCCGTTCGGACAGTCCCAGCGACAAGGCGGCGGCGCGCTGGCTGTGGTGGACGCTGTCGATGCCAGAGCGGAAGATCTCGGCCACATAAGCCGAATAGGTCAGGATCAGCGCCAGCGAGCCCCAGATATAGGGCGAGTTCCACGGGCGCGGCAGGCCTAGTCCCGGAATGCCGAAGCCGATCAGATAGACCGTCAGGATCACCGGGACGCCGCGAAAAATGTCGGTGAACGCCGCGCCAAAGATGCGCAGCGGAAACAGGGCGGGCGATTTGGCATCCCGTGCCAAGGCGATCAGTAGGCCAAGTACCGCGATTGCAGGGGCGGACCACAAAAAGATCATTACGTTGATCCGAAACGCCTCAAGCAGTTTCGGGAAAGTTTTGACCAGCGTCTCGCCGTTGAAAAAGCTCTGCTGAACCTTCGACCACCCCGGCGCCAACGGCACCAGAAAGTAAATCGCGGCCACAACTGTGACCGTGCTTATCGTGGCGATCACCAACGACCTGCGTCGTTGGTGCGCCTCGTACCGTTCGCGGCGGGTCATCCCCGCCGCCTTGTGATCTGCCATGTTACTTGATCAGAGGGACACCAGTGGTGTCCTGCAGCCATTTGGCTTCGATTTCGGCCAGTTTGCCATTCGCTGCGAGTGCCGCCAGCGCCTCGTCCACGCAGGTTTTCAGCGGGTTGCCTTCTTCCATCAGCATGCCGAAATGGTCGGGATTGTCATTTTCATCCGCCGGGAACTGACCGATGACTTTTGAGCCTTCGATCATCACCGCGCTGAGGAACAGGGCGGTGGGCAGATCGAACAGCGCCGCATCGATCTGGTTGGCCGTCATCGCGGCGTTCACATCCGCATTGTCGCCATACAGCAGCGGATCACTGTCGGGCTGGATGATGCTGGCAAGTTTCGGCACCGCCGTGGTCGAGCCGACGGCCCCCCATTGCAGGCCTTTCAACGCTTCCAGCGTTGGGGCCGTTTCGGTTGAATTGGGGCTGACCAGAACCGCCATCGGAGCGGTGTAGTAGGGGGCAGAGAAATCGACCACCTGATCGCGCTCGGGCGTGATCGAGTATTGCTGCATGTTGACGTCGAATTCCTTGGCGCCGGGCTGGATCGCCTCGTCGAAGGACGAGCGGACCCAGACCACATCATCAGCCGCGAACCCCATTTCTTCAGCCACGGCATAAGCAACGGCTGCCTCGAACCCTTCGCCGCTTTCAGGCGCGTCGTCGATCACCCACGGATAGTAGGCCGGGTTGCCCGTTGCGATGGTGAATTTGCCGTCTGTCAGCGTTTTGCCGGCAGCGCATTGTTCCTGCGCATAGGCCGCTGTTGACAAAAACAGAATTGAAGTTGCCGCGATCGAGAGTGTCTTGGACATCCGATACAAACCTCCTGTTGGATTGGGTTGCGGTCAAAGTAATTCTGCCTAACCCGACTGTCCAGCGGATGCTTGATCGTCGACCATCATGAGGGGTTGGCGTTCATGTGTCCGATGACATTGTGCCGGTCTCTTCGCCTGCCAGGAATCCCAAGGACGGCACAGTGAGGAAACCTGTTGCATCAGTGACCGCACGCTCGGCCAACGGTCGGAATGTGGCGCAGGAACTGGCAATATTCTGCCGGGGAGCAGCTGGGCTCTTTTCTTTTTCCTAAAGATATTATTAAAACTGCTTCACCACTCAAACCGGCAAAGAACCTTCTTGCAGTACAACGCACGCAATACCGATACGATCTGGTCGCGCCTGCCCGGCGTCGCGCGAATTGCCGTTGTTTTGGGACTTTTCAGTCTGATCTCGGCCTGTGCCAAGAATCCGAATGAGGTGGACTTGGATCCCGAACGTCAGGCCATGGCGTTGCAAGAGGTCTCAAGAAAACATGCGCTGGGACAAAGAGTGTGGTGCGTGCCCTACGCACGCAACCTCAGCGGCATCGAAATTCGTGGCAACGCCAAGGATTGGTGGGGCAAGGCCCGCAATGGGTTTGACCGGGGTAATGAACCGGAGGTCGGTGCGGTGATGTCGTTTCGGGCCACCAGAGGGATGCCCCTGGGACATGTGGCTGTCGTGTCCGATATTGTCACCGAGCGGGAAGTCATTGTGAACCACGCAAACTGGCTCCGGAATAAGGTGTCGTTGCAGATGGGCGTGAGGGACGTGTCCAAAAACAATGATTGGACGCTTGTCCGGGTTGAAAGCCGGCCGGGCAGTTACGGCAGTTCGTACCCGGTGAACGGGTTTATCTATCCGAATTTTGGTGAGTAATCTAAGCTCTCCGCGCCCCCGCCGATAGCTGGTACGGTGAAGCCGAGCGTCCGACGTGCCGCTGTCATCCGGGCGCGTGTGTTCGGTGGCGGGTATGTTTACATTGACACATGATCAATGACTGCAGGGCAGCGCAAAGCAGCCACTTGAAAACCAGGTGGCTTCCTCATCTAACGATATCCGTCTGGGTCGTTAGGGGTGTGTAGCAATGTGCCTTCAAACGCGTCGAGATCATCAGTCATTTGCAGCCAAGGCAATTTGCTTTGCTTGTTGACGTGAAAAGTCGGTTTGAAATCTTCCGGGTTTTCGAGCGACGCTGCGTAAAGGTGCATACCACCCGGATAATGATCGGCTTCAAATCCAATAGGTGATCCGCACGTCCCGCAAAAGTGCCTGAAAACGCCTTTGGAACTTTCATAAGTGCCGGGTTTATCGCCGGTCCACTCAAAGTTCTCTATCGGCACGCCTAACCAGGCAACCACCGGCGCGGCACAATTCCGACGGCAATCATCACAGTGGCAATAGCATGCCCATGTTTGACCGCCCTGGTAGGCCCAACTCGTTCTTTTACACAGACAATACCCGCGCGTCGCCATTCGATTTCCCTCCCAACCTCCTGAAACATAGGATGCAGGCAGGTTTTGAGATGGATATTTTGGGACGTTTCATCAGCAGAAAACGTCGGCGCTCAGGGCCAATTTGGACTCTTTCCCGCCATTTGAATGAAAATTGAGTATCTTTGGCATCAGCTCATACGCTTGGCTGATGTCCTCATGAAAAGAAACCCGCCGAAATTTGGCGGGTTTCATGTGGTTCAATGGTAGTTCGTTGCCTAGATCAGCCGAACACACGCCCCAGCGCGCCGTCTACGGCGTCGGTGATCTGATCGATGTCGTCCGCTGTCGCGATCAGCGCTGGCGAGAAGCACAGCGTGTTGTTGCGGCTGGGGATCGAGCGGTTGGTGGCACCGATGATGACGCCCTGCGCCATACAATCTGCGACAACGGCCTGAACGCGCTTTTCGTCCATCGGATCCTTGGTGGTCCGATCGGTTACTAGCTCGGCGCCAAGGAACAGACCCTTGCCGCGCACGTCGCCGATGACTTTGTGCTTTTCCATCAGCGCCTGCAGGTTGCCCATCATGCGATCACCCATGTCGACGCAGTTCTGCAGCAGGTTTTCATCCTTAATGATGCGCATGTTTTCAACCGCTGCCGCCGGACCGGCAGTGCAGCCGCCAAAGGTCGAGATATCACGGAAATAGTTCATCGGGTCTGCCGCGTCGTCTTTGAACATGTCAAAGACTTCCTCGGTGGTGACCATGCAGGCGATCGCGGCATAACCCGAGGCAACGCCCTTGGCCATGGTCACGAAGTCCGGCTTGATGCCGTACTGCTGATAGCCGAACCACGTGCCGGTCCGACCTACGCCGCAGACAACCTCGTCAATGTGCAGCAGGATGTCGTATTTCTTGCAGATCTCCTGCACGCAGGGCCAATAGCCTTCAGGCGCTTCGATGACGCCACCGCCTGCGGTCACGGGCTCAAGGCACAGGGCGCCAACGGTGTCGGGGCCTTCGCGCAGGATGACCTCTTCGATCTGATCTGCAGCCCATTCGCCAAAGTTCTCTTCAGGTGCGCCGTCCAGCTCGTGCTTGCGGTACTCCATGCAGTGAGGCACGCGCACGAAATCGGGTGCAAAGGGACCGTACTGCGCGGTGCGCTCGTCCTGACCACCTGCCGACATGGTCGCCAGGGTGGAGCCGTGATAGTCGCGGTCGCGATACAGGATTTTGGTTTTCTTGCCGCCATATTTCTTGTGCGCGATCTGGCGGATCATCTTGAACGCCTTCTCGTTCGCCTCAGAACCTGAATTGGTGTAGTACACGCGGCTCATGCCCGGCATCTTGTCGATCAGCATTTCCGCGAAATTCGAACCGGGGATCGAGCCTGCGGTGTTGGCGAAGTAGCACAGCTTCATCAGCTGGTCATAAACCGCCTTACAGATAGATTCGCGGCCATAGCCCACGTTCACGGTCCAGACACCGCCTGATACGGCATCCAGGTGCTCTTTGCCCTTTTGGTCCCACACGCGCATGCCTTTGCCTTCGACAATGATACGGGGATCGTTGGTCTCAAACGGCTTGTGCTGGATCAGGTGATGCCAGAGGTGGGCGCGGTCGGCTTCGACGACGCGGGAAAGATCGTTTTCGTTGAACGTGCCGTCCATGACATGTCCTTTCAAAAGTGGGGCGCGCGGGGAATCAGTAGGTCCCGGCGGGCGCAAAGTGACGTGATACTGCAGATCAACGCGAATGGTGCGCGTGAAGTAGGGCCAGATTAGCCCATAGGATATCTCCAGTGTAGCTCAAACGCGTATTAATACGGGTTTGTTATGACGTAAACTTTGTGCTCAATACGACAATCTGACGAGTTTGGGAGGATCGCCGGATGACAGCCACACCTATCTACCAGCAACATCTGGATAAAACCCCGGCGAATTTCACGCCGTTGTCTCCGCTGAGCTATCTTGAGCGGACGGCGGCAGTGTATCCGGATTACCCATCCGTTGTGTATGGCGAGCGCCGGTATAGCTGGGCAGAAACCTATGCGCGGAGCCGACGTCTGGCCAGCGCGCTGACTACGCGTGGCGTAGGCGTGGGCGATACAGTCTCGATCATCGCGGCCAATATCCCCGAGCTGTATGAGGCGCATTTTGGCGTGCCCATGGCAGGGGCGGTGCTGAACGCGATCAACACGCGGTTGGATGCGCCGATCATCGCCTTCATTCTGAACCATGCCGAAGCCAAGGTTCTGCTGGTCGATCCCGAGTTTTCAGGCGTCGTGAAACAGGCGTTAGGACAGGTGGATCACAACATTCTGGTGATCGACATCGAAGACGCCAGTATTGACGGTGGCGAGCGATTGGGAGATCTGACCTATGAGGGTCTGTTGGCCGAGGGTGATCCGGAGTTCGACTGGTCTTTGCCCGAAGACGAATGGGATGCGATCACGCTGAACTATACCTCGGGCACCACCGGCAACCCCAAGGGTGTAGTCTATCACCACCGCGGCGCGGCGCTGAACGCGACGTCGAACATTCTGACATGGGGGATGCCGCAGCATTCGGTCTATCTGTGGACCTTGCCGATGTTCCACTGCAACGGCTGGTGTTTCCCGTGGACGATGGCGGCCAATGCGGGCACCTCCGTCTGCCTGCGCGCCGTACGGGACGAACCGATCTATCGCGCCTTCCGAGAAGAGGGCGTAACGCATTTCTGCGGCGCGCCGATCGTGCTGAACATGCTGGCCAATGCACCGGATCACCTCAAGGATTTCACGCAGCAGATCAAGGCGATGACCGCTGGCGCTCCACCGCCGGCCAAGGTGATCGAAGCGATGGAAGGGATGGGTGTCGAGGTTACCCATGTCTATGGGTTGACCGAGACTTATGGTCCATCCGTCGTCTGCGCCTGGAAGGACGAATGGAACGACAAGGGTGCAGAGGACCGCGCCGCGCTCAAGGTGCGTCAGGGTGTGAAATACGTGGCATTGTCTGGCTTGATGGTCGCAGACCCTGAAACCATGGAGCCTGTTCCTTCGGATGGCGAAACCATGGGTGAGATATTCATGCAGGGCAACATTGTCATGAAGGGCTATCTCAAGAACGCCGAGGCGACAGACAAAGCCTTCAAGGGCGGGTGGTTTGCCTCGGGAGATCTGGGCGTGATGCATCCGGATGGCTATATCGCGCTGAAGGATCGGTCCAAGGACATCATCATCTCGGGCGGCGAGAATATCTCATCCGTTGAGGTCGAAGACACGCTTTATAAACACCCGGCCGTGATGGAGGCGGCGGTGGTGGCCCGCCCGGATGAGAAATGGGGTGAAACGCCGTGTGCATTTGTTGAATTGAAACCGCAGGCAGAGGCGAATGAGGCGGAGATCATCGCTTTCTGCCGGGATCATATGGCCCATTTCAAAGCACCCAAGACGGTTGTGTTTGGGGCGTTGCCCAAGACGTCGACGGGGAAGATTCAGAAGTTCATCCTGCGCGACCGGGCGCGTGAATTGGGTTAATCGAAGATCGACAAATCAAGCGGCAGCATCTCGCCCATCCAGATAGCGCGATCCCGGTGATCAGCCAAGTGATCGCCGGTTTCTGGATGCGTAAAGATGGTCAGCCCTTGCCGGTTCAGGATCAGCCAGGGAAAGACCTGATCAAAGGCTTCGGCGGGAAAGCCCAGCTGGCAACTCCATCGCGGATGCGGGCCAACATTACGCGCATGCATGTGGCCCATCTGGACAGCGGGAAACAGACGCGCGGCCTCTTCACAGACCTGCCGTGCCGTGTCCTGAGTGTCGGCGTCGAAATAGACATGGGCGTGGTAGCCGGTGATCTTGGGCATGGGGTTCTCCATCTGTCGTTGCATAGAAACCTAAGGACGGCGCGAGGATTTGTGCACCCGCACCGCCACACAGACTCTGTGCGCCGGTTCAGAGCGGAGCGTGCAGGTCAGGATGGGCTGCGGCAAAGGCCGAATGCTCGGCGCAGACGGCCTCGACTGCTGTCAGGCGTGGCATATCGGATAGATCAACTTCCCACCGGCGCGCATTATAAAGCTGTGGGATCAGGCAGATATCGGCCAGACCCGGCGTTTCACCGGTGCAGAACGGGGATTGATCAAAGCCGCCCAGCAGCGATTCAAACGCGAGCAGACCCGGCCGGATGAAGTGACGCATCCAGTCGCCGGGCATGTCGCCTGCACCTTGGGTGAGCGCGGTGGCATGTTTGGCAACCGACAGATTGCAGACCGGATGGATATCCACCGCGATACTGTGCGCCAATGCCCGCGCCGCGGCTCGCTTGGCCGGATCGGTTGGCAGCAGACCCAGTTCGCGGGTCTCATCCAGATAATCGATGATCGCCAGCGATTGGGTCAATCGAACCCCATCGATATCCAGCACCGGGACCAGACCTTGCGGGTTGCGGTCCAAATGATCCGGGGCGCGATGCGCCCCGTTCACCAGATCCACGACGACCGGGCGGTAGGTGATCCCAGCCAGATTCAGTGCAATCCGCACCCGGTAACTGGCGGACGAACGCCAGTAATCAAACAGAACCACTTCGGACATACGATGGTTAGCCTTTGCTTAGTTCCTTGGCATGCAGCCAGTCGGCATGCTGAGGGGCTCGTTTGGTGCGCGACCATTCTTCGAGCATATCCCATTTGACCGAATCCAGCCGGGCCAGCATGGCCTCTTCCTCGGGGTCGGGGCAAGCCAGTTCCACCCGGTGACCGTTCGGATCGAAGAAATAGATCGAATGAAAGATCGAATGATCCGTGACACCCAGAACCTCGACGCCGTTGGCTTCGAGATGGTCCTTGAATGCGATCAGCTCATCACGGTCCTTCACCTTGAATGCGATGTGCTGCACCCAAATCGGCGTGTTGGGATCGCGCCCCATTTCCGGCTTGGTAGGCAGCTCAAAAAACGCCAGCACATTGCCATTTCCGGCATCCAGAAACAGGTGCATGTAGGGATCAGGTTCATGGGTGGAGGGCACATGGTCTTCGGCAATCGCCAGAATGAAATCCATGTTCAGCATCTTGCCGTACCATTCAACGGTCTCTTTCGCGTCCTTGCAGCGATAGGCGACGTGGTGAATCTGTTCGATTTTCATGGGCTTACTCCTGTTTCAGGGCTGCGGCATCCAACGCCTGCTTCAGCACCGCGTTGTCGCCGATGTGGTTTGCCAGAACCAGCACAAGGCGCGCGTTGAACGCATCGCTTTCGGCTTTCTCAAGCCCTTCATGGGCGGCCACCAGATCGGCATAGAAATCGTCTGCCTGGGTCAGATTGGATGAGAGGATCAGATCAGCCATGTCGCTTACTCCTTGCCTGTGGCGCGGCGCACCGCGTGCCGGAATGCATTTTCTTCGTAGGTGTCGCGGCGGGCGGCCACGTGCTGATCGGGACGGATCAGATAAACCGCTCCGCTGGCATCGCCTAAATAGCGGCGCTTCAGCGTCAGGGTCGGGTCGTCTTTGACCGAGAGTGCCAGGCGTTTGACGATGATGCCATCGACCTCGATCTCATCTGGTGCATCGGCGTCGATGGTCAGCAGCGTGAACTGTCCAGCCAGTTTAGGCAGTAGAAAGCCATCACCCAAAGGCGCATCGGGACAGGACGCTCCGGGGCGCGTCAGCGTCGGCCCATTCAACGCATCCGCCGAATTCAGCGACGAGCCGTCATAGACGCAAGGTACGCTCAGGCGGCCAGAATTCACCATCGGGCGGGCGAAGTCATAATGTTCGCTCAAGTCCAGCACCGCGTCGCGCAGGATGCGGGACATCTGCGATTTCGGGGTGATGAAATCGGTCGAGCGGGTCGAGTTGAGGATGTTCTCGTCCGCGCCGTGAATGCGTTCCTGATCGTAGCTGTCCAGCAAAGACTCAGGTGCGCTGCCCTCAATCACCAGTTTCAGTTTCCAGCACAGGTTGTCGGTATCCTGCACGCCCGAGTTTGCGCCCCGTGCGCCAAACGGGCTGACCTGATGGGCACTGTCACCGGCAAAGATCACGCGGCCATGGCGGAATTGCTCCATCCGGCGGCACTGGAAGGTGTAGATGCTGACCCATTCCAGCTCGAAATTTACCTCCTCGCCCAGCATGGCCTTGAGGCGTGGGATCACGTTTTCCGGGCGCTTTTCGCGTTCCTTGTCGATATCCCATCCCAGTTGCAGATCGATGCGCCAGACGCCATCGGGTTGTTTATGCAGCAACGCAGATTGGCCCTTGTTGAAGGGCGGATCGAACCAGAACCAGCGTTCCGAGGGGAAGTCGGCCTCCATAATCACATCAGCGATCAGGAAGTTGTCTTCGAACACACGGCCTACAAAATCCTTGCCCATCATGGCGCGCATAGGTGAGCCCGCGCCGTCGCAGGCGATGACCCAATCCGCCTCGATGGTGTATGAACCCTCAGGCGTTTCGACCTCAAGCTTGACGTGATCGGGGTGGGTTCCAACGGCTTCGACCTTGTTGCGGCCGCGGATTTCGATCGGTGCACCCTGCGCTTGCAATTCGCGGACGCGGTCGACCAGAAACTGCTCGAAATAGTATTGCTGAAGGTTGATGAAGGCCGGGCGCTGATCGCCGCTGTCGGGCTGCAGGTCGAACTCGTAAACCTGACGTTCGTCGAAGAACACTTTGCCCTTGTTCCAAAGAACGCCTTTGTCCACCATCGGCTGCCCGCAACCCAGACGGTCGAGGATTTCCAGCGGGCGTTTGGCAAAACAGATGGCGCGGCTGCCGAAGCTGACCTTGTCGTTGTCGTCCAGCACCAGCACCTCGACCCCTTGCTGGGCCAGATCGATGGCGGCGGCCAGACCCACCGGACCGGCCCCGACAACGATGACCTTGTGGCGCACGGGCGCTGGCGCGGATTGATCCGGGCTGGCCTCGTAGGCATAAAGTGGAACTTCAAAAATCTTGTTCACTCTCTCTCTCCCATTTCTGGCGCATCGGGCGCACCTCATCTGTTCCCCGGCACAGTTGCGCCGGAGGTCTTGCGTTAGAGTTTCACCGTCAAATCCGGGCCGCCACGATCTGGATCAAATCCGGCCCGGAATTCTTAGCCCTGCAGGGCCTCCCACATCTCCAGATCGCGCTGGGCGGTCCAGATCCGGGGCGTGTCGATGCCGCGGGCCTCGTCATAGGCGCGGGCAACATTGAAGGGCAGGCAGTGTTCGTAGATCGCATAGTCAGCGAATTTTGGGTCGCATTCTGCGCGCACGGCGTCCCAGGCTTCTTTCAGCGAACCGCCACGCGCCGCGACCTTTGCTGCCGGGCGGTAGGTGCTTTCCACGAAACCGCGGGTGTTTTCGATGGCCGCGTTGACCATGTCTTTACCGATCAGAGCGTCGCCGCGCCCCGGCGCGATAGCGTCTACGTCGAACCACTTGATTTCGTCCAGCGTATCTCCCCAGTCGCTGAAATGCCCATCGCCGCAGTAGCAGGCCGAATGGTATTCGACGATGTCACCGGTGAACATGACATTCTGATCGGGCACGTGGATGACGATATCGCCAGCGGTATGCGCACGGCCCAGATGCATCAGGTCGATCCGGCGGTTGCCCAGATAAACCGTCATTGTGTCGCTGAAGGTGGTGGTGGGCCATGTGAGGCCGGGGATGCTTTCGTGTCCTTCAAAGAGACGCGGGAAGCGTTGGAATTCGCTGTCCCAGTCTTCCTGACCACGTTCAACCACCATTGCGCGCGCCATATCCGACATCAGTATCTGTTGCGCACCAAAGGCGCTCGCGCCCAGCACGCGTACTGCGTGGTAATGGGTCAGCGCCACATGGGTGATCGGCTTGTCAGTCACCGACCGCACGCATTCGATCACCTTGTTGGCCAGACGCGGCGTCGCCTGCGCCTCGACAATCATCACGCTGTCATCGCCGATGATCACGCCCGAGTTCGGGTCGCCTTCGGCAGTGAAGGCATACAGCCCTTCGCCCACCTCAGTGAAGCTGATTTTCTTTTCCGACATGTCCCCCTGGGACGCAAATGCCTTGGCCATATCAGTGATTTCCCTTCTGGACAGCGACTGGCTTTGATGATGTTGTCGCCATATGTTTGAACGTCGATTTTTGCCTTATTGGGCAACCGCTTGTGTTGTCATTGCCTGCGCCATCATCCTGCTGTGGATGGGCCGCGAACCGATTTGCAAATGCGGTTATGTCAAGCTGTGGCATGGTGAAACCTTCAGTTCCGAAAGCTCGCAGCATCTGACCGATTGGTACACGCCCAGCCACATCATTCATGGCTTTCTGTTTTACGGTCTTCTGTGGCTGGTGGCGCGCCGCCTTGCCGTTGGCTGGCGGTTGTTCATCGCCACCTTGATAGAAGTCGCGTGGGAGATTTCCGAGAACACCAATGCCGTGATCGAACATTACCGCGCGGTCACGATCTCGCTGGATTACTACGGCGACAGTGTCGTCAACTCGATCGCCGATATTGGCGCGATGATGCTGGGGTTCTGGTTGGCGCGTCGCCTGCCGATCTGGATGACGGTCACCATTGCGCTGGGATTCGAGATCCTGACCACCACGCTGATCCGCGATGGTCTGACGCTGAACGTGCTGATGCTGCTTTATCCCATCGAGGCCGTTAAGGACTGGCAGAGCGCGCTCTGAATATGCGGACTGGACCTGCATCAATCTCTGGCGAATGGATTTTCGAGTGCGGGCAGCACAGTGCCGGTGCAATCGCCGAACCCGATGGAATAGCCGTCGCCCTTGGCTGCGCCGGTCAGGGTCAGCGTGTCGCCGTTCTCGATGAAGGTGCGGGTCTCGCCTGTGTCCAGCGTCAGCGGCTCTTTCCCGCCCCAGCTGAGTTCCAGAAGTGATCCGCGCTCTGGCTTGTTCGGCCCCGAAATGGTGCCGGACCCCAACAGGTCGCCCGTGTTCATCGGACACCCAGACGTCGAGTGATGCGCCAACTGCTGCGCCGCCGAGTAATACATCTCGCGATAATTGGTTCGTGCGATGGTCGTGGCGTCTTTATTCTCGGGCGCCATCGTTACGGATAGATCGATGTCATAGAGCATCGGGCCGCAATCCTTCAGGTGGTCCAGCAGTGCAAACTCACGGTCGGGCGTATCGCAGCGGAACGGTTCCAGCGCCGCTTTGGTCACGATCCACGGACTGATCGAGGTCGCGGTCGCCTTGGCCTGAAATGGCCCCAGCGGCTGGTATTCCCAGGCCTGAATATCGCGCGCGGACCAGTCGTTTAGCAGGACATAGCCAAAGATGTTGTCATCGGCTTCCTGCACTGAAATTGGGCCGTCAGACGGTGTGCCCACGATTGCACCCATCTCTAGTTCGATATCAAATCGACGGCTGGGCAGGAAAGCAGGCAGGTCCTGATCGGGCGATTTCAACTGACCCCAGGGGCGACGGATATCCGTGCCTGAAACGACAACAGACGAAGCGCGGCCGTTATAGCCGATGGGGATGTGCAGCCAGTTCGGCGGCAACGCGTTTTCCGGGCCGCGGAACATGGTGCCCACGTTCTGGGCATGGTGGCGGCCCGCGTAGAAATCGGTGTATTCGCTGACGGCAAAGGGCATGTGCATCTCGGCCTCGTCCTGCGGGATCAGCAGACCTTCGATCTTGTGCTGTTCGTCCGAATCTTCAGCCAATAGCGTAGAAAGGCGGTCGCGCAATGCAGCCCATACGGCAGGGCCTTCTTCCATTAGCGGATTCCAGAAGGGCAGATCGAACAGCGGCTCATCCGACAGCGCGATTAATCCATCAGCTTCGGCAGCAGTCACGTCGAAGATCATGTCGCCGATGGCAACGCCGCAGCGGGGCTCGGTGGTTTCGGTCGAGAACACGCCATAAGGCAGGTTGTTCAGCGGGAAGGGGTGGTCGGCGGAATTGGCCGATGCGACCCAGGATTTCTTCAAAGGCATATTGCGTCCTTATGTCTTTCGGTTACGAGGCGGCGCGCAGGGATTTGAAGCCCAGCAGGACTGCCGCCAATATCATGAAGCTGCCACCGATCCGGTCGAGCCAAAGCCTTGCCGGCCCCTGCAGGCGCCGGGCCAGCCAACTGGCAGTGGAGCCATAGGCCATCAGAAACAACCCGTCTATGATCAGATATGTGGCCGAGAGGATGGCGAATTGCGGCCAGAATGGCAGCGCGCCATCGATGAACAGCGGAAACAGAGCGGCGAAGAACACCACCGCCTTGGGATTCGCGGCAGAGGTGATGAAGCCCTGCATCCAGAGCGCCTTGCGGCTGGCACGTGGCGCATCGCTGGTTTCGGCAACGCGTGCCTTCACGATTTGCTTGACGCCGAGATAGACCAGATAGGCCACGCCCAACCACTTGATCACGGTAAAGGCGGTCCCGGACGTGGCGATCAGGGCAGCCAGACCCAGACCGGCGGCCAACATTTGAAAGAAATTGGCCGTCAAATCACCCGCAGCGGTAAAAAAACCTCGCCGCAGCCCATTGGTTGCCGAGTTCGACAGCATCAGCAACTGGCTTGGCCCCGGTGTGCTCATCAGCAGCAACACCGTCGCCACATAGGTGATCCAGATATCAAAACTCATCTCGTCTCCGGTGATCCTTCAACTTGTCACTTGTCGAATAATAGTTGATTTTGTAACTAACAAGGATGACCCAGCCTAAAAATGACCAAAAAGATGAGTTTGATTTGCGAAATTTCCTGCCGTTCCTGTTGAATCAGGCGGCCGAGGAAAGTTCGCTTGAGTTTCAGCGCGTTTACAAGGATCGCTACGGAATGCTGCGAACTGAATGGCGGGTGCTGTTTCATCTGGGCAATCATGGTGAGATGACCGCACGCGACATTGTTGAGCGTGCCAAAATCCACAAAACCAAGGTCAGCCGTGCGGTCAGCCGATTGCAACAGCGCCGATATTTGCAAAGGTTGCGGGATGAAAATGACCGGCGGGTTGAGCGGCTATCGCTGACCTCGGCTGGCCAGAAGGTTTATCGTGAGCTAAGCGGTATCGCGCAGGATTATGATCAGAAACTGGCATCGCGTTTCACCACGGGTGAGGCCGCTTTGCTGCGCATGATGCTGCGACGTCTGGCCGGAATGGATTAGGGTACTGGTAATCCGGTACAGCTGCCCCCAGATCAACGTCATAACGGACACAGGAACGACACATGACAGCGCCGGATTCCCCAACGGCAAAATCCCATGATCTGATAGATTGGTTGGTGACCCGCGGCCTGGAAGGGGCCGACAAACAAGAACTTCTGGACGGGTATTGCACCCGTTTAGTTGATCTTGGTGTGCCCTTGATGCGCTTTCATGCGGCGCAACCGGCCTTGCATCCCGTCTATGGCGGAACGGGCTATAGCTGGTACCGCAGCAAAGGAAGTAATCTGGAAACCTTCGAGTATTCCGAAGAGCCCAGTGAAGTTTGGACACAAAGTCCGCTGTATGCCGTATTGCACGAAGATATCGATGCTATCCGTGAACGGCTGGTCGATCAGAACGAACCCAGCCGTTTTCCCCTGCTAAACGAGTTGCGGGAAAACGGGGCCACGGACTATTACGCGACTGGCATCAGCTTTGATATGCCGGCTCAACGCAACCCCTATGATGCGAAAGAGGCAATCGACGGCGTCTTGATGTCCTGGTCCAGCAATGCGCCGGAAGGATTCTGCGACGATGATCTGGACGTAATCAATACGGCGCTACCGCATCTGGGGCTGGCTCTTAAATCAGCCTCGAACGCGCGGGTGTCGAAAGATTTGATGCGGGTTTATCTGGGGCGCGATGCCGGTCGTCGGGTCTTGTCCGGTGAAATCCGTCGCGGGTCACTGCAGCAGATTGATGCAGTGATCTGGAACTTCGATCTGGAAGGGTTCACCAGCCTGTCGGAAGAGATGCCAGGGATCGAAGTCATAGATATGCTGAATGACTACCTGGGTGTGGTGGTCGATGTTGTTCATCAATGCGAAGGCAACATCCTGAAGTTCATGGGCGACGGTGTCATGGCGATGTTTGATGTCGGCGAGATCGATGCCGATGCCCGCGCTGCGCTGGCTGCGGCGACCATGCTGCAAGAGCGCATGGCCGAATTGAACACTCAGCGGAGTTCACGGGGACAACCGGTTTCGAACTATACGCTGGCATTGCACTCTGGTGAGATCCTCTATGGAAACATCGGCTCCGAAAGTCGGCTGGATTTCACGGTAATTGGTCCGGCGGTCAACCAGACGTCCAGAATTGCGGGGATGCATCGGTCACTGGGGCAGCGCATCCTGATTTCCGACGATGTAGCCCGCGCGGCGCATCCTTGTGATCAGGACCTGATTTCGGTCGGGCGCTATATGTTGCGGGGTGTGGCTGAACCAAAAGAGTTGTTTACCATCTACAGAACAGCTGGCTAGATCTGGCCATTGTACAGCTGCTTAATGCGGTAGCTTGAGGCCAGAGGTCAACACCACTATTTTTCAACGCTGACCAATCCAGAATAATCTGTCTTGGCAACGCTGCGAATGGCGTCTGAGATAAAGCTGAATGCGCGATGGTGGCCACTGGATGCGCGCCAGACAAGGCCAATCGACCTATTCAGGCGGCCGGGCCTATAGGGCACAAGTGCCACGTCCCCGCCAAATTTGGGCACTTCGGACGCCACATAAAGTGATGGAAGGAATGAGATTCCGATATTCATAGCGGTCATCTGACGAATGGCATCCAAACTGGTGCCTTCATAGTCATACAGCAGATTTGCGCCGACCTCCTTGGTCAGGTTTTCGATCTGGCTGTGGAGGGTGAAGCGCCGCGACAGGACCAAAACGTTTTCCCCCTTTAGATCTTCGTCTTCTACATATTCCTTTTTTGCCAGCGGATGGCTGAGGGCCACAGCCAGATGAAGAGGCTCTCGCAGTAATCGCTGAACAAAAACATCGGCCGATTTCACCGGCAGTTGCGTCAGAATAACGTCGTGCATTCCGCTCAGCAGTTCTTGCAGCAGTTCTGAGGGGGGGCCGTCACGCACGATCAATCTCAGATCTGGGTGGTTCTGATGCAAATGCAGAAAAACGCGCGGCAACAGATAGGGCCCCAGCGTTGGGGATGAGCCGAGGCGAAAACTTCCTGAAAGTTCGGATTTCATCCGATTGTGTGTTTCTTGTAGGGCCATCACATCAGATAGTATGCTTCGGGTTTGCTCAAGAATTTCTCGTCCTTCAGGCGTCAGCATCGCTCCGGCGCGGCCTCGTTCGACGAGGTTCAGACAAAGCACAGATTCCAAATTGGCAATCTGCAGGCTAAGGGAAGGCTGGCTAATGCCGATACGCTCGGCGGCTTTCCTGTAGTGGCCAGTGTCGGCCAGCGTACGGAAATAGGACAGTTGTTTCAATGTCAGCTGGATGTCGATCAATAGGTTTTTCCAATCAAATATTGTTGAATAATAGGCTATCCTATTTTGCTGGAATATCCAACAATTGGCGCAGTCTCTTGTTTCAGAGCACTTGGTGTTGGTGTGTTCGCTCGGAGGACGTCATGAACATTCAAAACAAATCTATTCGATCTGAACACTCCTGCGGGCATTCGAGATCAGTTGATCTGCGCAGATTGAGGTCGCAGGGCGTTCTTTCCGAACGTGAAGTCAAATGGTGTCAGTCGAACGGTGTCGAGGTCGCTTACGACCCGATTCAAATAGGCTGGGTCCCACTGGAATGTGAGGATGACATCCTGGGCACATTTGGGCGTCCGAATCCCCGGCCATTCCACTTCCGTGCATGGGATCTGAAGGACTCGGCAGAGTATGCGGCGATGCTTTCCTCTGAGCGCCTGTGGCGCTATCTGCCGGAGGTCTATCCAGGCCCAATCAGTGCGGACGATGCCGCCCAATTGATCGAACTGGGCTACGAAGATCATCATCAGGTGTTGGCCATCGAGAAAGATGGGCACGCAATCGGACAGGTTCGTATGCTAGAAAAGGGATCGGGCAGCGCCGAAGTCAGCTATTGGTTGGGTGAGAAGCATTGGGGCAAGGGGTACGCCAGTTCGATCGTCGCACAGTACTGTGACGAATATTTGCGCCAACGCCCCAATGTTTACCGGGTGATCGCGGTTGTGCACGCAGACAACTTGGCATCTCAAGCTGTTCTCCGGAAATGTGCGTTTACTGACTCTGCGCGCGACGGAGCGTGGCTTACACTTGAGCGGCTACGTAGAGCATCTTAAGGCACTTGGATTTACTTTGGTTAGCTGTGCAGGCGCTGCCACGCGGCTAGAAGTCGATCTCAACACCCGGCAAGCTCAGTTCCTTCATCATGTCGCGCAGTTCCTGGCGTGCGGCGATGTTGGAGATATTGAGCTGCTTGACCCCGATATCCTTGAGGTCCAGCAAAGTCAGTCCTCGCGGGAACAACTCGCGGAAAATCACTCGCTCGGAAAAGCCCGAGGCGACGCGGAAGCCGATGCGCTGTGACAGCATTTCGATCGCGCGTTGCATCTTTTCCTTGTTGACCATGCGCTGGGTGCCGACCCGGTTGCGGACGACGACCCAGTCGATTGGTTTCAGCCCAGCTTGGGCGCGCAGTTGGCGGGCATTCCAGACCATTTCGGAATAGACTGAGGGGCCAAGGATTCTCTCACCTTTGGAATCGATCCGCGCCAGCAGGTCAAAATCGATGAAACTGTCGTTCAGCGGTGTAATCAGCGTATCGGCCAGCGAATGTGCAACCTGGCTGAGTCGAGTGTGCGAACCTGGGCAGTCGATCAGGATGAAATCGCTATCGCTTTCCAGTTCGGCCACGGCGGCCGAAAGGCGGTGGTCATAGATGTTTTCACCGGGTTGCAGAGCGCTGGCGTCAATCTCGGGCAGGTCGTGGTGGCGTGGGCTGGGCAGAGACAGGTCCGAGCCGTTCAGGAAGTTCAAGCGGTTCTCGAAATAACGACCCAGACTGCGCTGCCGCAGGTCAAGATCGAGTGTGCTGACCTTGTGCCCCAGCCGTGCCAATGCAGTGGCCACATGCATCGACACGGTTGATTTGCCTGCGCCGCCCTTTTCGTTCCCGACCACAATGATATGTGCCATGCCTGTATTCCCAAGTCCCGCCGTGTTTGCCTACACGTTGTTGGCAGCCACTATATGTTGTGTAGGCCGGGAAGGGAAGAACCTCGGGCCGTCTTGAGCGGTATTATCAAGCCTCAAATTGGAAAAGTGCTTGGTACTTGGGGGTTAGGGTAAATCCTTGCCAAACACACACCCCTGTTTCACTGTCCATCCTATGGATTTGTGATCGAGGGCAGCCATTGGATCATCTGTTTCTGAACGTTTTGAACGTGGTTCTGCCTGTCCTGATTTGCGCTGGAATCGGTAACGCTCTGGCTTTGATCAAGGCCCCCTATGACAACAAGGTCATTGGCGGGATCGTCTCGCGGGTCGGGTATCCGACGCTGATTATCTCGCACCTTTCAACCACCCAGATTGCGGTCGGCACCTTTCTTGATGTCATGATGGCCGCCGCTTTGGCGATTGCAGGTTTTGGGCTGTTGGGGCTTGTCGCGCTCAAACTGATGCGGCTGCCGGTGCGGGCATTTCTGACGCCACTGATGCATGGCAATGTCGGCAATATCGGCCTGCCCATTACCCTTTTGGCGCTGGGCGATGCGGGAATGGCCTATACGATGGCATTTGTGGTGGTTGTGCTGATCAGTATCTTCACGATCGGCATGTGGATTCCGGCCGGAGAGTTCTCACCCAAGAAACTGGCGACTTCGCCGATTATTTACGCGGTCGCACTGTCGCTGGTGTTGATGGCGACGGGCACCAGCCTGCCGCAACCGGTGGCCAAATCCTTTGATATTCTGGGCGGTCTTTCAATCCCGCTGATGTTGCTGACGCTGGGCCACACGCTGGCGACCCTGCGGATCAAAAGCCTTGGCCGAGCCGTTTTGCTGACGGCGCTGCACCTGCTGATGGCTGCGGTGATTGCCAGCGCGTTGGTCTGGAGCTTCGGCTTCACTGGGGCTGAGCGGGGCGCGGTGATCCTGTGCTGTTTGATGCCCTCCTCTGTCGCGACCTATTTGTTCATCGATCAGCATGTGCCGGAATACGGACCCGATGTGGCCGGGTTCATTCTGGTTTCGACTCTGTCCACGATCTTGGTGCTGCCATTGGCGCTGTCCTACTGGATCTAATAGGCGCTGCGCGCGCAGCGCGCTAAAAACAGTATCTATCAGCAAAAAACCGTTTAATAATAGGCACAACACGGTGCCCGAAGGGCCAGCGCGCTATTCCTGAACGGGGGACAGGCAGATGCCAAAAGACGTCACTGACGACATATCCGGCGCGGGAGGGGCACGTCTGGTTCTGGTGATGACCGCGCTGTGCATGATGGTTGTTGGCTTCAACACAACCGCCGTTGCGACGATCCTGCCAAATCTGAAGGCCGAGTTCGATCTGTCGCCTTCCAGCCTGCAATGGGTGATGGCGATCTATACGGTGGTTAGCGCGACCCTCGTTACCATCGTCAGCCGATTTGGCGATATCACCGGCAAGATGGGCGTCTTCTTTGCCGGAATGATCGTGTTCGGTCTTGGCTCGGCCCTTGTGTTGTTTTCACAGGATGCAGCCATGTTGCTGGCAGGCCGCGGGGCCCAAGGTGCCGGGGCGGCAGCGCTGTTTGGCACCTCGCTTTCGCTGCTAACTGCCGCCACGCCCGAGGAACAACGGGCCAGCGTCACCGGTGCCTGGGGCGCGATCGTCGGGCTGGCAATTGGTGTTGGTCCGATCGTTGGCGGCGCGTTTGCGCATTACCTCAGCTGGCGGGGCGTGTTTGCCACCGATCTGGCGCTGCTGATCGTGGCCTTTGCGGTCGGGTTGCGGGTCAGCAAAGAGCATTACGTCCCCGACACCCGTCTTGCAGGCGCAAAGTTCGATCTTGCGGGTGCAATCGCACTGGTCCTGCTGCTTGGCCCGCTATCCTTCGCCCTCAGCAATGGGGAAAGCCACGGATGGGCCACAAGATCGACCCTGTTCCCGCTTGCCGTGTCGGCTGTAGCGGTGATTGCACTGATCATCACCTCGCGCCGCAGCGCGGACCCTCTGATCGAGCTGCGCTACTTCCGCCACCCCCGTTATTTCATGGCGGCGGCAGGGATGTTCATTACCGGTTTCGCGCTGTTCAGCTTTTTCGTCTATTTCAACGTCTTCGTGCAATCGCCAGATGCATTCGGTCTGTCTGCCGTCGGGGCCGGGGTGGCGATCCTGCCGCTAAGCCTCAGCATGTTCGTCGTGTCGGTGGTCGCCCCGCGCTTTCTGGCGCCTTACAGTTTTCGATGGCCGGTGATTTTGGGCATGGGGTTCATGGCCTGCGGGTTCCTGCTGTTGACCACAACGACGAACACAACCGGAATGGGCGCAATCTGGTGGAAGCTGGTGATCATCGGAATCGGGATGGGCATCGGCTTTTCGCTGCTGCCGCGTCTGGGCTTGCGCTTGTTACCGGAAGAGCATGTGGGTCAGGGTTCGGGCGTGGTGAATGCGTTCCTTTATTTTGGTGCCACGCTTGGTGCGGTGGTCGGCGGGTTGGCCGAAGCGGTCACCACCCGGCGTGGCCTGACCGAGGTGATCAATGCCTTGCCCACCGGGTCCGAGCAACGGGCTGATCTGGCCCATGCGCTGACACATGGCACCGCAAGTCAGGTGCAACAGCTTATCGCTGGGCTTGATCCGACCACAGGCGAAACGCTGGCGCGTGCCCTGCGGGATTTGCAGGATGATGCCTTTAACAGCGCTATGTTTGTCGCTGCCATGGCGACGCTTTTGGGGATGATCCTAGCCGCCGCGCTGCTGCGGGGACCAGTGCCCCCACCACACAGCGCCGTTGATCTGACCAAGGACTGAATGCCCAATGGTTCCCTTGTGACCGCGGCCCAATCGGCCTAGGTTTTCGCCATGTGTGGAAAATTTGCAGCCGGTCACCTGACACAGCGGGAAATGCTGGCGATTACTGAGTATTTTCTCTACGGCAAGGTCTCGCCTGATCTGCCCGAACAGCTGCCTTCGGGCGGGTACAATGTGTCTCCGACCAATCGGGTTGGCATGGTCCGTTGGGACGGAGACCGGGCCGAGCTGGCGACGGCGCGCTGGCAGATCAAGGACCCGCGCAGCAAGAAGCCGATGATCAACTCGAAGATCGAAAATGTCAGCTTCTGGAAGGAGTACTGGAACAAGGGGCGCTGTCTTATTCCGGCGCTGGGCTATTACGAATGGCCCAAGGATCAGGGCCATGATTGTCCGGTTTACATCACGGTTCAGCGCAATGCCCCGGTGATGTTCTTTGCGGGGTTTTACCGAACGGATGATGGCAGCCACAGCTGTACGATCCTGACCCGACCACCCAGCCCTCAGATCGCGCATATTCACAGTCGAATGCCGGTGATCCTGACCCCGGATGAGATCGAAAGCTGGCTATCGGGCGTCACAACTGCGCAAGAGGCGCAGCAGTCGTTGGGCACGCAGTACGAAGGCCGGTTCGAATATCACACCGTCAAACCCATCAAACGCGGGGCCGAGGGTGAGGACATGATCGAGCCCTACACGCCGCCCGTCCAGACCGGGTTTGATTTCTGAGCATGCAGTAAACGCGGCAGGAGAACAAAAAAGGCCGCCCAAACAGGACGGCCTTTCGCATCTTGAATAAAGTCCGGCTTAGAAGCCCAGACCTTCGTATTTCTTCTTGAACTTCGACACACGGCCGCCAGCGTCCATCAGGCGCGACGAGCCACCGGTCCATGCGGGGTGCACGGAGGGGTCGATTTCCAGAGCCAGCTGGTCGCCTTCGGCGCCCCAGGTGGATTTCATCTGAACCACGGTGCCATCGGTCATTTTGACGTCGATGAGGTGATAATCGGGATGGATGTCTTTTTTCATCTTTCCGCTCCTTACGCCTCGGCGCCAGCCTTGGGCTTGTAGTTGGTGACTTCTGCGATACGTGCGGATTTACCGCGACGGGTACGCAGATAGTACAGTTTGGCGCGACGAACGCGGCCACGGCGGACAACGGTGATGCTGTCGATATTGGTCGAATGCAGTGGGAACACACGCTCCACGCCTTCACCAAACGAAATCTTGCGAACGGTGAACGAACCGGCGATGCCGCTGCCACCTTTGCGCGCGATGCAGACGCCTTCGTAGTTCTGCACACGGGTACGCGACCCTTCGGTCACTTTAAAGCCGACACGGATGGTGTCACCGGCTTTGAAATCGGGGATGTCTTTCCCCAGGGCGGCAATTTGCTCCGCCTCAAGCTGTGCGATCAGGTCCATCGCATTTCTCCTATCTGCTCGTGGTTGGTCCACGAAGTTTGGGCACGGCCTGAGAGCTCTTGGTCTTCACCGGGTCCTGCGTACAGCCCGCCAGAGGTCAGATCGAATGTTCCTTTTGGTCCGGTCCGCCCTGTCGCGCCGGTGCCGAAGAAAGCTGGGCGTCACGTCAGGATGCAAACCAAAACACCGGAGTCGCATAACGCCACACCGGATTGCGCTGCTTTACGGGCTTTGCGGGCGGGGATCAAGCCTTATTCTTGGTGAAACAGGTGAGTTTTTGCCACCCGTCAAATCCACCGTTGCCTTGTTCACCAGATCAGGCATTCTGGGATTAATTATAAGAGCAGATATTTGATACAGGATCATAAGATGCGCAAAGCACTTCTGCTGGCCGTTATGGCGCTTGCACTTGTCTCATGTGGTCGCCGCGGCCCGCAACCTCAGGTGGTTGAGCCGCAGGCCTTCGCGGACACGACCCCGCCTTCGATCATCTACCCCGCCTTTGGTGACGCTGACCCGCACCCGTGGGAGGGACGTCATCCCGGCCATTACCCGGTGCATGGGCTGGATGTCTCGCGTTGGCAGGGGCCGATTGATTGGCGCACCGCGCAGAAGAACGGTGTCAGCTTTGCCTTCATCAAAGCCACCGAGGGCGGAGATTTTACCGACCCGATGTTCGACGAGCACCGACGCGGCGCACAAGCTGCCGGAGTGCCGTGGGGGGCCTATCACTATTATTATTTCTGCCGTCCGGCCCATGAACAGGCGCGTTGGTTCATCCAGAACGTGCCCAAAGGGGCCGACCTGCCGCATGTGCTGGATATGGAATGGACGCCCCATTCCAAAACCTGCACCCTGCGCCCTGATGGCCGAACCGTTCGGGCCGAGGCGCAGCGGTTCCTTGATATTCTCGAGCGCCACTATGGCCGACGCCCGATTGTCTACACGACGGTAGATTTCTACGGCGACACCGATATCGGACGACTTCCCAAAACTGAGTTCTGGCTGCGCTCGGTCGCGGGCCACCCGCGCAACGTTTATCCAGGCTCGGTCTGGCGGTTCTGGCAATACACCGGCACCGGGCTGGTGCCGGGGGTTCAGGGTAAGGTGGACATCAACACCTTCAACGGCACACCGGAAACCTGGGCGTTGTGGAAGGCAACCCGTTAGTCTTAGCCCTTATCTTCTGATTTTCGATAGGCGTCCCACAGATCCGGCCGCCGTTCGCGGGTGATCTGTTCCGACATTTCATGACGCCAATCCGCAATGCGTCCATGGTGGCCTGACATCAGGATCTCGGGGATCGGGCGGCCTTTCCAGTCGGCGGGGCGGGTGTATTGCGGATGCTCCAATAAGCCAGAGGAAAAGCTCTCCTCCTCGGCTGAGGCCTGATTGCCCAGAACGCCCGGGATCAGCCGCACGGTGGCGTCGATCAGGGCCTGCGCGGCGATTTCACCCCCGGTCATGACAAAATCACCCAAGCTGATCTCTTGCACGCCGTAATGTTCCAGCACCCGCTCATCGACGCCTTCGAAACGACCACATAGCAGTGTCATGCCATCGCAGCGAGCCAGGTTTTGCATCATTTTCTGATCCATCCGACGCCCACGTGGGCTGAGGTAGATCAACGGCCAGTTGCCCCGGATGCCCGCCATCGTATGCTCAATGGCCTCACCCAGCACATCGGCACGCAGCACCATGCCCGCACCGCCGCCCGCAGGGGTGTCATCCACATTGCGGTGCTTGCCGATCCCGAATTGGCGCAAATCCACAGTTTCCAACTGCCATAGCCCTTCTTGCAGGGCCTTGCCGGTCAGGCTTTCGCCCAGAACACCGGGGAAGGCAGATGGGAACAACGTGATGATCTTGGCCTTCCACACCCCGTGCAGATCGGGCGTCGGCGTCATCAACTCGCGCGGCTTCAACGTTGGACGGATGGCTTTGCGGCCATGGGACTTTCCGGGTTTATCTGTCATCTCGAGCCGATCAGATCGTTCTGGGTGCTTTGAACCAAAGCCGTCTTTTGATCGATCAGCGCAGCATCGTCCAGATCGGATCGGTTCATTTCCAGCATCTGCTGCAAGACATCCTCGGGCAGGCGTGGGTTTGATCGGGTCGGGCCTACCAATTCGGCGGCTTTGTCCGCAGGCAGGTCAAGGAATTCAGCAAAAGTGCTTCCAAGCCCATGTCGCTGGCCCTGCAGGTCTTCCAGCCATTCGGTGCGGACCGAGACCGAGGGCAAACGGTCGCGCACAGCCGCAGCAGCAATCTGAGGCGACGGCACCGGTTCAAGCCGGGCGCGAAAGGTCTCAAAATCCTGAATCAGGCGCGATCGTTGCAGATCATGCGCCCACAGGCTGCGTAGCCAGCTTCCCCGTTGGCGCAGCGAGTAGTAGATCGTGATATGCACCTCTTCCCCGGCAAACCGGTCGCGGATCAGGCCGACAAGGCACGAGGCAAGCTCGGGCGCGGCCTCATATCCCACCGCGACATTGCGGCTAGGGCGCAGGCCCGAGAAATTCTCTTCGCTCAGAACCAGCCCGCGCTTCTGGCCGAATTCCAGTGAATTCAGGAAGTGCCGCATCTGATCCTTGAAATCGCTCATCGCGCCGGGGGTGCCGTAGACGGAATAGCGTGTGGCTGCTTCGGACAAGCCGGTTTTGCGGGTCCGATAGGGCAGGACCAACGCATGGTGCGGCCAGATCAGTGAGCGGTTTTCGAACAGAAAGGACTGTGCCGCCGTTGTCCCGGTCTTGTGCAGACCCAGATGCAGCAACACGCGGCGCATTACAGCAGGCCCTCGGGCGGGTCGGCGATGATGCGGCCTTTTTCCAGATCAACGGTCGGAACGGATTCGAGTGTAAACGGCAGCAGCACGGTGGCCTTTAAGCCCGGACCGTGCAGTTCCAACAGATCCGCCGCGCCGTGATTTTGAACCGATTTCACCCGGCCCAGCAGCGTGCCGCCGGTATCATAAACCTCAAGCCCGATAAGGTCGGTGTGGTAAAACTCATCATCCGGCAGCGACGGCAATTGATCGCGCCGCGCATAAAGGCGCAGACCGTTCAGCGCATCCGCCGCTTCCTTCGTCTCAATGCCACCCAGCCGGGCGGCAAAGCCGTTCTTGATCGCGCGGGTCAGGACTACGGGATAGCGCTCTTTACCTTCTTCGTCTGTCAGCGGCGAATAGCCTTCGATATCCTCGGGGACGGCACAGAAACTTTTCAGCCGCACCTCGCCGCGCACCCCATACGAGCCCGCGATGCTGCCTACGCAGATCAGATCACTCATTTCGACCATCCGTCACACATAGCCCGTCCCGCCATTGTCCGATCACCTCGCACGCCTCGCGCTGGTTCGAGCGTTCGAAGAATACGCCCACAATAAATGCGATCGCCAGCAGGATGGGAAGACGTAACAATCCGAACATGTCTAGCGCACCTCGATGGGCAGAGAGGTGTCTCTGCATTCCCAGCCGACCTGCTCCAGTTCCGGCGTATCGGATTGGGCCTCGGGCCAGCCCAAGCAGAAATATCCGATCAACCGCCAGTCCTCGGGGACATCCAGATCGCGCACCATCTGGTCCGGGTCGAGGATCGAGACCCAACCCAGCCCCAGCCCTTCTGCCCGTAAGGCAAGCCAGAACAGGGTGATGGCAGAGACCACAGAATAGCGCCGCATCTCGGGCATAGTACCTGCGCCCAGACCTTGACCCTTGTCGGTGGCATCGTCGCAGAACACGGCCAGCTGCACCGGAGCTTCTTTCATCCCGGACAGTTTCAGCTGGCTGTACAGCTGCGCCTTTTCGCCGGAATACCCGCTCAGCGCCCGCTCGTTGGCCGCTTGGAAATTCTTCAGCGCCGCGTCGCGCGCGGCCTGACTTTCGATGCGGATCACGCGCCAGGGTTCGCTGAGCCCAACAGAAGGGGCCAGTCGAAACGCGTCGAGGCAGCGCGTAAGCACTGCCTCGTCAATTGCATCGGTGCGAAACCGGCGCACATCACGCCGGAGCCGCATCAACAGATCGAACTGCGTGCGAAAATCGTCGGAAAAGGCCTGATCCTGCACGCGCCCGACTGCTTATTCTTCTGCAGCAGCTTCTTCAGCCGGTGCAGCAGCCGCTTCGGCAGCTTCAGCAGCCTTGGCAGCTTTCTCTTCCGCGCGTTCCTGAGCTTTCTTGCCCGGAGTGCCCTTGTTGGGGTTGTTGCGCTCGGCCTTGTCACGGGCGCCGGCAGCTTCCAGCATGCGTGCGATCCGGTCGGTGGGCTGTGCGCCCTGATCCAGCCAGTACTGGATGCGCTCCATGTTCATTTTCACGCGCTCTTCGCTGTCTTTCGGCAGCAGCGGGTTGTAGGTGCCCAGTTTTTCGATGAAACGACCATCGCGCGGCATACGGCTATCAGCCGCAACAATGCGATAGAAGGGACGCTTTTTCGAGCCGCCGCGGGCGAGACGAATTTTCATTGCCATGGTGGTATCTCCTTTGAATGGCGTATCCGGTGCTAGACCGGCTTAGTTCTGGTGTTTCTTGTGGTGTCGGATGACTTCCTGAATGATGAAATTCAGAAAAGCCTTGGCGAAATCGGGGTCCAGATCGGCCTCTTTCGCCAGGTCTTCTAACCGTGCGATCTGCGCAGCCTCGCGCGACGGATCGGACGGGGGAAGGTCGTGTGCGGCCTTGAGCTTGCCAACGGCCTGCGTGTGCTTGAACCGCTCGCCCAGCGTATAGACCAGGATCGCATCCAGCCGGTCGATGCTTTCGCGGTGATCCTTCAACAGCGCGGCAGCTTGTGTCACGGGGTTGTTCATTGGCCGGTCCTTTCGGTGGTCAAATCAATCTGCGGATGACGCCAGATCTGAGCGTGCTTGCCCAGAAGCTCGGCTCTCTCAATCTCCAGCGTTGCGTCCAGCCGTTCGGCCAGCGCGCGCGAGCGGTCATTGGCATGGGCGATGTAGGAAATCACACCGTTCAGCCCCTGATGCCGAGCTGCATAGTCGCGTGCAGCCGCAGCGGCCTCAAAGCCCAAACCTTTGCCTTCGGCCTCTGCCATCAGCGTCCAGCCCAGCTCGGGCTCCGCCCAGCCGGGTACGTAGATCATGCCTGCCCATCCCACGAATGCGCCGCTGGCCTTTTCAGTCAGATGCCACAGACCATAACCGCGCAGCGCCCAATGACCCAATCTGTTCGAAAGAGAGCTCCAGCTTCCAAGAGCGTCCTTGGGGCCACCAACCATATGGCTGCGCTCGGTCGCGTAGAACGCGGTCATCGCAGGCAGATCGTCCAGATGCGGCGCGCGCAGGATCAGGCGATCGGTTTCGACGGTGGGTATAGTGAACGAGGTCATGCGTATGCCTCCACGCCACCATTTACCAGATCGGCAGGCGCAGAATGACGCCAGACCTGCATCGCCCCGAAAGCCGGGTGTTCGAACATATATTCAAACTGCGCGCCCAGCCGTTCCGCGACAGCCTTGCTTCCCAGATTGTCCGGATCGATCAGCGAGATTGCGGTTTCCCAGCCCAGCACGTCATAGGCATGTGCGCGTGCAGCCAGTGCCGCTTCGGTCGCATAACCCTTGCCGGTGGCGTGGTTCATCAGGGTCCAGCCAATTTCGGGCTCGGGCCAGCCGTGAGGGTTCCACAAGCCAACATGGCCTACATAGGTGCCGGTGTCTTTTTCCTCGACACCCCAGAAGCCATATCCCCGCATCGCCCAGTGGCCTAATAGCATCGCAACAGCGCGCCATGTCTCATCCGGGCGTTTCGGGCCGCCGACGAATTTCGAGGCGTCGCTGGCAAAAAACTCTGCCTCAGCCTCAAAATCGGCCTCGCAGGGGGCCCGCATGATCAGGCGTTCGGTTTCCAGCGTTGGTATGGCCATGGCAAGTGTCATGCCTGCACCTCGCCGTATCGCCAGACATGCTGGGTTGGACCAAAGGCGCTTTCGGCAACGGCGTCGCGCGTTGCACCCAGACGCTGTGCCAATGCGTTCGAACGCGTGTTGGATTGCGAAACGTAACTTACGAACTGACCGGACCCGAGCAGATCGAAGCCAAAATCGCGAACGGCGCTGCACGCTTCGGTCGCGTAACCTTGCATGCGGAACTTGCTATCGAACATATAGCCAAGCTCGGGCTCGTGATCGTCCCATTCGAGGCCCAGAATGACGAAGCCAATGACCTGATCATCATCGTCTTTAAACGTGACGGTGAACAAGCCGTGACCATGCAAAAGCCAGCCTGATGTGTAGTAGGAAAACTCAGTCCAGGCGTCTTGCTCGGTATCGCCAAAGCTGTCCTTGCAGATCGACGTCCAAACCGGCAGGTCGTCCAGAGTGGGCGCACGCAGAACCAGCCGCCGGGTTTCAATGACCGGCAGGGCCGCGCGATACTGCGCTGCTGCCATCGCCGCCTTTCCGGACGGGGGCTGGGTGCAGCGTGCTGACGTCACTTTTTCTTTCCAAAACCGCTCAACCCCGGGGGCAGGCCCATGCCGCCACCCAGTCCGGGCAGACCGCCGGGCATCTTACCGCCCATCGCTTTGGCGGCTTGTTCCAGCGCCTTGGGGTCCATGCCCGCAGCCATTTCCTCGGGGCTTGGGCCACCTTTGCCGAACATGCCTTTCATGGCCTGTTTCAGCATCTTGCCTTTGCCCATTTTGCCCATCTTTTTCATCATGTCGGACATCTGCCGGTGCATCTTGAGCAGCTTGTTGAGATCGCTGACCTCCATACCCGAACCGGCGGCGATGCGTTTCTTGCGGCTCGCTTGCAGCAGTTGCGGGTTGGCGCGTTCGCGTTTGGTCATCGACTGGATCAGCGCGATTTGCTGGCGCAGGATTTTATCGTCCAGACCGGCCTGATCCATCTGCTTGGCCATCTTGTTCATGCCCGGCATCATGCCCATCATGCCCTGCATGCCGCCCATCTGGATCATCTGCTCCAGCTGCATTTTCAGATCGTTCATGTTGAACTGACCTTTGACCATGCGCTTCATCATGCGCTCGGTCTGTTCCATCTCCATCGTTTCCTGGGCTTTTTCGACCAGAGCAACGATGTCGCCCATGCCCAGAATACGACCGGCGATCCGGTCCGGCTCGAAGGTTTCGAGCGCGTCCATCTTCTCGCCCAGACCAACAAAGCGGATCGGCTTGCCGGTGACCGCGCGCATCGACAGCGCCGCACCGCCGCGCCCGTCACCGTCCATACGGGTCAGGACCACGCCCGAGATGCCGACCTTGGCATCAAACTCTTCGGCCACTTCAACAGCGACCTGACCGGTCAGGCCGTCGACCACCAGCAGCGTCTCGCGCGGGTCGACCACGTTACGAACCTGCTCGACCTCGTCCATCAGGACTTCGTCGATATGCAGACGGCCCGCGGTGTCGAGCATATAGACGTCATAGCCGCCCAGCGTTGCCTGTTGCTTGGCGCGCTTGGCGATATCAACCGGCGTCTGACCGGGTACGATCGGCAGCGTATCTACACCAACCTGCGTGCCCAGAACCGCAAGCTGATCCATCGCCGCTGGGCGATAGACGTCCAGCGAGGCCATCAGGACCTTCTTGCCCTCTTTCTCTTTCAGGCGTTTCGCCAGCTTACCGGTGGTGGTCGTCTTACCCGAGCCTTGCAGGCCGACCATCAGGATCGGCGCAGGCGGGTTGTCGATCTTCAGCGCGCCGGGGTCTTCTTCGCCACGCAGTGTATCTACCAACGCGTCGTGCACGATCTTGACGACCTGCTGGCCGGGCGTGATCGATTTGGTGACAGCTTGACCGGTCGCCTGTTCCTGTACTTTCTTGACAAACTCGCGCGCCACCGGCAGCGAGACGTCGGCCTCAAGCAGGGCAACGCGGACTTCGCGCAGGGCGGTTTTCACGTCTTCTTCAGACAGGGCACCCTGTTTGGTCAGCCGGTCAAAGACGCCGGAAAGGCGTTCGGATAGATTTTCAAACATGCCTTCGGCCTCCTTAGCCGGTTATCTGGTGGCGTGCCCTAGATAGGACGCGTCGGTTAAATGCACAAACGCCCCCACGGGCGAAACTCGCTGGTGGGGGGCGATCCCTGAACGACTCAAGGGACCGGAAGATCAAACGCTTCCGGATGTTGGCGGCGATTTAGGCCGATTGGCTGGCAGAGTCAACCTTGCGTGCCGGAAGCCAATCGTTGACCGCATCCACCAGCCGATGCGCGCCGCGCCCACTGGAATAAGCCTCGACAATGGGATGCCGTCCGGCGCTCATGCCCTCATCCAGTATTAGGACAGGGCGATAGAGGGTCGATGTGCCATTGTCGCTACGTGAGGTCGTGCTTTCGGTTTCCGCGTGCGAGAGGTGCGAGAGCTCATGTTCCACGGCATCATATCCAAAGACTGACTGTCTGCGGATCAGGATGCTGTTATTATTGCGATCCAGTATGACCTGCACGCGCCGGACAAAGGCGCAAAATGCACCAAAACCCATGCCTCCGCCGAATAGTGCGAAGAAAATGCCGAACAAGATACCCTCGCCACCTTCACTGGCCAAGAAGACGCCCGCGCCGACAAATGCCAGAATGAAGAAAACCAGCGTGATGCCGATGAACCATGGCGTATTGGACAGGATCAGTTGGCTCGGAGTGTTACGCGTGACTTTCATGGCGGCACGCTAGCACCGAATGCCGCGCCTGTCGTGGCTTGAATTTACCTGTCGGTTGGGCGATGAGCGCGCCATACGAGGAGGTTCCCATGGACGCATCATCTGCCTTTCAGGATACGTTGCCGCTCAGCTCGGATGCGCTTTTGGCGCAGTTGGATGAATGGGGGCTGCCCTATCGGTTGCATACACATATCCCGCTGCGCACGGTTGAGGATGCAAAGGGGGTGGAAGGCCAGTTCATGGTGCCGGGTGAAAACACATTGCGGCTTAAGAACCTGTATCTGCGCGACAAGAAAAAGCGGAATTATCTAGTGACGCTGGAACAGAGCCGCGAGATCGACCTCAAGGCGCTGGGCGCGGAGTTGGGGGTTGGCAACCTGTCCTTCGGCTCGGCGGATCGGCTGTTCCAGAACCTCGGCATCCGCCCTGGCGCGGTCAGTCCGCTGGCGATGATCAACGGCGTTGAGAACAACGTTAAGTTCTTCATGGACGCCGCCGCGCAACAGGCCGATGTCATCAACATGCACCCTTTGGTCAACGACCGAACCGTCGTTTTGTCGCGCGAAGACCTGATGGTGTTCTTTGATAAGATCGGGTGCGAGATAAACTGGCTGCCGTGATCACCCCTCAAGCGCTTCGTTCAAAGCGGCAGCGACATGGGCGGCGGAGGGGTTGACGAACAGGTGACCGTCCGCCTCGAACACCGGATCGTCCAGATGATCGGGGAAGGCCAGAGGCAACTCGGTACAGGCCAGCAAGATCGCGGTTCCGGGTGTGGCGTGTTTGTTGCAGAAGGCCAGCAGGCGCGCATGTGCGGTGTCGGATGCGCCGCCGTAGAAATCACTGTCGATCATCGCCTGCATCTCGGCGATCTCAGGCTCGGGCAGGCGTGTGTTTGCCGTGATACCCTCGGCGGCCAGCCGGTCGGCATAGTTTGTGGCCTGCATGGTGACTGCGGTTCCAAGGACCAAAGCATTGGTGGCGCCGGTCGAGGCGGTCGCGTCGGCGGTTGCGTCAAAAATGCTGAGAATAGGCATGGAGACGCCTTCGCGGATCGTGTGAAGCCGCGCGTGTGGCGTATTGGAGGCGATGATGCCGAAATCGCAGCCTGCGTGTTCCAAAGTCAGCAGTGCTTCGCGGAACACCGCGTCGAAAGCGGCCCAGCTGTCTTCGTCACCGGCCACGCCGCGCAAGGCGCGGGTTTTGGCTTGGGTGACGGATTCGATGGTCATGGGTGGGATGGGCAGCGGCGATCCGTGGCCGCGTTCAGCAAAATACCGACCCGCGCCTTCAGCGATCGCCCGGTAGTAGTCGACAGTTGAGGCCCAGCCAACACCGCCCAATATTCCAATCTTTTTCATGTGAAACGCCCAGTCTGCCGATTTGCCTCGGCGCAGACTGGACGGTTCAAGGGGGGCAGGTCAATCAGGCTGCCAGTTTGGTGACAGCTTTCTGCGCATTGGACAGGGTTGTTTCGGGGTCCAGTGCCATGCGATCTGCGGCGATGACCTCGACATCATGGATGCCGATGAAGCCCAGAACATGGCGCGCATAGGTGGTGGCAAAGTCGATTTCGGAGCCCACCGCCGTACCGCCCGATGCAACAGCAAGGATGGCGCGTTTGCCTTCCAGCAGACCTTTCGGTCCTTCTTCGGAATAGGAGAATGTCAGACCGGCACGGGCGACCAGATCAATCCAGGCCTTGAACGCGGCGGGAACTGAGAAGTTGTAGATCGGCAGGCCGATGACGATCGTGTCGGCCTTTTGCAACTCGGACACCAATTCGTCCGACAGGGCCAGCAGGTCTTTCTGTACCGCGTCACGCTGGTCGGCGGGGGTGAAATTGGCGCCGATCCAGTCCTCGGTCAGCAGGGGCAGGGGAGTGGCCAGATCGCGGCGGATGATACGCCCGGCGTTCAGGTGGCGAACCACGCGGTCGGACAGATCGCGGGTGGCAGATCCAGTGCGGCGGGCCGAGGCGTCGATATGCAGGATGGTTTTGGTCATTTCGGGGCGTCCTTTGTTGCGGAATTAGCTTCTGTTGCCCCAATATGGCTGTTGCGTGCATGAACAAAACTCGGATATATCAACAAGCATTGTTAGAATTTGCACATTGGATCAGATGCAATGGACAATTGGGATGAAGTGAGAACCGCCTATCAGGTGGCGCGTATGGGAACGGTCAGCGGGGCAGCGGACGTGCTGGGCGTGCACCACGCCACCGTGATCCGCCATATCGACGCAATCGAGGCGCGGCTGGGCGTCAAACTATTCCAGCGTCACGCGCGTGGGTACACACCAACCGAAGCGGGTGAGGACCTGTTGCGGGTCGCGCAGGCAACCGAAGATCAGTTCAACCAGTTGGTTGGTCGCATGAAGGGGCGCGGAGACGATGTCTCGGGCGAGATCGTGGTCACCTCACTGGCCTCACTGGCCCCGCTCATCGTACCGACGCTGACCGAGTTCCAGCAGACCCACCCGGGATTGATCGTGCGCTATCTGACCGGCGACCGCCTGTTCCGGTTGGAATATGGCGAGGCGCATGTGGCGATCCGCGCCGGGGCCGCGCCGGATCAACCGGACAATGTGGTGCAGCCGTTCATTCCACAAGAGGTCGGACTATTCGCCAGCAAGGCCTATCTCGCGCGCCACGGCAAACCCGCGGACGTTGCAGATTTCGCCAATCACCACTTCGTCGGCAATGATGATGAAAACAGCCGCGCGCCGTTTTCCCGCTGGCTGCGTGCCAACGCGCCGGAGCAGGCGATCACTTTCCGCTGCACCAATAATTTCTGTATGCGAGAGGCTGTTCTGGCCGGTGCAGGCATCGGCTTTATGGCCCGTTGGGAGGCCGCGCGCGATCCCGATCTGGTCGAGGTGATGGCACCGTTGCCCGAGTGGTCTGGCAAGCTGTGGCTGGTGACTCATGTGGATCTGCACCGGACCACCAAGGTGCAGGCTTTCCTATCCTTCCTGAAAGATCAATCCAGGGGCTGGCTGCCGTGACACCGCAGGCGCGCGGCCATCTGGCCATGCTGACATTCTCGGCTTTGGTGGCGGGCAGTTTCTCGCTTGGCTCAATGGCGGCAAATGAGATCGCACCGTCGGCGATCACGGCAGCGCGCTTTGCGATTGCGGCGGTTGTGATCGGCATCGCTGCGATTGCCACAACGGGCATTCCGCGCAGCGCGGCTCGGGCACCATGGCGCTATCTGGTGCTTGGCGGATTGTTCGGAGCCTACTTTGTCCTGATGTTCTACGGATTGAAAACCGCTCCCCCGGTCAGCGCGGCGGCGGTCTTTACGCTGACCCCGGTCATGTCGGCGCTGGCCGGGTGGGTGCTGCTGCGCCAGATCACCACTCCACGCATGGCGCTGGCCCTGACGGTCGGTGCGGTCGGTGCGCTGTGGGTGATCTTCAGAGCGGATTGGCAAGCCTTTCAGGTCTTCGAGATCGGAGGCGGCGAGATCATCTATTTCTGGGGTTGCGCCGCGCACGCCGTCTATACGCCGATGATACGGCGATTGAACCGGGGAGAGCCTGCGGTGGTGTTCACCTTCGGTACGTTGGTTGCGGGGTGTTTGATCCTGACGGTCTGGGGCTGGTCCGATATCCGTGCAGTAGATTGGGGCAACCTTCCCGGGATTGTCTGGGTGACGCTGCTTTATATCTCGTTGTTTGCGACCGCCGCCAGTTTTGTACTGGTTCAGTTTGCAGCCCTGCGTTTGCCCGCGGCAAAGGTCATGGCCTACACTTACCTGACGCCCAGCTGGGTGATCCTGTGGGAAATCGCCCTGGGACGTCCTGCGCCGACGGCATTGGTGTTGGTTGGTGCCGGGCTCACCGCTGTTGCGCTGTTGTTGCTGCTGAAAGGAGAAGACGCGCCTGCAAACACTCCGGTGCGCTCGAATTGAAGCTTGTGATTTCTACCTGATGTGGCAGCCTGCCTGGCACCACCAAGGAGCTGGGCCATGAAAACAATGTCACTTATTCCCGCATTGCTGGCGCTGTCCGCCTGTGCCCCCGGTAGCGCGAAAGACGCTGCAGAGGCGGACCTGCAAGCCAGCTGCGAAGCTCTGGTGGGCGCCGAAACCGGCACAGGGCCTGATGGTGTCAAAGCGATGTCGACCCAGTCCAGCCCGACAGGCTCGGTCACCAGCGTATTCGTGGCAGGGGCCGAGGCTCCGTGGCTCTGTCGTGCCGACCCAACGGGGGTTGTGACCGGGGTGGAATATAGCCGCGAGGGCTGAGCCTGCCGTTTGGATCGTCCCGACGGGTCAGACTGGCGAACCGCCCGGGTCGACATATCTCAGGATCAGGAGGACGCCAATATGTTCAAACACATCATGGTCCCGGTCGACCTGCACTTGCCGCCCGAGGTCAAGAAAGCCACCGAGGTTGCCGCGCAATTGGCCAAATGGCAGGGCGCCAAAGTGACCATCGTCAGCGTCACCGGCCCGCAGCCTGGGGATAGCCACCTGACAACAGACGCGATCAAACAAGAATTGCTGACCTGCGCCAGTGAAATTGCGATGCAAAGCGGCACAAGTGTGGACACACGCAACATTCACTCGGTTGATGTCGCGGTCGAGATCGACAAGGACCTGACCCACGCAGCAGAGGAAATGGGGGCCGATCTGATTGTTGTGGGAACCCACGCACCCCGGATCACAGACTATATCCTGTCCAGCCACGCGGGATATCTGGCCAAACACGCCAGCATGTCGGTCTTAGTTGTGCGTTAGGCCTCATCCGGGGGCAGTTCAACTTCAAGAAACCGCTCGAACGCATCCAGATTGACCGGTTCGAACTGTCCGAACCCCTGCATCCAAACCGAGGCCGCTCGAAGCGCGTCGGGTTCTAGTTTGCACCACTTCACCCGTCCGCGTTTTTCCTGAGAAATCAGACCTGCTTTGGTCAGGATCACCAGATGCTTTGAAATCGCGGCCAGCGACATTTCGAACGGTTCGGCCACGTCGGTGACGGCCATGTCATCTTCCAGCAGCATCGCTAAGATGGCACGGCGGGTGGGATCGGCGAGGGCTGCGAAGACAGTGTCGAGGTCGTTGGACATGGTTCCGCTGAACCATAGCCTGTGAGTTTGGTCAACCATTTGGTTGAATATGCGGATTCAGGCTTATCCGCCCGGTCAGCGAACTATACGCCATCGGCAGGTTTCACGCGGTCTGTGATTTTATTATTAAAATCTTATACTTAGCGACGTTCATGCTGCGGCTTCATTGCCGTTGACTCTGCGCCTTCAGCCCCTTAGCACCCTACCCAAGACTGTGCGAGGGAAACGCCCGTGACCGAAGATGACCAAAAGCAGCGTATGGCGCAGCTGGAGGCCAAGATCGAAGCGGCGAAAAAGGCCAAAGCGCCGAAACCTCGTGCGGATGCTGACGTATCCGGAGGCGAGCTTGCCTGGAGGATGGTCATCGAAATGGTTTCCGGTCTGGGGATCGGATTTGGCATCGGATACGGGCTGGACAGCCTGCTCGGGACGATCCCGATCTTTCTGGTGCTGTTCACATTGCTGGGCCTTGTCGCGGGCGTGAAGGTTATGCTCCGCAGCGCGAAAGAGGTTCAAGAGAAACAAGCGGCCGCAAGCGCGACCGAGAAGGACGAGAGGGACTGAACGTGGCAACCGAGACCACCGCAGAAAAAGGCAGCAGCCTGGCTTTCCATCCAATGGACCAGTTTATCGTCAAGCCGTTGTTCGGCGACGGTGCGATTGCCTGGTACACGCCCACAAACGTGACCCTGTGGTTGTTCCTGGCGATTGCGGCGATCTTTGCCCTGCTGGTTCTCAGCACGTCCAAGCGCGCCATTGTTCCGACGCGGATGCAGTCGGTGGCCGAGCTGGCCTATGGTTTCATCTACAAGATGCTGGAAGACATCTGCGGCAAGGAAGGCGTCAAGTACTTCCCCTATGTCATGACCCTGTTCATGTTCATCGTCTGCGCGAACTTCCTGGGCATGTTGCCCATGTCCTTCACCACCACATCGCATTTCGCCGTGACCATCCCGCTGGCGCTGGCCGTGTTCCTGACCGTGACCGTTTTGGGTTTCGTCAAGAACGGCGCTGCGTTCCTGGGCTTGTTCTGGGTCTCCAGCGCGCCGCTGGCGCTGCGCCCTGTTCTGGCGATTATTGAGCTGATCTCGTACTTCGTTCGCCCGGTCAGCCACTCCATTCGTCTTGCCGGTAACGTCATGGCAGGCCACGCGGTTATCAAGGTGTTCGCAGGCTTTGCCGCGATTGCCGTGATCTCGCCCGTGTCGGTTCTGGCGATCACCGCAATGTATGGCCTTGAGGTCCTCGTGTCCTTCATTCAGGCCTACGTCTTCACCATTCTGACCTGTGTGTATCTGAAAGATGCGCTGCATCCGTCGCACTAAGGTCCGAACCCCCAACATCGAAACTTCCAAATCGTAAGGAGAATTCTCATGGAAGGCGATCTCGCACACATCGGCGCAGGCCTGGCAGCAATCGGTTCCGGCGCAGCCGCAATCGGGGTGGGCAACGTTGCAGGCAACTTCCTGGCCGGCGCCCTGCGCAACCCTTCGGCGGCTGCTTCGCAGACCGCAACCCTGTTCATCGGTATCGCGTTCGCAGAAGCGCTGGGCATCTTCGCATTCCTGGTCTCGCTGCTGCTGATGTTCGCCGTATAATCTGCGGAACCTGATCCTTACGCGCAGATGGGCCCAAGCCATAGCGGCCCATCTGTTGTAAAGACAACGTTCCGACGGAGGACATCATGGCGACTGAACCCATTGCTGAAGAAGTAGTAGGCACATGCGTTGATTCCAGCGGCTACGCCGTCGGGATGCCGCAGCTCTGCTTCGATTGGTTCCCCAACCAGATTTTCTGGCTGGTCATCACGCTGGTCGTCATCTTTCTGGTCCTGTCCCGCGTGGCTCTGCCCCGCATCGCGGCAATCCTGGCTGAACGCCAGGGGACCATTACAAATGACCTGGCTGCGGCCGAAGACCTGAAGGCCAAAGCGGTCGAGGCCGAAGAGGCCTATAACAAAGCGCTGGCCGATGCCCGTTCTGAGGCTCAGCGTATCGCAGCGGAAGCCCGCGCCGAAATCCAGGCCGGTCTGGATGACGCGATTGCCAAGGCGGATGCGGAAATCGCTGCAAAGGCGGCTGAATCGGAAAAGGCAATTGCCGAAATCCGTGCAGGTGCGCTGGAAAGCATTCAAGTGGTTGCCAAGGATACGGCGGCTGAACTGGTCACAGCACTGGGCGGCGAGGCGGATGCCAAAGCCATCAACAGTGCAGTAGATGCGCAGACGAAAGGATAAGTGACATGCGGAACACTCTTGCCCTTATCCTGACCGTTGGTGCCGCCAGCCCCGCGCTGGCCGCAAGCGGCCCGTTCTTCTCGCTTGCCAACACTGACTTTGTCGTCACTCTGGGCTTCATCGTCTTTATCGCGGTCCTGTTCTACTTCAAGGTCCCCGGTATGATCGGTGGTGCGCTGGACAATCGCGCCGAAGGTATTCAAGCCGAGCTGGACGAAGCCCGCGCCCTGCATGAAGAAGCACGCAGTCTGCTGGCCTCGTACGAGCGCAAGCAGCGCGAAGTTCAGGGTCAGGCCGAAGCTATCGTTGCCGCGGCCAAGGAAGACGCGGTTCTGGCGGCTGAACAGGCTAAGGTGGATCTGGAAAAATCCATCGCGCGCCGTCTCGCGGCAGCGCAGGATCAGATCGCATCGGCTGAGGCATCTGCTGTCAAGGAAGTCCGCGATCAGGCCATCACCGTAGCGGTTTCGGCAGCCAACGCCGTGCTGGCCAAACAGATGACCGCAACGCAGGCGAACAAGCTGATCGATGCATCCATCGCGGATGTGGGTGAAAAGCTACACTGATCGCCTGGATCATATGATTTGAAAAACCCGAGGGCTTCAGGCTCTCGGGTTTTTTCTTTTCGTGGCTTCCAGTTTGAAGGATCAGACCTCTCCAGTCTCGTGCTTCAAACGCTGTTGCGCGATCTCTTCATTGCGCAGGGCCTTCTGCTGATCGGCCATGCAGCTTTTGACAAAGTTCAGATGATCTTCGACCGCCTTCCGTGCCCCTTTCGGGTCGCGGTCCTGCAGCGCTGTGTTGATGGCTCGGTGCTGGTCCAGAATTGCGTCGCGGGTGGTGCGTTGCTGGAACATGATCTGTCGGTTGTAGAATACGCCCTGCCGCAGCAGATCGAACATCGACCGCATCATATGCAGCATCACCACGTTATGACTGGCCTCGATGATCGCCATATGGAACTGGGCGTCCAGATGCGCCTCTTCTTCGGCTGCATTGCGGGCGTGGGCGTCTTCCATCTTGTCCAGTATGGTCTGCACCACCTTCAGATCGCTGCCCGAGCCCATGCGGGCGGCACGCTCAGCCGCTAGACCCTCCATGTCACGCCGGAATGAGAGATAGTCGAACACTGCCTCGTCGTGATTGCCGAACAACCGGATCAAAGCCGGCGCGAAGGCCGAGCCCAGAACCTCGGCCACATAGATGCCCGATCCGGCCTTGGCAGTTAGCAATCCCTGTTCCTGGAGGTCCGAGATTGCCTCGCGCAGCGACGGGCGCGACACGCCCATCCGCTCGGCCAGCTCCCGTTCCGAGGGCAGGCGTTCTCCGGGGCGCAGAATGCCGCGCAGGATCAGCAGTTCGATCTGGCGCACAACAGCCAGTGACAGTTTTTCGGTTTGAACTTTTTGAAAAGGCATCTGGCTACCACTTGGAATTGGTCAAGTCACTTGACCACGTTTGTAAGGGGCGTTCAAGTCGCTCACAGAGGTTGAAACATTAGGTCAGAATTATTGACATAAGAGGCGCATTGCCTAATCTGCGTCCCAAGGGCGGAGGAGGCCCCCTACGATGGATCAGCTCTACGCCACCCGAACCGCTCGGATGAAGGCTTCCGAAATCCGCGAATTGCTGAAACTGCTGGGCGAGCCCGGTATCATTTCCTTCGCAGGCGGTATTCCCGACCCCGCTTTGTTTCCAGCAGAGGCTTTCGCCGAAGCGTTTCAAAATGCGCTTAGCCCAGATCAACAGGCGCAGGCGCTGCAATATTCGGTCAGCGAGGGCTATGCCCCGCTGCGTGAATGGCTGGCCGACCATATGCGTGGGATCGGCGTTACATGCGGCACTGACAACATCCTGATCACCTCAGGCTCGCAGCAAGCGCTGGATTACTTGGGTAAGTTGTTCTTGTCACCGGGTGATACTGCGTTGGTTGGGTGGCCCACATATCTGGGCGCGCTCAATGCGTTTGACGCTTATGAGCCGCGCTTTGACCAGCTTAGCATCAATGGCAATCGTGGGGCTGCCGAATACCAGGCCGCCGCCGGCAACAGCCCGATCAAATTCGCTTATCTCTCCGCCGATTTTGCAAATCCGACTGGTGAGACGGTCGATCTGCGGGGCCGGGAGGCGCTGCTCGATCTGGCAGATGAATTGGATTGCGCAGTGATCGAGGACGGAGCCTATCAGGCGCTGCGCTATGACGGCGATCCGATCCCTCCGATCCTCGCGTTAGAACATGCGCGCAAGGGATCGATCGAGAACTGCCGGACGATCTATTGCGGCAGCTTCTCGAAAACTCTTTCACCGGGGTTGCGGCTGGGTTGGGTGGTTGCAGCAAAACCGGTGATCTCGCAACTGGTGCTTCTGAAACAGGCGGCTGATCTGCATTCTTCTACGATCAACCAGATGGCGGTTTATCAGGTGGCGCGGGATCGCTTCGACACTCATGTCCCCATGCTGCGCCAGACCTATGCCGCGCGCCGCGATGCGATGCTTGAGGCGCTCAAAGAACACATGCCCAATGGCGTCGACTGGACCCGACCCGAAGGCGGCATGTTCATTTGGGTCACTCTGCCCAAGGGAATGAACGGCGCCGACCTGCTGGCGAGGGCGCTGGAAACGGTCAAGTTGGCCTTTGTCCCCGGTCAGGCTTTCTATCCCGACGACAGCGGGTCCAATACCATTCGACTGAGTTTCTCCAACTCGGATGAGGACACGATCCGCGAGGGTATACGCCGGTTAGGAGAAGTGTTGCGCGCCTGAACCGGGGAAAGGTTTCATTAACCATATTGTCGCTAATAAAGCAGCATGATCCGCGTGCTCGCTTTCCTGTGCCTCGCCGCCTGCTCGGGTGGTACACCCTATTTTCGCGACTTGCCCGCAACGCGCGTCGCGGTGAATGGCAGTATCTTCGACGTCCGCGTCCGCAATGAACTGGCCGAGGCCGTCCGCGTGAACCCGCAATACGCGCCGCGTCTGGGTCCGATCCGCGATCGGGCTGCGCTGGCCATGGCGCAGGTCTCGGGCTGTCCGCTTCTGGATGTTCTTGGCGATGCGGCCGTCACTGTGGGCGTGCTGGGCTGCGACCAGGAACTGGGGGAAAAACTGATTTTCGGCGCACTCCTTCGCCGTCCCTATGAATGCGTTGATTACGGATATTACGAAGACTACGGATATCAGGTCTTTGAATGCTCGCCTTACTGAGATACGCGGGACTCCGCGTAGTTTTGCCAAGATGTTGTGGATAACTTGGTCCAATCTCCCATATCCTGCGCAATCACGTTGACACCTCCCCCATCCGTTGCGCAGACTTCTTACCCATAGGAATCATACCAAGAGCAGCCATTGCGCTTTAGCAAACTCAAACTGACCGGCTTCAAAAGCTTCGTGGACCCGACCGATCTGATCATCGCGGACGGGCTGACCGGAGTGGTTGGTCCGAATGGCTGCGGCAAGTCCAATCTGCTGGAAGCGTTGCGCTGGGTGATGGGTGAAAACCGTCCCAAATCCATGCGCGGTGGCGCGATGGAAGATGTGATCTTTGCGGGCGCTGCCACTCGGCCTGCGCGCAACTTTGCCGAGGTGGTCCTGACGATGGACAACTCGGAACGTTTGGCGCCATCCGGCTTCAACGACAGCGACCAGTTGGAAATTGTCCGCCGCATCACCCGCGATGTGGGCAGTGCCTACAAGACCAACGGCAAGGACGTGCGCGCCCGCGACGTTCAAATGCTGTTCGCGGACGCCTCGACCGGTGCGCATTCGCCTGCGCTGGTGGGGCAAAACCGCATTGCCGAACTGATCAACGCCAAACCCCGCGCACGACGTCGCATTCTGGAAGAGGCCGCCGGCATCTCCGGGCTTTATCAACGCCGCCACGAGGCAGAACTGAAACTGAAAGGCACCGAGGCCAACCTGACCCGCGTGGATGACGTGCTGGAACAATTGGGCGGGCAGTTGGCACAACTCGCCCGTCAGGCCCGGCAGGCGGCGCGGTATCGCGAGATCGGCGAGCTGTTGCGTCAGGCCGAAGGGATGCTGCTCTATCGCCGTTGGAAAGAGGCCGACATGGCCCGTCAGGCGGCCGAGGAAAAGCTACGCGACCGGATCACCGAAGCCTCTCGCGCCGAGGCATCCGCCCGTGAATCCGCCGCCAAACGCGCTGAGATCGAGGAAACCCTGCCGCCCTTGCGTGAGGAAGAGGCCATCGCCGCAGCCGTCCTGCAGCGCCAGCAGGTGCAGCGCGATCAGCTGTCGGATCAGGAAACCCGCGCACGCCAGACGATCGAGACTCTGACCAACCGTATCCAGCAATTGGGCAACGACATCGAACGCGAATCCGGTCTGAACCGGGACGCGGGTGAGATGATCGAACGGCTCGAATGGGAGGCCCGCGAGCTTGCAAAAGCCGCCGATGGCTATGACGAAAAGGTCGCTGAAGCTGCTGAAGTTGCGCGCGAGGCCGCGTCGGTGTTGCAGGATCGCGAAGATCACCTGTCGCAGGAAACCGAAGACATGGCCCGTCTGGTGGCTCGCCACCAATCGGCGCAACGACTGGTTGAAGACAGCCGCAAGACACTGGTTCGTTCCGAGGGCGAGGAAGAAAAGGCCCGCGCCGCCGTGGACGAGGCGCGCAATGCCCTTTCCCGTGCCAGCGAGGCGTTCGAGACCGCGCAAGAGGGTGAGGAAGAAGCCCGCGAAGCTGCTGAAGCAGCGGAAGAAGCACTGGCCGCCGCCGACGAACTGCGCAACGACACGCAGGCGCGTGAGGCCGAGGCCCGCGCCAAACGCTCCGAGGCCGAGGGTGAACTGGGCGCGATAAGGGCCGAGACCACCGCGCTGGCCAAGCTGGTCGAACGCGACACGGCTGAGGGTGGGCAAGTGCTCGACATGCTGCGGGTGGCAACGGGCTTTGAAAAGGCATTGGGGGCTGCGCTGGCGGATGACCTGCGTGCACCGTTGGTCGAGGGCGACGGACCTTCAGGTTGGGTGCAGGTAGCGGGCTATGACAGCGACCAGCCCTTGCCCGACGGGGCCGAGCCGCTGGCGTTGCATGTGTCCGGCCCCGACCGCCTAAGTCGCCGTATTGCGCAGATCGGTCTGGTCGATGCGGATCAGGGCGCGCGCCTGCAGGCGTCGTTGAAACCGGGTCAACGCTTGGTCTCACGCTCGGGAGATTTGTGGCGCTGGGACGGATTCCGCGCCTGGGCCGAGGATGCACCAAGCGCTGCCGCCCTGCGTTTGGAACAGCTCAACAAGCTTGAGGCGCTGAAACAGGAACTGACACGCACCGAGGCGCAGGCCGACGGCGCGCGCGCCGCGCATGAAGCGCTGTCGCAGCAACTGGCCGACGTCACCGAAGCCGACCGCCGCGCCCGCGAGGCCCGCCGTGCCGCGGATCAGCGCATGGCGGAAACCGCGCGGATGCTCAGCCGGGCTGAGGCGGATCGAAATCTGGCGCAGGGCAAGCTGGAAACACTGACACTCGCGGTCGACCGTCATAAGGAAGACGCCATGTCCGCCCGTGCACAACTGCGTGAGGCTGAAGGCGCGTTGACTGGCCTGGGCGATCTCGACAGCGCCCGCGCGCAGGTCGAGGACATCAAGCAGACGGTCGAGGCGGCGCGGATCACCATGCTGACCCACCGCTCGACGCATGATGAATTGCGCCGCGAGGGCGAGGCGCGCACCCGGCGCACGCAGGAGGTGACTAAGGACCTCAGCGGTTGGCGGCATCGGCTGGAAACGGCGGAAAAGCGGATATCGGAACTGGCCGAACGCAAGGAAAGCTCGGAAGAAGAACTGACCGACGCGATGGCGGCCCCCAGCGAAATCGCCGAGGCACGGGAAGAACTGAACGAGCTGATCGAAACCGCTGAGGCTCGGCGCGCCGAAGCCGCCGACAAGTTGGCCGAGGCCGAGACCCAGCAGCGCGAGGTGGTTCTTGCCGAGCGCGAAGCCGAACGTCTGGCCTCGGAGGCGCGCGAAAGCCGCGCGGCGGCTGAGGCGCGTTGCGACGCCGCCAAGGAAAGCGTAGTCGCCGCAGCAGAACGCATTGCCGAGGATCAGCAACTGACGCCGAACCAGCTGCTGAACCAACTGGACGTGAACCCTGACCAGATGCCCGCCGCCGACGCACTTGAAGCCGAAGTGAACCGCCACAAGCGTCAGCGCGACGCCATGGGCGCAGTGAACCTACGGGCTGAAGAGGACAGCAAAGAAGTTCAGGAAGAATTCGACACGCTGAACGGCGAAAAGGCCGATCTGGAAGAGGCGATCAAGGCCCTGCGCAGCGGCATCGCCAGCCTCAACCGCGAGGGTCGCGAACGCCTGCTGACCGCGTTCGAGCAGGTGAATTCCAACTTCGCCATGCTGTTCAAGCACCTGTTTGGTGGCGGTGAGGCCAATCTGGTCATGGTCGAAAGCGACGATCCGCTGGATGCGGGCCTTGAGATCATGTGCCAGCCGCCGGGCAAAAAGCTCTCGACTCTCAGCCTGCTGTCGGGCGGCGAACAGACGCTGACCGCGACCGCGCTGATCTTTGGCGTGTTCCTTGCCAATCCCGCGCCGATCTGTGTGCTTGATGAGGTCGACGCGCCGCTGGACGATGCCAACGTCACCCGCTTCTGCGACTTGCTGGATGAGATGTGCCGCCAGACCGATACGCGTTTCCTGATCATCACCCACCACGCGGTGACCATGGCGCGGATGGACCGTCTGTTTGGCGTGACGATGCAGGAACAGGGCGTCAGCCAGCTGGTCTCGGTCGACCTGAAAAAGGCCGAGCAGATGGTCGCCTGAGCGATCACCGCAACGTTATGACCCATTCCCGGCTTGCCGGGTTAGGGTAGCGTATGACCCGATCACTGATCTTTTTTCTGCTATGCGCCACCCCACTTGCGGCCGCCGAATGGGCCACCAAACCCGGAGACCAGCCGCTTTCTCCGCAGGAGCTTGAGGCTTTGGCAGGCCAGACTCTGACATTCTATGATGACGGTCAGTCCAAATACTCGGCCGGAGGGGCCTATTCCTATACCTATGCCAGCGGAGAATCCGCCTTTGGCACCTATTCCATCGCCGGGGACGGCAGTGTTTGCATCGCGTATCGCAATGGGTTCAGCCGATGCGACCTATATGTCCGCAGTGGTGAGCGGTTGATCCTGATCGACGAGAAAGGCGATCGCTACCCGGTCAGAGCGAGTAATTGATCTGTTTTTCCCGATCAATTGGTAAATTTGATAGAGGCTTTGAATAAAAACGGAAGAAAACGGGATAATCATCGTCAAATCAAGTTGTAGAATGCCCTGGATCGAAAAACTGATGGGGATGCCAAATGTGCCGTTTTTTGGCTTGGGTTGGGGAGCAGCGATATCTGGATGAATTGATTCAGGAGCAAGAGCAATCGCTTGTCATTCAAAGCCGCAACGCGTTGATTGGGAAGACACCAATCAATGCCGATGGGTTTGGACTGGCCTGGTATTCTGATCGCGAAACGCCCTGTTTCTACAAGGACACTCATCCCGCATGGTCCGATGCAAATCTCAAACAACTGGCTCATCACACACGATCACGACTGTTTTTGGCCCATGTAAGAGCGTCGACAGGCACTGCGACCTCGCGCAACAACTGTCACCCATTTGGATTTGGCAAATGGAGCTTCATGCACAATGGCCAGGCTGGAGGGCATGACCAAATCCGGCAGCAGCTCGATGCTATGATCCCGGCACATTTATACGGGCACCGAATGGGTGCGACAGAAAGTGAAGCGATCTTTTTGATTGCTCATGGCGAAGGTCTGGATTCAAATCCGATCGAGGCAATGGCACGGGCCGTGGGGCGGGTGGAAGCGCTGTCCCGACAATGCGGATCGTCGCCTTATATGCGGTTTGCTGCGTGCTGGTCAGACGGCAAGCGTGTATTTGCGGCGCGCTATGCGTCTGATCATTATGCACCCAGTCTGCATTACCGAACCTCAGAAGACGGGATAGTGATATCTTCTGAGCCGCTTGATGCAGACAGTGACGGCTGGGTTGAAGTACAGCCCAATACCGCCATCGTCACAGAAGGCTCGCTGGTATCTATCCATGCGTTTGATCCGTCAGTGAAGCGTGAACCAGCAAAGGTCGCCTAGGCGCTGACCCTTATAGCTGGTTCAGCAGCTGTGTCGTTGGCCACGCATCCGCTGGCAAACCCAGACGCAATTGTTCAGCCTGCACAGCCGCACGGGTTCCGGCCCCAAGGATGCCGTCGATCTTGCCTACATCATAACCCCGTGCCTGTAGCTTGCTCTGCAACTGCTTCATCTGTGCGCCCGTCAGCCCCGGCGCGGGGTTGCCTGCGTCGTAGATCTGCGCGCCTTCCAGCCGTGTGCCGAAATAGGCGGCGGTCAGGACGTAAACGAAGCTCTGGTTCCATTCGAAATAGACGTCGAAATTCGGGTAAGCCAGAAAGGCGGGGCCTTTATGCCCTTGTGGCAGGATCAGCGAGGCAGGCAGATTCGCCAACGACCCACTGCGCGCCTGCACGCCCATCGCCTGCCATTCGGACACTGAGCGGGGCTTGCCGGGGCCTGATAGTGACCAGTCCATCTGCGCGGGCACGGTGACCTCCTGCAGCCATGGCTGACCCGGTTGCCAACCCAGATGCGACAGCATCTTGGCCCCGGACATCAGTGCATCCGGCGCCGAGGTTTTTAGCGAAACCTTGCCGTCTCCGTCCCCATCCACGCCGTTTTCCAGAATGTCGCGGGGCAGCATCTGGACCATGCCGATTTCACCGGCCCAGGCTCCGGTGGTGCGGGTGGGGTCAAAATTGCCCTGGCTGTACAGCTCGATCGCGGCGAAAATCTGCGGGCGGAACAACTCGGGGCGGCGGCAGTCGTGGGCCAGCGTCACCAGCGCGTTGCGGGTGTTGAAATCGCCCTGAAAGGACCCGTAGTCGGTCTCGAACGCCCAAAATGCCAGTAGCACACCGCGCGAAATGCCGTATTCCTGCTCAATCCGGTCAAACACCGCGTCGTATTTGCCCGACATGGCCTTGCCCCGGTCGATCCGGTTCTGTGAAATCAGGCGCCGCGAGAAGTCGATGAATGGTTTCTGGAATACGCCCTGCGCGCGGTCGGCTTTCAGAACGGCTCCGTCCTGCTGAACGCCCTTGAAAAAGCTGTTGACGGTGGATTTGTCGTAACCCTGCTGAATGGCTTCGGCTTTCAGCCCTTTGGCGAAGGCATTGAACCCACCGCCGCATTGGGCGAGTGCAGGCGAGGCGAAGAGGGCGGCGGCAATAAGGCCGGAAAGGAAACGCATAAGGCTGATCCGTCAGAATATGAAGTTGAACCCAACCCACACCGACACGAGCCCAAGCGCAAGCCCCCATACCTGCCAGAGCATGTCTGATGCGCGAAAAACCTCCGCCGCGTCGATATTCTGCCGCGCATTCCCGTTCACCCAGGCAAGATCCCGCATCTGCCCGTCATAGCTGCGCGGTCCTGCCAGCGCGATATCAAGCGCACGTGCCATCGCGGCCTCGGGCCAGCCTGCGTTAGGTGAGATATGGCGGCGTGCATCCTCAACCATCTCTCCCCAGCGCGACCATTGGCTGGACAGTGCCACGATCATTACAAAGGTCAGGCGTGCCGGGACAAGGTTCAGCAAATCATCCAGCCGCGCTGCTGCCCAGCCGAAGGCGCGGTATTTGTCGTTGCGATAACCGATCATACTGTCGGCGGTGTTGACGACCTTGTAAACCAGAAGTCCCGGCAGACCTGCGACCAGAAACCAGAAGGCTGGGGCAATCACCCCGTCGCTCAAGTTTTCGGCGGCGCTTTCGATGGCCGAGCGCGCCACCTGCGCCTCGGTCATATCTCGCGTATCGCGCGAGACAATCATGGCGACCTGCGCGCGCCCTTCGGCAAGCGAGGTCAACAGGCCTTCGCCAACTGCGCGAACATGGGTGATCAGGGATTTCTGGGCCAGAAGGATGGCGCAGACCACGATCTCGACGATCGGACCAAGCAGCTCCAGCAACCGGCCAAGGATGAGTGCCACCGCAACCAGGATGAGTACCGTCGCAACCCCTTTGAGGCGGCGATACGCTCCATGGTTCAGCCGGTTGTCCAGCCAGCCAATCGCGTTGCCCATCAACACGGCAGGGTGGCGAATCCGCGACCACAGCCAATCCGGCTCACCCAATGCCGCGTCCAGACACATAGCGCAGACCAATAGGAACGCGGTGCTCACAGCGCTGCTTCCAACCGGGCCCAACCATCTGCTGGCGGTAATCCAAGGCGCAGGTAGGTCCGGGAATAGGGAAAAATACGGCTCCAGATATGCGCCCGCGCCAATCGGTCTTGCCAGGCGGTCGCGTCATCAACGTCGTAGAGGCGGAACAGGCTGGTGCCGCCAATCAGCCGCGCATCCTTGGCCGTTACAAGCTGATCCAACCGTGTTGCTTCATTTGCCAGACGCATGCGCGTTTCATTAGCCCATTTTACATCGTGCAACGCTTGCGCGCCGATCCGCAGTGCCGGGCCGGATACGGCCCATGGTCCCGTCAGGTCATTCAACCGCGCAATAAGATCGGGATGGCCGATTGCAAAACCCAGTCGCAACCCGGCCAACCCCCAAAATTTGCCAAAGCTCTTCAGCACCACGATGCCGGGCCGCTGGGCCAGATGAATCAGCGAGGCTTCGGGCGTTACGTCGCAGAAGCTTTCATCGATCACCGTCAGCGGCGCGTCGACATCCGCGTCCTGCCAGATGCGCCCATCAGGATTGTTGGGGTTTACGATGACATGTGCCTGAGCCGGGCCGCTCTCGTGCACCGTCCAACCCTGAGCGGTGAATGCAGCGGCATGTTCGTTATAAGTGGGCATCGTGATCTGCACGCGGCCGGCTTTGGTCAGCGCGGGCACGCGGGCAATCACCGCAGAGGCACCAGGCGATGGCAGAATCTCGGCCCCATCAGGCACGTTCCAAAACACCCGCGCCGCGTCCGAGAGGCGTTCGAACGCGCCATGATCCGGCAGTTCCATCCAGTCCGGAGGCTGCAGGCCCGAGACCTCATAAGCATGCGGATTGATCCCCGTGGACAGATCGAACCAGTCTGCGCGCGTGCCCCCAAACCGCGTCATCGCGCCATCCAGCCCTCCGCCATGATCGCGCGCAGCCCGAGGGTTCAATCTGTCATCCTGTCCAACCATCTGCCCCAGCCGGAATCGCCTATTTCTCATGCTTCAAGCGGATTTTTGCCGTTCTTACAAGCGAATCCGCCCGATCACGGCGCTGTGCGGGTCTTGTTAACACTTTGTTAAGGAAATCGCGTGATCACGGACAACAGGGGTCGGCACCACTCACCCATATCACGTGCCGAGGTTGTTGCAAATGAAAGTACTGATTGTTGAGAGTAACCCCGATCTAGGTCGGGTCTGGCAGCGGCATCTGCAAAGGCAGGAGGCCGAAGTCACGCTGGTCGAAACGCAAGAGGCCGCGATCCTGGCACTGTATGGTACCGCATTCGATATCATCGTGCTGGATCTGGTTCTGGAAACCGGCAGCGCCTTGGCTGTTGCCGATTTCGCAAGCTATCGCAGGCCCGAGGCGCGAGTGATCTTCGTCACCAACACCACATTCTTCTCGGACGGATCAATCTTTGCCCATAGCGCGAATGCCTGCGCCTATGTCCAAAGCTCGACCCCGCCCGAGGATCTGGCGGCTATGGTCGAACACTACGCGGCGGGGCGCTGATCCCGCCCATGGGGTTCTGAATAGTCCAACGTTGGATTCACCGGAATAATTCGGTGCGGATTGATGCTGTCATGGCTGAAGTGATAGTGGCGCACGATGTGGTTCATGTTCACAGACTGCGCCACGCCGGGCCATTGATATAGCTCCCGCGTAAAGGCCCAGAGGTTCGGGTAGTCCACCAACCGACGCTTGTTGCACTTGAAATGTAAATGATAAACCGGGTCGAACCGGATCAATGTGGTGAACAGGCGCCAGTCGGCCTCGGTCACGCGGTCACCCATAAGATAGCGGTTCCGGGCCAGACGATCCTCAAGCCAGTCCAGCGTGTCGAACAGAGGGCCAACCGCGGCGTCATAAGCTTCTTGCGAGGTGGCAAAGCCGGATTTGTAGACCCCGTTATTGACATCGGAATAGATGCGCGCGTTGACCTCTTCGATCTCGTCCCGCATTGCCTCGGGCCAGTAGTCGTCTGTGTTGCCGGTGATCCCGTTGAAAGCCGAGTTGAACATGCGGATGATTTCCGAGCTTTCGTTCGACACGATCGTTTTCTCAACTTTGTCCCACAGGATCGGAACCGTAACGCGGCCCGAATAGTGAGGGTCGGCACGGGTGTAGATTTGATGGGCAAATTCTGATCCGAACAGTTTGTCGCCGGTCGCGCCATGGTCGTCGGTCTCAAAGGTCCAACCTTTATCCAGCATATCCGGATGCACGACCGAGACCGAGATGTGGTCGCTCAGCTCTTTCAACTCACGAAAGATCAGTGTGCGGTGCGCCCAAGGGCAGGCGTGCGAGACATAAAGGTGATAGCGCCCCGATTCCGCCTCGAACCCGCCGCGCCCCGAGGGGCCGGGCGCGCCATCGGCGGTGATCCAGTTGCGAAACTGTGCGGCCGAGCGTTTGAACGCCCCGCCTGTGGATTTGGTGTCATACCAGGTGTCATGCCATTCGCCGTCGACAAGCAGGCCCATCGTTATTCCTTTCGCATTGCGATTGGGTCAAAGATAGGCCGTCTTGCGCCACGATCCTATTTCACCGGGCGCGCATCAGGCCTGCATGCGCGCACAGGTGGGGTGCGGTGTCTGGGCACCAGAACCGCAATGCCAAAACTTATGTGACGCCGTTCACTGGATTTTTACAGGAATCGCGTCAGACTAATGAGTGTTAAGGGGGGAAGTATATTATGAGTACCTATGTTTCCAAGGAAATTCGCGCCGAATTGGATGCGGCCCGAATCGCTACCCTCAAGAAATCCAGCCGTTTGCGGGTGGAGGTTGGCGACAATAGCTTCAAAATTTTGACATTGTGGAAGGATGGTTTCACCGTCGAGGCCGAAACCACGCCACGCCTGCGCGGGCTCGTCGATATCTATGACGGTGCCAATCACATGTATCAGTGCCTGATCATCGCAGATGAAGAAGCGGTGGGTGAGATGCGCTATGAGTTCAAGCGCAGCACCGTGGCAGCCGACAAGGCCCCGCTGGATTTCTACCGCGCCCCGGATGCACCGATCGCATTGCTCGAAAACCGCGACTGACGCGCGCACCGTTTGACCTTTGGCACCGACGCGCCACCGGCGCTCGGGCGGCAATGGGGCCTCAAGATTCTCAGGGATCAGGCCGGACGGTTTAGTCGGAGGCTGTCAGGGTCAGGTGCACAGGAGCCAAACCATCGATGCCGCCTTCAATTCGGTCTCCGGCGACCACAGGCCCGACCCCGGCGGGTGTGCCGGTCAGGATCAGATCGCCGGGGCGCAAATGGTAGAAACCCGATAGATGGGAGATCAGTTCATCGATCTTCCAGACCAGCTCTGACAATGTGGCGTCTTGTACGACCCGCTCATTGACGCTCAGATAGATGCGCTTGTCATCAGATGGGCTCCAGTCATCGGCGCGGGTCAGCGGAGCGAAGACCGCGCCGTTTTCCACATCCTTGCCCAGATCCCAGGGGCGCTGCTTGTTGCGCTCACGAATCTGCAAGTCGCGGCGCGTCATGTCCAAGGCACAGCCGTAGCCAAAGATCGCGGCTTGGGCCTGCGCGGCCGTGGCCTGAAAAACCGGCTTGCCGATGGCAACGGCCAGTTCCATTTCATGATGATAATCCTCGGTCCCTGCCGGATACGGCACATGCGCTCCGGTCAAAACCGCGTTGGGCGCGGATTTGGTGAAGTAAAACGGCGCCTGACGATCCACCTCATGCCCCATCTCGGCAGCGTGGGCGGCATAGTTGCGGCCCACGCAAAAAATCCGCCCGATCGGATAGGTCGCCTGTTCCCCCTGCACCGGGATGCTTGGGATGTCCGGAAGCGTAAAAAGGTGGTTGGGCATGACGTGCCTCCGATTATTTGTGAACGGGGTTCATTGTAAATCGCCAAAGGCTGTCTTCAATCGCGCACAGGCTTCTTCAACCCGCTCGCGTTGGGTGGCCAGATTGAAGCGCTCGAAGGTTTCTCCACCGGTGCCAAAACCGGGGCCTGAGGATGTCGCGATCCGCGCATCTTCGCGTAGGCGGCGGACAAACTCATCGTGGCTCATACCCGTGCCCGAAAAATCGACCCATGCCAGATAGGTCGCCTGCAGAGGGATCGACCACAGGCCCGGTATCTCGGCGATGGCAGCATCAAACAGCTTCCGGTTCGCGTCCAGGTGGGCAATTTGTTCATCGACCCATTTTGCACCTTCCGGCGAATAGGCGGCAGTGATCATCGCCACACCCAACGCACTGGGGTCATAGTCCAGCGTGGTGATCCGGTGCCGCATCTCGGCCCGCAGCTTGGCATCGGGAATGATCATGTTGCCGGTACGCTGCCCGGCGATGTTGAATGTTTTCGACGCCGCGGTCAGTGTCACAGTCCACGGGCGCGCATCGGGGGCGGCCGTATCCATCGGTACGAAGGTATTGCCCGGATAAACCAGATCATGGTGAATCTCGTCCGACACAAGGATCAGCCCGTTGCGCTCCGCAAACGCCGCTACAGCGCGCAGTTCTTCCGGCGTCCAGACCCGACCTGACGGGTTCTGCGGCGAGCACCACAGCAGCAGCTTTTCTGATCCGTCCAACTGCGACTGCGCATCGTCCAGATCAAGCCCATAGCTGTCGCCATCGCGTACCAGCGGGCATTCCACCACGCGGCGGCCGGATTTGTTCACCTTATGGGCAAACTCATGGTAGACGGGCGTGAAGATCACGACGCCATCTCCCGGGTCACTCCAAACATCCAGACACAGGGCAATCGCATTGCCCAACCCTTGCGAGGTCAGAATCCAATCGGTGTCGATCTCCCAGCCATGGCGAGTCTTCATCCACCACTGGATTGCATTCAGATAATCCGGGTGCATCCATGAATATCCAAACGCGCCATGATCGGCCGCTTCCCGCACCGCCTCGATCACGCAAGGGGCCGTGGCATAGTCGGAATCAGCCGTCCACATGGCCAGCCCATCCTCGGGGGCGACACCGTAAAGCTGCTCCATCTTGTCCCATTTTGAAGAGTTGGTGCCCCGGCGGTCGATCAGGTCGTTGAAAGTCATGTCATCTCCATCTGTCGAGGCGAAAGCTAACCACAAATCCATAAGGTGCAAGGGGGCCGTTGCGGAGGCGGGCGCGATGGCCTAAATCAGCCCCATGAAACGTAATATCCTGATCCATCCCGATCCCCGCCTGAAAAAGGTCTGCGCGCCGGTGGCTGACATCACCGATGATCTGCGCAAACTGGCCGATGACATGCTGGAGACGATGTATGACGCGCCCGGTATTGGCCTTGCTGCGCCGCAGATCGGTGTGCTCGACCGGCTGATCGTGGTGGACTGCGTCAAAGAAGAAGGTGAGGCCCCACGCCCACTGGTGATGTTCAACCCCGAGGTCATCGCCTCCTCGGACGAGACCAACGTTTACGAAGAAGGCTGCCTGTCGATCCCTGAGCAATATGCAGAAGTCACGCGCCCGAAGACGGTTGATGTCACCTGGCTGGACCGTGACGGTAATCTGCAGCAGGAAACCTTTGATGATCTCTGGGCGACTTGTGTGCAGCATGAGATCGACCATCTGAACGGTAAGCTCTTCATCGACTATCTCAAACCGCTCAAGCGTCAGATGATCACGCGTAAGATGCAGAAGCTCAAGCGCGAAAAGGCCCGCACATGACGGTGCGGACCTGCCTGCCGTGGCCCGACAAGCGCTTGCGCACCAAGGCCGAGGACGTCCCCGAGATCACCGACGACATCCGCACCATCTGGGATGACATGATCGATACGATGGAGGCGATGCCGGGCGTTGGCCTCGCTGCGCCGCAGATCGGAGTGATGCTGCGGCTGGCTGTCGTGGACGGCTCGACCCAGCGGGGCAAAGCTGTGCGACTGGCCAACCCCGAGATTCTGCACAGCTCGGTTGAGCTGCGTGAACATGACGAGGCCAGCCCGAACTTGCCCGGCGTGTCTGCCAAGGTGAAGCGACCGCGCGCAGTGACCGTGAAATTTCTCAACGAACAGGGCCAGATCGACCGCCGTGATTTTGTCGGCATCGAAGCCACCAGCGTGCAGCATCAGATCGACCACCTGAACGGGCGGATGTATTTCGACCGGCTCAGCAAGGTCAAACGCGACATGCTGCTGCGCAAAGCACAGAAGATGGGGTGAAACCCCATCCTAGGGAGGGACGGATGCGTATCATCTTCATGGGAACGCCAGATTTCTCGGTGCCGGTGCTGGATGCGCTGGTCCGTGCCGAACACGAAATCGCCGCCGTCTATTGCCAACCGCCACGCCCCGCCGGTCGCGGTAAAAAAGACCGTCCAACCCCGGTGCACGCGCGTGCCTTGGCGCTGGGCTTAGACGTTCGCCACCCCACCTCGCTGAAATCGCCCGAAGAACAGGCCAGCTTTGCCGCGCTGAACGCCGATATCGCGGTCGTCGTCGCTTATGGCCTGATCCTGCCACAACCCATTCTGGACGCGCCGACCCATGGCTGCCTGAACATCCACGCCAGCCTGCTGCCCCGCTGGCGCGGGGCCGCCCCGATCCACCGCGCGATCATGGCAGGCGATGTGCAAACCGGTGTTTGTATCATGCAGATGGAGGCCGGGTTGGATACAGGCCCCGTTCTGCTGCGCGAGGCCACCGAGATCGGGATTGAGGAAACCACGGCGGAACTCCATGACCGCCTGTCGGGCATGGGTGCGGCGCTGATCGTTGAGGCGCTGAACACGCTGCCGAGCCTGACCCCCGAACCGCAGCCCGAGGTCGGCGTAACCTACGCCGCCAAGATCGACAAATCCGAGGCGCGGATCGATTGGTCGGCCCCCGCATCCGAAGTCGATAGAAAAATCCGCGGTCTCTCCCCGTTCCCCGGCGCATGGACCGAGGTCGAGGGTCACCGGATCAAACTACTGGCTTCGCGGCTGGCCGAAGGACGGGGCACTCCGGGCGAGGTGCTGGACGACCACCTGCGCGTGGCTTGCGGCGAAGGCGCGGTTGAGCTGCTGCGCTTGCAACGGGCAGGCAAGGGCGCGCAGGATAGGGAAACTTTTCTGCGGGGATGGCCCATGTCGGCCGGGACCCGCCTGTCATCGGAGTAGGCGTACATGATCATGATCATGATGGGCACGGTCGTGATTGCCGGGATCGTAGGCTATCTGTCTGAACAGACTGGCTTTACCCATAACGGCTATCTGCAGTCGATCATCATCTGCGTGGGTGGTGCTTTCCTGTTCTATTTCGTGCGCATCATGTTCGGCATCAGCTTTGGCCCGCCGGGGTTGGACGCGGTGCTGTCCTCGATCGGTGCGCTGATCATCGTTCCCACGCATTGGAGGAAATGATATGCCGATCATCGCCCTGATCATCGTCGGAGCCGCTGCAGGTTTCCTCGCCACCCGCCTAATGCGGATCGAGGCCGATATTCCAACCACCATGCTGATCGGCATTGTCGGCGCTTTGGTGGGCGGTTTGGTGCTGCGCACGCTCATCACTGTGATGGGCTGGCTCTCAGGGTTTATCGGCGCCGTTCTGGGGGCGCTCTTGGTGATCTGGATCTGGCAGACATATATCCGCCGCTGATCGCTTGACCCGACCGTGATCTGCGACCAATGTCCCGTCAATTCTTTGTTGAAAGGCCTCTCATGTCGCATGATCTGACCGCCGGAGACGTCGCCCTGATGGGTGTGCCGTTGGACCTGCATTCCTCGTTCCTGCAAGGCCCCGCCTTTGCCCCGGGTCGCATCCGCGAGGCGTTGCATTCCGGCGCGGCCAACCTGACCGCCGAGGATGGCACTGATCTGGGCGCAACCGACCGCTTCAAAGACACCGGCGATCTGGATGTGTTCGAGATGATGGGGCAGGAACCCATCGACCGGATCGAGGCAGGGGCCGCCGCCCGGATCGAAGCCGGTGCACGATTATTGTCGTTGGGGGGCGATCACTCGGTCGCCTATCCGCTGATCAAGGCCCATGCGGACCGGTATGAGGGGCTGAATGTCTTGCATATCGATAGCCATCCCGACCTTTATGACAGCCAGCAGATTGGCCCGCTGGGTCATGGCTGTCCATTTGCCCGCGTGATGGAGACCGGCAAGATCAAACGTCTTGTTCAGGTCGGGATCCGCACCATGAACAAGCACCAACAGGAACAGGCCGACAAGTTCGGGGTCGAGGTGATCGACATGCGCAACTGGCGCCCCGATCTGGAGATCAGCTTTGACGGCCCGGTCTATCTGTCGCTGGACCTCGATGCGCTGGATCCAGCCTTTGCTCCCGGCGTTTCACATCACGAACCCGGCGGTCTCAGCACGCGCGAGGTGATCGACCTGATCCATCGCTTCAAAGGGCAGCTGGTCGGCGCGGATATTGTCGAGTTGAACCCGCACCGCGATCCCTATGGCATGACTGCCATGGTGGCGGCGAAATTCGTCAAGGAAATCGGCGCGCGGCTGCTCAGTCGCTAACGTTCGTCGCAGATTGCGGCAGTGCCAAGGCGAGGGGCGGACCGTGTAGTCATGTCGAACCGGTTCGCCTCGGACGCCGTCATCCAGTGCATCTCTTCCTCGGATGCTGCATCCAGCGTGAACCAGTAGAAGTCGGGATCGACGCCGATATCTTCGAAATAGTTCAAATACCGGTCATGCTCGGGGTGATCTTCGGGTAGCTCCGCAGCGACATAGCCGCCGCCGCCCCAGCTGTGGACCCCCACGCAGGCGCCGGGTTCCAGCACGCGTCGGTTACCCGCTAGAAACAAATCGGTGCCGCCCGAGGCCACCAGCCCGTTTGACGGAACCACTGTGTCGAAACCTTCCTCACGCACTACGCGACTGAAGACAACATTCGAGTCATCATCGACCGAACCTTCGATATTTTGCAGCACCAGTGTCTTGATCTCGGGGTTTTCGTCCATCACTTCTTCAAACGCGCTGAGCGTTGTGTGGTCGATCGTTCCAGATGCGACGATCTGATTGCCCACTGCCGTGAAACTGACCGGGGCGTATTGCTCTGCGCATGCCGTTAGCAGCAGTGCCGTGGCCAGAAACGAAAGTCTGTAGGTCATCGCGATCTCTTGTCCGTTTATATCCTATTGCCGAGGCGGTCGGGCCTTGTAAACCGGCAACTGCCAACCGAACAACAGAGATCCGGCGCGCAACGCCCAGCAAATCAATGCACATAAGCCCAATGCCAGCAGGCCCTCCAGCCCGAGGCGAGTGGCAAACACAGCGGTCAAAGCTCCGATAAAGGCGCAGGATACGTAAAGCTCACCCTGTTTCAGTACCAGCGGCACCTCGTTGCACACCACGTCACGCATCAAGCCGCCCAAACAGCCCGTGGTCACCCCCATCAGCACTACGATTATACCGGATTGATCCAGTGACAACGCCGCACCCGTGCCAGCAGCGACCGCGATGGACAGGGCAAAACTGTCCAGCCAGACCAGCCAATTATAACGGCTTTCGACCAGATGAGCGGTAAAAAACACCAGCACCGCAGCGCCGCAAGCGATCAGGATATAAGCGGGCTGACCGACCCAGAAGATCGGATGTCGGTCCAGCAGCAAGTCGCGTACGGTACCACCGCCCACTGCCGTCAGACATGCGATGAAGGCAAACCCGACCAGATCAAGCTGCGCTCGGCTGGCCACCAGCGCACCGGTCAGCGCAAAGACCAAAACCGAGGCGTAATCCAGCAGGGCAAGCCCGCTCACGCCTGCGCCTTCTTAGGTTTGAACGGGGCCATGCCGGCGCGTGCCAACTCATCCGCGCGTTCATTTTCGGGATGGCCCGCATGACCCTTGACCCATTCCCATGTCACCTGATGCCGCTCTTGCGCCTCATCCAGCCGCTGCCACAGATCGACATTTTTGACCGGCTTCTTGTTCGACGTCTTCCAGCCGTTCCGCTTCCACCCGAAAATCCATCCCGTAACGCCGTTCTTCACATAAGCGCTGTCGGTGACGATAGTCAGCTTCGAGGGCCGCTCCAGCGTCTCCAAAGCACTGATTGCAGCCAGCAGTTCCATCCGGTTGTTGGTTGTCTCGGCTTCGCCTCCGCTCAGCTCGCGTTCTTTCAGGATGGTCTCGCCATCCATCGCGCGCAGCAGTACGCCCCAGCCGCCGGGGCCGGGATTTCCGGAACAGGCACCATCGGTATAGGCAAAGAGATCAGGCATGAGCGAATACCAGAATGAACCCGTCGTAAGACCCGGCCAAACCCTTCCCCATTCCCTGCACGGTACGATCAATGGTGAAACCTGCCGAGGTCAGGGCGTCCTTGATCTGGGTCTCTGAATAATAGGTATAGTAACGGTCCAAATCATCGCGATGCTCGCCCGTGCCCAGCTTCATTCCTAGAAACAGCTGCCCGCCCGGCTTCAGTGCGGTGTGGATCGCGTTCAGATAACGCGGGAAATCGGCGCGCGGGGCGTGCAGCAGGCAGAAACTGGCATAGACGCCGTCATACTCTGACACCTCGGTGACGTCTTCGAAGGTGCCAAGGTGGGCGTCAACACCGTTGCTCCGCGCATGTTCAACAAAGGCAGGGGTTGCATCCAGCGCCCGTACCTTCAGCCCTTGCCGCATCAGAAACGCGCTGTCTGATCCGGGACCCGAGCCCAGATCCAGCACATATCCACCCTCGCGGACCGCATCTACAAAAGCCTGACGCGCCTCTAGCTGCTCGGCGGGCAGGGGGATCCTTAGGTAATCCGCAACGCGATCCGTGTAGGCCTTGATGGTCCGTTCATCACTCACAGGTAAACTCCCATAGCAAGACAGGTCAGCACGACAGCAGTTAGCAGGACGCGCAGCCGCATCCACCAGACCGGGGTCAACCGCCAATATGAGAACATGGCGTCCAGCAAAAGCAAGCCCGCAAACCCATACATCAGGTTGGTGCCCGCATTCACCGGACCGCCGCCGGTCGTGAAAAATGCCCAAAGTGCAGGTAACACCGACAAGGTGTAACAGGCCGCAGCTTTGCTGCCTGAGGTTTTGGTGGCGAAGCCCCACAACACGCCCGACATGAAACTCAGGATTACCGAGCCATAAAATAGCTGAATATACGGCCCCACGAAGCGCGACCCCAGCGTCTGCCGACCCCAATCGTTCAAATCACCGTTCAGATAAGTCAGCGCGCCCCAGACAAACGGGATCAGCCCAGTCAAACCAAGGAATAACGGCGCGCGGGGGATGCCGCTCATGCTGGTTCCCGCAATACGCGGGGAACTTTGAACTCGACATTCTCGACAGCGGTTTCGACCAGTTCGACGGTGACATCGTAGTGGTCGCGGAATGCATCGATCACCTCGTTCACCAGCACCTCGGGCGCGGATGCCCCGGCGCTGACCGCAATGCTGGAAATTCCTTCCAGCGCACGCCAGTCGATCTCGGTCGCGCGCTGCACCAGCTGCGCATAACTGCATCCGGCGCGCGAGGCGACCTCGACCAGACGACGTGAATTCGATGAGTTCGGCGCACCCACCACCAGCAAGGCATCGGCTTTCGGAGCGACGGCTTTCACCGCTTCCTGCCGGTTGGTGGTGGCATAACAAATGTCTTCCTTGTGCGGCCCGACGATGGCGGGGAAGCGGGCCTCAAGCGCGGCAATAATGTCCTTGGTGTCATCCACCGATAGGGTTGTCTGGGTGACAAAGGCCAGCTTTTCGGGGTTACGCACAGCGACCTGCGCCACATCTTCGACCGTTTCAACCAGCAGCACCTCGCCCTCGGGCAGTTGCCCCATGGTGCCGATGGTTTCGGGGTGGCCCTTGTGACCAATCATGATCATCTGCAGCCCGGCATCCGCGTGGCGCTGCGCTTCGACATGCACCTTGGATACAAGCGGGCAGGTGGCGTCGACATATATCATCTCGCGCTGGGCTGCTGTGGCGGGTACCGATTTGGGTACACCGTGGGCCGAGAAGATCACGGGGCGATCATCAGGGCATTCGTCCAGCTCCTCGACAAACACGGCACCCTTGGCGCGCAGACCGTCGACGACGAATTTGTTGTGAACGATCTCATGGCGCACAAAGACAGGCGCCCCCCATTTTTGAAGGGCCATTTCCACAATCTTGATGGCACGGTCCACACCGGCGCAGAATCCGCGCGGGGCGGCCAGATATAATGTCAGCGGCGGCTTTGTCATTCGGCGATCTCCTGGACCGAACACCTAGGTCTTTTCATTGCCATGGTCCAGACAGCACTGCGTCATTTCACTGACATGAATCGCTGTTAGCACAAGGGTGTTTTCAGCACCTATACCTTTAAAGTCGCGCGGCCAGGGCTTCTGGCCCTGGCCGCGCATATTCTTGCCAACCCCCATTGGTGAGTGGTGGGGTTTGGTGGGGTCAGTGCCCGCCTGCAGCTGCGACACTGCGGGGTTCAGTCGGCATCTCGCGCGGAGGGCGGCCGATCACGTCGCGCAGGTCTTCCAGCTCAATGAAGTTATCGGCCTGGCGGCGCAGTTCGTCCGAAATCATCGGCGGCTGGCTACGGATGGTCGAAACAACGGAAACACGTACGCCCTGCCGTTGCAGGCTTGCGATCAGCGGGCGGAAATCCCCATCGCCCGAAAACAGTACGATATGATCAACGCGTGGTGCCAGTTCCATGGCATCGACGGTAAGCTCGATATCCATGTTTCCCTTGACCTTCCGACGTCCCATGCTGTCGGTGTATTCCTTGGCCGGTTTGGTGACCATGGTGAAGCCATTATAGTGCAGCCAGTCCACCAGAGGCCGGATCGGGGAATACTCGTCATTTTCCAGTAGCGCTGTGTAGTAGAAAGCTCTAAGCAGTTTGCCTCTGCGCATAAATTCCTGACGCAGCAACTTGTAGTCGATGTCAAACCCCAGTGCTTTGGCGGCTGCATAAAGATTCGAGCCGTCGATGAACAGCGCTAGCCGTTCGTCCTTGTAAAACATAAAATGGTCCTTCCGGTATAAGCCACCGCACCGTGAGCTCCGTGAGTGATAAAGTAATAGGTCAGTGCAATGGTGTCCTTAAAATAGGTGTTTTAGGCTTTATCGCAAGTATTCTCTGGTCCGAATATGGGGTCTGAAGTGGACAAAACCTTGTCAAAAGCGGTCATTGCCCTAGGGGCAAATCTCAGTCTGAGAGGTTGTGGGCCCAAGGTGACACTTGAGCGGTCGCTGATCGCGATGGCCGAGGCGGGCTTGGTGATTCGCAAGACAAGCCGGTTTTTTGCCACCCCATGCTTTCCGGCAGGGGCAGGGCCGGACTATGTCAACGCAGCGGTTTTGATCGAATCGGACCTCACGCCACAGGGTGTTCTGGACCTGCTGCACCGCATCGAACATGATTTTGAGCGCGCCCGTGAACAGCGTTGGGGCATGCGCACTCTGGACCTCGATCTGGTCTGTTGGGATGAACTTGTTCTGCCGGATGACGCCGAATACCAGCGCTGGCTGACCCTTCCCCCCGAAGATCAGACCAAATCTGCGCCGGAACACCTTATCCTGCCCCATCCGCGCTTGCAGGACCGCGCTTTTGTGCTTGTTCCCATGATGGATGTCGCCCCCGATTGGCGCCATCCCGTTCTGGACCGGACAGTGACGCAGATGGTTGCAGCCTTGCCGCCCGATGAGGTGGCAGAGGTCAAGCCTCTGTGATCCTCGCATTTGCGGCATTTCTTGCTTGTCAAGGCGGGGATTCGCGCTTAGATAAACCCCTTCCTGCCACGGATTCATTTACGGAGAGCGCCCCATGGCCCGCGTTACGGTCGAAGATTGTGTAGACAAGGTCCCGAACCGGTTCGAACTGGTGATGCTTGCAGCCCACCGGGCACGCGAGATTTCTGCTGGTGGCCCGATCACCGTTGACCGCGATAACGACAAGAACCCTGTCGTCTCGCTACGCGAAATCGCCGACGAAACCCAAAGCGCTGATGAGCTGCGCGAGCGTCTGATCGAAGCCAACCAGACCCAGATCGAGGTTGATGAGCCCGAAGAAGATCAGATGGCCCTGCTGATGGGTGCGGAATCTGACAAGCCTGCGGATGACGACATGTCGGAAGAAAAGCTCCTGCGCGCTCTGATGGAGGCCCAGGGCCAGGGGTAACCCAAGCGACAAAGGTGCGGACCGGATGATTTCAGAAGAAGACCTGATTGCGCTGGTCCGCAATTACAATCCCAAGACAAATGCCGACCGCATCGAAAGGGCCTATGAATTTGGCCAACAGATGCATGAAGGCCAGTTCCGCCATTCCGGCGAGCCCTATTTCTCTCATCCCGTTGCCGTTGCCGCCATCCTGACCGAACAGCGTCTGGATGATGCGACCATTATAACGGCCCTGTTGCACGACACGATCGAAGACACCAAAGCCAGTTATGGCAAGGTTACCGAACTGTTCGGGGATGAGGTCGCCAAGTTGGTCGATGGCGTCACCAAGCTGACCAACCTGCAGCTGTCCAGCCGTGAGACCAAACAGGCCGAGAATTTCCGCAAGCTGTTCATGGCCATGTCCAAGGACCTTCGGGTTATTCTGGTCAAGCTCGCCGACCGCCTGCACAACATGCGCACGATCAAGGCGATGCGCCCTGAAAAGCAGGTGCAAAAAGCGCGTGAGACAATGGATATTTACGCGCCGCTTGCGGGCCGGATGGGGATGCAATGGATGCGCGAGGAACTCGAAGACCTTGCCTTCCGCGTCCTGAACCCCGAAGGCCGCCAGTCGATCATCCGCCGCTTTATCACTCTGCAACGCGAAACCGGCGACGTGATCCATCGCATTACCGGCGACATGCGGCACGAATTGGAAAAGGCGGGCATTGAAGCCGAAGTCTTTGGTCGCGCCAAGAAACCCTATTCGATCTGGCGCAAGATGCAGGAAAAGGATCAGGGTTTCTCACGTTTGTCCGACATCTACGGGTTCCGCATCATCACCCAGACCGAGGAAGACTGTTACCGCACACTCGGTGCCATCCACCAGCGCTGGCGCGCGGTGCCAGGGCGATTCAAGGACTATATCAGCCAACCGAAATCGAACGGTTATCGCTCGATCCACACAACAGTTTCGGGGCGCGACGGCAAACGGGTCGAGGTCCAGATCCGCACCCGTCAGATGCACGATGTGGCCGAAACCGGTGTTGCAGCGCACTGGTCCTATCGCGACGGTGTGCGGTCCGAAAACCCCTTTGCGGTCGACCCGGCAAAGTGGATCGCAAACCTGACCGAGCAATTCGACAGCGAGGATGATCATGAGGATTTCCTCGAAGCTGTGAAGCTCGAGATGTATTCGGACCAGGTGTTCTGCTTCACCCCCAAGGGCGATGTGGTGAAACTGCCGCGTGGGGCGACGCCGATTGATTTTGCTTACGCAATCCACACCCGCATTGGTCATGCCTGCGTGGGGGCCAAGGTTGATGGCATTCGTGTGCCGCTCTGGACCCGGCTCAAGAACGGTCAATCGGTTGACATCATCACCGCCGATGGCCAGAGCCCGCAGGTCACTTGGCTTGAGATCGCGGTTACCGGCAAAGCCCGCACCTCGATCCGCCGCGCCTTGCGCGAGGTCGACCGGGAACGCTTCATCAAGCTGGGTAAGGAACTGGCCCGCGCCGGGTTCGAAAACCTGGGCCGCAAAGCCACCGACAAGGCGCTGGAAACCGCTGCCAAACACCTGCGTTTAAAAGATCGGGACGAGTTGCTGGCCCGTCTGGGCAGTGCCGAGTTGACCGCCCATGAGGTGGTCGAAGCGGTATATCCCGAACTCACCAAGGATGATGGCGACGCGATCTCGCCCCGTCGCGCTGTGATCGGGCTTGAACCGGGCCAGAAATTCGATCGTGCCCCCTGTTGCCAGCCACTGCCGGGCGAGCGCATCGTCGGAATTACATATCGCGGCAAGGGTGTTGTCGTGCACGCCATCGACTGCGATCGCCTGACCGAGTTTGAAAATGAACCCGAGCGCTGGGTTGATCTGCACTGGCATTCGGGCACCCACCCCGCCGTCTATGGCGCGACGCTGGATTTGACCATCGGCAATGATGCCGGGGTGCTGGGGCGTATTTGCACATTGATCGGCGAGAAAAAGGCCAATATCTCGAACCTTGAATTTGTCGACCGCAAACCGGATTTTTATCGGCTGATGATCAATGTCGAACTTCGCGATCTTGAACAGCTGCATTCGCTGATGCTGATGCTCGAGGCTGAAAGCGACGTTGCTGCGGTCGAACGGTACCGGGAAAGTGCGAAACCCGCCGTTGCGGCTGGCTGAGAAGGGGTGATCACGAGTGGTTTTCAAGCGCCGAGATCGCCGCTCGCCTGTCCAAGTCGCGTCAGAGTTCGTCTATCCGCGCGGCGGATGGACCCGTGCCTTTCACTATGTCAAACATCGGGTTCGGCGCCTGCCTGACAGCCCGGAACGCATCGCGCGTGGCATCGGGGCAGGGGTGTTTGCCTCGTTCACGCCTTTCTATGGCTTGCATTTCCTGGTCGCCGCCGTGCTGGCGCGGCTGCTGAACGGCAACATTCTTGCCGCGCTCAGCGGCACGTTCTTTGGCAATCCCCTGACCTATGTGCCGATCGCGGTCATAAGCCTGCAAACCGGGCATTTCCTGCTGGGGACCAAGTTCCGCAAAGACGATACCGATGGGTTGATGGGGAAATTTGCGGATGCGATGGGCGATCTCAAGGACAATTGCATCGCCATGTTCACCCATCGCGAGGCGGACTGGCACGGGCTTAGCCGGTTCTATGACGATGTGTTCTTTCCTTATATGATCGGCGGGGTCATTCCAGGCATCGTGGCCGGAGTGATCTGCGCCTATCTCAGCCTGCCGCTTATCCGTACTTATCAGCAACGCCGCCGCGCCAGAATCAAAGCGAAGTTTGAACAAATCAAACGCCTTGCTCAGGCAGAGGCTGACGTTCCCCCGACAAAACCACTAGGCTCGACCTCAGGGACAATGAAGGATTCGAAAGATGTCTGACAACCGTTTGCGTCTGGGCGTGAATATCGACCACGTAGCTACCGTGCGGAATGCGCGCGGCGGGGCCTATCCCGACCCACTGCGCGCCGCCCGGATCGCGGAAGAGGCCGGGGCCGACGGCATCACAGCACATCTGCGCGAAGATCGCCGCCACATCTCGGACGCCGATATCGACGGGTTGATGGAGATCCTGTCGGTGCCGCTGAACTTCGAGATGGCCGCAACGGACGAGATGCAGAAAATCGCTCTGCGCCACAAGCCGCACGCCGTCTGCATCGTTCCCGAAAAGCGCGAGGAACGCACAACCGAAGGGGGGTTAGAAGTCGCGCGCGAGGAAAATAAGCTGGCCCATTTCATTGCGCCCTTGCGCGATGTGGGCTGCCGCGTGTCCATCTTCATCGCCGCCGACCAGCGCCAGATCGACGCCGCCCACCGCATCGGGGCCGAGGTGATCGAACTGCACACCGGTGCCTATTGCGATTTCCACGCCGAAGGCAAACTGGACGACGCCGCGCGCGAACTGGAAGCCCTGCGCGAGATGTCCGCCTATGCCCATTCGCTGGGTCTTGAAGTTCATGCGGGTCACGGGCTGACTTACGACACCGTGCAACCGGTGGCGGCCTTCCCTGAAGTGCGAGAGCTGAATATCGGCCACTTCCTGATCGGCGAGGCCATCTTTCGCGGCCTCACCCCGGCGGTTCACGAAATGCGCCGCCTGATGGACGAGGCGCGGGCATGATCACACCCGGTTTTGTGGCGATCTGGTTTGCATGGCTCATGGCCGGGGGCTCTCCGGGCCCTGCCACCATGGGCATCGCCGGAACCGCCATGAACGAAGGCCGCACCGCCGGTCTGGCCTTTGCGCTGGGCATCTGCGCCGGGTCCGCCGCGTGGGGCATCGCCGCCGCACTGGGGCTGTCGGCGATTATGCTGGCCAATGTCTGGGTGTTCGAGGTGATCCGCTATATCGGCGTCGCTTATCTGGGCTGGCTGGCGCTCAAGGCGCTGCGCCGCGCGCTGACTTCGGATGAGGTCGCGCTGGGCAATCCAGTCACCGGCTCATTGGGTACGATATTTGCCAAAGGTGCGGCGATCCACCTGACCAACCCCAAGGCGATCCTCAGCTGGGGCTCGATCTACGCCATCGTTGCGCCAAATGACGCCAGCCTTGCTATGCTGCTGGGTTATTTCGCCATGCTCTATGCGGGTTCACTGCTGATCTTCATCGGCTACGCCTTCCTGTTTTCGTCTGCGCGCATGGTCAACGCCTATCGCCGCGCCCGCCGCTGGTTTGATTTTGCCTTCGCGGGTTTCTTTGGCGTGGCCAGCTACAAGATTCTCACGGTGCGCCTGTCATGACCTCTGAGGTGCAATGATGATCCGCCATTGCGTGATGCTGCGACTCAAGCCCGATCACGACACCGCAGAGCTTGACGCTGTGATGGATGGGCTGGGCGCGGTCGCAGACCGTTTGTCGGGCTGCGGTGGCTTCATCCACGGCCCCAACCGCGATTTTGAGGCAAAATCCCCAAGCTATCCCTACGGCTTCACGCTGGATTTCGCGGCTCAGGCCGACCTACAGCGCTATGCCAGTGACGAAACCCACCGGCAACTTGGCGCACGGCTTGTCGCGCTGTGCGTGGATGGGGCCGAGGGCGTCTTGGTGTTCGATCTGGAAACGCCCGACGCGGCCGACCAATAGGAGACGAGGGACTGTCATGAAAGCAATCACCTATCGCGGATTTGGTGCGGCGGCGGATGTCCTTGAGTTGGTCGACCTGCCCACGCCCAACCCCGGCCCAGGCGACGTTCTTGTCCGGGTTCACGCCAGCGGCATCAACCCCTCAGACGTCAAGCTGCGCGGCGGCGCGCGCCCTGGCGCCGTGATGCAATACCCGATGGTTGTTCCCCACTCGGACGGGGCCGGAGTGATTGAGGCCGTAGGCGAAGGGGTCGATCCCGCGCGCGTCGGCGAACGTGTCTGGATCTGGAACGGCCAATGGCAACGCGCTTTTGGCACTGGGGCCGAATACATTGCGCTACCCTCCGAACAGGCCGTATTCCTTCCAGATACGACCGGCTTCGCCGAGGGCGCGTGTTTTGGTATCCCAGCCTTGACTGCATGGTATGCGCTCTATTGTGACGGACCGATCAATGACCAGACTGTGCTTGTGACCGGTGGTGCAGGAACGGTTGGGCGCTACGCCTGCCAGATGGCCGCGTTGGGTGGCGCGCGCGTTATCACAACGGTCAGTTCAGATGAAAAAGCCGCCCATTCCGGCGCGTCCGAATGGATCAACTACCGCACGCAAGACGTGGCCGAGGCGGCGATGGACATGACCAACGGCGCAGGCATAGACCGCATTGTCGAGGTTGATTTCGCCGCCAACCAACCCGCTTCCCTTTCTATGATCCGCCCCGGTGGCACCATCGCCAGCTATGCCTCGGCTTCGCAAATGAAGCCCAAACTGGATTTCTATGGCTTCATGTTCAAGAACATCCGCCTGCATATGCTGATCGTCTACCAACTCGACGCCGCCGCCCGCCGTCGTGGCGAGGCGCAGTTGGACCAGTGGCTGGAACAAGGCGCACTGTCCCACGCCGTCGTCCCCGGCGGAGGGCTGATGGATGCGGCAAATGCACACGCAATGGTCGAGGCGGGGCAAAAGCTCGGGACCGTTGTGTTGGAGGTCTGACATGATCCTCGGCATCGGCACCGACCTCGCAAATATTGATCGCATTCAGGGCACGCTCGACCGGTTCGGCGACCGCTTCCGTAACCGTGTCTTCACTGAAACCGAACAGCGCAAGGCTGAGCGTCGCGCCGATACTGCGGGCACCTACGCCAAACGCTGGGCCGCGAAAGAGGCGTGCTCGAAGGCGTTAGGCACCGGCCTGCGGATGGGGATCGCGTGGAAGGACATGGCGGTGACCAACCTGCGCACCGGCCAGCCCGTTATGCATGTCACCGGCTGGGCCGCCGAGCGCCTGAAAGAAATGACTCCCGAAGGCCACGAGGCGATCATCCACGTCACCCTGACCGATGATCATCCCTGGGCGCAGGCCTTTGTGGTGATCGAGGCCCGTCCGCTGCAAGAAGCACCCGCGCAGCCTTGACTTGCCCCCAACTGACCCGCATGTAGCACCCCAACCACGCAGAGACTGGAGAGAGCAGTATGGCCGAGGAAGCCAAATCCGGAAACGCCATTTGGGAGACGATCAAAACCATCGTCTATGCCCTGCTGATCGCGGGCATTTTCCGCACCCTGTTCTTTCAGCCGTTCTGGATTCCTTCCGGGTCGATGAAGCAAACCCTACTGATCGGGGATTTCCTCTTCGTCAACAAGATGGCCTATGGCTATTCCTATGCCTCGTGCCCCAGCCTTATCATCCCCAGCGTTGGCCTCAACATCGATGCCGAAGACATCTGCGGCTGGATGCAGAGCGATGACAACTCGCGTCTGATCGGCGGCGACCCTGATCGCGGCGATGTCATCGTCTTCCGCCATCCGGTGACAGGGCGCGACTATATCAAGCGACTGATCGGCCTGCCGGGTGATCGTATCCAGATTCGTGGAGGCCAAATCATCCTCAACGACACTCCTGTGCCGCAGCAACCCGACGGTGTGTTCACCGAAGTTGCTGAACCGCAGGGCCCACAAGGCCTGCGCCCGCGCTGTTCCAACGGTCCCGTCGGGATCGGCGGTGTTTGCGAAAAGAACCGCCTGATCGAGACCCTGCCAAATGGCGTGTCCTACGACGTGCTGAACATCGGCAATCAGGGATCGGACAATACCGGGGTCTATACTGTACCCGAGGGCCACTATTTCTTCATGGGCGACAACCGCGACAACTCGGCCGACAGCCGCTTGCCGCAATCCGCCGGTGGCGTGGGCTATGTTCCTTACGAAAACCTGATCGGTCGCGCCGACCGGATCATGTTCTCCTCCGCAGGTCGCTCGATGCTGTTCTTCTGGACATGGCGCGGTGATCGTTTCTTCAAGGCGGTCAATTGAAGCTATCGGCTGAGATAAAGGCGTTCCAGCAGCGTTTGGGGTATGAGTTTTCCGACCCTGAACTGCTGGTGCGTGCGCTGACCCACGGCTCGGTGTCCTCTGCCACGCGCCCCGACAATCAGCGTCTTGAATTTTTGGGCGACCGCGTCCTGGGTCTCGTCATGGCCACTGCTTTGCTTGAGGCCGACAAGAAAGCTTCCGAAGGCCAACTGGCCCCCCGTTTCAACGCGCTGGTGCGCAAGGAAGCCTGCGCCGATGTGGCCCGCCAGATTGATCTGGGTGCGGTGCTGAAACTGGGCCGGTCCGAGATGCTGTCCGGAGGTCGTCGCAAGCAGGCCTTGCTGGGCGACGCGATGGAGGCGGTCATCGCGGCCATCTACCGCGACGCAGGGTTCGAGGCTGCCCGAGACGTGATCCTCGCCCTCTGGGGCGATCGCATCCACAAGGTCGAGGCCGACGCCCGCGATGCAAAAACCGCCCTGCAGGAATGGGCACAGGCCCGCGGCCAGAAACCACCCAGCTATGTCGAGGTCAAACGCACCGGCCCTGACCATGCCCCGATCTTCACGATCGCCGCTCGTCTGCAGAATGGTACCGAAGCTCAGGCCACCGCAGGCTCCAAGCGACAGGCCGAACAGGCAGCGGCAAAGGCGTTGTTGGAACAGTTGTCTTGATCCGTTTTGCGGCCAGATCATGAAGATCAGACCCGCCCAGAAATCCGATGCCGCCAGCCTCGCCGCCTTGTCGATTGAGGTCTGGATCGGAACCTATCTAAAGCGTGGTGTGAACGCCTTCTTTGCCGAATTCGCACTGTCCGAATTCACAACCGCCCGGTTCGAAGCCATATTGGACGACGGCCAAGATCTCTTGATGGTTTCTGAAAACGAAGACGGGATCGACGGCTATATTCGGCTTGCGGAAAGTCGCGCCGCACCCATGGACGGGCTTTCTGACCTAGAAATCGTAACGTTCTACGTCCAGCCCCGCCATCATGGTAAAGGCATCGGCTCAGCGCTGCTGGACGTCGCGGTCGACTACATGCATGAAAAAGGGCACCCGTCGATTTGGCTGACAACCAATTCCGAGAACACGCCCGCAATCGACTTCTATATAGCCAAAGGGTTCCGGCAGGTCGGAGTCACAGATTTTCGGATCGGGGACCAAGCCTATCCGAACCAAGTTCTGGCGTTGAACACTACAACCTGATCGCGCGATCAAGCCCGGCCAAAGCCGGCACCGGCCGACTGGGCAGCGTCGCCTTAGGGGCCGCAAACTGGCCTTCGCTCACTGATATCCGCAATGCAACAAATCCCTCTGGCCCGTCCGCGCATTCTGCTATAGGGGTGCGCACTTGCAAACAGGATCGCAGGACACATGAGCACACGCGCCGGATTTATCGCCCTGATCGGAGAGCCCAACGCAGGCAAATCCACCCTTCTGAACCGCGTGGTCGGAGCCAAAGTCTCGATCGTGACGCACAAAGTGCAAACCACCCGTGCTCGTATCCGTGGCGTGGCGATGGAGGGCGATGCGCAACTGGTCTTTGTCGACACGCCGGGCCTCTTCAAACCGCGCCGCCGTCTGGACCGTGCCATGGTAGCCGCCGCTTGGGGCGGGGCTGCGGATGCGGATGTGGTCGTGCTGATGATCGAGGCGCATCGCGGTATCACCGAAGGTGTCGAACGCATCCTCGAAGGCCTCGAAGAGATCGGGCAGGGCCGCACCATCGCACTTGCGATCAACAAGATCGACAAGGTGCCCTCGGAAAAGCTGCTGGCGCTGACCAGTGACCTGAATGCGCGTTATCCCTTTGCCGAGACCTTCATGATCTCGGCCGAAAAAGGTCACGGTGTCGACGACCTGCGCAAATGGCTGGCCTCGGAACTGCCCGAGGGCCCGTGGCTCTATCCAGAAGACCAGATTGCGGATCTGCCTCTGCGCATGATCGCGGCTGAGATGACGCGCGAGAAACTGACTCTGCGCCTGCATCAGGAACTGCCCTACCAGCTGACCGTCGAGACCGAGAACTGGGAAGAGCGCAAGGACGGCTCGGCCAAGATCGATCAGGTCATCTATGTTATGCGTGATGGCCACAAAGGGATTGTGCTAGGCAAACGTGGTGAGACCATAAAGGCCGTCAGTCAGGCGGCGCGTGCCGAGCTGGAAGAGTTTTTGGACCGCAAGATTCACCTGTTCTTGCAGGTGAAAGTCCGGCCAAACTGGCTGGAGGAGTCCGAGCGCTACTCGGAAATGGGTCTGGATTTCAAAGACGGCAACGCATGACCCGGGCCAAGAATTTTCGTCGAAAATTCTCAACCCCTACGGAAAGGTCAGAACCATGACCCGGCTGACGGCTGAATTCTGGGTGCATGCCTATCTGGCGCGGCTGCGGTTTCAGGAAATACCGGCTTTTGTTGTGGCGCATGGGGATGACACCGCTGGGGCGGTGCTTATCAAACTCAACACACTCAACGGGCGGGCCGCAGCCTTTCAGCGCAGTTTTGATCTGATGAGTGGCGAGCGCAAATGGGTGGAGCTCTCATCCGGAGAAGAGGCAGACGTAGATGCCGCCATCACCCGCCAACGCAGTTTTGACCCCGACCTTTGGGTGATCGAGGTGGAAGACCGCCAAGGCAGGCACCTGCTGGGTGAAGAAGGTCTGGACTAACCCGCGCCAAATGATCTTGGACGTGCGGCGCAAAGCGACTATTTTGCTTTGCAACCGGCTGAATGAAACGGCCCAATCTTCCGGGGGCCGCAGGAACAGGAGGGGGTTGAGTGGCTGAAACGCTTGCCCAGAAACTGGAAAACTCAAATCTCGGTCACTGGATGCAGCGGTTCGAGGGGTTCATGGTCTTCATCGGCGTCGTTGGCCCCTTCGCCACGCTTCCACAACTGATCAAGCTTTATTTCACCCACTCCGAACATGCGACCGGACAGTCGCTGCTGTCCTGGTCTCTGTATGCTGGGCTGTCGTTTTTGTGGTTCGCCTATGGGCTGGTGGTGGGCAAGTTGCCCATCTATGTGGGCAACGGTATCTCAATGGTGCTGAACCTGCTGATGGTTATCGGCATTCTGATTCACGCAGGTGTGACGTTCTAGGGCGCGCGATCAGCCTGCATCGCTAAAATAGACAAAGCTCATCTTGTTGCCATCAGGATCGCGCGCATAAGCGCCATAGAAGTTCGGGCCATATTGAGGTCGATCTCCGGGGTCACCTTCATTTGTTCCGCCATTGGCAAGAGCCTCGGCATGCACCTCGCGAACTTCCGCTTCACTTTCGCAAAGCAAGCCAACCATGTTACCGTTTCCAACCGTCGCGGCCTCTTTGTCAAAGGGCGTCGCGACCCACATGGACCCACCGCCCCGCAGCTCGTAACAAACAGCGTGGGGCATATATTCAGCAATAACCTTGCCGCCGATTTTGGGTACAACCGCATCGTAAAAGCTTCGCGCTTTGACGACATCATTTGAACCGATCATGACATAGTTAAGTGACATTTCTTAAATTCCTCCGTGCAGAACATAAAGTGAACACTATTGCGTGAACAGATGTCACGCAACGTGTTTTTGGTGTTCCACAGGGTCAACCTGACGCGTTTCTACCTTGAACCTGCAACGGCCATAAGATTTCCTGCGTATATATCTGGTGACCTGACGAGGCCAAACTTGGACTGGCGTGATCACGGCATTCTTCTGACCTCTCGCCGTCATGGTGAGACAGCGGCGATCATCGAGGTCTTTACCGAAGCCCATGGTCGACATGCAGGTGTTGTGCGCGGAGGCACCAGCCGCAAGATCGCCCCGATCCTGCAACCCGGCGCGCAACTGGACGTGCTTTGGCGCGCGCGGCTCGAAGAACATCTTGGCACCTTTCAGGTCGAACCCCTGCGTTCGCGCGCTGCAGCGGCGTTTTCAGGGCGGCTGGCGCTGGCCGGATTAAATGCGGTGGTGGCGCTGCTGTCCTTTTGCCTGCCCGAACGCGAGCCTCATCCGGCGATCTATCAGCAAACAGAACAGTTGATGGACCTGCTGGGTCAGGATGACATCTGGCCACTGGCCTATCTGCGCTGGGAACTGGCGCTGCTGGAAGAGCTGGGCTTTGGCTTGGATCTTTCGGCCTGCGCAGTGACAGGGGCGACCGAGGGGTTGGTCTATGTCTCTCCGAAAACCGGCCGCGCGGTCAGTGCGGCGGGGGCAGGGGACTGGGCCGATAAGCTGCTGCCTTTGCCCCCCTGCCTGCGCGGCGAAGGCGCGGCTCCGGATACCGAGATTGCTGAAGCCTTACGCACAACCGGGTATTTTCTGGAAAACCATCTGGCTCCGTCGCTGGGTCATACGCCGTTGCCGGACGCACGCGCGCGATTTGTGGCGCAGTTTACTCGGCGGCTTTGAACACCATTTCGTGCCCGTCCTCATTGCGCAGGATCAGCACATCGCCGGACACCTCGGACTGGGTCATCGCCATCAGTGCGGCGAAATAAAACCCCTCGGCTTCAAGCCCGGCGCAAGCCGCGCGGGTGGCGACAAGATCGGTGATCTCAAACCACGGGTAGGGTGCATTCAGTGTACCTGAATAAGTGTTGCACGGGGCATTGCCCTCAATCCGACCCTCTTCGGGGAATCGCAAAAGGGCGCTGGCCTCAAAAGGCTGCCCGTCGATCTCTTGCAAAGCCCATGTCTGATCCGCTGCGCCATAGGCGGCGACAGTCTCATCCTTGTCGCATTGGAACAGGGTCAAAAGGGGCAGGAACAAGGCCAGACGTAACATCGCAATATCCTGTCAGTAGGGGTTCACACCGCTGATTAACTCTTCGCGCACTTCAAGGCGGGGGCGCCAGTTGTATTTGGTGTCCTCGCGCACCTGATCCCAGTAAAGCACCCCGCTGTTGCGCCACGGGTCAAGGATGATGCCTTCATACATTGAATCTCCCTTAGCGCTGATCAGAGCCGAATGGTGGATGATCCGGAACGCAGTTGGAGGCGACGTGGCCCAGTGCAGGTCCAGCGTGCGAAAGTTCTCTTGCTTCAAACGCGTGGTCATGGCCTGCGCCCAATCATTGCACAGACCTTTTTCGCGAAATCCGTTGATGACCTTTGCGTTGTGGATGATGGCTGGATCGGTGACGTTCCAGTCCTGTTTCAGTTGATTGGAATAGGCATAAGATATCTCGGCTGCACGCCGCGCCTCGGCAGGGTCAACCTTGGGGTCAAGCTGCTGGATCGCTTGTGCCAATTGGTCCACATCATCGGGCCCGGTGTTTGGTGCCATGGCGCATCCGGCAAGGGCCATGCAGGTGGCCAAAACTGCGATGATGATCTTCACGCTCGATTCTCCTCTGGCCAGCTTGGGCGCTGGGTTTGGTTGACGCCCTTTACCCGATTTCTGCGCTCGATCCGAGGGGGAAGTTTCGCCCATTAAGCCCTGAAACCGAGTTGTACAACTCGGAAGAAATAGGCCTGAAGGTCCGTACAACACGAAAGAAAAAGAAAACCCGGCGCAAGGCCGGGTTCAGTTGGGGAAACCGCGTCGCTTCGGGCGTCAGCCCAGCAATCGACGCGCGATGACTTGCGCCTGTATTTCTGCGGCGCCTTCAAAGATATTTAGGATGCGCGCGTCACAAAGCACGCGGCTAATTTTGTATTCCAGAGCGAAGCCGTTGCCGCCATGAATCTGCAGCCCGTTATCCGCCGCAGCCCAAGCAACTCGAGCACCCAGTAGCTTGGCCATCCCGGCCTCAAGGTCGCAACGTTGACCGTGGTCTTTTTCCCAAGCAGAATAATAGGTTAGCTGCCGTGCGATCATAATTTCGACCGCCATCATCGCCAGCTTGCCCGAGACGCGAGGGAAATTGATCAGAGATTTGCCGAACTGCTTGCGGTCTTGTGCATATTGCATGGCAATGTCCAAAGCACTCTGCGCTACGCCGATGGCGCGGGCAGCCGTTTGGATGCGGGCAGATTCGAAGGTTTCCATTAACTGCTTGAAACCTTTGCCTTCTTCGCCGCCCAGCAGGTTTTCACCCTTCACTTCGAAGCCGTCAAATCCCAGCTCGTATTCCTTCATGCCACGATAACCCAACACCTCAATCTCACCACCAGTCATGCCGGGCGTGGGGAAGGGGTTCTCGTCGGTTCCAGGTGTCTTTTCAGCCAGGAACATGGACAGCCCACGGTGATCGGTACTGTCGGGATTAGTCCGCGCCAACAAGGTCATCACATGGGTGCGCGCCGCGTGCGTGATCCATGTTTTATTTCCTGTTATCTTATAGTTACCATCTTCACCCTTGACGGCCCGCGTGCGCAGGCTGCCCAAATCCGATCCAGTATTGGGTTCAGTGAAAACAGCGGTTGGTAGGATCTCGGCGCTGGCCAGTTTTGGCAGCCAGTTGGCCTTTTGTTCATCCGTACCGCCCGCGATGATCAGTTCTGCGGCGATTTCGGACCGTGTGCCCAGAGAACCCACACCGATGTACCCGCGCGAAAGCTCTTCCGAGACCACACACATTGAGGCTTTGGATAGGCCGAACCCGCCGAATTCTTCGGGGATGGTCAGACCGAACACGCCCATCTCGGCCAGTTCCTCGATAATCTCGATTGGGATCAGTTCGTCCTTCAGGTGCCATTCATGGGCATTAGGCTCAACCTTTTCAACGGCATAGCGGCGAAACTGGTCTCGGATCATCTCCAGTTCTTCGTCCAGACCAGACGCACCAAACATGGTGGCACCGGACTGGTCCTGCATCAACTCAACCAGACGCGTGCGCGCGGCCTGAGAGTTGGCTTGCGCCATCAGTGTCTGCACTTCGCTGCATTGGAATCCCGACAGAGCATCCCAGCCAAGGCCAAGATCCTGCAAACGTACAACCTCGCCCTGGTTCATCGGAATACCACCGGCGATCTGATGCAAGTATTCCCCAAAGGCGATCTGATGCAACAGCTGCTCCATCTCGCCGAATTTTCCCTCGGTCTGAAGCGCCTCGGCCCAGCGCTGCATCTGCTGCAGCGACTGGTGGTATGTGGCCAGCCAAGCTAGGCCATGGGCGGCTGTCTGATTGGCCTCGATCAGTGCGCCCGATATGCGACCTTCGCTTGTCACCTGCGCGCGAACCGATTCGACCGCCTTATCGAACACCGCTTGAACGCCGGGCAGGGCTGCTGCGCTGAGTGTTAGAAGATCGGGCAAAACCGCTGGCTGCGTCATGTTCGTCACATCCTGTCCGTCATGGGCCATGAATCACGTCCTCTGCTGGGTTGTCTGGTCATATCATGCTGCACATGCAGCGCAACAAAAATACGCAAATCATCCATAAAAAGTTCAAAAATTGCTTAGTGACTTTTGCAGTGCAGAAATTTTTTGGACTGGTATGAAGGGTCGATGGGACTATTTTCACTTATGTCGCCGCAGGATTTCTGTCTGGCTTTGGTCGTTGCCTTCGTCGCGGGCTGGGTCAAAGGCATGGTCGGTTTTGCCATGCCAATGGTGCTTGTTTCTGGTCTTAGCATGATGCTGCCGCCTGAGCTGGCGCTGGCAGGTCTAATCTTGCCCACGCTGGTGACCAATGGGGTGCAGGCCTTGCGGGAAGGTTTACCTTCGGCGGCGGCGTCAGTTCGAAAGTTCAAGGTATTTCTGAGCGTTGGGCTGGTCTGTCTATTGGCCAGCGCGCAGCTGATCAACATCTTGTCGCCCAAGGCATTTTTGCTGATCTTAGGCGCACCAGTTTCGTTCTTTGCTCTGATGCAACTACTGGGGCTGAAACTGACGCTGCAAGCGCCCTCAATGCGGGTTGAGGCTATCGTGGGTGCGGTGGCCGGTGCTGTCGGCGGCATCTCGGGCGTGTGGGGACCACCAACCGTGGCCTATCTGACAGCCTTGAATACACCGAAGAAGGATCAGATGCGGGTGCAGGGCGTGATATACGGTCTGGGCGCTGTGGCGCTTATTGTGGCGCATCTAGGTTCGGGTATTCTAAGGACTGACACAGCGGTGTTCTCAGCGCTGCTGATTATCCCTGCCTTACTGGGAATGCGCGGCGGTCAGTTTCTGCAGGATCGTATCGATCAGGCACAGTTCCGCAAACTCACTCTGCTTGTACTGCTGATTGCAGGGCTGAACCTGCTGCGCAGGGGTCTTTTGGGTTAATTGCGTCTTCCAGCAAACCGAAAGGCGAAATAGAGGCCCAACATTAGGAAAAAAAGACCTGAGATATCACCGATCAGATAGGCGATATACTCGGCCGTTGCGCTGCCGAAGGCCATGTTGGTGAGAACGGACACCAATACCGATGTGATGATTCCAACGCCCATCACGCACAGCCAGCATGGCTTCCGATCGACGCGCGGAAACAAATCCCAGCCCAACGCCTTGCAGACATAAAAAACCGCTGGAACTGTGGTGACCGCGATAGTGATCGCCAGCAATCTGCTGGGCAGAAGAACATCCCAACCGCCCACAAGGGCAAAGACGATGGCAACGCCGGGCAACAGTGCGAATATCGCCCTCCATCCCAATAACCAGGCCGACAGAACCCGCACGCCGTGCGGCAGGAACAATAAGCTGGCATAGCTGGGGTATGCGGGAAAAAACACGTTCTGAAGCGGCATCAGCACCTGGAATGTTAGGAACGATGCAGCGACATAGGCCAAAGAGGCATAGAATGTTTCAGAGGCCCATCTGCGCACGGGGTCAGCCGATTACAGATCTGGGGTGGCGATCACCTGGGCGCATGAACCAGATACCGTCCGCGATTGGCGCTGCCGCTTTGCGACAGATAACCCTTTTGAACCAGAGACTTCAGCGCGCGGAAAAATGTCGGGCGAGATACGCTTTTGACCAGCGTGTGTTCGATCAGACCAAAGGTGCGTACTTCGCGATCATCTTTAGACAGTTCTTCGGCGGCATAATAGATGTCGCGTTCGACCGGTGAGAGTTCTTCCAGCCCAAGAGTGCGCTCCATGCTTTGCATCAGTTTGCGCAGTTCGGTGAGTTTTGAGATTTCAGTCATTACTTGCCTATAGTTTCCGTGACGGACCGAGGCAGTTCGAAAGGCTGACCTTTTGAACACATCACGCCGACACCCATCCCCGTGTAGAAATAATCATTACCTTGTTGAACGGCCCGAGACATGATGTGAGTAAGATAGCCCGGATCGCCCGATGTTCAAATTTAACAGAAGCCGCTGCCAAAGGACGCCGGGCTTCGAAGCGTCTTGGGTAAATTGCGATAGCGCATGTTGCACGTTATCGCAATGAACTTGTCTGTGTGCACACAAGGTGCCGAAGCGTAAGCTCTGGTGGGTCAGGGGCCATGATGGCCCCTGAATTCGATCAACCGATCGCGACAGCTTTGATGTCTTCGTCGATGAAGGGCAGGTACTGCTCGAAGTTCTCCGCGAACATGTGCACCAGCTTTTCCGCCTGTTTGTCGAACGCTTCCTGATCGTCCCAGGTGCGGCGCGGATCCAGCAAGACCTCGGGCACACCAGGGACAGAGACCGGCACATCGAAGCCGAAATTGGCGTCCTTGCGGAATTCCGCATCGGTCAGTGATCCTTCCAGTGCAGCCGTCAGCAGCGCGCGGGTGGCCTTAATTGGCATGCGGCTGCCCACGCCGTAGGCACCTCCAGTCCAGCCGGTGTTGACCAACCAGCAGGTCGCGCCATGCTGAGCAATCTTATCGCGTAGAAGGTTGCCATAAGCCTCGGGGCGGCGTGGCATAAAGGGCGCGCCAAAGCAGGTCGAGAAGGTGGGCTGCGGTTCGGTCACGCCACGTTCGGTCCCGGCGACCTTCGAGGTAAAGCCGGAAAGGAAGTGATACATCGCCTGCGCAGGCGTCAACCGAGCGATCGGAGGCAAAACGCCGAACGCATCGCAGGTCAACATGATGATGTTCTTAGGATGCCCGCCCAATGCAGTTTTCGACGCGTTGGAGATGTATTCCAACGGGTAGGCGCAGCGCATATTCGCTGTCAGAGAGTCGTCGTTGAAATCCAGCTCTTTGGTCTCGGGATCAAAAACCATGTTCTCGATCACCGTGCCAAATTTCGAGGTGGTGGCGTAGATTTCTGGTTCGGCTTCGGCGTTCAGGTTGATGGTCTTGGCATAGCAACCACCTTCAAAGTTGAAGGTGCCTCGATCCGACCAACCGTGTTCGTCATCACCGATCAAGGTGCGCGACGGGTCGGCAGAGAGGGTGGTCTTGCCGGTGCCGGACAGGCCGAAGAATACGGCGGTGTCGACCGGGTTGCCAACCGCGTGGTTAGCCGAGCAGTGCATCGGCATCACGCCTTTTTCGGGCAGCATATAGTTCAGCAGGGTGAAGACGGACTTCTTGTTCTCGCCGGCGTATTCGGTGCCGCCGATCAGGATCAGCTTGCGGTCAAAGTTCAGTGCAATCACCGTTTCGCTGCGGCAGCCATGCTTTTTGGGGTCCGCCTGGAAGCTGGGACAGTTGATGATAGTAAAGTCAGCCTTGAAATCATCCAGATCCTCACGATCCGGGCGGCGCAGCAGGTGGCGGATGAACAGGTTGTGCCACGCCAGCTCGGTTACCATGCGCACATTGATCGAGTAGCTGGGGTCAGCCCCACCCACGAGGTCCTGCACGAAGTAGTCGCGGCCTTTCATATGGGTCAGCATATCTTCATAGAGCGCGTCAAAACCTTCAGAGCTCATGGCGGCGTTGTTTTCCCACCAGATGCTGTCGGCAACACTGTCTGTCTTGACAACATGCTTGTCCTTGGGCGAGCGGCCAGTGAATTTGCCGGTGGTGACCAGAAAGGCGCCGCCATTGCCAAGGGTGCCTTCGCCGCGCTTCAGCGCTTCTTCGATCAGCGCCGGTTCCATGAAGTTGTAATAGACATTGCCCAGACCCTCGATGCCCTGATCTTCGAGGCGGAATTGCGGGTTAACCCGTCCAGATGTCATGTGTGTCTTCTCCTGTGGCGGCGCGAGGGCCTTGGGCCGGGTGCACCATTGGGGCGGATACCGGAAAGAGCCGGCGGTCAAGCGCCTCTTATCACGGTATTTTGGGACATGAACAGGAGGGTTGGGGGTAGTTAGCGCAACCAAGTTAAGGTTTAGCGCCATCACGAATTGTGTGCCGTAAATCAAGGCAGCTATTTGGGCGCAGCAAGGCAAATTTGCCGCATACCTGCCGCAAGAATGGCACGATTCGAGGTTACGAGTTGATTCGGTGGCTCAAAACCGCCAACAATGCCTTACAAAAAAGCGTATTATTGCGCGAGTGAGCAGGAATAGGGGTGAACCCGATGTCAAAGATTGCACTGGTGGACGACGACAGAAATATCCTGACGTCCGTGTCCATGACACTCGAAGCCGAAGGGTTTGAGGTCGAAACATACAACGATGGTCAGGCTGCGCTGGACGCTTTCAACAAAAAGCTGCCAGACATGGCCGTACTGGATATCAAGATGCCGCGGATGGACGGCATGGATCTTCTGCAAAGGCTGCGGCAGAAAACCCAGATGCCCGTGATTTTTCTGACCTCCAAAGATGACGAGATTGACGAGGTTCTGGGTCTGCGCATGGGTGCAGATGACTACGTCAAAAAACCATTCTCTCAGCGGCTGCTGGTCGAACGGATTCGCGCCTTGTTGCGCCGTCAGGAAGCGGTCGATGGTGATGTGACCAACGCGGCCTCGGGCGATACAAAAGTGATGGAGCGGGGCGAGCTGCGGATGGACCCGCTGCGCCACGCAGTCAGCTGGAAAGGCAATGATGTCTCGCTGACAGTTACCGAGTTTCTGCTGCTGCAGGCCTTGGCGCAACGTCCGGGCTTTGTCAAAAGCCGCGATCAGCTGATGGATGTGGCTTATGATGATCAGGTCTACGTGGATGACCGGACCATTGACAGCCATATCAAGCGTCTGCGTAAGAAGATGCGCGCCGCCGATCCCGAGTTTTCGGCGATAGAAACGCTGTACGGTATCGGGTATCGTTACAACGAAGAATAGGCGCGGCCGTTTTATCAAGCCGAAGGGGTCTCGTGCGCGATACTGAACAAGCCAACCAAGTGCACGACGCAGACGTCGTTCTTGGGGATGACTGGGTCATCCCCCAAGACCCTGATGCTGCCGAGCTACAGGCCAAGCGTTCGCGACGAAACCTGTTTTCGATGCGCTATTCGCCCCTGGCGCGCAGGATTATCACCTTCAACCTCATTGCCCTTGTCATTTTGGTTGCAGGGCTGCTGTATCTGGACGACACGCGAAAAGAACGGGTTCAACAGACCGCGCAGAACCTGGTCGGTGATGCGCAACTTGTCAGCAACGTTTTTGAAACCCAGCTGCGTCAACCCTCTGCCAATGGTGCAGGCACATTGGATGTCCGTGATACGCTAGCGGGTCTCAGCTTGCCCGAAGGCGGCGAGGTTTTTGTTTATGACGGCACGGGCACTCTGATCGGTTGGACACGCGGGGCGTCCATGGCCGACAAATTGCCCAGCCTTTTGCATCAGGACGCCGACAGCGCCACTGGAAGCACTTTGATCAGCGACGCATTGAATGCGGTTTGGAATGGTGTGTCTGCGGTCTTTAGCGGTTCTTCCGAAAGCGAGGCTCCGACGCTGGCGCAACGGGTGCAGGAAATGATCCCGCAGGCGCTGAACGGCGGATTGCAAGTACAGGCCGTGCACGACGATAAAGGCAAGACGGTGATTGTCGCCGTGGCCCCGATCCTCTTGGACGATACGCCTGTGGGTGCCGTTGCTATGGCGGGCCCGGCGGGCGAGATCGATGCGCTGGCCCGCAAGGAGCAAGAGCGGATCCTGCAGATGTTTGTGGTGGCACTGCTGGTCTCGATCGGTCTGAGCCTCGTTTTGGCCTCAACGATTGCCAATCCTCTTGCTGATCTGGCCGCCGCTGCCGAGATGGGCAAGGACCGCGGAGCCGGAGTGAACCCCGGACGTATCCGCATCCCGGATCTCAGTGCGCGCCCGGATGAAATCGGCCGTCTGAGCCAGGCTTTGCGCGGGATGGTCACGGCGCTTTATAACCGCATTGACGCGAACGAACAATTTGCGGCCGATGTCGCGCATGAGATCAAGAACCCGTTGGCCAGCCTGCAATCCGCCGTGGGCACCATGCGCATGGTAAAACGCGATGATCAGCGCGAAAAGCTATTGGGCGTGATTGAGCATGATGTGCGGCGATTGGATCGACTGGTCAGCGATATCTCGAACGCATCGCGGCTGGACGCGGAACTGGTGAAAGAAGAAGAGCAGCCCTTTGACCTGCTCAATCTGCTTGGCAATATCAGTCAGTTTCTGGGTGAAGATGCCCGTTCGAAAGGCATCGAATATATCACTGACCTTCCCTCGGACCCCATCGTGGTCAACGGGCTCGAGGCGCGTCTGGCGCAGGTCTTTGTCAACCTGATCACCAATGCGATTTCGTTCTGTGAGGACAAAGACGCCATCCGGGTCTGGGTCCGCCGTCGTGACAACCGCGTCCTCGTGGTGGTTGAAGACACCGGTCCCGGCATTCCTGATCAGGCGCTGACCAAGATCTTCAAGCGTTTCTACTCCGAACGCCCCGAAGAGCATTTCGGCAACAATTCGGGCCTTGGATTGGCGATTTCGAAACAAATCGTCGAGGCGCATGGTGGTGTGATCTGGGCAGAAAACATCCGTCCGACCGAAGCCGATATCACCTCGGACCCGCTAGGTGCGCGGTTTGTTGTCGGGCTTCCCGTCTAGGTTATGAGCACCACCCCACTTTCTGAGATAGCGGGTCAAGGGTCGGCCTGCATTCATGGGACCTGTGTTGTGGTTCAGGAAAAAGGCTTATTGATCATTGGCGCCTCGGGTACGGGCAAATCTTCTTTGGCGCTACAGATGATGGCGCTTGGGGCGCAGCTTGTCGCGGATGACCGGGTCGAATTGACTGGACAGGCCGATCACGTGATGGCAGCTGGACTTCCGCAGATCCGCGGCCTGATTGAAGCGCGCGGCATCGGGTTACTGCGAGCTGAAGCCGCGAGGCCGGTCCGATTGGCATTTGTTGTGGATATGGACCAACCCGAGCCCGCGCGATTACCTGAACCCGCTGAAATTCTTGTGTTGAAGCAAACTGTTCCCTTGCTTCGGGGGGCTGGCGTGCCCAATTTGGCTGCAGGACTTATTCAACTTGTGAAAATGGGGCGCGTAGCCCCGGAATGGCCGAATACATGACAGCACAACAGCGCGTCGTTCTGATAACAGGTCCTTCCGGTGCAGGGCGATCGACCGCAATTCATGTGCTTGAAGATCTGGGGTTCGAGGCGATTGACAACCTGCCGATGGGGTTGCTGGCTCGCCTCGTCGACAATTCGGAGCCTGCGCGCCCAATGGCTTTGGGTATCGACGCGCGCAACCGCGATTTTTCAACCACCGGGTTTATCGAACTTGCCGCCAAACTGGGCCGGATGGAGAATGTCGACCTGACGATCCTCTATCTGGATTGCCGGGACGAGGTGCTGCTGCGTCGCTTCTCGGAGACCCGCCGCCGTCACCCGGTTGCGACTGATGCCAGCCCGGAAACCGGCATTTGTCAGGAAAAGGAACTGTTAGCCCCAATTCGCGAGTTTGCCGACACGCTGATCGACACCAGCGCGTTGAATGTGCATCAGCTGCGGGAAGAGGTCGAACGCTGGTTCGCCCCAAAGGGCGGGCGGCATCTGGCGGTGTCGATCGAATCCTTCTCGTACAAGCGGGGCTTGCCGCGCGGTTTGGACATGGTGTTCGATTGCCGGTTTCTGGCCAATCCATACTGGCGGCCTGAACTGCGGGATGCGGATGGTCGAAACTCGGATGTGGCGGCCTATGTTCAATCAGATGCAAACTATGGCGTCTTCTTTGACCGGGTGGTCGACCTGCTGATCGAACTGCTTCCGGCCTTCCGTGAGGAAGGCAAAGCGCACCTTTCAGTTGCATTTGGGTGCACCGGAGGGCAGCACCGCTCGGTCGCGGTGGCTGAAGCAGTTGCAAAGGCCCTTGCAGAAGGGGGGCAGCAGGTGGCAATTAGGCATCGCGAAATGGAACGACGCGCGTTGAATGTGAGGCCGGAGTGATCGGGATCGTTATTGTTGCACATGGTGGGTTGGCTCAGGAGTATCTTGCGGCCACGCAGCATGTGGTTGGAAAGCAACCCGGACTGGTGGCCATCCCGATAGAAGCCGACCATGATCGCGAAGCGAAACAAGTTGAAATCTGCCGCGCGGCGGACGAGGTCGATATGGGCGATGGCGTCGTTGTGGTGACCGATCTGTTCGGCGGCAGCCCCTCGAATCTGAGTCTGCGCGCATGTGCGCCACAAGACCGGCGAATCCTCTACGGGGCCAACCTTCCCATGCTGATCAAACTGGCCAAAAGTCGCCACTTGCCACTGGGCGAGGCCGTGCGTTTGGCTTTGGAAGCTGGACGAAAGTACATCAATGCGCAAAATGTGACATTGGATTGACACCGGATAGATTCATATGACGACCAAGAGTTTGAAAATTATCAATGAAAAGGGCCTTCACGCCCGCGCTTCTGCCAAGCTGGTCGAGGTGGTCGAAGGCTTTGATGCGCGCGCCGAGGTGTCACGAGACGGGCTTTCTGCCTCGGGCGACAGTATCATGGGCCTTTTGATGTTGGCAGCGTCGCGCGGAAGCACTATTGACGTCGAGACGTCCGGCCCGGATGCTGAGGCGTTGGCAGAGGCTTTGGAAACATTGGTGAACGATAAGTTCGGCGAAGGGTTCTGACAGCCACGACACCAAGGACGGAAAGACAAGGCAATTGGCGGAAACCACGCACGATACCAAGACAGGTCCTGTAGTGGATCACGACACCGATCAGGGTGAAATCTACGACCGCAGAACCCTGACCTACGCCAACTCGTTTGACGATGCCTGGACGTCTACGGCCATTCGCGCCATCGAATGGTGCACAGGCAAGCTGACCATCTTGCGCATGGTCAACAAGTTCGAGAAGCAGAACGAACGCTATCGAGGTCAGAAGTTTTGGGGCGGCGCGCTCAAGACCATGGGTATCGAGCTGACAACCCCAGCCGAACAGATCGCCCGCATTCCAAAAGAAGGCGCCGTAGTGGTCGTCGCGAACCATCCGCACGGCATGGTCGATGGCATGATCTTCGCTGAACTCATCGGCCGTGTCCGCAGTGACTATCGCATCCTGACCCGCTCAGTCCTGACCGGGTTGGATGAAGCTGCGACCTCATTCATGATCCCGGTGCCGTTCCCGCATGATCCTGAAGCGCAGGCCAAGATGCTCGAGATGCGCAGCAAGACGATGAAACATCTGGCAGATGGGGGCGTTGTCGCGTTATTCCCGTCAGGTGTTGTGATGTCTTCGGATGATTGGTTCGGACCAGCCATCGAGCGGGAGTGGAATGTCTTCACCGCGAAGATGATCCGTAGGTCGGGTGCCAAGGTCGTGCCGATCTTCTTCCCCGGCAGCAACTCGCGCTGGTATCAAATTGCCAACCGGATATCGCCCATCCTGCGCCAGGGCCTACTGCTGCACGAAATCGTCCGATCCTGCAACAGGCCCCAGTCGCCGGTGATCGGTGACCCGATTTCGGATAAAGACATGGACCTGCTGGAACGCGACCCCCGCGGTTTCATGGCATGGCTCCGTGATCACACCATGGCGCTGGGCAAGACGCTCAAATCCTGATCCGCCCCTTCATCTGGCCAAAAATATCTCGGGAGTGAATTGAGCCATAGGCTCAAGAGAGGGCTGGCCCTCTCAGATTCTACCGTGTGGGTACCGGAACCTCGCCTCGATAATCATAAAACCCGCGTTCGGTTTTGCGTCCCAGCCATCCGGCTTCGACATATTTCGTCAACAGCGGGCAGGGACGATACTTGGTGTCTGCCAGTCCGTCATGTAACACGTTCATGATCGCCAGACAGGTATCCAAGCCGATGAAGTCCGCCAGTTCCAATGGGCCCATAGGGTGGTTTGCGCCCAGTTTCATCGATTGGTCAATGGACTGCACATTCCCGACACCTTCATACAATGTGTAAACCGCCTCATTGATCATGGGCATCAGAATGCGATTCACGATAAAGGCCGGAAAATCTTCGGCGCTGGCTGAGGTTTTGCCAAGCCGGTCCACTACGGCTTTACAGGAGTTAAAGGTTGCTTCATCGGTGGCGATGCCCCGGATCAACTCGACGAGCTGCATCACAGGGACCGGGTTCATGAAGTGGAATCCCATGAAACGTTCGGGCCGGTCGGTGCGGCTGGCCAGCCGGGTAATTGAGATCGACGAAGTGTTCGATGTCAGGATCGTATGTGGCTGTAGGTGCGGCAACAGGTCTTCAAAGATTGCCTGTTTCACCGTTTCCCGCTCGGTCGCGGCTTCGATTACAAGATCGGTCTGCCCCAAATCCGGCAGATTCAGCGTCGTCGTGATCCGACCCAACGCGGATTTCACTGCATCATCCGAGATTTTGCCGCGCGACGCTTGACGCGCCAGGTTGGTTTCAATGGTTGCCATCGCGCTGTTTAGCGCGTCCTGGCTGACATCGTTCAGTAGAACATCATACTCTGCCAACGCCATAACATGAGCAATCCCGTTGCCCATCTGTCCAGCGCCGATCACTCCGACTGATTTTACGTCCATTTGTTCGATGCCCTTGTTCGCAGAATATGGCGACATTATCGGCAGTTCCCTATGGGCGGCAAGGGGACGGGGACAGTCAATTTCGCTTCAAATGCGCGCATTAGGATTTTCTCAAGACTTGCGGCGGCAAAATGGCGGTTGGGTGAATATTTGGGTGAGTGTGATGAGCTATCAATCGATCAATGCGGTCCATTCCGCGGAAACGACGTGCGAATATGAAAATTCGAAACTACGTTTCAGGGGCCCTCAAAGGGCGTTGAACAACCCCTATGTGGCATGTTTGGGGGGCGAAGAGACTTTTGGCCGTTTCGTGGAAACCCCCTTTCCCAATGAGTTGGAACGTCGTCTGGATCGTCGATGCCTCAACCTTGGCAGCCTGTTCTGCGGTGTCGAAGCGTTGACGCAGGACAAAGGGCTACTGGAGATCGCAAACCGATCTGATATATGCGTCCTGCAGTTACCCGGCATGCTGGGGCTATCGAACCGATTCTACCGGGTGCACCCACGACGCAATGACCGTTTCGTTGCGCCAAATGCCGATCTGGTTGCGCTGTATCCCGAAGAAGATTTTACGGATGTCCATTTTGTACAGCACTTGCTGAACCGCCTGTCGGCACGCTCGGATGCCCGAATTGAACTTGTGGAACAAGAGTTGCGCAATGTCTGGATCGAAAAGCTCGGCAAGTTTCTTGCAGAAGTAGGCCCGCCCGTCCTGCTTTTGCATCTGCAAGTGGAGAGAAGCGATTTGGATTCGACACCGGGTGACGGCTTTGCAATCAACCCCGAGATGATTGAGCCTTTGAGACCCCATTGTACGGATATTTTGTCCTTGCAGGTTCAGGTGTCCGGCGCATCCGATGAGCTTGAAGACATGTTGTTTGGCACCCTGCAACAACCGATTGCCGAGCATATGATCGGCCCAGCCACACATCGCAATATCGCTGGCTCACTTGCCCAAGTGATCAACGACCTGGGCGTATAAACAGCAAAGGCCCGCCAGTGGCGGGCCTTCTAAGATTTTTCGTCGAGAAATCTTTGTCTGAAATCAGCCGAGTTTTTCGGTGAGTTCCGGCACGGCCTGGAACAGGTCTGCGACCAGACCGAAGTCTGCGACCTGGAAGATCGGCGCTTCTTCGTCCTTGTTGATCGCAACGATGACCTTTGAGTCCTTCATGCCCGCCAGGTGCTGGATCGCACCCGAGATGCCGACTGCAACATACAGGTCAGGGGCAACAACTTTACCGGTCTGACCCACCTGCCAGTCGTTCGGGGCGTAGCCCGAGTCAACTGCGGCGCGTGAGGCACCAACGGCGGCTCCCAGCTTATCGGCCAGGCCTTCGATCAGTTTGAAGTCGTCTTCCGAGCCAACACCACGGCCACCCGAAACAACAACACCAGCCGAAGTCAGTTCAGGACGGTCGCTTTCAGCAACCTTGTCCTCGACCCACGACGACAGGCCGGGGTTTTCGCCGACCGAGATGGTCTCGACCGCCGCCGAACCACCTTCGCCCGCCGCATCGAAGCTGGCGGTCCGGATGGTCACGACTTTCTTGGCGTCGTTCGATTTCACGGTCTGGATCGCGTTACCCGCATAGATCGGACGCTCGAAAGTGGTGGCATCGACCACGCCGGACGCGTCCGAGATCACCATCACGTCCAGCAGGGCTGCAACGCGCGGCATCACGTTCTTGGCGTCGGTGGTGGCAGGGGCAACGATATGCTCGTACCCATCGGCCAGACCCACGATCAGGGCTGCGGTCGATTCCGCCAGGCGATGACCCAGCGAGGCGTCTTCGGCCACCAGAACCTTGGATACGCCATCGATCTTGGCAGCGGCCTCACCAGCAGCAGCGGCAGAACCACCTGCGGCCAGAACGGTGATGTCGCCCAGCGATTTGACAGCCGCTACGGTCTTGGCGGTGGCGTCAACCGACAGCTCACCATTGTTAACCTCTGCGAGAAGAAGAACAGCCATTATACAGCCCCCGCTTCTTTGAGTTTCTCGACCAGCTCATCAACCGAGCCCACGATGATACCAGCAGCACGTGCCGGCGGCTCTTCGGTCTTGACGACTTCCAGACGCGGAGTGACGTCGACGCCATAGTCGGCGGCGGTTTTCTCATCCAGCGGCTTTTTCTTCGCTTTCATGATGTTCGGCAGCGACGCATAGCGCGGCTCGTTCAGGCGCAGGTCGACGGTCACGATGGTTGGCATTTTGACGGAGATGGTCTGCAGACCGCCGTCAACCTCACGGGTGATCTTGGCAGTGTCGCCTTCGATGTCCAGTTCGGACGCGAAAGTGCCTTGGCTCCAGCCCAGCAGGGCTGACAGCATCTGACCGGTGGCGTTCATGTCATTGTCGATCGCCTGCTTGCCCGCCAGAACGATGCCCGGCTGCTCTTCTTCGACCACTTTGGCGAGGATCTTGGCAACGGCAAGCGGTTCGATGTCCTGATGCACGTCGTCCGCCGCGACAACCAAAATGGCACGGTCGGCGCCCATGGCCAGTGCGGTCCGCAGGGTTTCCTGCGACTGTTTCACACCGATCGAAACGGCAACAACCTCATCGGCCTTGCCCGCCTCTTTCAGGCGGATCGCCTCTTCCACGGCAATTTCGTCGAACGGGTTCATCGACATTTTTACATTGGCGAGATCAACGCCGCTGCCATCCGCTTTCACACGAACTTTCACGTTGTAGTCAATCACGCGCTTGACAGGCACGAGTACCTTCATTTTTGCGTATGCTCCTTACAAAAACGGCAAGCCGCGCAGCGACTCCACCAATGCTCTCGCTGGCTTAGATAGCGGGTCGTGATGTTCTGCGACAGAGCAAAATCGTCACGTCATGGTTTCGAGACGTCGCGTTTTGTCATTTTTTGGACCAGAAACGAAATTTAGTTTCCCGACGGCAGGCGCGATCACCGGTTTGCACCGGGAATCCAGAGCACATCATCGTGCCCGCCGTTGTTGGCACAGCGCGCCGCGACAAAGAACCAATCGCTCAGGCGGTTGAGGTATTTGACAGCCACCTCATTGACCGGCTCCATGTTTGTCAGCTCAACCGCCAACCGCTCGGCCCTGCGCGAAACTGTTCTGCACACATGCAGATGCGCGGCCAAACGTGAGCCACCGGGCAGGATGAAACTGCGCAAGGGCTGGAGCGCTTCGTTCATCGCGTCGATCTCGGCTTCAAGCCGGTCGATCTGAGCGGAAACGATACGCAGGGGCGGATAGTCGGCCTCGGCATCCTTATCCATGTCGGGGCGGCAGAAATCGGCACCCAGATCAAACAGGTCATTCTGGATACGGGACAAGGCGGCTTCGACTTCTCCGTCTGCTTCGGTCCGTGCCACGCCGACAAAGGAATTAAGCTCATCCACAGTGCCATAGGCCGCGACACGCCCGGAATATTTGGCGACGCGCTCGCCATTGCCCAGAGCGGTTTTCCCATCATCGCCGGTGCGCGTGTAAATCTTGTTGAGAACGACCATGCCTTACCCTCCCTGCCCACGCAGATAGACGTAAAGTACGATCAGCAGCACCGCAATGAACTGAAACAGGATACGCAGGCGCATCAGCTTGTTGCTTTTCAGCGCGGCCTCTTTGCCGGGTTTTCCAAAATTGGCAATGCCCATCACCAGCACGACGACGACCGCCGCCATGGCCAGAAGCAGTATGACCATCGTCAGGTCCATAGCTCACCGTCCGTGTTTGTTCAGTTGTTGAGCCGTCATCTAGCGTTGATAGCGGCAAAAGCGAACAGGTAATTTCGCCTCATATGTCCGAGAGGATGCGATCAATGGCCCGGGTGGGCAGAATACGGCGCAGATATCCGGCGATATAGGTGGGCGTCGTCACATAGTATCGCGGACGTGGGCGCTTGGATTCAACCGCATGCGCCAATTTGGCGGTAACAGCCGAGGCAGGCAGTTCGAACTTGTCAGGTCCGGAGGATTCGTAGAGGCGTTTCAGCAGCGTTTCCTCGTATCTCTGTCGCAGGGCTGAGCTTTTCCAGTCAATAAAGCGTTCGAAGACAGGGATCGCGTTCACACGGATCTTCGAGGTGACCGGGCCTGGTTCGATCAGGATGACCTTGATGTCGGTGTCTCGCAGCTCTAGGCGCAAGGTATCGGTCAGGCCTTCGATGGCGTATTTGGTGGCGACGTATGCCCCGCGCCAGGGGAACGCGACCAGTCCCAACACTGATGAGTTCTGCACGATGCGCCCATGGCCCTGAGCCCGCATCACGGGAATCACTTGTCGGGTTAGTTCGTGCCAGCCAAATACGTTGGTCTCAAAAATTAGGCGAAGCCCTTCGATTGGGATATCTTCAACCGCGCCGGGAAGGCCGTGAGCGCCATTGTTGAACAACGCATCCAGCGTGCCACCGGTCGCGTCCAAAACCTGCTGCAGGCCTGAGGTAATGCTATCGGAATCGGTATAGTCGATCAGCGGGCTGTCGAAACCCTGTGCCCGTAGCCGATCACAGTCACGCTGTTGACGGCATGAGGCAAAAACGCGCCAACCGCGCGCGCGCATCCCGTGCGCCGCGTCCAGACCGATCCCGGATGAGCAGCCTGTGATCAGAATTGATTTCTGCATATTGCCCCCGCCTGTGTATTTCGCCCATAGCTATGGCGAGCTTTAGGTCAGGACAATGACACAGTTGCGTCAGTTTGTTGGTTTCCGAACCAGTGAGGCAGAAATCCAACCCACCCGCTGATCAGGGTATAACCGCAACCGCAGCCAGCCGGTGCCGGAATCGCTGAGAACCTCAACGCGCTGGCCAAGTTTGGCTTTGGCGATGATGGGGTAAATCGTTCCGGGCCCATCGCGCATATTGACCCGCGTGCCCGAGATTTCGCGGATATCTTTCTCGGGCTCGATGACCTGATTCACAGGTGTGATGTCATCCTGCACCTCGGCCTCGACCTGCAACAGTCCGGCGGCTCCGTCTTCAAGCGAAGCCAGAGTAAAGCTGACGCCGTTCTCGTCAAATGCAGAGAACTGAGACAGCGGATCGTTGGTGACTTGTGACAGGACGACCGCGGCATCCTCCTCTACTTTTGGCTCGGGCTGAGCGCGCGCCTGTACAATGCGCGCGGCAACGTTGGTCACAAGGTCTTCAGCCCGAGGTGCGTGGTCGTCTTTAGCCCGAGGTGCGTGGTCGGATGCAGGCTCATGTTCTGGCACAGAGGCAACGCGAACCGGTTGCTCGGTGCGGGTGCCGCGCGGTTCGAAATGCGGGCCCCCGCTCATCACATAGAAGCTCCAGCCGAGCATGGCGAAAGTGATAACAATAACACGCTTCATGGCGCACCCCCTGGCAATCGTAACATCAATAAAAGGCAGCAGTCTTAATGTTCGAAAGCCTACCATAGATTCAGCTTCGAGTCGAAAAGCGGGGGAAATCCGATACTTGCCTCCCCCTGTTGCAAAAAGCCCGACTTGTCCCCAGCAAAATATGCGCCGATTGCTTTACCCGCGCGCGCTTGCGTCGTATCACATCATGTATGAACGATACGATCGACGACCCCAATATGGAGACCCCTGACAATGGGGGCGAGGTAGCCGAGCCGCTGCGCCGCGCAATTGGCGAGCGCTACCTGACCTACGCGCTTTCCACCATCATGCACCGCGCTTTGCCAGATGCGCGCGATGGATTGAAGCCGGTTCACCGGCGAATCCTCTACGCGATGCGCGAGTTGCGACTCAGTGCGACGGGCGGTTTCCGTAAGTCAGCGAAAATCTCTGGCGACGTGATGGGTAACTATCACCCTCATGGCGACGCGGCGATTTACGACGCAATGGCGCGCTTGGCACAGGACTTCAACGTCCGATATCCACTGGTCGACGGACAGGGGAATTTTGGCAATATCGACGGCGATAATCCGGCGGCCTCTCGATACACCGAGGCGCGGATGACCATCGTTGCCGAAGCCCTGTTGGAAGGGTTGAACGAAGACGCTGTCGATTTCCGCGACAACTATGACGGCACACTGACCGAACCGGTCGTGTTGCCCGCACAGTTCCCGAATCTACTGGCCAATGGCGCCAGCGGTATCGCGGTGGGCATGGCGACGAATATCCCGCCGCATAATATTTCCGAGCTGTGCGACGCTTGTCTGCATCTGATCAAGACGCCGGATGCGCGTGACGACACGCTATTGAATTACGTTCCCGGCCCGGATTTTCCGACCGGCGGCGTCATTGTCGAGCCGCCCGAAAATATCGCTCAGGCCTACCGCACCGGGCGTGGATCCTTCCGGCTCCGCTGTAAATACGAGGTTGAAGATCTGGGGCGTGGCCAGTGGCAGATCATCGTCACCGAGATTCCCTATCAGGTTCAGAAATCCAAGCTGATCGAAAAGATCGCGGAACTGATCCAGACCAAGAAAATCCCGATCCTTGCCGATGTCCGCGACGAATCCGCTGATGACATCCGCCTGATCCTTGAACCACGCTCTAAGAATGTGGACCCCGAGGTACTTATGGGCATGCTCTATCGCAACTCGGACCTTGAGGTGCGCTTCAGCCTCAACATGAACGTGCTGATCGACGGGGTGACGCCCAAGGTCTGTTCGATGAAGGAAGTGCTGCGCGCGTTCCTTGATCACCGGCAAGAGGTGCTGATCAGGCGGTCGCGTCACCGCATGGCCAAGATCGACCACCGCCTTGAGGTATTGGAGGGCTTTATCGTCGCCTTCCTGAACCTCGACCGGGTGATCGATATCATCCGCTACGACGACGACCCCAAGGCCGCTCTGATGCGCGAAGATTGGGGCATCGATCACGTCCGCGCAACCGATGAGTCCGATTATGTCTCGCCGAAGCCGGGTGAGGGCGAGTTGTCCGAAGTTCAGGTCGACGCCATACTCAACATGCGCCTGCGCAGCTTGCGCCGTCTGGAAGAGATGGAACTGGTACGCGAACGTGACGAACTGATGCTGGAACGCGCCAACCTCGAAGACCTGCTGGCTGATCCCGCCCTGCAATGGGCCAAGATCGCCGAGCAACTCAAAGAGACCAAGAAGACCTTCGGCAAAGACTATGAAGGCGGCGCGCGCCGGACACAATTTGCCGAGGCAGGTCAGGTCGAGGAAGTGCCGCTTGAGGCGATGATCGACAAGGAACCGATCACGGTCGTCTGCTCTCAGATGGGTTGGATCAGGGCAATGACCGGCCATATCGATCTGAAGCGCGAGTTGAAGTTCAAAGATGGTGACGGCCCGCGTTTCATTTTCCACGCGGAAACTACGGACCGCCTGCTGGTCTTTGCGTCAAATGGCCGATTCTATACCGTCAGCGCCGCTAACCTGCCCGGCGGGCGTGGCATGGGCGAACCGCTACGTCTGATGGTCGACCTGCCGAACGAGGCGCAGATTATCGACATCCTGATCCACAAACCGGGGCGCAAGCTGCTTGTGGCCTCGGATGCGGGCAACGGCTTTATGGTGCCGGAAGATGACGTTCTGGCGCAGACCCGGAATGGCAAACAGGTGCTGAACGTCAAAGGAGACGAGACGGCGATGATCTGTAAGCCGGTTGAGGGCGATCATGTTGCTGTTGTCTCGCAGAACGGGAAATTCCTAGTCTTCCCGACAGAGGAGCTGCCCGAGATGACCCGTGGTAAGGGTGTCCGCTTGCAGAAGTACAACATGGCGCGTGGGCGGCAGGGCACACTGGAATTGGATGGTGGGTTATCCGATATCACCACCTTCAACTGGGAAGAGGGCCTGAAATGGTCCATGGGCGGCGACAAAACCCGGCACGAGGCAGATATGTCCCAATGGTTGGCCAAGCGTGCGGGTGTTGGGAAAAAAGCACCTTATGGCTTTCCGAGGGATTACAAGTTCTCGTGATATGCTGTCCGCTTGGTGAAAATCTGCCGATACGGCTTGGCACAACCCGTATCGGTGCGCTACATCCAAAGAAAACAGGCCTATCGAGACGAGAGACATGCTGCGCATTCTGACACTGATCACCGGGTTGGCCCTGATGGGCGCATGCACCCAAACGCAGGTTTATGAAGACCCCGAGTCGCTGGGTGAATTCAAGCTACGCGTGAATTATGCCTTTGCGGAAAAGGCCGTTCAGGGACCGGTTTCGCGGGATGCTACGCCGGATGAATGGACCAAAGCGATCCAGAATGCAGTGGACATCAGGCTTGGCCGGTATGAAGGTTCACAGGAATACGACATTGGCATCAGTCTCGAGGGCTACATGTTGGCACCTCCGGGAATTCCTGTGATTTACAACCCCAAAAGCACCGCCATCGTTCTGGTAAACGTCTATGACGTCGAAAAGAAAGAGTTCCTTGCTAAAGGCAAGCAGTTTCAGGTGCTCGAAGATACCACCGGTGAAAGCGCCCTTACTGGATCAGGAAATGCGCGCACCCGAGAAGAACAGATGAACGGTCTGGCCTTGAAGGTTGCCGACCGGGTTGAGGAGTGGCTGGCCGAAGAGCACAAGGATGATGGCTGGTTTGACAAGCGCCCCAGCTTGATCCAGCCGCTTGAAACCGAAGCTGTCACACAAAATCCGGCGTGATGGATGCATTTCCCTCAGGATGTGCTTGATTTTCCCCCCTGAACCAAATATCTCGCGCGCGCAGATGTAACCACGGGACCAAGGGTCCCCCAAATTGCAAAAAGGGCGCCTGAGGAATGGCAAAGGAAAAGTTTGAGCGTAATAAGCCGCACGTCAACATCGGCACGATTGGCCACGTTGACCACGGCAAGACCACGCTGACCGCAGCAATCACCAAGTATTTCGGTGACTTCAAAGCGTATGACCAGATTGACGGCGCGCCTGAAGAAAAAGCACGTGGCATCACCATCTCGACCGCCCACGTGGAGTACGAGACCGACAACCGCCACTATGCGCATGTCGACTGCCCCGGCCACGCCGACTATGTCAAGAACATGATCACCGGTGCCGCTCAGATGGACGGCGCGATCCTGGTTGTGAACGCAGCTGACGGCCCAATGCCGCAGACCCGCGAGCACATCCTGCTGGGCCGCCAGGTTGGCATCCCGAAGATGGTCGTGTTCATGAACAAAGTTGACCAGGTTGACGACGAAGAGCTGCTGGAACTGGTTGAGATGGAAGTTCGCGAACTGCTGTCCAGCTACGAATACCCCGGCGACGATATTCCGATCATCGCAGGTTCGGCTCTGGCCGCGATGGAAGGCAACAACCCGGAAATCGGCGAAGAGAAGATCAAGGAACTGATGGCGGCTGTTGATGACTACATCGACACCCCTGAGCGTGAAGTCGACAAGCCGTTCCTGATGCCGGTCGAAGACGTGTTCTCGATCTCGGGCCGTGGTACCGTTGTGACCGGCCGTGTCGAGCGTGGCGTGATCAATGTTGGCGACGAGATCGAAATCGTCGGCATCCGTGACACTCAGAAAACCACCTGTACTGGTGTTGAAATGTTCCGCAAGCTGCTGGATCGCGGTGAAGCGGGCGACAACATCGGCGCCCTGCTGCGCGGTATCGACCGTGACGGTGTTGAGCGTGGCCAGGTTCTGTGTAAGCCGGGTTCGGTTACACCGCACACCAAGTTCGAAGCCGAAGCCTACATCCTGACCAAGGAAGAAGGCGGTCGTCATACTCCGTTCTTCGCGAACTACCGTCCGCAGTTCTACTTCCGTACAACTGACGTGACCGGCACCGTGACCCTAGCGGCTGGCACCGAGATGGTTATGCCCGGCGACAACGTCGGCTTCACCGTCGAGCTGATCGCCCCGATCGCGATGGAAGACGGCCTGCGCTTTGCGATCCGCGAAGGCGGCCGCACCGTCGGCGCCGGCGTCGTCTCGAAAATCATCGAGTAATCACGGTAGTCGGGCTTTGGCCCGACAAATCGGTGAACTAAAGAAGGCCGCTCCACATGGGGCGGCCTTTTCTCATCCAATCTTCTCGGCGCATTGAGATTATTCGTCGAATGATCTCGGGCAAGCTGAGTTCATTGAACAAAACAGCTGTCGATCTCGCATTCTTAATCTACCGTCCACTCCAAACGAAGACTGAACTCCCAGCTCTCTATTGCAACAGCAAAGGTGACGCGCAAATCAAGCGCGTCCCGGCGATCAGGGGAGACTAAGATGTTTGGTTTTGAATTTCTAAACTATGGAACGCAAATCCTTCACAGCAAGGATTTGGACGATATGAGAGCCGCTGTTCTCGGTGACGACGCACAGGAAGTTGAGTGCAAAATCAGCGACTTTTGCCGAGAGCGCAAGCGATTTGATATCAAGCTTGCTGAAATGTCGGACAGCATGGCGAGAGGAGCGACCTCGGTCAAAACCAGCGCAGACGCGGCCTAACGGCGCAAAAGTCGTTTCACGCCGGTTTCTGGGTTCACATGCGCTTTGCCCATGGCTCACGCCCGACCATCCGGTCGGCCTCGGCGGTGATGTCGTTCATATGCTGCTCAAGGCTCAGACGAAGGGCCTCAATCTGCTCTTCGCTGGCCTTGCGTGGAACTGGATCGGTCCATTCGCGGCACAGAAACACGCCGTCGTTGCGCCAGGGGCGAGGCATCAGCAGACGATCCCAAGTTCCGGCTTCGCACCCGTGCCGCGCGGAATAGGTGATGCCGAAAACTCGTTTACCTGATGTGCGAGCCCAGACCAGCGGTACAGTCGAGGATACCCGCTCGGGTCCGCGAGGGCCGTCGGCGGCAATGCCGATCGAGATACCCTGTTTCATCTTACCCAGCACTTCCCGCGACAAGGCGACGTGGCGCTTGCGGCTGGACATTGCAATTGTATCCATCCCGAACAGCTTCTGCACTCGCCCCACCATGCTGCCCGCGCGCGCTGCCGAAGTGATCGAGCAGATGCGGCCCTTGTCCAGTGGGAAGAAATATGGCGATTGTGCCAGTCTCTGGTGCCACAGCACCACGATGACCGGTTCGCCCTGTTCTGCCAGTTGATCCAGTTCTTCGTAACCGATGCGCTGCCAGCGTGTGTTGCGATGCACCAATCGGATATAGCTTGCGATCCGTCGCGCGACCCAGTTCAGCACGGCTTCGCTGTCTGCGATTTTCTTGCGGATGCTCAAGGCTGCGGTCCTCCTGCTGGCCGAGCCTTGTCTTAAAGAACTGCGCGCCGGGCGCAACTTTTTTGTCAGCGGTAAAGTGTTCGGAAAACTCAAAAAGCCTCTTGAGTCCGCTGCGCCTCTGTCATATCTGATGGCCCAGCCTAGGGGTATAGCTCAGTTGGTAGAGCGACGGTCTCCAAAACCGTAGGTCGCGGGTTCGAACCCTGCTGCCCCTGCCATTTCCCACCGGACAAGCGAAATTCCTGCAACAGAGGCGCGGGCTTGGTGCATACGTGTGGCGCAATTCACTTGACGTGTGCGGCAATAAAGAAAAAGCTTGATCAAGGCTGAAGGAAAAGCCATCAGGACTGTCCAGCTAATGTGCTAAAGTCGTTCGGCTTTTGTGTCACAATATGCAAGCCTGACCGGGTAGGGGAACCCGGAGACGATCGGGGACAACGGGGATAATGACAGAGATCGACGCATTCCTTGAAGAACACGGGCTGTCGAAATATGCGCCGGTATTCGCGTCGAACGAAGTTACATTGGCCGATCTCGCACACCTCTCCGAACATGATTTGATCGACCTTGGGCTGCCACTTGGACCAAGGCGCCGATTGATGGCCGCATTGGGGCAGGCGCGGGATGCCAATCCGACACCGGTGCAAGGCAGCGGGAAGATCGTCGCCGAGCGGAGGCAACTGACAGTTATGTTTGTTGATCTGGTTGGTTCGACTGCGATGTCCGAGCGGCTTGACCCCGAAGACTTGGGGGAGCTGCTTCGGCGGTTCAAGGAAATTTGCTCGACCTCGGTTGCTCGCTTTGGTGGACATATCGCCGATTTCATGGGTGACGGGGCGATGATCTATTTCGGGTATCCTCACGCGGTGGAAGATGCGGCTTCGCGCGCCGTTCATGCGGGTCTGGATATTCTTGAGGGATTGAATCGCATGGAAGGCCAGGAGCGTCTGACTGCGCGGATCGGTGTTTCGACCGGTCTTGTCGTTGTGGGCGAGATCCATGGCGAAGGGTTGAAGGAACATGACGTGGTCATGGGGCGTACACCCAATCTGGCAGCACGTTTGCAGAGTTTGGCCGAGCCCAATACACTGATCATCAGCCCGTCCACTCGCAGATTGGTGGGCAATGCATTTGAGCTGCAGGATCGCGGGTCTTTCGCACTGAAAGGGTTTTCGGAACCGATACAAGCCTGGAGCGTCACAGGGCAGGCGCGGATCGAGCGCAGATTTGACATAATGCCTGATGCCGGTTCTGGTCGGCTCATTGGGCGCCAGGCAGAGTTCCGCAAGCTGACCGACAAATGGAATGAGGCAAGTAAGGGCGCTGGACAATCGGTTCTTGTCACTGGCGAGGCAGGGATCGGCAAATCACGCCTGATTGAGGGGCTTAGCCAAGAAGTGCTGGATCAAGGCGCGCTTCGCCTGAACTTCCAGTGTTCGCCCTTTCATGCCAACTCGGCACTTTATCCGATCATTCAGCATCTGGAACGCGCCGCAGGATTTGCGCCGACAGACAACGATGAGGATAAACTGGGAAAACTCTCGTACCTCTTGCGCCATCACCCGCCTGAGCATGTGCGCCTGATCGCTGATTTGTTGAGCGTTGATGCTGATGCTACGCTGGGGCCTCTCGACCTGCCGCCGCAAGTGAAGCTTGAGAAGACGTTGGAGGCAGTGACAGAACAGCTTGCAACGTTAGCGCGAGAACGACCGGTGTTGCTGTTGTTCGAAGATGCGCATTGGGTTGATCCGACCACCTTGTCTCTTACAGATCGGGTGATCGAACATATTCGGGACCTACCGGTGCTGATCGTCGTAACAGCACGTACCGGTTTCGATCCGGGTTGGGGTCACCACAACAATACCCTGCGTATACCTCTCAAGCGTTTGACCAATCGGGATGTGGCTGAGATCGTAGCTGAGGTGGCGGGGGGGCACCCAGTACCACCCGAGGTTTGCGACCTTATTGCGGCCAAGACGGATGGCATTCCGCTTTATGTCCAGGAAGTGACCCGCGGCCTTTTAGAATCGGGGCAATTGCGCTTGAGCGACAAGGGGTATGTCGTACGCGGCCCCCTGCCATCGCTTTCAGTTCCCAGCACGTTGCAGGATTCGCTGATGGAGCGTTTGGACCGTTTGGGCAAGGCCAAAGAAGTGGCGCAGACCGGCGCCGTGTTCGGGCGGCAGTTCTCGATCGCGTTGCTGGCCTCTGTTTCGTTTCTCTCTCCGACGGTTCTGCAGGCCGGACTGGAACAGCTCTCATCGGCCGGGATCATTCTTCAAGCCCCGGATGCGGCAGAGGATGAGTTCATCTTCCGCCACGCATTGATTCGCGACATGGCTTATGACAGCCTGCTGCGCACGGAACGGCAGTCGCTGCATGACCGCGCGGCGGGTGCGTTGCTGGAGAACCAGCCGCAACTGGCCCAGACTCAGCCCGAGGTTCTGGCACAGCACTACACGTTGGCCCAACGCGCGGATGAGGCCGTGATGCACTGGCAAAGCGCGGGGCGTCGAGCGATCGAACGCTCGGCCCAGGCCGAGGCGTTGACCCATCTGTCGAAAGCTCTGGATCAGCTTGCCGATCTGCCAAAGAGCCGTGCACGGGATTTGCAAGAGATCGACATCCAGATCCTGCGTGCCGGTGTCCTGCGCTCAACAAGCGGTATTTCGGGGGATGCGACGGGTGAGGCCTATGGGCGTCTGCGCGAACTATGTCACCGAGCTGACGAGACCGAGCGGCTGTTTCCTGTGCTCAACGGGCTATATGCATTCCATCTTGTGCGTGCCGAATATCGATTGGCGAAAGGCGTGGCTGCGCAGATCCTCGATCTGGCGGCGACAAGCGGCAAGACCGAACACCGCATGGTCGGTCATCGCGCCATGGGGGCGGTGCAATTGCATCTGGGCAACCTGTCAGATGCAAAGCGCCATCTTGAGCAAGCTTGGGCGCTTTATGATTTTGATCAGCACAGCCAGCTAGCCTATGTCTATGGAACGGATCATGCCGCGATTACATCAGCATTTCTGGGCACATGTTATTGCCTGATGGGTCGGCATCAAGATGCCCTGCAGGTGCAGAATACAGCGCTGGAATGGTCCAAGAACCTCAAGCACGCTCATAGTGTGGCGCAGATCTTGGTTTACATGTGCAAGGTTCACCTGCTGGCGCGCGACATCCCTGCATTGCAAAGGGATGTTAAGGCGCTGTCCGAAGTCGCCGAGGAGCATTCGCTACCCTTTATGGCGACCATTGCGCGGCTATGGGAAAGCTGGGCAAAGGCGACCACGACCTCTGAAGTCGAACATATCGAGGACCTGCGTCAGGCGTCGGAAGACTGGTGGTCGGTTGGGGCCGGAAATTACAAGACTTTCTTCCCTTCGCTGATTGCCGAGATTCAGACAAACGCCGGCCATCACGACGCTGCGCATCAGACTCTGACGCACGCCAGAAATGTTCTGAGTAAAACCGAAGAGAAATGGGCCGAGGCCGATCAGCTTCGTATCGAGGCCGCCCTTGTAGCCAAGACAGGGGGCGATCCCGTACCGCTGCTGTTGCGCGCTATCGAAACAGCGCAAAGGCAAGGCGCGCGGCTTTACGAGCTTCGTGCGGCGGTCGCGTTGGCGGAGTGGCGGCAACACCGAGGCGAACCGGTTGGTGAGGCGTTGATTTCGGTCATGTCGCATTTCCATCAAGATGCCCAACTGCCGGACCTCAAAGACGCACGAGCGTTGATGGAAACGATTACTTGACCCGAAGGCCAACTTGCTGCCAGCTTGGGCGCGGGCAGAGTTGGGATGATACCTGAATTTCGACTTTTAAGCGCTGGGTCACCAGTCCGGCGCCCCGCTCTTGTGGTATGAGGAGACCTAATGCGTAAGATCAGCAAAACCCTTCTGGCCAAGGATGTCTTGGCGCAAAGCCGTACCGATCTGGCGCTGCAGCAGTACCATTCGATCACGCCCGATGAGTTACGTGAATTTGAGAAGAAACTGATTGGAACGGTCACTCTGCCGACCGACGCGGATTACAACAATGACCGGCAGGTTTGGAATCCGGCTTTCCAGGACTACCCAGAGATCATCGTCTATTGCGAGACCATTCAGGATGTACGCGCCAGCCTTGCTTTCGCGCGTGAGCATGACCTTTGGGTTGTTGCGCGGTCAGGGCGTCACAGCACGGCGGGGTATTCGGTCAATAACCAGATGGTGCTGGATACCAGCCGAATGCGTTACGTGACCGTCGATCCAAAGGTGCCGATGGCCTATGTCGGTCCGGGCACACCGTTCAAGATGCTGAATTCGGAGTTGAACTCCTATCACCTGCATGTGCCGGGCGGGGCCTGTCAGGATGTCTGCGTGGCGGGTTTCATGATGGGCGGCGGCTATGGCTTTACCTCGCGCCGGCTTGGGATGGCCAGCGACAACGTTCTGGGCGTCACGGTCATGCTGTGGGACGGCAGTATCGTGATCGCGGACAAAGATACGAACTCCGACCTCTTCTGGGCCATACGAGGTGGGACCGGCAACAACTTTGGTGTGTTGCTGGAAATCCGCTACCAGCTGCACCAGCTATATGAAGTCTGGGGTTGCCACATCACATGGCCGCTGGACAAAGCCGCCAAGGCACTGGAGTACCTGCAGGCCAACTACATGCGCACCTGCGAAGATGACCGTTTCGGGGCCTATATCTTTCTGGCCTATCAGGGAGATCGAAAAGTGCTGCTGGTGTCGGCGCTCTATGATGGCACGTCCGAAGAGGGGAACGCGTTTGTCCAGCCCCTGCTGAGCGATGAAATCGGCGGCGAGATGGGTGAGGACGACCAGAACTATGGCACCTATCAAGAAATCAACTCATGGCTGTATGACGACAAATATGACATCCCCGTCGTCCCCGATCAGGCGCGTGAAGATAAGCAGGCCGGATATATTGAACGCCAGCTCAACGAAGCCGAATGGCAGCGCGTCGTAGACTACCTCGACAGCACGCCCAACGCTTATGGCGCTGTGGCCATCGAACCCTATGGGGGGGCGATCAATCGGATGCCGTTGGGCAAACAAGGCAATGCCTTCATTCACCGTGATGTGTCGCTGAACTTCTACGTCGATGTGTTCTGGGTATCGGAAGAAGAAAAAGAGATCGTGGTGCCGTGGCTCGACGGTTTCATGGAACTGATGACCGAAGAAGGCTATTTCATTGACCGCGTCTATCAGAACTATCCACGGCGGACCCAGAAGAACTATCGCTGGCAATACTGGGGCGAGTATTTCAACTCTTTGCTGTTCGTGAAGCAGAAATTCGACCCGCATAACTTCTTCCATTATCAGCAGAGCATTTCGCCGGTGCCGGATGACGCTCCGCCAGACATCATCCGAGATACGTCCAAGTCGATCTTCGACGACCCAACGATCACATACGAGAGCTATTCGAACCCCTGAAAGCGGGGGCTGCCAAGGCCAAACGGGGGAGGGCCCAGTATGGACACGATCCAAGAGATTTTCTTTCTGCCACCCATGGCGGTTGCTCGCCTGGGACCGGGCGAGACACCGCTGGAAAGCTATGAGTGGCAGCAGGACATGGATGCCCATGGCAACAACAAAACGGTCATCCGCTCGAACATAACCCTGCGCGAGATCGAAGATGGCAGTGTCACCGCCTATCTTCCCGATCCCGACACGATCCGCTTTCGCGACGAAGGCGGCGCGCTGCGTCCGGTTGCCCCGTTCTTTGAGCTGTGGGCGCGGATGCATGATGCCGAGACGGGCGAGGAATATGAGACACCGGTGACGCTCGATCTGCTCGACGATCAGGGCCTGTCGCTGCAAAACGTGCGCTATTCGGTCACCGTCGGGAACACCAAGGCCGAGCGCCGGACTGGCGACGCGGCTTGCGGGTTTCGTGCACGGGTCGAGATTGCGGGACAGGATTTCACCCCGAAACCCCTGCTGGCCTTCAGCCCGTATACGTCCGAACAACAGCCGATGGTCTATGAGCATAACCCGATCCCGCTAGGCTCAATCCGTGTGATGCATCCTGTGCAGGGTCATGATGAGCCAGTCGAAGGGGAGTTCATCGACCGCAGCATCCTGCGCCTGCGCTTTATGCCTCCGAAAGGTGAGGTTTATGGCCCGCCTGATGCTGCATACGGTCCGGCGACGCTGGCCGTACCGGGCTATCAGAACGACCCGCCGAAATCGGAATATGGTCGCATCCACGAAATCGTGCCCGAACAGAACCGCATCCTGAACCCCGACACCCCTTGGTCGAAATGGATCATGATGTCCGGCACCTCGGACGACCCTGAGCCGCACGATAGTTACGACGGTGCCCGTGTGGGCAATGACCAATCCTGGGGAGTGGCCGATGACACCAGCGATGGCGTGATCGAGGCGACGCTGGCCGTGCGTGGCGAACGCCTAACCGCACGCGCCACGATCATGACCGGACCACCCGATTTTGCACCTGATGCGCGTCCGTTCTATAGCCTTGAGGATGATCTGGCCGATCGTGATCTGTCGCTAATCTCGGTAACTGAAGAAAACTACACGCAAGCTAAGGATGAGGTGGTTGATATTTTCCGCCGTGCCTTCGAGACCAACAGCCTGATCAACCTCGACGATATCCGCGCGCAAGGTTTGAAGGACAATGCCAAATTACAGGCGAAAACCGGGATTTCCCCGACGCCGGGCCTGCCGTCAACCGATGCGAAATCCATGACGGAGGAGGATGCAAGGCCGCCGGACAAGATCGACGAACTGATCCGCCCGCAACCGATCTCGGTCTTTTCGAACTCCGTGCCGAATGATCGGCTGCCCTATTCAGTGGCGACGAAGTTCGTGCATGAGCAGTTGATTGACGAGGCCAACCTGCTGGATTTCCTGCGCCGTCGCCCGGATTTCGTTAAAACACTGCTGCGTCCACCATATGGTATCCTGACCGAGCTTGAAACCGACCCGAACCCTGATCAAAATCCGAACCCGGATTTTCGCGATCCTCGGATTATCCGCGACTCGATGCACGACGCGCGGATGCCGCCCTATATGCGCGATTCCAACTATTACCCACTGTCGCTGTCGCGCAGGCAGTACCATCTGGTGATCTCGTTCATCGACTATCTGGTTGCACAGGAAACGGAGGCTCAGAATGTCTGATCAGCCCGGCCAAATTCGCGTTAAACCCCGCAACCTGACCGCCCGCGCGGCCTATAAGGTACCGGGCAACCCCGACAACACGCGACTGGACGGATCGGTGGGGAATTGCTTTCCCGGTCTGGAAATGGATGTGCGCAACCTGGACCGCCGCTTTTTCCCCGGTCTGGTGTTCAACGCCGCGCGGGTGCCGCTGAACCCTGTGCCCGAGGCACCGAAGAATTCGCAGGGCTTCCATCTGGTTTTTGTGGACTATTTCTATGATCCGATGCTGCCTGACAACAGCCCCGAGGAGTGGGTGCAGACGCTGTTGGAGGCCTACAGCGGTGACATTGGCGCAAAGCTCAGCCAAGGTCGCTGGTTCCTGTCCTGGGTCGAACAAAGCGGCAAGCGGATCACCTTTCAGGAGAAAGACGGCACGCCTTATGACGGGCTGATGATCTGGCGGTTCATCCGCAGTCTGGAACATGGTGATGACAAACCGGTCAGCATTGCTCTGGAACGGCGCAATCATGAGGGCATCGTGGATACCGAGCAGGTCGTCCTGCACGGATTCCGCCGCCAGTACCGGACCGAGGCGGGCGTCTTCAGCGAAGCTTATGACCCCGGCGAATTGACGCAAAGCCTGTGCAATCCGTGGTCCCATGACTTCCGCGACTGCGGCTGCCACTACTGGCCTTCGAACCACCCCGACGTAGTGATGGCTGAGGTGGCGCATGACGATCAGTTACCCTCGGGTCAGTCAAAGAACCCGATCGAGGCCGAGACCTATCTGGATTGGCTGCGCTCGGACAAGTCTCCGTCCGGTAACGTCGCGGCGCTGAATACGGTCGAACAAAACCGCCCCTACCAGATTGACCATTATCAGGTAAATCAGATGTGGAGCGAATTGCCTATCGTCGTTGAAGGCCGCGAAACGGGCGAGGTTTATGAAGTTGATCCCGAAATGCCAGGCGTGGAGCCCTATGACACGCCGCAGGCGATGATCGAGGACCTCAAGACGCGCCTGGCCGCGATGGAGATGACGCTGAGCGTGCAATATCTCTATGCCTATTTTTCGTTGGCGGATCCCGAAACGGCGGATACCCGAAAATGGCCGACGCTGAAAGACGATCTGATATTTGCCCGGCGTTCGGTGCTGGAGGTCGCGATTGGCGAGATGACCCATATGCGCTGGGCGAACCAGTTGCTTTGGGAGCTTGAGCCCGAGGGGTATGAACCCATCTTGACCCCGTCCGAAACCTTGCCGGCGGGCAAGGGTAAGACGCAGCCGCGCGCACTGAGGCCACTGACGGCCCAAGCGCTTGCGGATTTCATCGAGATCGAGCGCCCCGGAGGCTTTATCGACCGCGCTTATGCACAATGTGTGGCGACTTTGGAGCAGGAGGATTTGTTCCCGGAACGCCGCCTTTATGCGCTGGCGGTACGGATCGACACCGACGGGGACGAGCACTTCCTGCGCTTCAGTCAAATGAAGGACGTTTTGGCCAAATACGATACGGGAGAGGGCACGCCTGCCTATTTGCGTCAGATTGAGGTTGGCACTGAAGAGGAGGCCAGGACGGCGCTGGAACTCTACGCGAAGGTCAAGGATGGGTTAGCCAACGCCTATACGCTTGAAGCGGATGGCAAATTTGAAGACTCCCAGGCCTACATCCAGCAGGTGCGCGATGACATGAAGCTGTTCCGCGTCGAGGGCGAAGCGCTGGCCGCCAAGGGGATTGGCATCCCGTTCTGGACGGAGGGTAAGGCGTGATCCCACCCGCCGCGCAGGTGCATTTCTTTGACACAGGGCATGGAGATCACATGCTGGCCGTTGATGGATCGCGCGTGTTTGATGTGCCTGAGGGGACGGCGGACCAATTCGCAACGATGGACAAGAGAAGTCAGAGCGCTTTCCTCAGGTCCATGGGATTGGATGGAACACCTTTCATCGATGACACGCCGCCTCAGAGTATGCCCGTGAGGTCGCTGTCACTGGCAGTGGCGCAGAAATGCAATCTGGCTTGCACTTATTGCTATGCTGCAGGGGGAGAATTTGGCGGACCCGCGCGGAATATGGAATGGGAAGTCGCCAAGGCTTCGGTTGATCGGCTGGTGGCCGAAGCCGAACCCGGTGTGCGGATCAACCTTGCCTTTTTGGGTGGAGAACCTCTGATCAACCGCAATCTGGTGCAACGCACTACGGAATATGCAGTCGATCAGGCGCGGGCCAACGGGTTGAGCGTCGGGTTCTCGATCACGACCAACGGGACCCTGCTACGCCCCGAGGATGCGGTGTTTTTCGAAGCGCATGGATTTGCTGTCACCATCAGTCTGGATGGCGTGGGCGAGGTCCATGACAAGCTGCGCCCAAATCGTGGCGGTCGGGGTAGTTTTGATACGATCCTGAAACGGGTCGAGCCTTTGCTGGCAGCTCAACACCGTATGCAGGTTGGTGCCCGGGTAACGGTTACGCCGCAGAATATGAACCTGCCAGAGACGCTGGATCGGTTTGTGGGAATGGGATTTCATTCGATTGGATTCTCGCCCATGCTGGCCTCGCCCAACGGTCAGCATGAACTGAACCGGAGTGATTTGGACGAGATGCTATCGCAGATGATCCGTTGCGGCGAAGTTTTCGAGGCGGCGGTAATCGAAGGGCGGCGCTACCCTTTCTCGAACATGGCAGCGGCGATGCAGGAGATCCACCGAGGCACCCACCGGCCCTATGCCTGCGGGGCAGGGGGCGGGTATTTTGGCGTGTCTGCTGATGGCGGCCTGTTCGCTTGCCATCGCTTTGTTGAAGACGAAGCCGGAGCCATGGGCAACGTCTATGATGGCCCCGACCTACGGCGCGAGAACTGGTTGGCGGATCGGCACGTGCACACACAATCCCCGTGCGGCACCTGCTGGGCGCGGTATCTGTGCGGCGGCGGGTGTCATCACGAAGTCATCCATCGCGGACGCCCCGCTTGCGACTACATTCGAGGTTGGTTGCACTATTGCCTTCAGGCCTATGTCCGCTTGTCCGAAGCACGTCCGGATTATTTTGGCGTGTCCGCACGGGTGGCCTCTGCCTGAACGGATGGAGATTGAGACCGAAATCTGCGTGATCGGAGGCGGCCCGGCAGGTAGCGCTGCTGCGCTGAGGTTGGCTCAGCTAGGTCGGCGCGTCTGCCTGATCGAGCGGCAAACGTTCCCGCGCCAACATGTCGGCGAGTCATTGCCGCCATCAATCTGGCCGATCCTGAACCTGTTGGGGGTCGACGAAACCGTTTCCCAGGCCGGTTTTCTGCGTGCAAGCGGATCGCTTTTGCATTGGGCCGGAGCGTTCGAACGTCGCGGCGTCGCCGGTGATCACCCCGGACTTTTGGTTGACCGGGGCCAGTTTGATGCGGTGCTGTTACGTGCAGCACAAGCGGCAGGGGTGCAGGTCGTCCAACCTGCGCGCGCATACCGCCCGGTGCGCCAGCAGTCTGGTTGGGAGATTCCCGTTCGGACCGACACGGGCGCCTTTCGGATCCAGGCACAAATCCTGCTGGACGCAGCGGGACGGCAAGCCGGGCTGGGCCGCAGGTTTCTCCCTGCATCCCAACCTTTGTTGGCGCTTTATGCTTATTGGCACGTGCCGCCGGGCTTTGGCCCGCAAGCCCGGGTCGAGGCGGGACAAGGACATTGGTATTGGGGCGCGTTGTTACCGGGAGGAGTGGTCAACGCAATGGTTTTTGTCGATCCCGACGCTTGCATCGGGCTGCCACCCGCAGATCGACGCGATCTCTATCTGAATCTTCTGGCCCGTTCGACATTACTGGCACCCTGTCTGGAACAGCGCCGTATCGGGCCTGTGCGGCGGGCGGATGCGACCAGCCAGGCCGAGACAACACCACTAACGCGCGACCTTCTGCGGGTCGGAGAGGCCAGCTTCGCGGTCGACGCTTTGTCGTCGCAGGGGGTGCAATTGGCGATGGGGCAGGCGGTGCAGGCCGCAGCTGTGGTGAACACGCTTCTGACAACCCCCGATCATAGTGATCTGGCCTTGTCTTTTTATGCGGATCGGCAATTCGAGCGTGTGCAGACCCATGCAGCGCTCGCAGCCGATTTCTATGCACGGCAGCATGCTGTCGATCCTTCGCACTTCTGGGCTGAGCGCGCAAAGCCGTTGGATTGGGTAAAGTCTCCAGCGTTCGATCCAAACACGGAGGCGTTGCGTGATGATCAGCCCCTCATCCTGTCACCTCAGGCCAAGCTCATCACTTCCGGCGTGCAAACCGCTTCGCATATCGAACCCGGCCTTGTCATAGGGCACCCGAATCTTCCAAGGCCAGTTGCAAATCTGGAGGGCGCAATGCTGGGACCGTTGCTAGAGCGGCTGGGCGCCCCGACAACCACTTTGAACATCATCAAGAGCTGGTCAGAGGTTTCGGCCACGCACACGGCGTCGCGCATTCTGCGCTGGCTTTGGTATCATCGCATCGTGATCCCCGCCGTTGATCAGGCGTAATCGAGGTTTCCTCGGCTGGTTGAATGGCCTAAAGTCCGCCGCAACGCCAATCGCCAAGAAACAAGAGGTCGCATGTCGCGTTTTGATGGGTACTTCCTGCGGCAATTGCTGGTGCTGTTTGGCTTTTTCACCCTTGTGCTTGTCGGGGTTTTTTGGATCACGCGTTCGGTCAGCCTTTTTGATCGGGTCATCAGCGGCGGCCAATCGGCGATGGTGTTCCTGGAGTTCACGGCGTTGACCTTGCCGACGCTGATCCGGACGGTCATGCCCATGGCGGTGTTTGCGGCCGCTGTTTACGCCACCAACCGTTTGAGCCGCGAAAGCGAGATGACGGTGATGCTGGCAACAGGCTCCAGCCCGTGGCGACTGGCGCGAGCGGTCTTGGTGTTCGGGCTAAGTGCGGGACTGATGATGGCTGTCATCAGCGTCTTTTTGCGACCTGCATCGGTTGATCAACTGGAATTAAGACAGGATGAAGTTGCCGGAGATGTCACCGCACAGCTGTTGAATGAGGGCGAATTCTTGCATCCAGCAGAAGGTGTAACCGTCTATATCGGCGATATCGATTTGGACGGAACGCTGCGCGAAGTCTTCGTCTCAGACCGTCGCGATGGGATTAACCCTGTCAGTTATTCCAGTGCCACCGCCTATCTGGTCAATCAGGCTTCGGGCATTCATCTGGTTATGCTGGATGGGATTGCGCTGCGGTATGATCAGGCTGGTAACACGCTGTCATCCACGTTGTTCGAAGACGCCTCTTACGACATTTCCGAACTGACCCAGAATTCGAGTATGGGCCATCGCAGCCTTGAAGCCATCCCGACGGTCGAGTTGATCTGGGATCGCGAAGCGGTCTCAGTGAAAGATGATCACAGCATCGGCCATCTGGTGGATGAGCTGCACCAGAGGTTCTCGTGGATTGCGATATGTATTGCGGTCGCATTGGTCGGATATTCGACCCTGATGCTGGGTAGCTTTTCGCGCTTTGGGCTTTGGCCTCAGATCCTGGGTGCCTTTACCATTCTGGTCCTGCTTGAGGGAGTTCGGGGATTCGTATCCCCGTTCGTCATCAATGATCCCAGACTTTGGGGCTTGCTGTATCTTCCCGCCGTTATGGGCGTGCTTGTGTCGGTTCTGTTTTTACTGGCCGCGGGGCGACCCTTGCTGCGAAAAAGGGTTCGAAACGGAGCACCAAAGCCGTCACCGGTCTGAAGTCAGCGGCGAAGTTCCTCCAGGCACTGCAGGATGTTTTCAACTTCTTGACTATCCGAACGGACCACCAAAAACAGCGGTAGCATTAAGTCGCGCGCATCTTTCTCGCGCAACAGCTCGCCCGAGTTCAGATGCTGAGTGATGACATAGTCCGGGAAATACCCATACCCGCCACGCTGTAGGAGATAGCGTAAAGCCATCAAGCAATTACCCAGAAAGATAGTTTGCCCTGTCGCGAGACGCGCTGTGGAACGGACATGATCCCGGTAGGTCTCGCCCAGTTCTATGTTGACAAATACCCGTTCAGCGTCGGTGTTCGCATCCTTCCTGCTTTGAACCAAAGACAGCCGTTCGGGCGCAAGTTCGTGGAATACCACGCGCCGGTCCGCAGGTTTTTCATGGGTCAGCGCGGCGTCAAGTACGTGGGTAGCAACGGCGTCGACCATATCCAAATCATGGTCGTAATTCAGGGTTAAAAGCAATTGTCCAAACCGTTGTTCAAAGCGAACAGCAAGGTCCACCAGTAACGGATCCCACACGCTCAACTGGGCACCCAGACGCAGTGCCAACCGATTTTGAATCTGTTCAGGCAGGTCGTTGGCTGCGAACGACCACAGCGACAGCATCTGTTCAGCATAGGGTTTGAATTGGCGACCGTACTCGGTCAATACCGTTCCGCCTGCCCCGCGCGAAAACAGCGGTTTGCCTGTTGCGTCTTCCAGGGCCCTGATCCGGGCGCTGACTGCGGTTTGGGTTACATTCAACTTACGGGCCGCTGAGTGAAACCCACCGGTTTCGGCTACGCTTAAAAATGTTTCGAGAGATTTGGTTTGCATATTGAAAGTATTTTTTGATCGTATTGATAAAATCAATTCATTTTTTTGCCTATATCTGCCGCTTTAAAGTGATTTGACGAACGTAGCCAAAGGATTCGCGCGATGCTGGACAAGAGCCACAAACCCACCTGGACCAGTTTTGAAGAGGCGACCAAGGCCGACTGGGATGCGGTCATGGAGTATGAAGACAGCTACAACGCTGCTTTGCCGGATCGCATACTGGACGCCATTCGTTCACTGGACGAAGAATGGACGCCGTATCCGGTAAATCGCTATCAGCACAGCCTACAGGCCGCGACACGAGCGTATGAGGACGGCGCTGACGAAGAGTTGGTTGTGGCTGCCCTGATCCATGACACCGGCGATATCTTGTCGCCTTATAATCACGGGGAACTGTCCGCCGCGATGATGAAGCCCTATGTCAGTGAGAAGACACACTGGATTCTCAAGCACCACTGCGTGTTTCAGGGCTACTACTACAATCATCATCTAGGTGGTGATCGGAATGCCCGCGACAAATATCGCGACAGTCCGTATTGGGAGGACTGCCGCTATTTTTGTCATGAATATGATCAGAAGGCGTTCGACCCGGATTATCCGACCAAACCGCTGGAGTTCTTCGAGCCCATGCTACGCCGCGTTCTGAACAAGGGCGAAGGGCACATGGAACTGAATGAGACCGCCGAGGCTTAACAGGCGGCCATCAGGCGATAGACGATCTGGGCGGCGGTAAAATCCCAGGCGGCATTGCCGTTCGGGGCCAGTTCGACGACGTCGAAACCCACACATTTTCGGCCCTTCAGGGCGTGTTCCACCAGGCGCAGTGCTTGATAATATCCCAGCCCGCCTGGGACGGGTGTTCCAGTGGCGGGCATGATTGCCGGGTCCAGCCCATCAACGTCAAAGCTGACGTACACCAGTTCGGGAAAATCCTTGGGCAGATCAACCGAGTGGATGTTGCCGGTAACCAGTTCTTCGGCGTCCACATGAAACACGTGGTTTCTCAGGCGGCTTTGGGCTTCTTCGGTCGAAAAGGCGCGAACGCCGAATTGAGCCAGACGGATACCTTCTTCGGCAAGAAGATGCATGACTGAGGCGTGAGAATGTTTCTCGCCCTGATAGGCGTTGCGCAGATCAGCATGGGCGTCGATCTGCACGATACCAATCGGTTGGTTTAGAGCGCGGGCAACACCCAACACTGCGCCGTAGCTAAGTGAATGCTCGCCACCTAGCGTCACCGGGGTTTTGCCGGCGCGAACGGCCGCTTCCGTGCGTTGGGCTAGGCGTTCCATTATCTCTGGCAACGCTGCATCGCAGTCAACGGGTTCTTCGGTGAAGATCCCCTCGACGCAGGGCTCGGCGTGGCCAGTGATGCGTTCCAGTTCATTACTTGCTTCGATAATTGCGTCCGGGCCTTTGGCGGTGCCCGCCCCGTAAGATACAGTGCGTTCCAGCGGCACCGGGATCACACGGAACCGCGCGTCCTCAGTGCGCTCGGATGCGGACAGTTCACTGTCGAGGAAAATACTCATGAGAGGCGGCCTTTAAAGTCGTCATAGCCGAACTGTTTGATGATTTTCAGTTCGTCCGTTTCGCTGTTCCACAGCGCTATAGTCGGTAGCGGAACTCCGTTGAAGGTGTTGGTTTTGACCATCGAGTAATGCGCCTGATCGAGGAAGGCAAAGCGTTGGCCGATTTCCAGTGGCTTGTCCCAAGTGTAGTCACCGATCACGTCGCCCGCCAGACAGGACGGGCCGCCCAGGCGATAGGTATGGCCTGCCTCGGCCTCATCCATGAGGGCGGGGCGATAGGGGGCTTCGATGACGTCCGGCATATGGCAGGTGGCCGAGATATCGGTGATCGCAAGGGTCATACCGTTGGTCGGCAAGTCGAGGATTTCGCCAACCAGAATGCCCGCATCCAGGGCCACTGCCTCACCGGGTTCCAGATAGACGTCGATACCGTGTATCTCACGGATGGATTTGATGAAGGCGACCAGCCCGTCGCGGTCATAGTCATCACGGGTGATATGATGCCCGCCGCCGAAGTTCAGCCATTTGATTTGGCCAAGGTACGGTTTGAGCTTTGGCTCAACCGCGTCCCATGTCCGCTGCAACGGCGCGAACCCCTGTTCGCAGAGCGTGTGCATGTGCAGCCCGTCCACGCCACTCATAGTCTCGGCGGACAATTGGCTGACCGGCGTGCCCAGACGCGAGCAGGGCGCGCAAGGGTCGTATTTGGGGATTTCGCCTTCGGAATGTTCCGGATTGATGCGCAGACCGACCTGTACGCCGGCGGCTTGGGCTTTTGCCAGAAAGCGGTCCTTTTGCGCGGGTGAGTTGAAGATGATGTGGTCCGATAGCGACAGGATTTCGTCCATGTCCGCGTCTTTATATCCGGCGCAGAAAGTGGCGACCTCGCCGCCATATTCCTCGCGCCCCAGCCGCGCCTCATAGATGCCGGACGCGCAAGTGCCGCCGAGGTGTCGGCGCACCAGTGGGGCCAGCGAGAACATGGAAAACGCCTTAAGCGCGCTCAGGACATGTGCGCCGGAACAGGTGCCGATCTCGGAGAGGATGGTCAGGTTGCGCTCCACGGCTTTCTCATCGACCACGAAGCAAGGGGTGGGCACGCGGTTGAAGTCGAAATTGCGGAAAGCTCCGGCATCTCCGGCTTGGGTGGTCATCATGTCGGACAATTCGGGTGTCTCCGGATTGTGGAGAGGCCGGGGGGCGCTGCCCCCCGGACCCCCCGAGATATTTATAGCCAGATGAAGCTGATGCGGATCAGAAATCGACGGGGCCGTCGAGTTCGTGGACCTGCCACGGCAGGCCGTGGGTGTTCAGCATGTCCATGAAGTCGTCCGGGTCGAGCTGTTCCATGTTCCACACGCCCGGCTGGGTCCAGTTGCCCTTTAGCACCTGCGCCGCACCGATCATGGCGGGGACGCCGGTGGTGTAGCTGACGGCTTGGCTGCCGACCTCACGGTAGCATTCCTCGTGATCGCAGATGTTGTAGATATAATAGGTCTTTTCGCCCGAGCCGTCCTTGGCCTGACCTGTGGCGATGTCACCGATGCAGGCTTTGCCCTTGGTCTCCGCGCCCAGATCGCCGGGATCGGGCAGCAGGGTTTTCAGGAACTGAATCGGGATGATTTCCTTGCCGTCATGCATCACCGGGTCAATGCGAGTCATACCGACGTTTTCCAGCACCTTGGCGTGGGTGATGTAGGCGTCACCGAAGGTCATCCAGAAGCGGGCGCGCTCAATCTCGGGGAAATGGGTGCTGAGCGACTCCAGTTCCTCGTGATACATCAGGTACATGTTCTTGGGGCCGATGGCGGGGAAGTCGAACTCGACCTTGTGGGTCATCGCCGGGCTGTGCTGCCATGCGCCGTTTTCCCAATGGCGCACCTCGGCCAGCACTTCGCGCAGGTTGATTTCCGGGTTGAAGTTGGTGGCGAATTCTTGATCGTTGCTGCCGCCATTCGCGTCCAGCACATCGATCTGACGGATCGTATCCAACTTGTGCTTCTTCAGCCATTTGGCGAAGACGGATGTAACACCCGGATCGAAGCCCGAGCCGAGGATGGCAGTCAAACCAGCCTCTTTGAACCGCTCTTGATAGGCCCATTGCCAGTGGTATTCGAACTTGGCCTCGTCCTCGGGCTCATAGTTCGCGGTGTCGAGATAGTGGATGCCGGCCTCAAGACACGCGTCCATCAGAACCAGATCCTGATACGGCAGGGCCAGGTTTACGAGGATTTCTGCACCCGTTTCTTTGATCAGTTTGACTGTATCTTCAACCTTGTAGGCGTCCAACTCGGCAGTCGCGATGTCCACACCGACGCGGTCCTTAACGGCCGCTGCGATGGCGTCGCATTTCGATTTCGTGCGGCTGGCCAGCGTGATCTCGGTAAAGATGTCCGAATTCATCGCCATTTTGTGCACGGCTGCGTGGGACACGCCGCCCGCGCCGACAACCAGTGTTTTGCCCATGGGATAGTCTCCTCTCAAGGGGTTATTCGTAATAGGTGTAGCCGTTGATCGAGTCGCGATAGGCGCTCATCAGGGTTTTTCGGTCCTTGGCTTGCAGAGTACCGGTCGAAATCGCCTCGTCCACCATTTTGCGGAACGCGGCGACACAGTCTTGCGGGTCGAATTCCACATAAGACAAGACTTGAGAAATTGTGTCGCCCTCTTGTTCATGCAGCAAGTCGAAGCCACCGTCGGTTCGCAGGTCGATGGTGACTACATTGGTGTCGCCGAACAGATTGTGCAGGTCGCCAAGTGTTTCCTGATAGGCGCCAACGAAGAAGACGCCCATGAAATACTCGCCTTCTTCGGGCAGCGAATGCACTGGCAGGCTGGGGGACACGCCGTCGGCCAGTATGAAACGGTCGATCTTTCCGTCGCTGTCGCAGGTGATGTCGGACAGGACCGCGCGTCGGTCTGGTGTTTCATTCAAGCTTTGCAGCGGCACGATCGGGTGTAATTGGTCGATGGCCCAGACATCGGGGAGGGATTGGAACAGCGAGAAGTTGCAATGGTAGATGTCTGCGACCTTCTCAAGCTGGTCATCCACTTCCGTGTCCAGATCATCACTTGCCGCCAAGGCCTTGAGCCGGGCCATAAGGGACAGGTAGATGCGCTCGGCCCGGGCCATCTGGCGCAGGTCGACATACCCGCGTCTGAAAAGCGCGCGCAATTCATTGCGATAGAAAGTTGCGTCGTTCCAGCATTCCTGCAGCCGATCCTTGCTGAGATAGCCGTGTACTGCGGCGAGGTCGGAAACCATGTGGTGGTCATCGGGCTCGGCCATTGGTCCGTTCGGGGCGTCGTAGAGTGTGCTTTCCAACACGTTGAAGACCAGCATGGACGACGTCGCAACAACCGCACGACCGCTTTCGGTGATAAGCGTGGGATGATCGATTTCTGCCTCGTCCATGGCGTAGGCCACGGTTTCGACTACGTTGGCGCAATATTCCTCGACCGTGTAGTTGATCGAGTTTTCCGCGGCCTTTTTTTCGCCCGTGTAATCCACCCCCATGCCGCCGCCGAGATCCAGATAGCTGAGTGGTACGCCTTCACGCGAGAGTTCGGTGTAATACCGGCATGCCTCGCCAACAGCGCGGCGCACATCGTTAACGTCTTGCACCTGTGAACCCAGATGCGAATGTTGCAGCTTGAGGCAGTGCAGCAATCCCGCCGATTTAAGCTTGTCCACGGTGGCAACAAGCTGGTCGGTGTTCATTCCAAAGGCGGAACGGTCGCCCGAACTTTCTTCCCATTTGCCGCTGATCTGATTGGTCAATTTGACCCGAACGCCTATCAGGGGCTCGATCCCCAGTTGGTTATAGACCTCGATGACGGTATTGGCCTCTTTTGGGCTTTCCAGCACGATGACGGTGTTGAACCCGATCTTGCGAGACAGGATCGCCAATTGGATGAATTCAGCATCCTTGACGCCATTGCAGACGATCAACGCTTCGGGGGCCAGGCGATGGGCCAGGGCCACCACCAGTTCGGGTTTTGATCCTGCTTCAAGGCCATAATTGTATTTCTTGCCGAACTCGACGATCCGGTCGACCACCTGCGCCTGTTGGTTCACCTTGATCGGAAAGACACCGCGATAGTGGCCCTTATAGTTTACGCGCGCGATTGCCTCGGCAAAGCTCTCGTTCAGGTGCGCGATTTCATGCTCTAGATAAGACGCAACACGCAAGACCATCGGGGCTTTGATCCCCCGGTCGTCCAGATCGCTGAGGATACCCGGCAGGCTGATTGCCTCGGCCTCGGGGGCCATCGGATTGCGCAGAGCTATCTCGCCCCTTTCTGTCACCTCAATGAGGCCATGGCCCCATTTCTCAACCCCGTAGATGGAATGCGGTGCGTCGGGCGTCTGTTTCAATCAGATCAGTCCTTAACTTGGGTGTGCTGGTTTAGCGCCTGCCAATACGGCAGCAGTTTGATTCGTCCAAGTGTAAACTGTGAGAGGGTTCGCCGACGAATTCTAGCCGTATGTACGGATCGGGATCAGGTGGTTGTCCCACTGGCAATCCGACTGCGCGGTGATTTCGGCGCCGGTGGTCGTCAGAGTGCCAAATGCACCGGTTCCGGCGGTAAACGCCAACCCAGCCTTGCCGGCGCCTAAACCGCAAACATCTTCGAACACTAAAGCTTCGATGAATGCTCCGCTATTTACGTCGAAGCGGTGCAATGCATCGCCTCGTGGACAGGTGATCGCAACCGATTGGCCATCGGTGGAAAAGGCAATGCTGCCAGCATACCCTTGCAACTCTCTTTGCTGCGTTTCGGGCGCTGACAAAAGGCGAGGCTTTTCGCCCCTTTGGTGAAGCCCCAGAAGGGCAGGGTACTTGGTCTGGCTGCCTTGCCATTGCATTGCAAAACCCACTAGACCATCGTCACGCACCGCAAGATGGCGGATCGAGTTTTTGTGCAGCGCGCGGGGTAGCGCTACTTGCTCCAATATCGAACCCGAAATGTCGAGATAGCTCAGGTTGGGCTGCATCGTTGGCAGATTTAGCTTGGTCCGACCGCTGTCGGGGTGTGTCTCGATGCCGCCATTGGCGATGACCAGTATGTCGCCACCGGGAAGCAAGCGCATGTCGTGGGGGCCTATCCCACCTGACGAGAACTCTCCCAGCCGTGCGAAGCTGATCGCGTCCCAGACGCCAACCACACCTTCTGCGGCCTCATAGTCGTTTTCGGTTGTGAAAAACTGTGTTCCATCAGCCGAGAATGCACCATGCCCGTAGAAGTGGCGGCCATTGGGTGCCTCCAGCCGCTTTAGGACAGAACCATCTGTACAATCAATTACAATTGCAAAGGTCCCGGGGCGGCGGGCAAAGGCGACCGCTTGGGCTTTGAACGGATGGGCCGCGGCGGCGTGCCCGCGCGCGGGTAGCGGTATAGCGAACAAAACTGCGCCCGAGTTATCCAGGCCGGACAGGCGGTAGCTACCATCTGGGAATAAGGCAGCGGCCAGATAGCGGGGCGCGCCGACGGACGCCCAGCCCGGCACCGAAGCAAGACTGGCGGCACCAAGGCCTGCAAGAAATTCGCGGCGGTTCGTCAATGGTCAATCCCCATCCAGTGAGTTGAATCCGGCGCTGATGCCGAGCGTCGGGCCAAGCTCGGTCGCGGCGATCTCGCGAATGGCGTTGATCGATTGCTGCAGCGCTTCGATGCGGACGCGACCTTGCGGTGTCGCAACACCGGCGAGGGCGGGGTCGTCCAGTGATTGAGCCCGGTCGATGGCCCGCGCGAAACCGGCATCCAGATCTGCAGCAATCTCAGGGTGGTCAAAGGACAGACGGGCGGCCAAGTCACGCAGGGCGATCAGAGACAGCGTGACATGATGCAACGACCGCTTGGACCGCCGCGCTTCAGCACGGTTCGGGCGCGGACGTTCGAATGTTCCTAAAGGGCGTCCAATGCGTGTGTCGGCTGTGAACTCTAGCCCCGTTGTAAGCGCCTTGAACAGCTCCTGCATCGCCTCATCGCCCGAGCGATAAGGGCTGTGGCCTCCCGGTTGCGTCAGGCGTGGTGCGTAGCTTTGCCAGTTCGTGTTGATCGCGACGGCATTTCGGTTGATATCAGTGGTGATGGCGCGGATAAGCGCGCAACGATAGTCGGCGCTTCCTTGTTCTGTCATCGCTGGATCAAAGAGCATTCGTTCCAATGCAAAAAAGCCGCGCCCGGCGATTGAGGTTTCGGCAAAGGCTTCGGGGTCGTCGACGGCAGTGTCTTCACTGGCGATGTGTCGGGACAGGGTTTTGGGCGTGAATCCTTTGGTATCTGGCCAGAAAGCCAGTGCAAAAGCGCGATCGTCAGCCTCGGAAGGCCCGAAACGCAAATGGCTGGCCGAAATCCAGCTATCGAATGCCGTGGCGTAAGCAGCGCGCAAGTCGTCTGACTCCGGTTCACAATCTGTTTGGGCTGTGGTCGACAAAGCTCCGGTTGCATAAACCAGCTCTGCAAAGCGCGGCAGTATGTGCGTTTCGGTCACATCCATCAAAATCGGAGCTCGATCCTGAGCAAAGGCGCCCAAGGGCACCAGCAGGGCGGCGGCGAAAGTAAGGCTACGCATGGGTCAGAGGCTCCCAAGAAAGCGGATCAGGGCGTCGCGGTCGGCTTTTGGCATTGAAACAACCGTGTCACGGGCGGCCTGCGCCTCGCCACCATGCCAAAGGATGGCTTCAAGCAGTGATCGCGCGCGACCATCGTGCAGGAATTGGGTGTGGCCCGAGACGCGCTGTGTCAGGCCGATGCCCCACAAAGGCGGCGTGCGCCATTCGCGGCCCGTTGCGCGGGCCTCGGGGCGGTTGTCGGCCAGACCCTCGCCCATGTCGTGCAACAGCAGGTCGGTATAGGGCCAGATAAGCTGGAAGCTCTGTTCGGGCCTATCGGGCATCCTGTGGGTGACATAAGCAGGCGTGTGGCAGGATGCGCAGCCCGAGGCAAGAAACACATCTTTCCCGCGCAGCACTTCAGGGTCATCGGTGTCTCGGCGCGCCGGAACACCGAGATTGCGGCTGTAGAAGGCGACGAGGTCCATGCCAATTGCGTCAATCTCGAAACCCCGCGCATCGTTGTCTCCGTGCGGTGCCTCAATGCAGTTGGCCTGTAATTCGGTGCAATCGCCGTACGGCGCGGGGTAAAGCGGACTTGATATGCCGATATCACCTGCGAAGGCCGCCGCCGATTGCTCCATCACCGTGGGCATCCCGGCCTTGTGACCAAAGCGGCCCATCATTGGTTCGCCAAATTCCGTCGACCATACGATGTTCGGACGGCCCGAGATACCGTCGCCATCTTCGTCATCAGGATCGGCTTTGGCCAGCAAGTTCTCAACCGGAATTGATTCCAGCAACCCCAGTCCGATCATCTGCGGCGCAACTCGAGGGCTAAGCATCGCGTCCGGGTGCAGCGGGCCATAGCCTAAATCGGCGGCCTTATAGTTGGGGCGGCGGAGCGAAGCCGTTTCGCCGTCGGACAGCGCGACGGGGACTTCCTCATACGTGATGTCCAGCCGATATTCTGCGGGATGGCCTGCCAGAGCGAAATCCTGCAGTTGAGTGCCATAACTCGGATCAGGCAGGGTGGCGATATAGTCTTCGATCTCGGCAGGCGCGCCCTCTGGCTTGCCGGGAACCGAAACTCTCAGGAACATCGAGACGGCATTGTCATCCGGGCCGTTAGGCGTATGACCGCGCCCGTCCTTGATGTGACAGCGCTGACACGAGCGGGCGTTGTATAGCGGACCCAAACCGTCCGAAGCCAGAGTGGACGACGGAGACGAGACCCAGATCTTTTTGAACAACCCGTTGCCGACTTTGAAGTCCAGCTCCTGTTCGAAGCTTAAATTGGCGGAGGGCTGAGAAAACGCGTCCGCATCAGTGCGCGCCCGCACGGTCGCAGCACCAGCGGACAGTTCTTCGAACCGCTGCGGCACACTGAAGTCATCCGGCGTAGCTGTGACAGCGTCGATCCGGGCGCGTTCTTCGGCAGTTCTTGGAAGGAAATTTAGATGAGAGTCCCGCAGCTCGGTGGCTTGGGAAGAGGTGGCCGTGAGTGCGGCCACCGATGCAAGGGCAAGCTTACTCGCCTTCGTCCATCTTGGATGCGTTAAGTTGCGCATAATTGGCTTCGCCAATCCTTTCATAAAGGTCGAGCTGCGTTTCGAGGAAGTCGATATGTCCTTCTTCGTCGCTGATTAATTCTTCGAACAGGCCCATGGACACATAGTCGCCGGCCTCGCGGCAGTATTCCCGCGCTTCGACATAAAGCGCCCGCGCGTCTTGTTCGGCGGCTAGATCGCATTCCAGTGTTTCTTTCGGGGTCTGCCCGATGCGGAGCGGGTCAAGTTTCTGCAGGTTGGGGTGGCCCTCCAGAAAGATGATCCGCTCGATCAGCTTGTCTGCATGGCCCATCTCCTCGATGGATTCCTCACGGCTTTTCTTGGCCATATGGCCAAGCCCCCAATCCTCTTGCAGGCGGTAATGTAGCCAGTACTGGCTGACCGCCGTCAGTTCATGCCGCAGTGATTTGTTGAGGTATTCTATGACCTTGGGATCGCCCTTCATGTGCTTTCTCCTGTGATACTTCGGATCGTAACGACCGAAGCTGCATGGGGACTTTAAGATTATCGTCTGCGCGCATTGTGTCTAGGAAAAGCGGCATACATCCGCCGCAATCCGCTGACTTGCCAAGGGCATGATAGATCTTGCCGGGAGTGATGATGGTCTGTGGGTCTGCCGTGCGCATCCAATCGATCGCCGCTCGGATGTCGTGGTCAGAGATGTTGGTGCATTGGCAAACGATCATGGCGACTCAGTCGGGGTATGCTATTTCCTAGTGAAATAGTAGGTTATTGAGGGCGCGTCCAGTGCCAAGACGCCACACTCGATGTTGAGAAAGGCCGAGAGCACTAAAAATGCGCCCGGCCATGATACCTATTGGAATACCGCGTCAGGGTTATCCAAGCTGTCCGAGCCTTCGAAATCGATCTGGTCAAGCTCCAGCACGGTCACGATGCGTTCGATGGTCTTGGTCTGATCGACCAGTCCATTGACGCCACCCATAATCAGCGCTTCGCCACCTTCATTGCCGCGTTCCAGCATCTGGTCATACGCAAAACCCGCTTCGGCGGTTGATTTGATACGGCCTAGCGCCAGCATGGTGTTGGCCAGCTTGGCTTTCATCTCTGTATCAAGCGTCGGATCGGCTGCGGTCACCAGATCCGATAGGGATGCACCCGAAACAGGCGTGCCATCGATGCGGGTGTAGCTGCCCAAATACACATTCTGAATGCCCAGGCCGTCATAGTAATGGCTGTTATGGGTGTTGTCCGAGAAGCAGTCCTGCTCTTCCTCGGGGTCGTTCAACATCAGGCCGAGGCGCATACGCTCACCCGCCTGCTCGCCGTAGGACAGCGAACCCATGCCGGTTAGGATCGCACTAACGCCAGCAGTTTCATTTGCGGCAAGAGCGGCACGTGCGTCACCATCTTCGGCCCACTGGGCAGTCATCCATTCCAGATCACTGATCAGCAGATCGGTTGCCGCTTTCAGATACTGGGCGCGGCGATCGCAGTTGCCACCTGTACAGCCGTCACCAACTAGATAATCGGTATAAGGACGATTTCCTGCGCCCGTGCCGTGGCCGTTCAGGTCCTGACCCCACAGCAGGAATTCGATGGCGTGATAGCCGGTGGCGACGTTCGCCTCGATCCCGTCAGCCTCGTGCAGCGTATCTGACAACAGAGCAGGGGTGATTTCGCTGGCGTCGATGGTCTTACCAGACAGATCAAAGCTGGGGTTGGCGATGACGTTCAGCGCGGCAAACTCGTTCTCATCGCTCGGGCCTCCGTAAGAGGAATCCACATAATCTATCATGCCCTCGTCCAGAGGCCATGCGTTCACCTTGCCTTCCCAATCGTCGACGATGGCGTTTCCAAAGCGATAAACCTCGGTCTGCTGATACGGCACGCGCGCGGCGACCCATGCGGCACGTGCGGTGTTCAGAGTGGCATCGGACGGGTCAGCAATGAGGGCGTTGACGGCAGCTTGCAGTTTCTTTGCTGCAATCAGACTGTCGTCATATTTGGCTTCGGCGATATTGGAATATGTGGTCAGAACATCGGCTTTGGACGGGGCCTCGGCGACAGCTGTACTTGCGATACACAAGGTCAGGGCACTGGCCGCGTTGAACAATCTGGTCATGTGGAACACTTTTCTTTCTCAGCGGGATTCGGACCCCGGCAGACGCAGCGGGGCTGGATGCGGCAATTTCTTAGTGAAATAGTCAGCAATGTCAACCTGAGTTTTATTGTCAGGTATTATTCCCATTTCTGACTAACCATATCTGGGGAGCCCGATGCACCCGGCGAACATTGCGCTGAGGCGCAATTGTATTAAAATGCCCTACGGTTTGTTTGGTTAATGGTGAACAGAATGAAACGCGCGGCCGTTGTTCTTGCGCTAATACCAGCCGCGCTGATGGCGCAGGCAGAGACCGCCATCGAAGCGCATACTCATGGCGCGGGTCATATGGCAATTTCATTTGTTGAAACCGGATTTAGCCTGACGCTTGAAGTGCCAGGCGTAGATATTGTTGGGTTCGAGCACACTGCCGAGAACGAAGATGAGAGGGCGGATGTTGCCGTCGCAATCTCGGACCTTTCTAAACCGCTTGAGATCTTTGAGGTGCCGCCTGAAGCGGGGTGTTTGACTGCAACGGCCAATGTGGCGCTTGTTGGTGATGTCTTCGTTCAGGATGAGGGGCAAGTCAGCGATAATGCCGCGCATCACACCGAATTTCAGGCCGATTATCTGGTGCAGTGTCAGGAGCCGTCGTTAGTGACTTCAATCCAGTTCACCTATTTCGAACGGTTTGCACGCGCCGAGCGCTTGTTTGTTGAGCTGACGTCATCCTCGGCCACACAGAACCTTACGGTGGAACGCCAAACGCCACATTTGAAGGTGCCAAACTGAACCGGCGTGTGCCCGCAGCAGCAAAGCTTGACGGTCAACCAGACTGATCCCGGACCAATGCGGCCTGCAACGCGCGGTAGGAGTCCTTTGGCCTTCTTTCCAGCGTCTCGAAATCTACATCGACCAGCCCGAACCGTTTTTCATATCCCAGCGCCCACTCGTAATTGTCGAGAAGGGACCAGATGAAATATCCCTTGATCGGAACGCCGTGGTCCAGGGCCTTACACACTTCGGCAAGATGCTGGTTCAAGTAGTCAATTCTGTCAGCGTCGTTTTGACGTTCTGCGCTCGCCATGCCGTTTTCGGTCACGTAGATAGGCAGGTCCCCAGTATACTCTTGCGCGGTCTGGATCAGGAAACGGGACAGGGCTGCCGGATCAATTTCCCACCCCATTTGCGTTTTTGGCAAGGGGCCGGGGACTTCGGTCAAAGAAGGCCAAGACGTATCTGCGCGCGTTATCAACTTGCGCGTATAGTAATTGAGCCCACACCAATCGACAGGTGCAGCTATCGTGTCGAAATCATCCTGCCACTTGTCCGGCAGATGCGGCTCCAATCCTTCCAGAACATTCTGAGGGTAGGATTTCTTAAATGCGCCGCCCAGGAAAAAGCGGTTGTAAATCCCGTCGTAAAGCGCCGCCGCAGTCTGTGCCTCATCGCTGTCGTCAGCAGGTTCCGCCCATTCAAGGTTGAACACTGCGCCAAGGTTCGACATGCCCAATCCACGCATGGCTTCGATTGCGCGGCCATGGGCCAGCAATACATGATGCATCGCGCGCGCGGTTGCCCGGATGTCGCGCAAGCCGGGGGCATGTTGGCCTTCGAAATGGCTCAGCCAGCTTACACACCAAGGCTCGTTCACAGGTGCGACGCTGAACATCCGATCGCCTATGCGGCCCATGATGATCTCGGTGAAGTCTGCAAACCAATTCGCGATATCCCGGTTTCGCCAACCGCCCAGATCGGCGAGTGGTGAAGGGAGTTCCCAGTGATACAGCGTTGCGCAGGGTTTGATGCCGCGTTTAAGCAGCGCATCGGTCAGGCGATCATAGAAATCCAAGCCTTGCTGATTGATCGGTCCGCGTCCTTCGGGCAGCACGCGCGCCCAACTGGTTGAAAACCGGTAACAGTCGAAGCCGGCGCCCCGGATCAGATCCAGATCCTGTTCGAACCGGTTATAGTGATCGCAGGCCAAATCTCCGTTTTCCGCATTGGCGACGTTACCTGGAGTTGCAGCGAAACTGTCCCAATGGGTCTGGCCTGCGCCCCCATTGGCGTGTCCCTCGATCTGATAGGCCGACGTCGCCACGCCAAACTGAAAATCTGGCGGGAAATCTGCGCGTTTGTACTTCATATCACATCCTTTGTGGGGCTGGCCCCGTCGAGCTGCCGACGACAAGTTCAGCCTCCAGCAAGCGCGTTTTGGGTGGGTCATCCGGAGCGTTGATCCGCTCGATCAGCATTTCGGCAGCCAACTCGCCCGCGTGTCTGACCGACGAGCGCGTTGCGGTGAAAATTGGAACATCCATACCATTGCGCATGTATGACAACTCGTCATCATGAGCGATCACCGAGATATCGCGCCCCATTTTCAGGCCGCTTTCTTCCAGTGCGCGCCGGACTCCAACCGCAGAGATAATCGAAGAGGCCAAAATTGCTGTTGGCGGGTCGTCGAGCTTCAGCATGTCGCAGGCTGTCTGATGCCCATAAATCTCGGTCATCTCAGCGCTGCGCAGTAGGTTTGGATCAGGCGCGATCCCGGCTTCTTTGAGCGCCGCCAGATAGCCGTTCCTCCGCCGACGCGCGAAATCCATTTCCTCGAGCCCGTTGATCAAGGCGATGCGCCGATGGCCCAGATCGATCAAAAACCGAGTAGCGCGTTCGAATGAACGCTGGTTGTTCACATCGATCCAATCATAGGGCTCATTGGCGTAGGTCGACCGGCCATGAACAATGAAGGGCACGCCGAGGCGCGATAATACCGAGATGCGCGGCTCTCGTACCTTGGGGCCTTGCAGGACCACGCCGTCTACGACGCCCCGATTGAACAGGCTGCGATAGGATTCTTCAATTGATGTGTCCGGCGCGTGCGTGAACATCATGTCATAATTGTTCGCCGCATAGGTTTTGGCTGCGCCTGCCACAAAATCTCCGAATATCGGATTGACCATTTCGTGCCGGGACGAGGTGGGAATCACATGGCCGATGACCATAGACCGCCCTGTCGCCAGCCCCTTTGCGCGGCTGTTGGGGCGGTAACCATGCTTGTTCGCAGCAGCCTGAACCCGGATGCGCGTCCCTTCGCTGACCTCCGGGTAACCGTTCAGCGCGCGGCTGACGGTTGTTTGTGAAAGACCGAGGATCTCAGAGAGTTGCTTTAGGTTCATTTTACTCAAAGCGCCTTCAAATTGATGCCCATTTGTTTTGTTGTGAAAACCTGGCTCAGTCAACATGTTTCGAGAGAATGTCTTAGAATGGCAGTTTTTTAGGTGTTAGTAGGCGAGATATTGACAGGGTCTGAATGTTAGCGGATAAAGTACGGCATCCAAAGCGCTTTGAAAACGAATCTCGTTTGCGCCGAAAATATTGGGAGGAGAACTCATGAGACACGCACTTTATTCGGGTGCGGCGGCGATCGCTCTGCTGGCCGGGTCGGTACAAGCACAAGATTTGGTCTTCGCGCCGGGCGAGGGGCCGTTCAACTGGGACAGCTATAATGCCTGGGCCGAAAGCGCCCCGGATCTGAGCGGTCAGACGGTCACGATTTTTGGTCCGTGGCTGACCCCGGAAGACGGTTACTTCAACAACATGATTGCCTATTTCGAAGAGGCGACTGGCGCAGATGTGATCTATACCGGTTCCGACAGTTTCGAGCAGCAGATCGTTATCGATGCCGAGGCAGGATCAGCCCCCAATATCGCGGTCTTCCCGCAGCCAGGACTGGCCGCGATCATGGCATCCAAAGGGCAGCTGACACCGCTGGGTGAAGATATGGCGGCCTGGGTTGGTGACAATTATGCGGCTGGCGATTCCTGGGTTGATCTTGGCACTTACAAAGACGCCGACGGCAATGACCAGATGTATGGCTTCTTCTACAATGTGAACGTCAAGTCTCTGGTCTGGTATAACCCGGAAAACTTCGAGGATGCCGGATACGAAGTGCCGACGAGCATGGAAGAACTGAAGGCCCTGACCGAGCAGATCGTCGCCGATGGCGAAACCCCGTGGTGCATTGGCCTGGGATCGGGTGCCGCCACCGGTTGGCCCGCGACCGACTGGGTTGAAGACATGATGCTGCGGACTCAGCCGCCCGAGGTTTACGACCAGTGGGTGACAAACGAGATTCCGTTTGATGATCCGCGCGTTATCGCCGCAATCGAAGAGTTTGGCTGGTTCGCGCGTGATGACGCCAAGGTCTCGGGTGGGTCAGATGCTGTCGCCTCGACTGACTTCCGCGACAGCCCCAAAGGCATGTTCTCATCGCCGCCCCAGTGCTACATGCACCGTCAGGCGTCCTTTGTTCCGGCCTTCTTCCCCGAAGATGTCGAGTTCGGCCTGGATGCAGATTTCTTTTACATGCCGTCTTTCGCAGACAAGGACTTGGGTAACCCGGTTCTGGGTGGCGGTACTCTGATGGCGGTAAGCAATCCATCGGATGCGACCAGCGCGTTCATGGAGTTCCTCAAGCAGCCGATTGCACATGAAGTCATGATGGCACAAACCGGATTCCTGACCCCGCATAAGGGCGTGAACACCGAAGCCTATAAGGATGATACTCTGCGCGGTCTGGGTGACATTCTTCTGGGTGCGACCACCTTCCGCTTCGACGGCTCGGACCTAATGCCGGGCGCCGTGGGTGCGGGTACGTTCTGGACCGGCATGGTTGACTATACTGGCGGGAAATCCGCCGAAGAAGTCACCGGCGAAATCCAGTCATCTTGGGACGCAATCAAGTAATCCGCTGAACCTTCGGGCAACCTTTCAATCAGGTTGCCCGAAACCCTAGCAAGGGAGAGGACGCCATGAATCCGGCAATTCAGGGCCTGCTAACAATCGTAATCGGTGTGTCGGGATGCGTGGGCTATTTCTACCTGTCCAACCAATTTCTGGATAAAGTCCTGTTCCCTGCGCGTGGACCGAACGCGGGTCGCAATATCAACCGCGCGAATATGATCCGGCCCTGGCTGTTTCTGCTTCCCGCGATCCTCGCCCTTGGGGTCTATCTTGCCTATCCGGTGTTTGAGACGCTGCGCCTGTCTCTGACTGATCGCGTAGCCGGAGGCGGATATGAATGGGCGGGTTTTGACAACTATACCCAGATGGTAGCCGAGCCGAAATTCTGGGAGGCGATGCGCAACAACATGCTTTGGCTGATTGTTGTACCTGCCATGTCCACCGCATTTGGCCTGCTCGTGGCGCAGCTAACGGATCGCATCCGCTGGGGTAACGTCGCCAAGTCGTTGATCTTTATGCCGATGGCGATTTCTTTCGTTGGCGCCTCGGTAATCTGGAAACTGGTCTATGATGCACGTCCGGCCGATCAGGATCAGATCGGCGTCCTGAACGCGATCTACATCTTCTTTGGTGGAACCGAAACGCACACCTGGCTGACCCTGCCTTTCTGGAACAATTTCTTCCTGATGATCGTGCTGGTCTGGATACAAACCGGCTTTGCCATGGTCATTCTGTCCGCCGCGCTGCGCGGCATCCCGGAAGAGACCATCGAGGCGGCCATTCTGGACGGGGCCAATCCGTTCCAGATTTTCTTCAAGATCAAAGTGCCGCAGATCAAAACCACGATCATGGTGGTCTGGACCACCATCACCATCGTGGTCCTCAAGGTCTTTGACATCGTTTTTGCGATGACCAACGGCCAGTGGGAGACCCAGGTTCTGGCCAATTACATGTACGACAAGATGTTCCGCGCCAATGACTGGGGCGTGGGATCGGCATCCGCCATGGTGATCATGTTGCTGGTGACGCCGATCCTGATCTGGAACGTGCGCAATGCGCGCAAAGAAATGCAGTAGGAGGACCGGGTTATGAGCGATATTGCAGGAACCCGCCCAGCCCTAAGATGGGTCGTTCACGCCTCGGTCGTGCTGCTTGTGGTGCTTTGGGTTTTCCCAACACTCGGTTTGTTGATCTCGTCATTCAGAACAGCGGACCAGATATCCAGCAGCGGCTGGTGGCGGGCGCTCTTCCCGTCGGAACAAAACCTGACTCTGCGCGCGGCGGCACCTGAAACACAAGTTTTGCAGGATGGTCTCTATGTGATAGAAGGCAATATCTTCGATGGTGATCGGGCCTCGGACATTTCGCGATGGGGTGTGAATTCCCGTGCGATTGATGCCTTTGCTCCGGGCGAAACGGCTGAGCTTCGTCGTGGCGGGACGATCACGGTTCAGGCCAACGGTGACTATCGGATGGAAAACGCAGAAGAGTTTTCGGGCAAGCGCGGCCCTCGCGTGTTTGTGACGACTACTCTGCCGCCTGAATTCACCTTGGAAAACTATGCCCATGTTCTCTTCAACGAAAGCAGTTCCGACAGTATGGGCAAGGCGTTCTTCAATACCCTGACGGTGACGATCCCGGCGACGATTATCCCGATTCTTGTCGCAGCATTTGCGGCTTACGCGCTGGCATGGATGGATTTCCCGGGGCGTGCCCTGCTGATCGCTGCGGTGGTTGGCCTATTGGTGGTGCCATTGCAGCTGGCGCTGATCCCGTTGTTGAAACTGCATCTCAATATCGGGATCGGCAAAGGATACCTGGGGGTCTGGATGGCCCATACCGGGTTCGGGATGCCATTGGCGATCTACCTATTGCGTAACTACATGGCCGGGCTGCCTCGTGACCTGATTGAGAACGCCCGGGTAGATGGCGCAACCGAGTTTCAGATTTTTACCAAGTTGATCCTGCCGCTTAGCTTTCCGGCACTGGCATCCTTTGCGATCTTCCAGTTCCTTTGGACATGGAACGATCTGTTGGTTGCCAAAGTCTTCCTGATCGATGCCAGCGGCCAGACAACGGTAATGACCAACCGTATCGTCGAACTGCTGGGTACGCGGGGCGGTAACTGGGAAATCTTGGCCACGGCGGCGTTTGTCTCAATCGCGGTGCCGTTGGCAGTCTTCTTTGCAATGCAGAAATATCTGGTTCGCGGCTTGCTGGCCGGTTCCGTAAAATAAGGGCGTGTGATGAACGTGCAGACCAACGCGACAGCATTCGAAAAAACCAAGTCGGCGTCAGATTGGTGGCGGGGCGGGGTGATCTATCAGATCTATCCGCGCAGCTTTCAGGACAGCAACGGTGACGGGATCGGAGACTTAAAGGGTATCACCCAGCGGTTAGGCTACATCGCCTCGCTAGGGGTTGATGCAATCTGGATTTCGCCGTTCTTCAAATCTCCGATGAAGGATTTCGGCTATGACGTCAGCGACTACCGCGATGTCGATCCGATGTTCGGTACTATGGCGGACTTCAAAGAGCTGCTGGATCAAGCCCATGCGCATGGGTTGAAGGTGATGATCGATCTGGTGCTATCCCACACCTCAGATCAGCATCCATGGTTCAACGAAAGCCGCGCCAGCCGCGAGAACCCGAAATCCGATTGGTATGTCTGGGCTGATCCCAAACCCGACGGGACACCTCCGAATAACTGGTTATCGATTTTTGGTGGTTCGGCTTGGCAGTGGGATGCGCGGCGTTTGCAGTATTATCTGCACAACTTCCTGACTTCGCAGCCAGATTTGAACTTCCATTGCAAGGCTGTCCAGGATGCCCTGCTGGATGTGGCGCGCTTCTGGCTGGAAATGGGGGTCGACGGCTTCCGTCTGGACACCATCAATTTCTATTTCCACGACGCCCAGCTACGTGACAATCCTGGCCTGCCGATGGATCAGAGGAACTCATCAATTGCGCCGATGGTGAACCCGTATAACCATCAGGATCACCTCTATTCCAAAAGTCAGCCCGAGAATATCGCCTTCTTAGAACGTCTGCGCGCCCTGACCGATGAATACGAGGGCCGCGCATGTCTGGGTGAGGTCGGCGACGCGCAGCGCGGGCTTGAGATTATGGGCGAATACACCAGCGGCGATAAACGGATGCACATGTGTTATGCTTTCGAGTTCCTCGAAAAGCGGGCTTTGACGGCAGCTTACGCAAAGCAGGTTTTTGACCAGCTTGAGGACAAGGCGGGTGATGCATGGCCATGCTGGGCCTTCTCAAACCACGACGTGCAACGCCATGCTTCGCGTTGGGGTTTGGACGATGCAGCTGTCCGGCAGCACGCCGTTCTGATGATGTGCCTGCGTGGCTCAGCCTGCCTGTATCAGGGTGAGGAACTGGGGCTACCCGAGGCAGATGTTGCGTTCGAAGATTTGCAAGACCCCTATGGTATTGAATTCTGGCCGGAATTCAAAGGTCGCGATGGCTGCCGTACTCCGATGGTCTGGGCCGCACAGGACGAACAATCCGGGTTCAGCACGAGCCGTCCCTGGTTGCCAGTCAGCGCTGTGCAGGCCGAGCGGGCGGTGGATCGGTTGGAAAAAGATCCAGCGTCGATGCTGCACCACTACCGCCATGCGATTGCATTGCGTCATGCGCACTCAGCGCTGATGTCCGGCGCGCAGACAGGGATGTCACAAATCGGTTCGGTATTGACCTTCACCCGAGAGGATGAAGCCGAGCAGGTCTTCTGCGCCTTCAATCTGGGTGACTGTCCGGTTGGCGTGACCCTGCCAGAAGGTGACTGGCAAGTGATCGGGGAGGAGTTGGGCGGCGTTCGCGGGGAAAGCAACGTGACGCTGGATGCCGCTCAATTCTGTCTATTGGCTCGGGAAAAGAGGTAAACCATGTCGGAACTCAAGCTTACGGATGTGGCCAAATCCTATGGTCCTATCGATGTTCTGAAACATATCGATCTCGAGATCGAGCAAGGCGAACTGATTGTCTTTGTCGGCCCGTCAGGTTGCGGAAAATCCACTTTGCTGAGGATGATCGCGGGCCTTGAAAAGATCACTGGCGGTACGCTTGAGATCGAAGGGCAGGTGGTGAACGATGTGCCACCTGCACAACGCGGCATCGCGATGGTGTTCCAGTCCTATGCGCTTTACCCGCATATGACGGTGCGCGAAAACATGGCCTTCGCGCTCAAGATCGCGAAGATGCCGAGCGCTGAGGTTGATGCCGCCGTGGAGCGCGCGGCCCAGATTCTACAGCTTGAACCCCTGCTGGATCGCCTGCCCAAGGCATTGTCTGGTGGACAACGCCAGCGCGTTGCCATCGGTCGTGCCATCGTGCGCGACCCCAAAGTATATTTGTTCGACGAGCCGCTTTCGAACCTCGACGCTGCCCTGCGCGTGGCGACGCGGATCGAGATTGCACGCCTGAAAGAGGCGATGCCCGACAGCACGATGATTTACGTCACCCACGATCAGGTCGAGGCGATGACACTCGCCAGCCGCATTGTGGTTTTGGCCAATAAGGGAGTTGCGCAGGTTGGCACGCCGCTGGAACTCTATGAGACGCCAGATAACGAGTTTGTCGCGCAGTTCATCGGCTCACCAGCAATGAACCTGCTGCCCGGGACTATTACCGCGACAGGAGAGACAACAACCGTCACGCTGGATGATGGCGGCGTGGCAATCTCATCAATCCCGACGGATGCCGCTGACGAAGGCAAAAAGGTCAATATCGGTGTCCGGCCTGAGGACTTAAACATCACTGATGGAACACCAATTTATTCCGGCTTGGTGGATTTCACCGAAGCTTTGGGTGAGGTCACGCTGCTTTACTTTGCAGTCCCGGATGGACGGGAGGCCGTGATTGCAAAACTACCTGGTGTTCAGCGCAATCTGCGAGGAAAAACCGTCTCGGTCACGGCGGCACCCGAAAAGGTGCATCTGTTCCACAACGGTCAGTCGATGAGGCGCTAGTCGAGCTTCGCAAGGAAGGTGGAAACTTTTTCCAGCCCTTCGCGAATGATCGACGGAGTATTGGCGTAACCGATCCGAACACAGCCTTCGAGACCCAAGGCAGAGCCCGGTGTGAACATCACGCCGGTTTCCTGCAGCAGTTTCACGCAGAACTCGCGCGAGGGCATGTCGACATCGTAATACAAAAGTGCAGTTGTTCCTGCTTTGGGTTTGACCCAGCTGATTTTGGGCTCGCTTTCGACCCATTCTTCCAGCATGGCGAGGTTGCCGCGCGTTATGGCGTGGCTGCGCGCCAGAATCTTGTCGTGGTTTTCCAGCGCAAGCGCGGCGAAATGGTCGTCGATCATGCCGACCGAGATCGTGTCATAGTCCCGATGGATCGAAACCGCTTCGATCAATTCTGGGTTGGCCGCAATCCAACCCAGTCGCAGCCCTGCCAGCGAAAACGCCTTGGACATGCCCGCGGTTGAAATGCCTTTCTCATAAAGATCTGCAACCGCATCCGTCATGCCCGAACCTTCTTGCCCGGTACCGCGATAGACTTCATCACACAGCAACCATGCTCCAGCGGAGCGCGCGATTTCGACGATCTCAAGCAGGAATGCGCGATCCATCACCGCACCGGTTGGGTTGTTGGGGTTGTTGATGGCAATCAGTTTGGTGCCCGGAGTTACGGCGGCGCGCAGCTCCTCAAGATCGGGCAAATAAGCGTTCTCGGCCCGTAAATGGATCTGCGTCACCTCCGCGCCGATGCTGGCCGGGATGGAATAGTGTTGCTGATAGGTGGGCACGACGGCCACCACCTTGTCGCCGCGCTCGACCAGCGTTTTGTGGACCAGCATGTTGGCACCGATGGTGCCATGGGTGACGATGACATTCTCACGCTTTTGCTGTTCATATAGGCTACAAATCGCATCGCGCAGCCGGTCCGAGCCCCGGATCGCGCCATAGGTCATTTTCATCCCCAACAATTCAGACAGATCATCCGAGTTTTTGCCGGAAAGCTTCAAAAGCTCGGCGATACTCAGGCTCTCGACGCAAGTCTCTGCAAGGTTATAGGCGCAGCGGGTTTCCCATTCATCCATCCAGATTTCGACGCCAAAGGGTTCGATCTTCATCGCGCTATCCTGTTCGACTAAGCCATCGCGCATCGTTCCCATGGCGAAGCGGCAAGGTCAACCTCGGCAGATGACCGTTATCGAACTTGCACAAGAGGCGTGTATCGTTACCGGTAGATCGCCACAGGATCACCCAACGCATCTTCATCTGGGTGAACGCCAAGGCCCGGTGTTTCGGGTAGATGCAGGTGGCCATCCACGTTTCTCGGCCCACGCCCACCGGCGATATCGACGGTGATCATGTCCTGACAGGCCCAGACAGCATGGCAATTCGCATCCGGAATTGTCGCCGCCAGATGCAGCGCTTCGGTATCCGCCAGCACAGAACCACCGGTTGCCATTACAAACATGTCAATCCCATGCGCCAGCGCGACATCGCGCATTCGGACCGCTTTGGTCAGCCCGCCGACCCGGTTGAGCTTGATGCCAAATATTTCGGCAATGCCATCGCGGGCTATGCGCGTCGCGTCCTGAAGGGTCACAAGGCTTTCATCAACGGAAACAGGCGAAGCATGTTTGCCTGAGATCGCGGCAATGTCATCCAGTGTTTCGCAAGGCTGTTCGATCATGACATTGAGGTCTTCGACCGCACTCATCACGCGTAATGCCTGCTGCCGCGTCCAGCCGCGATTGACGTCATAGAGGATGATGTCTTCGGGATTGCGCAGGCTTTCCATGTCACGGATTCGGGCGATATCACGGGCCACATCGCCGCCGATTTTGACGGAATGGGCGATATAGCCGCGCTGCCGGTATCGTTCGATGACGGCGCGGGTTTCTTCGATTGTCTTGGCTCCTACGGAGGATGCGATTGGGCGCGGCGTACGCGACCCTCCCCCCATCAAATCAGCAATCGGAAGACCAGCAACCTGACCGGCTATGTCCCAGCACGCCATGTCAATCGGGCTTTTGGCGTAGAGATGCCCGGGTAGGGCCTGATCCATCGCGCGTTCAACATCCAGAACTCGCCGCGGGTCGAGGCCAAGAACAAACGGTGCCATCGTCTCGATCCCGGCCCGTATGCCGGGGCCGTGGGCGGGTACATAGGTATGCCCCCAGGGCGTGCCTTCGCCCCAACCAACAAGCCCTTTGTCGGTTTCAATCTTGACCAGCGTCGCATCGAGCTTCTCAAACTTCAATCGCCCGCCTGACAGCCAGTATGGATGCTCCAATGGCAGGTCGATTTGAAAGACAGAAATCCCGGCAATTTTCATTTTGGTTTCACCTCGACGCAGTATGTCATGCGGCATCCATCCGAGGCAGATCATCCATTCCATCGCCCCGCCACAAGACAAAGGTCAGGATTGAATGATCGCTTGTCGTCATGGCGTGGCTTTGCCAACTTTCATGCTGGCGGGTCTGGCCCGGCCCGACAAGCTGTGCATTCCCTTCAACCTTAAAACAGGCTTTTCCAGCGAGCGTCAGGTATAGCTCTTCAGCCTGATGGCTGTGCCAGTCATACTGCAGACCTGCGCCCCAATAGGCGACATAACCGCGTAGTTGGGTCGAATGGAAATGCCCGCTGGGTCCGAACAGTTCGTAATACCCGTATCGAGACAAGAAATCCGCACCGACTTCGGATTCGGAATAGGTCAGTTTCCAGTGCGCTTGCTCAGCAGTTGCTGCAATAGCCGTAACCAATGCCTGTGTTTCGGGCGTACCGTTCAGACCAAATTTGCTGACAAGCCGGGTTGCCGGAATCTGTGCGGGCTGTAAGTCCGTTCTGAATAAATCTGTTGGCCAACCCCCAAAACCCGCCAAATCCGGGTGGTTCTGATGCAATCGCCTGGCAGCCAATAAAACATCATCCAACGTCATGGGATCACCACGATGTTTCCGGTGTGTTTCTTCGCGATGAAGGCGGTTTGTGCCTCATGCAATTGGCTTAGAGGGTAGGTTGCGGCCAGGGCCGGTTTTACTTCGCCCGCTTCGATATAACGTACAAGATTTTGCATTACTTCGGGGTCGATGACGGTCGAGCCTGTAAAGGTCAGATCGCGCAAGTAGAACGTCCGCAAATCGAACTCGACCATAGGGCCCGCGATGGCGCCCGAGCAGGTATAGCGTCCGCCGCGTTCAAGAATGCTGATAAGCTGCGGCCAGTATGACCCGCCCACCACGTCGGCAACGACCGTGATCTTTTCGTCTCCCAACGATTTGCGCAAATCATCGGGGGCGCGGGACAGGATGACATCTGGACCCAAGAGGGCCACGTCGTCGTGCTTAACCTCCGACGCCATCGCGATGACCCGCGCATTTCGGCGCTTGGCCAGTTGAACCAGAGCGCCACCGACGCCGCCAGATGCGCCCGGAACAAGAACAGTGTCAGCCGCAGTGACCTTGGCGCGGGTCAGCATACCTTCGGCGGTTGAGTAGGAACAGGAGAAGGTTGCCAGCTCAGCATCTGAAAGTGTTGATTGGATGGCTATCGCATTGACGGCCGGGATCGTTGTGTATTCAGCAAAGCCGCCATCTCGCTCTGATCCGAAGTAGCCGGTTTTGTCCTTGTTCACCGGATCGGTTGGATCGCGCAACCAGCAATCGGTTATCACACGCTCGCCCAAGCGGTTTGGATCCACGCCGTCTCCAACTCCAACGATCTGCCCACAGACATCCGCCCCTTGAATGCGCGGAAAGGCCAGTGGCGCTCCGCCCCAGGTTGGGTCATCAGTGCCGACCTCTTCAAACGCGCCACCGGTGGTCGCATCGCTGACTGTTTTAGAATACCAGCCGGACCTAGTGTTTACGTCGGTATTGTTCAGGCCACAGGCACCGACCTTGATCAGAACTTCGCCCGGTTTGGGAGTGGGACAGGGCCAGTTTTCGTGCCAGATCATCTGATCCAGATCACCGTGCCCCATGGTGACCATCGCCTTCATTGTCTCGGATTGGGCCATGCGGCAAACTCCGTCGATGCATTTACGGTGACCTCAATCAAGCGCGGGAGTGAGCTGAAAGACATCGGTCCGGCCCCCTGAGTCGATTTGGTCTCGACACCGTATGCAAACAAAAATACCATCGTCAATCATGAATGGGACAGATGTATCAAATTTAGTTTTGGAACGGCTGGCGGAAGAACTGTCTCAGTTGACACCCGAGGCACGCAAGGCTGCGACCTATGTGCTTGAGAACCCGCGCGACGTGGGCGTATCGACTGTACGCGAAATTGCTGAAGCCGCCAATGTGAAACCCAATACCATTGTCCGAATGGCGCGGCAGGTGGGGTTCGAAGGCTACGAAGATTTCCGAGTTCCCTTCCGCGAGGCGATCAGGCGCGGGCAGGCCGATTTCCCGGAGCGCGCGCGTTGGCTGCAGGATATTCGTAAGTCCGGCAATATGGGCGGGCTTTATGCGGATATGGTTCAGGACGCCCTGCGCAATGTCGAGGAGACGTTTGCCAATATCTCGTCCGAACAGCTGAAAGCCGCCGCTGAAGATATCTGGAATTCGCGTAACGTGTTCGTGCTGGGCGTTGGTGTGAACAATTCGAATGCGCGAAACTTTGTTTATCTGGCCTCGACGGGCATGGTGCAGTTTCATGCTATCCCGCGCGCCGGATCAAATCCGATTGACGATCTGGCATGGGCGGACAAACGCGATGTGCTAATTGCGATGACCTGCAAACCTTATCGGAATGAAGTGGTCGAGGCGGTGCAAGTTGCCCGAGAGCAGGGCATGACGGTGGTCGGTCTTTCTGACAGCCCAGCCAGCCCTGTTCTGCGCAATGCACAACACGGGTTCGTCATCTCGGCGGATACGCCGCAATTCTTCCCGTCATCAGTAAGTACTATCGCATTGCTCGAAACGCTTTTGTCCTTCGTCATTGCAGTGGCCAGCGACGAGATTGTCGAAAGAGTGGCGACCTTTCACAAGCGTCGCCATCAGCTAGGCCTATATCACGCGGAAGAGCCCTGATTGGATCAGGCCAATCCGCATTGGCCATTCAGCCACGCACCAGGTGACCTCCATCCACATCCAGCACAGCGCCTGTGAGATAGCCATTTGTCATTGCCATTATCACAGCTTGGGCGATGTCCTCTGCCTCACCAATGCGTCCGACGGGCAGGCTGTTACCAACCTGAGCGAACATGGCCTCGCGAGCCTCATTCGACATTGCCGCGTAAGCCTCGGTCGCAACCATTCCAGGGCTGATGCAGTTCACACGCGCACGGTTTGATAGCTCCAATGCCAACCCCTTGGACAGGGCTTCGACCGCCGCGTTCACGGCCCCAAGACCCGTTGCACCGGCAGAGGGTCGGCGGCTGAGGACGCCAGAAAAGAAGGTGATGGAGCCGCCTTCAGTCAAGACAGGCAAGACTTCACGCGCCGCCACATAGGGCCCGATAAATTTAGCCTCGAACATCGCGCGCAGGTCAGTGGTTGGCAATTCGGCGAAGGCCCCACGCGCTGCGCTTGAGGCAGAGATGACCAGATGATCTACTTTTTCAAGGCCGCTGGCCCAGGACTTCATGCCAGTTTCGTTGGTGGTATCGACCGGTGCGATCTGAACTTCGCCTCCGATGTCTGCCGCTGCTGCTTCCAGCTTGGCGGGACTCCGGCTGGCGATGGTAACTTTCGCACCAAGCGCCACCGCCAGCTTTGCGGTGGCCTTACCCATGCCGCTGCTGCCGCCAATGATAACAACGTGTTTGCCGATGAGGTCCGTTTCGAAAACCGAGTTCATTGCTTTGGTTCCTTGCTTGTCGTGTTTGTTAAATGAGTCAATCGATGCTGAGCACCAACTTGCCGGTGGTTTCACCCGCCTCTAGGCGGCGATGCGCTTCCGTGGCCTTGGCGATTGGGTATGTGGTGATCTGAGGACGCAGAATGCCAGTTTCCAACAGCTTGAATACCTTGGTCATGTCCGCGCCGAATGCAGTTGGTCGGTTGGAAAAATACGTGTAAATATCGCTGACCCGCACTGAGACAGATTTCTGGAAGTGTTTCGCCAGATCCTCGGCAAAATCGCCAGCTGGCGGCCCGGCAAGGAATCCGAAGAGCACAGCCGTTCCAAGGGGAGCCAGCGCATCAAGGTCTGATTTCAAGGAGTCACCGGAAACCGGATTCAACGTCAGATCAACACCGCGCCCACTTGTGATCTCTGGCACCAGCGTGGCCACGTCCTGAGTACGATAGTCGATGACAAAATCTGCTCCTTGCGCCTGGGCGTATCCGACCTTTTCAGTGCTGACCGAAGCGATCACAGTCATGCCCAGATGCTTGGCGATGTGGAGGGCCATCGTGCCCACTCCGCCTGCAGCCGCATGCACCAGTACGGATCTTCCGGCCGCCGCACCGCCCAGATTGACCAGCATGTGATAGGCCGTCATTGCGTTTACAGGGATTGCTGCTGCGGTTTCAAAGGCGATGGTATCGGCAATTTTGGTTACATAAGGTGCACTTATTACGGAATGCGTACCATAGCCGCCCGCACCAATCGGGCCCATCCATGCGACGCGATCACCCACGGCGAAACCAACGGCATCTTTGCCCGTCGCTTCGACGATTCCGGCACCTTCAACGCCGGGTACATGGGGCAGGTCTGGCATCATGCCCTCTGGCATTTCGCCACGGCGAATAATCGTATCGATAAAATTTACCGCCCCGGCATGATTACGGATCAGGATTTCTCTGGCACCGGGCTGTGCGACAGCTTGGTCAACGCTTCGCAGAACTTCGGGCCCGCCAGTTTGGGTGATTTCTATCGCGTACGGCATCATGCATCTCCTTTTGTTTCGCAGAAGATAGCGATGACGCCATTTCGTGATAATCGTTGAATCTAGAAGGTATTATCTCATAAATAGAATTATGATCTACAACGACCTTGGCCTGTTTACTGTTGTCGCCCACCACCTCAGCTTTTCCAAAGCTGCAGATCGGCTGGGTATTCCGCTTAGCAGGATTAGTCGCAGGATTGCCATGTTAGAGGATCATCTGGGCGCTAAGCTATTCGAGCGCACGACAAGGCAGGTGCGCCTGACCGAAGAGGGGCGCCGTCTTCTGGATCGTTGTCAGGATCCGATTGAAGCGCTTCAGCGTGTTGCGGGTTTTACCGATGACACGCGGCACCACACGATCCGCATTACGGCCCCACCCTTGGCAGCTCGTACAACGATTGGGCCAAAGCTGGTGGATTTCGCCGAACAAAATCCTCAGGTCCAGCTTGAACTGACGACGACTAACATCATGCTGGATTTTTTCGCGGACAATATCGACCTCGCCTTTCGGGTCGGTCCGCTTGCGGACTCCGGTCTTGTTGCCAAGCGGTTATGGTCAGTTCCATATTGTTTTTGCGCAGGGCAGGGCTTCATTCGAGAGCACGGGCTTTCGGGTCCTTTAACGCGACCGAAGTTCCAGACTCTTCCTGCGCTGATGGCGGGTCAACCTTGGGTACTGGAAACGGGAGAGACGGTGAATCCAGCCCACATAGCCCATAATATTGGCGACCTTGATGTCATAGCACAGGCCGCTCGTCGTAATCTGGGGATAGCGATGTTGCCGAAGGATATGGTGGAGGGCGATCTGCGACGACTGGAAGTTGAGAATACTGTCCCGCTGACTCGAGACATGTATGCGGTTTATCCCAGCCGTCGCCTGTTGCCCGAGCGTGTCAGGAAACTGATCGATTTCATGGCGCCGAGATAAATCCTACCAATCAATTTGCACCCCATCCCGAAAGAAACCACCTGTTGGACCGTTCACGGGCAGTGTTGCAGCCCACACGACGCCCTTGGCCCCTTCGGACACCGGGCGACCACCCCCGCCCATGTCAGTGGCGACCCAGCCGGGGCACACTGCGTTGACAAGGATGCCTTCGGGTTTCAAATCAGCCGCAGTCTTGATGGTCAGCGCATTGAGCGCTGTTTTCGAGATGCCATATCCAGGAGTGCTGGATGACATGCCTGTCAGCGCTCCTGAGCCGGAAGACACGTTTACAATCCGGGCATCATGACCATTTTGAAGTAAGGGAACGGCCGAAATGGTTGTTGCCCAGGCTCCGAAGAAGTTGGTCTCGAAAGCACGACGCACGCGCACCAGGTCGGCGCTGAGCGCGTGCTGATCCGTGTCGTAGTCAACGCCTGCATTGTTTACCAGTATGTCGAGATATCCGTATTCGGAGTTGATCTTATCAAAGGCAGCGTTGACCGAGCTCTGATCGGACACGTCCAGTTGCAAGGCCCTAGCTCCATGCCCAATCTCTTCGGCCGTGGCTTGTCCCTTTTGCGGGTCGCGCGATGCTACCAAAACAAATAATCCATGATCGCGGGCCAGTTGTAGGGCGACTTCTTTACCGATGCCTCGATTGGCTCCGGTCACAAGTGCGATACGTTGTTCGGTCATGAGGTTTCCTTTGAATTTTCGTCAGTTAACCGAAAGCAAAGCCTAATAGTGAGATTGCCAACATCGCTCTGGCAAGGCAGCCGGCGCGCAACGATGCGGCGTTAACTGATGTCAGTTGGCCCCGGCCCCGCGTTCACCAGCGAGGGCGACGAGACCACGGTCGCCGGTTTCCCAAAGAGCGGTCATCGTCATCGTTGTCACAACCCAGCGTTCACCTGTTTTTTCCAACGCATAGTCATAGCGGCCGCCCAATACCCATAGGCCATCGTCAAGCCGGTGGGTAGCGGTGAAATCAGCCTGCGCCGTCGCGGCGGTTTCTGAAACTGAGGTGATTGCGTGGTTGGTCACCATGTGATGCGTGCTGTCGAACCCGGGCAGGAAGGCGGCCCAGCCCGCAACAAGTTCGTCAGCGGGTTGGGTTGCCGGGTCTCCACCCCAAAGGCTGGTGTAGTCAATGGTGACGTGATCGGCGAAGGCATCCCTTACACGGGTCCAATCATGCCGGTCTGCGCCTGCAGCGATATCCGTTAGGGTGCGGGTGATGTCGGTTTGATCGGCCATTGCAGGGCCTCCAATCATTGTTATGGCGGTGAGCATGGCGATGAGGGATCGTTTCATATCCGAGTCCTTTGTCAGAGTTGTACAAAGCAACGTGCGTTGCTGCGCCTGCTTCATTCATTAGCCAAGCGTTCAGGCACGGGCGCTAAGTTGTATTGCGACCAAAAAAACGTATTCGCCGCATCCTGATCGGCACTGAGATTGGTGGCCTCGACGATCTTGCCGTTCTCGATCCGGTAGACCAGAGCCCAGATGGTATCGACATTCGGCTTACCTTCGGCGTTGGACCAGCCTCGGTGAATATCTACAACATGGGTTTCATCCGCGCCAAAGTAGATCGGGTCAGCCTGAAACCCAGCTGCGCCCAACTGGGCGAAGAAGGCCAAAACTTCATCCCGACCGTTTTTGGTGCCGCTCAGCGGATGGCGGCCGGGAATGTGCCATTGTACGTCCTCGTCCATGACAGCGGCGATTCCATCAAGGTCGTTCGAGCCGTAAGCCGCAAAAAAGTTCTGAACCACTTTCATATTGTCTTCGGGGGTATCGGCCATTGCGTTGCCTCCCATAACGGTCGCGACCGCGAGTGCTAGTTGAAGTTTTCGGGTCATTGGGGTCTCCAAGGGAATGAGGCGTCGGATAGCGAGGTCCGACGCCTGATCAGCAGGATCAATTATCCAATCCGGCGCGGAAGTGGTCGGCAACGGCGTCGGCCGCCCGTGTCACGTCCTCGGGGTTGTCGTAGAAATCGAACTGCGTGACATCCTCGAGCCACTGCGCAGTCGCGTCACCGGCAAATCCGGCAAGGAAGGTCTGCACGCCCTGCGGGATCGCTGCGCTTTCAGAGTGAACAATGGTCAGCGGTTTGTCCAGACGCTGTGGGTTGTCGGCGGGATGGTAGGTCAGCCAGCCTTCCCAGCCTGCATTGTTCCATTTGTCATCATATTCCGGGATCGCCCCACGGTCAGCCTCATAGTAGTAACCACCGATCGGCATCAGCACGCCTTCGGCACCTTCTGGACCCGCGGCAGGAATGATCTGGCCCCCGGCGGCTTCGGCAGCCCGAGAGACTTGAAGCAAGCCGGCAACACCTTCTGCGCCGCCGTAGACGGCCTCAACAATTTCGGCGTTCTGCAGCCAGGGAGCAACCAAACCAAGTCGCTGAACCAGCGGGTTGCCCGAGACGGCATCGACCATATAACCCGCTGAGGCGCAGATACCCAGCCCATTGATGTGCTCGGCGTCCACTTCTGGCAGGGTCGCTATGAATTCGATCGCTGCCTTGATGTCCGAGGTCTTGGCTTCGGGGCTTTCGACAAAGCGCGCTTGGTTCGGCAGATCGCCGGATTTACCCCAGCCTCGGAAATCGAAGGTGAAGGCGGCAAATCCGCGTTCGGCCATTTCCCGGGCATAGTTCGCCGGCATCTGTTCTTGTACCGAGGTCCAGGCCCCTGTGACCACGACCGTTGGCAATGGTGCATCGCCGCGTTCTTCGGGTAGGTACAGTGTGCCGGATAGGGTGGCACCTTCATTCTCAAAGGTGACAATGCGGGTTTCGACCTGTGCGACGGCAGCTGTCGAGGCCATTAAAGCCGCAGCGGTATTCAGAGCGAGGGTTTTCATCGCGATATCTCCCAAAGTCTGTCTGGATGGGCGCAAGCCCGATGACGAAAGAGATACGTTGCCGGAGGTTCACTTGATTGCACCGGACTGCTGTGTTTTTGAATGATCCTGCATCAAGCCATGTTGGCCGCGCGATAAGCCTTGGGGGTTTGTCCCACCACCTGTTTAAAGCTGCGCGTGAAATGAGCCTGATCGGAAAAGCCACATTCCAAAGCGATATCACCCAGAGGACGCTGCTGGTCCTGCATCATCTTCATCGCCTGTTCAATTCGGTAGGCCATGACATATTGCATCGGGGTCGTGCCCAACGTCTCTTTGAACATACGTGCGAAGTGCGAAGGGCTCATTCCCGCCTCGGTCGCGAGCTGCTCAACGGTTATGGTCTGATCCAGCCGGTTCTGTACAAAGGCCAAAACGCGCTGGTAATGCCGGGATGTGAAGCGGGATGACAACTGAACATCTTCGATCCGGCGTTTTCCATATTTCTGGAGCAGTTTCACTAGGAATACGCGGCTCATGGCTTCGAACATCACGACTGAAGACATGTCGGTCGATTCCAATGCGTCACGCAGTATAACGCCAGCCGTGCACAGATCAGGGTCCGAGAACTGCGGCAAATCCCGAAATTGCTGCGGGTCAAGCAGCATGCCCAGCTCGGACTGAGCAAAGCGTTCAACCTTAGCCGGGTCCAGTGTGATAACGATGACATCAGACGTCGCGTACCACCGCCAACCCGATCGCATACCAGCCGGAGTGACGATGATTTCATCCTTGTGAAACATGAAATCCCGCAACTCACCATCCCTCCAGTTCTGAACTCTGTGCGGAATGGTCTGGAGATTGAGAAGCACGTGATGCTCTTTGAAAACATCCTCGGGCATCTGATCCGGCTCAGCCCGGAAATACCGAACGGACATCAACCCTGCAGCCGAAGGCCGCTCGATCGCATCACTGTTTAGTAAAGGTTCCGAGGGGTAAATGTCCGCATATCTCGAAGGCAATCGTCGGCTCCCATAGTGTACCTGGGCAATTCTCGCTGGCGTCGATCGCACACGGTTGAAAACATCCAACAGGGGTGCGAACCCATGGAGTGGTTCCGTGGCCACCTGCTTCTCGCAACGCAGCCGTAGCGTTCGGGTCGACGCTTAGAGAATTTTCAAGATTGCGGTCGCTGAATCAAGACGGAACACGATGCCCGACGAGAAACACGCGCTGCCGTTGATCCGAGAAAATAGTCCATTGCCGATGGGTGATGCGCTCCGACAACAATCAAATCAGCGCCGATTTCACGTGCGAACTCGGTAATGCGCAGCCCTGGCTTTCCCGTTTCTACCTGGCAGTTTATATCGGTCGCTTCTCCGGCGATCGACTTTAGGGTTCCCATGATTTTGTTGGTCAGATGGTTCTCGGATTTCACTGTCACGAATTCCGCCGTAAAACCCGGGATCTGTTCCAGAACTGTAAGTAGTGTGATCTTTCCGTCAGCTGCCAAAAGCTTGCGGGCAGTGGTGATTTTCTCGGCAACCAACTCTTCATGATCAATGGCAACGGGGATCAATATGGATTTATACATGTAAAGCACTCCCAGTGAGTTTCGGCGATGTCAACGAGCAGGGCTTGGTGCATCATAACTTGATAAGTACTTTCAGAATTAAAGGTTCTGATCTGTTGCCCAGGACCCCGCCCTGCCTTAGTGGCCAAACACCTCGAGCCGCGCCCATTCTGGACCTCGGTTCAAGAGAAAGACGGCCACCGCATATGCAATGGCCGCCTTGAGGTTACTATGCGCTGCGATACAGTTTTGTCATCGAGAATTCCCGATGTCCCAGCGCCTCTGCCGCGGTGTTACGGCCGTTTGCTGTCCTGCGGATCATATCGATCAGAGCATCACCAGCCTGATCGATGGTTTGTTCGCGCCGCAAGATGCCTGAAACATCAACGTCCACATGCTCGCCCATGGTGCGCACTGTACGCGGGTTCGCGGTGATCTTGATGACCGGAACGATCGGGTTGCCCACCACGTTGCCCTGACCTGTCGGGAAGGTATGGATCACAGCACCGCCCGCCGCCATCAGCGTCACACATTCCGCCGCAGCTGATGAACTGTCCATGAAGTAGAGGCCTTTGCCCGAGTTAGGTTGCTCGGCAGGTTCCAGAATGTCGATATACTGCGAAGTCCGGCCGATCTTTTCGAGGTTGCCAAGCGCCTTTTCCTCAATGGTGGTCAGGCCACCTTCGATGTTGCCCTTGGTTGGCTGGCTGTCGCTGAGGTCATCGGTCTGATGGGCAAAGATTACATCGTCCTGATAGGCTTTCCACATCTTGTACCAGCGTTCGCCCACTTCTTCATTGATGGCGCGTTTCTGGCAGATATGTTCCGCCCCGGTGATTTCCGAGGTTTCACCAAAGAACCCGGTGATCCCTTCGGGCAGCAACTTGTCATACATGTTGCCAACGGTTGGGCAGGACCCCAGACCCGTTGTCGTGTCGCTTTCACCGCATTTGGTCGAAATCCAAAGCTCGTTGATCGAGCATTCCTCGCGCTGGACCTCGGTGGCCTTGTGGACAAAATCCTTGGCGGCCCATGAAGCGCGCCGGATGGTTTCAAAATCACCGTTCTGTTCGATTGAGAACTCTGCCACGTCCTTGCCGGTCTCGCGGATGCCGTCGGCAATGCGTTTGGTCCAACCCGGCTCGATGCCGATGACGACCACCGAGTGGACATTCGGGTTGGCCCCTGTGCCGATCATAGTGCGGAAATGCAGCTCGAGGTCCTCACCGAACTGAAGGCGGCCATAAGCGTGTGGGATTGCCAGCGTGCCCTTGACGTTGTTGGCGACTGCCTCGCAGGCGGCGTTGGAAATGTCATCGACGGGCAGGATCAGCACGTGGTTGCGCACACCAACCCGGCCGTTTTCGCGCCGGTAGCCCATGACAGTCATGTTTGAATATTTGCTCATGGTATTAACCCCTTACCAGCGCTTGGTCTTGCAGTTTTGCGTGTGGACATGCCCGCCGCGTGGGATGTCAGCGATGATCTTACCAATGTCTTCGCCATATTTGATCGCCGTATCGCCGTTCTTGAGGTCCGTGAGCGCAATCTTGTGGCCAATCGGAACATCCGCGCCTGCGGTCAGGCGAAAGGTCGAGTTGTCATGTGTAATACAGCACAGCATGTCGGTGCCTGCAGTCAGGCCTTCAACGACCACGACACCGACATTGTCTTCCTCTTCATGCACCAAAAGGTGCGGTATTTCATTTGGGGCTGGATTTGACATGAAGGTCTCCGGTTTTTGCTATGGTTTAAGGATGGTTTTCGGCGCAAGCGTCTTGCCAGCGCGAATGTCTGTAAAGGCCGCGGCCCCGTCGGACAGGTCGCGGGTTTCAACCCAGTCAAGCGTCCCGAGGCGGCCGTTGAACATGGCATTGCATGTGTCGCGGAAGTCCTGTGCGGTATAGGTGTAGGTGCCGATCAGCGTGATTTCCTGCAGCGTGATGCGTCGGATATCCAATCCACCTTCGGAACTGCCTAGGCCGATGTGCAAAATCACCCCGCCCGGGCTGACGAGCGCCGAGGCAACCGCGCGGGTAGACGCAAACCCCACTGCGTCGATCACCAATGGAATGTCCTGTTCCGGTGTGTCCACAACGGCGATTCCACAGGTGTCGCGAAGATAGGTCGCACGGGCTGCGTTGGGTTCGGATAAGGTCACCTGCTCGACCCCCATCGCAGTGAGCGCGAGAGCTGCCGCTAGCCCGATTGCCCCGCCGCCAATCACATGGGCACGCCGTTCGTCTGCCGGGTGCAGGGCCGCAAGCCCCAGCCGCACCGCATGCCAGCTGACCGCAATCGGTTCGGCGAGTGCGGCCTGCTCCAGCGTGATATGCGAGGGCACTTCAATCAAATTGCGCTCTGGGATAGCGACATATTCCGCAAAAGCGCCTTCGCGCGGCGGCATTGAGATGATCTGTCGCGAGGGGCAAAGGTTCTCACGTCCGGACCGGCTGGCCGCGCTGTTGGGGTCGTTTACCAGCGGATTGATGGTTACGCGGCGACCATCAGCAGTCACTCCGGCCCCTTCATGGCCGAGGATCAGCGGTGCCGGGCGGCGGTCATCATGGCCCAGATAGGCGTGCATGTCGGACCCGCAAATGCCGACGCTATCGATACGGACGAGAACCTCATCGGGGCCGGGCTCCGGGTCCGCGAAATTGCGGTATTCCAGTGTTTCTACATCGGTGTAGACTAACGCTCTCATTTCGCTGTAAACCCCCCATCAACCATCAAAACTTGCCCGGTCACGTAGGCACAGGCATCAGAGCAAAAGAACAGCAACGGGCCGTCGAGGTCTTTGGGCTCACCGTTGCGACCGATACAGGTCTGCGCAGCATTACGGTTCGCGCGTTCAGGATCATTGAACACTGCAGCCGTCAGCTCGGTTCGAAAGAACCCAGGGCCAATCGCGTTTACGCATATTCCGCTTGATGACCAGGCCTCGGCCATTGCTCGGGTCAGCTGTGCCACGCCGCCCTTAGACGCCCCATAGCTAAGCCCACCTGGAAAAGCTCGGCTGGACTGGAGCGATGCGAAATTTACGATCCGTCCCCAGCCTTTGGCCTTCATATCGGGCACTAGGTGCTGCGACAGAAAGAAGGGAACGGCAAGGTTCAATCCCAGTGTGATGTCCCACCCCTCAGGCGATACATCATCCGCAGCCTCGCGCGTGTTGATTCCGGCGGCATGCACCAGAATATCCGGTGCCCCAAACGGCTGCGACGCGGCAACGGCCAGCTCTGCCAACCGATCGCGATCCGAAAGATCCCATGGCAGCGCATGAACCTGATCCAGCTCGGCCAACGCTTCTGCACGTCGCGCCACGCCCACGACCTTAGCGCCAGCATGCGACAGTACCTCTGCCGCTCTGCGACCAAGGCCGGAGCTGGCCCCGGTCACAAGAGCGGTATGTCCAGTGAGATCAGGATGATAGGTCACGGGTTGGGTCAGTCTTCGGCTGTCAGGTCAAAGTTTTCATCGGGGAAGAACTTGGCCAGTCGAATATCCGCGGTACGCGCGTGCCCCTCCATACCTTCAAGGCGTGAGATACGGGCCGTCGCCTGCGCAATCGGCTTCATCGCATCAGCGGTCGAGCGCTGCCAGGTCACGATCTTCATGTATTTATGGACGCTGAGGCCACCGGTGTAAGTGGCCGCCCGGCTCGTGGGCAGCACGTGATTGGTGCCCGAGGCTTTGTCGCCAAAGGCAACCGTGGTCTCTTCGCCCAAGAAAAGCGACCCATAGCACGTCAGCCGATCCAGCCACCAATCAAGATCATCGGCCATGACTGTCAGGTGTTCCGGGGCGTATTGATCCGATGTCGCCGCCATTTCTTCGCGATCCGCGCACAGGATGACCTCGGCATAATCGCGCCACGCAGCCGTAGCGTTTTCGCGGTTCACTTCGGGCAGGTCCTCGATCAGCACTGGAACCAAGCGCATAACCTCTTCGGCGAGGTCGCGATTGTCTGTCACCAGCCAAACCGGTGAGTTGTATCCGTGCTCGGCCTGCCCAACGAGGTCAGTTGCAACAACCATCGGATCAGCAGTGACATCCGCAAGGACCAGACTGTCCGTCGGGCCCGCGATCATGTCGATGCCGACACGCCCGAACAGGATACGCTTTGCTTCGGCCACAAACTGATTGCCGGGGCCCACAAGGATGTTAGCCTTGGGAAGCCCGAACAACCCGAAGGTCATCGCCGCAACCCCCTGCACGCCGCCCATGGCCATGATCTTGTCGGCGCCACAGATATGCGCGGCGTAGACGATCGCAGGCGCGATACCGACATCCGGGCGCGGCGGTGAGCACGCGACAATGTGCTTACATCCCGCCACCTTCGCCGTCGTCACGGTCATGATCGCGCTGGCGATATGGCTGTAGCGCCCGCCTGGGACGTAGCAACCGGCTGCATCCACCGGGATCATCTTCTGGCCAGCGGTCAGGCCCGGCACAACCTCGACTGCGATGTCGGTCATGGACGCTTTCTGTGCCTCGGCAAAGCGTTTGACGTTGCTGTGGCTGAACTCGATGTCGCGCTTCAGCTTTTCTGGCACGGCATCCATCGCGGCCTGGATTTCGGCATCGCTGAGAATGACGTTGCCTTCGTAGTTGTCGAATTTGGCTGCGTATTCCAACGCCTTGGCATCGCCACCTGTCTCAATGTCGGTCAGGATTCCCTGCACAATTTCACTGACATCCGACGCTCCGCTGCGCGCGGTCAGCGTGGCTTTCTTCAGGTATTCACGGGTCATGAATTAGGTCCTTTTCTTACCGCGTCTTTCGGCGGCTTATCGATAGACATCAGGCAACAGCGAGGTAGAGAACGCCGGGATATAGGCGATCATCAACGTCACGATCAGCATGAAGAAAACAAACGGGATGGCGCGGTAGGCGATCTTGAGGATCGACTCGCCCGTAATCCCCGACACCACGAACAAGTTCAGCCCCAAGGGTGGAGTAATAAACCCGACCCCCAGCGCGGTGATCATCATGATGCAGAACTGAATCTGGTTCATCTCAATCTCTTGCGCCAACGGGTAGAGGATCGGTGCCAGGATCACGATGTTGGGCGTCGTTTCCATAACGCAGCCCGCAATGATCAGGATAAGGACCATCATGGCGATCAGTACGAATTCGTTACTGCTGACTGAGGTCAAAGCTCCGACAAATCCTTGCGGCACTCCAATGATCGCCAGAGCTTCGGCCAGAGGGATCGAGAAGGCGATGATCGGAAGGATCACACCGTTGACCTTGGCCGAACTGACCAGCATGGCCGGGAAGTCGGACAATTTCAGTGTGCCCAGGATAAACCCGATGAATATGGTCACGACGACCGCCACGGCACCTGCCTCGGTCGGGGTCAGTTTCCCCGAGAAGATGCCGTAGAAAATGATGCCGGGGACAAGGAAAGCGTACCAGCCGGACTTGACCGTCTTCCACAGGTTCGCGCGCCATTCAGCTGCGGTCATCATGCCGCCGCCTTCCCAAAGGTTCAGCCGGTTCATCACGACGTTGGTGATCAGGATGGCCGTCAGGATCAAGAGGCCGGGGATCAGCGCAGCAAGGAACAAGGTCGAGACCGCTATACCCAGCACGAGGCCGATGATGATATAGGCGATAGAGGGCGGGATGAGGATGCCGGTGCAGGCTCCTGCTGCGACCAAAGCACAGGCGTAGGGGCGGGGATAACCGCTCTCGACCAGCCGGTCGATAGTCATGCGCCCTACCGCTGCCGCACCTGCTGCGTCCGACCCGGAGATCGCCGCGAACATGCCACAGACAAGGACGGTGGCCGAACCGAAGCCACCCTTGGCCCAACAGGTCAGGGCTTCGGCGACGTCCAGAAACTTTCGACTGAGCCCGGTTCGGACAAGCACGTCACCGGTCAGGATGAACAGCGGTACGGCCGTCAGCGCGAAGGCATCGATGCCCGAGAACAGCTTTTCACCGACAAGGCTCAGCGGAAGCGCACCAGACATGATCAGCATAGTGATTGAGGCAGCGCCTATTGCGGCCCAGACCGGAACGGCGAGCGCGACAAGAGCGACGAAGAGAATGACGGAGGCGTAGAAATCCCACCCAAGTTCAAGAGTTTGACCGCCGAGTTGTTGCCACATCATGGCTCAGGCCCTCCCTTAATCAAACAGCTTGTCGCCTTCGTAGACGGGACGGCCCGTTCGAAGGTCGGCAATATCGCGGAGGAAGGACTGCACCAGCCGAAAGATGACCAGCGCGAAGCCAAACGGCACCGCCATGAGGAAAAAGACCTGGCTGATCCGCAGGCCGTGTGTGACAGACCCGAATTTCCAGGACACGTGGACTGTCTCCCACGACCAATAGATCGCGACGAGCGCCACGATGAACATCACGATGTCGCCGAAGATATAGAGCAGCGTTTTGACCGTGCGCGGTACGTAGTGCATCAGAACATCAATGCGGATATGCCCGCGTTCCTTGACCGCAGCGGCGGCACCGATCCATGCGAGATAGATGAACGCATACCGGACGATTTCTTCGCCCCAGATGGACGAGTAGGCAAAGACCTCGCGCCGGACCACTTCGATAAACATCGTGCCGACGAGCATGACGTAGAAGACTAAAAGCAGCCAACGTTCGGCATTTTTATCAATCGCTCGAAAGAGCTGAGACATGGCATCCTCACTGCCGTCGCGCGGCGGCGACGTGTTCTAGTGGGTTTTTAATGGACAAACATCGGATGAGCCGACGCTGGACGCGTCGGCCCGAAGACGCGATCAGGCGTCGTGCACGTAGTATTTCGCACGCGTGTCTGCGGCTTCTTCCAGCTTGGCGAACGCATCCATCGATCCGGCCAGCTCGGTCTTGAAGCTGTCCCATTCGCTGCGCTGATAGCCACCGGCCTCTTTCCATTCGCCCAACTGATCTTCGCTTAGCGAGTGGAACTCGACGCCGTTCGCGATCAATTGAGACATGGCGTAGGCCCGTGCCGAAGGCACTTTGGACAGGTTCTGCTGCTGGGTGACTTCGCCCGCAAATTCGATACCTTCCTTGACGTCCATCGGCAGGCTGTCGAACCATTCAAGGTTGATCGAATAGACCTGACTGTCCGGCACCGCCTGAGTGAAGGTCACATGGCTGAGGATCTCACCAAAGCCAAAGACATGCAGCGCGCCCACCGAGGGATCAAGCGCATCTGCGACGCCTTGCCGGATCGCTGACGGAGTCTCACCCCACGCAACAGGCGTCGGGTTCGCACCCACCATGCCATAATACTGCTGCAGCATTTTTGATCCGGGTACGCGGAATTTGACACCGGACATATCGCCGGGGGTGATAATTGCGTTGCCTCCCTGGCGAACAGCGACGACGCGCGGATCGATCACGATATACATCAGCGCTTTAAAGCCGGATGCCGCGATCTTGGGGTCTACTTCCGCCTTCCAAGCTTCGGAGGAAGTCAGGTTCGTGAACCGCTGGTTGGACCCACAGAAATATGGAAGGTTGATCAGATCAACCACGCTCGCAAAGGGTGCGAAATTCGACAGCGAGTGTTGCGCGGCTTGAATGGTCCCCCCCTGAACCGCCTGCGCCAGTGCACCACCAGCGCCAAGCTGACCACCGGGCGCCAGTTTCACATAGACCTTGCCATTCGTCATGTTCTGGATGTTTTCTTTCAGGTCCAACTGCATGATCGGATAGCTGCGAGACGCGCCCAGAACATAGGCCGTTGCCAACGTCATCTTGAATTCAGCCGCGTTTTCGCGATCGCGTTCCTCGGCGGCGGTCTGTGCTGCCGCTTCGCTGGACCACAATGTCCCAGCCGCGCCGGCGACCATGGCCGCCGTGAACGAGCCGGTGCCCGCGAGTTTCAAAAAATTCCGACGCTCGGCCGAAGCCAGCTCCTGTTTAGTCTTGTCCATGTGTTCTCCTCCCGTTGGACTTTTTTCGGATTTATTCCTTTGATTTTTTCTCCGAAATTTCTTTTGCTTCGCTCCGCAGAATGCCGATCGAAAAGGCGATGGCCGCGGCAAACAAGATCAACATTTCCCAGATATTGTTGACCAAGGGCGCATTCGAGACTGCTCCGATCACTACGTTCGCTACAAACGCGAGCAGCAATATTCCAGCTATCAAGTATGGCATGCGTCCTCCCCAACCCATCCAATGTCTCGCACTGAGTCGTCCGCAATGTAAGCGCTTACATTTTGTTATGCAAGCGCTTACATTGCATATGTGCTGTAGGTTCCCGACAAATCGTGCTTTTGATAGAATTTGTCTTGAGCTAGTTGCCCATCCAGAATGACAAGAAAAACCATGCCTCAAAGCGGTCACGAAAACACAGTCCCAACCCTTGCAGATGTTGCCCGACATGCGAACGTGTCCACCGCAACTGTCTCGCGGTGCCTGAACTCGCCAGAGCGGGTAGGGCAAAGCACAAGGGAACGAGTTCTGGCAGCCGTACGAGAACTTGGGTACGCGCCAAATTTCGGAGCCCAAGCCCTTGCAGCAAGGCAGACAAATACCATCGCCGCCGTGATACCGACTATGGAGAACGCTGTTTTTGCACGCGGATTACAGGCGTTTCAGGAAGAGCTGGTGAGGCATGGTAAAACGCTTCTGGTTGCTTCGTCCGCCTATGATTCAGAGCTGGAAGAACAACAGGTGCGTGCGTTGGTAGCGCGGGGTGCAGATGGGTTGCTGCTGATTGGGTACGATCGCGAACCGGAAATCTATGCGTTTCTGGAAAAGCAGCGTGTACCAACTCTGATCGCCTGGTCATTTGATCCTGACCAATCCCCGCCGGCCATCGGCTTTGACAATCGGGCTGCGATGTTTGCCCTTGCCCGGCAGGTCATTGGATATGGGCATCGGCATATCGCGTGTATCTCTGCTCCGACCGCTTCGAATGATCGGGCAAGGGAACGCGTTCAAGGCATTCGGGATGCCAAACAAGAGGCCGGTCAAGACCCGAATACAATGTTTCTTGTCGAGACCGCTTACGGCGTTGAAACTGGTGAAGTTGCTTTGCGCGAGGTCATGACAGCCGCACCAGAAACGACTGCCGTGATGTGCGTCAATGATGTTTTGGCGGTCGGAGCCTTACGTGCGGCTCGGGAAATGGGGCTTGAGGTGCCTAGAGACCTCTCAATTACCGGTTTTGACGATATCGAAATTGCAATGCTCGCCGAACCCGCTCTTACGACGGTACATGTCCCGCATCGCGAGATGGGGCGTCGCGCCGCTGGGATGCTGATCCAGATACTCCGTGATGCGCACAGCGGTCAAAGTGTTGAGTTGCCGACAGAAATAAGACTACGTCAATCACTCGGTCCTGCCCGCACTATTGTGTGATCCCAACCTTGAGGGCTATCTCTGGAAATCTACCCGCTCGAATCTACCAACGATGTACGACCCGGATTCGGCATGCACGGCCAATCCAACTTGAACTACTGGTGTGAGTATTTCTTAGACTAAGAGTTTATGGCTAGCAGACTAAGAAAGCTGTGAGGAAGGCCTTTGTACGCGGCTCATCCGTTGCGATGCAGAATGCTCCGAACCGGACGATGCCTGCCGCGGCAATCGGGCAAAAATTATTTTGTCGCGGCTGTCTTTCAGGTTCTGGTCACGTGGTTAACAGAGCCGAAAGTTCATTTGCCCCCTTTTTCAGGATACCCAGAAACGACATCAGGCTGTTGACGTTGTGACGTTGTGTCGGTGCATGAACCGAAAGTGTGCCCACCAATCGGCCTTGCCCATCTTGAACGGGTACTGCTAGGGCTGCCATTCCACTCATGAACTCTTCATCATCAGTGGAATAACCGTTCTGAGCGATATGTTGGATTTCCGTGCGCAATGACTGCGGATCGGTCAGGGAACTTTCAGTCTGTGGCTGCAGATTTCCTGCTGAAAGAAATCCATCCAGTGTTTTCTGCCGGAGCGTGGACAAGTACATCTTGCCGCTGGCGGTGCAATGAAAGGGAACCTGTGTCCCGACCGGTAATTGAATGCGCAAAGGCCACTTCGTCTCAACCCGGTCAAGATAGATCATGCCCTCTCGGTCAGGAATGGCGAGATTGCATGTCTCACCAACCTGCTCGGCGACACTGCGTAAGATCGCCAAACGCGCTGTGCGCAGATGCTCGGACGACATGGTGTTGACTGAAAGCAACCTTAGACGGTGCCCGGGACCGTATGAGCGGCCATCCAGATCACGCTGCAGGAAACCTTCGGCCTCTGCTGTTTGCAACAAACGGTGGATTGTTGGTTTCGCCAGACCGAGTGCCTCGATCAGGTCCGATGGTTTGACGGCAACCCCGCGTCGCGCCACCTCCTCAAGGATGAGGAGAAGGCGCAAGTTAGTTGGGATCTGGGTTTCTTTGTCTTGTGTTTCCGTTTCGGCCATCCCGCAACAGTCTAGTTATTTGGCAGCAGGATCAAGGCCAGATCAGGTACAAGCGAGATCAAAATCCACACTGATATCAGCGCTGCTAGATAGGGCACAGTGTACCGAAGCAGACGGAAGTAGGGAACGCCAGTCACCCCTGATGCCACGTAGAGATTGAGACCGTAGGGTGGTGTGATGAAGCCAATCGAAGCCCCCACAAGGAAGATTACCGAGAAATGGATCGGATCAATCCCGACCGAGGCCGCAATCGGTGCCAGGATCGGGGCCAGGATAATCGTGACAGGCAGGCTTTCGAGTACCATGCCCGAGAAGAAAACGATCACCATCGAAGTAAACAGAACCGCATAGTAGCCACCCATCGAGGTTACGAAATCCCCAATGGTTTGCTGAGCGCCAAGCAATGACAGGATCTGCTGCATCACCACAGAAATCGCGATCAGCGGTGCGAGGATACCTGTGATCTGGGCCGAGCGGATCACGATTGAGGGGATCTCGGGGATCGTGAAGCCTTCGACGACAAACATCTCGGCATAGCTTTTTTCGGTGGGTGAGATGTCGTTCCGCGCGCCCATGATCCGATTGATCGGATAGCTGACCAACCCTGCAATAACGCAGAAGCCGACCGTCACTCCGGCTGCCTCAGTTGGTGAGAATTTGCCTGTGTATATACCCCACAACACCAGCCCGATGGCGAAGAACCCAAGCCAGGCACCGAATGCGGTCTTCAGCACCCGGTTCAGTTGTAGCGGGATCAGATGACCCCACCCGTTCATGCGGCAGATGATCCAGCAGGCGAACTGCATGCCAAAAACCATCAGCGCGCCCGGAAGGATACCCGCCACGAATAGCTCGGAAATCGGCAGGTTCATCAGGAAACCGTAGACGATAAAGATAATCGAGGGAGGAATGATGATCCCCACCGTACCGCCTGCCGCCGCCGTGGCCGCGCTGAACCGTTCGTCATAACCCCCTTTGACCATCTCAGGGTGCAGCATCGATCCGATCGTGGCGGTTGTGGCCGAGTTTGAGCCTGAGATTGCTGCGAACAATCCGCATGCCCCAAGGGATGCCATCGCCAGCCCGCCGCGTATCCAGCCCAGACAGGCATAAGCAAAATCGCTGAGACGTCTCGCGATCCCCGATTTATTGATCAGGTCTCCGGTCAGGATGAACAGCGGCATCGCCAGCAAGGCGAAACCCTTGTTGAACACGTTCAGAAGTTCAGCACCCATGTTGTCCAGCGTCAGGCCAAGAACAAACGAACAGCCGATGACCCAATAGCCGATTACCAGCAAAACCGGCACGCCCAGCATGAACAGAAAGGTGACCGCAAGAGAGATCAGTGTGACCATAGTTCCGTCTGTCATCAGTCTGCTCCGATCACGGCCTGCTTGATCAGCGGCTCGCCTGTTTTCCAGTTGTTCAGATCATCGGCAAGGTTCTGAAACACGCGCCCGACCATCAGAAAGAACGACAGCGGTGCGGCCAGAAGGAACCACCACTGCATGATATTGTCTGTTCCCAGAACGATCTGAAAGTTTGATGCCGACAATGCCACCAGCCGTGTTGTGGTCACGATGACGATCACCGCAAAGATGAACCACAATATCGCGTCGAGTATCAGGCAAGCCAATTGCCCAGCCCTCGGCATTGCAGTGCGGAATTCGCTGAAGCTCAAATGTGTGCGCAGGCGGACGTTATACGACGCCCCAAACCACGCCATGACCATGAACAGCAGCGGGGGGATGGTGGTCGACCAGGGTTCCTGATCGTTGAACACAAACCGGTCGATCACGCCCCAGAAGATGATTAATGCGATCGCAAGGTAGGAATACACCATCACCGACCGTTCCAGATGACGTTCAACAAAGGGCACCGCCCGATAGATCAACATGATCACGATTCCGCCAATCGCCGAGACAATCGCGCCCAACACCCAGGCGGCGTCGGATTCCAGTGCGGATTGAATCTCGAACGAATCCTGGCTGAGAAAGGCGCTGAAAATCGCGCCGATGTCTGCCCAAAACGACATGAACCCCGTCCTCCCAGTCGGTATAAAGTTGAACCGGCCCGCTCAGGGCCGGTTCGTAACAGTCTATCAGGCTTCGCCTTTCCACCAACGGCGCGGTTCGACATTTTCCGGCAGGGTGTCGGCCGGAATCTCGCGCGCGATGTCGTAGATTTCCTGATAGGTATCAATGCCGCCTGCCCATTTATTCAGACGTTCGCGCCACTGGGCCCAAGGCTCTGGGTTGTAGTTCGGAGCGCACATCTCTTCGGCCAGCTTGATCTGATCGTCAGCCAGGAAGGCCGGGCGCACGCCATTTTCGGCGAAGATCGTGTCCGGCAATTGCGGCTCCGAGAAGCCTACCGTATTCAGCAATGCGGCTTCATTCGCACCCTGGATCAACGCTTGAGTGAAGTAGGAAGATTCCATAACTGCGTCTTGCAATTCTCCACTCAGGCCGTCAAAGACCTCGGCCGACATGGACGTATGTTCAGTGCCGCAGAAAAATTTCAGATTGACCGACTGCGAAACCACCGGCGCCATGTTGGCGTAAGCCACGGCCGAGGCCCAGGTTTCCGCCCCATCGATCAGCCCTGTCTTAAGCGCATCCAGCGTCTCTTCCCAAGCCACCGGGACTGGGTTCAGATTCAGCAATTGCATTGCAATCCGGCCCAACTGCGTACCCGTCACGCGGTTCTTGGTACCAAACAACTCTTCCAGTTTGGTGACGGTCGGCTTGTCGGCAAAGGTCGAACCCATTTGCAGGCCGCGTAGCTCACAATGGGTAAACAGGAACTTCAACCCGTGCCGTTTTTCCAGCGGATCACGCAGGATGCGCTGGCTCGCCGGGCTATAGAAGAAGTGATACTGCGCCGCGCGGCTGGGGAACATATAGGCATAGTCCAGCACGTTCAGATAAGGTGCGCCTCCGGCCGAGTTCTGAGTTGAGGCAGCATAAATATCGACGATCCCCTGTTGGGTCTTTTCGACACAGCTCAGCTGGCCGCAGATCTGGTTGTCGCCGATGAATTCGATGCGAATCTCGCCGTCCGTGCGTTCTTCCAGGTCGCGCGCGAACTCGATTGCGCCGGCGCGCTCAATCAACAGGTTGCGGGTGTTGAAACCCGACGCGCCGAATTTCAGCGTGTGCTTCGGCTCTTTCGAAAAGCGCTTCTCATAGGTGGATTCGGCGGCCTGCGCCAGATTCGCCAGACTCATCGCGCCGCCGAACCCGCCTGCCGCCAGCAGTGTCGAACTCATGCCGTAACGCCCGGCCACGCGGAAGAAATCTCGCCGTGAAATACCACTTAGTTTCCGTCCGATCTCCATTGCTTACCTCCCTGATCGCAATTATTGAGACGTTTTGTATCAAAAAAGGCTAGTATAATTCTTGCATCTTGCATAGAGTTTTTTTCAGCGAGTTTGGAAGGAGGCGGTCATGGAGGTGGATTATGCAGTTGTTGGCGCAGGATCGTCGGGCTGTGTCATTGCCAATCGGTTGAGCGCAGACCCCAACACAACTGTTGCGCTGCTCGAAGCAGGTGGCCGCGATACCAACCCGTGGATTCACATCCCCGTCGGCTATTTCAAAACGATGCATAACCCCTCGGTTGACTGGTGCTATCGCACTGAGCCCGACCCCGGCCTTAACGGTCGATCCATCGACTGGCCACGGGGCAAGGTACTGGGTGGCTCATCTTCGCTGAACGGGTTGCTCTATGTGCGTGGCCAGAAGGAAGATTACGACCGCTGGCGGCAAATGGGCAACGAGGGTTGGGGCTGGGACGATGTGCTACCCCTGTTCAAACGCTGTGAGGATCAAGAACGCGGCGAGGATGAATATCATGGCGTCGATGGCCCCTTGTCAGTGTCCAACATGCGCATTCAGCGCCCGATCTGCGATGCCTGGGTCGCAGCAGCACAGGCCGCCGGTTACCCGTTCAACCCAGATTATAACGGGGCCGAGCAAGAAGGCGTGGGTTACTTCCAACTGACCACGCGCAATGGGCGCCGCTGTAGCGCCGCCGTCGCCTATCTCAAGCCCATTCGCGGTCGTCAGAACCTCAACATCATCACCAAAGCGCTTGTGTCGCATGTGGTTCTGGATGGGAAAAAAGTAACCGGGCTGGTCTACCGGGATCGTTCTGGTAACGAGCAGACACTGACTGTTCGGCGCGAGGTCATCCTGTCCGGCGGGGCGATCAACTCTCCCCAAATCCTGATGTTGTCAGGGATCGGAGAGCCGGATCATCTAAAGGAAAATGGTATCAAACCGCTGCACGCCCTGCCGGGTGTTGGCAAAGGTCTTCAGGATCACTTGCAGGCGCGGCTGGTGTTCAAATGCAATGAGCCCACACTGAATGACGAAGTTCGCAGCCTGTTCAATCAGGCGCGAATCGCGCTGAAATATGCACTATTTCGTGCGGGTCCGATGACAATGGCCGCCAGCCTTGCGACTGGTTTCATGAAAACCCGGCCCGATGTTGAGACGCCCGACATTCAGTTCCACGTGCAACCCTGGTCCGCCGACAGCCCAGGCGAAGGTGTGCATCCGTTTTCGGCCTTCACGATGTCGGTCTGCCAACTGCGTCCGGAAAGTCGGGGAGAGCTGCGCCTGAACGGACCGGACCCATCCGAACATGTCAAGATCATCCCGAACTATCTGTCCACTGAAACGGATTGCCGAACCATTGTCGACGGCGTGAACATCGCGCGCGGGATTGCCAAACAAAACCCTCTGGCCTCGAAGATATCAGAAGAGTTTCGACCAACGGCAGAGCTGAGCTGCGAAGATTATGAAGGCACTCTGGATTGGGCCAGATCGAACAGCGTGTCGATCTACCACCCAACCGGCACCTGCGCGATGGGGAACGCCGAGACGTCTGTTGTCGACGCAAGACTAAAGGTACACGGTATTTCGAACCTGCGGGTGGCTGATTGTTCGATCATGCCGGAAATCGTCAGCGGCAACACCAACGCACCAGCGATCATGATTGGCGAAAAGGCAAGCGACCTGATTAAGGCGGATGCTTGAGAAATCTGCCATCGTATCTGATCGCCTGATCCCTACAGTATCAATAGATCAGTGCGTCAATCGCATCAAAAACGATCTGGCGCTGTGCCAGTGGTTGGAATCTGCATGCGCTTTGCGACCTCTTCGTCTTGTGACTAAACGAAGTCTGGTAACAGAACCTCGGATTATATTGCGTTAGCCAATAGTCCTAACCGCAACTCCAACTTTCCTTTGACCTCCCCCGCGTTTCGGCCGGCTCAAAGTCGATCTTTGCTGCCTACATTAATGTCTCAGGCAGCTCCCTTTGGCTGACATTCACGAATTCCAAAACGACACGCCACCTACGTACTAATGACGTGCCAGCAGGGAACTCATAATAAAGTCTTCAGCGCACACAATGATCCCGGTCATGGGCATTTCTGACAGCACACTACGATATGCACTGCCTTCCAGAACTTCGATCACCAGTTGTGACGCCTGAAGGGGATCCGGAACGGCGCGCAATTCACCGCCGGTAATTCCTCGCTTCACTACGGCTTCCAGGGCCTCAGTCAAACTCGACCGGTTCTCGACGAACAGCTGCGCGATGTCCGGTTGACGAACTGCTTCGCTCGAAATTTCCAATGTTAAAATAACGTTATCCGGCGCAGCAAGGTATTTTGCGTAGGCCTTGATGAACTTTCTTATGACTTTGGGCGCGGGCGCATCTGAGTTCAGGATTTTCAGAAACGGCTCCATCTCGCGGCGTTCAAGTATTGCGATTTCTACAAGCACATCATGTTTGCCGCGAAAATGATTATAGAGATTTCCAAGGCTGACGCCCGCCCGCGCTGCGATATCGCGGACGCCTGTCTGATGATAGCCGCGCTCAAGGAAACACATAACTGCGGCCTCCAAAATCTGGTTGCGACGCTTGGCTGTTGCCTTTTTCCGGATTGATTCCGGCTTCCTGGTGTCATCGGACATTTTTTCAACTTAATATTGAACGAACGATCGTTCATAGTATATGACACTCTATCGAATGCCACAAGGTGCAATGGATTCGGCGGCACAGGAAAGACAGGTCTATGACAGACAAAACTTTGGAAACTCGGCAAAGACCGACCCGGCGATGGCTTTGGATTGGACTATCGTTGGCACTGTTTGTAGCGATCGTCGTCCTCCTGTTTGATACAGAAGATACAATTGATGTTCAGGCAACAACGACCTCACCTCCGCCACCGACCGTCTCGGTCGTCACGGTTGCTTCAGCAACCGTACAAGCGCAGGTTTCGGCGTTTGCCGAAGTTCGGCCTCGGTGGGATGCCAAGCTGCGATCTGCTGTGTCCGGGCGCATCATTGCAGTGCACAACGCCGCTTTGGCAGGGACTAAGGTGGAACGGGGTGCCCCTTTGTTTTCAATCGAAAATGCACCTTATCAAAGCGCCGTTGCAGCCGCTGAGATGGAGCTTGAGCAAGCGGAACTGGCGTTATTGCGCGCGCAGAACAAAGTGACAGTCGCGCAACGACAGTTTGACCGGGATGAAACAGAACCGCCAAACGAACTGGCTGTGAATCTGCCGCAATTGCGCATTGCCGAGAAATCCGTTGCAGCTGCGCAGGCACGGCTGAATGCGACGCGAAATGAACTGAAGGACGCGGAGGTTGTCGCCCCTTTTTCGGGATTTGTAACCCATCGCTTTGCCAGCCTGGGCCAGACGGTCAACCCAGGCGATGCCCTGATACACCTTTCGGACGACCAGCAATTCGAACTGGTCGCCGAGTTTAGTCAGGCGGACTGGGCGTTGTTGGATCATCCGATCTCTGGCGCCACTGCTGATCTGACACAGCGCTCGGGCGGAGCGTTGGGGCGGGCTCAAGTCCGGCGTGGAGGAGGGTTTCTGGATCAAGACACACGGCAGGTGCGGGTCTTTCTGGATGTCACAAAGCCCGATGATCGCATACTCGCCGGAGACTTCCTGCAGGTTCACATTCCCGGACGCCGGATCTCGGACACATTAACCCTACCCGAAAGCGTCCTGACCCGTGCGGGATACATTTGGATTGTAGACGATAAGGACCAATTGCAGAGGCTTAGCCCGAACATCCTGTTCCGCAGCGAAAGTACAGTGACGGTATCGGCTCCCGAAGGGACCGGCCCGTGGCGCGTGGCCAAAACACCTTTGGCCTCGTTTCTACCGGGTCAGCGAGTGACGCCGCAATCAGATGGAGGCTGAGCCATGCACGCTCTGACATCCTGGTTTATCCGAAATCCGGTCGCTGCCAATCTGATGATGGCACTGATCCTATTTCTTGGGGTGCAAACGCTGCTGAACATTCGGATCGAAGGCTTCCCCCGCATTCCGCCGGAAAGTGTTACAATCGCGATCGAGTTTCCGGACGCCACAGCCGAACAGGTTGATGAATTGGTGACCCAGAAAGTTGAGCAGGCCCTCGAAGGTTTGGAAGGCGTGCGTAGTGTGATCTCACAATCCCAGAATGACCTAAGTGTCGTGACTGTCCGCCGCGCAGGTGGCCAGAAACTACAAGCCGTCCTGGATCGTGTCCGTATTCGGATCGACGGCTTGACTGATCTGCCTGATACTGCGCGCCGACCCGTGATCGAAGCCTCGGGTTTCGATTTCCCGGCGCTGTATCTGAACTTGTTCGGAGAAACAGACCCCGCCACATTACAGAGCTTGGCGCAACGCCTGAAAGAAGAGTTGCTGGCGCAACCGGAATTGTCGCGGTTGCAAATCTGGGGCCTGATACCGCGGGAATTGCGCATCGAAATCGACCCGGCGTTGCTGCGCCACTATGGGTTGACGGTTTCGGATGTGACCCGCGCCATCGAAGGGAATTCGCTGGCCTTTCAGGCAGGTCGTCTGAGGACTGATGGCGGTACGATTTATCTGCGGGCCGATGACAGGGCGAAATACGTGCCGGAATACGCAGCTCTGCCGATCATCGAACGTGACGACGGGTCCTATGTGCCTTTGGGCGATATTGCCAAAATCGAAGACGGGTTTCAGGACGGCGAGTACCTGTTTCGCCTGAACGGCAAACCAACCGTAGGGATGGAGGTTCTGGTCGGGCAGAAGGAAAACCTGCTGGAGATCAGTGATGTCGTGCGCAGCACGGTTGACGAGTTCAGCCGACAGCTGCCGTCGCAGGTACAGGTCGAGGTTTGGGGTGATAGCGCTGGCTACATCTCGGACCGTCTGGCGCTGTTGCGCTCAAACGGGGTGCAGGGTTTGATCCTTGTGACCCTGATGCTGTCGATTTTCCTGAACGTGCGTTTGGCCTTCTGGGTTGCCATGGGCATTCCCGTTTCGGTCATGGGGGCGCTTGCTGTCTCGGGCTCGAAATGGGTGGACTATTCGCTGAACGATGTCACGACTTTTGGTCTGATCATTGCCTTGGGAATTCTGGTCGATGATGCCGTTGTAGTCGGCGAAAGCGTTTTTGAAGAACGCCGCAAGGGGAAGGACCCGATTAGGGACACGGAACGCGGCGTACATCGCGTGGCTGTTGCGACCGTTTTTGGCGTGCTGACCACAATCGCAGCCTTTTTCCCGATGCTGTTGATCGACAATCCGCTGGGCAAGGTACTTGCCGGGTTCGCGGGCATCGTGATCCTGACGCTGATCTTTTCGCTTATCGAAAGCAAATTCATCCTGCCCGCCCATCTGGCGCAGGTTTCGATGCGGCAAGAGCGTCGATACTTGCCGACCCGCTTGTGGGGGCGGGTACAGGATTCTGCGCAGGGCGGGTTGTACTGGGTGCGGGATTGCATCTACCAGCCTTTGCTCGTCGCGGCGGTGCGTCAGCGCTACGCTGTGCTGATCTTGTTCATTGCCGCCGCAACGCTGGGGCTTGGCCTGATGTACAAGGGCAAGGTCAGGACGGTGTTCTTTCCCGAGGTGCCCGGTCAGGTCATCACGATGAACCTGGAAATGGATGCCCGCGCCCCCTTTGCACTGACCCGCACGAACGTGAATCGGATCGAAGCCGTGTTGAACGAGCTGAACGTCGAGCTTGCAGAAGAGGCGAGTATGTCTGCTCCACCCGTTCAGACAGTATTCACCATCATCAACAGCGCTGGAAATGCCCAAATTTTCGCTGAAATGATCCCGGTAGCTGAGCGTCCGAATGTCCCGATCCTTTCCGTGGTCCGCGAATGGCGCGACCGGGTCGGTGCGGTCGAGGGTGCCACCGAGTTGGAGTTCACCGGATCGGAAACGCTTGCCGGAGGGTTCCGAATCCGGTTGGCGTCAAAAGACGAAGACCTTCTGCAGCAAGCCAGCGCCGAAATGAAAGGTTTCCTGTCGAACATCGAGGGCGTGGCAAATGTAAGGGATGGGTTGGTGGGCGGCCAACCTGAACTGAAACTCCGCCTGCGCCCGGACGCGCGGCACCTTGGTTTTAACGCCGAGGCTCTGGCCAGACAGATTGGCTATGGGTTCGGCGGGGCCGAGGTGACCAAGGTCAGACGCGATGGGTCCGAAGTCCGCGTAGTCGTACAGAACGCGCGTGAAAACCGCGATACGTTGGCGGATCTGGTGCAGACCCGGTTGCGCAGCGCATCCGGCGCTTGGGTGCCGCTTGAGACCGTCGCCGAAATCGAGGGCACCTATGCCTCTGGCACTATCGATCGCCGTGACGGCAAGCGCATGAACATCGTAGCAGCGTCCATCGACCGCGACCTTGTTGCTCCCGAAGAGGTGGGGCAGGCGGTGTTCGAGCAGCTGGTCCCGAAACTCCGTGCCAAATATCCCAGCGTAACCGTCCTGCCGGCCGGTGAACTGGAAGAAATGGCCGATATAAGCGATGGCCTGAAGCGCGCGCTGTTGCTGGCAGCCGTTCTGATCTATGTGCTGATGGCCGTGCCGTTGAAAAGCTATTGGCAGCCTTTCGTCATTCTGGCCATCGTGCCATTCGGCTTTATCGCAGCCGCCGTCGGGCACCTGATCATGGATGTCTCGCTGTCGCTGTTTTCGTTCTTCGGCATGCTTGCTCTGACCGGTGTGATTGTGAACGACAGTCTGGTCATGATCACCCGCTACAATCAGGCGCGAGAGGAAGGTCAGCCCGTGAATCTGGCGCTGAGAAGCGCAGGCATTGGACGTTTCAAGGCGATCTTTCTGACCACCGCAACTACAGTGATTGGTCTGCTGCCTTTGCTGACCGAAACCTCTGAGCAAGCACAGTATCTGATCCCTGCGGCAATCTCTTTAGCTTTTGGAGAACTCTTTGGCACAGCCCTCATGCTGCTGCTGGTGCCGGTACTGATCGCCATCACCGAGGATGTCATTGCCATTTTCAAGTCACCCCTTCCGCAGCCTTCTGAAGAAAGGACAAAGCCATGATACGGAACCTTCTAGCCCCTGCATTCGCCGTGGTAACGCTTGCGACTCCGGCCTTCGCCGAGGGTCTGAATGTGACTGTGGACGGCATCCGCAACGCCAAGGGCAACATCGTGATCCTTGTATTCGATAACGCGCGCGCCTTTGACAGTTTGGATGTCTGGAGCGCCATTGACTACGCCCAGATTCCGTCACGTAAAGGCAGCGTCAGCCATGAGTTTTCTGACCTGAACACGGGCCCATACGCTGTGCTGTTGTTTCATGACGAAAACAAGGACGATGACCTGAACATGACTGAGACAAAACTGTTGGAGGGGCTGGGTTCAACAGGTGCCTCAGACCCTCAGGACGAGCCGGATTTCAAGGCTGCCTCGGTCTGGCCGGGCGATGTGCGTGTTCGCATTCACTATGATCAGTAATTCGACATGCTGACAGATCGAAAACTGACAATCGGCACGCTTCTGAGTGTGTTCCGCTGGCGCGTAGGGCTTACGTGGTTCCTGATCCTGGTTGAAACTGCCCTGACGGTTCTGATTCCGCTGTTCGTCGGCTTCGCCATAGATGGATTGCTGAGCGAAGATTTTGAGCCCTTTGTGCAGTTAGGTGCGCTCATGGTTGCCCTCACTATGATCAGCGTGATCCGGCGGATTTACGATACACGTGTCTACGGTATGATCCGTGTCGAATTGGGCAAGGCGCTTGCCGCGCGGTTTTCAAATCTTCCAATTTCGTCGCTGAACGCCCGGATCGGCATGGGGCGCGAACTGGCCGACTTTCTTGAAGAGATCCTGCCTTCGGCAATCGCGGGGGTGGTGCAGTTCGTCGTATCAGCAATTTTGCTGTTTTACTTCTCGCCAGTTCTGGCCCTGTCTGCCTGTGGGGTTCTTGTCGGAATGATATCTGTATACGCTCTGTTTCATTCGACGTTTTGGCAATGGAACCGTGCGCTGAATGAGCAAATGGAGCATCAGGTCAGTGTTCTGGAACAACGACGTGACCGTCCGGTTTTCGTCCACCTGAGTAAACTGCGCCGGTTCGAAGTAAAGCTCTCGGATACCGAAGCCGTTCTTTATGGCGTAATCTTCATTCTGTTAATAGGTCTGCTCCTATTCAACCTGTGGTTCGCGACCCAAAACCTGGATGCGACACCGGGCATGATATTTTCGATTATCAGCTATTCGTGGGAGTTTGCGGAAGCCGCACTTGCTTTGCCCGTCACCTTACAATCCTGGTCTCGCCTGTCAGAAATTACGACCAGGTTGCAGAGCGATTGATCAGGCTTGCATACCATAAATGGCGTGATACGGGATTTGTAATCAGGAAGTAACCAGTCCATTCCGGTCGTGCGCAGCCTAGCTAAAGGAGGGGTAAGAAGAGCTGATAAACTAGAGCTTTGTGAATTCAGACAAAGCCTGCAACGGGCGCATTATGACTGAAGATCGGGCGTCGCGCTGTAATCGTTCGATGAGCTTCTTGAATATGGCCGGATTTCAATAGCAGATTCAGGTAAGTCAGCTCCAAAAGGTCACGCTGTGCGCGGCTGCCACCCAGACGAGCGTGATCTGCCATGACCGGAGTCAGCTGTTGCAGCGCATCCGTCCAATCTTGTCGCGCAATCGCGCCCCACGCACGGGCCACCGGGCGAACAAGATCTGCCGCAAAACCCAAGCTTGTTTCGGTCAGAACCGCAAGGCGTTCTCCTTCCCCTGCCATTGCATGAGCCAGCGCGCCATGTATGTCCGCAAAACTCATGCCTGGGTTTGGAAAAAACCGTGATGCGTATTCGCTCAGGTCGCGCCAAAGTTTGGGCGCAACTGTTAGACCCGCAATTTCAGTGCGGTGCAAAAGTGCAGCAGCATCGGTTAGAACATTTATCGGCAACGAATAGGACGCTGCGGGTGCGATAGCTCCCTCGTAAATCGTCCATAGCTCAGCCTCATCCCCTTGCTCCAAGGCCCACAGAGCGCGATGCCAACTTAAGTGGCCGTGCAATACCGAGCGCACATCATAATCCGCGATCCAGTCGGCAAGGTATGCGCGACCGGCCTCTCCATAACCTTGCTCGTAGAGCGTGTGCGCTTTGAAGTGTGACGCGTTTGCATTGGCGTTGTTCAAAGCGAGCGAGCCGTCCATCATGGACATGGCCTCATCAAGCCGCCCAACTTCGCACAGCGCCTGACCGTGTACGCTCATAACCCACCAGTCTTCGCCCAAGGCATCAAATAATTTGGTCGTGTAGGCAAGTTGCGTGCTTTCCCGACCAGGCTCACCCGATGTCCCAATCAAACCAAAAATGTTGGTACAGATCTGCGCGACAAGGACATCGCGGGGGTGATGAGCAGCGTGCTTCAGAACTGCGCTTCGTGCCTGTGAAACACGTCCCTGAAGCAAGAGATCGAATACCGCGAGATGACCCTCCTCGCGCTCAGTCAACCCAGATGCGCAAGCGCGGGCCGACGCCATTGCCTCTTGAGCGCCAGACATATCGTTTTCATACATTCGAGCTCGAGCAAGCCCAACGTGACCGAGGGCGAAGCCGGGATCGGCCGTGATGGCGGCGGAAAAAGCTTCGCTTGCACCAAACGTTGCTGCAAGGATGTGATCAAGCCCCGCGACATAGGCGTCCCGCGCCTCTGGCAGGCTGGTCGTCAGCGTCAGTCCATATCGGTCAACCAGCATCTCCATACTCCCACTTTCGTTAGCATGCTCAAACGTGCGTGCTCGCAACTGCCCAACGCTAGCATAAAAAGCGAAACCATAAGCACTATTGTGGATAATCGATTGCTATAAGGATCGAACCATCGGTTAACGGGCTGGCCTTCTGGCCTTCACTACTGATTGAAAAGATATTGATTGAACCAAGCGTGCCTCATAGCCTTTCTTTGCCAATAGGGTTGTCCTAAGGAGGCACAGTGATGAGGTGCACATTGCCTACCAAGTATATGGCGATGGCTTTCTCGCTACGTTTGACGGACCCGGCCAGGCGATCCATCGTGGCAAGGCGATTGGCGATGCCATTTCCAAGCTGAATCTGGAAGTTCGCATAGGGGTTCACACAGGCGAAGTCGAAGTTTCTTTGCATTATGTGCGCGGAATTGCCGTTAACATTGCAGCGCGTATCTCTGAATTGGGCGGAGGCGGCGACATCGTCGTTTCCAGAACAGTAAAAGATCTGGTGGCTGGGTCCGGTCTGGACTTCGAAAGTCTTAGAACAAAAGAATTGAAGGGCTTATCCTAAGACTGGCAAGTTTATAAAGCGGTCTAAAGGCATCTCTAGCCATTCCCCCCAACAGCTTTCGGAAGTCACAAATTAAACATCAAATGATGACGGCGGGAGGAGTCGAGCAGACCTTCATTAGCCATAAATTGTGGTTTTCACCCAATCAATATGAACGGCGGATTTGGCCTCAAGGCCGCCGAATAGTAGCGTGCTATCCACCTCGGCACGAATGCTTCGGAGCTGGGCATCGCCTAATGTGTAACCGCTCTTTGAACGTCCGACATCGTTGATCCATTTGCCAAACGCATACTTTTTAGCCAATTTGCGACAATGGAGTTTCTCGACGTCAGCCACAACAGTTTCCTCGTCGCCATGTCCTGCATTGTTGCCTTCGTGGCAGGGTTTACAGGATTGTCGATGACGCGAGATCTTTCGACGAAGCCGGTATTTGAAAAGAAGGCCTCGGTGGCTCTTGCGGCTGTTTCGCTTGGCGGTGGAATCTGGGCCATGCACTTCGTGGCCATGCTCGGGCTTCAGATGCCGATCCTGTTCTATTACGACGCTGCAATCACACTTGTGTCTGCCCTTGTCGCGATCCTGCTCGTCGGAGCTGCGCTTATTCTGTTGCATTTCACCGAACGCAACCGCGCTACGATTGCGATGGCAGGAGGCGTTGTTGGGTTGGGCATCTTGGCGATGCACTATATTGGCATGGCTGGCTTGGAGCTTTGCCGGGCAGTGTATACGCCCAGTGGCGTCATCTTGTCCTCGATTGCTGCAATAGCGCTTTGTATGCTGGCTTTCGCGATTGCCTACGGGCAGCGAACAAACAGAAACATTTTGCTGGGCACTTTGTGTTTTGCAGCGGCGGTTTGCACCGTTCATTTTCTTGCTCTGGCGAGCACCCGTTTCGTCGCGGTGCCAAGTGGGGTTGAGTTTGGCCCGTTGATGAGCAATGAGACGCTGGCCATTGGCGTAATCCTGTTCAGTTTCATCATATTTGGTGCTTGCTTGTGGGTCAGCGTGACCTACCTGCCAGGACCTTCGAGGAAAGACCCGGAGCCAACAGAAGCGACCGTGGATGTAAAACCATTGCTGCAAATTCCTTGCGAACGGGATGGTGGAAAGGTCTTCATCTCTGCCGAAGATGTTCTGTTTTTGCGCGCGGATGGGCACTACACCCAAGTTTACACCGAAACGGATCGGTTGTTTTGTGTCTGGCCAGTGACCGAGGCCGCCAAGCGATTGGTGCCCACCGGATTTCTCCAGACCCACCGCAGCTACCTTGTCAATCCTCAGCGCGTGGCGCGGTTTGAGCGTACCAAAGATAAGGGTCGATGCCTGTTCGACGGGGATGGTTTACCACCCGCGCCGGTCAGTCGATCCAAACTCAAGACGGTTCAGGATGCGCTTGCATCGCAGGTGGGCGCAATTCGTGCGACCTAGGGCGCATTTCGTGCAAAATACCTGTTTTTTGTTGATTTCCTGAAGCGTCGCCATCCAAGCGCATGCAGTGATCCTTTCAGCCAGAACATTTGCTTGAAGGGAGGAGAGCCGATGATTCCAGCGGCATTCGAATACTACAGACCCAAGGACATGGCCGGTGTGCTGTCGATCCTGGAAGAGCATGGCGATGATGCCCGCGTCATGGCCGGTGGGCACAGCCTGATTCCGATGATGAAGCTGCGGATGGCGGATGTGCCGCATCTGATCGATCTTCAGGATGTTGGCGGCATGTCTGATATCGAGATCGGAGGTGACAGTATCCGCATCGGTGCGATGGTCACCCAGCACGCGATTATTGATCACGACGCACTGGCTGAGGCCGCTCCGATTCTGCGCGAAGCTGCCCTTCAGATCGCAGACCCGCAAGTCCGATACATGGGGACAGTTGGTGGCAACGTGGCCAATGGCGACCCCGGCAATGACATGCCCGGCCTGATGCAGTGCCTGAATGCGCGCTTCACTGTCGAGGGTCCTGACGGGGAACGCGACATCGCTGCCCGCGAGTTTTACGAAGCCGCCTACATGACTGCTCGGGAAGACGAAGAAGTGTTGACGGCAGTCACCATCCCAACGCCTCAAGGCGGTTACGCCTATGAAAAACAAAAGCGCAAGATTGGCGATTATGCGACCGCTGCCGCTGCAGTCCAGATCGTGAAAGAAGGTGGCACCTGTGCCTCCGCCTCGATTGCAATGACCAATCTGAGCGACACACCGGTCTTTTCCGAGGCGGCTGGGGCCGCTCTGGTTGGCACCGGCGTCGATGCAAATGCCATTAAGACCGCTGTGGCCGCCATGCTCGGTGATATTGACCCCACCGAGGACAACCGCGGCCCCGTCGCTTTCAAAAAACACGTGGCAGGTATCATTCTGACCCGCGCCATTGAGCGCGCCTGGTCGCGTGCGTGAGGAGATCGTCCGATGTCAAAGAAACAACACTACAAGATCACGGTGAACGGCAAGGAAGAGGAATTCCTTGCCGAGCCACGCGAACTTCTCATCTACACGCTGCGCGAGCGGCTCAATATCACCGGCCCGCATATTGGTTGCGAGACTTCCCATTGTGGCGCTTGCACCGTCACCATTGATGGCAAATCAGTCAAGTCCTGCACCATGTTCGTGGCGCAGGCCGATGGCAAGGATATCACAACCATCGAAGGCATCGGTGGGCCTGACGCGCTGCACCCGCTGCAAGAGGCGTTTAAGGAACATCACGGGCTGCAATGCGGCTACTGCACACCGGGCATGATCACACGTGCGGCAAAGTTGCTCGAAGAGAACCCGAACCCGTCCGAGGAAGAGATCCGTTTTGGCATGGCAGGTAATATCTGCCGCTGTACCGGGTATCAGAACATCGTGAAGTCCATCAAAGCCGCAGCGGCCGAGATGAATGCAGCCAAGGAGGCGGCCCAATGAATGACATGACACCAGATCGTGAGGAACGCACCGCGAACCTCAAGGGCATGGGCTGTTCGCGCAAAAGGGTCGAAGATGCCCGCTTTACTCAAGGCAAGGGCAACTACGTCGATGACGTGAAGCTCGACGGGATGCTCTTTGGAGATTTCGTCCGCTCTCCCTACGCTCACGCACGGATCACCAACATCGATACGGCGGCAGCGCTTGAAGTGCCCGGCGTTCTCGCTGTGCTGACCGCCAAGGACCTTGAACCGCTCGGCCTCCATTGGATGCCGACGCTGGCCGGCGACAAGCAAATGGTTCTGGCCGATGGCAAGGTTCTGTTTCAAGGCCAGGAAGTGGCGTTTGTGGTGGCCGAAGACCGCTATGCGGCGGCAGATGGAATCGAGGCCGTCGAGGTCGAATACGAAGAGCTTGAGGTTCTGGTCGATCCGTTCAAGGCGATGGAATCAGAGATAGTTCTGCGTGAAGACACCGTGGGCGAGGATGGCAAACCAATCGATGGAGCACATGGTCCTCGAAAGCATCACAACCACATCTTCACGTGGGAAGCGGGCGACAAGGATCCAACATTCGAGACAATCGACAATGCCGAGGTCGTTGCCGAAGAGACCATGTATTACCACCGTACGCACCCATGCCCACTGGAAACCTGCGGCTGTGTCGCCTCAATGGACAAGGTCAATGGCAAGCTGACTCTTTGGGGCACGTTCCAGGCGCCTCATGCTATCCGCACTGTGGTCAGCCTGATTTCCGGGATCGAGGAACACAATATCCGTGTGATCTCTCCCGATATTGGCGGCGGGTTTGGAAATAAAGTTGGGGCCTATCCGGGCTATGTGTGTTCGGTCGTCGCCTCCATCGTCACCGGAAAACCGGTAAAGTGGATCGAAGACCGGATGGACAATCTGATGACCACCGCCTTTGCCCGCGACTATTGGATGAAGGGCCGCATTTCTGCCACCAGGGACGGCAAGATCACCGGGTTGCATTGCCATGTGACAGCGGACCATGGTGGATTTGACGCCTGCGCCGACCCAACCAAATTCCCGGCGGGTTTCATGAATATCTGCACCGGATCTTACGACATCCCGACTGCATTCCTTGAGGTTGATGGCGTCTACACCAACAAAGCGCCGGGCGGGGTCAGCTACCGTTGTTCCTTCCGCGTGACAGAGGCGGTTTATTTCATCGAACGGATGATCGAGGTGCTGGCGATCGAGTTGAACATGGACGCGGCAGATTTGCGCCGGATCAACTTCATCAAGAAAGAGCAATTCCCCTATCAGGCTGCGCTTGGCTGGGAATATGACTCTGGCGATTATCACACTGCCTGGGACAAAGCGCTCAGCACCGTCGACTACGAGGGATTGCGCAAGGAACAGGCCGAGCGTGTAGAGGCGTTCAAACGGGGCGAAACGCGCAAGCTTATGGGAATCGGTCTCAGTTTCTTCACTGAGATAGTGGGTGCTGGCCCAGTGAAGAATTGCGATATCCTGGGTCTCGGCATGTTCGATAGCTGCGAAATTCGCATCCATCCCACGGGCTCTGCAATTGCACGGCTTGGAACGATTTCGCAGGGGCAAGGCCACGCGACGACATTCGCACAGATACTGGCCTCCGAGATCGGATTACCTGCCGATAGCATCACCATCGAAGAGGGCGACACCGATACCGCGCCCTATGGTCTGGGCACCTACGGCTCGCGCTCGACCCCGGTTGCCGGGGCGGCTACGGCCATGGCTGGCCGCAAGATCCGCGCCAAGGCGCAAATGATCGCGGCCTATCTGTTGGAAGTGCATGACGATGACGTCGAGTTCGACGTCGACCGTTTCGTGGTCAAAGGAGCGCCCGAGCGGTTCAAGACCATGAAAGAAATCGCATTCGCCGCCTACAATCAGGCCATTCCAGGGATTGAGCCAGGGCTTGAAGCGGTTAGCTACTATGACCCGCCGAACATGACTTATCCGTTCGGTGCCTATGTCTGCGTGATGGATATTGATGTGGATACAGGCGTGCCAGACATCCGCCGCTTCTACGCGCTGGACGATTGCGGTACCCGGATCAACCCGATGATCATCGAAGGACAGGTGCATGGCGGCTTGACCGAGGCACTCGCCGTCGCTTTGGGCCAGGAAATCGCCTATGACGATCAGGGCAACGTGAAGACGGGCACGCTGATGGATTTCTTCCTGCCGACGGCATGGGAGGTTCCGAATTACGAGACCGACTACACCGTCACGCCGTCGCCACATCATCCCATCGGTGCGAAGGGCGTGGGCGAAAGTCCGCATGTGGGCGGGGTGCCATGCTTCTCCAACGCGGTGCAAGATGCGTTTCGGGCCTTTGGTCTGCGGCATACCAACATGCCACATGATCACTGGCGGATCTGGAAGACCGCCAATGAGCTTGGCCTGCACGGCTAAAGGCGAAAGGCAGGGCGGAGACGTTCCGCTCTGCCCGGAGACACACATGACCTGGACCGATTTACAATCCGCTCTTGAAGGGCAGGGCTATGTCGCATCCGACGACCTAGCAGTTGCTCTCCATTTGGCGCTGACGTTGGAGCGGCCCCTTCTTCTGGAGGGCGCCGCGGGCGTAGGTAAGACAGAGGTCGCGCGCACCCTGAGCGATGCGCGCGCCACCAAATTGCTCCGACTGCAATGCTATGAGGGGCTCGACGCCGCGCAGGCCATCTACGAATGGAACTACCAGCGGCAATTGCTGACGATCCGCGCCGCCGCCGAAGATGGTGAGACGGGCAAAAGCGTTGAAGAGCGTATTTTTTCCCGTGATTTCCTGTTGGAACGCCCTCTATTGGCCGCCATTACCCAGGACACGCCGCCTGTTTTGTTGATCGACGAAATTGACCGCGCTGATGTGGAATTCGAAGCCTACTTGCTGGAAGTTCTGGCCGACTATCAAGTGACTGTCCCAGAACTCGGCACCATCACGGCCTCTAGTAAGCCGATCGTGATCCTGACCTCAAACGGCACACGCGATCTATCCGATGCACTGCGTCGTCGCTGCCTTTACGCCTATGTCGATTATCCGGACCGACAGACAGAACTTGCAATCCTCAAAGCCCGCTGCCCTGCGATTGAGGCGCGTCTTGGCGCGCAAGTCGTAGGCTTTGTACAAAAGCTTCGCGAGGAGGAACTGGAAAAGACGCCCGGCATCGCTGAGATGCTCGATTTTGCTGCCGCCTTGATGGGACTTGGGATTGCGGATCTGACCAACGATCCAACCGTGTTGCACTCCACCTTAACCACGCTGCTGAAAACTCAAAGCGATCAGGCACAGATCACCGCTGAAGTCGCGGCCCGTATCGCGGGGAAGGCCGCATGAGCCGGGTTTCCAAATTTGCGGCGCGTGATCCGGGGCCAGCGGCCCGTGTCGCCGGGTTCATTGCGCATTTGCGCCAGAACGGCCTGCGCCTAGGTGTGGCAGAGGCAGAGCTTGCCTTGCTTGCCCTCGGCGAGGTCAATGCCGCTGTCCCGAATGAAAGCCGTCGCGCGTTACGGGCCATCTGCACAGGATGCAAGGATGAGGCCGAACGGTTCGACAGCCTCTTCGATAGTTTTTGGATGGATTCCGGTCGGGTGAAGCAAAGGGCCGTGCCCAAAGCGCAGTCTGCGCTCAGCGATGACGTGCATTCCTCTCGTCAAGCCAAGGGTCAGGATATGGGCGCATCGGGCAGCGCCATCGCTCCTGATTCCGGTGACGGCGAGGCCGACAGCGACGGCACCGGTAAACTTATCGCAACTCAGCAACGCAATCTCAGCCGCCGCGATCTGCGTGATCTGGTCCGCGCGGATGATATCGCAGAGGCCGAAGCAGTTGCGCGTCGCATCGGTGCCGCTTTGCGCGATCGACGTTCGCGCCGTCGGATCGCCGCCCGCAAAGGCGACCGCCTGCATTTTCGCAAGACCATTCGCCTGAGCCTTGCGACAGGAGGGGAACCTCTGCAGCTCTTACGCAAGTCTCGCCCAGATCGCAGCCGCAAAATCGTTGCGCTTTGCGATGTATCGGGATCGATGAGCGTCTATGCACAAGTTTTCCTTGCTTTTCTCGCTGGGCTGATGCGCGCTGACAAAGATGCCGACGCTTATCTTTTTCACACACGGCTGGTACGCATCACTGAAGCATTGCGCGACAAAGATGCACTGCGTGCAATTGGTCGGATGTCGCTGATGGCAGATGGCTTCGGCGGTGGATCAAAGATCGGGCCATCGTTGCAACGCTTTGCCGATACCTATGCGCGGCGCTTTGTAGATGGCCGGTCTGTCGTAGTGATCCTGTCGGACGGCTATGATACTGAGCCACCCGCAATCCTGGCAGCAGCGCTTGAGAAGCTGAGAAAACGCGGCTGTAAGATCATCTGGCTCAATCCACTGAAGGGTTGGAGCGACTACGCGCCTGTAGCTGGCGGAATGGCTGCGGCCTTGCCTTATCTCGACCTTTTTCAACCGGCCAACACCCTTGCCGATCTTGCCGCCCTGGAACCAAAATTGGTGACGCTATGAGTCCGGCAGAGATCTTAGACACGGACCTTGCCGATGCGGCACAAGACCTGCGTGACCGGCAAGAACCTTTCGCCTTCGCGACAATCGTGCGCACTGCGGGGGCGACGGCGGCCAAGCCGGGTGCCAAAGCGCTGCTCAGCGCGGACGGGACAATCCTGCATGGATGGCTTGGTGGCGGATGCACGCGTGGCGCGGTCAAACGCGCTGCGGTAGAGGCTTTGCGCGCCGGTCAGCCGCAACTGGTTTCTGTCGCGCCCGAGGAACTCCTGGAAGAAATGGGCGTGATAGCGGGGGATGAGGTCAACGGGACGCGCTTTGCGCGCAATGGTTGCCCGTCAAAAGGCACCGTCGACATTTTTATCGAGCCCTGTTTGCCAATGCCTGAACTTGTCGTGCTTGGCGCATCCCCTGTGGCCCAAGCGCTTAGTTCCCTGGCACCGCAATTCCACTGGTCGGTTTCTGGCACCTCGTCGGCTGATACGACGTGCAATCGACGACGCTTCGTTGTCATTGCGACGCAAGGCCAAGGAGATCTGGACGCGCTCAAATCCGTACTGACAGATTTGCCCGACTATGTTGCCTTTGTCGGAAGCGCTCGGAAATTCGCGACACTGGCTGAAAAACTAAAGACCGCCGGCATAACGCCCGAGGTCATCAACACCGTCCACGCCCCGGCGGGTCTAGACCTGGGGGCGGTCACGCCCGAGGAAATAGCGCTGTCGATCCTTGCGCAGTTAGTCCGTGTCAGACGGCAGACTGTGGGGCTTGCCGATGGCTGATGTTGCCGCGATCCTTCTGGCCGCCGGTCTTTCCCGTCGCATGGGGGCGCAAAACAAGCTGCTGTTACCAATAGACGGCGTGCCGATGATCCGCCGGGTAGCCATGGCTTACTTAGGTGCCATTGATACTGACCTGACGGTGGTAACAGGACATGAGGCGAGCGCCGTGCGCCGGGCATTATCAGGGCTAGCTGTTTCTTTGGTTCACAATGCAAACTTCACCAGCGGCCAGCAGAGCTCGGTTGCCACGGGATTGCATTGTGCACCTGACGCCCATCTGCTTCTGATCGGCTTGGGTGATCAGCCGCTATTGACCACTCAGGATCTGCAAGATCTGATTGCCGCTCACGTTGCAGGTGATGCGACTAAAGTGACGATACCTGTCCATAACGGCGCACGAGGCAATCCAATTACTATCCCGCAGCTATTGCGCCGGCGATTGCTGGAAAACCCCGCACGCCCCGGCTGCTTGGGCTTCACGCGCGATCATCCCGAACATGTACAAGCCGCTAAGCTGCCATCGCCAGGGTTCTACACCGATGTCGATACCCCGGATGACTATGCGACCCATTTGGAAACCGCGAACGAGCCGATCTCATGAGCCGACTTCTGATCTGGATGCGCGGGCGTCTTAAATCGCTCGAAATGACCACTGAACAAGCAGACAACATAAGATTTCCCTGTTGCTAAGAAGGACAAGACTATGGAACTGAAGGACGAAATCATCATCAACGCCCCGAAAGATCGCGTCTATGCGGCACTGAATGATCCCGAGGTGTTGAAACAATGCATCCCGGGTTGTGAAGAACTAATCAAGCATTCTGATACTGAACTGGAGGCCAAGGTCTTGCTTAAAGTAGGGCCCGTCAAGGCGCGGTTCGGAGGCAATGTCACCCTGGACCAGACCGGCGCCCCTGATGCATTCTCGCTGTCTGGTCAGGGCAATGGTGGTACCGCTGGTCATGCAAAGGGTGGCGCAGATGTGACGCTGAGTGCAGACGGCGACACGACGATCCTGCGCTATGAAGCCAAGGCCGAGATTGGCGGAAAACTGGCTCAGCTCGGCAGTCGTTTGATCCAGAGCACAGCCAAGAAGCTCGCTGGAAAATTCTTCAAGTCCTTCGCTGATGTAGTGAATGAAGACGCGATGATTTGATCATAATGGGTGGAGATGAAGCAGGTCTGTAAGCTTGCTCCACTCGCTAACGACCAGAAAGGCAACTTGTACCGCCTGCGCAACTGCCTTACGTCATCGCCAATGGGACAGTTTAAGTCGATTTGATAAGAGAGGGTTTCTGGCTCATCGTAACCGCCAAGGAGTGGAGATGAGAAAGCAACCCGGAACCAAGCAGAGCCACGGTGAGAAGGTCGTAAAGGACATTCCCCGTGCGACCCGCAAACAGTATTCCGCAGAGGAAAAGATCAGGCCGTTCCGGATGACCGGAAGGGTGAGGATAGCATGCCGAGTTTTGCCGCTGTGAAAGCATTGCACAGAGCCTCTACTACAGCTGGTCCAAGGAATTCCTGGAATCCGGCAAGAAACGCGTGGCAGGTGATACGGCCCGCGCGGCGACTTCCACGTAAGTAAAGGATCTGAGACGGGAAGCCCTTGATCTAAAGGAATTTTTTTCTGAATAGGCCTTGGAATTGCGCCTGCTCAAAGAAAGCGTGATCGCGGATGGGGACGACGACGAGCGGGGCTCAAAAGTTTCCCTTTGAGGCTTCCGTCAGGAACAATTTGTCCAAGTCAGATCTGAAGCCGCGTGTTTCAGCCGCTCGGTCTCTTTCTAACGCCGTTTCAGTTCCTTCAACTGGTCTACGCCCATTCCACCGTTCTTCTTTCTCCAGCAGTAATAGGTTTGTTCAAAAACCCCGATCAGTCTGATCGCATCAAGACGGGACATGCCTCGCCCCATAAGAACTTCAACCTGCCGCAACCACGAGACAATCTCTTCTGGCTTCGGTCGCTAGTTTGCCATTCTCATTCATCCGTTTCCTAAACATATCGGTGGACCAGTTCAGTTGGGGAGGCTCACATCTCTTCTGGACTTTCGAAATGATGCAAGTTTTCAGCATTTGTCCCAGGATTGGCGGCGCGAAAGCATGCAGCGGCGTTACGTTTACAATTTCGATTGGATGGGGCGGCCAATTATCCAATATCCGCAGGATATAGTCGCCTTGCAAGAGATAGTATGGGAGACAAAATCCGATGTTATTCTTGAGACGGGCATCGCCCATGGTGGCTCTTTGATTTTGTCCGCGTCATTGCTGGCCATGCTCGACTATGCTGACGCTGTGGAAACCGGAGATTTGCTTGATCCGGCTAATCCGAGGCGACGCGTCGTCGGCATTGACATCGATATTCGTGCACACAACAAAGTCGCGATGGAACGCCATCCGATGGCCTCCCGGATCACTATGATCGAGGGATCCTCGACTGCGCCAGACACTATCGCGCGTGCCAAGGATGCTGTGGGCGACGCAAAGAGAGTCATGGTTTGTCTCGATTCGATGCATACCCACGACCATGTTGTCGCCGAACTAGAGGCATAAGGGCCTTTGGTTGCCTCAGGTTGCTATTGTCTGGTTCTTGATAGCTTTGTAGAAAACATGCCGCAGGGATTCTTCGAAGACCGCCCATGGGATGTTGGGAACAACCCCAAAACGGCTCTGCACAGCTGGTTAAAGGACAATCCCGATTTCACCATTGATCGCGATATGGCGACTAAACTGCAGGTGACCGTTGCACCTGATGGATTTTTGCGTAGGGATTAGATTTGACGGTGAAGACTTTTATGTAGTCGCGATCAGCAGAGCCATGCACTTAGCTTTCTTTTTGTTGGATAGACGCCGTTCAATTTGTTCCCGTTGTTGCGACAACGTGAACAAGATCGATGCACTTAAGGTTTTGTTGCGTGGAATAACATCGCTAGAGCGTCCTATCGAAAAACTGAAGCGCCGGGATTCCCATGAGAACTGAATTGTAATTCATCGTTTATGAGAGGATGGATCATAACAGCACCATTGCCAGATGCGTTTCGGTCGCGGCTTCGAAAGTTGATTGAAGAATGGTTATGCGGGAGCGCGACGGCGTTATGGTTGTAACTTTCGCCTGCAACCGGCGCACGCACAAGGTTTACGGTCCGACGAACTGGACGATTGAAGGCCGCGCCGCAGGTTCGACCTTGCAGTGAAAGCAATCTTGATCCCCATCGCTCATTTCTTATCGAACGGATTGAGCAAGACGAAGACACAACCATGCCTGAACTAGCCAATGTACTGGCATATACGACCGGTGTACAATCACACCCTAATGCGATGACAGGTTTCCGAGCAAGTTTGGCTTTAAGTACAATAGAAGACGCTGGTGGCCACCTAGCGACGCTACACACGGACAAGGGGACAACGCTACGACTGGTCTACCCGCCACCCGCCAGCTGTCTCGGCCAAGCCAGATCGCGTTGGAGCAAGGACATTCACTGAAATGTTCGGCGCCTTCTCAGAGATCTACGCTCCCTTCTCACCAGAAGAATGCTGGAACCACTTTAGGGCTGCCAGATTTGTCTCAAGTTAAAAGCCGGTGGTTTAAATTGTGTGTCCAAGTCGTTGTATAGCAACGTCATGTGCCGGGGATTGTACTGGTTGGAAACGATTGCGTCTTGAACGTGTGCCTCTGATACGATTGAAGTTCTGAGTTCAACAACGCTGCGTTAGAATGGTATGGCAACTATGCGGCATAGCAGTTGAATAAAGGGGATCGCCGGTTGCACTGATGCGCTTTCCTAGAATAGTTCTGCGTATCTATTGATACAATCCAGATCGGTGGTTCGAATTGCCCTTCAGTCTTCACCTTAGTTCATCATTGCATGCTATAATCTTTCGACTGACACACCCAAGAAAGTACGTCGAAGCACGTAAACTTCGTTCTGCGGCAAAACACGCTCTCGAGAAGAAGAACTTTCGTTCAGCGTCGGGGACGATTTTGAAGGCGTTGAATTGTAATCCAGCGCTGAGGAATGGCGCGCAGCTTCTTGCTAAAGCAAAGGCCGCGGACGTTCGAGCAGGAAAGGCAGACTTAGTTGCAGAAGCGGAAATAGACCTTGTTCACGAAGTCGAACGGAAACTTGAGACCCGCAGATTGTGTTCTGATGCAACGTTCGAAGCACTGGCCGTAGTCAAGGCATTGCAACTTGATGCCGAACAGTCGCTGGACGCTCTTTCGCGTTTGAAATCGCGCCGCCGCCGCAAGGTACTGTCTTTTGCAGTGATCGGCGTGTTGAGTAATGCGTTCGAGGATCGTAGCCATTTCCAAAAGTTCATTCAGTTGTTGGACCAATTTGGTGTGGCCGAAGAGGCAAATTCTCGCCGAAGTGTATTCAATATGTGGTTGGTGCACGAACTGAAGTTCGGGGTGCCTTACAAGGGTGGACATCCTCTTCTGGTTCCCGAAGTTTTTCAGAGGTTTATACAAACCGTGCAGGAAGGTGATCCCGCCGTTGCTTCTTTCCCTATCGAATTGCAGGACCTTATAAGGGCAGGGCAGGTTGGCGGCGCGCATGGTGGTTCCCCCGTCGAGTGCAAAAAGGTGTTGGTCGTCTCTGACAACTGGAACTTTTTTCCGCTGGCTGCGAAGGCACTCGAGGACGATGGATTTGAAGTGCGTTACCTCGATTTTGGAATTATCAGGCAGGCGTTTCCCAATACGGATCGCAAACTGGGTATTTCGTACCAAACAAAGAGCATCGCCGGGCGACCCTCTGCGACCGCTATCCGCGAAGCGCTGGCAGACCGCAATCCGTTAGCGAGTGACCTTGTTGGTTGGGCTGATATCGTTTTTTGTGAGTGGCTGACGGAGGGCGCTGTCTGGATGAGTCACTATTTGCAGGAAGAAAAGCCGCTGATAGTTCGTTTACACAGCTACGAAGCATTTACGGCATACCCTCTGATCGCGAACTTTCGCAGGATCAATGGGTTAGTATTCATTGCGCCACAAATTCGTAAGGTGTTGACTGCGCTGGTGGGTGAGAAGGCTCTTTTGGACACCGTTACAAATGTCATTCCCAATATTAGAGATGTGTCGAATTTCAACTTTATAACGCGCGAGACGTTATCAAAAAAGACCCTGGGTATGACGCAATACGCTTCCGCAAACAAGGACCCAATATTCGCTCTCGACATACTCAAAGAACTTCAGGTGCATGATCCATCCTGGAGGCTTCGTTTCGTTGGAAAGCCTTGGGGTAGCGATGTATCGGACTCTGAAGCGCAATATCAACTCAATTTCAAGAAAAGACTTTCTGAGTTTGGAGATAGCGTTTCAGTTGAAGGGTATACAAACGACATTGCTAGTTGGTACCGGTCGATCGGCTTTGTTTTATCTACGAGCCAAAGAGAAGGTAGTCATGAGAGTCTCGTCGAAGGCATGCTTACTGGTGCTATACCGGTTCTACGGAATTGGCCCATGATGGCACCTTTTGGGGCTCCCGAGTCAGTCTTCCCGGATCTTGAACGAGTAAATACTGCGGCCGAAGCAGCTGCATATATTCTTCAAGCATCCGATCAATACGAAATGCGCTCTAAAGCCGCTGCAGATTACGCCGTCGATTATGTGACTATGGATAGGCCGGAAATTGAGTTGCCACGGTTTGTCCGAGCAGTATGTCGGCCTGACCGCATTGGACAATCCGTGGTTGCTTCGTGACTGTTCTCATCACCGGAGACGCTGGCTACGTCGACAGCCATATCGCCTGGGAGTTTCTGGACCAAGGCGACTCTGTCGTGATCCTTGACAACTTGATGACGGGTGTCTGTGGAAATCTACCAGAATCGGCAATTTCTTGTTGAAGCTTGCATTGGTGATGAAAAGGTAATTGCAGAACCACATTCTGGCATCCACACCATCCTGGTAATTGACCTCACGATTGCGTTGGGAAAATGTAAAAAAATTTTGTTCTTTCTGAAAATGGTATGAAAAAAAGTAGCGGTAGCGTTTTTCTCGCTTTGTTTCTTACCCTCTCGAAACAAACAGCCATGGATTTCACGATCCTCAAGCGTGGTACAGAAACGGACGTTGGAGTGGCGTCGGTTTTCCGCGGTTGGTTTGTGGCGGCCGACTTACTAACCAACCACAAGAGTTAAGTCGGCCGCCTAAAGCTGTACGGCAGGCGCATTATCACTTGGTGCATGGCTTAAGAACTATATTGGCCGCAGCCGAAATGGAGTCTACGGCTAAATCTATGCTATCGGATTGGGCGCACCATCGATCTGTTTTGAAACGTGACGTAAGTTACTCTCCGTCCCGAATACAACTTCCGTGATCTTCTAGGTTTTTGGAACCGTGCGTAGACAACTCGTAATTCATCGTCGGGAAAAGAGTCAGCGTCCAGACTTCATTTGATGCGATGTGGATAAACGTCACACCATCAAGACCATGCGCAACCGTATGGGTCTTCGAATTCAACGGCTTAAACCAATCAAAAGCAGATAGAGCCGTTTCACCAAATCCTACGGGTGAAATGAGTTCCTGCGCGAAATTCACGGCAGTTCGTTCGCTTTACAGTCGCTCGTAGAAGAAGCATTTCCACCATCGCAATGCATAACAGCAAAGTGGGCTACGTTCGCCGCATTTGAGGTCATTTATGGATGTCGGCTCGGAGCCAAATTCGTGGGCCCGCTGATTCGAGCTGAACGGCAGCTTTGGTCCGCTCACCTGCCACCTAACACTGGATTTGGAATGTCAGGAATGCGCGGTTGTGGCATGCTGCATGAACGAATGGCAGAGGTGGAATCAAAGGCAGGTGAGGGCTTATACTTCAAATCGATGCCCACCGCAGAGAACGGCGGGAGAGTGCCCTTATCGGCCATTGCTACAACGGTTCAGCGCTGCGGACGCATTAGACAGGTCTGCAGCCCAAAGCGGACATTCAAATCCAGGCATGATGACTTTCAAGATGCGGACAATCTGCCGTTCGCTTTCATCCGCGCAATGCCTGTATCCGGTAAGCGATATTCTCTGAGGAAAGGTTCAACTATTTGGGAAACAGCAAGGTAGCTACAAGTCTCGCGCCCCAACCATCGGGCCCACTATCGGGGCCGTCGGCCGAATAGCGTATCCCCCCGCCTACGCTAATAAGTTGATCCCCGAGTTGGGTAACTTTGGTGACAACACCGTTGATTGGCACAGACCATTGATCGTTTTCCCAATCGTAGGTGGACTCAGTGTTTATAGTGAACGTCCACGCGTTCGAATTTGTGTAGGAAATAAATGGCTGTAAGAACGTCTGGTTGATGTCGGTGTCACCATCAATGTCCCAAATGTGATTTGTCAGGCCACCATATGTCCAGGGACCCTGTTGTTTGAGTGCCACGCCGGTAACTCCAGCACTCCACTCTCCGAGACCTAAGCTGTTATCTGTCGACGTTGGCAGCAGAAAAACGGGTCCAGCCCCCCAGATCCAACCGCCCGCACTTGGTTTTTTGGGCGAAAGAAATAAGCTTTGAACAGTATCTCCTAGCCCAGTCTCGGATCCAGAACCCGGTATGCCACCATCTATGGAGGCGATTGGGAGAATTGTTCGGGATATGACGTTCCAATCGTCCGTAAGATTAAAGGGTACAACCGGCTGTACATTCAATATCCAACGCGAACCGTTTCTGTCGGCACCCAAATTCTGATCATAGTTCAGCTGGAATGGCACACTAATCAGAGCGGCCACGGGGTTGGCAAGTTGCTTTGCTAGTTCTTCTTCCTGGGACTCTGCCCACGCAGTACCAGAAAGGACACCAACCCCGGCAAGTATGGAGCAGCGTAGCAACCTTAGTTTCATAGGCGGTCTCCTTTCAGCTGGCCGTTTTCTCAAGGGTGGCTTGCAGTTGAGATCGCCAGATTGGCAATGACGTCTATGGCCCACTCAAAGTCCGCCGCCGCCGAACGGGATGAAATTATCCAACCTAGTTGACTTATAGCCAAAATACTTGGTCGAAACTGGCTTTCAGACTGTCTCCATTAGCGTGTCCGAAAGCACATCCTCGGAGAGCGCCCCCGGTGCGCCTATTGCGACAAGCCTTGTTTCGGGTTTGCGGTCACCCCAAGCACCATCCCGTGCGATGTCCATTCGTTTTCCAACCACCTGAACAAGAATGCGATGATCTGGATCCTCCTCGCTGAAAACAAAACCCTTGAGGCGATAAACGTCGCCCGGAAGCTTCCGAATTGCACTCCGGAGGGAAGACAGGCTTATTGGGCGTTCAGCTTTCATCATGGTCGTAGAAAAGCTGTCTGAGTGATCAGAGTGGTGGCAACCACAATCTGGCCCATGTTCGTGATGATCGGGTATTTCTGTTTCGAGCTGTTCGGCGGCAAAGCGACCGACTGAAAGAAGTATGTCCAGAGGGACGTCTGCGTTTACAGCTTCGACAAGACGATAGCGACGGAAGCGAGAGCCAAGCCAGTCGTGCACCTTCTGAACTGTGGCCCTGTCGACAAGATCAACCTTGTTCAAAATAACCATGTCCGAGAACGCAATTTGACGAAGCTTCAGTTCCATTTGTTCTGGCGCAGCAAATAGCTGTTCCGCATCGACAAGACACATAAGGCTGTCCAAGCGGATCATGTCCCGGAACCGTTGATCCGTAAACGTCATGGCGATTGACGATGGATCCGACACTCCGCTTGCTTCAAGGACGATGTATTCTGGTTTCTCAGGCCGAGCGAGAACAGCTTCTACCGTTTCAATCAGATCATCTCGTATCGAGCAGCAAACGCACCCATTAGCCAAGCTCATCACATCATCTTCGAGGCCAACCACCAAGTCGGCGTCTACGTTTATTGATCCAAAGTCATTCACCAGAACTGCCACTCGCAATCCGTGATTGCCGGTAAGGATCCGGTTCAAAAGTGTCGTCTTACCGGCTCCAAGAAAGCCGGTAAGGATCGTAACAGGGATCGCAGAAGTCGAACCAAATTCAATCATTGTTCGATCTCCTCTCAGTCTTCATCACGCGAGCCGATTACATCCGAAACTCTGATGGTAAAGTCTTGCGGCCAGTCCCCGCCGGGTGCTCGGAAAACGTCAGTTGGGTAGTATTCGCGTGGATCGATCTCCATATCTCGATACTTCTGGTCTTGCTGGTCTGCGCGAGTGAGTCTTGGGTTCGGTAATGTGATTTCATCCGGAAGCTCAATACGCCCGGCCTCGGCCGCCGCAGCCAGTTCACGAAATGGTGGCACTGTACCGGATTTTCCGGGCAGTGCAGCTTTCCTGTACCAGATTGCATCCTTGGTCACGTTCACAACGGCTACATCGAGACCCCATTGGAACAGACCGTCATAGTGGGCGCGAATACCAGCCAGCATTTCAGCGTCGATGTCTTCATCCTGGGTATAGTGTGTCACCATTCCCAAACGCGGCCTTGTGTCAGCAAAGAGCTTACCCACGGCATAGTGGGAGGTGTGATGCGTATCGATAGTGTAGTTAAAGAGATCTTGTGGGATACCGTATTTATAGGTCATCAACTGACCAATATCCTGCCCCGACATTTCGGTTACAAAGACATCAACGCCTTCGCCGTATTTTCGTGAAAGCTCATCTGGGCGACCATCGCCGGTCCAAACAAAGCTCAGACCATTCCAATCGAGCCGATAACCAACCGCACCGTCCTTGGCATGACTTCGCGGCCAAGACCGAACAGTCACACCGTCTTCGTCATAAACAATACCACCTTCCTGGCGGAAATCGAATTCATTGACTTCGATCTCGTAGCCGTCCCCAATCGGGAAAACATCAAAGGCCTCCAGATGCCATTTGAGCATCTGTTGCATGCCTTTGACCATACCGGCTGTACCAAGCTCGGGCGTTCGACCTGACGGCCCATGGATGCGTAGTGGCGTGTAGCCACCCGACCAGGCACGGAAGGGGTAAATATACGGAATGTCGGCATAGTGGTCGACATGCAGGTGAGAGATGAAGATGTCGTTGATCAACTGCCCAGGCACTTGCATCGCAATGATGTTGCGTACACAACCGGATCCAAAATCGAAGAAGAACCTTTTTCCGTTACCCAGCTCGACCATAATACAGGTGCCCGCTTGATCTTCGCGCGGCGGATATGGTGTTGAGCCACAGAATGAGATACGCATCTCATCTGGCCCCAACTCCTCACTAAGCGGAAAATAGTTCGCATTTGAACCCGTCATGTACTTCGTCGGACGGAAGTACTCCGGCAATGATATGCCACCTGCGGGTCGACCACCATATGGGTTTTTGAGTGTTTCTCCTAGAGGGCCGTCACCTTCGTGGGCCTCGGCGCTTCCTGCCGCAAACCCAGCTGCCCCTGTGGCAGCCGCTCCAGTGGCCAAGCCCTTTAGAACACTCCGCCGCGACGGGTCTTCAATTTGATCTGACGCCTGAACCTGTTTGTCGTCCTGGTCTTTTCTATTGTCTTCCTTGGTCATGGATTGGTCCTCAGTTAGAGTATCTCACAGGTTGCGCTTCAACATCCTGCGAAGCTCGTTGATGAGTTCAGATTTGATGTGGGCCCATTCGGCGCGCTCTGAGGCCGTGATCGATGCGTCTTTCGAAAACGCAGATGCTTTCTTCAGATCCTCGATGACCTCGCCGAGTAGTGCATCCGTTTCGATGCGCCTCGAGAGCACATCGGAAAGTTCCGGAATTTCTTCAATCAGGTCCACCGTCACTGGAAAAATCCCGACGCCCACTATCTATTCTCAAATCAAGATGAGTACGGTTGACCACAAAGGCCAAGTGAGTCACCGTGAGTTGGGGGTGAGTTGACATTGAACAAATCAAACGATTTGCCAATAAATCAACAAGTTGGCCAACCTTCTTCGGAACTCATCCGGGAAGCTCTGAGTCGAATTGTATCAAGCGACGGGTTTCAAGCTTCACCCCGACTCACGCAGTTTCTCACCTATATAGTCGAGGAAACTCTATCTGGTCGAAGCGCTCAGATTAGAGGCAAAGCTATCGCTGTTGAGGTCTATGGGCGGCGCATAGATGGTACTGGTGGTCAAAACCTAGTTCGCGTTGAGGCTAGGCGACTGCGTCGTCTTTTACATCAGTTCTACGAAGATCACTGGGACGGCAACGGAGTTCGCATTTTTGTTGATCCCGGCGGATACAAGCCGCGGTTTTCATACGAATCTACAATCGAAGACCGTACATCAAGTGAACTGAAGAGCGACAATCCAGTTGGCCGTTGGCGTTCGCGGCAACTGCTGCCTGGTGGACTAGGTGTTGTTGCATTAGTCGCTGTGCTTGGCATCTGGATGAACCAGGATAACAGGGAGGTTGTGCCGACAACTCGATCCATTGAGAAAGCAGAACGTGTGGCGCTTGGTGAACAATCATTGACGAGACTCCAGGCGGCCAACATTGCAGACCAAGCACGAGGCATGTTTTTTCCCGTTTTTGATGTCAAACGTCAGCAGATAGCACTGGGAATGTTCCAGCACGCGATGGAACTCGACCCGGCTCTGTCCGACGGCTATGCCGGATCAGCGCAGGTCCTGGCGATCTTGGCGGTGTTGTCGCCGGATGAATCACAAAGGGATGATTTCTCCAATCAAGCTTCAGAAATGTCTGAAAAAGCGCTTCAATTGTCCCCGGCCGACGCCTGGGCAAACAGCGCAAACGGTTGGGTGCTGGCTGTCAAAGACCAGCCAAACGAGGCATTGAAATACGCAAGGATGTCGGTCGAACTGGCGCCGAATGATGGCCATATTCTCGACCTTGCAGGTATCACCGCCATCTTGGCTAACGCCCCGGAATTTGCCGCCGAGGTTAGCAACCCGGATAGACCCAAATCAGGATCCGGGAGGTTTGGTGCGAGAAACATCTGGGGCGTCTCGCAACTTATGCTCGGGAACTACGAAAATGTTGTTGAAGCTTTTCAGGGAGCGCCAGCTGCTGGAGCGCCAGTCAGTGCTCCTTCGCTCTTGTTCCAAGCCGTTGCGCACGATCAGTTGGGAAATTCAGAAGAAGCACGACGGCTCGTTGCTGAAATGCGCAGGACATGGCCTGAGTTTCCGTCCGAATTTCTCGCCGACAGGATTTTCCACAACGACATCAATACGCGGAACATAATACTAGAGGCACTGAGCAGATACTGACGAAACGTATCGCGACTATTGCCTCGAAAAGAGCGTCAAAATCTATTCAAATAGTTCCGCTTCGAAAGGGTAAGATGCCGATAAAATCGGCGATTGAACCGGACTACGCCGTTTGTGGATTGAGGGTGGACATTGCAGACTTGCAGAGTCTGCCTGCCGCGCATAGCCGCCGCTCATGAGGCGCAGTGTTGCTGATGCAGCGAACGGCAGTTTGGTGGCCAATTTGCTGCATCAGCTAGAACTCATAAAGTGACTAATGGCGGTAGTGGCTCTATCTGCCGAAATTGTCTGGACTTTGGTCCGTAAGAAAGCGGTACTGAAATCGCCAATATTTGCCCGGAACAGCCGGGCTCCGCTCAGTACATGGCGCAGGATCAGCCTGTGTCCTTAGAGTGGAGACATAAATGACAACTTCATCCGATACAGAAATCAATAAATCGCCTGCCAAATCCGCGCGAATCAAACTGACGCGTCAGCAACAATTACAGAAACAGCTGTGCCGCAAGTCAGGTGCCACGATTGCGCAGATGCGGAACACCTTTGGCTAACAACCGCATTCAGCACGCGCAGCGATTTCGATGATGCGCAAGTCAGGACATACTGTTGAGCGATCAGGATCTGACAAAAGCACAGTCTATCGGATTGTGAAGGCGCGCCGGTGGTTGGCGATGATCAATGATGGCAGAGCTTTCTCAGAAATCGTTCAAGAAGAAGGTAGCTCCAAACGCCGGGTGCAGGATGTGGTCGATCTGGCCATGCTGGTGCCTGATGCTCTGGATGCCATCGATTCAGGCGAACAAACTGATGGCCTGACAATGGACTACCTGATCAAGTCGGGATTCCCGGTGATCTGGTCATATCAACACAAGCGCTTCTCTGCCCTCTGATCTGCCGCCTCTCCGAAACACACCAAACTCGTACCGTCGGAATCGCGACCCGGGACTGTGGTCGGAAATCGACCACTGTTGCGCACACGCTCGGGTCTCAGTTGAAATTGCTGGATCTTAAGTCGCTGAAAACACGCTATAATCGGCGTGCAACTTCTCGGTATGTGATTTCCGGGAAATCATGGCTGGGGTGGTAGGATTCGAACCTACGATACACGGTACCAAAAGGTAAGTATACGTGACACAGGCCAGTATATCTTGCCAAATATTCACTTAAAGTTCAGTAAGTTATGCAAGGCGAACTTGGCATGTGTGCGGTTTTGCTTACACGTACCTCCTTTTTGCTATGTTTGTGTTACATTGCGCATCATTTAATGTAGCGCAGGATCAAAAACTGGGGGAAAAACCCCCACTAAATATAGCGCTTTCAATCTAAACATTAACACCGGTTTTGTGGTCGGAAAATCAGATTTCGTACCTGTAGAATCGATACGTTGAGAGCTTTTCGTCCGCAGCTAGGATGCAAACAACTTGGTAGCCGCTATTTTGCTAGGGAGGGGCTGCTCGAATGTGTGCGCCTGTCAGTTATGAGCTGCGTCGGTTTCTGAGGCATTGTCGCACAAATAATCCAAACAGCGCTGTGCCTTCAGATGTGTTTAGATAGCTCTTTAGACGGACTTCTTTTGATTGACCGTTGTGCAAGTCCTCTCGCTTGTCATTGATGCACGCTGCTCGAATTCCGTTGGAAAGCTGGTTTGAAAATTGGATTTCGAAGATCATCACTTTTGGCACGAACGACAGCACTACCAATAAGCAAGACTCCGGCTGGCAAATCCACCCACGATTGTTCATATTCGCCTCAAAGGTTAAGGGACATAAACAAATCAATGAAAATTAGCGAAGTTATTCTTGAGCGAATTAAGCACAACCACGCGCTAGATGCTTACGTAAAAGGCGCAGTTGCACGGGTCGCCAACCATATTTCATCAAATACCATGGTCTTCTTTCCAGAATATACAGATCATGACATTTCCCACTTCGAGGCAGTACTTGAGACAGCGGTTGATCTAGCTACCGAAAAGTCAATGGACCTCATGACTGACGTGGACTTAGCGATTCTGACCACGTCAGTAATGCTGCACGATCTGGGCATGCATCTTAGCAAAGATGGTTTCAAGACACTCGTCGATCCAGACGGACCAATGAGGCCGATCTCCGGCTTCGACGACGTGCCTTGGCACGAGCTTTGGCAGTCCTTTTTATCAGAAGCCCGCCGCTTTGATGCGAAGAAACTCGAGGACCTCTTTGGGCCGAACTATCAGCCAGTGACGACTTTTCCATCCTTTGATGATCCATGGAACGAATTCGACTATCTACTAGTTGGAGAGTTTCTGCGTCGCCATCACCCGCGATTGGCTCATGAAATTGCGTTACACGGAATGCCAGCGAAGGATGGCGCTGTCATTTCGTTTTGTAGTGTCAATGACAGTACAGAATTGTTCGTAAGCGATATCAGTGGACTAGTGGCCAGAAGCCATGGGATGTCCCTGCGGCACACTTTTCCCTACTTGGAGCGTAACTACAACAATGTAATTGAAACGCGCTCTTCGCACCCGATCTACCTTATGGTTCTTTTGAGAGTGGCTGATTACCTTCAAATTCAAAGTGCTCGTGCACCATCTGCGCGAACAGATGTTTCCAAACTGAAAAGCCCAGTCTCAACCCGCGAGTGGTCGGTGCACCAATGTGTAACTGACATCAATAACATTGCTGATCCAGAAGCAATTGATATCACTGCAAAGCCAGAAGACGTTGAGACATTTCTACGGTTGAAGTATTGGCTGACTGACCTCCAGAAAGAGCTGGATACGTCTTGGGCGGTGTTGGGTGAAGTCTATGGGCTGCAGGCTCACAGTGGGTTGAACAAGCTTGGGCTTAGAATTCGCAGGCTCAGATCTAACATTGATAGCCTCAGCGATTTCGCAAAATCCGTTGACTATATTCCAAAGCAAATTGCTTTCACGACCGCTGGTAGCGACCTTTTGAAACTGCTGGTTGGTCCTCTTTATGCCAACCAAGTATATGTTGGTCTAAGAGAGTTGATCCAAAATGCGACAGATGCCGTCAAAGAGCTGGATAGCCTCGTCGACCAAGGTTCTGTCGAGAATATAGAGAAAAGATCAGATATTTCCTCAGATGTTCAAGTGGATTTCGTGACTGATGGAGACGGTATATCTCTGTGGAATAGGAAAGTTACAGAAATTTCAATTACTGACCGAGGCGTCGGGATGACGTCAGAGATACTTCAAAACTACTTTCTGAAGGCGGGGGCTTCATTCCGGAGTTCAAATGCCTGGAAAGCGAAATTCGAAAAATCTGATGGTTCCAGTCGTGTGCAAAGAAGTGGTAGATTCGGGGTAGGTGCTTTAGCGGCATTTTTGCTGGGCGACGAAATATCGGTCGAGACCCGCCACTACTCTGAGTCAAGTCCGAACGGTTTGAAATTCTCCGCCGGCATTGAGACTTCGTCAATCAATGTCGCGCGGGGGAACTGTGAAGTTGGGACAAAAATCAGGATAGAAGTACCTGAGAGATTGCAGACGAGTGTAGGGCAGTTACTACCTTTTGGCCGCAAGCCTCAAGTGGGTAAGCAAAATGGGATTGGTGAGTACTTTGGCACCTATCCGGAATTGACTTACACGGTCGACGGTTCGCAACTGCCTTGGGACGAGAAGTGTCTTCTGCCCGCGCAAAATACAGCGTTTCAAGACCCTTGGAATTATTTTGAAGCGCGCGACTTTGAGGTGAACTGGACTTACGCTGATGGCGCCGTGGGTTTAGCAGTCAACCAAATTCGAATTTCGGGAAAAGGGAACCAATACTACAGTGGTCGATCTAGTGAAGCTGGTGTAAACCTTAGGTCAGGCATCTTCAGCGAACCTTGCCTCTCAGTTGGAGACAATTCGGGCGCATTTGCACTCAATTTGCAGCGAAGCACATACGCTGCATCGAGCCTACCATTTAGCGCTGAGCTGATGCAGGAGATAACAGATGAGTTTCTGTTTAACTGTATTTGGCAAATGGCGACTAACGGCACAGATGTGTTCCCGCGATACTCAGGGTTGAAATCCAAGAGCTACGGGAAGACTGAGCCGAGGTGGCTAAATTGTTCAGATGGGATTGTCCTAAATGAACAGCAATTCTTGAAGCAATACGACCCGAGTTTCTGTTTCTGTCGCCACGGTGGACCATCCGACTTCCGCCGCTTCCAAGGTGTATTGGAAGCTTTGCCGAGCAAGTCGATCTACTTGCACGATGGCGAGTCTGATTTCATCCAGAGAAAGTTCAAAATGAAGGGCAGGGTTTCGAGAGTCCTACAAGGAGAAGCAATAGAGTTCGTCGAAAAGGTTACCATTGCTCAAACGGTTTTCGTTCCCAATGCCTTCGTGGATTTGATCCGAAGAGATATGAAACCCGGCAAAGACGCGCTAAAGCTCTTGGATAACTTGAGACCCGACGGATTGGACGGATGGTCAGTTCAGTCGGCAGGAGCGGTTTCTGAGCCGCAAGGCGTTCGAGATTGGCGCGCGGACTTAGAAAGGGATGGCAAGAACACTTGTGTGGTCAGCCTGCACCGACTGTCCACTCAAAGTTTCTCTGTAAAAGAAAGCAATGACAAAATCGTTCTTGATCGCTGGATGGAACTCATCGAACAACCATACATTCCTCGCGAGGCCAGTGAGTTGGCAGAGTTGCAAAGCCTATTGTCTGGCAAGCTCGGATCAAAATATGAGGTTTTTGAGCGGCGAATGAAAGCGGCCGAACGGAAAAAAGCCGAAAACAGTCAAAATGCCGACTAGCGGCAAATACTGCCGCTGTTGAAGCTTCCGCCTAATAACGCTGAGTCGGTGGGTGGCACGATCCACTGACTGCCTTTTCTTGAAAATTGGGCTTATAACGGTTGGTTCGCTCTCGACCACTCTCAGGAAGAGTGCCGGAGCAGCTCACCTTACGACTGATGCCGAACCTCAGTTTCCATCTTTCAGTATCACCGCCATTCTCAGCGTGGGGGAAATTCCCCCAACAACTTGTGTAGGACACCCCTAAAGCAATGGTCTGCCGATATGAAATTCAACGTGAGCTACTGCCAGAACGCCTAGCGGCCTTTGTCTAAATTCTGAAAACGTGGCACCATTAAAACCCGAGTCGACTTTAAGTTGAATGTCTCCATTTATGCGAGAAAAAGTGACCTCATTTGTCACTAACACTTTCATTTTAAATAGTAATCCATCGTTTAGAATGCTCTTGTCGAAGCAAGAGGAATGTAAGATGAACCGAAAAATCACGCGAAAACCCAAGGAGCATGTGCGGCTTCTACGTTCGGACCAAGTTGTTAAAAAACTTCATGCTCTTGGCATGGATGACGTCAATAAGACTTGGGTCGATAACCGGACAAATCGTGGGCAACTTCCGAGTGTTAGGGTGGGTAAATACAGAAGGTATAGAGAGGATTTGTTGGATAAGATGATCGAAAAGTGGCTTCGTGACGCGAAATGATGATGCGTTTGCCTACGATACATTTGTTGTTGCAACCGTGTATCGTAGGTTTAAATAAGTTAATAAAAACAATACTTTAGCATGCTGTATTTTTACTTTTTACTCCCATTCCCCCAGTTTTCACCCAGAAATACCCAGCAGAATCTGAGCGGCGTCGAGACAACCCGGACATCGACTATGGGTTAAGTGATTGAAATGTAATGAATTTTATGGCTGGGGTGGTAGGATTCGAACCTACGATACACGGTACCAAAAACCGCTGCCTTACCACTTGGCTACACCCCAACGGTGAGCGGCTATCTACGACTGTTGCTTTCAGGGTTCAAGGGCTTTTTTGGACAATTTTGATGTGGATATGCAATTTAGTCTGATGGCGGTTGGATCGTCGGGATGGTCGAGTATTGGTCAGGCGATTGTTTGAGGCGAAGCTAGATCTCTAAAACGAAAATCCAATTGGCAATCCTTGGTTTTGCGGTCGCGAGATACAATCCGCAATGCGCTACAACGCTCGTTCCTGCGACTGCGTTTCAATAGCACAAGAATTGGATTAAATTATTGATTAATAGCGATAAAAATTACCTTTATCAGTTGAATGTCTTTGGCTTCGGACCTAGCTAGATAAAGTCCGCTAACCAGCACGAAAAAGGAGCGAGCAATGAAATTGAACCCGCAAGTTGCAGAAGCATTGAATAAGCAGATCAACAATGAGCTCCACGCTTCGTACACCTACTTGGCGATGTCGGCTTATTTTGAGGCGCAGGATCTGCCAGGATTCGCCAGTTGGTTTCGGGGGCATTCTGCCGAAGAGGAAACCCATGCAATGCGTATATTCGACTTTATCGCCAAGCGGGGTGGGAGGGTAAATCTCGACGGCATCGCAAAACCGCAAACGGACTATGAATCACCCGTTGATGTACTGGAGCAGGCGTTGGCGCAGGAGCAAACCGTGACGGGCCAGATCAACGCGTTGTTTGAGCTGGCGCATGAGGTCAAAGAATACAGCACACAGAATATGCTGAACTGGTTCCTGGCCGAACAGATAGAGGAAGAAGACCTGTTCACATCGATCCTGGACAAGGCCAAGGCGGCCAGCGGGGACCGATGGAACCTGCTGTTGTTGGATCAGGAACTGGCCAAACGCGGCAGCGCTGCAGGCGCGGAGTAGCTCAGTCGGCGCTGTTGCGCACGTACGTCATTCCCGAATCTCGGCGGGGTCGACCCCCCAAAGATTGCTTTTCAGGGTCCAGCCCCGATAGCCGCCTGCCGAGATGCGGCACCAATCGGGTGAGCACTTTTCAAGCCGGGCGACGACGCCGGTTTCAAATTGCGCGTTCACCTGCGATTTGGGATCAGGCATCGCGTAAACCGGCAGCAAGTCCGCTTCGATAAGAACTGTCCGCACACCTGAAAGCAGCGCGTAATGCACCCAACCCCCGGCACCGTCTCGATCCTGAACCTTGCGCCAGTTTCCATATTCGGCCGTGATCTGCAGCGGCATCCCACGGCGTTTGAACACCCAATCGATTCGGTGAGTCAGCGAAGGGCCGCGACGGACATTACCCTCGGCGGCTTTCATCGAGACATATCGCGGAAGCGGTAGATTCGTCACTGGACCGCGTTTTTCCTGCGCGGACACGGCCACTGCGCCGAGCACGAGCAGGAAAACCGATATCGACACCACAAAATGGCGGTTCACTGAAAAACTAGCACTCACTGCCTGTCTGCTCTTATGCCTGTGGATCGTATGCAAAAAAGGTTGAGACGATGCCCAAGGGGTTCTTGTGCCCCGTGTAATCCTGCGCCACGATGCCATGGCGCGCGGCAGTTTGCAAAGCGGTAGGAGGGTCAAGGTGCCAAGAGAACGTCTGAGTGTTGTCGTTACGCGACGGTTGCCCGAAGCGGTGGAAACACGGCTAAGCGAACTTTTCGATGTAAAACTGCGTGACACCGACGATCCCATGACTCGCGAAGAGCTGGTGGCGGCAGTGAACACAGCAGATGTGCTGGTTCCGACGATAACCGATACAATTGATGGCGGTATCCTGGGGCAGGCTGGTGAGAAATTGCGATTGATCGCCAATTATGGTGCCGGTGTCGACAATATTGATGTGGCGACGGCGAGGCAGCGCGGGATCCTTGTCTCGAACACACCAGGAGTACTGACTGACGATACTGCAGATATGACTATGGCTCTGATCCTGGCGGTTACACGACGTATCCCCGAGGGGTTAGGTGTGATGCAAAAGGGCGATTGGGCCGGTTGGGCCCCGACGGCCTTGCTGGGTGGCCGGGTCGGTGGTCGCCGCTTGGGTGTTCTTGGGATGGGCCGGATAGGGCAGGCCGTTGCGCGACGTGCAAGCGCGTTTGGAATGCAGGTTCACTATCACAACCGCCGCCGGTTGCGCCCCGAGATTGAACAGGAACTGGAGGCGACCTACTGGGATAGTCTTGATCAGATGGTGGCGCGGATGGACGTCATCTCGATCAACTGCCCGTCGACCCCTTCGACCTTTCATTTGATGAATGCGCGGCGTTTGAAATTGATGAAACCCACGGCCGTGATCGTGAATACATCACGCGGTGAAGTCGTCGATGAGAACGCCCTGACACGCATGATCCGCGCCGGTGAGATCGCGGGCGCTGGTCTGGATGTTTATGAACAGGGCACGGATGTGAACCCACGCCTCAGGCAATTGCCGAATGTGGTGCTGCTGCCTCATATGGGCTCGGCTACGCTTGAGGGTCGGATCGAGATGGGTGAGAAGGTCATTATCAACATCAAGACCTTCGAAGACGGTCATCGCCCGCCAGATCAGGTTGTGCCTGCAATGCTTTAGGCTGTGGCCTGAGAAAAGGGGAACGCAATGGTTCAGGCAACCGCTTTGCCGCGAAACGAGGCCGGGATCGACACGGCGCTGGGAATTCTGAAGCAGAGGTTCGCAGACCGGCTGCAATCTGGTGCTGCGATTTGCGAGCAGCACGGGCACACGACAACGTGGATTGAGAACCAGAGTCCGGATGCGGTGGTTTTCCCGCATTCAACCGAAGAAGTGGCCGATATCGTCAGGACCTGTGCCGAGCACAAGGTGCCAGTCATCCCGTTCGGAACAGGCACCTCGCTCGAAGGTCATGTGAACGCTCCTGCTGGTGGCATATCCGTCGATCTGAGTCAGATGAACAAGATATTGGCGGTCAATGTCGGTGATCTAGATTGCGTTGTCCAACCGGGTGTCACCCGAGCCGAATTGAACACCCATCTGCGGGATCAGGGGTTGTTCTTCCCGATTGATCCGGGCGCGAATGCGTCGCTAGGTGGCATGGCCGCGACACGCGCGTCTGGCACCAATGCTGTGCGTTATGGGACAATGAAAGACAATGTGCTTAGTCTTGAGGCCGTGATGCCGGACGGGCAAGTGATCCGCACGGGGCATCGTGCGCGCAAATCTTCGGCGGGTTTTGATCTGACCCGCTTGCTAATCGGTGCCGAGGGCACGCTGGGAATAATCACCGAAATCACATTGCGATTGCAGGGTATCCCCGAGGCCATCAGTTCAGCTCGCTGTTCGTTTCCATCGGTGGATGCAGCCTGTCAGGCTGTGATGATGACTATTCAGTATGGTATCCCGGTTGCGCGGATCGAATTGCTGGACCAGATGTCGGTCAAAGCTGCAAACGCTTATTCGGGACTGGATTTGCCAGAAACGCCACTGCTGCTGCTGGAATTTCACGGTTCGGACAGCGGTGCAGCGGAACAGGCAGAGACCTTTGGCCAAATCGCGGAAGAATTTGGTGGCAGCGATATCACCACCACTACGACAACCGAAGAGCGTAACAAGCTGTGGCAGGCCCGGCACGATATGTATTGGGCCAGCCTACAACTGCGCCCAGGCGCGCGCGGCATTTCTACGGATGTATGTGTTCCGATCTCGCGTTTGGCCGAATGTGTGACCGCCGCACAGGATAAGGCCGCTGAATTGGGTTTGCTGGCCCCAATCGTGGGTCATGTTGGTGACGGTAACTTCCATACACTTCTGTTAATCGACATGGATGACGCAAAAGAGGTCGCAAGTGCAGAGGAATTCGTCGGTTGGCTAAATGATCTTGCAATTGCGATGGAGGGCACCTGTACCGGAGAACACGGAATCGGGCAGGGTAAACGCCCCTATCTGGTGAAAGAACTTGGTGCGGCGACAAATTATATGGCGGCGATCAAAGCAGCGCTGGATCCCGATAACATTATGAATCCGGGCAAGGTACTCTGACCGCGATTGTTGGGCTCGGCCATAACAGCGCCTCAATTTTAGGTGAATGATCTGGGAAAGAGCAGTATTTGATTCCGAGGTTATTCATGGGCGCGTTGCGTTTCATTGGGTTTTTGCTGATTGCGGTCGTGGTTGTCGTAGGTCTGGATTATTATCAGCAGGATAAGAAAGTCGAAGGCAGGTTGTCCTTCAACGGATATGTCGACACGATTAATCAGCGGTTCAACTTATATCAGGCGGAGCTAGCCGCGGAAGAAGTTGAACGCGAAAGGCAGAAGCGTTGGCGAGAGGGGGCCAAGCCGTACCTGCCGGATTCGGGCGAAGGCTGGGTGCGTCGTTCGATCGTGGATGCAGATTTTACACGCGATGCCCGAGAAGGTGTTTTGCAGGACGGAATAAGTGAAGCTGCTCGTCCAATTGCAAAAAGAGTTGCTGTGCAAGAGACCGAACAACTGGTCAGAAAACTCGATAATTCTAGTTGGGTCTACGAAAGCGGCGAGCATACGGTCTGGCTACAGGCGAAACTCAGGAAAGACGCTAAATCCAATACACTGACTGGCAACATCGCCAGGTCTGTCGAAGGGTTGGGCGCAGGATCGAGTGGCTACACTCCATTCGGCATAATTGGTGGTGCTGCGTATTTCAGGTTTGAAAACAGCCGATACAAACCCGTCACAGTGAAAGATCGAAAGTTTTGGTCAATGATCACGGCGAGCCTGACGGACCTTGAGGTCGAACCTCGGTTTGAAATCTACAAGGCTACAATCGGACTGGGCGAAGAAATTCGTTTGCAAGTCTATTCCGATGCACCAGCGCCTATGCTGCGAGCGTTTCTGGATCGACTGGATTATGACGGATTGAACGCACTGCTTCAAAAGCAAGTGCCTGGCGTCGGCAACGATACCGTTTTTGATGCTGAACGAGAAAGTGAACTGGCGACAAACATGGCCGCCTTGCGCGGCGAGTTTGTCAAGCTGCGCAGCGAGCTGGCGCGTTTGAAGCTAGAAAATATTGATGGATTGTCTCTTGTCGCAAATACTTTGGCCGCGCAATACGGTTTGCCGGCAGACACCTTCGACTTGACCGCGAACAGAATCGAATCTGCGGATGATTTGGTCCAGGTCGGATACCGCAAAGGACTGACAGATTTGCTTGAAGACGAGATGCAGCAGGCAGACAGAGATGACGAGGGTTTCTTTGGAAATTTGTTCGCCAAATTCAAAGATAAGGAAACCTCTGAAGAAGTCGCATCTGTAAACGAAAATGAAGGCTTCCTGTCCGGACTGTTGTCAGCCTTTGGTAGCTCTGATTCCGAAGCAGAAACTGCCGTGCGGGTAAACCGAGGCGGTTCCGGAACGGGCATAGATTGCGCAACCACCGGAACGTTCAAAAGGTGCAAACTGGGGGGCGGATAACACGTCAGATCGACTGTTGGAAAGCGACCTGGTGCAACGCTCAGGTCGCTTTTCTTATATCACTGGTCGGATGAATGTCGCGTCGAGCCCCTCAAATGCGCCATATGGTGTCAACTGAATTCAAGGGGAGACACCCGGCTATGAAAACCCAAGTCAAAGCACTGGTCGTTGGCGGCGGCGCCGTCGGGACCTCGATTGCCTATCACCTTGCCAAAGCGGGCTGGGATGATGTGATGCTGATCGAGCGGGACGAACTGACTTCCGGTTCCACCTGGCACGCAGCGGGCCTGTTGCCGTTGTTCAACATGTCCTATGCCACGACCCACATCCACAAGTACTCAGTCGATTTCTACAAGACACTAGAGGAAGAAACCGGCCTGAATGCAGGCTTCGCCGTAGTCGGAAACCTGCGTATGGCACAGACACAAGAGCGTATGGATGAATACATGCTCTATGCATCCACAGCGGAAACTTGTGATGTTGCATATGAGTGGCTGACGCCCGAGCAAATCAAGGAACGTTGGCCTCTGATCGAAACTTCGGACTTGAAAGGCGCAATCTATCACACTGAAGACGGCTACATTAACCCTGCCGACGTGACCCAGGCGATGGCCAAAGGTGCGCGTCAGCGCGGTGTCGACATCGTTCGCAAGATGCAGGCTGATGCGTTCCACTGGAACGGTACTCACTGGGAAGTCACCTGCACTAAGATGGTCGAAAAGGGCGGCAACCTCATTCCGTCAGATGAGCAGGTTGTGATCACCGCCGAACATGTCGTGACCGCGTCAGGCAACCACGCACAGCGGACCGCGAAAATGCTGGGTATCAAGATGCCCGCGATCCCGGTCGAGCATACCTTCATTGTCATGGACAAAGACCCTGAGCTGGTCAAATGGCGCGAAGCAGGCAACCCCGAGCATCCGGTTGTGCGTGATGCCGACAACGAGTCATATGCGCGCGAAGAACGTGGCGGCTGGATTCTGGGTATCTACGAACATGGCGCTCCTGCGCAGTTCGAACACGGCGTGCCGGACAGCTTCCGCGCCGACCTGTTCCCGCTGGATCTGGATCGGATTGCCGATCAGTACATGGCGATGGCCGAACGCGTGCCGTCCTGTGCTGAGTCCGGTCTGAAAGACGATTTCAACGGCCCGATCTGCTACACACCTGATGGCAACCCGCTGGTTGGTCCGGCTCCGGGCCTGCGCAACATGTGGCTGGCCGAGGGCTTCTCGTTCGGTATCACCGCTGCGGGCGGCACCGGTTATTATCTGGCTCAGATGATGGTCGATGGCGAAGCCGAGATCGACATGGCTTCGCTGGACCCCAAGCGGTATTCGTCGAACTGGATGACCACCGAATTCGCGGCGCGCAAGAACGAAGAGTGCTATGAGCACGTCTACATCCTGCACCACCCCGACGAAGAGCGCGAAGCCTGCCGTCCGCTGCGCACCGTTCCGGCCTACGACCGTCAGAAAGCGCGTGGCGCACAGTTTGGCTGGGTCAACGGCTGGGAGCGTCCGAACTATTTCGGCCCGCTGGATGCGCCTGATAACTTCGACAAAGAAAGCCGCAGCTTCCGCCGCGGTGGTTGGTGGCAGTATGCCGTCGAAGAAGCCAAAGCGATCCGAGAAGGCGTTGGCCTGATCGATGCGTCGGCCTTCACCAAGCATGTCGTCAAAGGCCCCGGTGCGACCCAGTTCCTGGATTGGTTCACCTGCAACAAGCTGCCCAAGGTCGGTCGCATCAACCTGACCTACGCGCTGACCGCGCACGGCACCACCCGCACCGAATACACCATCGTCCGCAATGGCGAGAACAATTACTACATCGTCTCTGCCGGTGCCTGGACCGAGTACGACGCCGACTACCTTCGCAAGGCGGCCGAGGACAAGATGGAGGAGTTCGGCTACATCGAAATCCAGGACGTGACCACCCAGTGGGGCGTCTTCGCGATCGCCGGACCCAAGTCGCGTGACGTTCTGAAAGAGGTCATCAAGGACGCCGATCCGGAAACCGCGCTGTCCAACAAGCGCTTCCCTTGGTTGTCGGCCCGTCAGATCGAACTGGGCATGTGCCCGGTCAACGCGATCCGCGTGGCCTATACGGGTGAGCTGGGCTGGGAACTGCACCACCCGATCGAGATGCAGAACTATCTGTTCGACCTGCTGGAGAAGGCCGGTGAAAAGCACGGCATGAAACTGGTTGGTGCCCGCGCCCAAAACTGGCTGCGCCAGGAGAAATCCTATCGCGCCTTCGGCACCGAACTGGGCCGCGACGCGACCCCGCTGGAAGCTGACCTGCCGCGCTTTGTTGATCTGTCGAAAGACTTCTACGGCAAAGCCAAGCTGGAAGAGACCGGCGTGCGCGTGAAGTGCTGCACTCTGCTGATCGACGGACCGGACGATGCCGACCCCTGGGGCCGCGAGGCGCTGTACACGCCGGAAGGTGAGCGCGTGGGTCGTTTGACCTCGGGCGGGTACTCGGTGGCGTTCGATAAATCCATCGGCATGGGGTATGTGAAGCCTGAGCTGGCGGTCGAAGGCACCAAGCTGCAGGTCAAAATTCAGGACAAGCTGTGGGATGCGGTCGTCACTTGTGACAGCCCGTATGATCCGAAGAACGAGGTCATCCGCAAGGACGGCTGACGCTTTTTAGAAATAAGGCGGTACTCACGTAGCACCGCCTACTAAAAGCCCGCTCTCGGTGGGCTTTTTTCATGCGCTCAATTCATCAAAACAGTCTAGTGCCTTGGCGGCGTACATCATGGACGGCCCACCGCCCATCTGGATGGCCATTGCCAGAACGTCCGAAACCTCATCGCGGGTGGCTCCCGCCTTGGCCAACGCCTCGGAATGCAGGGTAATGCAAGGCTCACACCGTACTGCGATTGACATGCCTAACGCGATGAACTCTTTGGTTTTGTAGTCCAGCGTTCCGCCTTCCTTGACAGATTTTCCCAGCGCCCCGAAGGCACGCGCCGTATCAGGAATGGCTCCGTTAAGGTTACGCAAGCTTTTGCGCGTTTCGTTCAGTGAATCCTGCCAGCTCATTATCACGTCCTTCTTGATACATATGATAATCTGCATATGAGTGATGAAGAGCAAAGCAGACTTTGATCCTGATCAGATTCCAGTTTTTTGGGCGACAAATGCCAAGTTGTTCGCAGGCATCTTTACGATTTCGACCAGTTCGAGGGCGTTGTCCTTTAACATAGACAATATATGTGTGTCGTCTTTGTACCCGATCTCAGGGTCTTGTTGGACCAGTGCGTCGTGAAACCGCTGGTCGCCATCGCTTGTTAGGTGTCCGTCACGTTTGAAAGGGCCATAAAGCACCAAACGCCCGTCCGCTTTCAGAGCGCACGCTGCTTCGGCAACGAGGGTTTCAGCCTCGGGTAAACTGATCAGGTGCAAGAGGTTGATCAGTAAAACCAAATCTTGCTGCGCCATTGATTTGTGCCAACCCTCCGCAGTTGCATCCAGATGAACGGCTGCGGCGGTGTTTGGTAAACCCTTGGTGTACGCGTCGATGCTGGCGCGCCGTTCTGAGGTGACTTCGCTGGGTTGCCAATGCAACCCGGGCATCCGCTGGGCAAAGGCCGAAATGTGTTGTCCGGTTCCACTGGCCAGTTCCAGGGCCTGTCCTGATGACGGAGCGACCCGTGCCAGAAGATCGCACAGCACAACCGTGTTTCGGCTGGCGGCTGGGGCGACGAGTTTGCTGCCGTCGCCCTCGGTGGCGACGCTGGCATTTGAGGGCAGTTTGCGTTTTGTCATCGTTACAGCCTACCGGGTGTCAGCGCTTTCACAATCGCCGCATCAAGGCGCGGCGACGCGCCAGTCACAAGATCCGCCACAAGTTGCGAGGCTGCAGGAGCGGTCTGAAACCCATACCCTCCCTGTGCTGCCGACCAGATAAACGATGGATCGGATGGATCAGGTCCGAGCACCAGCGTGCCATCGGCAACAAAACTACGTAACCCCGCCCAATTGGTTTCTACCCGAGTTACAGTTTCAGTAACCATCGCTTCGTATCGTGCCAGTCCTTCTGCGAGAACCATGTCATCGGCGTAAGCGTCATGGGGTGTGGTTGGGTCCGCCTCGCAAGGCGAGACCAGTAGCTTGCCCGCATCAGGTTTGGCGTACCAGCTCTCGCCTGCGCCTAGCATCATTGGCCAGTTTCGCAGGTCATGTCCGCCCGGTGCGGGGATGCGCGCAATCGATCGACGGTAAGGTGTGATCCCGATGGGGGAGATTCCTGCCATCTGCGCCACCTCATCGACCCAGGCTCCGGCGGCATTTACCAGATTGCGTGCCTCAAAGGATTCTGAGGTTTCGACGGTCCAATGAACCGATTTGCGGATGCTGCTGACCCTCTGACGGGTCAGGACCGAACCGCCATTCTTGCGGACGGTTCGCGCAAAGTCCTGCAGGACGCGATCTGTATCGATATCATATGCGCTATTACTTATGGCTGCATAACCGACAGTTTCAGCATTCAGGACAGGAATGTGTCCGATGGCATCATCCGGCGAAATCTCTTGCACACCAAGATCTTGGGCGTCTTTTTGAAACAGCGCCTGTTGATCCCTTCCGCCAATCAGCATCAGGCCGCGTGGTGTTAGGTACGCATTTGTTTCAAAAAACGCAGCACTTGCCTCGTTCAATGCCTTGACCGAGTTTGGACCGTAACCCTTTTCGAACAGGGCAGCTGAACGACCCGAAGTATGATATCCCAATCCGTCCTCGGCCTCTAACACCGTGACTGTGCTGTGCTCTGACAGGCGCGCACCTGCGCTTAGCCCCGCGACACCGCCACCGATTATCAGAAAATCAATCATGCGTTTTGTTCCGTTTCCGGCCGCCAAGTGATCGAGGCGGTGGTAAGTTGACTGGCGACATTGGCGGACCATGGCACGCGTACTGCCAAACGAAAAGACACAAGCCCACCGCAATGGAAACTTGATCGTAGGCGGCCGGCCTGCTTTTAGTGCAAACAACATAAGATTCGGAGGCGGACGTGAACGCGGCAGATATTCACCCGATGGCAACGGGGCACATTCCGTCATATGTGACACAGGCAGATGGTAGCGACTTCCTCTTCACCTTCATGTTGTTTTTTACCGTCGGGATGGTCGTGCTGATCGGGGTTGCCTACTTCACGTTGCATTCGATCCCGGAAAAAATGGCGCATGAAACCAATCACCCGCAATTCCAATTGGTTGGGATTCTGGCGCTTTTGGCTTTGTTTACGCATAACGGCCTTTTCTGGGTTGCCGCCATCCTTGTGGCTGGGTTCCAGTTCCCTGATTTCGCAGCACCGCTGCGCTCGATTGCCGATGCCATCCGATCTTTGGCGCCTGGGCAGGACAAAGAACACGCTTCACCCCCTCCTGAGCTGGAAACTGAGCCCGAACAATCCAAATCCTCCGAACCGGCAGCACAGGGGCACTGAACAATGATCGAGACGATGCTGTGCGCCCTGATTACCGTGCTTCCTGACTATCTGTTTCGCCGCTTTGTGCAGGGCAAACGGATCGGACACGAGATCACGCTTTTCACCATGTGGTACGAGTTGCGCTGGGGGCTGACGACTTGCGCTATTTTGGCGCTAACCGTTATCACAACGCTGTTTTATTTCCACCCGTCCAGCAAAACAGCGGCTTCCTACTTCCGGACGGTAACGATCCTTCCGCAGCTAGGGGGGCGCGTTTCCGAAGTCTACGTGCGCAACAATGAACAGGTGACAGCTGGACAGCCGATTTTCCGGATCGAAGACTTCACGCAAACCGCACAGGTCGAAGCGGCGCATGCCCAGATTGCTCAGGTTCAAGCCTCGTTGAAGGTGGCGGAAACCGATCTGGCCGAGGCTGAGGCCGGGATTGCAGGCGCGCGCGCAGCTCTGGATCAGTCGCTCGAGGATCTGGAACGCAATACCACCCTACGTGACGAGGGATCCAGCGCGGTGCGCTTGGCCGAGATTGATCGGTTGGAAAATCTGGTTGCCGAGCGTGAAGCGCAGGTCAAAGCAGCCGTCTCAAAACGCGCAGCGGTTGTACAACAGATCGAAGAGCTGATCCCGGCCCAACTTGCCAGTGCCAATGCGCAGCTGGATGCGGCATTGACCGAGTTGGACAAGACTGTGGTAAATGCTGGAGTGACGGGCAGGGTTGAACAATTCGGGCTTCAGGTCGGCGACTATGTCAGCCCTTTGCTGCGCCCGGCGGGTATTCTGGTGCCATCCTCCTCCGGACATGACCGATTCCAGGCGGCGTTCAGTCAGCTTTCGGCCCAGGTGGTCAAACCGGGTATGATTGGCGAATTGGGCTGCATGACCAAGCCCTTTACCGTTATCCCGGTGGTTGTCGTCGAGGTGCAGGATGTGATCCCATCGGGGCAGATCAGGCCATCTGATGAGTTGCGGGACGTGCAGAGCAACACCAATCCTGGTTCGATCCTTGTCTACCTTGAACCGCTCTACAAAAGCATGGCCGATGATGTGCCTCCGGGCAGCAACTGTCTGGCGAATATCTATACGGATAATCATGCAAAGCTGGAGGATGAGAGCCTCGGCTTCTGGGAAAAATCGTTCCTGCATGTGGTAGACACGATTGGCGTCGTTCATGCGGCAGGCCTGCGCCTGCGACTGATACTGATGCCGGTGAACACTCTGGTGCTGGGCGGACACTAATTTCACGCCCTAGAACCTAACCATTGCGGCGATTCAATCGCTTGAAGTCCTGACCCGACGACAGCTGGGTATCGAAACGCTCGTGGTTAATATTGCCCACGGGCCGATGGTGTTGGGTCGCCAATAAGACTGGCCACCAAGTAGACCTTCGCCGCGCGTGCAGCATTTGCTTTCTTGGAATGCAGCTATGCAGACTTAGCGGCTGTCTAGCGATTTGCTCATGCTTTTGAGAACTCGTTGATGGAGTTCGGTTGGTGCATCTTCAACTGCAGGTCTTTCGATCCATTCCAAATCCAAGTTCAGTGATCCCGCAGGTACGATTTTTCTTGCGATTTCGGGCGGCGTGGTATCGTCAGTCGTTCCATTCTTCCAGTCGTGAAAGGCTGATGAGTATCGAACAACCGCTCCGCTGGTCGACAATTCGAGCAATCCGCCCTCGGCAAAGAACGTCAGCGCATCACCCATTTCCTCACCAATGAGTTTGAGCCTGTTTCCCAATCGATGTTTGAGGATGGCTACAAACACTATCGCTGCGGAAAACGTGAATTTATCGACAAGCATAACAACCTGCTTGTTTGCGCTTTCTGAGATCGCGTCGATCAAGGGCATCGTTAGAAGAAAGTCGCCACCAGTGTTTCCGCGAACATCAATTAGTAGTGTTTTGTTCGAGGATGCGCGCACGCATTCCACCGCGGCTGAGATGGCTTTAGGCAGCGCATTTTCGTTCGGATCAAAGAAGCTTGGTAACGCTATTGATAGCCCTAGCTCTTGCCAGTCCTTTATCTCTACAAATATCTCGGGTTCCCAGGCTGGATCAGCCTTGCCGTGCTCGTTTCTCGGATAGAGCATCGATCCAGGAACTGTATGTTCATTGGCCACTTTCAGATTGGCTATCCGCCCATTTTCGTCCTGCACACGGAACTCGGTCGTGCCGCCGTTTGACGAAAAACCCAAACGTGCCAAAGCGTACGGCCAAGCCAGTAGAATCGGGCCGATGACCCGTTTCCTTTGGCACGTTCCCGCCAGAAATTTCTCTGCAGTGGCTTCAATCTGGCTCAAAGCTGAGCCGTTGACCGCTATCAACTCTCCTCGCGGTGCGGCTATCTCTGGCGCCGCGTCGATGAATTGAACGGAACGTCCAACGCTCACGAATCTCAGCGGTAGCACCGCGATCGCATCATTCGGGATCAGCCGTGTGTGCCCATTGCCGGGAAGTGCCAATAAACGCATCGCTGACAAAAGGAAGGCTTCGACAGAGCCCTCTGAGGCATATTGCCGGGTTTCACCAATACAGTCGTCAATCACGGCCTTTTCGATCTGTCGAAAACTGGGATCGGTCGGCAGGGCAGTTTCTAAAATTTGGTTCAGGTCTTCCGTGAGCGACATGTTTCACGATGCGCATAGCCACTCGTCAATGTCCAGATTGGGCTCAGGGCGACTAAAAAGGCCCGCAAAAAACATGCGGGCCTTGTTGTTAGTTTCCGGGTCAGTTTCTACTGCGGGATTTCGCCTTCCAGCCCCTCAACGTAGAAATTCATGCCCGCCAGCGTACCGTCATCGGCGGTCTCGCCTTCGGCCAGCCAGTCACTGCCGTCCTGCTTTTTCAGCGGGCCAGTAAAGGGGTGGTATTCACCGGCTGCCATCGCGGCTTTCAGCGCCAGTGCTTCTTCTTTAACATCAGCCGGAACGGCGTCCGAAATCTCACCAATTGCTACCATGCCTTCCCGGATGCCATCCCATGTGTTGGCACTTTCCCATGTTCCGTCCATCACGGCCTGGGTCCGCGCGATGTAGTAGGGAGCCCAATCGTCGATGATTGAAGACACACGCGGGAAGGGTGCGTATTCGCTCATGTCGGAGGCTTGGCCAAAGGTGACAACGTTTCCTGCCTCTTGCGCGGCTGCCTGCGGTGCAGTCGAGTCAGTGTGCTGCAGGATCACGTCCGCGCCCTGTTCGATCAGAACTGTGGCGGCGTCAGCTTCTTTCGCAGGATCGAACCAAGTGTAGGCCCAGACGATCTTGAACTCGACATCCGGATTCACCTTCTTGGCGTGGATATAGGCTGAGTTGATACCACGGATCACTTCAGGGATAGGGTAGGACCCGATGTAGCCGATGATATTCGATTCCGTCATTTTACCGGCGATGTGGCCTTGGACTGCGCGACCTTCATAAAAACGGGCCGAGTAGACCGAGACGTTGTCGGCGGTCTTGTAGCCGGTTGCGTGCTCGAATTTCACATCCGGGAATTTCTTCGCGACATTGATGGTCGGATCCATGTAGCCGAACGAGGTGGTGAAGATCAGGTCCGCGCCTTCCAGCGCCATCTGGGTCATCACGCGTTCTGCATCTGGGCCCTCAGGCACCGACTCGACGAACACGGTTTCAACCTTGTCGCCAAAGTGCTCTTCCACGGCCAGACGGCCCTTGTTGTGCTCATAGGTCCAGCCGCCGTCGCCCACTGGGCCGACATAGACGAAGCCGACTTTGGTCTTGTCTTGGGCCATGGCCCCCGAGGCCAGACCCAGCGCCATTGCGGCGCTTGCCAAAAGTGTAGTGAATTTCATGTGTTACTCCCCAAGTTGGTTCAGTTGGCCTCGCCTAGTGCGAGGCATGGAAGGTCCGGCCCAATGCGGCAGGTGCGCTGCTCTTGTCGGCCGAAAGGATCACAAGCACAAGGATCGTGATGATGTAGGGCGACATTGCCAGATACTCGACAGGAATGGCAACGCCCGCTGCCTGCAAATTAAGCTGCAACACAGTGATGCCGCCGAACAAATAGGCGCCCAGCAAGACACGCCATGGTTTCCAGCTGGCAAAAACCACCAGCGCCAAGGCAATCCAGCCGACACCGGCAGTCATGCCCTCGGTCCACTGCGGCACGCGGATCAGGCTGATGTAGGCGCCGCCCAAGCCAGCGCAAGCACCACCAAACAGGATCGCCATGATGCGAATCTTGATGACTTTGTAGCCCAGCGCATGCGCCGCATCGTGGTTTTCGCCAACGGCGCGCAATATCAGGCCGATGCGTGTGTATTTCAGCGTGGCCCAGACGGCGGCCGTCAGGGCAATTCCGACGTAGAGGATCGGGTCGTGCTGAAACAGGATTGGTCCAATAACAGGGATATCGCTGATCACCGGGATATGGATTTCACCCATGCTGGGCGGCTTTATTCCTACGTAGCTCTGCCCCATCAGCGCGCTGAACCCGAGGCCGAACAATGTTAGGGCCAGGCCACTGGCAACTTGATTGGCCAGCGCCACCTGCGTCAGCAGTACAAACAACAGCGATAGCACCGCGCCACCGATTGCTGCCGCGATAAAGCCCAGCCAGGGCGAACCGGTCTCGACCGAGATTGCGAAGCCGCTGATTGCGCCCACGATCATCATGCCCTCGACACCGAGGTTCAGGACGCCTGCTTTTTCGACCACCAATTCTCCGATTGCGGCCAACAAAAGTGGGGTTGCGGCCACCATTAGCGAGGCGACCAGAAGGACGGGGTTAATTTCACCAAGGTCCATATCAAGCTACCTCGCTACGGGCCGCACGGATGCGGTAGTTTGTCAGAAGATCGAATGCCAGCAGGAAGAACAGAAGCATCCCCTGGAATACCTGAATGGCTGCGGCGGGCAGACCCAGCTGAGATTGGGCGATTTCACCGCCAATATAAGTCAACGCCATCAGGCCTCCGGCCAGCAGGATGCCCACCGGATGCAAACGGCCAAGGAAAGCCACGATGATCGCGGTAAAGCCGTAACCGACGTTGAAATCGATACTGACCACGCCAGCAGGGCCCGAGACTTCGAACATCCCCGCAAGACCGGCCAGCGCGCCGGCCAGACCCAGACAGAACAGGATCAGGCGGGCAGGGTTTACACCTGCGAACTTCGCCGCACGCGGGGCCTCACCTGTCAGGCGGATGTGGAAGCCCAGCATGTGCCGGTTCAGCAAGACATATGCAAAGATAACAGCGATCAGGGCAGTGACTACGCCCCAGTGCATGCCTGAACCCGCAATCAGCTCGGCATTATACGCGCTGTCGTAGGATTGCAGATTGCGCGAACCCGGAAAGCCGAACCCTTCGGGATTCTTCAGCAGGCCTAGCGAGACCGAGGCCAGCATCTGTTCGGCCACATAGACCAACATCAGCGACACAAGGATTTCATTAGTACCGAAGCGCACTTTCAGGAAGGCTGGGATCATTGCCCATAGCCAGCCGCCAAACGCGCCTGCAATCACCATGATCGGAAAGATGTAGAATGCATCCAGCGGATAGAATGCCAGACCAGCACCCGCACCGAAAATGGCCCCCATAATGTACTGACCCTCGGCCCCGATATTCCAGATACCGGCGCGGAAGCCTAAAGACAGGCCGATAGCGATCAAAACCAGGGGCGCGCCCTTAACCAGCAATTGCGGCCGATAATAGAAGGCGAACTCGCCAAACAGGGGTTCCCAGAAAATGGTTCCAATAGCCTCGACCGGGTTTTTGCCCAGAATGGCGAACAGGATGCCACCAAAAACCATCGTCGCCAGGACCGCGACCAGAGGGGTGGCATAAGACCACGCCTTGGACGGCTGAGGCCGTTTCTCCAACACAATCATTTGCTCATACCCCCGCGTTTCTCTTTTCTTGTAACTGTTTAGACATGGGCCACCTCCATGCCATGCGCGCCGCCCATCATCAGGCCGATCTCATCGACCGTCAGACCCGTGGTTTCACGCGGGGCGCTTAGTCGTCCTTCGTTCAAGGCGGCGAAACTGTCTGAGATTTCCATCAGTTCATCGAGGTCTTGCGAGATACAGATGACCGCAGTTCCCTTGGCCGCCAGATCCAGAATGGCCTGCCGGATCGAGGCCGCCGCCGCTGCATCCACGCCCCAAGTCGGCTGGTTCACGACCAGAACATCCGGGTTTTGCAGCACTTCGCGACCAATCACGAACTTCTGCAGGTTCCCGCCCGACAGCGACCGGGCGGCATTTTCAGGACCCGGCGTACGCACGTCAAAGGCGCTAATGATCTTTTCGGCAAAGCTCTTGGTCTCGGACCACTTCAGAAAGCCGTTATTCTCTAGCCCCTCGCGGACCGACCCGGTCAGCAGAGCGTTTTCGGTCAGGCTCATATCAGGGGCAGCCGCGTGGCCCAGCCGTTCTTCGGGCGCGGTCAACACGCCCAGCTTACGCCGCGCGGTCGGGCCGAGTTTGCCGATGGGTTGACCGCTGAATTTGATCGCATCTGCGGTGGTCGGAATTTCGCCAGAAAGCACACCCAGCAATTCATCCTGACCGTTCCCCGCGACACCCCCGATCCCCAGAACCTCGCCCTTGCGGACGGTCATGTGGACGTTGCGAAGCGCGGTTCCGAATTCCGACGGCGACGGCGCTGACAATCCGCTGACATCCAGCGCAACGTCACCGAACTCCCGGCCGGAACGTTCAGGTGTCTGCAGGGTCGAGCCCACCATCATCTCAGCCATATCGCGCGCTGAGGTTTCAGCTGGTACACATTCGCCCACATTCTTACCCAGCCGCAGAATCGTGGCGTGGTCGCATAGCGTTCGAATCTCTTCCAGCTTGTGCGAGATATACAGGATCGATGTCCCTTCCGAGCGCAATTTGTTCAGCGTTTTGAAAAGGATTTCAACCTCTTGCGGCGTCAGAACCGAGGTCGGCTCGTCCATGATCAGCAACTTTGGGTCCTGCAGTAAGCAGCGGATGATTTCGACCCGCTGACGCTCACCCGCAGACAGATCACCCACCGTACGGAAAGGATCCAAGGGCAAGCCGTAGGTTTCGGATACTTCGCGAATACGCGACGCCAGATCTCCCATCGGGGGTGGGTTCTCCATCCCCAGAGCGATATTCTCGGCGACGTTCAACGCATCGAATAGCGAAAAATGCTGGAACACCATCGCGATCCCGTCCGCAAGGGCGGCGCGCGGTTCAGGCGGTGCATAGGACTGCCCCCGCAGCAGCATTGAGCCGCTGTCGGGCTTCACCAGCCCATAGATCATTTTGACAAGCGTGGATTTGCCTGCGCCGTTCTCGCCCAGCAGCGCGTGAACTTCGCCTTCACCGATGTCAAAGTACACCTGATCATTGGCCACGACGCCGGGATAGGCTTTGGTCAGCCCTTGCAAGCTCAGAAGTGGAGTGGTCACGCGCTCAGGTCCTTCTTCAATTCGTTCTGTCGGGCGGGGTGTAACAGTTGCGCTGCCACGCCAACGGCGATCATCTGCGGGTGTTTGCCCAAGCCCGGATCGCCGATCGGACAGGTGATCCGGCTGATCCGCTCGGGCGGATGCCCAAGGGCTGCAAGTCGCGACCGGAATCGCGCCCATTTCGTAGCCGAGCCGATAAGCCCCGCAAAGAGGAAATTGTGCGAAAGCAGCCGGTTGCACAGTTCCAGATCCAGATTGTGCGAATAGGTCAGCACCAGATGCTCGGCATCGGTTGGCGCGTGGCGAACCAGCTCGGCGGGTTTTGCGGTCGGAACCGGGGTTACACCGGTTGGAACCACATCGGGAAACCGCTCGGGTCCGGTATCGACCCAGGTGATTGCCAGATCGGGTAGGGGGGACAAAACGTCCACCAGCGCCCGGCCTACATGGCCTGCGCCCCAGATCCACAGATTACGCGTCGGTTTGTGAACGGGTTCGACCATCCAACCTTCGATCAGTTGGGGCTCGGGCGCGACACCCTGTCCTCGCGCTGCCGCCAGCCGACGTTTGACCGATAGCGGCATCTCTCCGCCCGAGGCCGAACGCGCGATGACGGTATCGTCCAGTGCATTCAGCGCTTCATGATCAAATACTTCACTCAGCAATGAAACTGCACCGCCGCAGCATTGCCCCATGTCGGGGCCAAGAGCGTGATGCGTTAGTCGGGTGGCGGTGGTTTGGGATCGCGCAGCTTCAGTTGCCTGATACTCCAACGTGCCTCCACCGATGGTGCCGCTTTGCCCGTCCTTCCAAACAAGCATCGCGGCCCCCACTTCACGTGGAGACGACCCTTTGATGCCGGCGATGACCACCCGGACCACTGTTCCGTGGGTTTTGACCGCCTCCCTCAAAGCCTCCAAGTCAAATCCCATCAGATGCCTCCCTTCATCTTTTGGACGCCGCGCCAAACTTCTTCAGCCGTGGCTGGTGCATCAAGAGCGGGGTAGGCCTCTCCACAGGCCGCGACCGCATTCGACAGGGCCAGCCATGCTGAAATACCCAGCATGAACGGCGGTTCGCCCACCGCTTTCGAACGATAGATCGTGTCCTCACGGTTTTCGGCATCCCAGAGTGCGACGTTGAATACGTCGGGTCGATCTGAGCAGGCGGGGATCTTGTAGGTCGAGGGTGCGTGTGTGCGCAGGTTGCCCGTGCCGTCCCAGACCAGTTCCTCGGTCGTTAGCCAGCCCGCGCCTTGCACATAACCTCCTTCGACCTGCCCGATATCCAACGCCGGGTTCAACGAAGCACCGGCATCATGCAGGATATCGGTGCGCAGAATGCGGTTCTCACCAGTCAGAGTGTCGACGGCCACTTCAGTGACCGACGCTCCGTAGGCGAAGTAGAAGAACGGACGGCCTCGTCCGGCGATCCGGTCCCATTCGATCTTGGGTGTCTTGTAGAAACCGGTCGCCGACAGGCTGATCCGACCCTGATAGACCAGCGCCGCAGCTTCAGCGAAGGTGTAGCGTTCTGCGCCAACCGAAACATGGCCATCAGAGAAGGTGACAGTCGACGGATCGGCCTGATGCCGCTCGGCCAGATAGTCCGCCATTCGATCGCGGATCGTATCGCAGGCCGCCTTCACTGCCATACCATTCAGGTCACTGCCCGAGGATGCTGCCGTGGCCGAAGTGTTCGGCACCTTGGCCGTGTCTGTGGCGGTAATTTTGACCATCTCCAGGGGGATGCCAAAGCGCGAAGCCGCCACCTGCGCGACCTTCTGGAACAGGCCTTGACCCATCTCGGTGCCGCCGTGGTTCAGATGGACCGAGCCATCCTGATACACATGCACCAAAGCGCCTGCCTGATTCAGGTGGGTCAGCGTGAAGGAAATCCCGAACTTGACCGGAGAGAAGGCGATGCCCTTCTTGATCACACGATTCTCGGCGTTCCATTTCGCAATGGCGGCCTTGCGCGTTTCGTAATCGCTGGATTTCAGTAGGGCCTGAGTCATCCCGTGCAATTCGAAATCGCTGACCTCCATTCCGTAGGGTGTGGTATTGCCACCAGCGGGCAGAGGGCGCACGGGGGCGTCCCCGGTTTCGACCGCGCCGCGGCTCGTCAGGTCCTCATGCGGGTCGGGATGACCCAAAGGCTGCTCGGACGGCGTGATCTCGGCAACCGCATGGGCCGGTTCGTAATAGTTTCGGCGGCGCAGTTCCACCGGGTCCAGACCCAGCTCATACGCGGCGTGGTCCATCACGCGTTCGATGCCAACCATGCCCTGCGGGCCGCCGAAGCCGCGATAGGCGGTGGCGGATTGGGTGTTGGTCTTCAGCCGGTGGCTTTCGATACGTGCATTTGGCAACAGATAGGCATTGTCAGAATGCAGCATCGCGCGGTCGGCGACGGGCAGGGACAAGTCCTGCGCCCAGCCGCAGATGGCGTAGTGGTGGAACGAGACGCCCTGAATATGGCCGTTCTCGTCAAATCCGGCCTTATAGGCGATGCGGAACGCGTGGCGTTTGCCGGTGATGGTCATATCATCGTCGCGGTCATAGCGCATCTTGCACGCCTTGCCAGTTGCGCGAGCGGCCACCGCGCAAGCAACGGCCAGCGCATTGCCCTGGCTTTCCTTGCCACCAAAACCGCCGCCCATACGGCGCGTCTCGACCCTGACGGCGTGCATCGGAACGCCCAACGCATCGGCCACCTTGTGTTGGATCTCGGTCGGGTGCTGGGTCGAGCTGTGAACCAGCATATCCGCGCCTTCATTCGGCACGGCCAAAGCGGCCTGACCTTCCAGATAGAAATGCTCCTGCCCGCCAAGCTCGAATGACCCTTCGATCACATGGGCGGATCCTGCAATAGCCGCATCAGCATTGCCTTTGGCATAGATGCGCGGGCCGTCTTCGAACCGACTGTCGGCGGCCAGAGCCTCTTCGACGGTTAGGATCGGGGTTTCCTCGGCATAGTCGATCTTGCCCAAACGGGCCGCCTTGCGGGCGGCCAGATGGCTGCTGGCGATGACCAGAAACACCGGCTGGCCGATATAGTGGACCGTTCCGTCCGACAGCAGCGGTTCATCATGGATCGAAGGCGATACGTCGTTGGCGAAGGGCAGATCATCCGCGGCCATAACCATCACGACGCCCTCGGCGGCCCTCACCGCAGACAGGTCGATTGCGGTGATCTTGCCTTTGGCAATCGGGCTGAGGCCAAAAGCCAGATGCAAACTGTCCCTGGGTGTTGGGATATCGTCCACATACCGCGCGGTTCCTGAAACGTGCAGCGGTGCTGCGTCGTGGGGGAGGGGTTTGGTCACGCTCATGCCGATACCTCCAGCACATTGGTCACTTCGCCCTGATCTTCCAGGAAGTATCTTTCGAGCATCGCTTTGGCGGATTCCAGTCGATAGGTGGCCGAGGCGCGCATGTCTGTGAGTGGTGAATAATCGTCAGCAAAGGCAGGCAGCGCGGCGTCAATCGCCTCGCGCGCCCAAGGTTTACCGACCAATGCGGCCTCGACATGAGTTGCCCGTTTCGGGATGCCGGCCATGCCGCCGAACGCGATGCGCGCCTGCGTGACGATGCCGACCGAGACGGTGATGTTGAAACACCCGCAGACGGCCGAGATGTCCTGATCGAACCGCTTGCTGAGTTTATAGACCTTCAGGCGATCCAGCTGACGGGGGAAGCTGACAGCTTCGACGAATTCACCGGGAACGCGGTCCTGTTTGCCATAGTCGATAAAGAACTCTTCCAGCGGAAGGGACCGGCGGGTGTCGCCTTTGCGCAGATGAAGGGTTGCGTCCAGAGCAATCAGCGCAGGCGGGTTGTCCCCAATGGGCGAGCCATTGGCGATGTTGCCGCCCACCGTTGCAGCATGGCGCACCTGAACACTGGCGTAGCGGCGGATCATTTCGGCGTAAGAGGGGTGAAGATCGGCCAGAGCCTCACCCATCCGATTCATGTCGACCATTGCGCCAAAGCGAATTTCATCGTCGGTGATGGTGATTTGTTTGAGATCATCGCAACGGTTGAGGAAGATTACTGGATCCAGGTCGCGCAGTTGCTTTGTCACCCACAGGCCGACATCTGTTGCTCCGGCAACCAGCGTGGCATCTGGGTTTTCAGCATAAACAGCTGCCAGTTCATCGGAAGATTCAGGCAGCATGCGCGACGCAGCAGAAGATGCGAGTGGCTTGTCTTTGACCCAGACTGGCACGGGACGGTCCTCGACCGCTTTCGCAGCGCGAATAATCGGTGCATAGCCAGTGCAGCGGCACAGGTTTCCGGCAAGCTGGGTGTCATGATCCGTGGCGCCCGTCGCATGACTGGCGACCATCGACATGACAAAACCCGGAGTGCAAAAACCGCATTGCGAGCCGTGCAGGTCAACCATTGCCTGTTGAACGGGATGTGCTTCGCCATCCGGGCCGCTTGCCCCTTCGACTGTACGAACCGCTTTGCCATGCAGTTGGGGCAAGAACAGGATGCAGGAGTTCAGAGCTTTTGCGCCGTCTTCGTCCGTCACCATGACCGTGCACGCGCCGCAATCGCCTTCGTTGCAGCCTTCTTTGGTGCCTGTCAGACCGCGATCTTCACGCAGCCAGTCCAGTAGGGTGGCCGTCGGATCGACATCCGGCAGCTCCACTGTCTCTCCGTTCAGAAGAAACGTGATGTTCATTCGAGAAACCCGTCGCGTTACCCGGTTGCGCCCGTTCGGCCCTCCTTCGATGCGACGTAGAAAGAGTGGCGGGCGGTAGCTTGCCGTCAGATGTTAGAAACAGCGCACCTTATCTGGCAAGAAAAACTGCCTATATGATACACCATTGCACCCGAGCGGCCCATGATTGTCGTGTATGTGTGAAACTTAATAAATTGAAAATAAACACTTTTTGGGAAGGTGTGCGTTCCTGCGCCCGAAGCACCTTCTGAAAAAGCCGAATAATCACCGATGATTTTTTCGGCATTCGATGGTGCCGGTTCCCGCTTTTGCAACGTCGCTGGCTGAGATAGCTTAGCCTGTATGAGCAGTTCCCCCCGATTCATTCACCTCCGCGTTCACACTGAATATTCGTTGCTGGAAGGTGCCGTGCGGCTGAAGAAGCTGCCGGACCTGTGCCAGAAGATGGAGATGCCCGCCGTCGCGGTGACGGATACCAATTCAATGTTCTCGGCCTTAGAGTTTTCGGTCACCGCCAGCGGGGCGGGTGTGCAACCGATCATGGGCTGTCAGGTCGATCTCAGTTACGTTCAGGCGCAGCCGGGAGAAAAGCCAAAAGCACCCGCGCCGCTGGTGCTGCTGGCACAATCCGAGGTGGGATATGAGAATCTGATGAAGCTCAGTTCCTGCCTGTATGTAGACAAAAGCGGGCAGTTGCCGCAGGTCACTTTGGACGAATTGGCGGAACGATCAGATGATTTGATCTGCTTAACCGGCGGTCCAGACGGGCCCGTAGGGTTGCTGTTACAGCAAGGTCAGCGCCCTGCTGCCGAGGCTCTGGTGGATCGTTTGTCCGCGATTTTCCCGGATCGCCTTTATGTTGAGTTGCAGCGTCACCCAGGCGAAGGAGGCCAACCTGAGGCCGAGCGCTTGACCGAGCGCAGTCATGTCGAGATGGCGTATGACAAGAACCTGCCGCTGGTGGCCACCAATGACGTCTATTTTCCGACTTCGGACATGTACGAGGCCCACGACGCGCTGATCTGTATCGCCGAGGGGGCTTATGTCGACCAGCAGGACGGTCGCCGACGTCTGACCGCGCAGCACTATTTCAAGTCGCAGCAGGAGATGGTGACGCTGTTCGCCGATCTGCCCGAAGCCGTCGAGAATACGGTTGAAATCGCGCAACGCTGCGCCTTCATGGCCTATCGCCGCGACCCGATCCTGCCGAAGTTTGCAGATGATGAGGTCGCCGAACTGCGTCGCATCGCCAACGAGGGTCTGCAAAAACGTCTGGCCGTGATCCCGCACGCCGTGACACCTGAAGAATATCAGGAACGACTGGATTTCGAACTTGGCATCATCGAAGGGATGGGCTTCCCCGGCTATTTCCTGATCGTTGCCGACTTTATCCAGTGGGCTAAGGATCATGACATTCCGGTGGGTCCGGGGCGAGGCTCGGGTGCGGGATCACTGGTGGCTTATGCGTTGACGATTACCGACCTTGATCCGCTGCGGTATTCGCTTCTGTTTGAACGGTTTCTGAACCCCGAGCGGGTTTCTATGCCCGACTTCGATATCGACTTCTGCATGGATCGCCGTGAAGAGGTTATCCGCTACGTGCAGCAGAAATACGGGCGCGACAAAGTAGGGCAGATCATCACCTTCGGTGCCTTGCTGTCGAAGGCGGCTGTGCGCGATATTGGGCGTGTATTGCAGATGCCATACGGGCAGGTTGATCGCCTGTCCAAGATGATCCCAGTCGAAGGCGTCAAACCCGTTTCCATCGAAAAGGCGCTGAAGGATGAGCCGCGCCTGCGGGAAGAGGCACGCAATGAAGAGGTCGTGGACCGTCTGCTCACATATGGCCAGCAAGTCGAGGGGCTGCTGCGCAACGCCTCGACACACGCTGCCGGCGTGGTGATCGGAGACCGGCCGCTGGATGCACTGGTTCCAATATACCAGGACCCGCGCTCGGACATGCCTGCGACCCAATTCAACATGAAATGGGTTGAACAGGCCGGGCTTGTAAAGTTCGATTTCCTGGGTCTGAAAACACTGACCGTGATCCAGAACGCGATGGATTTGATCTTTAAGTCAGGCCGTGACCTTCACATAGCTCCCGATGGCACGGAACTCTATGAACCCGCCGAAGGGGCAATAAATCAGATCAACGCCATCCCGCTGGATGACGAGGCGACGTACAAACTCTATTCGGCGGCCAAGACGGTGGCGGTGTTCCAGGTTGAATCCTCGGGCATGATGGATGCGCTCAAGCGGATGAAGCCGGATTGTATCGAGGATATCATCGCCCTCGTCGCGCTTTATCGACCCGGCCCGATGGAGAACATCCCCAAGTTCTGCGAAGTCAAGAACAAGCTTAGCGAACGCGACACGCTGCACCCGTCCATCGACCATATCTTGGATGAGACGCAGGGCATCATCGTCTATCAGGAACAGGTGATGCAGATCGCGCAGGAAATGGCGGGTTACAGCCTTGGGGGCGCGGACTTGCTGCGCCGCGCGATGGGTAAGAAAATTCAGGAGGCGATGGATGCAGAGCGGCCCAAGTTCCTCAAAGGTGCTGCCGAAAACAATGTGGATGAGGCCAAGGCGACCGAAGTCTGGAACCTGCTGGACAAGTTCGCCAACTATGGCTTCAACAAATCCCACGCCGCCGCCTATGCGGTGGTCAGCTATCAAACCGGCTGGCTAAAGGCGAACCACCCGGTCGAGTTCATGGCAGGTGTCATGAACTGCGATATCCATCTGACCGACAAGCTCGCGATCTATTTTGAGGAAGTCCGCAAGGGGCTGCAGCTGCCCTATGTTCCGCCGTGCGTAAATCGATCCCAAGCGACCTTTGATGTGGCCGATGGGCATTTGGTCTATGCGCTGGGCGCGCTCAAGAACGTAGGCGTCGAGGCAATGAATCTTGTGGTTGAGGGGCGTGGCGAAAAGCCTTTCGTAAACCTGTTCGACTTCGCCCGCCGTGTTGACCTGAAGAAGGTCGGCAAACGCCCGCTTGAGATGCTGGCTCGCGCCGGTGCCTTTGACGAGCTCGATAAAAATCGTCGCCGTGTGTTTGAAAGCCTTGATCCGTTGGTTCAGTATTCGGCGGCGATTCACGAGCAGAAGAATTCCAACCAAGTTTCCCTGTTTGGCGAGGCAGGCGATGACCTGCCCGAACCGCGTCTGTCCCCTTCGCCTGATTGGCTACCTGCCGAACGCCTAAGCGAGGAATTCAAGGCCATCGGATTCTACCTGTCTGGCCATCCGCTGGATGACTATATGCCGGCCCTGAAGCGCAAACAGGTGCTGACACTGGACCAGGTGACTGAAAAGGCGCGCTCTGGACCATTTATCGCTAAGATGGCCGGAGTCGTTGCAGGTCGGCAGGAAAGGAAATCAGCGCGTGGCAATCGGTTTGCTTTTGCGCAGCTCTCTGATCCGACTGGGGCATTCGAGGTCACGTTATTCTCGGAAACACTGGAGAAATCCCGAGAGTTTCTGGAAACCGGCGCACAGGTGGTACTGACGGCCGAAGCGACCATGGAGGCCGATCAGCTGAAACTGCTGGGCCGTTCCGTTGGTCCGGTTGATACAGTTGTGGCCGATGCGGGTGCGACGGGTTTGCGTGTGTTTGTCGAGGATTCGAAGGTTTTGCCGAACATGGCCACGGTACTGGAAGGCGCAGAGGCTTCAGCCAAAAGGGTGGCCAAGGGACCTGTTTATGTTTGCCTATTCGATCCCGGACTGCCAGGCGAGGTCGAGATGGATCTGGGCCGGGAATTTCCGATCAACCCAGAAATCAAAGGCGCGCTGAAGTCGCTCGAGGGGATATCGGAGATCGAAGAAATCTGATCCCGAACCGTAATGTTGCCACACGCGATGGACCCCGCTAGGCTGGGTGAACATCCTCAAAGGTCATTTCACAGGAGGGTTCCGAAATGGCAAGTTCAGGCAATGTTTTCAGGATATTTACACTCGCCGCGGCATGTTCACTTGCATTGGCCACTGCGGTACATGCAGACGACAAAAAGAAGAAAAACACTCTTACCGGGGCCTTGGTCGGCGCGGGCGTTGGCGCGCTGGTCGGCGATGGTAAAGGGGCTGCGGTCGGTGGGGTGGCCGGTGCGATTATCGGACATAACTGGAAGTGAAGCTGATGCAGTCAATTCTCGTAAAATCTACTTTCTGTGCCACGCTCTTTGTCGTACCCACATTCGCGCTGGCTGACGATTCAGCAGAGCAGATGGTACAGGATGCCTTGCCTGTGATGCACTACACATGTGCGTCGATCGCAGAGGAGGCTGATGGCGACGAAGAATTTGTCGTGGCCGTTGTTGGAAAAATGACGGCCCTGTCACTCTATAACCGCCAGATCAATATCGAAGATCATGCGGCCACTGACGAGGAAAAGACCCAACTGCGCGAAGCCTTCATTGCTGCTCTGTCAGAGGGTTGTGCCGCCGACAAGAATGCCCTTCTGGGCGGTGTGGTCGATAACGCGGTGAAGTCGACGCTGGGGTTGTAACCCCTCAGTAATGCGGCGGGCGTTCGTCGCCGAACACAACGCCGCCTAAGCCTTCCTGCGCGCGTTCCGCCTCGCGTTGCAACAGCATCTCGACGCGGCGGGTCAGGCGGTCGATCTCGTTCTGTTGGTTTGTGACGACCGAGTTCAGCTCTTCGACCGTGCGGGTCAGATGGGCGATCTGCTCTTCCAGATGCTGCATGGGGCTCTCCTTATAGGCGTCTCATAGCGACCCTGTGACGCCCTGGCCAGAGAAACCCCGCCTTGCCCCGAAACAGACCATGGGATAGACCGCGCGCGGAACACTAAATCCCAAGGACGCCCCACATGGCCAAGCCCAAGAAACAGCCCCGCCCCAAGGCCGTAACGCCGAAAGGGTTCCGTGACTATTTCGGCGAGGAAGTCACGCAGCGCACCGAGATGCTGCGGACGATTGCAGGCGTCTATCATCGTTACGGGTTCGATGCCTTGGAGAGCAGCGCGGTTGAAACGGTTGAGGCGTTGGGCAAGTTCCTGCCCGACGTGGACCGCCCGAACGAGGGCGTATTTGCATGGCAGGAATTTGACGAAGGCGGCAATGGCGACTGGATGGCGCTGCGCTATGACCTGACTGCGCCTCTGGCCCGTGTCTATGCGCAGCACCGCAACGATCTGCCGACGCCTTATCGCCGCTATGCGATGGGTCCGGTCTGGCGGAACGAGAAGCCGGGGCCGGGGCGGTATCGCCAGTTTTATCAGTGCGATGCGGATACGGTGGGCACGGCCTCAATGGCTGCGGATGCCGAGATTTGCGCCATGCTGTCGGACACGCTGGAAACCGTTGGAATCCCGCGCGGTGACTATCTGGTGCGGGTCAACAACCGTAAGGTTCTGAATGGCGTGCTCGAAGCGATGGGTTTGGGTGAAGACGCCGCCGCCCGAGATAACGTTCTGCGCACGATCGACAAGTTCGACAAGGTGGGCGAGGCTGGTGTGCGTGAGCTTTTGACCAACGGCCGATTGGATGCCTCTGGCGCTTTTATCGATGGTGTTGGTCTTAGCGGTGATCAGGCCGAGCCGGTGATTGCCTTCCTGACTTCTAAAGCTGCAGATACCGCCGGAACGCTGGCCAACCTGCGCGCCGCTGTGGGTGACAGCAAGATCGGTGCGGACGGGATCGCTGAGTTGGAGCAGATTGGTGCGCTGCTGGATGCAGGCGGGTATGGTTCGGACCGGATCGAGATTGATCCTTCGGTCGTGCGTGGCCTCGGCTATTACACCGGGCCGGTCTATGAGGCCGAACTGACCTTCGAAATATACGACGAGAAGGGCCGCAAGCGGCAATTCGGGTCGGTCTCGGGTGGTGGTCGCTATGATGATCTGGTCAAGCGGTTTACCGGACAGGAAGTACCCGCGACCGGCATCTCCATCGGTGTTGACCGATTATTGGCCGCTTTGCGTGAGAAGGGGCGGATCGCGGCGCAGGCCACCGGCCCAGTGGTTGTGACCGTGATGGACCGCGATCGCATGGCGGACTATCAGGCGATGGTGGCAGAACTGCGCAATGCCGGTATCCGAGCCGAGGTCTACTTGGGCAACCCCAAGAACTTTGGCAACCAACTGAAATATGCGGACAAGCGGAACTCTCCAATTGCGGTGATCGAAGGCGGTGACGAAAAGGCAAATGGGATCGTACAGATCAAGGACCTGATTCTTGGCGCCAAGATTGCCGAAAGCGCCACGCTTGAGGAATGGAAAGAACGGCCCAGCCAGTTCGAAGTGCCCCGCGGCGATCTGGTCGCTAAGGTGCGCGAGATTCTGGACAATCAGGACTGACCCATGCCGAACCGTTCCCAAATACAGGCCCGCGCCGCCATGATGCGTGTCCGGTTCGAGGCGGCGGGCGCGCAGGTGGTTGATACGCCTCTGCTGCAGCCAGCCGGGACGCTGCTGGACCTCTATGGAGAAGATATCCGCGCCCGTGCTTACGTAACCTCGGACGCGCTGCGGGGTGAGCAGATGCTGCGCCCGGATTTCACCCTGCCGGTGGTGCAGATGCACATGTCCGACGGGGCTGAACCAGCAAGATACACCTATTCCGGCGAAGTGTTCCGCCGTCAGGAACACGATCCGGATCGTGCTAATGAGTATATCCAAGTCGGCTACGAAGTATTTGATCGCGAAGACCCCGCCGGAGCCGATGCCGAGGTGTTTTCGTTATTTGCCCTGCAATTGCGCGGGCTGCCCTTGCGGGCAGCGACAGGTGATATCGGTATTCTGATCGCCGCTGTTGAGGGTCTCAAGACCACTAGTCGTCGTAAGGCTGCACTGATGCGGCATCTCTGGCGGCCTCGCCGGTTCCGCGTTTTGCTGGACCGATATGCCGGACGCAAAGCTAGTCTCGAGGGGCGCGATGCTTTGCTTGACGCGGTCGACCCATTGGCGATTGACGTGCCCATGATAGGCAAGCGCCGCACACCCGAAATTCTCGAACGGATTGATGCTCTGCGCGAAGACCGCGCTGCGTCGCCGATCTCGGACAATGAACTGGCCGGTTTGGAGACGCTACTTAATGTGCGAGAAACCATGCCTTTCGCGCTGGAACAACTGCGTGACATTGCGGTTGATCTGCCACAGATCACATCTGCTTTGGATCGTTTGGAAGCTCGTATCGCAGCCCTGCAAGCGCGGGGCGTAGATGTGGATACACTGGATTTTGAGGCGTCTTATGGCAGGACCTCGATGGAGTACTACGACGGGTTTGTATTCGGCTTTTATGCCGAAGGCCGCCCTGATCTGCCACCGGTCGCAACCGGTGGGCGCTATGATGCGCTGACCAGGCAACTGGGTGGTGGAGCCGAGATTCCGGCAATTGGCGGCGTGATCCGCCCGGACCTGATGCTCGAAATCGAGGAGGCTGCGCAATGAGCCTGAAACTCGGTGTGCCTTCGAAGGGCCGGTTGATGGACAAGACCTTCGCATGGTTTGAAAAGCGCGGCATTACACTGTCGCGCAGCGGATCAGACCGAGAATACGCGGGCAAGGTTGATGGGATTGGTGGCGTCTCGCTGATCCTATTGTCTGCAGGAGAGATTCCGCGCGAGCTGGCGGCGGGACGCATTCATTTGGGCGTGACCGGCATCGATCTTGTGCATGAAAAGCTGCCGCGCTGGGAACAGCAGGTGGAAGAGGTTGCACCTTTGGGGTTCGGCAAGGCGGACCTTATCATCGCAACCCCAGCCTGCTGGGTCGACGTGGACACTCTGGATGATTTGGATGCAGCGGCGGCAGGTTTTCGCAGGGCGCATGGCCATCGGCTTCGGATCGCTACCAAGTACCACCGTCTGGTCCGCGAATTCCTGACCGAAGCGGGAGTGGCCGATTATACGCTGGTCGACAGCCAGGGCGCAACCGAGGGGACGGTGGTGAATGAGACAGCCGAGGCGATTGCCGATATCACCTCGACCGGGGAAACACTGCGGGCGAACCACCTGAAAATCCTGTCGGATGGGTTGATCCTGCAATCGCAGGCCACGCTGTGGCGCAGCCGCGTGGCCAAATACGATGCGGCTGAAAAGACGGCTTTGAATGAGCTGTTGGACAGGTTGGCCTAAAGCACCCCAATTTCCGCTAATGCGCGGTTCAGGTCGTCGGGCAGGGCATCGTCCTGCTCGCGATTTTTAGGCAAGTCGGCAGGGGTGTCCTCAGGCTTGAGATACCGCCAGCCCTGGAATGGACGCTTCAGAGCGTTCTGCGTTCTGTGTACCTCGGGGTCCAGGACGATGGCGCAGCGGCGGATGCCATCCTCGCCTCGGACTTCATCCAGCCGCAGGATGCGCTGGCGGCACTGGACCACACCTTTGATCACCCAATAGATCGACCCGCCATTCAGAATTTCAGCGTCGCGCTTGGGCCACATGCGGGTGACGTGGCGCGGGTATCCGTCCTCATAGAGTGGTTTGCGGCTGTCTTGCCACGCCATCAGCGTGTCGACACTTTCTGACCCAACCGAAAGTTTGATGAGGTTTACGTACTTATCCACAGCTTTCCCACAGAGTCGTCCCAAGGGTGATCCCTATATTGTAGCCCTCATGCGCTTGTCATCAAGGTGTTGTGGTTTGGATGTGATCTGGGCTAATCTGAATGCCTCTTTCAGCACAGGGAATCACCAATGAGCCGCTTTGCCGCCCCCATCGCCGAGCAGATCTGGGATATGAAATACCGCTTTAAACAGGCGGATGGTACGCCCATCGATCAGACAGTCGAGGACAGCTGGCGGCGCATAGCTCGTGATCTGGCGCGTGTGGAAGAAGACCCGGCGCATTGGGAAGAAAAATTCTATGAGGCGCTAGAGGATTTCAAATACCTTCCTGCTGGCCGCATCACCGCCGGGGCGGGCACCGCGCGACAGGTAACCCTGTTCAACTGCTTTGTGATGGGGACGATCCCCGACAGCATGGGCGGTATCTTCGACATGCTGAAAGAGGCCGCGCTGACCATGCAGCAGGGTGGCGGGATCGGTTACGATTTCTCAACCATCCGTCCACGTGGCGCGGATGTGAAAGGGGTTGCCGCTGATGCCTCTGGCCCGCTAAGCTTTATGGATGTCTGGGACGCCATGTGCCGGACGATCATGTCTGCAGGCTCGCGTCGTGGTGCGATGATGGCGACCATGCGCTGCGACCATCCGGATATCGAACAGTTCATCACCGCGAAATCCGACCCGGCGCGTTTGCGCATGTTCAACATGTCGGTTCTGGTCACCGATCCATTCATGGAGGCCGTCAAGGCCGATGGACCGTGGGATCTGGTATTTGACGGAAAGGTCTATCACACCGTTCAGGCGCGCGATCTTTGGAATAAGATCATGCAGGCCACCTATGATTATGCCGAGCCGGGCGTGATCTTTATCGACCGGATCAATCAGGCGAACAATCTGAATTACGTCGAGACGATCTCGGCGACCAACCCGTGCGGAGAACAACCTCTACCGCCTTATGGTGCCTGTTTGCTGGGCTCGATCAATCTGGCACGGTTGGTTGCCGAGCCGTTCGAGGATGCCGCGCATCTGGACGAGGAGGCCTTGCAAGAGCTGGTGGCCACCGCCGTTCGCATGATGGACAACGTGGTGGACGCGTCGAAATTCCCGCTGGCCGAACAAGAAGCCGAGGCGCAAGACAAGCGCCGCATCGGGCTGGGCGTGACTGGTCTGGCCGATGCGCTGTTGATGTTGGGTCTGCGCTACGGCTCGGACGAGGCGGCGCGTCAGACCGAGCGCTGGTTGCACGCAATCGCGCGCGCCGCGTATCTGGCGTCGGTCGATTTGGCGAGGGAAAAGGGCGCTTTCCCACTGTTTGACGCCGAGAAATATCTGGCCAGCGGCACCATGCAACAGATGGATGACGATGTGCGCGACGCAATCCGCGAACACGGCATCCGCAACGCGCTGCTGACCTCGATCGCGCCGACGGGTACGATTTCGCTTTATGCGGGCAACGTGTCTTCGGGGATCGAGCCGGTTTTTGCCTATGCCTATACGCGCAAGGTGCTGCAAAAGGACGGTTCGCGCACCGAAGAAGAGGTTGTGGACTATGCGGTGCAGATGTGGCGCGACAAGTTTGGCGACGCCGAATTGCCCGAGTATTTCGTGAATGCGCAAACACTAAGCCCGTCCCATCACGTAAAAATGCAGGCGGCGGCTCAAAAGTGGATCGATAGTTCGATATCGAAGACGATCAACTGTCCCGAAGATATCAGCTTTGACGCCTTCAAAGACGTCTATATGCAGGCCTGGGATCAGGGGTGCAAAGGCTGCACGACCTATAGGCCAAACGATGTGACCGGCTCGGTTCTGAGCGTATCGGAAAGCGACGACAAAGCGCCAGGTGAAAGCGCGGATGCCCCGCATGAGGTTGACGGGGGCGAGGTCGTTTATATGTCCGAACCGCTTGATCGCCCACAATCGCTGGAAGGGTCGACTTACAAGCTAAAATGGCCGGACAGCGAGCACGCAATCTATCTGACAATTAACGATATCGTCATTGGCGGACGCCGCCGTCCCTTCGAGGTGTTCATTAACTCGAAGAATATGGAGCATTATGCTTGGACGCTGGCTTTGACCCGGATGATATCGGCCGTGTTCCGACGCGGTGGCGATGTGTCCTTTGTGGTCGAGGAACTGAAAGCTGTGTTCGACCCGCGAGGCGGGGCCTGGGTTAAAGGCAAGTACATTCCGTCCATCCTGGCCGCGATTGGCGGCGTGATCGAGCAACACATGGTCAATATCGGCTTCCTTGAGGGCGAAGGCAAGGGCCTGAAGTCCGATCCTCAGGCGCAGGTGGTCAACATGGACGCCCCGCGTGGCAAGGCTTGCCCATCCTGTGGTCAGTTCGACATGGTGATGATCGAAGGCTGCATGACCTGCCGCAGCTGCGGTCATTCTAAGTGTGGCTGATTTGGCGGAAGAGGACTTGATGTCGTGGTGCTTCAGGCGACACCGCCATTATTGTCACCAAATGACCTCTAACTGCGATCTGCCGACCTGCTGACGGAACCTAAGAAGCGCTAGTTTTTTTTTACGTTTCTTGTCTGAAGGAAATTTACTGGCCTTGTCGACCGAAGCACCTTTGGCGAGTTGCTTCGGCTTCTCTGTGCGACTTGATGCATGGCATTTGTTCCAAACATTTGCTTTGGAGTACTTTTTAGTTCTTCAAGCGTCAGGTGCAGGTTCAAACCTTGAACGTTTAATAGAGCAGCACCCTAAACTCGCTCGTCGAGTGGCATTGCGTCTGCGACAAATTTTAAGAACTGCTCCGGGGGAATGCTAAGTGCGCGCGATAGTATAACAAGTTCTGGCACATCTATGCGCCTTTGGCCGATCTCAATCCTGGCAATAAATAACGGATGACACTTTAACTTCTTGGCGAGCTTCGCCCGCGAGTATCGTTGGGCTTTGTCGGCGGCGATAGGCGCGGAGATCAGCGCGAGATGCCCTGACGAGCGGAGAGATTTGGCCGCTTTGGTGTCCGTTTAATGCTTCGGACATTTCCTAATCTCATTTTCAGAGTGTTTAGAAAGTCAGATTGAATATCTAAGAGCGGATGATGAAAATTGCTAAACATATAATCAACGCAGCTTTTTTCCCCTGTTTTGCGTTTGCCCGAGAGCCACTCACACTAACTTCAGACGAATATGAGCACTTGGAGCCTATCTACTAAATCCTTTGCGTAGCGCCCGGTAGGACCACTGACGAAGCAATGGAAGCGTTATTAGCGCACTTCGATCAACCACTTGCCAATGAAGTGGAGACTCTGATTGTGCGTAGTTCATGCGGCGCGAATTTCGATACGAATTTACCCAGCGGTTGCTGTCCCCAAGTTCCTACGAGAATCGTGCTTCGACCAGCATGATTGTCATTCTTAGTATCTGATACCTTCGCACCGGCAGCTGATCAAATCAATTCACCAGAATCTAAGCGATTGTTAACGTTGATTTTATTGTATTTGATCGGTACGGAAAACAAAGCTCTTTCTGAAAGCGAACTGGCATTATGTCTAAGAAAAGTTGGATTTTCACAATGGCTTGACGATCTGAAGCCACCTTTGAAACCGCCTCATGTGCCTACGGCAGCAGTATTCCAGACGAAATTTCCCTTACGCAAAACCTGTTGTTTGTTGACCTTCCAGCGCGGGAACCGGGCATACAGCCCAAATGAGTCGTAAAGCAAGAATACACGTTTGGGGTGGCAGGCATGAAACCGAACAGGGATAGAAAGGCCGTTACGCGACGCGGAGTGATTGCCGCGTTTGCTGCGACAACTCTCTTTCCAGCACCGGCCGTTTGGGCCCAATCGATGACAACCCAAGGGACGCGCCGCAATGTTTCTTCATTCCGCGTTGCTAAATGGCAGGATCACTTTGATACGCTTAAGAATGGTGTGATCCTGTCCGATACACAGTCCAAGGTCCTGCAATATTGGTCAGAAGACGAGAGCGTCTATCGGATGTATCCAACCAGCGTGCCGCTGACGGAAGACCTTACAAGGCTGGGCTACACCACAGTAACTCGCAAGGTTGAGGGGCCATCTTGGCGACCGACACCAGCAATGAAAAAGCGCAACCCCGCTTGGCCCGACTATGTGGGCCCGGGTCCGGAGAATCCTCTGGGGACACATGCACTATATTTGAGCTGGCAATACTACCGGATCCACGGCACCAACGATACACGCAAGATCGGAAGAAGATCCTCCAATGGCTGCATCGGCTTGTACAATGAGCAGATCGCGGACTTGTTCGAACTGGCCACCGTGGGCACGCAGGTAAAACTGATCTGACCATGGTCAAGTCGGCTTTTCTGGACAGGTGCTTAAGCTCGGTAACTGACAACTACGTGAAATAGTAAAATGGATAAACTTACACTCATGATAGGCGGTGTGGCGATCGCAGGTGCCGTCGCAATCGTCTACAATCTAAATCAGCAACCAGCTGGCCATTCGATGACGACACCTGATACGTCGACGCTGGCGTCGGGAGACCCAATCCAAAACGTCAATCTACCGGACCAGCTAAGCGAATTTGCGGCCGTCGGCAAAGTGGCATTCGACGCAAAATGCTCGGCGTGCCATGGCGGGAATGCAACTGGTCTGGAGGGCCTTGCACCACCATTGGTGCATAAAATCTATGAACCAAGCCACCATTCGGACGAGGCATTTTACGTGGCCGTCCAGAATGGTGTTCGGGCACACCATTGGAAGTTCGGTAACATGCCGCCGGTCGATGGTTTGACCCGCGCGGATGTGAAGGGCATCGTGGCGTACATAAGAGAGTTACAGCAAGAAAACGGGATTTTCTGAAGGTGACGAGTCTAGTGAGCACAGCAATTCGTTACTCCATCCTGTCAATTGCGCTGGCTATTGGCGGGCTACTTGTAACGGCCGATTCTGCTCATGCACATGGCGGTGATTCACAGCATGTGATTGACCAAACCGACTCTGCGGACGTCGAACATGTCAAGCAGGGTCATCCCGGGCATTGTCATGGCGGAGCGATCTGCAACGCTGTTGGACTATTTTTGATGGGTCCAACACCGCCTGGTCCCCAAGGCACGGAACGAAGATACTCGATCCCTCAAGCTCAATACCGGGTTCTTAGTATTATCGCGTTTGACCCACCACCGCCGCGCGTCTTGATCTGACGAGTCGAATTGCGCCCAAGATGGGCGCGTCGAAGCAGACGAAAAGGACAAAGAAATGAACTTTCTAAAAATGACTACAGGCGTGGCCCTGGTTTCACTATTTGCGGCGGCCGCCCTGGCGCATGGTGGCGCAACCGGCGTCGTCAAAGAACGCATGGACGGTATGTCCGCGATGAAGGACAGCATGAAGGTCCTTACACCGATGATGCAGGGGAAAACGCCCTACAATGCGCAAACGGTACGAAGCGAAGCCAAGAAAATCGGAAGCCACGCCGGTGAAAGCATGACAAAGCTGTTTCCAGAGGGATCTGATGGCAAACCCTCGGAGGCCAAATCGCAAATCTGGCAGGATTGGGGTTCCTTTACAGAAATAGCCAGACAGTTGGAAATCTACTCAGAAGGCCTTGCGCTTTCGGCAGACAACGGGCTGATGGCGTCCGGATCGGGTCATGGTTCCGGCATGATGGGCGGCAAATCCATGATGGGAGGTCGTTCCATGATGGGAGGTGGTTCCATGATGGGAAGTGGTTCCATGATGGGAAGTGGTTCCATGATGGGAGGTGGTTCCATGATGGGCAGCGGGATGATGGCTGGCAGTCCAAACTTAGCACAGCTGTCTGAAATGCCGGCAGATGGTGTGTTCATGATGCTGAGCCAGACATGCTCGGCGTGTCACACGCGATTTCGGTCGGAATAGGAATGCATCATGAAGCCGACAATACGGTTGGGTCTTGCTGCCGCCGTTACGGCGTCAGCAGGGTTTGTTGCTGTGATGGCTTGGCCGATTGGCCAGCCCTTACAAGCTCTCGACATTCAAGGTGACGTTAACCGCGGGGCGTATCTGGCAAGGGCAAGCGGCTGTATCGCCTGCCACACAGACTTTGCCAAAGGAGGTGCGCTCTTGGCCGGTGGGGTGGAGTTGGATACCCCGTTCGGCACGCTCTTTTCGCCGAACCTGACCACAGATCCCGATCACGGGATCGGTGATTGGACCATCGAGGAATTTGCCCGCGCGGTACGTCAGGGTGTGTCGCCCGACGGAGAATCCTATTACCCGGCCTTTCCTTATCCGTTCTATGCCAATTTCACGGATCAGGACATCGCCGATCTTTGGGCCGCCTGGCAAACGGTTCCGCCAGTAGCGGAACCGTCAAAAGAGCAGGAAATGGTGTTCCCCTTCAATCAGAGATGGGGCCTGAAGCTGTGGCGGGCGGCATTTTTGGAACCGCCGCAGACCGATCCCGTGCCGGGCAATGATGATGTATGGAACCGGGGCCGTTTACTCGTTGAAGGTGCCACGCATTGTGCCGCCTGTCACACCGGGAGGAACCTGGCTGGCGCAAGAAATTCGGACACGGAACACTTCAAGGGAAGTGACTCTCTGCCGGGCGGTGACAAGGCACCGGCTATCGATTTTGGGACCCTGCAAAAGCGTGGTTGGACGGTAGATGATTTGGCTTACGCGTTGCGCACCGGCGTCATGCCTGATGGCGATGTCCTCGGCGGGGCCATGGGAGAGGTTGTAAACTATGGCACCAGTTTTCTGACAGACGAAGACCTGAAGGCAATGGCGACCTATCTGCTGGATGTGCACGACGGGGGATAATCCAGTGCGAGATCAAGTATTCTTTGGAAGAAAGTCCTAATGAAGCTCAATCGCAGGCAATTCGTTGCAGGCACGTCGGCACTAATCGCAGCGCCAACTATCGGGAGGGCGGCTACCGCCCCCCGAATAATCGAGGCGCGTTCAGGATTGGCGCGTATTGCCCCCAACAACTATCCGGAAACCGAGATATGGGGATATGATGGCGGTGTTCCAGGCCCTGAAATTCGTGCCCGGCAAGGCGAAACGGTTCGCCGGACACTCCTGAACTCGCTACCTCAGCCTACAGCAATCCATTGGCACGGATTGCGGGTTCCGAACAATATGGACGGGGTGCCGGGCCTTACGCAGGAGGCTGTACCAACCGGCGGCAAATTTCAGTATGACTTGCCTCTGAAGGACGCGGGGACCTTCTGGTATCACTCTCACAACCAGTCAACGGAACAAGTGGCCAGGGGCCTTTACGGCGCGTTCATCGTCGACGAAACGGACCCGCCGGACACGGACCATGACATCACGATCCTTCTGGATGATTGGCGGTTGGGTAAGGACGCTCAAATAGTAGATGATTTTGGTGCAATGCATGATTGGACCCATGCAGGTCGCATGGGAAACTACGTTCACGCGCGCATATCGCCAATGACCGAAGTTTTGACGAACCAGCGATTGCGAATTCGAATGGTCAACGTGGCAACTGATCGGATCATGTATGTGTCAGTAGGTGGCGCAAACGGGAAACTGGTCGCTTATGATGGCATGCCTGTAAGGCAGCCAGAAGATTTCGAAACACTTGTTTTCGGACCTGCGCAGCGAGCAGATTTGATTGTCGACGTCACAGCGGAATCGAACGAAGCCGTTCAAATAACTCTTCACGAACGCGATGAATCATTTGTTATCGCTGAGATCCCGGTTTCGGGAAGCGGTACATCTGCCAGCCGCGGTGAGATCGAAGCTCTGCCACCCAACCCTGTTTCTTTTCTTGAAGATGTTTCTGACGCCTTAAAGGTTCCATTGGTGATGGAAGGCGGGGCGATGGGCGGACTGCGTCAAGGTACTTACAACGGCCAAGTCATGAGCGCTAATGAGTTGGTTCAGGAAGGACAGATCTGGACATTCAACGGAGTCGCAGGGTTACCCGAAGACCCGCTCGCTTCTGTTTCGCGTGGCGACATAGTCCGTATTCAGATGCAGAACGACACCGTCTTTGCGCACGCCATGCATTTGCACGGGACGCACTTTCAGGAAGTTCTGCCGAACGGGAGCCTGGGACCTCTGCGAGACACAATACTGGTTGACCGGATGGAAACGCGGGAGATTGCGTTCGTTGCGGATAACCCGGGGGACTGGCTGTTTCATTGCCACATGCTTTCGCATCAGGCCGCTGGAATGAAGACCTGGCTGAGCGTGGCGTCATGAACAAGAACGCGGCGAAATGGGTGTCACTAGCTGCTGTGGTGATCATTGTCGCGGTCGCTGGCTGGGGCCTGAGCGGGCGCGCACAAAACGGTGCATCAGCGGATTCGGCACGTGGTGCAGTTTTGTACGCCGAAAACTGCGCGTCATGCCACGGGGCAGATTTGGAGGGTCAACCAGATTGGCAGACACCTGATCCAGATGGCGTCTTGCGAGCTCCCCCGCATGATCGAACAGGGCACACCTGGCATCACGGCGACAAGCTGTTGTTCGATTATACAAAGCTTGGCGGGTACCAAACACTAAAACAGATGGGCGTCGCTGATGTCAAAAGCGGTATGCCAGGTTTCGAGGACACTCTTTCGGATCAGGAAATCTGGGACATCCTTGCCTTCATCAAGGAGAGTTGGCCGGATCGGGAACGCAAGCTGCAAGAGCAGCGCACCGAGGCAGAACAAACGGAAGGAAACTGACGTGAGACGATTTTTTGCAGGCTTAATTGCCATCACTATGTCGATTGGTGCTGCTATGGCGAGTGCTGACGAATTGTCTGACTCCGATGTAAAACGGCTGGCTCTGGAAGCCATTATGGAAAACCCCGAAATCATCATGCAGGCGATTCAATTGCTTCAACAGCGCGAAGATCAGGCAAAAGCCGAAGCCATTGGAAACGTCTTGGAAAATCAGCGTGAATTGCTGGAACAGGATCCGAATGCGCCTGTCATCGGAAACCCGGAAGGTGATGTAACCGTAGTCGAGTTTTTTGACTATAACTGCCCATATTGCAAACGCGCGGCCCCAGTCGTGAAAAACGTAATCGCAGGCGATTCCGAAGTCCGAGTTGTCTACCGAGAATGGCCCATACTCGGAGAAGGTTCCGACTTTGCGGCACGCGCTGCGCTTGCCTCACGTAATCAGGGAAAATATGAAGAATTTCATTGGGCGCTTATGGCTCTGAACGGTCGTGCCACAGAGGCCAGTGTCCTGAAAGTTGTTCGGGAACTTGGCCTGGACGAGGATCAATTGCGCGCAGACATGGAGGCGCCGGAAGTCGACGCGCATATCCAGGTGTCCATGGAATTGGCCCGGCAGCTTGGCTTCAGTGGCACCCCTTCGTTTGTGATTGGAGATGCGCTTGCCCCGGGTCTGATCGCCGAAGATGAAATGACCCGGCTAATCGAGGCAGTCAGAGACGCAAGATAGAACTAAGGGACGACAGCATTTGCGCTCCTAAACTTCTGTTGCGAACGTGGCTTCGCATCCCTCGGACTCTGAGCTGCAAGGATATGATCAAGTTGATTGGTGCTTAAGACACGTACCCTGCGGTTTTTCATGTCAAAGTCCAACTGTGCGGAGGAACTTACTGTGTCAATGGCTTTGTCTATAGCTGACTTGCGGTGCCCGCAGCTCATATCCGGGATACTTAGCGTCGTCATGAATGATGAGAAAGAAAGTCAGCCTCATCCCTTGACCTTCCACTTGCTGGAACCCTTATGTTGCCTGTCAGCAGAACATACGTGGTGACAATATGACTGAAAATTCACATGCGCGGTTCCAGGTTCAGGGTATGAGCTGTGCTTCCTGCGTTGGGCGCGTCGAGCGCGCATTGAAAGATGTGCCAGGGGTAGATGCCGCTTCGGTTAATCTCGCCAGTGAAAGCGTTCAGGTCGATTTCCGCGATCCAGCCGATAAAGCGGCCATTGCTGATGCGTTAAACCGCGCCGGATATCCGGCGCGGACCGCAGAGGTCACGCTGGATATTCAGAACATGTCCTGCGCATCCTGTGTAGGGCGCGTTGAACGAGCCCTGGAAGCCGATGGCGGCGTCTTGTCCGCGTCGGTCAATCTGGCCACTGAAAGTGCAACTGTGCGTTATGCTGAGGGAGTCACAACACCCGAAGCCATAGCGGCGCATGCGGCGTCTGCTGGCTATCCGGCGAGCCTGCGATCCGCAACGCAGACCGAACCACACGACCGCAAAGCGGCAGAGATCAGCCATTTGGCGCGGCGAACAAGCTTCGCCGCCTTGCTCGCATTGCCGGTATTCATTCTCGAAATGGGCTCGCATGTTATTCCGGGCATGCACCACCTGATAGCGAGCACCATCGGCATCCAGAACAGCTATTACCTGCAATTCCTTCTGACCACGATCGTTCTTTTTGGGCCAGGCTTGCAGTTCTACACCAAGGGATTCCCTTCCTTGTTCAGAGGCGCGCCGGACATGAATTCTCTGGTGGCCCTGGGCACTTCGGCGGCCTATGGGTTCTCGCTTATCTCGACCTTTGCGCCGGGTGTTCTTCCGGTCGGAACCGCAAATGTCTACTACGAGGCCGCAGCGGTGATCGTGGTTCTCATATTGCTCGGGCGATTCCTCGAGGCGCGCGCCAAGGGTCGAACTGGTGAAGCGATCCGAAAACTGGTCGGTCTGCAGGCAAAAACAGCGCGAGTTGAGCGCGACGGATCGGTTGTCGAGCTACCGATTGAGCAGATTGTTGTAGGTGATATTGTGCACGTTCGACCGGGCGAAAAAATCGCGGTGGATGGTGCCGTAATGACCGGCGCGTCATATGTCGATGAAAGCATGATCACCGGAGAGCCGGTTCCCGTCGAAAAAACCGAGGGCGCAACTGTGGTTGGGGGGACCGTAAATGGCGCGGGTGCATTGACGTACCGTGCTGAAAAGATCGGCGCAGACACTATGTTGGCCCAGATCATTCAGATGGTCGAACAAGCACAGGGTGCCAAGCTTCCGATTCAAGGCCTGGTCGACCGCATCACGCTGTGGTTTGTGCCGGTAGTGATCGCAGTGGCCGTTGTAACAGTGCTGGTATGGATGTTGTTCGGACCCGATCCCGCGCTTAGCCTGGCGTTGGTGGCCGGGGTTGCGGTACTGATCATTGCTTGCCCCTGCGCCATGGGGTTGGCCACACCTACTTCCATCATGGTCGGCACTGGCCGCGCTGCCGAGATGGGCGTCCTGTTCCGAAAGGGCGATGCCTTGCAAATGCTGCAGGAAACCACCGTTGTTGCGGTGGACAAGACGGGCACCCTGACCGAAGGGCGTCCGGAGCTGACCGACCTGATTGTGGCCGAAGGAATGACCGAAGACGAGGTTCTGCACCTTGTTGCTGCCGTTGAGGTCACTTCCGAACATCCAATCGCCACAGCCATCGTGCGCGCGGCAGAAACCCGTGGTCTGGAGCTTTCCAAGCCAGAAGACTTCACGTCGATCACCGGTTACGGGGTAAGCGCCTCAGTCGAAGGCCATAAAATCCTGATCGGGGCCGACCGCCTGATGAGTCGCGAAGGGGTAGAAATGGGCGCGCTTTCTGATCGGGGCGCTGAACTCGCAATCAACGGAAAGACTCCACTTTATGCTGCCGTAGACGGGGCTATCGCGGCCGTAATCGCTGTGGCGGACCCAATCAAAACCACCACGCCGGACGCAATCGAAGCTCTGCACGGGCTGGGCCTGAAAGTAGCGATGATCACCGGTGACAATGCCTCTACTGCCAAATCCATTGCGGCGCAGCTTGGCATCGATCATGTCGTGGCTGAAGTTCTGCCCGAGGGTAAAGTATCCGCGTTACAGGATTTGCGTACAAATGGCGGAAAACTGGCCTTTGTGGGTGATGGCATCAATGATGCGCCTGCTTTGGCGGCAGCTGACGTAGGAATTGCGATCGGGACAGGCACTGACATTGCCATCGAAGCGGCTGACGTCGTTCTGATGTCAGGCGACCTGACGGGCGTGGTCAATGCCTTCGATATTAGTCAGCGCACCATGCGTAACATCCGCCAAAACCTGTTCTGGGCATTCAGCTACAACACACTGCTCATACCGGTAGCGGCAGGGGTGCTTCATCCGTTTGGCGGTCCGCTGCTATCGCCGGTTTTGGCCGCAGGTGCCATGGCGCTGTCCAGCGTATTTGTCCTAACCAATGCGCTGCGGTTGCGCTGGGTAAAGCCGATCAAAGTTGGGCGAGAACAGATCTCGCAGAACACCGAGCAGACGCTGCGTTCAGCGCCTGCTGGATAGTATAGGAGAACCGCTGTGAATATCGGAGATGTAGCAGAACGTTCGGGTCTGCCTGCCAAAACCATCCGCTATTACGAGGATATCGGGTTCATCAAACCCAAGCGGAGCCTCAATGGGTATCGCCATTTCGACGATAAGGAACTGCACAAGCTGGCCTTCATCGGGCGGGCCCGTTCATTGGGCTTTACCATTGAGGATTGTCGTTCACTACTGGCGTTGTACGAGGACAAAGAACGTGCCAGCGCGGACGTGAAAGAAATTGCAAAACAGAATCTGAAAGAGATCGACGATAAGATTGCCGATCTGAAGGCGATGCATGAAACACTGTCTCATCTGATCGAAGAATGCGCTGGCGACCACCGCCCAGACTGTCCAATTCTAAAAAACTTGGGCCAAGCGTAGTTAACCTTGTTGTTTGATCTGCCTCCAAGTTTGGCAATCTTTTTCTTCAGACGTGGCAATCCGCTCTTCTCTAGTGCGCGCCGCACTATCAATTGTAGTTTTGTTGGCTTCGGGTCAGCACGTTGCCACGATCACACTACGTCCGCAGTACGGTGAATGAGTTGATCCCTGTTTTAAGAGAAACGCTTTTAGTGTGCGTCTGTCTTACGGTGACAATCATCGGCTCTGTTGCTTTTGCAAACAACGACTTTGAGATCGCAGACAGCCACAGACAGTATGGCGTTTCGATCGCGTCAAAAGCATCTGAATTCAAACACAACAATCGCCGTTCGCATTCTACCACCGATCAAGATTGCGCGGACGACTGCGTGAGTTGTGGCGGGGCATGCCACACCGGAACCTGTTGCGTTGGTGAAAACCCGACCCAATTAGGACTTGCGGTTTTGGTGGAAGCTTATGGCCAGAGAAACCGTAACATGGACACGGATAACCATAATTCTCAAGCGCCTCTGACGCCCAATCTTCCTCCACAAGTATCCTAACACCCAAAGTCCCGAAAGTGCGGGTTTTCAAATTGTTTCTGTTCGAGCATGCACTGCGGTCGTAAGGAGATTATTATGTGTGGAAGAGAGGCTAAACTATCAGTATTTGCCTTGGCGCTCATCTTATCCAAACGGTTGCGACATGCGTGCGCTATGCACCGAAAGCGAACAGAAACAGGGCTAGTCATGATCGCGTGCTTGACACAAATCATAGCACTTGCCTGCGATTTCGGTCACAAGACCGAATATCACAGCGCAGGCGTAAACACGGAAAGGAAATGACATGACCACCATGAAACTTGACCGACGCCTTTTCCTGGCTGGCCTCAGCGCCTCCGGCATCGCCCTGGCTTCACCTACATTTGCAACGACCAAACCGCTGGTGAAGGTTCTCAAGGACCCCGCATGCGGGTGTTGTGGCGCGTGGATTGATATTATGCAACGCGAAGGATTCGAGATGGAAGTGCAGAATGCCTCCTGGGAGACTTTGTCTGAATACAAAGCTAACAAGGGTATACCAGAAGAGATGGCGTCCTGTCACACGGGCTTGCTCGAGGGCTATGTCATAGAAGGTCATGTGCCCCCGGCGGACATCCGGCGCTTGTTGGCCGAACGCCCTGATGCGGTCGGGCTGACAGTGCCAGGTATGCCCTATGGCTCACCTGGTATGGGGCCGGAGAGTGAGCGGGAAGCCTATTCGGTTTTCCTGATCGGTAAGGATGGCACCACTGAAGTTTTCAACCATTACAAGGCAGCGTGATCGCCAATTTTTTTTGCAACAACCGCAAACGGAATTGTCATGCGTTTAAGGTGAATTTCGGTAGCAGCGATTGAAAAGCGAGTTCAAGGTCGGCTAGTCCGATACGGGGCTGGTCCGATGCTCCGAGAGAGTAAGGCCCACCCAAGACGCTCTACAACTGCTGAAAACGTTAGAGCGACAACGGCGTGTTTGCACGGATCATGGAAGGGCTGGCTTCGGACCATTCCGATCACAGGGCGATCATGATAAAAGTGAGCAGGTGAACGCCATGCGTTCGAGTGGGCCTGCGCAAGTATCTGAAGGCACATCGCATGGCTTTAAGCCTACGGTTGAAAAAAGGGGCGCTGGTGCCTGATTGGGCGTGCCAAAGGCGGAATGAACACCAAGTTGCATGCCGTCACCGATGCTTCTGGTCACCCAGTCCGGTCTTTCATAACTGTCGATCAGATCAGTGACTACACGGGTGCCAGGGCACTTCTGAGCAGCCTACCAGCCGCCGATTGGATGATTGCTGATCGGGGTTACGATTCTGACTAGTTCCGAAAGGTTACGAAATACAAAGGGACACGCCTATGCATGCCCGGCAGAAAGTCACGCGAGAAGCCTGTCCGAAAAGACAAACACAGGTTCAAGCGCCGAAACCGCATCAAGATCATATTCGGTCGCTTGAAGGAATGGAGCCGAGTAGAAACCCGCTACGAAATATGGCCGAAAGTGTTCCCATCAGCCATCGCACTCGCAGAGATTTTCAGGCTCCGAAATTCAATGAGCCTAGAGTCTAGCGCAGTGCGCCAGACGTTCACCAACATTCGACGATAAGTATCAATATGAGGCTGTTCTTTAGCAACATTTTCGTGATTGCTACATTTCGGTCTCTTTTCCGCCCATTTTTTCGTTGATACACAAGCTCAGTTACTTGTGGGATGAGTAAAAGTGCGGGCGGACAGATGAGAACCGGTTGTAACGGTCGGATAGCAATATTTTGGACACAGACGGAAGTTGACGGGCTTGAGGCGGCGCCTTTGGCCCACTTGCGCGTTGGTAGCTCTTGGTCCTGGAGGGGGCGAGGGGTCCAACTCGCCGCAAGTGCTGACCAAGTTGCGCTGCACGCAGACTCCACCGGTCTTGGATCTATATTGGCGGCCAGAGCCAGTTTCACCAACCCCGGCGAGATCAACGAAAGTGCCAAGATCGAGTTGTCAAACGGCGCTCAGACTTTCGTTGCCGAGCTGGTGCGTGAGTTGAACGAAGCGTCTCTGGTGCTTGTGTTTGAGGATGGATACCCTGAGCCTGATCAAGATTTCTGGGTAAGTTCGGCAGTTTCGCATATTGAACCTGTTGAGATTGACAGCGGTTATGACGACAAGGTTGTCGTGTTCCCGGCGGCTCGTGCAAATGCAAGTTCAGTGCCGGTAAGTCTATCAAATACTGCCGGTTGGGCCGCTGAATAACGGATACTTCTCAGAAAGATTCCAACTCTAAGCAGAAATCCTACCCTTTGCTTGCTGTGGCGTGTTGACTCTGGCCGAAGCAGGGATATAAGCGCGGCTTCATTGGTGTTGGTGGCCCCCGCGAGGGGATGCCTGTCATGGGGGAAACCTCAAGAGGACAACGCCCTTCATAGTGGCCCATCGGGGCCTCAATCTAAAGAAGGAGATCAGCCGTGACCAAACGCACGTCTGCCAAGTACAAAATCGACCGCCGGATGGGCGAAAACATCTGGGGTCGTCCGAAATCCCCGGTTAACCGTCGTGAATACGGCCCCGGCCAGCACGGCCAGCGCCGCAAGGGCAAACTGTCTGACTTCGGTCTGCAGCTGCGTGCCAAGCAGAAGCTGAAAGGCTACTACGGCGACCTGACCGAGAAGCAGTTCCGCCGCATCTATGCAGAAGCTGAGCGTGTCAAAGGCGACACCGGTGAAAACCTGATCGGTCTGCTGGAGCGCCGTCTGGACGCCGTTGTTTACCGCGCCAAGTTTGTTCCGACCGTGTTCGCCGCACGTCAGTTCGTGAACCACGGCCACGTTAAAGTGAACGGCAAGCGGGTCAACATCCCGTCCTACCGCGTCAAAGAAGGCGACGTTATCGAAGTGCGTGACAAGTCCAAGCAGTTGGCCGTTGTCCTGGAAGCTGTCGGCTTGGCCGAGCGTGATGTGCCTGACTACATCGACGCCGACCACTCGAAAATGACCGCGACTTTCGTGCGTGCACCGGGCCTGAGCGATGTGCCTTACCCGGTTATGATGGAACCGAACCTGGTCGTCGAATTCTACGCGAAGAACTAATCTTCGCCGACCTGTTGAGTTTAAGGGCCGCGCTTTCAGCGCGGTCTTTTTTGTTTCGATGGGGCTCTGCCCCAGTCGCTGCGCGACTCCCCCGAGATATATTTGGCCAGATGAAGAGGCGGATCAGATAGGAAGCGGGCGACTTTCGGCAATGGCCTCCATTGCGAAATAGGAGGTGACGCTGTCCAGTTCGATCTTATCGATGAGGCGTTGATAGACTTTGTCGTAAGAGGCCATATCTTCTGTAACGACCTTGAGTTGATAGTCATAGTCGCCGCCAATGCGATGGAAATCGACCACTTCAGGAATGGTCAGGACATGACTGCGAAAGGCCTGCAACCATTGGGCAGAGTGGTGGCGCGTGCGTAGCATGACGAAAACCACCAGATTCAGCCCAAGCTTTTCGCGCGCGATGCGCGCCGTAGAACCTTGCAGGACACCTGTGTCGTTCAAGGCCTTTATTCTTCGCCAGCAGGCATTTTGGGACAGGCCGACCCTATCTGCCAATTCTCGCTGGGAAAGTGTTGCGTCTTTTTGCAGTTCCTTCAGAAGACGCGTGTCAATTTGATCTAATTTTTTCTCCATATAAACTCATATGACACAAAACTTGGACATATAAAGCATAAAATTGTGAGGTTTCCGCAGGATGGATCAATCATATTGGAGTTAGCAATATGGAGCCTGTGTTATGACCTTGTCCAACTTTCGCGCAGAAATTCAATCTGCTGCTCACGGAAATACTCTGCGTGATGGGCTGATCGGTGAGGGGGTACTCATCCCGGGTCTGCATGGGGACGTGCCGCTTGTGTATGCGGACTACGTTGCCTCGGGTCGCGCGTTGCGACAGGTCGAAAATTTCGTGGCTGAGCATGTGTTGCCGTTCTATGCCAACAGCCACACCGAAGCCTCCTATTGCGGTTCCTATATAACCCGTTTGCGCCGCGAGGCGCGGGCCGAGATCGCCTGCATAGTTGGCGCCAAGGAAGAGGACGCGGTGATCTTTACCGGGTCTGGCGCTACAGCGGGTCTTAACCGGCTGGTTAGTCTGCTGGGAGTGCAAGAGGCTAATCAGCCGGTCGTTTTGATTGGTCCGTATGAGCATCATTCGAACATTCTGCCGTGGCGTGAAAGCAAGGCGCGGGTGATCGAGATTCCAGAAGCCGTTGACGGCGGTCCCGATATGCAGGTGCTAAAGGCGGCACTGGTAGAGCACGCAGATTCCGATCTTGTGATTGGGTCATTCTCAGCGGCGTCAAACGTCACCGGCATCATCACCGACCCTGATCCAGTGACGCGGATGCTGAAAGAGCATGGTGCGCTTGCGGTATGGGACTATGCGGGTGGTGGACCTTATTTGCCAATGGACATGGGGCCGGAAGATGCGCGGAAGGACGCGATCGTTGTCTCTTCGCATAAGTTTCCGGGCGGGCCGGGGGCATCGGGTGTTCTGGTTGTCAACCAATGCGCGGTGAAGCGGACGTGTCCGAGTTGGCCCGGAGGTGGGACTGTCAGCTTTGTCTCGCCTTGGCGACACGACTACAGCGCCGATCTCGCGACACGAGAAGAGGCGGGTACACCAAATGTGATCGGAGACATTCGCGCGGCCCTGGCCTTCATCGTCAAGGATGCGGTCGGAACGGATGAAATCGCACAGCGTGAGGCGCAGTGTAACCGCATGGCGTTGGATGGGTGGTCCGACAACCCACATCTGACATTGCTAGGTGCCGAGAATGCACACCGCCTGCCGATATTCTCGTTCCTCGTGTGTGATCGGAATGGGCAGCCGGTGCATCAGCAGCTGTTTACCCGGATGCTCAGCGATATCTACGGCATCCAGGCACGTGGCGGCTGTGCCTGTGCCGGACCCTATGCGCATCGTCTGCTGGGCATTGATCGGGCAACATCGGAAGAATTGCATGCGGCCCTGTCGGAGGGTGAGGAAATGAAGAAACCGGGTTGGGTGCGGTTGAATTTCTCTTACCTCATGAGCGAAGAGACCGTTCAGTTCATTATCGACAGCGTTAACGAGCTGTCGCGCCGGACCGAGGAGTTCGTCCCATTCTACAATGCCGATCCGGCGACGGCGCGCTTCAAAGCGGCGTAAGATAATTGCCGCTTTTCTCAACCCGTTGAGAAAGGTATGAGGGGCCAAGCTAGTGGAGCCCCTCATGAACCAGATCACACCTCAACCCGGCATAATGGACATCGCGCTGTATCAGGGCGGACAGTCGCATGTTGACGGTGTTGCGGATGTCATCAAGCTGAGTTCCAACGAAAACCCGTTTGGGCCAAGTCCCAAGGCGATCGAAGCGGTGCGCGAAAGTGCCGTTTCGCTGCATCGTTATCCCAGCACCGATCATACCAGCCTGCGCGCCGCAATTTCTGAACGGCACGGACTGGATTCCAATCGGATCATCTGCGGTGTCGGCAGTGATGAAGTGTTGCAGTTCGTGGCGCAGGCCTATGCTGGTCCGGGTGATGAGGTGATATATACCGAGCATGGATTCTCCATGTATCCGATCATCGCGCGAATGGCTGGCGCGACCCCGGTCTTGGTGCCCGAGAGAGATCGCCGTGTAGACGTAGATAGCATCCTTGCCGCGGTCACTGGGCAGACACGGATTGTCTTTGTGACCAATCCGGGAAATCCTACTTCAACCATGATCTCTGACGCCGAATTGCAGAGGTTGGCGGATGCATTGCCAGCCAATTGCCTGATGGTGCTGGATGGTGCCTATGCCGAATTTGTCGATGGTTTCGATGGAGGCGCAGGGCTGGTGGACCGGTTTAGCAATGTCATCATGACCCGGACGTTTTCGAAAGTGTACGGTCTAGGTGGGATGCGCGTTGGCTGGGGCTATGCGGCGAAAGAGATTATTGATGTGCTGAACCGCGTTCGTCAGCCGTTCAACCTGTCGCTGACGGCTCTTGCGGCGGCTGAGGCCGCCGTGCGGGATGAGGAATATCTGCGGTTCTGCCTATCTGAAAATGCACGCCTCCGGATTTGGTTGTCTGATGAACTGGCGAAGGTTGGCGTCGCATCCGATATGTCATGCACGAATTTCATCCTCGCCCGCTTTGCTGACAGGGTCGAGGCGGAAGCCTGCGATGACTATTTGAAAACGCAGGGTTTGATCGTGCGGCGGGTCGCGGGCTACAACCTGCCAAACGCGCTGCGGATCACCGTAGGTGACGAAATCGCCTGCGGCCGCGTGGTTGCAGCGATTACTGCGTTCAAAGGGGGCGCTGCATGAGCCAGATTTACGACCGTGTTGCGCTGATCGGGTTGGGCCTGATTGCATCGTCCATGTTTTGGGCGATCAAACGGGCTGGGCTTGCGGGGGAAGTGACGGGCTATGCGCGATCCGAGGCAACCCGCGAGACGGCGCGCCAGATCGGCCTTTGTGACCGGGTTTGCGAGACCGCGGAAGAGGCGGTCGAAGGTGCTGATCTAGTGGTTTTGTGTGTCCCCGTTGGTGCAATGGGACCTGTGGCGCAGCAGATTGCGCCGGTTCTGAAATCCGGTGCCACCGTTTCAGACGTGGGGTCGGTAAAGCGTCACGTGATTGACGCCGTCTCACCCCACATACCCGATAGCGTTCATTTCATTCCGGCACACCCTCTGGCCGGGACCGAGCATTCCGGGCCTGAATCGGGATTCGCCGAACTGTTCGACAACCGTTGGTGCCTGTTGGTGCCGGTCGAAGATTCCGACCCGGATGCAATCGCTCGCCTGCGGGCTTTGTGGGAGGGTCTGGGATCGAATGTCGATGAGATGGACGCCGCGCATCATGATTTGGTGCTTGCGGTCACCTCGCACGCACCTCACCTGATTGCCTATACGATGGTGGGAGTTGCGGATGATCTCCGGCGGGTTACAGACACCGAAGTCATCAAGTATTCGGCAGCTGGTTTCCGCGATTTCACCCGCATCGCGGCTTCGGACCCGACGATGTGGCGTGATGTGTTTCTGACCAACAAAGACGCAACGCTGGAGATTCTGGGCCGGTTCACGGAAGAGCTCTTTGCGCTACAGCGGGCCATCCGAACAGGTGACGGAGAGCAATTGTTCGACTACTTTACGCGCACACGGGCGATCCGCCGCGGCATCATTGATGCGGGCCAGGATACGGATGCGCCAGATTTCGGGCGGGGAAAAACATCGACATGAGAAAGATCGGTTGCAGCCATTTGATTTTCTGCGTTGCTTTGGCGGCAACGACTGCAAATGCGGCGGCGCCTGAAACTTCTATTGTGCCGTTGACGCGCCCGGAAACCACCCAAGCGATGGTGGCAATCGTCACCCCCAACATCCGGCCTGTGCTACGGCCCGCTTCGCCGCAGGTAACGGCCGCTGCAGCCCGTCCCGCTGAATTACCATTGCTCGGGCCCGAGAATTCGATCCGCCCGTTTGTGCGCCCGGAAGAATTGGAACAACGCGTCTTTCTTAAGAAACGCAAGCTGCGTAAGGGTTCAGTCTGTGGCGATATCGATATTCAGGGTAAGCCGGTTGGACGTGTGAAGGGCAAGATCAAAGCCTGCGGGATTAAGGATGCAGTGCAAATCACCTCAGTATCGGGGGTCAGGCTGAGCCGCCCGGCGACGATGGATTGCGGCACTGCACAGGCGCTGAACAATTGGGTCGACAAAACTGTAAAGCCCACGTTCAAACGCCGAGGTCCGGTGGTCGAGCTACAGGTCGCCGCGCATTACGCCTGCAGAACACGTAACAACCGTAAAGGGGCGCGGATTTCTGAGCATGGTAAAGGGCGCGCCATCGACATTTCGGGCTTCAAGATGGCCGATGGTGAGGTGGTGACGGTTCTGAATGGCTGGCGCAAAAATCCGTCCAAGAAGCAACTGACCAAGGTATGGCGCGGCGCGTGTGGGCCATTTGGCACGGTTCTCGGACCAAACTCTGATCGCTTCCATCGGGATCATTTCCACCTAGACACCGCGCGCTACCGCAGCGGCACCTATTGCCGTTAACGCAGTACCAGTCTCGGGGCAGGACCAAGGGGCAACGGACCCAAGGCGACGAACCCATCTCTGAAATTCAGCTGTAAATCCAGCGCATTTGGGTTGCCACCCAGTCCAGCCATGAAGCCCAATGCGCGGGTCACAGGATCGACTGCCTGATCCGGCAGCGCACCTGCGGCGTTTGCCATCGCGATCATGTCGCGCCAGTTTTCGGCTTTCATCGCAATTTCACCCGTTGGAATGCCCTGTTCGTCAACTTCCAGTTCGCCGGTGGCGAACAGACGCAGCTCACCCCATTTCATTTCTGCCAAACGCAGATCAATCGCAACGGGTTGGGGGCGACGCTGCTCAAGTGCGGTGCGGTCCCAGGGTTTGTCGAAAGTGACAAACATATCCATTTCCAGCGTTTCGAACGATTGCGGCAGGGTCGATGCTGAACGCATCAGGCGTCTCAGATCATCGCCGGGAGTAAATCCGTCGATCTTCGCGGTAATCCCATAGCTTTCGGGCGCTCCAGATTGCTCCATTACAAGGCTCAGCGACTGGCCTCCGGCTTGCGGATCACCTTCGGTTGTCAGCAGCCAGCGCTTTGAGGTCAGCGCCATTTTCTCGAGCACCAGCGCGACACCGGGTTGGAGCTGCAATTCGGCTTGTAGCGCTTCGGCCTGAACGGTCGTGGTCTGGTCGAAATAGGAAAGGCGCTGCGGCGTACTGGCAAAGCGCAGCATCTGGCGGCCGGGCCAGATTGCTGGGCTTTGGAACTCGACCCAGTCCGCACTCCACGCCGTTCCGTTGACCGGATCGGCCAAAGCGGGATTATTTAGGCGTGTGATGTGCTGAAATGGATATCCTGCCGTCGACACGTCCGAGAATTCGGCCTGCCAGCCCAGTTCTTGCTGTCGGTCAAACCAACCGGTCAGGGCGTTTCGCAGACCATAACCGGCGACAAACCAGTAGGCGCTCCACGCGAGGGCGATAAATACGAAAACGCGTATCAGACGGCGCATGATGAATGGCCCTTTTTCCTGCCTCGGATTTGATGTTTATAGGGCCAAACGGGCAAGGACCAGTGCAATGACGATGTGGGTATTCGGATATGGATCGCTGCTGTGGAACCCGGGCTTTCCGGTGGCACGCAGCGAACGCGCTAAATTGCACGGATATGCGCGGTCGTTTTGCATGCGCTCTATCCACCATCGCGGCACGGAAGAAGACCCCGGTTTGGTATTGGCGCTGGACGAACAGCCAGACGCGCATTGCACTGGATTGGCGCTTGCTGTCGAGGCAGGTCACGAAGAGCGCACTTTGGCTGAATTGCGTGAGCGTGAGCTGATCTCGTCAGCCTATCTGGAGCGGATGCTGGACGTGCATCTGGACTGCGGGCAGATCGTAAATGCAGTGACTTACGTCATCGATGCTCACCACGTTCAGTATTGCGGCGGTCTTCCATTGGAAGAGCAGGCTCAGATCATCGCCCACGCGGTTGGCGGACGTGGGCCAAATACCGAATATCTCTACAATACTGCCTCGCACTTGACCGAGATCGGACTGCACGACCCTGATCTTGAGTGGTTGTCGCAACGGGTGCGGACAATCAGCGCATAAACTCTTGGCGTCACGGGGCGAACTTCGATAGGTTCAGCCCAGAGCAGACAATACCAGGAGCCACGCGCATGGCGCAGGCACAACAGGGCGTGAGACCACATTTCTCACAACCGATCCGTCAGATTTTGATGATGCTGATCGCAATAGGGCTGTCAGGACTTGGCGTGTTCATGGCGTTGCCATATGTGCTGCCGGTTATTCAGGCCAATCTGTATCTTAACGGGTTCATTTTGCTGGTTTTTGTCATCGGTGTCGCTGCCTGTTTTCTGCAAGTCACACAGCTGATCGGATCGGTTCGTTGGATCGAAGCCTTTGCCGGAGGGGTCGAACGTGACGATGTGCGCCCGCCGCAACTGCTTGCCCCACTGGCGTCGTTGTTGAGGGAACGCGGGGCGCGGTCTCAGATCAGCTCTAGCTCTACCCGATCGATCCTCGATTCCGTCGCCGAACGGGTCGAAGAAGAGCGCGAGATCACCCGCTACATCACCAACGTGCTGATCTACCTTGGCCTACTGGGGACATTTTTTGGTTTGGCCACCACTGTCCCCGCCATCGTTGATACGATCCGCAGCCTGAACCCGCAGGAAGGTGAAGAAGGTCTGGCCGTCTTCAACCGTCTGATGACAGGATTGGAAGCGCAGCTGCAGGGCATGGGCGTTGCTTTTGGGTCGTCATTGCTGGGTCTGGCCGGATCCTTGATCGTCGGTTTGCTGGAACTATTCGCGGGCCATGGCCAGAACCGGTTCTATCGCGAATTGGAAGAATGGTTGTCCTCAATCACCCGCGTTGGCTTTGCTGCGGGCGATGAGGGCGGCGCGGAACTGGCCGTGCTGACCCCAGTACTGGATGCCATGTCCGAGCAGATGGATGCACTGCAGGATATGTTCTCGGCGCAAGAGGCTGATCGGACGGACGTATCAGCCAAGCTGGGGCAATTGGTCGATGTCATCGGGGAAATGAACCAGCGTCAGGCCCAGACCGAAGGTGTTACGGCTGCGCTTGAACGTGTGGCGCTGGGGCAGGACGCGTTGCTTGATCACATGCGCGAACATGGCGCGGGCGAGGGGATCGATGCGGAAAGCCGCATGCGCCTGCGGTCGATGGATGTTCAGTTGCTGCGTATACTCGAAGAAATCTCCGCTGGTCGTCAGGACAGCATGAACGAACTGCGCAAGGATTTTGAGCTACTGGTCAAAGCATTGACCTTGCCACGGGGCGCCGTACGTACGCCGCCAGAAGGAGAGTAACTCATGGCGCTGTCCCGCCGCACAGGTCAACGATTCTCGGGCTCGGTCTGGCCCGGCTTCGTGGATGCGATGACGGGATTGTTGATGGTGCTGACCTTTGTACTGACCATCTTCATGGTCGTGCAATTTGTGCTGCGCGAAACGATTTCGGGGCAAGAGGATGAACTGACGGCCCTATCCGACGAAATCGCCGCGCTGGCCGGGGCGCTGGGGCTGGAAGAGCGGGAAAACAGCCGTCTTCAAGCGCGTCTTGGGAACTTGAATGCAACGCTTAATCAGGTCGAAGACGATCTGGCGCAGGCACAAACCCGCATAACCGACTTTGAAGCACAGGTCGCGGCTTTGCTGGCTGATCAGGCGCGTGCGCAGGGGGATATCGCCGCGCTAGAAACGCAACGCGATGAGTTGCTAAATGAACAAGATGCCTTGAATTTGGCACTTGCTCAAAGCAGACAAGAAATCGACGCACAGGCCGAAGCCGCCCGCCTTGCCGCGGCTCGACGCGAAGCACTTGAAGCTCTCGTCGCCGAACTTGAAACCAGCGAAGATGCACAGGCAGCTCAGATATCCGAGCTAGAACAGCAACTGACCGAGGAAGAGGCCGCGCGTCTGGCCGAAGCCGCCGCTGCTGAGGCGTTGCGTGATCGATTGCAGAATGCAGATGCTGAACTGACAGCGATGACCTTGGCGCTGGAAGCGCAGCGAAAGGAAGCCGAGGACACTCTGACTTTGCTGGCTGCGGCACAGGCTGCCAAGGCAGAGCTTGAGCGCCAGTTTGGTGAGATCAATGCCGAAGAACTGAGGGCACAATTGCAAGCCGCATTGGATGCCCAAACCCAGGCGCAAGCAAATGCAGCCGAACAGAGGTCGCTGGCCGAGGAGCGCGCGGCGCTGCTGGCGCTCGCCCGAGAGGCGCTTGCATCGGAACAGGAAATCTCGACCGAAGCGCAACGTCAGACCGCGCTGCTTAATCAGCAGATGGCAGCCTTGCGCAGCCAGTTGGGATCGCTGCAGGCTTTGTTAGACGATTACGAAGAACGTAATACCGCCGCCGAGATCCAGATACAGACGCTGGGCCAGGATCTGAATGCCGCTCTAGCGCGCGCAGCCTCGGAAGAACGCCGTCGCCGACTGCTGGAAGAGGCTGAACGTATTCGGCTGGAAGCCGAGGCCGAGAAACTGGCGGGCCAAAATCAGGAACTAGCCGCACAGGCCGAGGATTTGCAGCGCTATCGCTCGGAATTCTTCGGGCGACTGCGCGATGTGCTGGGTGATCAGGATGGCGTGCGCATTGAAGGTGACCGTTTCGTGTTCTCGTCTGAGGTGTTGTTTGCCACCGGGTCCGCAAACCTGTCTGCGGAAGGTCGTCAGGAGGTTGCCAAAGTTGCCAATATCCTGCGAAGCGTTGCCGCCGAAATACCCGAGGGGCTGAACTGGGTCATCCGTGTCGATGGGCATACCGATAATGTGCCACTTGCAGGCAGCGGACGATATCGCGACAACTGGGAGCTCAGCCAGGGCCGTGCCCTTTCTGTGGTGCGCTACATGGTTGATGCGCTGGGCATTCCACCTGATCGTTTGGCGGCAAACGGGTTCGGAGAATTCCAGCCCGTTAATCCCGCCGACACACCCGAGGCGCGCGCCCAAAACCGTCGGATCGAGTTGAAGCTGACAGAGCGATAAGGCTGGTACGAACCAACTTGGATTACCTGCCAAAAATGAAAAACGCCCACCGAAAAGGCGGGCGTTTTTCGTTATAGAAGCAGTGGGTTAGTCCGCCGTCAAAAGCGGGGGCTTGTCGCCCGGAATGCGGGGCTGATCGGGGCCCAGGATTTCCAGATTCAGCTCGCCCTTCTTCATCGAGACACGGACCACGCCGCCTTTGGCCAGTTTGCCGAATAGCAGTTCCTCGGCCAGAGGTTTCTTGATGTGTTCCTGAATAACACGACCCAGAGGTCGCGCACCCATCTTGTCATCATAGCCCTTGTCGGCCAGCCATTCGGCGGCACGCGGTGTCAGATCGATGGTCACGCCACGATCCAGCAACTGTGCTTCCAGCTGCAGGACAAACTTCTCAACGACCTGCAAAATGACCTCTTTCGGTAGTGGTGCAAATGAGATCACAGCGTCCAGGCGGTTGCGGAACTCCGGCGTGAACATACGTTCGATCGCTGCGGTATCCTCACCTTCGCGCCGGTCGCGGCCAAAGCCGATGGCGGCTTTCGCCTGCTCCTGCGCACCTGCGTTCGAAGTCATGATCAGGACCACGTTGCGGAAATTCACCGTCCGGCCATTGTGGTCGGTCAATTCGCCGTGATCCATCACCTGCAACAGGATATTGAATACGTCCGGGTGCGCTTTTTCGATCTCATCAAGCAACAAGACGCAATGTGGGTGCTGGTCGACACCGTCGGTCAGCAAACCACCCTGATCAAACCCGACATAACCCGGAGGCGCACCGATCAGACGGCTGACCGCGTGCTTCTCCATGTATTCCGACATGTCGAAACGCAGCAGTTCAACACCAAGCGTGTCAGCCAACTGTTTCGCCACCTCTGTTTTGCCAACACCGGTGGGGCCAGCGAACAGATAGTTGCCGATGGGTTTTTCGGGCTCACGCAGACCGGCGCGCGCCAGTTTGATCGCACTGGACAGCGCTTCGATCGCTTCATCTTGACCAAACACCACGCGTTTCAGCGAGGTTTCGAGATCTTTCAGAACCTCGGCATCATCCTTGGTGACGTTCTTGGGTGGGATACGCGCAATCTTGGCAACCACCGCCTCGATCTCTTTGACGCCGATGGTCTTGCGACGTTTGCTTTCGGCGAGCAGGTGCTGCGCTGCCCCGGCCTCATCGATCACGTCGATGGCCTTGTCGGGCAGTTTGCGGTCGTTGATATAGCGCGCCGACAATTCGACAGCTGTCTTGATCGCGTCGGCAGTATATTTGATCGAGTGATGCTCTTCGAAATATGGTTTCAGACCGCGCAGAATTTTGACACTGTCCTCGACCGACGGCTCGTTCACGTCGATTTTCTGGAATCGGCGGCTCAGCGCGCGGTCTTTTTCGAAATGCTGACGGAACTCTTTATACGTGGTCGAGCCCATGGTGCGCAGTTTGCCACCCTGAAGCGCTGGCTTCAGCAGGTTCGACGCATCCATCGCTCCGCCCGAGGTTGCACCCGCTCCGATCACAGTGTGAATCTCGTCGATGAAGAGAACTGCATCAGGGTGCTCTTCCAATTCGGTCACAACCGCTTTCAGACGCTCTTCGAAATCGCCGCGATAGCGAGTTCCCGCAAGCAGGGCACCCATATCGAGCGAGTAGATGGTGGTTTCCGACAACACGTCCGGGGCCTCGCCCGCAACGATCTTATGCGCCAGACCTTCGGCGATGGCGGTTTTGCCGACACCGGGGTCACCTACCAGCAACGGGTTGTTCTTGCGCCGGCGACACAGCACCTGAATACAGCGTTCAACCTCGTCCGAGCGTCCGATCAGCGGATCTACATCACCGGCGCGTGATTTGGCGTTCAGATCAACGCAATATTTGCCAAGCGCACTTTCTTTTTGCTCGGCGTCACCAGATGTCGTCTGAGCCTCTTCTTCGGCTTCATCAGCACCCGTTACAGGACGATTCTCTCCATAGGCCGGGTCTTTGGCCACACCATGTGCGATGAAGTTTACCGCGTCATAACGGGTCATGTCCTGCTCTTGCAGGAAATAGGCTGCGTTGCTTTCACGTTCGGCGAAGATGGCCACCAATACATTGGCCCCGGTCACCTCTGTGCGGCCAGAGCTTTGAACGTGGATCGCGGCGCGCTGAATGACACGCTGGAAGGCTGCAGTCGGTACTGCTTCTGACCCGTCGATATCAGTGACGAGGTTTGACAGATCTTCGTCGATGAATTCGACCAAGGTGCTGCGTAACTCGTCCAGATCGACGCTGCACGCTTTCATGACGCGCACCGCATCGGGTTCTTCCAACAGCGCCAGCAGCAGATGCTCTAGCGTTGCGAATTCATGTCGCCGTTCATTCGCCGCCGCAAGGGCCGCGTGGATGGCTTGTTCAAGTGTGCTCGAGAATGAAGGCACGCGGGTGCTCCTCTGTATTGGGCCGGAAGGGGGCGGGCTGCAGGCCGGATCCCCATCCCAACCATGTCCTCATACTATTAGAGTTTGGTTGATCCCGCCCCGGCTTCAAGGGTTTTCTTTCACTTGACAGTCACATTTGTTGTGACCGTGGCCGTGATTGGGGCTTGAAACGGGTTAAAAGCTGTCTTTTTGGGCTCGAATTTCGGCGAATACGGACACGGGATCAGAGTTTTCCATGCCCAGATGGGCCTGAATCGCCGGGTCAGTGGCCCTTAGAAACGGATTTGTCGCCTTTTCCAGGCCCAAAAGCGAGGGCACAGTGGGTTCTCCGGCAGCGCGGGCGCGATTAATATCGGCCACGCGGTCAAGCAAGGCTGGGTTGTCGGGATCGATGGTCAGGGCGAACTTGGCGTTTGCCTGTGTGTATTCGTGGCCTGAGCACACGATTGTTTCATCGGGCAGGGCCGCCAGCTTGCTGAGAGAGGCCCACATTTGTGCAGGCGTGCCCTCGAACAATCGTCCACATCCCAGCGCCATCAGGCTGTCAGCGGTGAATACAACGCCAGTTTGGGGCATGTAGAATGCAATGTGCCCAATTGTATGACCGGACACATCAAGAACCTCGACCGGCTCACCGCCGATATAAAAAGTGTCACCTTCAACCACCGCCTGATCAAGTTTTGGCAACCGATGCTCATCTGCTTTTGCGCCGATCACACGCGCGGGCTGTTTCGCCAGAATGTCGCCCAGCCCGTCCACATGATCCCAATGATGATGGGTCAGCAACACATGGCTTAGCTGCCAGCCGCGCGAATCCAGTTCAGCCAGAATCGGAGCTGCCTCTGGCGCATCGATCAAGGCAGTCTCACCGCTGGCCGGATCATGGGCGAGAAAGGCGTAATTATCGCTGAGGCAAGGAATGGTAACGATCTCAAGAGGCATGGCCTTTTGCCCTTTCATTGCTAGACTGCGCCCAGCTAAGCCGATTGACCGGGTGTCCGCAATGCATCTTGATGTGCAGGATCTGAGGAATTTCTACTATCGCAGCACCCTGGGTCGCGCGGCCCAGGCAGCGATCCGTGGTCGGTTGGTGGATCTTTGGCCCGAAGCCAAGGGGCAAACTGTGGTCGGATTTGGTTTTGCCGTACCTTTATTGCGGCCTTACCTCAAAGATGCGCGCCGTGTGATTGGTCTTATGCCTGGTCCGCAGGGTGTAATGCCATGGCCTGCGGGGATGCCCAATGTTTCCGTTCTGACCGAAGAGACGATGTGGCCAATCGAAACTGGCCATGTGGATAAACTCGTGGTGATGCATGGTTTGGAAACTTCAAACCGACCCAGTCAATTGCTGGAAGAATGCTGGCGCGTTCTGGGGCCCGGAGGGCGTGTGCTATTTGTCGTACCGAACCGGGCCGGGCTTTGGTCGCGCTCAGACCGGACACCGTTTGGCTTTGGGCAGCCCTATTCAACGACCCAATTGGAAAACCAATTGCGAGCGCACCACTTCGTCCCCGAAAACCATTGCTCGGCGCTTTACCTGCCGCCTTCGTTCCGTCGGTTTTGGCTAAAATCAGGTAGCCTGATCGAGAAGACTGGACAACGCATCCCAACCGTCATGGCCGGAGGCGTGCTTATGGTTGAGGCCAGTAAACTCATTCGCCCGCCTAGCGGGAGCGTTACCAAAGACACAGCGAAGCGCCCGATCAAAGCGTTGGATGGTTTGTTAAAGCCTGCGTGACAGTCCGGCGCATTTTGAACGGAAAAAATGCGGGAAAAAGGTCACAGGAATCGCAAAAACCTGCATATTCGTAACATTTTTCAACTGCCCCAATCGGTCCAAAGGGTCGCAGTTGGGTTAAGTGTATGAAAAATAATAATTTGTGGATAAAACTGTTACCGCTATAGCGTATTGCTTGGTTGGAACACCTCTGCTACATCCCCGGTGATTTTGATCCCCGCCCTAAATGGACGGGGTTTCCTCACGCCCCAAGGTAGCGGCCGCTACTCAAAATCGGGGCCTCAAATATCGGAAGGGTGGACGTGTCCGAACCAGCTTCGATTTCCACTGGCATCGCCGAGCGCTATGCCACCGCGATCTTCGAGATCGCTAAAGAGAATAACGACCTTGCAGGTCTGGAAACAGGAATCAACGATCTGGCAGCAGCATTGGGTGACAGCGCTGAATTGCGCGACCTGATCGCATCGCCTTTGGTTTCGCGCGCCGAACAGGAAAGCGCAATCACCGCTGTTGCGGACAAGATGGGCCTGCATGCCATCCTGCGCAATACGCTGGGTCTGATGGCGCAGAAACGTCGTCTGTTCGTTGTACCGCAACTGGTGCAGGTTCTACGCGACATGCTGGCTGACGAGCGTGGCGAGGTGACCGCCGATGTCGCCTCGGCCAAGGCGCTCACCAAGACCCAAATGGATAAACTGTCCAAGACGCTGTCCGAGCGTGTGGGCAAGACCGTGACAATCAATGCGACCGTTGATGAAAGCCTCATCGGCGGTCTTGTCGTTAAAGTGGGCTCGAAAATGATCGATAGCTCGATCCGTTCGAAGCTGAACTCCCTACAGAATGCAATGAAAGAGGTCGGATAAATGGGAATCCAAGCTGCAGAGATTTCTGCAATCCTGAAGGACCAGATCAAGAATTTTGGTCAGGAAGCCGAAGTGGCCGAGATCGGCCGCGTGCTGAGCGTCGGTGACGGGATTGCCCGTGTATACGGCCTGGACAATGTGCAAGCCGGTGAGATGGTCGAATTCCCCGGTGGCATCATGGGCATGGCCCTGAACCTGGAAAGCGACAACGTCGGTGTCGTTATCTTCGGTTCCGATCGTGACATCAAAGAAGGTGACACTGTTAAGCGCACCAACTCGATCGTGGACGTTCCGATTGGTGACGAGCTGCTGGGCCGCGTTGTTGACGGTCTGGGCAACCCGCTGGACGGCAAAGGCCCGATCAACGCGACCAAGCGTGGCGTTGCAGACGTTAAAGCGCCGGGCATCATTCCGCGTAAATCGGTTCACGAGCCGATGGCAACCGGCCTGAAATCGGTTGACGCAATGATCCCAATCGGCCGTGGCCAGCGTGAGCTGATCATTGGTGACCGTCAGACCGGTAAAACCGCCGTTGCTCTGGACGCGATCCTGAACCAGAAAGTTTACAACGACGCAGCAGGCGACGACGAGTCGAAGAAGCTGTACTGCGTGTACGTTGCGATCGGTCAAAAGCGTTCGACCGTTGCTCAGCTGGTGAAGAAACTGGAAGAGTCCGGCGCGATCGACTACTCGATCGTTGTGGCGGCAACCGCGTCCGACCCGGCACCGATGCAGTTCCTTGCACCTTACGCCGCAACCGCGATGGCCGAATACTTCCGCGACAACGGCCGCCACGCGTTGATCATCTATGATGACCTGTCGAAGCAGGCTGTGTCCTATCGTCAGATGTCGCTGCTGCTGCGCCGTCCGCCCGGACGTGAAGCCTATCCTGGCGACGTTTTCTACCTCCACTCGCGTCTGTTGGAACGTTCGGCAAAGCTGAACGAAGACTTCGGTGCGGGCTCGCTGACCGCTCTGCCGGTTATCGAAACTCAAGGTGGTGACGTTTCGGCGTTTATTCCGACCAACGTGATCTCGATCACCGACGGCCAGATCTTCCTGGAAACCGAACTGTTCTACCAAGGCATCCGCCCTGCTGTGAACACCGGTCTGTCGGTTTCGCGTGTGGGCTCCTCGGCTCAGACCAACTCGATGAAGTCGGTTGCCGGTCCGGTTAAGCTGGAGCTGGCTCAGTACCGCGAAATGGCTGCCTTTGCGCAGTTTGGTTCTGACCTCGACGCCGCGACCCAGCAGCTGCTGAACCGTGGTGCGCGTCTGACCGAGCTGATGAAACAGCCGCAGTACTCGCCGCTGACCAACGCCGAAATCGTCTGCGTTATCTTCGCCGGTACCAACGGTTACCTCGACAAGATCGACGTGTCCGATGTTGGCCGATACGAAGCCGGCCTGCTGGCGCACCTGCGTGGCAAGCACGCGGATCTGCTTCAGTGGATCACGGACGAAGATCCCAAGATCAAGGGTGACGCTTCCGACAAGATCAAGGCTGCGCTGGACGAATACGCCGCAACCTTCGCTTAAGGGAGAGGCGGGCATATGCCAAATCTTAAGGACCTTAAAAACAGGATCGAGTCGGTCAAATCGACCCGCAAGATCACCAAGGCCATGCAGATGGTCGCGGCAGCAAAACTGCGCCGCGCCCAGGAATCTGCCGAAGCCTCGCGTCCCTATGCCGAGCGGTTCAATGCCGTGATGGCGGGACTGGCGGCTTCGGTCGGGGGCAGCGACAGCGCCCCCAAGCTGCTCCGTGGCACGGGCAGTGATGATGTCCATCTGCTGGTTGTCATGACAGCTGAACGCGGCCTGTGTGGCGGCTTCAACTCGAACATCGCCAAGCTCGCTCGCCAAAAGGCGGACGAGTTGCGCGCCAAAGGCAAGACGGTCAAGGTTTTGACCGTCGGCAAAAAAGGCCGCGACGCGCTCAAGCGTGATTTTAGCGATCTGTTCGTTGGACATATCGACCTGAGCGAGGTCAAGCGTCTGGGGTATTCCAACGCGCAAGACATCGCCAAGGACGTCCTGTCTCGTTTCGACGGGGGTGAGTTCGACGTTGCCACGATCTTCTACTCGAAGTTCGTCAACGTTGTGACCCAGATCCCGACGGCACAGCAGGTCATCCCCGCCTCGTTCGAAGACGAAGCGACGGGTGACGACAGCGGTGCGGTATTCGACTACGAGCCCAGCGAAGAGGCCATCTTGGCCGACCTGCTGCCCAAGGGGGTTGCCACCGCGATCTTCTCGGCTCTGCTCGAAAACGGAGCGTCTGAACAGGGTGCACGGATGTCCGCAATGGACAACGCGACACGCAACGCGGGTGAGATGATCGACAAGCTGACGATCCAGTTCAACCGCTCGCGTCAGGCCGTGATCACCAACGAGCTGATTGAAATTATTTCCGGCGCCGAAGCGCTGTAGAGACATACCGGAGACGAAACATGGCGAATGCAAAAGGCAAAGTCACACAGATCATCGGGGCCGTCGTCGACGTGCACTTCGAAGATCAGCTGCCTGAAATTCTGAACGCGCTGGAAACCACCAACAACGGCAAGCGCCTGGTGTTGGAAGTTGCTCAGCACCTGGGTGAAAACACCGTCCGTACCATCGCGATGGACGCGACCGAGGGTCTGGTCCGCGGCGAAGCCGTGACCGACACTGGCGCACCGATCTCGGTTCCGGTTGGTAACGCCACTCTGGGCCGCATCCTGAACGTGGTTGGCGAGCCGATCGACGAAAAAGGCCCGGTTGAAGCAACCGAAGCCCGTGCGATCCACCAGCCTGCACCGACTTTTGACGAACAGTCAACCGAGTCGGAAGTTCTGGTAACCGGCATCAAGGTTGTTGACCTGCTGGCCCCATACGCCAAAGGCGGTAAGATCGGCCTGTTCGGCGGCGCCGGCGTTGGTAAAACCGTTCTGATCATGGAACTGATCAACAACATCGCAAAAGTGCACTCGGGCTTCTCGGTGTTCGCGGGTGTTGGTGAACGGACCCGTGAAGGCAACGACCTGTACCACGAGATGATCGAATCGAACGTTATTAAACCGGACAACCTGTCGGAATCGCAGGTGGCCCTGGTTTACGGTCAGATGAACGAACCTCCCGGAGCACGTGCACGTGTTGCGCTGACCGGTCTGACGCTGGCCGAACAGTTCCGCGACCAGTCCGGTACCGACGTTCTGTTCTTCGTCGACAACATCTTCCGTTTCACGCAGGCGGGTTCTGAGGTTTCGGCTCTGCTAGGTCGTATTCCTTCGGCTGTGGGCTATCAGCCGACGCTGGCGACTGACATGGGCGCTCTGCAGGAACGCATCACCTCGACCAAGTCGGGCTCGATCACGTCCGTGCAGGCCATTTATGTTCCTGCAGACGACCTTACCGACCCTGCGCCAGCAACCTCGTTTGCTCACTTGGACGCGACCACCGTTCTTAACCGTGCGATCTCGGAAAAGGGTATCTACCCGGCGGTTGACCCGCTCGACTCGACCTCGCGTCTGCTCGACCCGGCCATCGTTGGTGAAGAGCACTACAAGGTCGCAACCGACGTTCAGCAGATTCTCCAGCGCTACAAGTCGCTGCAGGACATCATCGCCATCCTCGGCATGGACGAACTGTCGGAAGAGGACAAACTGACCGTGGCACGTGCCCGTAAGATCGAGCGCTTCCTGTCGCAGCCGTTCGACGTGGCCGAAGTCTTCACCGGTTCGCCGGGCGTTCAGGTTCCTCTGGATGTGACCATCGCGTCGTTCAAAGCGGTTGTCGCTGGCGAATACGATCACCTGCCCGAAGCGGCCTTCCTGATGGTTGGCGGCATCGAAGAAGTGATCGCCAAAGCGGAGAAGATGGCCGCAGAAGCCGCCTAAGGAGTATCCCTGATGGCAAACACGATGCAATTCGACCTCGTCAGCCCCGAGCGGAGCCTTGCTTCGCTCGAGGCCACCGCGGTCCAGATTCCCGGCGCGGACGGGGACATGACGGCAATGCCCGATCATGCCCCCACAATTACAACTCTGCGCCCGGGCATCCTGAAGGTCGAAGCACCCCAAGGCTCCAGCGAATACCTGGTCACCGGTGGGTTTGCTCAGATCAATGGTGATGGCCTGTCGGTTCTGGCCGAAAAGGCCATTCCGGTTGCTGAAGTAACACGTTCGCATCTGGACGATCTGATCGCTGACGCCCGCGCCTCGCACGAGGCAGCCAAGGCCGGTGACGATCAGACCATCGTCGACGATGCTGCAAAGTTGCTGGCTGACATGGAAGCTCTAGGAACGCATATGAGCCTGTAAGGGTTCATGACATTCTGATCACTTGGAACGGCCCCGTATCCGCGGGGCCGTTTTTTTGTCGTGATTTTGCCATTCGCTGAAGTTAAGCTGCAGGAATTGAACAATAAAAGACGATATATGAAAAAGTTTCAAACCCATCCCATCGGCATTGATCAGGGCGAGGAGGTCTTGTTTTCCGATTTCGCCGATGGTGGCGTGATGTGGACTGGTGAGGGCCCGCGTGAGCGTCGCGTAAGCGTCCGTTTTTCAGAAGTGTTCCGCTCTGTGCCAATCATCCAGATAGGCGTGGTACTTTGGGATGTGGATACGTCTTCCGCTTTACGGGCTGAAGTTCAGGCCGAAGATATAACGCCGGAAGGATTCAATGCGGTGTTTCGCACCTGGTCCGATACGCGTATCGCCAGAATTCGGGTGAGTTGGACCGCAATTGGAGATGTTTCGCATGAAGACGATTGGGATATCTCGTGAAGCAGGCCTGTTCGTGACATAAGATTGCGCACCTTCGCGCGTCGTCCCATAAAGAAGACTGGCCATCCCAAATAGCGGCTAACGCAACCGGAGTATCTTATAGGTGTTTGCACGAGATCATATCGAATACGAGGCCCTGGACCTTCCGGATCGTATGGACTTGTCTGATGAAGAAATGCTGGCCGAAGCGCGAGCGTTCTACAACAAGATGAAACGCCGCCATACCGTGCGTGACTATTCGGACCGGCCCGTCGAGCGCACGGTCATCGAAGAGTGCATTCGCGCAGCCGGAACAGCGCCCTCAGGGGCCAATCATCAGCCCTGGCACTTTGTGGCCATCTCGAACCCTGAGATGAAACGCCGTATTCGGGAAGAGGCAGAAGCTGAGGAGCGCAGGTTTTATGAAGGCGGTGCCGGAGATGAATGGCTGAAGGCGCTTGAACCAATCGGGACTAACGATCAGAAGCCGCATCTGGAAGACGCACCGTGGCTGATAGTGATTTTCGCCCAACGTTGGGGTCATTTCGATGATGGAGATCGGTTCAAAAACTACTACGTGCCTGAAAGCACGGGAATTGCCACGGGCTTTTTGTTGACGGCGCTGCACCATGCAGGGCTGGTATCGCTGACCCACACACCCAACCCGATGAAATTCCTGAATAAACTGCTAAACCGCCCTGATCATGAAAAGCCTATTATGATCGTAGCTGTAGGCCATCCGCAAGACGACGCGAAGGTGCCAAAAGTTGCAAAGATGAAAAAGCCGTTGGAAGAAATCATGACGGTCGCCGAATAGGCAGGCCGTCATGAATTCAGACATTATCTATGGTAGTCAGCAGTTTTTCGATCAATCCATATGATAAAGTGACTCGTAGATCGGCGTCAGTGTCTTGTCTTCGAACAGCGATGATACACTTGTGCCGTTCCAAATGTTCAGGATCGCCTGCGTAAAGATCGGCGCGGTGGGTACGATGCGGATGTTGGCGGCCTTGTTGATCTCGGCCGTAGGCTGGATCGTGTCCGATAGGACCAGAGATTTCATCACCGAATTGGTCACACGTTCAACCGCCGGTCCACTCATGACACCGTGGGTGATGTAAGAGTGTACTTCCTTGGCGCCGTTATCCATCAGCACCTGGGCAGCTTTGCACAGAGTGCCAGCGGTATCGCAAATGTCATCGACGATCAGGCAGATTTTGTCTTTCACATCACCAATGACAGTCATCTCGGCCACTTCGCCTGCCTTCTCGCGGCGTTTGTCGACGATCGAAAGTGGTGCATTGATGCGTTTGGCCAGTTCGCGGGCGCGGGCCACACCGCCGACATCTGGCGAGACCACCATCAGGTCGTCCATCTGATCCTTGAATTGTTTCTTCACATCCAGGGCAAAGATCGGAGAGGCATAAAGGTTGTCCACCGGCATGTCGAAAAAGCCCTGAATCTGGGCTGCGTGCAGATCCATAGTTAGAATCCGTTCGATACCCGCACCAGTCAGCATGTTTGCCACCAGCTTGGCGCTGATTGGTGTGCGCGCCTTGGTGCGGCGGTCCTGACGGGCGTACCCGAAATACGGAATGACAGCGGTGATCCGGGCTGCGGATGAACGGCGCAGCGCATCTGCGATGATCAGCAGCTCCATCAGATTGTCATTGGCGGGGTTCGAGGTTGGTTGAACGATAAACATATCCTCACCGCGCACATTCTCGAAAACCTCGACGAAAATCTCTCCGTCGTTGAACCGTTCGACCCGAGCATCGACCAGCCCCTGGTCAACGCCGCGATGCAGGCTCATGCGACGTGCAATGGTTTCGGCAAGCGGAAGATTGGCGTTCCCAGCGATAAGCTTGGGTTCGTGAAGTGTCGGCATCGGCTGATTTTCCCCGGGCAGCAGTGGCAATGTGACAGATTCGTGATGTTGACACCGCTTAGCATGGGTCTACCGTCCCGCAAAGATAACGCAGCGGAGAAAGTGAACATGGCCCAGATTGACTACTTTTTTGCGACACTCTCGCCCTATTCCTATCTGGCGGGAATGCGCCTTGAAGAGATCGCGGCAAAACACGGTGCGACGATCAACTATAAACCTTTGGATATTGTTGCCCTGTTCGGCCGGACAGGTGGAACGCCACCAAAAGACCGACATATATCTCGCATCGAATACCGCGCGCAGGAATTGGTGCGCCAAGCGCGCAGTCTGGATATGCCGTTGAACCTGCAGCCTGCGCACTGGCCGACGAACATGGCACCGTCCTCTTACGCTGTGATCGCAGCAGTACAGGATGGATCAGGTGATGTGGGTAAACTTTGCCATTCCTTCTTGCGTGCCTGCTGGGCAGAAGAAAAGGACATCTCTGATGATGGCGTGATCCGGGATTGCCTGGAACAGGCAGGATTTAATCCAAATCTAGCTGATAGTGGCCTGTTGGTAGGTGCGGAAACCTACGCCGCAAATCTGGAAGAAGCCGTGGACCGGGGTGTTTTCGGGGCACCATTTTACATCACACCGGACGATCAGAGGTTCTGGGGACAGGACCGTCTTGATGATCTGGACAAGCATCTGGCTGAGATGAAATAGCCGGGGCAGGGAGGCACGGCTACAAGAGGTTCAGAAACCGATCGATCTGCTCGGTTCCGATGGACCAGTCACAGACAAGGCGGCAGGCCAGCATCTCGTCTTCGTCGTCACCGTCCAACGTATCGCCCCACAGGTGATAGACGGCGCCGGCCTCGTGCAGGCGCTTGTGTTGGCTGCGGGGAAAGCTTGCGAAAATCATGTTTGCCTGGGGTTCATGCAGGAATTCTGCCCCGACTGCCCGCAGACCATCCGCCAATCGCGCGCAATTGGCATTCGCTTTGCGAGCTGATTTCAGCCACAGGTCATCCTGCAGATAAGCAGCCATCTGGGCCGACAGATAACGGTGCTTGGAAAACAGGTGCGCCCCGCGCTTGCGCCGCAGCTCGAACTCCCAAGCTTTGCTTTCGTCGAAGAAGATTACGGCCTCGACACCCATCAGCCCGTTTTTGGTGCCGCCAAAGCTGACTGCGTCAACACCAGATTTCCACGTCATCTCTGCCGGTGAGCAATTCAAAGCGACCAGAGCGTTAGTGAAGCGTGCACCATCCATATGCACCGGCAACCCATACTTCTTGGCAACGCCACACAAGGCTTGAAGTTCGGCAAGCGAGTAAACCGAGCCACGCTCGGTCACCTGAGTGATCGAGACAGGCCCGCGCTGCGGACCATGCACGCCGCGGGTTTCTTCCCCCTCAATGGACTTGGTCAATGCTTCGGGGGTCATCTTGTCGCCACCCGGCACCAGAGTCAGTTTCGCGCCGGTGTAGAATTCGGGAGCATTGCACTCATCCTCATGGATATGAGCAACGGGTGAACAGAACACGGTTTCCCACGGCTTGCTCAGCGTTGCCAACGCCAGTGAATTAGCTGCCGTTCCCGTAGCGACCAGATAAACTGCCGCACCCGGTGCTTCGAAAATGCCGCGGATTTGGTCGCGCACTTCGTTCATCAAGGTGTCGGCGCCATAAGCCATCTGATAGCCCTGATTGGCTTCGGCCAATGCGGCCAGAACTTCGGGATGAACAGGCCCGGAATTATCAGAGGCAAAATGCATTAATTCGGCTCCTCGATGATGTAGTCTTCCCACTCTTCCATGGGCGTTTCGAATTCAGATACGGTTCGCCGCTGCACGGAGACTCCGGCGGTGTGAACGCTTTCAGGCGTACCTGATAGCAAAGGGTGCCAGTCGTAAAGCGGTTTGCCTTCCCAGAGCAGTCGATAGGCGCAAGTCTGGGGCAGCCAATAGGCATGGTTGTCGATGTTGTCGGGTGTCATGACGATGCATTCGGGCACGAATTGGTGGCGGATATCATATTGGGTGCACCGGCAAGTTTCGTCATCCAGCAGGCGACAGGCAACACAGGTCAATGCGACCTCGCCCGTATCTTCGTCTTCCAGCTTGTTCAGACAGCATTTTCCGCAACCATCGCACAGGGCCTCCCACTCACGCTGGTTCATCTTGCGCAGCGGCTTGCATTCCCAGAATCGGGGCGCGAGGCCAGCTCGATCGATTGGATCCGTAGTCATGTACTGGCCAGTATCTCTCTCGCGCGCGCGCAATCGGCATCCATCTGCGAGATCAACCCGTCGAGGCCGTCGAATGTCATTTCGAGCCGCAGATAGTCGACCAGACCAACGGACAGCGTGGCACCGTAAAGATCACCTGAGAAATTGAACAGAAATGTCTCGATGTTAGGAACCTCGCCTTGGAACATGGGCCGGGTCCCGACCGATGCCGCCCCGTGATAGCTGCCCTGATGCGGGCCATCCAGGACGTCGACCAAAACTGCATAAACGCCGAATCTTGGAGGGTGCAGTCCTTCGATCGACATATTGGCTGTCGGGTACCCCAACTCTCGTCCGCGTTGCTCGCCTCCGACGACCTCACCCTCAATCCGGTGCCAGTGCCCCAGCATTGTTGCCGCATCGCGCGGGCGCCCCTCTGACAGAGCTGTCCGGATCGCAGTCGACGAAACCACATTCTCGGTGCGCTCCAACAGGGGCGCGATGGTCACACCGAACCCCATCTCTTCGCCAAAGCGAACCAGGTCCTGAGGGTTACCGCTGCGCCCTTTGCCAAAACAAAAATCGGCACCCACGACAACATGAGAAAGCCCCAGACCATCGCATATGACATTCCTCGCAAAAGCTTCGGGCGTCATTCCCGCGAGCGTTGAATTAAAAGGCAGTTCATAAAGCTTCTGCACGCCGAGTTTTTCCAGCCGGTGCGCGCGCGCATTGCCGCGCATCAGACGAAAGGGCGGTGCCTCTGGGGAAAAATACTCTCGTGGATGCGGCTCAAATGTCATGACCCCCAGCGGCGCGTTCAATTCAGCATTGCGCGCCAACTCGATGACGGATTGATGGCCAAGATGAACACCGTCAAAGTTCCCGATGGCGACACTTGCGCCTCGGTCTTCTGGTTCAACAAACTGGAAGTCCCGGATGATATGCATGCGGCTTGCCTAGCGGGACTGCCCGTCAGGTTCAAGCCGCAGTTCGATTAAGGTGGATTATCAGTCGAACTTGCGGCTCGGAGCCAGCACCATGGCCTCACCCACCAACACTTTCTTTCCGTCAACTGCGCAGTGGCAATCCAGTTTCACCCGACGTTTGGCAAAATCGATATCGATCACCTTGACCTCGGCATAAACCATGTCGCCCGGACGCACCGGCGCCAGAAATTTAAGCGATTGTCCCATGTACACGGTTCCATGTCCGGGCAGCTGCTCTCCGATCACGGCAGAGATCAGGCCGGCGGTCAGCATGCCATGCGCAATACGTCCTTCGAATATCGTATCGCGGGCATAGTCATCATCCAGATGAACCGGATTCCGGTCGGTCGATACTTGAGCGAACATCTCGATATCTTCATCGGTCACGACTTTGCGCAAGTGCCGCGACATGCCCATTTCGATGTCTTCGATGCAAATCGTTCCGCGCGGAAGGTTGTCCAACATGCTGCCCTCATTCGAGATCGAAAGAGCAACAAAAGACCATCATCTGCCGCTCGTCGGCAACTTTATTACTTCGCAGTTGCAGAAAATCAAGTCTTTTTTGCTATCTCAGGCGACCAATCGAATAGGTTGGATTGATCTGTTCCTTCTCGTTATGAGCTTTCAACGCGTCTTCGTCTGGATGATGTGATGTTTTGGTTTCTGCGGCTGCCAAACCGCCGGTGATGAAGAGGGTATCAATGCCTTCCCCCATGCCTCCAGCGATATCTGTTTGCGGCCCGTCCCCTATGGCAAGTATTTCAGAATCCGACACATCAACCCCAATCGCCTGCAACCTGCGCCGGGCCAGATCGTAGATCGGCGGGTGTGGCTTACCGAAATATAGGCTTTCACCACCCATCTCCGTATAAAGTCGGGCCAAAGCACCTGCGCACCATTCGCGCGTTTCGCCTCGGTCCACCACGATGTCTGGATTGGCGCAGAGCAGTTTCATCCCTTTCTGCTTGGCATAAAGAAAGTCGGGCCGGTTCACATCCGGGTCCGCCATCGGGTCGAACGGGCCGCAACACACGATGCCTTCGGCCGCGTCCAGCGGAACGCGTTCAATATGGATCGGATGATCCAGCAGTTTCAGGGGTTCAAAAAAACCGGCATCCCGCTGCCATTCCCCCATGAAGTAGACTTTTTCGCCAATCGCCCCGCGAAACATCGCTGAACGCGCCGAATCACCGCTGGTTGCAATCGTGTCATAGGCATCCGCTGGCACATTGAATTGTAAAAGCTGCTCGGCAACCCCGGCCCGAGGCTTGGGGGAATTGGTTACAAGAACCACCGTGCCTCCGGCTTTGCGATAAGCTTGCAGTGCCGCGACGGCCTCGGGGTAGGCTGTGATCCCGTTGTGGACGCATCCCCACAAATCAACGAATAACGCTTTGTAGCGGTCAGAGATTTCAGCGAGTGAAGAAACGATCTGGGTCATGGCGCGCCTCGTGCAGCAGGGAATGCGAGATGTCAAAGCCTATGGCAGAGCGCGGGGGGATTGGCCAGAGGTGCAGCCCAAGGCGGAGCGACCGAAATCTGTTTCCCTTGTTCATCTGGCCAAAAATATCTCGGAGCGCGAGGCAGAGCCTCGCAAAAAAAAAGCGCCCGGTTTCGGGCGCCTTTGATGATCTAATTTCAAACCTTGAGGTTCGGAATGATCTGCTTTTTCCGGCTCATCACGCCGGGCAACACAACCGCGTCACCGTCCACGGTTGCGCCAAAGCTCTTCTCAGCGACGCTTTTCACCAGATCATTTGGAACCAATAGCGTCGCTTCTTCGTTCAAAATATCGACCACGAACAGCAACACCTGATCAACGCCGTCTTCCTTGGCCACATCAGCCATCGAGCTTACGATGCTGTCCTTGCGATCCAGCACGACACCGGGGGCAGTGGTTTCCAGAACCGAGACCCGGAACTTGGTGCCGTCGACTTCGTATTCTTTGCTGTCCATGCGGATCAGTTCGGCGTCCGAGAATGACGATACATCCGATTTTGCTGCAAACATGTCGGCGGCGTAGGCCGAGACATCCAGACCAAGTTCAGCCGCCAGTTTCTCAGCCACGGCGCGGTCGTGCGCGGTGGTTGTGGGTGAGCGGAATTCCAGTGTGTCCGACAGGATGCAGGTCAGCGCGGCACCTTTGATCGCGTCGGGCATCTTGGCGGCGTCGTCACCCATCAGGTCGACCATGATGGTTGCCGTGCAGGCCAGCGGGCGCACAGTGATGTCGATGGGGCCTTTGGTTTCAAGCCCGCCAACCAGTTTGTGGTGGTCGATTATGGCGCGGATATCGGCGCTGTTGATGCTGGCGGGCAGCTCGGCCGGATTGTTGGTGTCGACGATGACAACCGGTGCATCCTCGGCCACGTCCTCGATGATTTGCGGCTTGGGCAGGTCCCAACGCTCAAGCATAAAGGCGGCTTCGGTGTTGGGTTCGCCTAGCAAAACGGGCTGTGCCTGTTCACCTTTCACTTCGTTCAGATACCACGACCACAGGATTGGAGAGCCGGTGGAATCGGTGTCGGGAGATTTGTGGCCAAAAACTAGCGTTGTCATGTCTCGTGTCCTGAAGAATATGGATTTGCGCGCCTTATAGGGTGGTCAAACACGGTTGTCACCCGGAAGCAAACTTGCTGCGACCCTTGGTCTGAAAACCTAGAATTCAGCGCGTTCCAGTGTATATCCGGCTTGCTGTAGCTGGTTCAGTAAGCCGTAGTCGTTGCTCAGATGTCCGGCCCCGACAGCGATCACCGCGGTCTGATCCTTCAGGTCCAGAATCTTTTCCATCCAGTTGGCGTTGCGTTGCACCAGAAGCTGATCCTCGAACCCTTTCCATTCGGCGTTAAACTCTTCTGGTGTCATCCCTGAAGCTTCAAGTCCCTGAATTTTCGCAAGCTCAATGATCGCGGCGTGCTGCTCTTCGATATAGGCGTTCGCCATCGTGATCATTTGGTCGTCCCCGGCCTGCAGCGCCCCGGCCAGCCTGGTCAGTGAGGCCACTTGTTCCTCTAAAGAATGGCTGTCGAACATGGCGATCAGATCCTCGATCCGCTCTAGCGAATACTGGGGTATCCCGTGTTGTTCGGCCAGTTCCGTCAGGCGCGTGTCCATGCCGCGATCAAAGTCTGGGGTATTCATCAGGCAAGGCGGAATGCCCAACATCATGCCTAGAAACCAGGGGCGCATCTTGGCGGCCATCCAGGCGGGAATGCCACGCTCGGCCAGAGTCGCGGACAGCGCTGTCCAATCTTCTTCCGACATCAGGTCAATCAAAGTGGGGCCGGACGTAATCAGGACCGGGCTGAAATCATCGGCCAGATCTTTTTCGAACGCGTCCATTTCGTCCTGTGTGACCTCGAAGAAAAACGCGTCGGCCTGACTCAGAGCTGGCTCCAAGCGCTCGACCACGGGTGCCATGCGGGGGTCGCTGGTGTGGAGGGTGCCGATCAGGTGCAAGACGGTCCCGTCTTTTGTCGCGATCCAGTGGTTGCCCTCCGGAAACGGAATGTCACTGATTGTCTTCTCGAGATCAGCTTGACTTTCGGCCGACAGGTCAAGCCTAAGATCTCTCCCTTCGCAGGCCGCATGGGCGGTAATCGGAAGCAAAAGGCCGAGACAAAAGCTGAGCAAGCGCATATGGAACCTTCCGGAAATGGCGAATATGACCAAGACGTACTCCTGCCTTCTTGTAAGTTGCAATGTAGTTTGTCTTCAAACCGTGGCTGGCAATCCGCGCGAAACTACATAGCATAGCGTTATGAAGCTCGAGCAGGATCTCTATCCACCCATCAAAGCCTTGTTGGAACGTCAGGGATATACCGTGAAAGGTGAGGTTGGCGCCGCCGATATTGTTGCTCTGCGGGATGGGCAGGAGCCGGTGATCGTGGAACTCAAGCTGCGCTTCAGTCTCGCGCTGTTTCATCAGGCCATCACACGACTGAAAATAACCGATCAGGTCTATATTGGGGTCTGTAAACCAAAAGGCCGGGCAGCGAGACGGGCGTTGAAGGATAATCTGGCGCTGTGCCGCCGCCTGGGATTGGGCCTGATCACCGTGCGCTCTGATGGAGCGGTCGAGGTTCAATGCGATCCCGGCCCCTATGCGCCGCGCAAGGATAAGGTCAGGGCTAAGCGATTGCTGCGCGAGTTTGAAAGGTTGCAGGGCGATCCCAATGCGGGCGGTGCCACGCGTCATGGGATCGTAACGGCCTATCGGCAAGATGCGCTAAAATGCGCGGCCCATCTGGCAGAGAACGGAGCGGGCAAGGGGGCCGATGTCGCAAAGGCCACTGGCGTAAGTGCGGCGACACGTTTGATGTACGACAATCATTACGGCTGGTTCGAAAAAGTGGAAAAGGGCGTCTACGCGCTGTCTGAGGCAGGGCAAGAAGGTCTGAAACACTGGGCGTACAGCTGGGATCAGCCAGACTAGGTGCCTTGTTCTTGCCTGCTTATCGCGCCAGGCAAAAAAAATCTTTCACATATTGTTGACTCGCTTCCTGCAACTCCCTAGCTATGCGTCGTTATCACTCATGAGACCCGAGTGCTAACGCCTCGTCAGTCGGCGAGGGGAGGATAACAAACTTTGAGCCCAAGGAGCTGCAAAGATGGCATTGAAACCGCTTCATGACCGTGTGCTGGTTCGTCGCGTAGAAAGCGAAGAGAAAACCGCAGGCGGACTGATCATTCCCGACAGCGCAAAAGAAAAGCCCAGCGAAGGCGAAGTCGTTGCAACCGGCGAAGGCGCGCGCAAGGACAGCGGCGAACTGATCGCAATGGCTGTAAAAGCTGGCGACAAGATCCTGTTCGGCAAATGGTCGGGCACCGAGGTTCAGGTCAACGGCGAAGAGCTGCTGATGATGAAAGAAAGCGACATCATGGGGATCATCGAGTAAGCGTACCCGCTTTCTCTGATCTTCATTTCAACAGATATTCTCAAGGAGAGACAACATGTCTGCAAAGGACGTCAAGTTTGACACCGATGCCCGTAACCGCATGCTGGCCGGTGTAAATGTTCTGGCCGATGCTGTTAAAGTGACCCTGGGCCCGAAAGGCCGCAACGTGGTTCTGGACAAATCCTTTGGCGCGCCGCGCATCACCAAAGACGGTGTTTCGGTTGCCAAGGAAATCGAACTGGAAGACAAGTTCGAAAACATGGGCGCGCAGATGGTGAAAGAAGTCGCCAGCCGCACCAATGACGAAGCCGGCGACGGCACCACCACCGCAACCGTTCTAGCCCAAGCCATCGTTCGCGAAGGTCTGAAGCAGGTTGCTGCTGGCCTGAACCCGATGGACCTGAAGCGCGGCATCGACCTGGCAACTGCCAAGGTTGTCGAAGGCATCAAAGACGCTTCGCGTGAAGTCAAAGACTCGGCAGAAGTTGCTCAGGTTGGCACCATCTCGGCCAACGGCGAAGCCGAAATCGGCCAGCAGATCGCAGACGCGATGCAGAAGGTTGGCAACGAAGGCGTTATTACCGTCGAAGAAAACAAAGGTCTGGAAACCGAGACCGATGTTGTCGAAGGTATGCAGTTCGACCGTGGCTACCTGTCGCCTTACTTCGTCACCAACGCAGACAAGATGATCGCAGAACTCGACGACTGCATGATCCTGCTGCACGAAAAGAAACTGTCCTCGCTGCAGCCGATGGTTCCGCTGCTCGAGCAGGTGATCCAGTCGCAGAAGCCGCTGCTGATCATCGCGGAAGACGTTGAAGGCGAAGCGCTGGCGACCCTCGTGGTCAACAAACTGCGCGGCGGCCTGAAAATTGCTGCTGTCAAAGCACCGGGCTTCGGCGACCGCCGCAAAGCCATGCTGCAGGACATCGCGATCCTGACCGGTGGTCAGGTGATCTCCGAAGATCTGGGCATGAAGCTCGAGTCCGTCACCATGGACATGCTGGGCACCGCCAAGAAGATCGAGATCACCAAAGACGAAACCACCATCGTCGACGGTGCTGGCGAGAAAGCCGAGATCGAAGCACGTGTTGCTCAGATCCGCACTCAGATCGAAGAAACCTCGTCGGATTACGACCGTGAGAAGCTGCAAGAGCGCGTTGCCAAACTGGCAGGCGGTGTTGCCGTTATCCGCGTTGGCGGCATGACCGAAGTTGAAGTGAAAGAGCGTAAGGACCGTGTGGACGATGCTCTGAACGCAACCCGCGCTGCTGTACAAGAAGGCGTTGTTGTGGGCGGTGGTGTTGCTCTGGTTCAGGCCGGTAAAGCACTGGAAGCTCTGGAAGGTGCAAACGCCGACCAGAACGCAGGTATCAACATCGTTCGTAAGGCAATCGAAGCGCCTCTGCGCCAGATCGCCGAGAACGCTGGTGTCGACGGTGCGGTTGTTGCTGGCAAAGTTCGCGAAAGCGACGACGCAGCATTCGGCTTCAACGCTCAGACCGAAGAATATGGCGACATGTTCTCGTTCGGTGTGATCGACCCGGCCAAAGTTGTCCGTACCGCTCTGGAAGATGCGGCATCGGTTGCGGGCCTGCTGGTCACCACCGAAGCAATGGTTGCCGATAAGCCCGCCAAAGAAGGCGCGGCACCAGCCGGCGGCATGCCCGACATGGGCGGCATGGGCGGCATGATGTAAGCTGCTTAAGCCTTAGTGCTTAATAGCGGGGTCGCCTTTGGGCGGCCCCGGTTTTGTTTGGAATGTCTGTTGTGCATTCGTATCATTGGCGCTGGTAGGCTCTGGTCCGAGGAGGGTCGGGATTGGCTCGGCAATCGGGAATGTGAGTGTGCAAATCCCTTTGAAACGGCTATGCGGTTGATATGCGACTGTTTCTTCTGACCGCTTTAACCATGTGCGCCTTCGCCGCGAATTCGATCCTGAACCGCCTTGCTATCGACAGTGGCGCAAGTGATCCGGCGGGATTTGCCATCATCCGGGTTTTGGCTGGTGCCTTGGTTTTAACGGTATTGGTGGCGCTTAGGGGCGGCTCGATCCCTGTTTTGGATCGTCGACGTGTTGTTGGGGCCGGGTCACTGTCGCTTTATATGATCGGGTTTTCAGTAGCGTATCTGACGCTTGATGCCGGGCTTGGTGCGCTGATCCTGTTCGGGGTTGTGCAAATTACCATGTTTGCGATTGGTGCAATGACCGGTTCTGCACCCACGTTGAGACAGATATTGGGTGCCGGTATTGCGCTTGGTGGACTGGCGTTTGTTCTTTGGCCTGCTGGGACGGTTCAGGTCGACCCGACAGGGGCCGGCTTAATGACGGCTGCCGGGGTCGGGTGGGCCATATATTCCATCGCGGGCCGGTCCGAACCAGATGCATTGTCGGGAACTGCAGCAAATTTCATCATGGCGTTGCCCGTCACGGGATTTGCCCTGTTCCTGCTGGGAAGCAATTGGCAAATGTCTCCGCTTGGCTATGGGCTGGCTGCGCTTTCCGGAGGCGTCACGTCCGGTCTCGGCTATGCGCTATGGTACCGTGTCGTGCCACAGCTTTCACCGGCGGTGGCCGCGATCGTGCAACTCAGCGTTCCAGTTATCGCAATTGCTGCCGGGGTCATCCTGTTAGCCGAGACGGCAAGTCTAAGGCTTCTGCTCGGCGCCGGATTTGTACTCGGCGGCATCGCACTGGCGGTGCTGCGCCGGAACCGTGGCTAGGGGTTCCCTCGGCCTGGGTTAGGCCTTATCTGGCGTGTATGAAATTTCTTGCTGTTCTCCTCTTGTGCCTTATGCCTGCGGTGGCCAATGCGAAATGCGTGGTTCTTCTGCATGGCCTCGCGCGCACAGAGGCCTCGTTTACCGTCATGGAACAGCTTTTTCATGCGCATGGTTACACTGTGGTTCGTCCAGGTTACCCTTCGACAGACCTACCAATACCAGACCTCGCCAACCAGACTTTACCAGCTGCGTTCGCCGCCTGCGGAGAGGATACGGTTAACGTTGTAGCGCATTCGATGGGGGGCATTCTGCTGCGCTATTGGTTGCAGGACAACGACCCCGAGAATCTGGGACGCGTTGTCATGCTCGGACCTCCTAATCAGGGCAGCCAACTGGTAGACGAGCTTGGCGCCTGGGAGGTTTTCGGCTTTCTGAATGGCCCTGCAGGGCTTGCGTTGGGAACCGGACCAGAGGGTATTCCACGCCGCCTGCCGCCCGTGGAGTTCGATTTGGGGGTGATTGCAGGCGAGAACTCATTGAACCCATTGTTCTCGTCTCTGATCGATGGTCCAGATGACGGCAAGGTATCGATAGAGACCACAAAGGTTGAGGGTATGGCTGATCACATCGTCTTGCCGGTGACGCATACGTTCATGATGAACAACCCGCGGGTCATGGCGCAGACCCTGCATTTCATCGAATTCGGACAGTTCGATCCACAAATCACCTGGCTTGACGGGGTGATGGATATCATCGACCAGATCTGTCTTGGGGAAGATTGCTCGGAACCGGACTCGGAGCCCACTCAATGAACTCATTGGAACTGACATTGACCGGCGCGAATGTTCTGTTGCCCGGCGAAGGGGTGTCGCGTGCTGAACTGACGATCGCCGAAGGTACCATTCAATCCGATAGGGCAGGGCGGCAGATTGATTTGTCAGGATACCTCATCCTGCCTGGCATCATTGATTTGCATGGCGACGGTTTTGAACGTCACATCGCGCCCCGGCGCGGTGCCATGAAGCAGATGGCAGAGGGCATTTTATCGGTCGAGGCGGAACTGGCCGCGAATGGAATAACCACAGCTGTTCTGGCGCAGTTCCACAGTTGGGAAGGCGGCGTGCGCGGGCCCGAGTTTGCTGGTCAGGTTTTTGACGCCATCGCTGCGGTTCGGGATGATGTTGTAACCCAACTGATCCCTCAACTGCGCTTCGAAACCCATATGCTGGACGACTATGACGGGCTGCCCGAACGTATCGCGGATTGGCAGGTGCCTTATGTGGTTCTGAATGATCATCTACCTCATGACCGGCTGGCTGAGGGGCGAAAACCACCCCGCTTGACGGGGCAGGCACTGAAGGCGGGACGGAATCCCGAAGTGCATTTTGAGATGCTGAAGGCAATGCACAACCGCAGCGCCGAGGTGCCAGCAGCACTGGACAGCCTTTGCACTGTCCTTGCGAACCGAGGAATTCGGCTCGGCAGCCATGATGATACAACGCCGCAGGATCGTGCTGAGTGGCGCGAGCGCGGGGTGATGATCTCGGAATTTCCGGAAACGCTGGAAGCCGCCGAATGTGCCCGGGCGGGCGGAGATCACATCATCCTCGGCTCACCCAATGTTGTGCGGGGCGGCTCACATAAGGGAAATGCCAGCGCGGTGGATCTGATCTCGATGGGTTTGTGTGATGCATTGGCATCGGATTACCACTACCCCAGCCCGCGCCGCGCTGCGCTGATGTTGGTAAAATCTGGCCTGCTGGATATTGCGAGCGCCTGGGCGCTTGTCTCGTCCGGTCCCGCGCGGGTTTTAGGCCTGAAGGATCGCGGAACGTTACAGCCCGGATATCGTGCTGATCTGGTGATACTCGATGCGACAACCCACAAAGTCGCCGCCACACTATCAGGCGGGTGTGTCAGCTATATGTCCGGTAGTATCGCAACACGTTTCTTGAGCTGATCCCGGCTTCATCTGGCTAAAAATACCTCCGCCGGAGGCATCGCGCTTAAGCGCGATTACCTCATCGCGAAATCCGGTTGAAATGCCCCATCTTGCGGCCGGCCTTGACCTCGGCCTTGCCATAGAGATGCAGTGCTACGTCCCGTTCGCGTGAAAGCTCGGGTACGCGGTCCATGTCATGCCCGATCAAATTCTCCATCACGACGTCCGAGTGGCGCTGACCGTCGCCCAAAGGCCAACCGGCCACGGCGCGAATATGTTGTTCAAACTGATCCACGGCGCAGCCGTTCTGGGTCCAGTGACCCGAGTTATGAACGCGCGGCGCGATTTCATTCACGATCAATCCTTGTGGCGTCACAAACAATTCGACACCCATGACGCCGACATAATCCAGCGCGTTGAGAATGTTGGCGGCCAGCAATACCGCATCTGTCCGCTGCGCCGGAGACAGGCGTGCCGGTATTGTGGTCGTGTGCAGGATGCCATCGCGATGGACATTCTCTCCAGGATCGAAACAGGCAACTTGCCCGTCCAGACCGCGTGCTGCGATGACCGAAACCTCGTGGCTGAAGTCCACAAACCCTTCCAGTATGGACGGCGCGCCCGCCATATCGGCCAGTGCCGCCCCGGCATCTTCGGGTGCGCGCAGCCGGGCCTGACCTTTACCGTCATAGCCGAAGCGGCGGGTTTTCAGGATGGCGGGGGTGCCAATGTCATCAATTGCGGCGCGCAAGCTGTCCAAATCGGAGATGTCTGCAAAGGGCGCGGTTTGCAGGCCTAAGCCTTGTAGAAATGTCTTTTCGGTCAAGCGGTCCTGACTGACCCGCAACGCCTCTCGACCCGGGTGAATGGGGCGGTGTGCCTCAAGCAGATCCAGCGCCTGGGTGGGGATGTTTTCAAACTCGTAGGTGATCACGTCGACCGACTCAGCAAAGGCCTTCAATGCGTCGGCGTCATCATAGGCTGCGGTCGTGACCTGATTTGCAACTTGACCGGCCGGAGGATTTGCGCCCGGCTCGAATATGTTTGACTTGAACCCCAACCGTGCAGCCGCGATCGAGAGCATCCTGCCCAGTTGACCGCCCCCCAATATCCCGATTGTCGCACCGGGCGTAAGCATATCTGACATCGTCATGTCTCCAATCTCTTGCCAATCGCACTCAGTGCAGCACGCAAGGCATCATGCGCGCCCTCGGATTGCAAAACATCCGTCATCTGAAGGCTCAGTGTGCCCTCGGTCGCAAGCGCGTCACGCTCGGCTGCCAATTGGCCCGCATGCTCTTTGTGCATTGATGTCAGAAACCCTGACACAAGCTGCGTGGTGTAGAATTCGGCCCGGTCTTTGTCGCCGGTCTGATCAGCCAACCATTCGGTGCCTGTTGCCATAAGGTCCAGGATACCTGGCACCATGGCGCAGATGGCGAAGTGGGCGTTCAACGCGGCCTCATTGGCAACCTTGACCACAGGGTTTTCGGGTTCGAACAAATCAGCCAAAAGGCGATCGTTGCCGTAAGCGGCCAGCGGGCAACCCCCTGTCTGAAGGAACCCCAGCGGGATGGTTTGCACGAAATCCGATGCTGGCGCGCACAGGCTGGCAAGCTGCACCTCAGAGACGGCGGCCATCACCGAAACAATCTTCTGATCTGCGCGAAAGCTTAGCGGGGCCAGAACGTCCTCGGCCACATGGGGGCGCAAGCAGAGAAACACGATCTCGGACGCATCAATCACGTCTTGCGGAGTGCCAACTTGGACCCCAAGTTCGGCCTGCAGGGCCGAGGATACCTGGGCATTGCGTTCTGTGACGTGAAGATCATGACCTTTTGCGGCCATCAGCCGCGCGATTGGCGCAGCGATGTGGCCTGTGCCGATGAAACCGATACGGCTCATTGCTGAGGTTCTTCCGGGATCGAAGCAGAGAGGGCCTCGCGCCAGGCATCCAGCCGTTCCGCAAGCGCAGAATCCTGCAGCGCCAGAATGCCTGCGGCCATCAGACCCGCATTGGCCCCGCCGGCCGAACCGATAGCCATGGTCGCAACCGGAAAACCTTTGGGCATCTGCACAATGGAATAGAGCGAATCTACGCCCGACAACGCGCGGGTTTGCACCGGAACGCCAATCACGGGCACGCGTGTTTTCGACGCCATCATTCCGGGCAAATGCGCCGCGCCACCCGCGCCCGCGATAATGACCTGCAAGCCGCGCGACACGGCGGTTTTGCCATAATCCCAGAGGCGATCCGGCGTGCGGTGGGCCGAGACGATCCGCGCCTCATAAGCGATGCCCAATTCATCCAGAATATCGGCGGCCTCTTTCATCGTGGGCCAGTCCGACTGACTGCCCATGATGATCCCTACTTTCACATCGCTCATCCGCTTACGCCCCTGCCATCGGAAAGAGCGCGCACTATAGCCAAATCCGCATATGTGGCAATGCGGTACGCGCGTCTCAGGCGATGATATCGGGGGTCAATCTGTCTTCGATCAGACGGATGATGTCTTTCAGGCGCAGTTTCTGCTTTTTTAGCCGCTTGATCGTCAATTGGTCCGAGGTCCCCTTGGCCTGCAAGGCCTCGATCGCTTCGTCCAAATCACGGTGCTGGCGTCGAAAGACCTCTAATTCCACCCGTAGGACTTCATCGGTTTTCATCGAAAGATCGGTGGGTGCGTTCATGGACGACTCAGTGTTTCAAGTGGTGCTTCTAACACAAGATAGTGTGTCAGGGTTTATCCGGCCAGACCTTGTGGACATCCCTGTATCTTCCCATATTCTATATCACGCGGTTGCCGACATCGGGACCGCAGAATACGTCGCTTTGACAATGAAGGACGAAAATACGTGTCGAAACTTACCTTAGGCTCATACCCGCATCTTTTGGGGTTCGAGCAGTTGGAACGCCTTCTGGAACGGTCTGCAAAGGCCGGAAATGAAGGATACCCGCCCTATAATATCGAGCAGACCTCGGATTTTTCCTATCGCATCACCTTGGCGGTGGCCGGTTTCGCGGAAGAGGACCTGTCGATTACAATCGAGGATCGCCAGTTGGTGATCCGGGGCCGTCAGCGCGACGACAGCGAGGGGCGCATATTCCTGCACCGTGGCATCGCGGCGCGTCAATTCCAGCGCATGTTTGTGCTGGCTGACGGGGTCGAGGTGGGCGAGGCGATCATGGAAAACGGTCTGCTGCATGTGGACCTGACCCGCGCCGTGCCTGAAACCGTGGTTCAGACAATCAACATCAAGAAGGGGTAAGAGCAATGAATACACCGATTGAGATCAACGCCGAAGGCAATCGGATTGTCTATGTAAAGGCCGTTGATGTGGCAGACCTTCCGCAGGATCTGCGAGAGCAGGCAGGCGATCTGGATCAGCTGTATGCTGTCCACGATTCCGATGGGCAGCAATTGGCACTGGTTGCCGACCGCAAGCTGGCCTTTGTACTGGCACGCGAACATGACCTGTCCCCGGTGGCCGTTCACTAGGCCACCAAACATTCCGCCGAATTGACGTGACATTTTCTGCCTCAGCGGTGATCGTGCCGCTGATTGAAACGCAGGAGTGCGCGATGAGCTGGTATGATTTCGATTGGGTGGATGCGTTCAGCGATCAGGCCTTTGGTGGCAACGGCTGCGCAGTTGTGCATGAGGGTGCAGGGCTGTCGGACGCGGTTTGCATGGCATATGTGCGCGAGACTTCTCTGGTTGAATGCACTTTTACCGGGCCATCCGATATCGCTGATATCCGGGTCCGGTACTTCCTGGCCAGCCGGGAAATCCCATTTGCCGGGCACCCGACCATAGCAACCGTTGCAGCGATGCGATCACGGGGGTTGGTTCAGGGTGATGCTCTGACGCTTGAGACCGGAGCAGGGATTGTATCGATCAAACTGAATGGTGATGACATCGAAATGACGCAGGTCGCCCCGCAATTCGGCGATCATGTGCCCGCAGATCTGGTTGCCGCCGCCATCAGCCTGCCTGAAGAGGTGGTAATTTCTCCACCGCAGTTCGTTTCAACCGGTCTGCCCTTTTGCATTACGGTCCTGCGCGATCACGAGGCGCTGCGCGCTGCCAAGCTGGATGTTGCTTTGCTCAGTCATATTACCGAAAAGGCCGGTTTCTCGGGGTCGGACATGGCTGAACCGTTTCTTGTAACACTGAAAGGCGCAACGACTACGGGCGACACATTCTCGCGCCTGATGATGGCGCCCCCCAGCCCGCCCGAGGACCCGTTCACCGGATCGGCCACCGGTGCGATGGCGGCCTATCTCTGGAAACACGGACTGATGGACAAAGAGACATTCATCGCCGAACAGGGCCATGACATGGGCCGCCCCGGTCAGGCGACCGTGACACGCGTTGGACCTTCGGATGCGATGACGGGGATCAAAGTTGCCGGGCGCGGCCATGTCCTGATGCGCGGGCAGGTGAATTTGCCCGACTGAACCAGACCCGCACCTGCGAAAAAGGCCCTCAGAAATCTGAGGGCCTTTGATGTATTTTTTCGTCTTAAGTGATCAGGATGCTGCAATCAGCCCCATGCTTTCCAGTTTAAGCAGAACCTGATGTGCGCAGTTGTCAACCTCGACATTCTCGGTCTCGACGCGCAGCTCTGGGTCTTCAGGGGCGTCGTAAGGGTCGGAAATCCCCGTGAACTCTTTGATCTTGCCCTCACGTGCCAGTTTGTACAGACCCTTGCGGTCTCGGCGCTCGCATTCTTCAATGCTGGTCGCGACATGCACCTCGCAAAATGCACCGAATTGTTCGATCTCTTCACGCACAGCACGACGGGTAGTTGCGTAAGGCGCGATAGGAGCACAGATGGCAATACCGCCGTTCTTGGTTATCTCAGACGCGACATAACCGATGCGGCGGATGTTCAGATCGCGATGTTCCTTCGAAAAGCCCAGTTCCGAGGACAGGTTCTTACGCACGATATCCCCGTCCAGCAAGGTAACCGGACGATCCCCGGTCTCCATCAGCTTGACCATCAAGGCGTTGGCAATGGTGGATTTGCCCGAGCCTGAAAAACCGGTGAAAAATACGGTGAATCCCTGTTGCGAGCGCGGCGGGAAGCGGTTGCGCAGTTCCTGAACAACTTCGGGGAACGAAAACCAATCCGGAATCTCCAGCCCTTCGCGCAGACGGCGGCGCAGTTCAGTGCCCGAGATGTTGAGGATCGTGACGTTGTCCTTGTCCAGGATCTCGTCATTCGGCTCGTATTGCGCGCGTTCCTGCACATAGACCATATGTTTGAAATCGACCATCTCGACGCCGATCTCGTCCTGATATTTTCGGAACAAGTCTTGTGCATCATAGGGGCCGTAGAAATCCTCACCGGCAGAGTTTTTGCCTGGACCTGCGTGGTCACGACCGACGATGAAATGGGTGCAGCCGTGGTTTGCGCGGATCAACCCGTGCCAGACTGCCTCGCGCGGGCCAGCCATGCGCATCGCAAGGTTCAGCAGCGACATCGACGTAGTCGAGGCCGGATATTTATCCAACACGGCTTCGTAGCAACGCACGCGGGTGAAATGATCCACATCGCCCGGTTTGGTCATGCCAACCACGGGATGAATTAGCAAGTTGGCCTGTGCTTCTTTTGCAGCACGGAAGGTCAATTCCTGATGCGCACGGTGCAAAGGGTTACGGGTCTGGAACGCAACGATCCGGCGCCAGCCCACTTTGCGGAAATAGGCGCGTAGCTCGTTCGGCGTGTCGCGGCGGGCTTTGAAATCGTAATGCACGGGCTGCTGGATGCCAGTGACCGGGCCGCCCAGATAAACTTTGCCCGCTACATTGTGCAGGTAATTCACAGCCGGGTGCGCATCATCATCAGCGCCAAAGACCTTTTCCGCCTCACGCGCCTTGTCTGGTGTCCAGCGGTCGGTCACGGTCATGGTGCCGAGGATCACGCCTTCCTGATCGCGCAGGGCAATATCCTGGCCCAGCTCGATCGATGCGGCAAAATCCTCATCAACATCCAAGGTGATCGGCATTGGCCAAAGTGTTCCATCGGCGAGGCGCATGTTTTCGACCACGTTGTCATAGTCCGCTTCGCTCAGGAAACCTTTGAGCGGATTGAACCCGCCGTTCATAAGCAGTTCCAGATCGCAAATCTGCCGGGGCTTAAGATCCCAGCTGGTCAGATCAGCGGCTTCTATCTTGAGTTTCTGCGCAGACTCGTAGGAAACATACAGTTCGGAGATAGGGGCCAGATTGCTTAACATCGTCATCGGAAAACTCTTATCGCAGTTCTGTTGGCATTTGTTTCAAGGGTGTTTGCAGGGCATGTGCCTCGGCCTGAGGGTGAAGTCCATAGACTTGCAAAAACTAAGGATGAAATGCGTGGTTTTTTCTCGAAATGGAACGGTTTTCTGTTTTTTGTTTCAGGTTATTGAAAAAATCCCGCCGCTCAGGCTCATTAGGCGCATTCTCAGGCAATCTGTTCCAGTGGTGAGGTTTGCGACTCAAGGTCGGCTGCGTGCCTGACGGGCAGGGCGGGGACAGGTTCAGAGACACCGCGCAGGCTGAATTCCCGCAGATCGCGGGGATCACATTGTAATCCAGCCGCGTCCAAAACCTTGTCCGATACAAGGAGTTCGACCCCCAGTGCTTTGGTTTCAGCCTCCAAACGGCTGGCAACGTTTACAGCGTCTCCAATGATGGTGCGTGGCGCGTGTTTAGCCGCTCCGATTTCGCCCAGCACAAGATCACCAAGATGTAGACCCATACCAATGCGCACAGGTTGGCTGCCTTCTGCTTGGAGCTGCTGGTTGAAACGCTCCAATGCGTGTCCGATCCCGGCCGCTGCCCTCAGACCGGCACTTGCCGAACTTGCGGCGTTGGCTGTTTCGAACATCGCCAGCAACCCATCGCCCATGTATTTGTCGACAACCCCGCCTTGCGCCGTGATTGCTGGGACAATTGCGTCGAAGAAACGATTCAACAGAAACACGATATCATACGGCAATTGCCCGGTTGTGCGGGCGGTGAACCCGCGCATGTCCAGAAACAGAACCGCCAGTTGCCGTTCTTGCCCTTGGCTCGCATGCGCACGATCACGCGCGCCGTCGGGGCGGAAAACACGAAACACCGTGAGCGGATCGGACGGCCGCATCTGGCAGGCCAGGCGGGTTCCTTCTGGCGCGCTGATCGCTTTCAGACTGCGGGCCTCAACTTCGGTTGGCGGGTGCAACTGATCGGCACCATCTTCAACCACTACGCGACAGGTCGTGCAGCGCCCCTTGCCACCACACAGCGCGGTATGTGGGATGCCATTTGCGCGTGACATCTCCAAAAGGGTCATGCCTTTCTCCGACACAACTTCTGGACCGTTGACATAGCGCACCCGCACCGAATGCCGCCGCCGCCAAAGCTTGCGCCCGAGATAGACCAAGCCTGTTAGTGCAAGCGCGGCCCAGAAAACCCACTGCGTATAGTCTGTGACGGAAAACAAGGACTGAAACTCTTCTTGCGAAGGCCAGTTATAGTATTCGACATACTGTTCTCGCAGATCGGGGTCGGCAAAATCGGCCCAGATTCGCCGCCCCTCGGTCAGAAGGCCTGCGAAGGCGAAGCCCGGTACAAAGACGGCGAGACCGATCAGATATGGAACCATCGCGCGCCACCATGTGGTCAACCGTAACCACATATGTAGCCCTATACATCCGTGGACCCACACCAACAGAAGCAATAGACTTTGAAACCAGATCGCGGAGCTGGGCCACATCAGAATGATGATGTAACCCATTTCATCATTCACCCCGAAAATCTCATGCGCGTATCGGGTCTGAACCAGATGTGAGATAAGCTGCAGCGGGATCAACAATCCAAGAATAACCTGAAGCGCGACGCTGAAAGGCATTCTGAGCGTGCGGCGCTGCGCGAGTGAGACAAGCGCCAGTCCCATGTGCAGCAGCAATGCGCCATATATCACGATGCTGCCGATCTCATTACGGCTGACAGCTTTGCGTCCGCCCTGCATCCCGTGCAGCAAATCAGTGTGAAACAGACCAAGGCCGATATTGATGAAATGAAAGAACGCAAAGACAAACAGCACGAGCCCGCTTGCGATTCTGAGCCGGCTCATCCATCCGCCGCGCCAAAGAACGTTTTCCAAAAGCTCACCTGTTCTTCGCGTTACTATGGTTGATCCTGATACGGTGCCGGGCACCGGTCAAGATAGGCGCGGTCACCTTTCGTGGAACCAGTCGCAGGGGGCGCCTGCGGTTTGTATCATCTGGTGTTCTGCGTTGAACAACACCAGATGGCTCAGTTCAGGACGCGAGCGCGAACTGTATAACAGCCCATCCGCGCCGTATGTGCGGGCCTTGTCCGAAAATCGCCATGTTGGAGAGGGTATGCCGGTTGCCCGCATGTCTTGCCAGACGATCGAGGCAGAAGGTTACCCTCGCAAATCCAATACTTGCGCCTTGGATATCTTCAAGCGATGGATCGCCCGTGGAGGGTCGCACTGCGAGACATAGCGCCGAATGGCGATCGCGGCCCCTTCAGCGCTAAGCGACGCATAAAGCGCGAATTGGCCAGAATGATGAAACCGTCCTTCGGGGGCACGGGCCGATGATAGCGGGTCACCCGATTGGGTGCGGAACAGAATTCTCCAGACGAGGCCGGAGAAATCTGTGATCATCTTAGTCGTTCTCCGCCAAGAATCGTTCTGCATCCAGCGCGGCCATGCAGCCCATACCGGCACTTGTCACAGCCTGACGGTATACGTGGTCGGTCAGGTCTCCGGCAGCGAAAACTCCCGGAACCGAAGTTTGCGTTGTGCCCGGCTTGGTCACAACGTAGCCACCCATGTGGGTTTCCAGCGTATCTTTGACCAGCTCATTTGCCGGGGCGTGGCCGATAGCGACAAATACGCCTTTGCACGGAATCTCCGTGATTTCGCCGGTCTTTACATTCTTGACCTTGACGCCTTCCACACCCAGTGGGGCATCGGTTCCGATCACCTCATCCAGTTCGTGAAACCAAAGCGGCTCGATCTTTTCGTTCTTGAACAGCCGATCCTGAAGGATCTTTTCAGCTCGCAACTCATCGCGGCGGTGGATCAGAGTGACTTTGCTTGCGAAGTTGGTCAGGAACAGCGCTTCTTCCACGGCAGTATTTCCGCCGCCGATCACAACGATTTCCTGACCGCGATAGAAGAAGCCGTCACAGGTGGCACAGGCTGATACGCCAAACCCTTTAAATTTCTCTTCCGAGGGAATGCCTAACCACTTGGCTCGTGCGCCCGTTGCCAGAATCACCGCGTCAGCGGTGTAGACGGTGCCACTGTCGCCTTTGGCTGTGAAGGGACGCTTGCTTAGATCGAGATCGCTGATGATATCGCCGATCACTTCGCATCCCATTGCCTTGGCGTGATCCTGCATCCGAACCATCAGGTCTGGCCCCTGAACCTCGGTGTCACCCGGCCAGTTTTCCACCTCGGTTGTGGTGGTCAGTTGTCCACCGGGTTCGATACCCTGCACCAGGATCGGTTCCAACATGGCCCGGCTTGCATAAACGCCCGCGGTGTATCCTGCAGGTCCCGACCCGATGATCAGAACCTTGGTGTGTCGTGTTTCGGCCATGGTATCCTCACTCAAACTGCCTCGGCGGACGTGTTGTCCGGTGCGGATCGATATAGCGACCGCAGGGCAGGGCTTAAAGCCCCTTCATATTGCAGGTCCGTGATGTGCCTAATGATTGGCTTTGCGGCCAATTATGTATCTGAAATAACGAAAATTGCGTGGCTGTGAAATATTATTGCGCCTCCCGGGGCTGCTGATATAACAACTGAAAAACTCAGGAGCATTCGATGGTCACGACCCGGTTGGATGAAATCGACCGCAAAATTCTTGCGGAACTGCAGGCCGATGGCCGTATGACCAATGTTGAGCTTGCCAAGCGCGTAGGAATATCCGCTCCTCCTTGCCTGCGACGGGTGCGGACGCTGGAAGATTCGGGGTACATTCGCGGCTATCATGCCGAGGTGAACGCCCGCGAGCTTGGGTTCGAAGTGCAGGTCTTTGCCATGGTCGGACTTGAAAGTCAGGCTGAATCCGAACTCAGCGCCTTTGAAGACCGGTGTCGGGAATGGCCATTGGTTCGCGAATGCCACATGCTGAATGGCGAGGTTGATTTCATCCTGAAATGCGTCGCACCGGATCTCAGCAGTTTTCAGCAATTTCTGACAGGCGAGTTGCTGACCACGCCAAACGTGGCCAGCGTCAAGACTTCGCTTGTTATCCGAGGCGCAAAAGACGAGCCAGGCGTACCATTTGACGTACTGGAAGACCGGATGAACCGGACGGCCTGAACCTACCTCTTGTTTGATCCACAGGACAGGGTGGCAGCATCGCTGCCAGTGCAAGGGTTAAAACCCAACTCAGTAAAATCTGCATAATGCCCCACGCTTGCAGTAATAGTTAACCAGTTCACGCTGTCATAGCGTCAATTTCACCATCTCCGGCTCTTGGCAAGAGCAACGGCCCAAAATCATTCAACGATTCGATATGTGAGAATAGATTCAAATAGATCGAGCGCAAAGAGTGACTGATCATTCGGACTGCGTTGATGCCCGGATGATAGGTCTCGAATTGCAGGCCATCGACCCGAATCACGGAATGCCGGGCGACACAGATATGAAACAGCTCGACCGGAGTCGGCGGCAGCGTTTCAATGATACCCATTCCATCCTGAAACTCACTGACGGGTGTCAGCATGGGCTGCCCGCCGTTCAAATGACGCATGTGCGTAGGCGTACCCAGCAGACGTGCGGCGGGGCCCGTGATGACGCCCGACATCGGTTTTTGCATCCCGAACGTGTCGGCCATGATCCGTGTCAGCGGCCGGGTTCGCCCGCGCGTATCCTCGCGTCCGGGTATCAGCGTGACAGACCCTTTCCAAAGCACGGTTTCCGATGATCCGTCCTGAGTGAGGACATCATCACCCGGCAGCAGATCTTCGATCGCCATCTGGCCTTGCGGCGTCTCGACCAACGATCCGCGCGTGAACGCACAAAATGCATCTTCAAACATCGGCAAAGCTGGCGCGATATGGCGTGTCTGTGAAATATCCCCGTTTTTCAGCAGACTGCACACTTCATAGCGTCGAAGCTGTGCTTTTTGTTTTGTCGCGGGACGAGGCGCATCGCGCAATAGCGCTGACGTCTCGACCGCGTTTCTGGCAGCGCGGGCCAGAGAATTTGGAATAGTCATGGTATTCCGTCCCCTCTAAATTCCGTCCGACGGCTTGAACCCCCGTGCAATATCGCCGGACGACCTTGTTCTTTGTCTGTAATCAGATGGGTAAACACAGGCCGGTCGCCGCGAATGCACAGCGCCGCATCAGAAAACACCAGTGTTTTGGTCAAGTTCTTGACCCCCCAGACAAACTCGTAAACCGCAGGCTGCAATTGCCTGCACACACGCGCTCCGAACCCTGGTCGCAGTCCTGATTGCGACCCCACACACCGAACCGGAGCTTCATCCGGTATGCGTTTGCCCTCTGAGACCGGCAGCTGGTCTCTTGGGGTTGCTGTGTCAGCGTCGCGCCGCCAGACGGCGTGCAACTCTGACTGAGTGACTTGAAACCCGCTTCCAGGGCATTTCTGGTTCTTGATCCCTGACAGCCGCAAAAACGGCGCTGAGAAAGCGTGATTTCGATTTCATATCCATTGTCCTGCTTCGATAGGGCGGTCGCCCTGTTCCCGTTTATGAAGCCAATGTGACGCTGATTTGCGGCGCCTATAAGGCTGATCCGGGTTGAATTGAGGACAAATTGAAGGTTTCAGGTACCTCTTAGTTGCTTCCGCCCATGCCATGACGACCCCACTTGGGGTAACCGTCTGTGCATTGGCGAAAATTTGAGACGATTCTGACTCTGATAAACACAAGAAATGTGGCGGAAACTGGGCAAAGCTGCCTTAATCTGGGCCAGATTTACAACCTGATAGCGGAAATCAATCTGCCGTAGTCGGCCTCGTTGGCATGGGTCGATCGCCGGTAGGAATAAAACCTGTCGGGGTCGGAGTAGGTGCAGTGACGGACCCACTCGGCCTGGCCGATACCAGCTTCGCGCAGACGATGCAGGCCAAAGGCGGGCAGGTCGAAATGCATCCGGTCACCTTTGCCATTTGCAAAAAAACGCGCGTTCTCTGGCGTGTCAGCAAGGAAGTCGTCCAGAAACTCTGAGCCGACCTCGTAAGCGCGTTGTGAAATCGTGGGGCCGATTACGGCAACTGTGTTATCCCGGTTGGCTCCGAGCGCTTCCATCGCGTCCAGTGTTGATTCCAGCACACCGTCCAACGCGCCGCGCCAACCGGCATGTGCGGCCCCGATCACATTTGCGTCAGGATCCGCGAACAGCACCGGCTGACAATCAGCGGTTAATATTGTAAGCGCCAAACCCGGCGTTGATGTGACAACCGCGTCAGCTTTGGGTTTGTCACCCGTCATCGGCCCATCGACTGCAATCACGGTCGGTGAATGCACTTGATGCACACCGATCATCGCCTCAGGTGCCACTTCCATCGCGTCGGCGACGCGCCGACGGTTCAAAGCTACGGCCTCAGTCAAATCTGTCGACCCAGTTCCGCAGTTGAGTCCTTCGAAGATACCAGAAGATGCGCCACCGCGGCGGCTGAAGAACCCGTGTCGTACGGGGGACAGCATGTCTGAGGTAATGATTTCCAGTGTCATGGTTCCAGTCCCGGTGGCGGCGTGGCGTTTGGCGGATAAAGGCCCAGTACTTTGAACAGGTTTCCCATTTCGTCGGGGTGCGTCAACCGTCGATGTGCAGAGACCAGCGCCTCAAGCTGTGACCCGCTGAGAGGGGCGGCAAGCGATTGCGCGCGCGCGGTGATCCCGAGCCGTTCAAGAAACACCCCCTGCGGGGTCAGTTTTGTATATGCGCAGCCCGAAGCATGAGACGCCTTCGCCAAGACCTCAAAGTCGACATGTGTGGTCAGATCCGCCTGACCGGGCTGATCCAGGGGATCGACACGTTCATGCGCTTGCAACGCCTGCAATGTGTCGCCAAGCGAGCGCCAGTCACCATAATCGATGATCAGCGCGGCTCCGCCGTTGCGAGCGATCTGCCCGGCAACAGAGTACATAATGGAACTGGCAGCAGCGCACAGTTCTACCAGATCTCCGTCCTGCGTATCCTCGACACGTTCGCTGAGCGCAGCTTGTGCCGATTGCGCACCAAGACCGAACGCAAGCGATGCACCATTTTTGCCAACTAACCTCTCGCGCCAACCTTTGCCTTCGCGCAGGAACTGGCGGATGGGCAGGGCGTCAAAGAACTCGTTTGCCACCAGAAACAGAGGAAGATCTTCAAAATCAGAAATTGCCTCGATCCACTGAGGTTCATACCCTTGCAGTGCCTTGGCTTGTACGTCGCGCAAAACAGGTGAAGCTTCGAGCAATGCGATCTTGGCTGCTTTGTGAAAGCCAGGCACACTCTGAGTGGCGCGCAGGATGTCTGCCATCAGGGTGCCACGACCAGGGCCAAGCTCGGCCAGAACAAACTTTTCGGGTTTGCCTTGTACCAGCCAGCATTGCGCCAGACACAGTCCTATTAGCTCTCCGAACATCTGACTGATTTCAGGCGCTGTAATGAAATCGCCCTGAGCGCCCAGCGGATCGCGGGTTGTGTAGTATCCATGTTCCGGATGCATCAGACACTCGGTCATGTAGTCAGCGATGGTCATAGGGCCATCATTCTGGATGCGCAGGAGCAGACGATCCTTCAGGTTCATGATCTGCGTCGTGCCCGAAATGCCAACCAAAGGCCAAGTGCAATCATTGGTAGCGACAAGAGTTGCCCCATCGTCAATCCATATCCGCCAACATGCCACGCCAGCCCTAGCGGATTCCCGGGCGATACAAATTGCGCATCGGGTTGACGGAAGAATTCGACAAAAAACCGCGATGCGCCGTAGCCAGCCAGAAATACGCCCATAACCAGACCTGGTTTTTGAAACGCGCCGCGCCGGTAGGCCAGCCATATCAGAACCGCCCCGAGGATCAGACCCTCGAGTGCTGCCTCATACAGTTGCGAAGGGTGGCGAGCGCACATCCCTGCAATAACGCCGGGACAATCTTGGGCCGTGGTTCCGGGAAAGATCACCGCCCATGGCAATTCACTGGGTCGACCCCAAAGCTCGGCATTAGTGAAATTCGCCAATCGTCCCAGCAACAACCCGGGCGGCACTGTGTAGGCAACCAGATCACCCAGCGAAAGAATCGGTGTAGCGTGGCGCCTGCCGAACAGATACGTGGCGATCACCACGCCCAACAGGCCGCCATGGAAGGCCATGCCACCCTGCCAAACCATCAGAATTTCCAGTGGATACGCAAAATAATATGCGGGTTGATAGAAAAGGACGAACCCCAATCGACCACCAAGAATTACACCCAGTATGATCCAGGTGACCAAATCCTCAAGCTGATCGGGTTGCATCGGTGGTGTGTCATCAGCCCAAAGCACAGGCCGCCTAAGCGCCATCAGCGCCATGCGCCAAGCAATCAGGATGCCAACGATATAGGCCAGCGCATACCACCTGAGCGCAAACTCCATCCCGAACAGAGAGATCGAGAAAATTTCGGGTGACAGATCGGGGAAATTCAAAACAGCCTGCATGTGCGTCTCATTGCCCGGGGTTTGCGTGGCAAGTCAACCTTGAGCCCGGGCCAATCTTTACCCATATAGAGAGCAATCGCGAAATCGGAGAAAGCCCATGCAAACCCGTAACAAGATTCTGGACGATATGTCTCAACTGATGACCAATGCCATGGGTGTGGCGCAGGGGGCACGAGAAGAGGCCGAGAATGCGATGAAATCCATGATGGACCGCTGGCTGGCCGACCGGGATTTCGTAACCCGTGAAGAATTTGATGCTGTGCGTGCCATGGCGCAGAAAGCGCGCGAAGAGAACGGTGCACTTGAACAGCGAATTGCCGCGCTCGAGGCGAAGCTGGACAAGTAACGTCCGCAGGAATTTAAGATTTTGGGTAAAAGCATCCGCCGCGCAATCCGAACTTGGATTGTGCGGTGTCGTGCATTTTGCCGCTCTGCAGAAATTTATCAAGACAAAGCTGCATCCAACGCCAATATTTTGATCGGCGTTGCCAACTGTCCACAACTTATTGCTGTTATCCCCAATAAATAGGGTTGCCAGAGCTGTGCTCACATCGCACCATATTTAGTACAGGCAGACTGGGGAAGCCCGGCTTGTAGAGCAGGCAACTAGCGCTGGGGCGCTGCCAGCCCCAAAATGCTAGAGATTAGTGAGGTGGCATTATGGCCCTTTCCGAGCAGTATCTCGAAGAAGACCTTCATCCGATCGACATTGTTGAACATCTTGCAGAACATCACGACTGGGATTTTGACCGGATCGGGGATGATCAGATTGCCATGGCTGTCGAAGGACAGTGGCGCACATATTCGATAACTTTGGCCTGGTCGAATTACGATGAAACGCTCCGCATGGTGTGTTCCTTTGAGATGGAGCCTCCGGCCGAGCGCGAAACCGAGCTTTATGAGCTACTGAACAAGATGAATGATCAGTGTTGGGCCGGGGCGTTTACCTACTGGGCCAATCAGAAATTGATGGTCTATCGCTATGGCTTGGTGCTGGCCGGTGGTCAGACGGCCAGCCCGGAACAGATCGATACCATGATCACCGCAGCGGTACTGAGCGCCGAGCGCTATTACCCCGCGATCCAACTGGTGACCTGGGGAAACCGAGACCCCGAAGAGGCGATGCAAGTCGCCATTGCAGAGGCCTACGGCCGCGCGTAAAGCTTTGCCCCGAACCATAGGGGAGGGGCCAGCATGGATATCTCGCGAGTTGCGGAACAGGGGCTTGTGCTTCTGGGATGCGGCAAGATGGGCTCAGCGATGCTTGCAGGCTGGTTGGAACATGGCCTTCCTGCCGCATCGGTCTGGGTGATCGATCCATTTCCCTCGGATTGGCTGAAGGCGCAGGGCGTCAACATCAACACTCCTCTCCCCGATGCACCCGCAGTTGTACTCGTAGCGGTCAAACCACAGATGATGGGCGAAGCCCTGCCAGCCATTCAAGCGCTGGGCAATGGTGACAGTCTTTTCATATCGGTCGCAGCGGGTACATCGCTGGCCACTTTCGAGAACGTCATTGGGGCAGATACGCCGATCATCCGTGCGATGCCAAATACGCCTGCGGCGGTTCGGCAGGGGATCACGGCGCTGATTGGGAATGCCAACACCTCGGACGCGGATATCCTACTGGCTGAAGACCTGCTTTCGGCCATTGGTGAGACGGTTCGATTGGATGATGAGACGCAGATGGATGCCGTCACCGGGGTCAGCGGTTCGGGCCCGGCCTATGTATTCCACCTAATCGAAACACTGGCGCAAGCTGGCGAAGCGCATGGTCTGCCACCGGAACTGGCGATGAAGTTGGCCAAATCAACCGTCGCCGGGGCAGGGGCGTTGGCGATGGCCGCTGACGAACACCCCTCGCAATTGCGAGTTAACGTCACCTCTCCCAACGGCACCACTCAGGCCGCACTGGAGGTGTTGATGCATGAAGAAGAGGGTTTCCCAGACCTGCTACATCGTGCCGTCAAAGCTGCAACCGACCGATCCAAGGAGCTGTCTCGTGAGTGAGATTTCATTCGACGAATTTCTCAAAGTCGACATTCGTGTAGGTGAGGTGATACGCGCCGAGCCGTACCCGGAGGCCCGCAAGCCCGCGATCAAGCTGTGGGTCGATTTTGGCGATGAGATCGGTGAGCGCAAAACTTCAGCCCAGATCACCGCGCACTACGATCCGGCGACGCTGGTGGGCAAGCAGGTGATGGCCGTGGTCAACTTTCCCCCGCGCCAAATCGGTAAATTCATGTCCGAGGTTTTGGTGTTGGGTCTTCCTGACGAAAACGGTGAGATCGTGTTGATAGGCCCCGATGGCGCTGTGCCCATCGGTGGAAGGATGCATTGATGAAACTGCTGATTGCCCGACCGATGACTTCGGCTGTCCAAGTGCGCGCCCGTGCCGAATTCGATGTGGAATTCCGCAGTGAAACCACGCCTATGACGCATGAAGAAATGTTGCGGGCGCTGACTGAATTTGACGTCGTGGTCCCGACGTTGGGCGATCAGTTCGTGGCAGAGATCTTTGCTCAGGTGCCAGAGCCTCGCTGTAAACTGCTGGCAAATTTCGGCGTTGGTTACAATCATATCGACGTGGACGCCGCACATGCTGCCGGAGTCGCGGTTACCAACACGCCGGGTGCCGTCACCGATGCAACCGCCGATATTGCCATGACACTTTTGCTCACGACGGCCCGCCGTTCAGGTGAGGGGGAAAGGTTGGTCAGGTCAGGCCAGTGGCAGGGGTGGCATCCCACACAGATGCTGGGCCAACATGTGACCAGCAAAAAGGTGGGCATCATCGGAATGGGCCGCATAGGTCAGGCCATTGCCCGGAGGTGTCATTTCGGATTCGACATGACCGTTGCCTATCAATCACGCAGTCCAAAACAGCTGGACTTCCAAGCAGAGTACATCCCTGAACTCAATGCATTGGCTGCGGCAGTGGATTTTCTTGTCATAGCCGTCCCCGGAGGAGCTGAAACACGACACTTGGTCAACGCACAGATTTTGGCCTCGATGAAGCCCTCGGGCATTGTGATAAACATTGCGCGCGGTGAAGTTGTGGATGAAGCCGCCTTAATCCAAGCGCTTCATGCGGGTCAGATTGCTGGCGCTGGGCTGGATGTCTACGAGTTCGAGCCCAAGGTGCCGCAGGCCTTATGTGACATGGAAAATGTGACTCTGCTGCCCCACCTCGGCACCGCGACCGAAGTGGTACGCACCGATATGGGTCACATGGCGTTGGACAATGTCGCGGCGTTCGTGGCCGGGCGAACGTTACCCAACCCGGTTTAGGAACCCACCGCCTCGCGCCAGTGTTTGCGGCAGAGCGAGACATAAGTCTCGTTCCCGCCAATCTGGACCTGCGCCCCTTCGGTGATGGTGTTTCCGTTTTCATCCTGACGAATCACCATCGTCGCCTTGCGCCCGCATTCGCAGATGGTGCGTACTTCGCGCATCTCATCGGCCAGAGCCAACAATGCTGCCGACCCGGGGAATAGTTTACCCTGAAAATCCACCCGCAACCCGTAGGTCAACACTGGGACCTTCAGATCATCTACGGCGCGCGCAAGTTGCCAGACCTGCTCTTCCGAAAGAAACTGGGCTTCATCAATGAATACGCAGGCGATGCCCCCTTGTGTCAGGCGGTTTTCGATCATGGCAAACACATTGTCGTCGGGACGAAACATGTCCGCTCGTTCCGAGATTCCGATTCTTGATGCGATCCGCCCCTCACCGGCGCGTCCGTCAATGGCGGCTGTCATCAGGTAGGTATCCATGCCGCGTTCGCGATAGTTATGCGAGGCCTGCAGCAACACGGTCGATTTGCCCGCGTTCATAGTCGAATAGTTGAAATAGAGCTTTGCCATGCTGTGGGTCTAATTCGCATGTGATGCCTGGGCAAGCCGTCTCATGGGGGTAAATCGACGCCACCATCGCTACAGCTGAGGTTGAGCAAATGCTCTTGGGGATGGATTACCTCGCCTTCGCGACAGTGGCGTCGTCGGCCTACAAGTGGCCTATACAATGCAAGGCTAAAATCCTGCCCCGCATACACTCTTTACCGGCTCGAACGGCCGCCACTCACTCACAAAATCCCTGCATATCTGAGGGATAGTCAATTATTGCCATTTCAATTATGAATCGAATATGGGAAATTTCCCTACCCTTTCCCCCAGCATGGACAGGCAGAGGGGGCAGGGCGCAGGTAACAAGGGTAGCAAAATGGCAGATATCGGGGCCTATCTGAAAAAGCATACCGAAGCATTGGTTAAGGATGTCGGAATCGAAGCAGCGTGCGAGATCACCGGGAAATCCAAAGCCACGCTTGGCAGGTACTATTCAGACAACGCAGAACATTCTGACCGGTTCATGCCGGTGGATGCTGTTGCCCGGTTGGAAAACGCGGCTGCCTATCCGCACGTGACTGCGGCATTGGCGGATTTGAAGAATATCACGCTTTCTTACGATGGACGAAACTCGGACAGCCCACGTACGGGCGGGGTAAATTCCGATGTCATTGCGCTGAGCCAACGTTTTGCCATGCTGATGACGGAATACCAGTCGGCGATAGAAGATGGCATCATCACGGTGAACGAGGCGAAGCGGCTGCTGAAAGAAACCAGTATGCTGCAACAGGTTCTGATCGAAATGAAGCTGCATCTGGAAGAGGAAAGCGTCAGTTAAGGTGTCATGTCCCTGTACTGAATTGTTGTGAATGCGCAAAATAAAGGCGGCCCATGTGCCGCCTTTTTTGTTTGTCTGCCAGGCAGATTAATATTCAGCGTTCATCATTGTTGGCGTTCTTGCCGCGCCCGGGGCTTGCCCCCTCTGGTCCGTTGCCGCCACCGTTATTGCCTTTGGCACCGCCTTTGCCTGGCTTGTCACCACCGTCGTGGCCACCTTTACCACCGCCTTTGCCGGGCTTGTCACCACCGCCGTGACCGCCTTTACCACCGCCTTTGCCGGGCTTGTCACCACCGCCGTGACCGCCTTTGCCGCCGCCTTTGCCGGGTTTGTCACCTCCGCCGTGGCCACCTTTGCCACCGCCCTTACCGCCGCCATCGCCAGGACTGCTTCCACCATCACCCGGATCACCGTTGCCGCCGGAACTCCCGTCGCTGTTGCCTGAGCTACCGCCGCCGTTGCCCGAGCTTCCGTTTTCACTCGAGCCAACGGAATTGGAGGATGGATCTCTGCTGCGCTCTTCACCGGCATTGGTGTTGGAAATCGACGCAGTGGGCAGATCGCTCAACAACTGAGTCAGACCGGGGCATTGCGCCGAAGTGTTCTGCAGGATCGAAGCAAAATCAGAACGATTTTGCAGATGTGATACAAACCCTCGCGTTACCTGCGAACAGCTGCAGAGCGTGTCAAAATCGCCTTCATTGGCGGCAACACGCGCGGTGTTGACTGTACAGGTTTGCGGTTCTGCGATTGCCGCGCCGGTCGCCATGACCCCAATGAAAGGTGCGGCGACCAAGGCGGCCAGTCCAACGCGAGTATTATTTCCCATAACAGCGGGCTCCCATAACTACATCATTCGGATGCACAGGGCATCCGGGTTTCGATGTGTCGGTCAGAGATGAAGGAGCGGTTGAGCCCGTCTGAATAATTCTTGAGAAAGCGGTTTGGTCTTGCAGCGATTCCAGCAGCGCAGTTAAGGCGCGCGCTTATTGATGCCGTTTGACGATCACAGAACCCACCGAATACCCGGCCCCGAACGAGCAAATCAGGCCCACATCGCCCGCATCCAGATCGTCTGAGTGTTTCGAGAAGGCGATAATCGACCCGGCGGATGAGGTATTGGCGTAGTCCTGCAGAATGTTGGGTTGCTCACCCGGTTCAGGCTCGCGCCCTAGAACCTTCTTACCGATGAAGTCGTTCATCGTCTTGTTGGCCTGATGCAGCCAGAGGCGTTTTAGATCATCACTTCTGATGCCCTCTGCCTCCATGTGGTCGCTGATATGTTTGCTGACCATGGGCAGGACCTCTTTGAACACCTTGCGACCATTCTGCATGAACTGCATGTCGCGGCGATCCACCAGACCATCGGGGCGCGATCGGCGGAGGAAGCCGTTGTTGTTGCGGATATTGTTGGAAAACACAGTTGCGCACCGGGTCGAGACAATCTCGAAATGTGGGCCTTGAGCGTCTTCGATTCGCTCGATCAGCGTCGCGGTCGCGACATCGCCAAATATGAAATGGCAATCCCGGTCGCGCCACTCGAGATGACCCGAGCAGATCTCGGGGTTGACGACCAGCGCCGCCCGGACCGAGCCCGAGCGCACCATATCCGCCGCCGCCTGAATGCCGAATGTGGCCGAGGAACAGGCCACGTTCATGTCAAACCCGAATCCGCTGATCCCCAGTGCCTGCTGAATCTCGATCGCAATTGCAGGATAAGCACGTTCATGGTTCGAAGCGGCGCAGATCACCAAATCGACATCCTCGGCGCTGCGCCCCGCTTGTGCTAGCGCCTTAAGGCACGCATCCACCGCCATCTCGGTCATGATCCCAGGCTCGTCGTCGCTACGCTGGCGCAGCGCGGGATGCATGATCTCGGGGTTCAAAACACCGGTCTTGTCCATCACATACCGGTTTTCGATCCCTGAGGCCTTCAGGATGAACTCTTCCGAGGAATGCTGCATCGGTTCCATGTCGCCCGCTGCAATCGCATCCGCGTTTTCGACGTTCATCCGGTCGGCATAGGCATTGAACGCTTCCACCAATTCGGCGTTGGTGATGATGTTTTCTGGTGTATAGACACCAGTCCCGGTGATGGCAGGAGTGTACATGGCTGGCCCTGAGTTCATGATCTGCACAAAATGCAGTCCCTATTCGTATTGATCAAGATGTGTTGACCCAAGGGAATGTATCGCCTCTCGCTTCATAACTTGAATAGTTCAAAATTCGAAGTATATTTCGCCGCGACTCGCACGGAAAAGATTCATGTCAGACGATATCAGCATGCGGTTAGGACGCCTCAGCCCTGAGATTCAGGCGATGATGGGGGTCTACGCGCTTTATTGGAAACTGGAAGAGAGCTTTGACAGCATCGAAACAGACCTGAGCCATCAGGAATGCCACATGCTAATCAAGCTCGATGTGCCCAAACGTATGGGAGTGCTGGCCGCAGATATGTTGACAGTGCCGTCAACGATTACGGCGACCGCCGATGCACTTGAACTGGCGGGGCACCTGACCCGACAGCGTGATCCCGAAGACCGTCGCGCCTGGCTTTTGGTGCTGACCGAACAGGGCGAAGAGGCCCGCAATATGCTGGTGGCCGTGGCGGGTGAGCTTTTCCACAGCGCATCGGGTCTGAACACCGAAGAAACCGCCGAGTTCGCACGGCTGGCTCACAAAATCCGTGACAACATTCTGAAAACCGGAATTCCCGAGGGATTGACGAAATGAAACTCCTGACCTCTGTTTGCCTCGCACTGTCCTTGTTGACTGCGCCTGCCATGGCGCAAGAGCCCGCTAAGCCTGTGAAACTGATGCAGGTCAGCGAAACTTCACCCGGCTTTTCGCGCCAGTTCTTTGGGCGGATCGCCGCGCGCCAGACCGTTGATCTGGCGTTTCAGGTCGCGGGGCAGATCGTCGAGATGCCTGTGACCGAAGGTTTTGTGATCCCCAAGGGTGAACTGATTGCCCGTCTCGATCAGGAACCGTTCGAACTGCAGCGCGACCGGACGCGCTTGCAAAAAGATCAGGCGGATCGAACACTCGCCCGCCTGTCGCGTCTGCGTGGAACCGCAGCCAGCCAGGTTGCCGTCGATGATGCCGAAACAGCTGCGCAATTGGCTGCGATTGCTGTTCGAGATGCAGAATATGAACTGGAGCATGCGACGCTGACCGCTCCGTTCGACGCGCTGGTTTCAAGCCGTGCAGTTGAGGCGTTTACAACTGTTTCTGCGGGTACTCCGATCGTGCGGATTCACGATATGTCTGAACTGCGTATCGAGGTGGATGTGCCCGAAATCCTATTTCAGCGGTCCGGACAGCAGGACGACATCACGATTACTGCCAAGTTCCCTGTCAGCGATGAGATCTTTCCGCTGGAAATAAGGGAATTCGATGCTGAATCCTCAAGCGTGGGCCAGACCTTTCGCATCCAGTTCGGTTTGACACCGCCGGAGGGATTGCAGATTCTTCCCGGTTCCTCCGTAACCGTCACGGTGCAGGTGCAGGATGAACGCACCGGTATCATCATCCCGCCAACGGCTGTAGTTGCTGATGCCAGCGGCGCGCTGGGCGTTCTGGTCTTCTCGCCGGCTGGCGCCGACGAAGGCACCGTCCGCCGGGTTCCAGTGACTGTTGAACCTACGCAGAGCGGCGATGTCCGCGTGCTGACCGGCCTGACCGATGGCGAAGAAATCGTCGTCGCGGGTGGGGGTGCATTGACCAATGGTCAAACTGTCCGCCGCTTTGTCGGCTTCTCGAACTGAGGGCGGTTTCATGAGCATCGCACGCGCTTCGATCGACCGGCCTCTCTATACGTGGCTGTTCATCCTGATTGCCCTGTTCGGCGGCATTTGGGGTTTCACGTCGCTAGGTCGCCTTGAAGACCCGGCCTTCACCATCAAACAGGCGGTGATCGCCACGCAATATCCCGGTGCGACTGCCGAACAGGTGGCGCTGGAGGTTTCAGAACCGCTGGAATCTGCCATTCAGCAGATGGGCGAGGTGGATGTCATCACCTCGGTCAACCAGCCGGGACAGTCGCTGATCGAGGTTGAGATTAAATCCACCTATGACGGCAGTGAGTTGCCCGACATCTGGACCCGTCTGCGCGCCAAGGTGCGCGATGCAGCACGCGGTCTGCCTTCGGGCGTGGGTGCGCCTTATGTGAATGACGGGTTCGGGGATGTGTTCGGCCTGTTCTATGCCGTTACGGCAGAAGGGTTTTCTGACGCCGAGAAGCACGAACTGGCGACCTTCCTTCGCCGCGAATTGCTGACGGTAAGCGGTGTTGCAGATGTCGAGGTTCAGGGTTTGCCGGATGAGGCGATCTTTATTGAGCCGGACCTGTCGATCTCGGTCAATCAGAACGTTCCGCTGCAGGCGATCAACGAAGCTATCGCAAACGCGGACTCTGTCAACGCCTCGGGTTCGCTGCGATCCAATAGTGACCGCACCACGATCTTGACGGCCGAGGGCTCGGACAGCGTGTCGGCGATCGCCGGCCTGTCGGTTGGATCGCAGGGGCAGGTGATCAATCTGTTTGATATGTCAGATGTCTATCGCGGGCGGCAGAATGATCCCGATATCATGATCCGATTCAACGGCGCTGAAGCTTTCACGCTGGGTATCGCTGGGCTGGCCACTGAAAACATCGTCGAAGTCGGGCAGCGTGCAGATGCCAAACTGGCCGAACTGGATTCCGAAATCCCCTTTGGTGTCGAAATCCTGCCCATCTATCAGCAGCATGTTGTTGTCGATGAGGCCTCGAACGCCTTCCTGCTGAACCTCGCCATGTCAGTCAGCATCGTGGTTGCGGTTCTGGGCATTTTCATGGGCTGGCGCGCCGCAATTGTCGTTGGGTCCACCTTGTTGCTGACCGTTGTGGGTACTTTGCTCTTCATGTCGATGTTCTCGATCGAGATGGAACGGATCTCGCTGGGCGCTCTGATCATCGCCATGGGGATGCTGGTCGACAACGCCATCGTGGTGGCCGAAGGAATGCAGATTTCGATGTTGCGGGGAAAATCCTCGCGCGATGCTGCGGAAGAGGTTGCGTCAAAAACGCAGATCCCACTTCTGGGCGCGACGGTGATCGGGATCATGGCTTTCGCCGGGATTGGGCTCAGTCCTGACGCGACCGGGGAATTCCTGTTCTCGTTATTTGCCGTGATCGGCATTTCACTACTGCTGAGCTGGGTTCTGGCCATCACGGTGACACCTTTGCTTGGGCACTATTTCTTCAAGCAGGGCAAAGAGGGTGAGGTGGATGCCTATGGCAGCATCCTGTTCCGCGTCTACGGTGCAATCCTGAACTGGGCGCTTCGGTTCCGATGGCTGGTAGTGGCCGGGTTGATCGGGGTCACAGTCGTCTGTTTTGCGGGCTTTGGACTGATGAAACAGCAATTCTTCCCAAACTCGAACACGCCGTTGTTCTTCGTGCACTACAAGCTGCCACAAGGTACGCCGATCGCCCGCACGGCGGAAGATATGGCCGTATTCGAGGACTGGCTGGCCGAACGTGATGACGTCGTCTCGGTTGCCACATTCGTCGGGCAGGGTGCCACGCGGTTCATGTTGACCTACGCTGCCGAGAAGCCAAACCCAAGCTATGGACATATGATCATCCGCACCGAGGCTTTGGACGATATTCCTGTCTTGCAAGCCGATCTTGAGGAGTTCGGTTCAGCCCAGTTCCCCGAAGGCGAGTTCCGAACCAAACGCCTGATTTTTGGTCCCGGTGGCGGCGATCCAATCCAGGCTCGGTTCTCGGGTAGTGATCCGGTTGTTCTGCGTCAACTGGCCGAAGAAGCGGTACAGCGCATGTCAGCCGCATCTCCGAATGCGCTACATGTGCATCACGACTGGCGTGAGCAGGAATTGGCCGTGCAGCCGATCTATGCCACGGAGCGCGCCCAAACAGCAGGCGTATCGCGCGAAGACATTGCAGCTACGTTGCAGTTTTCGACCGATGGCATCACGGGCGGCGTTTTGCGCGAGCGCGACCGCCAGATCCCGATCATCTTGCGCCGTCCGGCGGATGGGGACTATTCGATCGTCGATCAGGTGGTTTACTCCGATCAGTCGGAACGTTTCGTTCCAATCGAGCAGATGGTGGATGGGTTCGAATACAAGGCGCTCAATACGCTGGTTCATCGCCGCGACCGGGTTTTGACCATCACCGTTGGCGCGGACATCCCCCCTGACATGACCGCCGCGCAGGTCCACTCCGAAGTACGCAGTGCCATTGAAGCGATGGAACTGCCGATCGGCTATCGTATGGAATGGGGGGGCGAGTTCGAGGATTCAGGCGACGCGCAGGCCAGCCTTGGGCGGCAGTTGCCGCTGAGCTTGCTGATTATGGTGTTGATTTCCGTATTGCTGTTCAATGCTATCCGGCAACCGGTCATCATCTGGCTATTGGTCCCGATGTCCGTAAATGGCGTGGTTATCGGTCTGCTTGGAACAGGCCTGCCCTTCACCTTCACAGCGCTGTTGGGGCTGTTAAGTCTGTCAGGGATGCTGATCAAGAACGGCATTGTACTGGTCGAAGAAATCGATCTGGTCCGCGCCACTGGCAAAGCCCTGCGTCCTGCGATTGTTGAAGCCTCTGTCTCGCGTCTGCGCCCGGTAATGTTGGCGGCGATCACGACGATTCTGGGTATGGCACCGCTTCTGACGGATGCGTTCTTTGTGTCCATGGCAGTCACAATCATGGGCGGTCTGGCCTTTGCCACGATCCTGACCATGGTTGCCGCACCTGTCTTCTACATGTTGTTTTTCAACCGTGAAGAAAAGCGACGTCTGGCTGCTGGTTGATCATCCGCCCGAATCCTCCTTTGGATCATAATGGTAATAAAAACAGGATAGCTTGTTGCCATCGGGGTCGCGCAGATAGGCCACATAGAATCCGGGCTCGTAATGGGGGCGGACGCCCGGTTTGCCTTCATCCGTGCCGCCGTTTTCCAGACCCGTGGCATGGAAATGCCGAACCTGATCGGCACTTCTGGCAGGAAAGGCGATCATCGTGCCATTGCCGGTACTGGCGGGGGCTCCATCAAAAGGTCTGCAGATCCAAAAGCCGGTCCCGCTGTCGGGGTCGGTACCCCATCCGGCCCAACCGTCGATCCATCCGGGCAGGCGTGGCTGACCAAGAACTGCGAAGATCGCATCATAAAAGCGGATGGCCCGAGGCAGGTCGTTGCTTCCGTATGTGGTGTAGAGGTCCATGAGCACTCCTTCCCCGCCCATCATGTGGGCGATGGGCAAGGAGGGGAAGAAAAAAGACCCCGGCCGAGGCCGGGGTCCATTCATTCATACCGTTGCCGGGGCTTAGCCCTGCAGCGATTTCACCTCAACATCGCCTTCGGCCTGCGCCTTGATCGCCAGCGCGGCGACATAGCTTGCTGCGGCTGTGGTGTAATAGGGGATCTTGTCATACAGCGCGATCGACCGGATTGATCGGCTGTCTTCCACCGCCTGTGCGCCTTCGGTCGAGTTCATGACCAGCTGCACGCCGCCGTCCTTCATCAGGTCGGTCACATCCGGGCGGCCTTCGTACACTTTGTTGACCACGCCGCACGGCACACTTTCTTCAGTCAGCCAGGCTTGTGTGCCGCGGGTCGCAACAAGCTCAAAGCCTTGCTCAACCAGAACACGCGCTGCTTCGAGCATATCCGGCCCTTTGTCAGCATCCTTGATCGAGATAAACGCACGACCTGCGCTGGGCAGCACCATACCGGCCCCCATTTGTGCTTTCAGGAAAGCGCGCGGGAAGTCGCGATCCCAGCCCATGACCTCTCCGGTCGAACGCATTTCAGGGCCCAGGATGGTGTCAACGCCGGGGAAGCGGGCGAAAGGCAAAACGGCTTCTTTCACCGAGAACCACGGCATGTCGGGATCGGCCAGCGTCATCTGGTCGGCGATTTTGGTGTCATCGACCGTTTTGTAAGGGGGGCGTTTCGGGAAATTCGCCAGTTTCTCGCCCGCCATCACCCGCGCCGCAATCGACGCAATCGCGCTGTCAGTGGCTTTGGCCACAAAAGGCACGGTGCGGCTGGCACGAGGGTTGACCTCAATCAGGTAAATCTCGTCATCCTTGATGGCGAACTGCACGTTCATCAGGCCGACGACATTCAGCGCCTTGGCCAGCTTGAACGCCTGATCCTTAATCTGTTCGATGATCTCTTTCGACAGCGAATAAGGCGGCAGCGAACAGGCCGAGTCGCCCGAGTGCACGCCGGCCTCTTCGATGTGCTGCATGATGCCTGCAACATGCACGTCGTTACCGTCGCACAGCGCGTCCACGTCCAGTTCGACCGCACCGGCCAGATAGCTGTCCAGAAGAACCGGGCTGTCGCCGGATACCACTACGGCCTCATTGATGTAGCGGCGTAGCTGATCCATATCGCGCACGATTTCCATCGCGCGGCCGCCCAGAACATAGGAGGGGCGGATGACCAGCGGGAAGCCGATATCTTCGGCAATCTCCAGCGCCTTTTCGTCGGTCGAGGCGATGCCGTTCTTGGGCTGCTTCAGGCCCAGTTCATTGACCAGCGCCTGGAAACGCTCACGATCTTCGGCGAGATCGATCGCGTCGGGCGTGGTACCGAGGATCGGGATACCTTCAGCCTCCAACGCATTGGCCAGTTTCAGCGGGGTCTGCCCGCCAAACTGAACGATCACTCCATGCAGCGTGCCGGCTTCCTGTTCCTTCGTAAGGATTTCCATGACGTGTTCGAAGGTCAGCGGCTCGAAATACAAACGGTCCGAGGTGTCATAGTCCGTTGAGACCGTTTCGGGGTTGCAGTTGACCATGATGGTCTCATATCCGGCTTCGGTCAGCGCGAAACAGGCGTGGCAGCAGCAGTAATCGAACTCGATGCCCTGGCCGATCCGGTTCGGACCACCACCAAGGATGACGACCTTTTTGCGGTCGCTTGGACGTGCCTCGCATTCGACCTCACCCATCATCGGGGCTTCGTAGGTCGAGTACATATAGGGGGTCTGCGCCTCGAACTCAGCCGCACAGGTGTCGATGCGTTTGAAGACGGCGTTCACACCCAGATTGCGGCGGGCGCGGCGGACGTTGTCTTCGTCACGGCCGGTCAGATTGCCCAGACGCGCGTCGGTGAATCCAAGCATTTTCAGTTTGCGGATACCGTCCTCGGTAACCGGCAGACCATCTTTGCGCACCTGACGCTCGGCCTCGATGATCTCGCGAATGCGGGCCAGGAACCACGGGTCGAACTTGGTGACGCCGAAAATCTCATCGTCGGTCAGGCCGTGACGCATGGCCTGCGCGATTGTGCGCAGACGATCGGGGGTCTGCTGGCTGATCGCCTTGATCACGGCGGCCTTGTCGTCGGCTTCTTCCCAGACTCCGACGTTCAGACCGGGAATTTCGATCTCATCAAAGCCTGTCAGACCCGACTCCATCGAGGCCAGAGCCTTTTGCATCGATTCGTGAATGGTGCGGCCGATGGACATGGCCTCACCCACCGACTTCATCGCGGTGGTCAGGTAGGGTTCGGAACCGGGGAATTTCTCAAAGGCAAATTTCGGGATCTTGGTGACAACATAGTCGATGGTCGGCTCGAACGAGGCCGGGGTGACCTTGGTGATGTCATTGTCTAGCTCGTCCAGCGTGTACCCAACGGCCAGTTTTGCGGCGATCTTGGCAATCGGGAATCCGGTCGCCTTCGAGGCCAGCGCAGAAGAGCGGGACACACGCGGGTTCATCTCGATCACGACCATACGACCATCAACCGGGTTGATCGCCCACTGCACATTTGACCCGCCGGTTTCCACGCCGATCTCGCGTAGCACCGCAATCGAGTGATTGCGCATGATCTGGTATTCTTTGTCGGTCAGCGTCAGGGCAGGGGCCACGGTGATCGAGTCACCGGTATGCACGCCCATCGGGTCGACGTTTTCGATGGAACACACGATGATGGCGTTGTCAGCGGTGTCACGCACCACCTCCATCTCGTATTCTTTCCAGCCCAGCAGGCTTTCGTCGATCAGGATCTGACCCACAGGTGAGGCATCCATGCCCGAGCGGCAAATATGGATATAATCCTCGCGGTTATATGCGACACCGCCGCCGGTGCCGCCCAGCGTAAAGGCGGGGCGGATGATGGCGGGCAGACCAACTGTTTCGAGGGTTTCAAGCGCCAGTGCCACACCGGCGTCGAGATCTTTCTTGCCGTTCTCATCCTTGGGGGCCGTCACGATCTCGGCCTTGGGGTTTTCGATGCCCAACCTATCCATCGCCTCGCGGAACAGGGCGCGGTCTTCGGCCATTTCGATCGCGTCTCGCTTGGCGCCGATCATCTCGACGTTGAACTTATCCAGCACGCCCATCTCTTCCAGCGCCAGCGAGGTGTTCAGGCCGGTCTGTCCGCCCATAGTGGGCAGTAGGGCATCGGGGCGTTCTTTTTCGATGATCTTGGCGACAACTTCGGGCGTGATCGGCTCGATATAGGTCGCATCGGCTAGCCCCGGGTCGGTCATGATCGTTGCAGGGTTCGAGTTCACCAGAATGACCCGATAGCCTTCCTCGCGCAGCGCCTTACATGCCTGAGCGCCGGAATAGTCGAACTCGCAGGCCTGACCGATAACAATGGGGCCTGCCCCGATGATCATGATCGACTGGATGTCGGTTCTTCTCGGCATGGCTTGGCCCCTTCAATTGTCCGCGAGTCAGGGCACCGCCCCAGCGCCCAAATTGTCCTGCGTTATAGGGACCGCGCGAAAAGGTGCAAGAGGTATCGGAAACGGGTTTGAAATTGCCGCTTTCCCCTCTTTCCCTTGGCGCGCTATTCTCTATACCGCGCAGCACGGCAAATGAGGATGCAATTGCGTATTCGTTTCGATCAAGGACCTGCCGGTCGCGGAACCCGGTTTGAGCGTCCGTTCCGGATTATCCGCGCGGATAACGCTGCGGAGGTGCCCCAGGCTCTGGCGGCGCTGGATCAGGCGCGCGCGGATGGGGCCTGGCTGGCAGGATACGCAAGTTATGAACTGGGCTACGTGCTGGAACCCCGTCTGGCAGACCGGCTGCCAGAAGGACGATGCCTGCCACTACTGTGTTTCGGTGTGTTTGACGCACCGGATCGCGTTGGACTGCCAAAGGCGTCGGGCAGTGTCACTGCGTTTCAGCCCCGCTGGGACGAGGCGCGATATACGCAGGCCTTTCGTACAGTGCATGAGGCGATTGGTGCGGGGGACATTTATCAGGCAAATCTGACCTTCCCAATTGATCTCGATGTAACCGGAGACAGCGTCGCGCTTTATGCGGCGCTTGCGGCTGGTCAACCCGTCGGCCACGGCGCCTTGGTTGAGCAGGAGGGGCTGCCTGATCTGCTGAGCCGCTCGCCCGAACTGTTTTTCCGAACCGACGCCGAGGGCCGGATCGAAACGCGCCCGATGAAGGGAACTCAACCGCGCAGCGAGGACCCGGTCGAAGACGAGCGTCGACGCGCTTTTCTGTCTTCGGATGAAAAGAACCGGGCCGAAAATCTGATGATCGTCGATCTGCTGCGCAACGATATTAGCCGGGTCGCGCTGGCCGGATCGGTGAAAGTACCCGAGCTGTTCAAGGTTGAGACCTATGCGACTGTCCATCAGATGGTCTCGCTTGTGCAGGCGCAGTTACACCTTGGCGTAGGCCTTTCTGATATTCTGACCGCCCTGTTCCCGTGCGGATCAATCACCGGAGCGCCAAAGATTCGCGCGATGGAGATCCTGTCCGAACTGGAACCTTGGCCTCGCGATGTTTATTGCGGAACCATCGGTTGGGCGGCCCCGGACGGTCGGTCGGAATTCAACGTGGCCATCCGGACCCTCATGGTTGAAGGTGGCAAGGCGACCCTTAACGTAGGCGGCGGGCTGGTCTGGGACAGCACCGCGCCATCGGAATATGAGGAGGCGCTATGGAAAGCCCGCTTCGCCCACCAACTGAGCCTGATTTCCGTCTGATCGAAACTTTGGCCTACAGGCCGGGGCAGGGGTTCGTCAGGCTTGATCGTCATTTGGCCCGCATGGCGCACACAGCACAGAAGTTCGGCATTGATTTTGACCGAACCGCCGCTTGGACGATTTTGGATGCGAGTTTGGGTGAGATTGCATTGCGCTGCCGTTTGACCTTGGACGCGGATGGCAAATTTGAACTGACGTCCGGAGAATTGACTGCCAATCCGCCCGTCTGGCGTGTGGATTTGGCCAAACAGAGACTATCATCATCGGATATCTGGCTGGGTTACAAAACGACCCGACGGGCCGTCTATGACATGGCGCGGGCAGGCTTGCCGCTGAGAGTTGATGAGCTTTTGTTTTTGAACGAACGGGATGAGCTTTGCGAGGGCACTATCACGAACCTGTTCCTGACCATGCCCGACGGCAGACGACTTACGCCCTCACTGCGATGCGGATTGCTTCCCGGGGTTTTGCGCGAGGAATTGTTGGATAATAAAGAAGTTACCGAATCCGTTCTGACCTTGACCGATCTAAAAAACGCGCAATCTATCCACTGTGGAAATTCCCTTCGGGGGCTGATCCGTGCGGAGCTTGTGGCACCTTGAGCAAAAATACCGAATGGGTGGAGACCCCTGTTACCAACTCACGCCTCAGGATTGAGTTTGTGCTCTTCTTTGTGGCGGTTCCCATAGCCATCGCGACATTGTTCCCGCCAAACTGGATGTTCCCCTCGCTTTTTGCGTTTACCGGACTGGGCATACTGCTGCTGCAGGATACGCCCGGTTTTTCCTGGGCGGAGCTTCGGTATGGCTGGCGAAACTGGTCGTGGACCGAAGTCTTTGCATTTACCCTGTTCATGGCTGCCTTCTGTTCCGCCCTGGTGCTGTGGGCGCGACCGGATGCAGCCTTTGTTTTGCTGCTGCATCGGCCAGAGATGTTGATATTCATCTGTATCGGCTACCCGTTGTTGTCCGCTCTGCCACAAGAGCTGCTTTTCCGCTCTCTCTTTTTCCGACGCTATCACGCGATCCTACCTGAAGGGCGGGCCGCATACCTTTTGAACGCTGGCCTGTTTTCGCTTGCGCACCTCATGTACTGGAGCTGGGTAGTAGCTATCATGACTTTCTTCGGAGGCCTCCTGTTCACCTGGGCCTACCGCAAGCGCGGATCATTCTTTTATGCAGTTCTTCTGCACGCAATTGCTGGTAATATTATCTTTGCGGCAGGGCTGGGCGTCTATTTCTACTCGGGCAACGTGCAAAGGCCGTTTTGACGGCGCGACCCGCCTTGACTTTCCATGCCTGACGGGGTGTATCGGCGCGACGAATTCTGCGCCCGAAGGGATATGATCCATGCACGCCTATCGCAGCCACACCTGCGCCGCTCTGACCGCCGCCAATGTCGGTGAAACCGTCCGCCTGTCCGGTTGGGTGCATCGTGTCCGAGATCACGGCGGCGTACTGTTCATCGACCTGCGCGACCATTTCGGTGTGACCCAGGTTTTGTGCGACGGCGATAGTGCGGCATTTGCTGAACTGGAAAAGGTACGGTCCGAGTGGTGCATCCGCATCGACGGCACTGTCAAAGCCCGCGACGCTGATCTCATTAACCCGAAATTGCCGACAGGCGAGATCGAGGTTTATGTGCGTGAGCTGGAGGTTCTTGGTGCTGCCGACGAATTGCCGTTGATGGTGTTCGGCGATCAGGAATACCCCGAGGAAACACGTCTGCGCTATCGCTACCTCGACCTAAGACGCGAGGCGATGCAGCAAAACATGACCCTTCGCTCGGACGTTGTCGCATCCATGCGCCGCCGGATGTGGGATCAGGGATTCCGTGAATATCAGACACCGATCATTACCGCATCGTCGCCCGAAGGCGCACGCGACTTTCTGGTCCCCTCGCGACTACATCCGGGCAAGTTCTACGCCCTACCGCAGGCCCCGCAGCAATTCAAACAGCTGATCATGGTGTCGGGCTTCGACAAATATTTCCAGATTGCACCCTGCTTCCGCGATGAAGACCCGCGTGCAGACCGATCGCCCACCGATTTCTATCAACTCGACCTAGAGATGTCGTTCGTCGAGCAGCAGGATGTGTTCGACACCATCCAGCCCGTGCTGACTGGTGTGTTCGAAGAGTTCGGGGGCGGGCGCAAGGTCGATCAGGAGTGGCCGCAGATTTCCTACAAGGACTCAGCCCTATGGTACGGCACCGACAAGCCTGACCTGCGGAACCCCATTAAGATGCAAGTGGTCTCTGACCACTTCCGCGGTTCTGGCTTCGCGATTTTCGCGAAGCTGTTGGAGCAGGAAGGCACCGAAATCCGCGCTATCCCAGCGCCGAGCGGTGGCAGCCGCAAATTCTGTGACCGTATGAACGCATTTGCCCAGAAAGAAGGTCTACCCGGCATGGGCTACATCTTCTGGCGTGATCAGGGCGAGGGTATGGAGGCCGCAGGTCCACTGGCCAAGAACATCGGCCCCGAACGCACCGAGGCGATCCGTCAGCAATTGGGTCTGGGCGTCGGTGATGCCGCGTTCTTCCTGGGTGGTAAGCCAAAAGCCTTTGAGAAGGTGGCCGGTAAGGCCCGTGACGTGATCGGAGATGAACTGAACCTCACCGAGAAAGACCGCTTTGCCTTTGCCTGGATCGTCGATTTCCCGATCTACGAGCAGGACGAAGAAACCGGTGCGATTGATTTCGAACACAACCCCTTCTCGATGCCGCAGGGCGGGATGGAAGCTTTGCAGGGCAACCCTCTGGACGTACGCGGGTATCAGTATGACCTGGCCTGCAACGGCTACGAGCTGGTGTCAGGTGCGATCCGGAATCATAAGCCTGAGATTATGTTGAAGGCCTTTGAACTGGCAGGGTACGGCGAAGACGAAGTCAAATCCCGCTTTGGCGCCTTGTTTAACGCCTTCCACTACGGCGCCCCGCCGCACGGCGGCTGTGCCGCAGGTATCGACCGGATCGTGATGCTATTGGCGGATGAGGCTAACATCCGCGAAGTCATGATGTTCCCGATGAACCAGCGCGCTGAAGACCTGATGATGGACGCGCCATCCGATCCGACCTCGGATCAGTTGATGGAACTGGGTCTCAGGATCATCCCGCAAGACTAAATCTAGCCGCCCGCCCTGAGCGGGCGGTTTACGTTTGGGGCAGTGCAATACAATCGGTGTATTCGCCGCGCCACGCAAATCCGAGTTGCGTGGTGGTCTCAAAACAAGCTCAACTCAATCCAGTGGATTTGCGGCATCCCGACGATTGCGGATGCTCTTGGCCGTCTGTCGTGTCAGGCGGTAGACCCAGATGCAAAGGATCGATGCGGTAATAAAGTAAGCGGTCAGCATCTCAGATCGCCTCTTGCCGTTCGAGCCGATCCTGAACCAGACCCGCAATCCGTGCAGCCTGGGCGGTGACCGGTGTCCCCCGCGCACGAGATTGGGCAAGGTCCCGGGCTGCTTCGGCAAGCACAATATCTTCGGCGTCTCGCGCAACGCTTTGCAGGAATTGTACCGCATAATCCAATGCGCGCTGATCAGTGGGGCCGGTAAGCACGTCGGCGATATGGGCCATGTCGTCCCGATAGGCCAGCGGATCGGGCTGAACGATGTTATCCCTGACGGAATCCAGACCTCCTGGGCGGCGATCTTCGGGCAGAAGTTCAAGTATCGAGGTCTGGAAATAAGCGACCGAGGTCAGGGGTTTGGCCAGAAACCCATCTGCACCTGCGCGTCTGGCGATAACCTGCATGCTGTCATCGCCAGACAGCCCGAGAATGACACCGATGCGGGGTACAGCGTGGGTCATTTCGGCTATCAGGTCAGCGCCGGACCCGTCTGGAAGACCCATATCGACGATCAGGACCGAGGGACGATAGATTTGCAGATGGCGCCGCGCTGATTTCAGACAATCCGCACGACGGATACGCGCACCGCTATGCAAGCACATCAATCGTATTGCATCGCATGCATAGCGGCTGTCTTCGACCACAAGGATTGTTTGGCCCAGCAGCGGTCGCATCTTGGTGGCCAGCGCTGGAGAGGCGAAAGGTCCCGAATCGTCCATGGCAGAACTCCTGTTTAGCAGATGCCTCACGCTAGGAACTTCTGGCTAATACAGGGTTAACGACGATTTGGCGCACTTGTCCTTTGGGTATACTGCCCCCATAACCGCTGCAACGCAGAAGGAAGGAGAGTCCCATGATTGGTCGCCTGAACCACGTAGCCATTGCTGTTCCCGACCTGGAGGCCGCATCGGCCCAGTATCGCAATGCGCTTGGCGCCAAAGTCGGCGCTCCACAGGATGAGCCGGATCATGGGGTCACCGTGGTCTTTATTGAACTACCCAACACCAAGATCGAATTGCTGTATCCGCTGGGTGAGAACAGCCCGATCAACGGGTTTCTGGAAAAGAACCCATCAGGCGGCATCCACCATGTCTGCTATGAGGTCGAGGATATCATCGCGGCCCGCGATCATCTGAAAGAGACCGGTGCGCGCGTTCTGGGATCGGGTGAACCCAAGATCGGAGCGCATGGCAAACCGGTGTTGTTCCTGCACCCGAAGGATTTCAACGGATGCCTCGTTGAGCTGGAGCAGGTCTGAAGTCGATGACCATTACCGCCGCTCTGGTTCTTTTTGCTGTAATTTGGTTTCTGACCTTGCTGATTGTTCTGCCTGTGCGCATCAAAACGCAGGGGGATCTTGGGGATATTGTTCCGGGCACTCATGCGGGTGCGCCGGAAGTCCATCACATGAAGAAGAAGCTGTGGATTACCACCGGGATATCGGTGGTGCTGTGGGCGATCATTGCCGGCATCATTATCTCCGGCGTAATCAGCGTGCGCGATTTCGATTGGCTGAACCAACTGGAACCGCGCGAGTAGCTCAGGTTCGGCTACCCGACAGACCGTGATAAATATGCGTGAAGGTCGCCGCTCCCAGGATCGGGATCAACAGGTTGACCAATGGAACAGAGAGCGGGACCGCCATAAGAATACCGGCGACCCAAATGGTTGTCGCGTGCTTCGCGCGCAGCTTTCGCGCCCCCTCGCGCCCCAGTCGGCGCATCGCAGCCAGGGTGAAATATTCTCTCCCCAAAAGAAACCCGTTCATACCCCAAAAGATAAACAACGCGAATGGCGTGAAGAGTGCATAGAGGATCAATGCCAACAGGTTGGCAACAATCAGTACACCCAGAAAACTGAGCGTATCCCTTAGCGCATCGCCAAAGGGGATGCGCTGAGCCGGCGGCAAACCGGGGTAATGCTTATCCTCAACCGCCTGTGCGACCTCATCCAGAAACATCGAGGTGATGGCTGACGCAACGGGGACCATCAGAAACACCGACAGCACCATCATCAGCAGGAATGATGACACGCTGAGCAGGTCGTTCAGCCATGTCACCTCACCCAGTATTGGCAAGGTGGCCTGATCGCCGACCAGCGCGTTGATCAGCCACAAAAATCCGGCATAGGCAGCCACCAACAACGCGAATGTCAGGCCAACACCCAACAGAAGTACCTTGCGGAATCTTGGGTCGCCGATCTGTCCCAGCGCCTGTAGAAACGACTGGATGATGATCATTCGGAAACCCATTGGGTTAGTGCCGCCACATTGGGGCGCGGTCGTTCGGGAGGGGTCGTACCTTCGGTTGCGATATGGATAAAGCCTGCAATCTTCTCGTTTTCGGCCAAGCCAAGCCCCTGTTCGCAAAACTCGCGATCATGCGATTGCCAGCCGGACAACCAATTGGCCCCCCAACCTGCGGCCAGCGCTGCGTTCAGCAGAGCCAGACATACCGCACCCGCTGAATAGGTCTGTTCAATTGCCGGTATCTTGTCAGAAGGTTTCTGCACCTCAATAACAGCAACCGCCAAATGGCCCATTTCGAATTGGCTGCGCGCCTTGGCGATATCTTCGGGCGATTTTTCCAAGGCGAGACCACAAGTTTCTGTAAGATCTGCAAGGCGTTGCATGGCCCCATGCTCGACAACAACAAAACGCCAGGGTTCCAGCTTTCCATGGTCCGGGCTGCGCGCTGCAGCAGTCAGCAGCGGCCTCAGCTCTTCCCGGGTCGGGGCCGGGGCTACCAGTGTTTTGGCCGGACGAGACCGGCGCGCGTGCAGAAAATCCAGCGCAGCTTGGTTCTTCAGGGTCATATGTTAACTTCCTTCACATGGCAGTCTGTATGTCGGAGGCATACTGTTCTCTTTCAAGGGCAAACTGCTCATCAAAAGGCGACAAATTCAATCTGAATTGCTGCTTGTGATCAGACGCAAGATCCAAAAGGAACCATTAGTCTTTGGTGCTCTCGGACTCACGTATCTGATAAACGCCCTCGGGCAAATCCAGCGCAGCGGCCAGATCGCGTACCTGCTCTGGTGACAGGGTAATCTTCTGGATCTGATCGGTCCGCGGGTCCAACTGCTCAAGCGTGACGCATTCAGCGAAGTTGTTGATGACGACATCCTCTTGCAAAGGCTTTGCGCCTTCGTCCACCAGCGTGATCACCGTCGAGTCGAATTCGTGTTCAATTGAAAACATATGTGCAGAGTGCAGGGCATAAGATCGCAATGCAACCCGTTGCAAGCTGTAATCGGCTGTGGCCCGGCCTTAAATGCCGCGCTATGCTTGTCTGCCGACAGAGTGACCGAAAGGAATGTGAATGCGCCGTCTTGCACTGTTGCTGGTGATGCTGTTGGCGGCTTGCGATATGTCGCCTGTTATCGCGATCCCGGCCGATCAATGGCAGCCATCGTCATCAGAACAAAAGGACAGGGCGCGCGTATTCGAGCAGGTCAGCCGGGCTGTCGGAACGACCGCAAGCCGGGAATGCCGCCGCCAATCGAGGACTGCCAATTGTGATTTTGTGATTTTGGTTGATCTCTCGGCAAAGGCCCCAGCGAATGCGTTTCAGACCTTGGACAAGGATGGGCGGCCGCTAGTCGTTTTTACACAGCCGATGATCGATGCAACGCAGAACGCGGACGAGATGGCCTTTGTCATGAGCCATGAGGCCGCCCACCATATTTTGGGTCACATCGCCCGGCAGGCCCAGAACGCCAAAGAGAGCGCGCGGATATTCGGTGAACTCGCGCGCAATCAGGGCGCGGACGATGCAGGTATTGAGCGCGCACAGGCGCTGGGCGCTGAGGTCGGGGTGCAGAACTACACGCGTGAGTTCGAATTGGAAGCGGATCGTCTGGGGACACAGATCACTTACGCGGCGGGGTATAACCCGCTGGTCGGGATGGCTTTCTTCCAACGCATTCCTGATCCGGGTGATCGTTTCCTTGCCACGCACCCTCCCAATGCCCAGCGGGTCGAAGTTGTGTTGCAAACGGCGCGGGAACTGGGATTACGGTAATGGTCAACTTAACCCGATTGGGTGTCGTTCTCAGTGATCGCGGGTCGAAATATGCTGTGACCGGCGCGGGGGTCACCAGTCGTGCTGATGTCGATGCGGTGCTGGCGGAACTGAAATCCGACAAGGCATATGCGAAGGCAACTCACAACACGTGGGCGGCCATCTTGCCAAACGGTGCGCTCAAGGCCGATGACGGAGAGTCTGGCGCGGCAATGGTCATTTTGCGGATGATGGAGCGGGCCGAGCTGACGGATCACGTAATCATCGTGACACGCTGGTACGGTGGCAAGAAGCTGGGCGGGGACCGCTTTCGCCGCGTGCAGGACGCCACGCGGGCCTATCTGGACCAGCTGGCAACCGGGCATTGACCTGAGTCAAGGGCACTGTGCGGGGCATGCGTTACTCTTTCCATAGAGTGAATGGAAAAGGAAACCGCATGTCTGATCGTGAAACGCTGCGACGTCACGCCGACCTTGTAGATCGGATGGCCACGACGCTGGGCGTAGATTTGCAAGAAGTTGCCATCGAAGGGGCCTTACAGTTCGACGAAATCTCGGACGCGGTATTGCGGTGCACGGAATGCCCGAATCCGGGCCATTGCAAGGCGTTTCTGGCCCAGAACCTGACAGCGCCCGACACACCTGAATACTGCCGCAATCACGAGCTGCTGAACAGGCTCAAGCCGTAACGCCAAAGGGGGGTACCGTGCCACGACTTGGACGGATCATGACCCATCTTCGCCTTGTATTGCGAATGGCACAGGCGACGGGAGTCGACCTTGCCACCGCACATCGCGACGGGCACCTGAGCCACCAGGAATGGGCAGATATGGTTCAGCTCTGCCGCGGGTGCGAATGGGCGCGGGCATGCCCAGACTGGTTGAACGAGAACGAAACGGCGGAAAGCGCGCCCTGCACCTGCCCAAACCGGCACAGGTTCGCCACCTTGAGGGTCAGCAAGCAAAGGTGATCAAATGGATCGAACATCACTGGGCGAGATCGAAAAACACTTTTGGCTGACACGCTCGGTCGCGCGATCCTTAGGGATTTCTCTGACCGAAGCAATGGCCGAAGGGAAACTGACACCTGCCGACTACGCTCAGATGGTGACCCGATGCCGGGGCGCAATATGCGACGAACGTTGTCAGATATGGCTTGCCGCACAACAAGGAATGGCTGAGAAAGCACCTGATTTTTGTGCCAATGCTCAGGTTTTGAACGACTTGACCTGACTTTCAGAGCTTATTGTGCGTTCCGTCGCACAACGGCGGATTGGCGCAGTGCTTGCAGCCACAGAAGAAGACCTTCTTGCTGGCATCAGCAGTATATTTTACGGGTTCAAACGACGTATCTTTGTGCGAACCATCGCAAAACGGTTGCCGCTTGGATTTGCCACAGGCGCACCAGAAATAGGTTTTTCCTTCGGTCACTTCGACCGGATAGGGCGATTTCTGGGCGATGATCGGGGCGTCTGACATGTGGCTACTCCGTCTTTGGCTGATGTCGAAGTCAAAGTTTAGGGCTCTTTGTCAAAAAAGGTAGACTGCGAATGTAAACCCGCCTTCCAGCGTGGTTTCGCCTTTATTCACGAATGCGTTATCGATTCGGTTGCCATATGAAATTCTTGGTCCTATTCTGATACCGGCCCCGAAAAACTGGGCAATATCAGAAAAGTAATAGAGGATTGATGGACATGAAACTGAAATTTGCTGCTATCTGCGCCACGGCCGTTGTATTGACTGCGTGCTCGCAGCAAGAGGAACCGACCCCGGTTTACATCCAGCCCGACTATGACAAGTTTGGTACACCCAGTTGCTCGGCAGGCTATGAACTGGCCACAACCGAAGCAGGCCAGACCGTATGTAACCCGGTCACCCAATAAGTATTAAGCAGGCGGTTCTGATCGCAGGGCCGCCTGCACACCTTTAAAAAGAACACCGCCCTCGAGGCGGTTTTTTCTTGCCTTTCTGCTGTGGGTCGCGGACGTCTTCTTGCAGGACGACTGATCGGAAACCCCATGCGCAAATTCTTTGACCACCTAAAGGATCGTACCCGCTGGAGCTGGCAGGGCCTGGCTGCAACCTGGCGGCAAGAGTATTCGTTTCGTGGGTGGGTTTGGGCCAACCTGATTTCGGCTTTATTGGCGCTTGCACTCCCTCTAGGTACGGCAGAACGGGCGCTGATCCTTGCTTTGGGCATTCTGGTCTTGGTGGCCGAGTTATTTAATACGGCCATCGAGCGTGCCGTCGATCACACCTCGACCGAGCACCACGCGTTGGCGGGGCAAGCCAAGGATGCAGCAAGTGCAGCGGTGGCGTTGTCTGCAGTCGCTGCCGGAGTGGCGTGGATCGTGATTTTGATCGGCTTGTTCTAGGGACAGACGCCTTTCGTTACGCCGAGGGGTGCAAACGCCCCCACAAGTCGTATTCTCCGGCTTCATCTACCTCGACCGTGACGATATCCCCGGGTTTCAGGCCTTCGAAGCCTTCGTCGATAAACAAGTTACCATCGATTTCTGGAGCATCGGCCTTGGTGCGGCAGGTCGCGGCCTCTTCATCCACCTCGTCTACGATGACATCGAGTTTTTGGCCAACCTTTGCTGCCAGCTTGGCCTCAGAAATGGCCTGAGCTTTCTCCATGAAACGCTCCCATCGCTCTTGCTTGACCTCGGCCGGGACATGATCCGGCAGGTCGTTCGAGCGGGCGCCATCGACATTTTCGTACTGGAAACAGCCGACACGATCCAACTGCGCTTCGTCCATCCAGTCCAGAAGCGTCTGGAACTCTGACTCGGTTTCTCCGGGGTAGCCGACGATGAACGTGGACCGCAAAGTGATATCCGGACAAATAGCGCGCCAGTTGGCAATCTCGTCCAGAGTTTTTGCCCCTGCGGCAGGGCGGGCCATGCGTTTCAGAACATCGGGATGCGCATGTTGGAATGGAATGTCGAGATACGGCAGCACATTGCTACCCGCATCTGCCATCAGCGGGATCAAATCGCGCACATGGGGGTAGGGATAGACGTAATGAAGCCTGACCCACGCATCGAATTGGCCGAGTTCCCGTGCCAGATCGGTGATATGGCTGCGCACCTCCCGATCTTTCCATGGGTTCACGTCATACTTACGATCCAGCCCATAGGCCGAGGTATCCTGTGAGATCACAAGCAGTTCGCGCACACCGCTGTCGACAAGTTTCTCAGCCTCGCGCAGCACTGCATGGGCCGGGCGGCTTGCGAGTTTACCGCGCATGTCGGGGATGATGCAAAACTTGCACTTATGATTACAGCCCTCGGAAATCTTGAGATAGCTATAGTGGCGCGGGGTAAGTTTGACGCCCGAAGCGGGCAGCAGATCGACATAAGGGTTTGGGTCGGGTGGTACGGCTGCATGTACTGCGTCCAGCACCTGTTCGTACTGATGCGGTCCTGTAACCGCCAGAATGCGCGGATGGTGTTCCCGGATATAGTCAGGCTCAGCCCCCAAACAGCCGGTCACAATGACCTTGCCGTTTTCAACCAATGCCTCGCCAATTGCGTCCAGCGACTCGGCCTTGGCGCTGTCCAGAAACCCGCAGGTATTCACAATAACGGCATCAGCACCCGTGTAGTCCGGCGAAATACCGTACCCCTCGGCCCGCAACCGGGTCAGGATACGTTCGCTGTCAACCAGCGCTTTTGGACAACCCAGCGACACCATTCCAAGGGTCGGTTGGCCACGGCGGGGCGTCTCGGCGATCCGGGCCTCTGGGGCTAGATCGGGGCGGAGGTTCGGTGGGTTCGTGCTCATGGCCGGGCATATAGAGGGGAAAGCTTCCCCTTGCAAATCCCGCCCGCTCGGGGCTGACTTGAAACAGAGCAGAAAGGCCGGAAAGGCAGACCCATGAAGTGGCTCATTCGTTTTCTATTTCTCATAGTTGCAGCCTTCGGGCTGGTCATTGGTGCCTTGCTGCTGATGCCAGGCGAAAAACTGGCGACAATACTTGCTGAACAAGTAAAGGCGCAAACAGGCCGCGATCTCGCGTTGACCGGTGACGTCAAACTGTCATTTTGGCCGGTATTGGGGATGGAAACCGGCCCTGTGACATTTGGCAATGCGCCTTGGGCCGGGCCGGAACCGATGCTTAGCGCCCAAAGCCTCGCGGTTGGGGTCGATGCCTCGGCGTTGTTGTCTGGGAATATCCGGATCAAACGGGTGTTGGCCGATAGCCCGGTTCTACGCCTTGAACGCGCCGATGGGCGCGGCAACTGGGAGCTGCATCAGCCAGGTAACTCCTCGCAAACGGGCGCTACGGCGCAAGCCGTTGAAAGCCGACCCATCACGCTCGAGCGGTTGGAACTGACCAATGCGCGCCTAATCTATCTTGAGAATGGCGCGGTTAGTATGGATTTTGCCGATGTCGATCTTTCGGCCCGCTGGCCTGACGTAACGGCCCCAATGGAAATGCAAGCCAGTATGTCCGTCCCCGGAGGCAGCGTCGCAGTGGACCTTACCATCCCCGACTTGCCCGCATTTTCCAGCGGCGCTGTCACGCCGTTGCAGCTGAGCCTAACCGCGCCTGGCGGAGATATTCAGTTCTCGGGCCGGGTGAATCTGGCCGGCGAAATGGATGGCAAGACGACGGTCACGGCCAAGGACACCCAAAGGATGCTGGCCGCGTTTGGTCAGGGAGGAGTCACCGTTCCGGAGGGACTAGGACAGGTCGCGAGCGTATCCGGGCAGATGACCTATACCCGGGACGGGCGGATTTCATTGCGCAACATGATCGCGGTTCTGGATCAAAACCGGCTTGAGGGCGAAGCTGATATCCAGATTTCAAATCCACCCCAGATGACTGCGCGTCTGAACGCAGGCGATCTCGACTTATCGAAGGTAAGCGGAGGCAACGCTTCTGACGGCACCTCAGATACGGAAGGGTGGTCAAAAGCCCCAATTGATGCGTCGTTTCTGGCGCTGGCAAATGGCAAGATCCGCTTGCAAGCCACCTCGATTGCGGTTCCGGGTATGACCTTTGGGAAAAGTGATCTCACACTCAGCCTTGATCGGTCGCGGGCTGTATTGCAGATGCACCCGGCCTCGCTGTTCTCGGGGCAATTGAATGGCCAGGTGGTCGCCAATAATCGCAACGGTCTGTCGGTTGGTGGAAATCTGAAAGCCGCCAATATCGATATCAACGAGGCGCTCGAAACGCTGGGGGATATCAAACGGCTTTCGGGCACCGGTTCAGGCAATCTTGAATTTCTGGGCGTCGGACAGAGCGAAGATCAGATCATGCGATCGCTCAGCGGCAAAGGAGATATCGAGGTCGGGCGGGGCGTTATCTCGGGGCTGGATCTTGACCGCCTTATGGGGCGGGGAAAGGGATCGGGTGGTACGACCGTATTCAACAGCCTTACGGCCAGCTTTACGATGAAGAATGGCGACTTGACCAACAAGGACCTGTTGATGCAGTTGGATAATTTCCGGGCGGACGGTACGGGCCGCATTGGCTTAGGAGCTCGCGATATCGATTATCTGTTTACACCAGTCGCCCTGCGCGCCAACTCAGGGCAGGGGATATCGGTACCCGTCCGAATTAAAGGTCCGTGGAGCGACCCGTCGATCAAGCCGGACCTAACCAAAGTCATTGAGGCGGCAGCCGAAGGCAAAGTTAAAGAACTGGAAGACGACGCAAAGAAGAAGGTTTTGGAAAAGGTTGGTAAAGAACTGGATACCACGGTGACGGATTCCGATCACATCGAAGACGCGCTGAAGAACAAGCTTGAGGATGAGGCCAAGAAAGGCCTGCTCAAGTTGTTTGGCGGGGATTGATCTAAGCGCGATAACAAAGGGCGCCGAAACGGGAGCCCTTCATTGTGTCATTTAGATTGTCTGATCGTATTCGCCCACGCCGGGTTCAGTTCGAATGACGGCGTCGATATCTGCGAAGATCGTGCGCATTTCATCCTCGCTTTCGCTGCTTTCGCAGACGACGACCAGATTGGGTGTATTGGATGACGCGCGAACGAGGCCCCAACTGCCATTATCCAAAATGACGCGGGCTCCATTGACGGTCACGACCTCTTTGATAGCCCGCCCCGCAAAGCGTTCGCCCGCATCGGCTTTGGCGACCAGTCTTTCGACCAAGCGCTGCAGGATTTCGTATTTCTCAGTATCCGCTGCGTAAGGAGACATGGTGGGTGTTGACCACGTCTTGGGCAGCGCCTTGCGCAGGTCCGACATGCTTTGATCCGGGTTACGGTCCATCAGTTTGCAGATTTCCACCGCCACGCGCATTCCGCAGTCGTATCCGCGCCCGACCGGTTCGGCCAAGAAATAGTGTCCCGATTTCTCAAACCCAGCCAGCGCACCGATTTCCTTGACGCGGCGCTTCATATGGCTATGGCCGGTTTTCCAGTAGTCGGCTTTGACCCCAAGCGCTTGCAACTCGGGATCGCTGGCGAACAGCCCAGTGGATTTCACATCGGCTACAAAGGTCGAACCTGGATGCAGCTTGGCCAGATCACGGGCCATGATGACGCCGACCTTATCGGCAAATATCTCTTCGCCTTCGTCATCCACAACACCGCAACGATCGCCATCCCCATCAAACCCTAGCGCCAGGTCCGCGCCGCTGGATTTGACTGTGTCGGCCATGTCATGCAGCATTTCCATGGCTTCCGGGTTCGGATTGTAATTGGGGAAGGTGTAATCCAGCCGTGTATGGCTGGGCACAACCTCAACCCCGATCCTTTCGAAAATCTCGGGTGCGAAGGCGGCGGCGGTGCCGTTGCCGGTGGCACAAACCACTTTCAGCGGACGCGACATTTTGAAGTCACCGACCAGATCATCGATATAGGCTTCCTTCACGCCATCGACGAATTCATATGACCCGCCCGGGCGTGCAACACCTTCCCCGTTCAGGACGATGTCGCGCAGTTCCGACATTTCGTCAGGGCCGTGGGTCAATGGGCGGTCAAAGCCCATTTTGACGCCGGTCCAACCGTTCGGGTTATGGCTTGCCGTGACCATCGCAACCGCCGGTACGTCCAGATGGAATTGCGCGAAATACGCCATCGGGCTGAGCGCTGGGCCGATATCTTTCACCTGAACACCCGCCTGCATAAGTCCAACGATCAGAGCGTTTTTGATCGACAGGGAATAATCGCGATAGTCATTTCCCACTGCAATCACGGGTTCGATCCCGCGTTTGAGCATCTGTGTGCCCAGACCCAAACCCAGGGCCGTCATGCCTGGCAGATTGATCTCATCGGGGTATTTCCACCGCGCGTCATATTCGCGAAAGCCCGTGGGCTTGATCATCGGATCGCGTAGAAAGCTCCAGGTGTTTGGGGTCACCTCAGGCAAAGGCTTGGTCATCACAAATCTCAATCGTTAAATCTGAATTGGGTTTTCTTTGGCCAGCGCATCAAATCGCATCAATGTGTCAACCAGATGGCCCATCTGATCCAAAGGGATCATGTTCGGCCCATCTGAGGGGGCGGTGTCGGGATCCTGATGGGTTTCTATGAAAACAGCCCCGACGCCTAGAGATACAGCAGCGCGCGCCATCACTGGCGCAAACTCACGCTGTCCACCCGAGGAACCACCTTGGCCGCCGGGCTGTTGCACCGAATGGGTCGCGTCCATGACGACCGGATATCCGGTTTGCGCCATCTGCGGCAGCGATCGCATGTCCGCGACCAGCGTATTGTAGCCAAACGAAGTTCCACGCTCGGTCAGCAGGATGTTCTGATTGCCGGTGCTTTCGATCTTAGTGACGATATTCGGCATTTCCCACGGGGCAAGAAACTGCCCTTTTTTTACGTTGACCGCTTTGCCGGTATTGCCCGCCGCCAGCAGCATGTCCGTCTGACGACACAGAAACGCAGGGATTTGCAGAATATCGACGGCCTCAGCCGCAATCGCGCATTGCGCTTCGGTATGGACATCGGTCAGTACCGGTATGCCCATGGTCTTGCGGATATCTTCCAGCACCTGCAGCCCGGAATCAATGCCCATGCCGCGCTTGCCGGACAGCGAGGTCCGGTTAGCTTTGTCATACGAGGCCTTGAACACATATTGCGCACCTGCGGCGTCGCATGCCTCTTTCATGGTGCCGGCGATCATTTGGGCGTGATCGGCGGTTTCAAGCTGGCAAGGGCCGGCAATGATGGTCAGCGGAAGGTCGTTGCCAACCGTCAGGTCGGCTATTTTTACATGTTTCATGAGTCTTACGAGGATACCTGTTCACGAAGGACCGACGCGGTAAGCGAGATCATCAGGTAGATACCAGCAAATAACAGGAATGCCAAAATCGTATTTTCGAACTTGCGCGGATAGCTGGGTTCCTGGCTGGCGACCGGGTTCACCGAGACGGTCAGATACCGCACTTTCCTATTGGCCTCGGTCCGCGTGGCTTCCATTTGCTGCATTGCAGTTTGCAGCATCATGTCACGCGCCGCCAGATCGGCCTGAGCCATCTGGATTCGCACGCTCAAACGCGCCAGAGAATTTTCGCCCGCTGATACGTCGAGCATCTCGGCATTCAACTCATCAAGGACCGCTTGCAGCCGCGCGATATCCGCCCGTGTACCATCCACCTTGGCCTGGTTGGGGCGCGTATTATCGAGTAGCGCGGCCAATTGTAGTTCTTTGTCCTGCAGCTCGAATTCGAACTGATCGATCCTTCCTCGCAGGCTGGCGATCACACTTTGCGGGTCCAGTATCGCACCTTGCAGCTGCAGTTCGATCAGGTCTTCCTGAGCCTGTCTGCGTGCCTCTTGCGCAGCCTCAAAACTCGCCAAGGCATCGCGCATCTGGTCTTCGCGTTTCAATTCAGTCAGACCATTGATGGTCTCTTCCGCGTAAGAGATAAGCCGCCTGGACAAATCGACCGCTATCTCGGGGCTCGGCGCTGCGACCTCCATTCGGATGACGCCGTCACTAGGATCATATCCGATTGTGATCATACGCTTATAAAGCTTGTAGGTTTCTTCAAGCGTCGCATCAGCCGGCAATCGTTGGATCGGGTCTATCCAATCCTGCCGAAAAAACTCAGTAAATCCGACATCACGCTCAAGCCGTTCCAATGCATCCTTGGATTCCAGAAATTCCTGAGTGGACACGGAATCCTGCGCTGTCGCAAACTGCGTGCCCGCCAGAAATCCACCGAACGAGGCACCGCCGCCATCCGCTTGCAGGATCGAAAACACCGAGTCGCTGGCATACATCGGCGTCGCCACGCGATAGAAATAGTAGCCCACGATGAACGTTGGAATGAATACGAACACCGTCAATCGTGCGAATAACCCGGCAAGCTTGCGGCGTCGGCGGCGGGCGATGTCTTTCTGAATCTGCCCGATTTCATATTCACGGCGTTCAGCCGGGCTGAGTTCCGGCCCCGGCAGGTTCTTCTGCGAGTCCCTGGTCGTTTGCGGCAGGTGAATCTTTATATTGTCTTGCGCGGCGTCATCACCAGTTGGCTTGCCTTTGTCGGGAGCTGCCAGATCAAGCAGGTTTGTGCGCTGAAACGGATCAATTCCTTTCTTTCGTAACAGCCGGACCGCATCGTAGTCAGACGTCGCCGCCAGCCCGTTCTTGTGCGCCAGACGCCGCGCGACGCGCAATTGCCTCCCTGTCAGACCTTCGCGTTTGATCGCATCCAACTCGTTGCCCGGTTGCTGAGTGTCGTCAGCCGAGTCTGTGCCTTGGGTCGCCTTTCGGATGCGCGAAATGGCGTCCGAGCGTGCCTCGGCAGTGCCAGAACCGCGTGCCGTGCGGTCGGGATTGTATTTCCTAGCCTTGGGTTTGGTAGTCATAGAGCTGCTTTGCCTCTTCCAAGGTTTCAAACATGTAAAGCTGGCCGTCTACCAATACCGCAGCCTGCCGCGCGAATTTTTCAAGAAGCGAAGGGTTGTGCGATACGATCACCAAGGTTGTCGTGCGCAGCTTCTCTTTCAGAATGTCGCCCGCCTTCTTGTTGAACTCAACATCGGTTGTCGAGGGCATCCCCTCGTCAATCAGATACATATCGAAATCCAGGGCCAGCATCAGTGCAAATGTAAACCGGGCCCGCATTCCGGACGAATAGGTTCCGAGCGGCTGGTCGAAATACTCACCCAAGTTGCACAGCCATTTGCAGTAGGCTTCGACATAGTCGGGATCCATGCCGTAGATCTTCGCGATATAGCGTGCGTTCTCCAGCGCGGACAGGCGCTTGGCCACACCTCCTGCAAAGCCCATGGGGAAGGATACGCGGCAGTCGCGCCGAATCACGCCTTCGTCGGGCTTTTCCAGCCCTGCCATCATGTTGATCAACGTGGTCTTGCCGGTTCCGTTCGGGGCCAGCACGCCAAGAGATGTTCCAAGCTCGACCCGGAACGAGACCCGATCCAGAATCACCTTGCGGCGGGTTCCGGTCCAGAAAGACTTGCTGACATTTTCGAATTCCAGCATGTGCGGCCTGCAGATCGCTCGGGGTTTTGACGGTTTGAGGATCGGTGTGCTACCGATCCATGTTGGCCACATTATGTCGAAATATGAAACAAATGATCAATGCGCATCCGCGTTCATGACATTGATGTGTTGCAAGGACGGTTTCATTGGCTCGAGGGTAGATGATGCCTATCTTCATCGATGAACATTGCAAAAGCCTGTTGATCCGATGAATTCGCTGATAGAGGACATCCAAGCCTGCCGTTTGTGTGCGGACAGGTTCGCGCAGACCGCGACTGCGCACCAGCCGCGCCCGGTGGTCTGGTTTCGCCCCGGTGCGCACATTTTGATCGCAGGTCAGGCACCGGGCGCGCGCGTCCATGCTTCAGGGAAGCCTTTCACCGACCCTTCGGGTGACCGGCTGCGGGATTGGCTGGGACTGGATGAGAACGCATTTTATGACCGTTCGCGCGTATCCATCGTGCCGATGGCGTTTTGCTTCCCCGGATACAATGAGCGAAAGGCCGACCTGCCTCCGCCGCCGATATGCGGGCGCACCTGGCATGACAAAGTGATGGCTAAGTTGGGAGAAGTACCGTTGACGATCCTCGTCGGGGGTCATGCCCATAAATACCATCTTGGCGTAAAAACACCGGTTACCGAGACCGTCAGCCTTTGGCGAGACCATGCGCCGCGCGTCTTTGCCTTGCCTCACCCGTCCTGGCGCAATACGGCTTGGCTGAAGAAAAACCCCTGGTTCGAGGCCGAGCTGTTGCCGGTGCTACAGAAACGGGTGCACGAGGTTCTGAATGACTGAAGCCACAGCTTTGGATGCTGCACATGCCGCCATGCAGGCGGCCCCGGAAGACGACAACGCTCGACTACGCTTTTTTGAAAGACTGGCCGATAGCGAGCTCTTTCTGATGCTCACCGAAGAAGCGAAGGATGAAAACATCTCGCCCGAGCTGTTCGATGTGGCGGATGGTCGTTTTGTTCTGGTGTTTGATCTTGAAGAACGACTGGCGGCATTTGCGGGTCGGCCGGTCCCCTATGTCGCTCTGTCGGGTCGTGTTCTTTCAGGGATGTTGTCGGGGCAGGGGGTCGGGCTGGGTCTGAACCTTGATGTTGCACCGTCGTCGATGTTGATCCCCGCTGAAGCGCTCGGTTGGTTGTCTGACACGCTGCAGCATGGTCCTAAGGAGGTGCAGCAGCGACTTGCCGAATTCTATCCGCCCTCCGGTCTGCCAGATGTTCTGTTGACCGCGCTTGATGCAAAGCTGGCGACGGCTGCAGGTCTGGCTGCGGCGGCGTTTCTGGTTGGGACAAAGACTGAAGATGGGGGGCAGGGCCATTTATTGGGTTTTGTTTCAGCGGTCGAAGGTGCGCAGCCAGCGCTTGCACGCGCCGTATCCGAGGCATTGACCTTTTCGGGGATCGAGGCCGGAGCGCTGGATGTTGGCTTTTTTGAAGTGCAGGATCCGGCTACTTCTGCCTTGGCAAAGGTTGGGCTGCGGTTCGATTTGCCCCAGCCTCAAGCGCCCAAAATGGAAAGGGCCGCGCCGGGCAGTGATCCCGAGCGGCCCCCAATATTGAAGTAGCGCAGGACGTTAGTCTGCCGCTTCCAGTTTATCCTGCGTGCGCGTCTCAAAATCGCTGGCGTCATGGCGTTCGTGCAACTGCGTATGCGGCTCTCCAAACGCACGATTGACCATCCGGCCGCGCTGAACGGCGGGGCGAGCATCGATGGTTTTGGCCCAACGCATCACGTTTTCATAGCTTTCGACATCCAGGAATTCTGCCGCATCATATAGACGGCCCAGAACAAGCTGCCCGTACCACGGCCAGATCGCCATGTCGGCGATGGTATAGTCCTGACCTGCAATATAAGGCTTATCGGCAAGTTCCAGTTCCAGCACATGCAACTGGCGTTTGGCCTCCATCGCGAAACGGTCGATCGGATATTGCCATTTCTCAGGCGCATAAGCGTAGAAGTGGCCAAAGCCACCGCCCAGATATGGCGCGCTGCCCATTTGCCAGAACAACCAGTTCATCACTTCTGTCCGCTCGGCACCGCTGGCGGGCAGAAACTCACCGAATTTCTCAGCGAGATGCAGCAAGATGGAGGCGCTCTCGAAAACGCGCACAGATGTTTCACCTGAATGATCCCACAGCGCCGGTATCTTAGAGTTAGGATTGGCCCCGACAAAGCCCGAGCTGAACTGATCACCTTCACCGATGTTGATCAGCCACGCATTGTATTCGGCCCCGGAATGGCCCAATGCCAAAAGCTCCTCCAGCATGACCGTAACCTTGACGCCGTTCGGGGTGGCGAGCGAATACAGTTGAAGCGGGTGCTTCCCGACCGGAAGATCCTTTTCGTGGGTCGCACCAGCTATGGGCCGGTTTATGTTGGCAAAGCGTCCTCCGCTTTCGCTGTCCCAAGTCCAGACCTTTGGGGGTGTGTAAGTGGATTGTTCGCTCATCTTTTGCCTTTCTGCATCATTTGGCCAAAACGCGCCGCCTCCACAGCTAATATTGCAAAACTCAAAGTCCAACCCCGGATGTGGCGAGATATTTGTAACATTGCACCTCGTTCACCTCACAAAACCCCTCTGGTTTTCACAGCGGCGCGAGGGGGTCTTCGCGCCGGGCCAAAATTACCTATTGTTTGACCAGACCCGCAGTTCGGGTGACCAGAAACCGTAAGGACATGAGGACCAATCACATGAAACGCTTTGCGCTGACCCTTGCCGCGACGATGGCTTTTGCCGTGCCCGCGTTCGCCGGAGAACAATATGTTGATGGCACCGGATTTGCCGTATCGGGATACGACGTTGTTGCTTACCGCAGCCTGGATCAGGTTCCTGTAGGCCAGTCGCAACCCGAGGCCGTTCGCGGTCGGGCCGACATCACCGCAGACTATAATGGTGTTACCTGGGCGTTTGCGACCGAAGAGAACCGTGACAAGTTTCTGGAAAACCCGGCCTTTTACGCACCGCAATATGATGGCCATTGTGCATACGGCGTGTCGAAAGGCGGCAAGGTTCCGGGCAACCCAAATCTGTGGCGTATCGTCGATGACAAGCTTTATCTGAACATCACTGATGTTGTTGTTGGTTTCTGGGAAGAGGATGTTCCGGCCAACATCGACCTGGCAGAAGGCAACTGGCCCGGAATCGAAGGGGATGCCGCTTCGACCAGCGTGATCCCGAAATTCACATCAGAAGGCCCGATTTCCAACTGATTCCGATGAATGAAAGAAAGCCCGGCCACTAAGGCCGGGCTTTTTTCGCTGGCGGGTTCTCTCACCCCGCCAACTCGAACATATCCCGCATGTGTTGATCCGCTTCGAACCGTATTGTTACACTCTTGGCACCGGGAAATTTTCTCTCGCGTATCGGGTCAGGAATGACAATCTCACCGGAGCCCGAGCCTTTGGACCGAAAGGTCAGAATCTCTGTTTCTGACTTGCGGTAGCCGGAAAGGACCGAGGTTGGCAATGCAACGCGGTTAGACCCTTCGCAGACTGACGATGCGACGAAGTAGGTAAGATCGCGCCCGAAGCATCCGATTGCATCAGGAACATGGTCCGAAGATTCGCGGGCGCTTTTGGCGGCGTCCGGTTCACCCAGTTCCGATAAATCCTTCAGCGCGCGTTCAGGTTTTAACAGATCGTGACAAGCTTTGATTTCATCTGCGGCCAGTTCGATTACGCGTTTCTTCAAACGAGGACGACGCGGTGTAGAAGAATCTAAACCGTTTTTGCGTGTCATCCCTTCTTTACGCAAAAAATCATAGGCTGATTTAGCATCCGAAAAACCGGAATAATCACCGTCGGTATGATCAGGATGATCGTGGAACGCGATTTTGCGCCAGGCTTCACGAATCTCGTTTGCGTTTGCATTTGGGGGCAGACCAAGAACCTGCAATGCTTCGGCCCGAGCCTGTACCTTGCTCACTGGCTTCATACTCAAAACACTCATTAAAACTACAACGGGGTCAGATTGCCATTGATCACATTTTTGTCAAATTTTTTCAGGAATTAGACTGAGGTAGGGCAACAGTTGACGGGTGCATATCGAGATTGTCGCCTGCGCAGCGGTTGTCGCAAATGAGCATGGCAGACGACTGCCACGCCCGGCGATACAGGGCAAACGCAAAAACTGTGGGATCAGGCGACGTTCTGCAATTCGGCCTGGGGTGTAATGCCCAGGGCAAAGCAGACATCCCGAGTAAGCTCAGGTCGGTTGAGCGTATAGAAATGCAGTTTGTCCACGCCGCCTTCTATCAGGTCCGAGCAGAGTTCGGTGCATAGCGCCGTCGCCAGAAGATCTTCGCGATCGTCCCGGATTGCTTTGTCAAATGCGTTCTCGATCCAGTCGGGAATGTGGGCGCCACAGCGTTTTGCAAAGTTACGCGCACCCTTCCAGTTCTCGATGGGAAGAATGCCCGGTACGATAGGCTTGTCGATCCCCGCTTTTTCGCAGGCATCGCGAAACCGGAAGAAGGTTTCAGCCTCGAAGAAGAATTGGGTCAACGCCTCGTCCGCGCCCGCATCCAGCTTGGCCTTTAACCAATCCACATCAGCGCGGGCATTGCTTGCTTCTGGATGTTTGTCCGGATAGGCGCCGACACGGATGCTGAACATCTCGGTCTCGGCCAGTGCAGAAATCAGTTCTACCGAGTTGGTGAAACCATCAGGGTGGGGGGCGAACCGGTCTTGACCTTTAGGGGGGTCGCCACGCAGGGCAACGATATCCTGAACGCCTGCGCGCGCGAATGTGTCTGCGATCTCAAGCGTCTCCTGACGCGAGGCATCGACACAGGTCAGATGCGCAGCAACAGGCAGCCCCGAGGATTTGTGCAAGGTTGCAACTGCATCACGCGTCAGCTCACGTGTTGTACCACCAGCACCATAGGTCACCGATACAAACCGTGGGTTCAGCGGCGCCAAGGTCTGAACCGTATCCCAAAGGCGAAACGAGGCCTCCAGAGTCTGCGGCGGGAAGAACTCGAATGAAATCTCAGGCTTGGTCATGTTGGCCTCGTAGCTGTCATTTATGCCCTTGTGCCATCAGATGCATTGTGAGACAAACTCATATTGTTCAACAACAACATGAGTTGCGTGAGTAATGCATATCGAATTTCGCCACTTACGGACGATCAAAGCTATCCACGAATGCGGTGGGCTTGCGCGTGCAGCTGATCAGCTAAACATCACGCAATCCGCACTAAGTCACCAGATCAAGGGGTTGGAAGATCAGGCCGGGGTCGAGCTGTTTTTACGTCGATCCAAGCCGATGAAGTTGTCGGCAGCTGGTTTGCGGCTGCTGCGTCTCGCTGAACAAATTCTGCCTCAGGTCGAGGCGATGCAGGATGAGTTTTCATCGCTGCGCGACGGTCGAACCGGTCGGATGCACATTGCGATCGAATGTCACGCTTGTTTCGAGTGGCTGTTTCCGGTGCTTGAAGCTTTCCGTAAATCCTGGTCAGACGTTGATGTGGATATCCGCCCGGGCCTTGCATTCGACGCATTGCCCGCCTTGCAGAAGGAAGAGGTTGATCTGGTGGTGTCCTCAGACCCCGAAGATCTGCCGGGTGTCGAATTTGTCGAACTCTTTGACTACCAGGCCGTATTTGTCGCGGCGTCTTCGCATCCATTGGCTGAAAAGCCCTTTATCGAAGCTGAAGATTTCAGAGGTCAGACACTGATAACCTATCCAGTCGAACGGACGCGTCTGGACGTGTTCAGCCAGTTACTCATCCCAGCGCGGGTCGAGCCGGCCACGATCCGGCAGGTTGAACTGACCGCCGTGATCCTGTTGCTGGTGGCGTCCAACCGGGGTATCTCGGTGCTGCCTGATTGGGTAGTGCGTGAAGTGAAGTACAGTTCCGACTACGTCACGCGCCCGCTTACCAAAGATGGGATTACCCGCAGGTTATATGCTGCGGTCCGCAGCGAAGACCTTGAAAAACCCTTTGTGCAAGAGTTGGTGAAACTGGCGCGCGCCGAGGCGCGTAAGCTTCAGACACAATAGCGCCGGACGCAGATCAGCCATGCGCATCATTCCTCTTGGCAAGGGCGCGTTGCCCCAGTATACGCGCGGCTTGACCGGACAGGAGCCTATGGAAAATGGTTGGCAGTGCAAATCTCAACATCATGATCAAGGCCGCGCGCAAGGCGGGGCGTTCTCTGGTCAAGGATTTTCGTGAAGTCGAGAACCTGCAGGTGTCGATGAAAGGTGCGGGCGACTTTGTGTCGAAGGCTGATATCGCGGCCGAAGCCATCCTGAAAGAGGAATTGCTGGGTGCCCGTCCGACCTATGGTTGGCTGGCCGAAGAGGGCGGCGCGATTGACGGTGAAGACCCGACTCGTCGCTGGATCGTCGACCCACTGGATGGGACCACCAACTTCCTGCACGGGCTGCCGCACTGGGCCGTTTCAATCGCGTTGGAACATAAGGGCAAGATCGTTTCGGGTGTGATCTATGACCCTGCCAAGGATGAGATGTTCTTTGCCGAAAAAGGCGAAGGTGCGTGGATGAACGACATGCGCATCCGTGTGTCGGGCCGCCATCGCATGATCGAGTCGATCTTCGCGACAGGTCTGCCATTCGGTGGCCGTTCGGACCTGCCTGCGACCTTGCAGGACCTGGCCCGTCTGATGCCTGCCTGTGCAGGTGTTCGTCGCTGGGGTGCTGCCGCGCTGGACATGGCCTATGTGGCCGCCGGTCGTTACGAAGGCTTTTGGGAGCGTCGCCTGAACGCCTGGGATCTGGCCGCAGGCATCATCATCGTGAAAGAGGCGGGCGGCTTTGTTCAGGCGCTGAACCCCGAAGGCAGCGTGCTTGAGGATGGCGAAGTGATCTGCGCCAATGAGCCGATCTTTGACAATTTCGCAAAGGTAATTCGGGGCTGATATTCAACCCCGGTCATTTGATCATGGTACGCGCGTCCGGTCCGGGCGCGCGTTTTGGTTTAGAAGTCGACCTCGATCGCGATCCCTTGCTGGACCGCCAGATCAACTGCCGCGCTGGCCACCGCAAGATCTTGCAGCCCCACGCCAGTACCGTCGAACACGGTCACCTCGGCCTCGGACACACGCCCGGGATGGGTCCCGTTAATGACCTCTCCGATCTGCCGGATATCGCCTTCGGCTTTCATTTCGGCAGCCACGGCATGCTGGCTTTCACCCAATGTCACGGCCTGCGCGACCTCGTCGGTAAAGACGCTTGCGCGCGCGATCAGGTCTGTGGCGACCTCTTGCTTACCGACGGTATCGGTGCCCATACATGCGATGTGTGTGCCGTCGGAGACGTGCTCGGACATCAGTGTTGGCGCGAAGGAGGAGGTGATGGTGATAATCACGTCCGCCTGCACCATGCCGGGCAGATCCACAGCTTCAAAAGGCAGCCCCGCTTCAGCCGCGACCTTTTCGAGATTTGGCAGCATTTCTGGATGCAAGTTCCAGCCTATGACTTTCTCAAAGTCCCGCTGTTCCAATGCCGCGCGCAATTGGAATGTCGCCTGATGCCCGGCGCCAACCATTCCGATCACCTTGGCATCCTTGCGTGCCAAATGGTTGATCGAAACCGACGAGGCTGCAGCCGTGCGCAGCGCGGTCAGCAGGTTGCCCCCAACGATGGCCCGAACGCGACCCGTATCTGGATCAAACAAAAACACGGTGGATTGGTGATTGATCAGCCCGTGCGTTTCCAGATTGTTTGGCCAATACCCGCCTGCTTTCAGGCCAAGGTTCATGCCTGCGCGATCAAACCCGCCCTTGAACCCATAGAGCGCATCCGCATGACCTATGGCCTCGCGCACGACCGGGAAGTTGTAGGCATCCCCAGCCGCCATCGCGGCAAACACCTGCTCAACCGCAGTATAGCTTTCCTGTCGGCCTAACAGAGCGCCGATTTCCTTTTCAGGAACGATGATCATCGCGTTTGTCTTTCTTTTTGATGGCATTAGAAAGGGCGGTGCTAAACGTCCGCCCCTGCATTCATCTGTAATTCAATAGGCCTTGCCACGGGCAGAGACCGGCCAAAGGGCTTCAACCTTGCCGCCGCGCACACCGACGTACCAGTCATGAACGTTGCAGGTCGGGTCACAGTGGCCGGGCACCAGCCGCAGCTTGTCGTTGACCTTCAGCACCCCATCCGGATCGCCAATCACCCCGTGTTCGTCCGAGCACTTCAGGTATTCCACATCGTCCCGCCCAAAGATGAAGGGCAGGCCGCTATCGACGGATTGCACCTTCAGACCCGCATCGCAGATTGCCTTGTCCGCTTTGGCGTGGCTCATCACGCTGGTCAGAATGAACAAGGCGTTTTCCCATTCACCCTGATCGATCCGTTGACCGTCCTTGTCCAGAATCCGACCGTAATCAGCATCCATGAAGGCATAAGAGCCGCACTGCAGCTCGTTATAAACGCCCGAGTTGCTTTCGAAATAATAAGACCCCGTACCGCCGCCTGAAACCAGCTCGCAGTCGATCCCTTCAGCCTTCAATCCGTCGACGGCATCCTTGACCATGGCGATTGCGGTATCCAGTTTTTCTTTGCGTGCCTCATACGTATCCAGATGCTGCATCGCGCCTTGATAGGCCTGAATGCCGGTAAATTTCAGGTTAGGGGCGGCCTCAACAGCCTTGGCGATTTCGATCACAGCGGGGGTCGTGGTGACACCACAGCGGCCCGCGCCGCAGTCGATCTCGACAAAAACCTCCAATTCAGTGCCATGCTTAGCGGCAGCAGCAGACAGGTCAGCGACGTTGTCCACATCGTCGACGCAAACGATTGTGCGTGCGCCAAGCTTCGGCAGGCGCGCCAGACGGTCAATCTTGACCGGGTCCCGCACTTGATTCGAGACCAGAATGTCTTTGATGCCTCCGCGCGCAAACACCTCGGCCTCGGAAACCTTTTGGCAGCAGACGCCGACTGCGCCGCCCAATTGTTCCTGCAGCTTCGCGACGTCTACGGATTTGTGCATCTTGCCATGCACCCGGTGCCGCATCCCATGTGCCTTGGCATAGTCGCCCATCTTCTTGATGTTACGCTCGAGCGCGTCCAGATCAAGGATCAGGCAAGGCGTCTGGATTTCGGATTCATCCATGCCGATCGCGGCAGGGATGTCATAGCCAACTTCGAATTGATCACTGTTCATCGGTTTGTTCATCCTGTTTCTCCTTACCCTTTCAGCCAGGGCAGCTTGTTCAGATCCACGTTGCCTCCGGTGATGATGACGCCGACGCGTTTGCCCCGGAAGGTGTCGGGGTTCTTGAGAATGGTGGCCAGCGGAACGGCCGAAGACGGCTCCATCACCACGCGCAAGTATTTCCAAGTGAGTTTCATTGCGTCGATGATCTCTTGCTCGGACGCGGTGAAGATGTCGGTCACATTGTTCGACACAAAGTGCCATGTGTTTTCCTTGAGCGGGACCAACAGCCCGTCCGCCACCGTTTTGGGGGCATCGTCCGCAATGATATGACCCGCTTTGAAGGAACGGTACGCATCGTCCGCCTGCTCAGGCTCAGCCGCATAGATCGCGGTTCCTGGTGCCAGGTTCGAAACCGTCAGACAGGTGCCTGAGACCATCCCGCCACCGCCGATTGGCGCGATCACTGCATCCAGGCCATCGGTCTGCTCAAGCAATTCAGCCGAACATGTGGCCTGACCAGTGATAACACGAGGGTCGTTGTACGGGTGCACGAACTCTCCGCCTGTTCGGGCCTGCACCTCGGTAAAGGTCGCTTCGCGGGACGACGTGGACGGTTCACATTCAGTGATCGTACCACCAAAGCGTCGTACCGCGTCTTTCTTGGCCTGCGGCGCGGTGCGCGGCATCACCACATTGCATGGAATGCCCCGGCGACCCGCCGCATATGACAGTGACAGGGCGTGGTTCCCGCTTGAGTGGGTGCAAACGCCCTTGGCCGCCATCTCATCGCTAAGGCCGAAGACTGCATTACTGGCACCGCGCACTTTGAATGCACCTGCTTCCTGAAAGTTCTCGCATTTGAAGAACAGCTGTGCGCCGGTCAATTCATTCAGATAGTCCGAGGTCATTACCGGTGTGCGTCGGATGTGCGGCCTGATCCTTTCATGCGCAGCTTGTACGTCGTCATACGTCAGGTCGGCGACGGGGATTTGATCCAACATGACTATCCTCCCTAAGCTGCGGCTTTTGCGTGGCTGGTTGAGCTGGCGCGATAGAATTCCTGCGCCGCAGCAACCCCGCTGCCAAGCTTCACCGGGTAGTTCAGATCGGCCATGGCCATCTCGACCGTGGCCAGCCCCGACAGGACCATAACATCGGTCAGGCTGCCCAAGTGGCCAATACGGAATGCTTTGCCATTCAACTCACCCAGACCAATGCCGAAGGATACCCCATAGGTGTTGAAGGCATGGTCAGTCAGTTCGTTGCTGTCGAAACCTTCGGGCACAAATATGGCGCTGACGGTATCCGAGTAGAGGTCAGGAGATTGTGCGACCAACCTCAGGCCCCAGGCCGTAGTCGCGTGGCGCACACCTTCGGCAAGGCGAGTGTGGCGGGCATACACATTGTCCAACCCTTCCTCGAACAGCATCTTCAGGCTTTCGCGCATGCCGTAGATCAGCTGCAGCGGCGGAGTATAGGGAAAGCCGCCAGACGCATTTGCCGACATCATATCACGGAAATCAAAGAAGGTGCGGGGCAGTTGGGCGGTATCCATTGCAGCCAGAGCCTTGGGGCTGACGCACAGGATCGCCATGCCGGTGGCCAGCATGAACCCCTTCTGCGACCCCGAGACCGCAATATCCACGCCCCACCGGTCAAACTCGAACGGCATTGAGGCCAGAGAGCTCACGCAATCCACAAACATCATGGCCGGGTGATGTGCCGCATCCATCGCATCGCGCACAGCGCTGATATCGGAACGCACACCTGTCGCGGTTTCGTTATGCGTCACCAATACGGCCTTGATTTCATGCGCTTTATCCGCGGACAGGATCGCCTCGAACCTGTCGGCTGGCGCGCCTGTTCCCCATGGGCATTCAACGATCTGAACGTCCAACCCGTGTCTTTCGCACAGATCGATCCAGCGATGGCTGAAGACGCCGTAGCGGGCGACAAGAACCTTGTCACCGGGGCTGAGCGTATTTGTAATCGCTGCCTCCCAACCGCCCGTTCCGCTGGCTGGAAAAGTGACGATCTGGCCTTCGGTGGTTCCAAAGACCTGTTTTGTATCCTCCAGTACCGGGGCGAAGGTTTCAACGAAGTCCGGGGCGCGGTGGTCTTGCGTCTGAACCTGCATGGCAAGGCGCAAACGATCAGGAATATTGGTTGGGCCTGGGATAAAGACCGGGTTTTGATGCGACATAACTCAATCCTCTGCTTTGGACCCAAGTGTCGCTTGAACGGTTGTGTGTTGCAATTTTCTTGAAAAATATTTTCATTTTATCCGTTAAATTGATAAGGTGCTGAAACGGATAGGAATTCAGTTTATCAAAATGATCTCGGAGAATTCCGGGCCAAAAAAATTGGTTCGGGTTTTCGGGGGAAAGTCCGAAAGCCAGGTGAGAAATGGAAACGCAAAAGCGACCGCGCGGCAGACCCAAATCGCTGTTTAAAGAAAGTTCGGCCGGGACCATGCAATCATTGGATCGGGCGCTGGGCGTACTTACCACCGTTGCCCGGCTAGAGCGCGTCGCGCTAAGCGATCTTGCCCGCGAGGTCGATGTACCGACGGCCACCACGCATCGCATTCTTGTGACACTGCAAAAACACGGATTCGTATCCTTTGATGAGGAACGGCAGGAATGGCTGGTCGGGATCGAAGCATATCGGACCGGTGCGTCTTTCCTGCGGCGCAACAGCGTTCTGGAAATCGGCAGGCCGATCCTGCGGCGTCTGATGCAAGACAGCGGTGAGACCGCAAATCTGGCCGTACCCGATGGAGCAGAGGTGGTCTTTGTCGGGCAGGTCGAAACTCAGAACCCCATCCGGGCCTTCTTTCCACCCGGTGCGCGGACGCCCATGTATGCGTCCGGTACAGGAAAGGCTATTCTCGCTGCGTTGAGCGAAGAGAGTTTAGGCAAAGTTCTGGGCCGGATTGATCCGGTTGCTTTCACTGAAAATACGCAGTTGCCCGCTTCGGGCCTGTATGCAGATCTGGCTGAAACTCGTACCCGAGGTTGGTCTTACGATCACGAAGAACGGTATGAAGGTATGTCTTGCATTGGTGCGGCCATCTTCAATGACAGGGCTGAGCCTTGCGCCGGTATCTCGGTATCCGGACCCACCGTAAGGTTCAGCCGTGAACGCGCGCCCGAGTTGGGCGATCTGGTTATGCGCGCGGCGCAAGAGATCACCCACCTGAGCGGCGGTAGGCTACCCAAGAGCTGACGCTTGATTATTTGCGCGGCACTCTGGGGATGCGTGATTGCGAGAGTTTGTACTTGTGTTCCGGATGCGGTGGATGGCCGTGGGTGCGGTTCCAGAACCCAGTCCCTCCGCGCCTGAGCCATAGGGGGATGCACAGGATCAAACCAACAAAGAACCCTCCGGTATGCGCCCAATAGGCAACGCCACCTTCATCGGGATTGCTGGAGAGGCTGCCAAGGAATTGCAGGCCCAGCCAGACACCCAGCATGATAAAGGCCGGGATAGTGAAGATCCGGATATAGACGATCAGAATCAGCAGGATATCTACGCGCGCTTTTGGGAAAAGCAGAAGATAGCCGCCCATGACACCAGCAATCGCTCCAGACGCGCCAATTGTTGGCACCACCGAATCCGGTGCCGAAATGACGTGAATCAGCCCCGCTCCGATTCCCGCCAGCAGATAGAACACGAGAAACAGCACATGCCCCATTTCGTCTTCGAGGTTATCGCCGAATATCCACAGAAACAGCATGTTTCCCGCCAGATGCATCCAGCCCCCATGCAGGAACATTGACGTCACGAGTGTCTCGAACCCATAGCCGTCAGTTATCCGGGCAGGAATGACCGCGTAGTCAATATAAAGCTGATTGATCAGCCGCGCATTCTCCATGACACCCACATAGCTGAGGAAGATCAGTATGTTCGCAGCCATAAGGGCATAAACAACAAACGGAGTACGCCCCGAAGGGTTATGGTCTCGGATCGGAAACATGGCGCGACGCTGGGCTTTTCGCCGCCCAGCGTCAAGGTCCGGTTATGCCGCACCTCCCAGAAGGGCGGCGTTGCCTCCGGCGGCGGTGGTGTCGACACAGACATGGCGTTCCCCCAGCACCCGAGCACGGTCGGGTTGCCCGGGGATCAGCGGGATGATCGGGCCATCGCGCCGGGCCAAATGCTGTTCGATCTGGCGGGCAGTGTCGTCGTCGCCCCACCACAGAACGCCCGAGAAACCGGTCAGGTTTTCAAGCCGGTGCAGATCCAGCATGCCCGTCATACGGATCGCTGGGCCGCCCAACGCTTTGACCGCATCCGCCTGAGCCTTGGCGGCCTCGACCCCCGGACCCATGCACAAAAGCGGCGCACGGGCATATTCGGTCAGGCGGTTTGATTCGCCGGTGGGACCGGGCAGAGATTGGGTGCTGGGCGTTGCAGGTTGCCCTTCGGGCGCACCTGGTTCAGCCGGACTGTCCCAGCGTCCCGAAGCATTCTGCCGATCAGGCGCGCAGAACCGTGCCATATAGTTCGGGCCGCCCGCCTTGGGGCCGGTGCCGGACAGACCTTCGCCGCCGAAGGGTTGCGAACCGACGATCGCGCCGATCTGGTTGCGGTTGACGTAGATATTACCGGCATGGATCGCCTCGGTCACATGCTGCACCCGGTCGTCGATACGCGTGTGCAGGCCGAAGGTCAGGCCGTAGCCCGTGGCATTGATATCCGCGATGACCTTGTCGATCTCTTGTGCCTTGAACCGGGCGACGTGCAGCACCGGGCCGAACACCTCGCGCTCTAGCGCCGAGATGCCGGGTATTTCGATCAGTGCCGGTGCGATGAATGTACCCTCGGGAGGCGTTGTCATCTCTTTCAGCACCCGTCCTTCGGCACGAGCGCGAGCCACGTGGTCCGCGATGGTTTGCCGGGCTTGCGCGTCAATGACCGGACCACAATCGGTCGAGATCAGCCAGGGATCATCCACCTGCAAAGCGTCCATCGCCCCTTGCAGCATGGTCAGAACGTCATCGGCAATATCCTCTTGCAGATAGAGGCAGCGCAGGGCCGAGCATCGCTGGCCTGCCGATTGGAACGCGCTTTCGATGATCGATTGCACAGCTTGTTCCGGCAACGCGGTGCTATCTACGATCATCGCATTCAGGCCGCCGGTCTCGGCGATCAATGGCGTGCCCGGACGCATATGCTGTGCCATGGCAGATCGGATTTTATGCGCGGTAGCGGTCGACCCGGTAAAGGCCACGCCCGAGACGCGTTCATCCGACGTCAACGCCGCGCCCACTTTCGGCCCACCCGGAAGCAGTTGCAGCGTATCGCGTGGAACACCTGCTTCGTGCATCAGCTGAACTGCGCGATGGGCGATCAGTGGCGTTTGCGGGGCAGGTGCCGCCAGCACGGCATTGCCAGTGGCCAACGCAGCCGATATCTGCCCGGTGAAGATCGCCAGAGGGAAGTTCCACGGGCTGATGCAGGTGAATATACCGGCGGGTTTGGCGGCAGGAATATTGGCGGCGTAGTAGCGCAGGAAATCAACCGCTTCGCGCAGCTCGGCAACTGCATCGGGCACAGATTTTCCGGCTTCGCGGGCGAGCAGGGCAAACAGCTCTCCAAAATGCGCTTCGTAGAGATCGGCTGCTTTATTTAGAATGTCAGCGCGCTTCTCGGCTGAGGCCTGCCATGGGCAAGCGCTGGCCAACGCCAGTTCCACGTCTTCGGGGCTGGCCGCAGCAACCGAACCGGGGCGATCCTGCGGTTGCGCAGGATTGATCACGGGAGTGTCTGCCAAAGGCTGTGCATCATCCGACAATAAGGGGCGGGCGTACCAATGATGGGCGCGGAAGGCGTCGCGTGCGATGTCAATCTGGTCCAGCGTCGGCGTATGGTGCAGATCAAAGCCTTTCGAGTTTGGGCGTTCCGGTGCGAACAACTCAGGCCCGGTTGGCAGCGGTTTGCCGGGTGTTTGAACGGCCACGAACGGATCTGCGGCAACGGTTTCTGGGGCGACTTCCTCATCAACGATCTGATTGACGAACGAGGAATTTGCCCCGTTTTCCAGAAGGCGACGTACCAGATAGGCCAACAGATCCCGATGCGCGCCGACCGGAGCATAGATACGGCAGCGCGAGGTCCGCTTGTTGCGCACGATCTGATGCAGGGTCTCACCCATCCCGTGCAGGCGCTGGAATTCGAATGGCTGGCCGTCCGCCATATGTAGGATGGCGCTGACCGTATGGGCGTTATGCGTGGCAAATTGCGGATAGATACGGTCGGTCATTCCCAGCAGTTTGCGGGCGTTGGCGATATAGGACACATCCGTCGCCGCCTTATCGGTGAAGACCGGAAAACCATCGACGCCCTCGACTTGCGCGCGCTTGATCTCGGTATCCCAATAAGCGCCCTTGACCAGCCGCACCATCAGCTTGCGGTCGTGCCGCTGGGCCATCTCGTAGAGCGTATCCAGCACCAACCCGGCGCGTGGGCCGTAGGCTTGCACAACGATGCCGAACCCGTCCCAACCGGCCAGTGCAGGCTCTGCCATAACTTCTTCGATCACCTGTAGCGAGAGCGACAGGCGATCGGCCTCTTCCGCGTCAACGTTCAGCCCCATGCCCGCCGCCTTGGCCAGCAAAGCCAGCGCGCGCAGCCGGGGCACCAGTTCGTCCATCACCCGTTGTTCTTGTGCCAGCTCATAACGGGAGTGCAGGGCCGACAGCTTGACCGAGATGCCCGGATTTTCGCGAATGTCTTTATGGGTGCAGGCCTCGGCAATAGCGGCGATCGCGCGCGAGTAAGACAGGTGATAGCGGGCAGCATCGGCCTCGGTCCGTGCCGCCTCGCCCAGCATGTCGTACGAGTAGGTATAGCCCTTATCTTCCATTCCTTTGGCGCGCTTCATGGCGGATTGAATGGTTTCGCCCAAAACGAACTGACGTCCCATTTCTTTCATTGCACGACCAACGGCGGTGCGGATCACCGGTTCACCCAGCCGCTTGATGGCCCCGCGCAGCGCGCCGACGGGCGAGGATTTGTCTTCGTCCAGAACCCGGCCTGTCAGCATCAACGCCCATGTCGACGCGTTCACCAGTGACGAGGATGATTGTCCCAGATGTTTTCCCCAATCTGACGGGGCGATCTTGTCTTCGATCAGTGCGTCAATGGTATCCGCATCTGGCACACGCAACAGCGCCTCGGCCAAACACATAAGCGCAACGCCTTCATCTGTGGATAGGCCGTATTCAGCCAGAAACACTTCCATCATGCCAGGCGACGTGCTTGAGCGGATGTCGCGCACCAGCTGTGCTGCAGCCTCGCAAATGGCCGTTCGGTCGGCCTCTGACAGCTTGGCCTGAGAGATCAGCGCGTCCAGTACAGTGGACTGGTCGGCATAAGTCTGAGTGTCGATTTTGGTGCGTAGGCTGTGTGACATGTGTACTCCGGGGCTTTTGCCTAATATAACCGCCTACAGTCAGGAGAAAGGACCGAATTTTCTCGAATTCTGGTCGAATTGACTGAAATATAGGAGCCTGATCATGCAAAACGACTTGTCCAGCCTTGATCGCTTTGACCGTGCGATCCTTACGGCATTAGCTGAAGATGGCCGCATCTCAGTGACGGACCTTGCGCGCAGGATCGGCTTGTCAAAATCGCCGACACAGGCGCGGCTCAAGCGGCTTGAGGCTGACGGGATCATCACAGGCTATCGCGCCATGTTGGACCCGATCCGTCTGGGCCTTGACCATGTGGCCTTTGTCGAGGTGCGTCTCACAGATACTCGTGAAAAAGCACTGGCCGAGTTCAATGCAGCGGTGCGCAGAGTTGCTGAGATTGAACAGGCTCATATGATCGCGTCCAACTTTGACTATCTGCTTAAAATCCGGACCCGATCGATGACAGAATACCGCACGGTGCTAGCCGAGAAAATCTCATCCCTGCCGCATGTTGCCAACACCTCCACCTTCGTTGCGATGGAGGCGGTGAAAGAAACCGGGTTGCTGGCTCCGCTATAAAGCAGTTGACCTAAACGCCTGATGGATCAGGTTAGAGAGGATGAAAAACGTACTTATCGTTGCCATACTCGCTGGTTCTGCCGCTCAGGCTTCTGCAGATTGCCCGGTTGCGCCGGATCATATTTCTGGCGTCGACGCCCTGATTGCGCAAGCCCAAACCGCGTCGTCTGAGCGCGAGGCGCGGGGCATTTCGGGGCGGATGTGGCAACTCTGGACCGATGCGCCGGACGCCCGATCTCAAATCCTGTTGGATCGCGGGATGTCTCTGCGCGAGTCTTGGGATTTGACCGGTGCGTTGGCCGAGTTTGACGCTCTGGTCGCTTATTGCCCGGATTATGCCGAGGGGTACAATCAACGGGCATTCGTCAACTATTTGCAGCAGGATTACGGTGCGGCCCTGATCGATCTGGATCGGGCCATTGAGCTGTCCCCGAACCATGTAGCGGCGCTTAGCGGGCGGGCATTATCGCTGTTGGGTCTCAAGCGGCTGGACGAAGCGCGAACGGCGCTGAACCATGCACTCGAACTGAACCCGTGGCTTTCAGAGCGTGCCTTGCTTGCGCCGGGCGGGCTGCTTGATCCACCGGGTGAGGATATTTGAATTGAGACGAAAAAGCGCCCCGGAACCGAAGTTCAGGAGCGCTTTTGATGCAAGGACTTGATTAGCCGACCAGCCCGTTGTCGGTGCGTTTGATCGCAATCACCGACGAACGCGGCGTACCGCCATCGGGCCAATTGCTGCCCGGATGCTGGATGCCAACAAACATGGTGCGCAGGTCGGTCGACCAGGCCAGACCGGTGACTTCACAGCCATTCGGGCCGGTCATGAAGCGCACAATCTCCCCGGTCACGGGATCGCCAACTAGCATCTGGTTATTGCCGTTTCCTGCGAATTCTTCCTCGTTGTCATCATTCCCGTCTGTCTGAATCCAGACCAGACCAGTCGAATCGATGGCCATGCCGTCGGGTGAGTTGAACAGGTTGCCTTCGTTCACATTTGCCGATCCGCCACGGTTATCCGAATGAACAGTTGGGTTTCCGGCCATGACATAGAGATCCCAATCAAAGCCAGTGGCCGCGTGATCTTCATCCGCTGGACGCCAGCGCACGATCTGGCCGTATTTGTTGGCCTCGCGCGGGTTAGGGCCGTTGACTGCAGTGTCATCACCCCCAGCATTTGGCTTAACTCCACGGTTCTTGTTGTTGGTCAGGCAGCAATATGCCTCGACCGCAACAGGGCTTGAGGCCACCCATTCCGGGCGGTCCATTGTGGTGCCGCCCGCAGCCGATGCGGCCATACGGGTAAAGATCAGAATTTCGGCCGCGTCCATGCCGGTTGTTTCCGGCGTCAGCGTCAGCCATTCGCCGCTCATGTCGTCATTGAACTTGGCGACATATAGCGTGCCGTCATTCAACAAGCCCTGAGTGTCGACACCGGGCGCATAGGCCGCGTTCGAGACGAACCTGTAAAGATACTCGCCACGTTCATCGTCGCCCATATAGACCACAACACGACCGTCCGCAGCCAGCGCGACCTCAGCATTTTCATGCTTGAAGCGACCAAGGCCGGTGTGCTTGACCGGAGTGCTGTCGGGTTTGGTCGGGTCGATTTCAACGATCCAGCCTGCGCGGTGCGGCTCATTGGGGTTTTTCGAGGTGTCGAAGCGGGGGTCAAACAGTTCGTAACCGTTCCAGCTTTCAGCCTTGATGCCATAGCGTTTCATGCCGTCCGCGACCTTCTGATCGTAGCTGGCGTTTTTGTCGGACGAACCAAAGTAGCCGTTGAAATTTTCTTCGCAGGTCAGGTAGGTGCCCCACGGTGTCTTGCCGGAACCACAGTTGTTCATGGTGCCCAGCGACGCGGTGCCTGTCGGATCGGCCTCGGTCTTCAGTAGGTCATGACCGGCGGCGGGGCCGACGATCTTCATTGGAGTGTTGTGGTGGATTCGGCGGTTGAAGGGGCTGTCCTTCACCACAGACCAGCCCTCCGGGCTTTCCTTGATCTCCATCACGGTCACACCCTGAATGTTCTGCAATTTCAGAACGTCATCGGCACGGGTTGGAACACCTTCCTGCGCGGCAGGCAGGTTGATCTTGCGGTTCGGGTACTCGTGGTTGATCGCAATCAGCTCGTGACCCCGGAACGAGAATGTCTCCATCCCATCCGTATTCTCGCCAAAAACCTTGTCCGAGTTTTCAACCTTACCGCCATCGGTCAAATCGTATCCATCGGCCTCGGAAAACAGCGGATCGCCCCAGCGCATTAGCATCTTCCACTCATAACCTTCCGGAACGTGGACTGTCCCATCGGTCTGGGCGGGAATCGGCGTGAAGGCAAAGCGTTGTGCATCGACCGCCTGTGCTGAAGTTGAGCCCAACAAACCAGCGCCCATCGCCGCAGCGCCCGACCCAAATGCCACTACTCCTGACAGGAAACCCCGTCGCGAGATAGCGCTTTCAACCACGCGGTCGAAGTCGTGTTCATCCGGGCGGGGGAAGTGCAACTCATCCCAATCGTCGGCGGAAAGGGTGGTGAGATCGACGTCTGTCATGGATAGCTCCTGGCTGTCTGAATTGGGTTTTGGTGAACAGCGTATATTCACGTAACATGACAGTTTGTTTTCAAACCGCAGGTTGAGTTATTCTCCATTTCGAAAACATCAGTTCAAAACAGGTAGTTTTCAATTGCTCCGCTCAATTTGGGTTGGCTGAGAACACTTGATATCCGCCCTCGTTGGCAAAAATAAGATTGATATCCCAGCCCGCAGTCTTGAAACTGTCTTCGATACGTCGCCAAAACGGTCGATCCAGAACAATGATGTAATCAATCTTACGTTCCCGCCCCAACACATCAAATGCTCGCCATCGTTCTTTACCATTCGAGGGGGCAGTGAATTCCTCGTGAAATTTGATCGCGGAAGGCGACTTCAAGCCGACAAGATCAACGAACCGAATGTTTTGATTCGAGACTGTTGAGGCGATCTTCCAGGGTATAAAGCCTGCGTCGTGAACACCTACTACAGAATTCGACGGTAAATTCTCAGTCATCCATTCCGCTGTAATAAGACGCTCTTCGCTACCCGATTTCCATTGTATGGTGTAGACTGGCCAACTGCTTGTCGCAAAAGCGTATACCGACAGGAGGGCACCGATCACAAAGACCGGGGCCGAAGAAACTTGACGCGCCGTCAGGACCGCTGTCCAAGATGCAATTGCAATTGGTAGCAACGGATACAGGTAGCGGAAATCGTTGTGATACAGAGCACCCGGTAGTTTCAGAGCTGATGAGAGCACAAAAATTCCGAAAAAAGCTAAGGCAACCCAGCCTCCCCTAAGGAATGGTGCGAAGACCAAGCCCGAGAAAACCACAAGCAGATTGGTCTCGACCACGGCGCGCAGAGCGACCATCAGTCGACTAGAGAAAACTTCTCCTTTCTCTGCAAAAAACGCCTCTTTCGCGCCGGCAGTATCAGGCCAAACACTGCCTAGAATCAGAACGCTCACAAGTGCCAAGATTATGTAGGCGGATGCGGAAATGAAAAAAATCTTGACGCAGTACGCGTAGTTGATCGGCTTCACGACGATGATAGAAATGAACAAGAGAGCAGAAAGAACGTAAAACTCCGGTCTGATAAAAGGCATTATGCCAATCAATATCGATAGCGCGACGTGGCGATTGGTTTGGCGTAGAAAAAAGGCCCAAGTGATGGCTGCCATTGCCATACCAGTCTCTAGGCCATTCATAAGGTGGAGCCACGCGAATCCTAATAAGAGACCCGCAATCGACCCAGATGCTGCAACAATCCGAGAGCCTGACACGGAACACAGTAACAACCATAACCCAATCATATATGCGCCGGCGCTTAGAACGCTCAAGGCCAAGCTGGCCTCTGGTGTAGTGGTGAATTGCGATAAAAAGGCCAGCACGAGAAAATGAACCAAGCTACTTGCGCCGGTCGGACCATCATTGCCGTAAAGATCTGAGCGCCCCGAAAGAAACAGATCCACGTTTCCGATTGTTATATAGGCATCATCCAAAGGCATCCATACGGGCGACTGCTGCGAGAGTGTCAACACGATCAGGCAAGTGAACACTAAGGCTGGGATAAGCATGCATAGTGTTTCTCTCCAGTGTGAGTTAGATGCCGGAATCAAGTTACTTCCCTTGCGTTTGGTGGTGACCCAGATCTGTTTTCCATCGCTAATTAACGACCATTGAATTGCCACGACTTCCCTTTTTGCCGCCCATCTGAAAATTTCTTGAAGATCGTGTCATTGATGTCGTGCGCCGTATCTGAGGCTGAAAACACAACTTCGCGCTTGACGATGGTTGGTACATAAAATAATCAGCGCAAGCACTGAGCGGGTATAGCTTAATGGTAAAGCCCCTGCCTTCCAAGCAGGCTATGTCGGTTCGATTCCGTCTACCCGCTCCAACTCAGCCCCTCCATCTCTAACATTCCGGTCGAATGCGTCAAAAGGCCCGGATCGTGCCCCGAATTGCGCCCAAAGCTTGACCCCATTGTCCCACGCCGCCATGAAACGTTGATTGACGCCTGATAAGGGCTGCGACCAGAATACAAGGGCCAGATATGGCAAGAACACGCTCCGCCAATCCAGCAAATGCACAAGCGCCCGGCGCCTACGATGAACGGGCTAGGTCTAAAAAAATTGGCGTGCTGCGGTCATTGTGGCCGTTTATGAAGCCCTATCGACTGCTGATGATCGGCGCGACTCTGGCGTTGATCCTGACGGCCAGCATGACGCTGACATTGCCCTTGGCTGTGCGGCGTGTGGTCGACAATTTCCGCATCGAAGATGGTGATTTGCTTGAATGGTACTTTCTGGCCGCCCTCGGTATAGCCGGGATTCTCGCCGTGGGTACGGGTATTCGCTATGCTTTGGTGACCCGGTTGGGTGAACGTGTGGTGGCCGATATCCGAAAGGCGGTTTTTGACCGCGTGATCGGGATGAGCCCCGAGTTTTACGAGCGCATCATGACCGGCGAAGTTCTGAGCCGGATCACCACCGACACAACGCTGATCCAATCGGTGCTGGGATCGTCTGTGTCCATCGCGCTCCGCAATCTTTTGATGTTCGTCGGCGGACTGGTGCTGATGCTGCTGACATCGGCTAAGCTGACTGGGATGGTGTTGCTACTGATTCCGCTGGTGGTTGTGCCAATATTGGTACTGGGCCGCAGGTTACGGGTGATCAGCCGGGAAAATCAGGACTGGATTGCGGCGTCCTCTGGAAATGCCGGCGAGGCGTTGGGTGCGGTGCAAACCGTGCAGGCTTTTACTCATGAGGACGCCAGCAGGACGCAGTTCGGAGAGATGACAGAAACTTCGTACGAAGTTTCTCTGCGTCGGATCCAGACCCGTGCGATTCTGACCGTCATTGTGATCTTTCTCGTCTTCTCGGGCATCGTTGGCGTGCTGTGGATGGGTGCGAATGATGTGCGTAACGGGGTTATGACCGAGGGCGTGCTGATCCAGTTTGTGATCTATTCGATCATCATGGCGGGTTCAGTCGCCGCGTTGTCCGAAATCTGGAGCGAGTTGCAGCGCGCTGCAGGTGCGACGGAGCGTTTGGTCGAGCTGCTGAACGCTGAGGATACCGTCAATGATCCGTCGCAGGCCAAGGATTTGCCTGTGCCCGTACGCGGAGAGATACGTTTCGACGATGTGACATTCCACTATCCCGCGCGCCCGGACGTTGTCGCGCTGGATCATTTGTCACTGCAGATTAAACCTGGGGAGACAGTGGCCTTTGTTGGCCCGTCTGGTGCGGGCAAGACAACAGTCATCCAGATGATTCAGCGGTTCTATGATCCCGATGCGGGACAGGTCAGTCTTGATGGGCTCGACCTGCGCGAGTTGAACCGTGACGACTTCCGTCAGCACATCGCGCTGGTCCCGCAAGACCCCGTGATCTTTGCCGCTTCGGCGCGCGAGAATATCCGCTTTGGCCGTCTGGACGCCTCAGATGCCGAAGTCGAGTCCGCCGCCCGAGCCGCCGCCGCGCATGAGTTCATCTCGGCTTTGCCCGAAGGGTATGACAGCTTTGTGGGCGAACGGGGCGTAATGCTGTCGGGTGGTCAGAAGCAACGTATCGCCATCGCACGTGCCATCCTGCGCGACGCACCGGTGCTGCTGCTGGACGAGGCGACCTCGGCTTTGGACGCAGAAAGCGAACGTGCGGTGCAGGGTGCGGTTGATAACATGAGGGCAGGGCGCACCACTCTGATCGTGGCGCACCGTCTGGCGACCGTTAAGAAGGCAGACCGGATTGTCGTGCTGGAAGCCGGGCGCATTGTGGCGCAGGGTACCCATAACGATCTGGTGGCGCAGGACGGTTTGTATGCCCGCCTCGCACGCTTGCAGTTCACCGACGGGGTGGCTGCAGAATAAAGTGACGCTCCGGCACATCTCGTTTCGCCGTAGCGTCATTCTACATATTCCCGGACCTGATCGCTAAGCCCTTGCTTGCGCATGGTGTGTTTTGCTTCCATCTTGGAGGTGACAAACAAGCCTGTGCGCGACACGGGAGACAGATCAGGGGAGGAGCCACATGGCCTTTGTGGGATTGGAAGACAAGGCGCGCATCGAGCAGGAGATGGCGTGGGAAGATCGGGACGTACCCGTCACCTTCCATCAACTGTTGTCGCGGACGGCGGGCAAGTTCCCGAACCATAAAGCGATCAGCTTTCAGTTGTTGTCCGGCCCGAGCGACAAGGCCGAGACGCTGACATGGTCCGAGCTGCTGGGCAAAGTCAATCAGGCCGCCAACCTATTCCGTTCCCTTGGCATCGGAGAAAACGATGTGGTGGCCTATGTGCTGCCCAACTGCAACGAGACGCTGGTCACCATGATGGGCGGTGCGGTGGCCGGGATCGTGAACCCGATCAACCCGTTGCTGGAGCCAGAGCAGATCGCGGCGATCCTGCGTGAGACCAAGGCCAAGGTTGTCGTCACCCTGAAATCCTTTCCCAAAACCGATGTGGCCCAAAAGGTTGAAGAGGCTGTGCGTCACGCTCCGGGCGTCAACACGATCCTTGAGATCGACCTGAACCGCTATCTGACGCCGCCAAAATCCTGGCTTGTACCATTCCTGCGTCCAAAGATGGGCGACAAGGAAAAGTTGGCCCATGCGGACTACAAGAACTTCATTGATGAGCTGAACAAGCAGCCTAAGACGCTGAACTTTGAGGACAGCCAGGAAGATCGCGTGGCGTGCTATTTCCACACGGGCGGCACCACGGGCATGCCGAAAGTGGCGCAGCACAAATACTCGGGCCTTATCTACAATGGCTGGTTGGGCAATACACTGCTGTTTGACGAGAACGACGTCATCATGTGCCCACTGCCGATGTTCCATGTCTTTGCGGTGCATGTCATCGTGATGGCGGCGGTGTCGTCTGGTGCACATGTGGTATTCCCGACGCCTGCCGGGTATCGCGGTGATGGCGTATTCGACAATTTCTGGAAACTGATCGAACGCTGGAAGGTTTCGTTCATCATCACAGTGCCGACAGCGATTTCAGCCAAAATGCAGCGACCTGTGGATGCGGATATATCCAGCGTTAAAACAGCATTTTCGGGATCAGCTCCGTTGCCGGTCGAACTGTTCCGTCGGTTTGAAGAAGCGACCGGCGTTACTATCGTCGAGGGCTACGGCCTGACCGAGGCCACTTGTCTGGTGTCATGCAACCCCGTGGATGGGGAAAAGAAGATCGGCTCGATCGGTATCCCGTTCCCTTATACGGATGTCAAAATCCTGCAGGACGGGCCGGATGGACCAACCGAGTGCGGCGTAGATCAGATCGGTGAAATTTGCATCTCGAACCCCGGCGTATACGCGGGAAATACTTATACCGAAACCGACAAGAATACGAACCTCTATCATTTCAACAAATACCTGCGCACGGGCGATCTGGGACGGTTTGATGAGGACGGCTATCTGTGGATCACCGGTCGCGCGAAGGACCTGATCATTCGCGGCGGACACAATATCGATCCCGCAGAAATCGAAGAGGCCTTGCTGGGCCATGATGCCGTCGCCTTTGCAGGGGCCATCGGTCAGCCCGATGCGCATTCGGGTGAGGTGCCTTGCGCCTTTGTTGAACTGGTCGAGGGGGCCTCGGTCACTGAACAGGAGCTGATGGACTATTGCAAGGTTCACGTCCACGAACGTGCAGCACAGCCCAAGCATATGACCATTCTGGATGAATTGCCGAAAACCGCCGTTGGCAAGGTTTTCAAACCCGAACTGCGCAAGCAGGCCATCACTCGCATCTACAACGGTGCTTTGGACGCCGCAGGCATTGAAGCGCGGGTTGTTTCGGTAATCGATGACAAGAAGCGAGGTCTTATCGCGCAGCTTGACGCGAATGGGTCTTCCGAAGACGATGTCTCAAAAGTGCTGGGTTCGTTTACCCGGCCATGGGAGTGGTCTGAATAATTCGGAGGAACAATGGACTATGAACGTCTGATCGACGAGGAGACCTGGGGTTTCATCCGGCGCACGGCCGAGAGCTATCCGGATGATACAGTAGAGATGTCCATTGCTGACCAACGCCGGGTCTATGACGCGATGTGTCAGGACTTCCGCCAGCCGCGCCCACCTGGCATCGAGGTGCGCGACAGGTCCGCCGATGGCGTACCTGTTCGCATCTATAGTGCCGGTGACCCCACCCGGACCGTCATCTATATACATGGTGGTGGGTTCGTCGTCGGGGGCTTGGATAGCCACGATGATGTCTGTGCGGAACTCTGCGCCCAGACGGGCTATCGGATCGTTTCGGTCGACTATCGGTTGTGCCCTGAGCATGTGCACCCGGCGCAGTTTCAGGATAGCTGGACCGCCACGAACTGGGTGGTTCAGGAATACGGAGAGCCGATCGTGCTGGCCGGTGACAGCGCGGGTGGCAATCTGGCAGCAGCCGTTTCGCACCATGGTCGGGGGCGGTTGGAAAATGTGCTGGGGCAGGTCCTCATATATCCCGGCTTAGGCGGAGATATGTCGCAGGGGTCGTATATCGAACATGCCAATGCCCCGCTGCTGACATTGGACGATATCCGGTTTTATGAGACTGTTCGGTATCAAGGGACCACGCCCCAGAACGATCCTACCTATGCACCGTTGTATGACGTCGATTTCTCGGGGCTACCGCCGACGGTGGTGGTGACCGCCGATTGCGATCCGCTGCGCGATGACGGGCAAGCTTACTGTGACCGGATCACAGCCGCAGGTGGGCAAGCACATTGCATCAACGAGGCCGGTTTGGTCCACGGATACCTGCGCGCCCGAACATCGGTCAGGCGCGCCGCTGACAGCTTTGAGCGGATTTCCGTGGCGATTGAGGCTTTGGGGCAGGGGATTTGGTCCTACGACTGAACCGCGTCAGGTCAGGAACGGCTTGGCTTTCATCGTATCCGCCACCGGTGCGCCCATGCGCTGAAGTATGGTTGGTGCAAGCTGTAGCTGGTCTATCACGGTATCGGGATCAGGGCCTTTGGCCTCTCCAAAGTAGTAAAGCGCTGTTTCCTGCTGCAACGGGCTGCGACCACCGTGATGGCCGCGTTCGTCCTGACCATGATCAGCCGTCACGATGACGTCATAACCCAACTGCTGCCAACGCGGAATGAATGGGGCCAGCATTTCGTCCATGACGAAACAGGCATGGTCCATCTCGGCGCAATCGTGGAAGAAACGATGCCCCATGCTGTCCAGTGTGCAAGTGTGCAGGATGCCATAATCCAGTCCGAAGCGCAGACACAGGTTGGTGAGCGAGGCAAACAGATCGACATCGCTTGGCGTCATCTGGTTGGCGTTGCCATATCCCGTCATTGAATGAAAGCGACCATGGTTGATTGTCAGGTTGTCGGGCTCGTCATATTCAACATCGCGGACGTAGTCGAACGGGTGGCGATTGAAGAATTGAGACCAATAGCTGTGGGTGACCGCGCCGGTTACACCTCCTGCCTCACGCACCTGACTGAACACATCCTTATGGCTTAGTCGGAAGACGTTGCCGTTGCCTGTACAGCCATGCTCTTGCGGTGTGACGCCGGTATGGATCGACGCATAGCAACTGGCAGAGGTCGAAGGCAGTACAGAGCGGAGTTTCCAAACCCGGGCAGCACCGCTGTCGACCCATCCTTCAAGATTGCCAAACAGTCGACGAAAGTTGCGCCAGGGGACGCCGTCGAGGATGATCAAAAGCAGTTTGCGGTCCATGTTCCGGCCCTTGTTTCTGAGTATTCGTTCCGGCGAACCTATGAGATTCGTCCGGCTATGGCTGCGCATTTGCGCCCCAAATAGCAAAATCCCGACGTCTGCTTGTGTTCACAGCGCCGGGAATTTGAATGGTCTTCGGTGTTTCTATGAGAAGGGCGCGGATCAGTTCCCCGCGCTCTCCATTTTGCGGTGAGCGACAACCTCTTCCAGCCAGCCAAGATGCATCTCAGGCACCGAGCTAAGCAGCAAGTCTGTATAGTCGTCGAATGGAGGGCTTAGCACCTGGCTCTTGGGACCGTAGCGAACCACCCGACCCTGGTACATCACCGCGATACTATCGCTGATCGCACGGACTGTCGCCAGATCGTGGGTGATGAACAGGTATGCCACATCCTCGATCTTTTGCAGATCCAGCAGAAGCTTGAGGATACCGTCCGCGACCAGCGGGTCGAGCGCCGAGGTGACCTCATCACAGATGATCATCTTTGGCTTGGCCGCCAGCGATCGCGCGATACAGACACGCTGTTTTTGACCACCCGACAGTTCCGCCGGATAACGATCGATGAACTTCTCGCCCAGTTCGATCTCATCCAGCAGCTCAACGATCCGCTTGCGTTTCTCGGCGCCGCGCATGTTGAAGTAGAACTCGAGTGGGCGTCCGATAATCGTACCGACGGTCTGACGCGGGTTCATTGCCACGTCGGCCATCTGGTAGATCATTTGCAGCTCGCGCAGGTCTTCACGCGTGCGGCCTTTCAGATCAGAGCTGAGCTTGCGGCCCGCAAAGGTAATCACACCATCGCGGGGCGGAAGAAGCCCGGTGATGACCCGTGCCAGCGTAGACTTGCCCGACCCGGATTCACCCACAACCGCCAGTGTCTGCCCCGGATGAAGCTCGACGTTGACATTATGCAGCACGTCGAAGTTCAAGCCTTTGTAGCGCGCGGTGATACCATCGACGCTCAGCACGGGTTCAGGAGTTGGTTTTTTCTCTTCGTGTTCGATTGAGCGGACCGAAACCAGCGCCTGTGTGTACTCTTCTTGCGGGCGGTTGATGATCTGATCGGTATTTCCGTATTCGACCGTATCGCCCATACGCAGCACCATGATGTCATCACTGACCTGGGCCACAACTGCCAGATCATGGGTGATATACAAGGCGGCAACGCCCGAGTCGCGAATGGCGTCTTTGATGGCCATCAGCACATCGATTTGGGTAGTCACGTCCAGTGCCGTGGTAGGTTCGTCAAAAACCACCAGATCAGGCTCGGGGCAAAGCGCCAGCGCCGTCATGCAGCGCTGCAGCTGTCCGCCCGAAACCTGGTGCGGGTAACGATCACCGATATTGTCAGGGTCGGGCAGACCCAGCTTGGCAAAAAGCTCACGCGCGCGGGCTTCAGCTTCTTTGCGCGAAAACTTCTTCTGCTCAACTGCGGCCTCGACCACTTGATCCATGATCTTCTTTGCGGGGTTGAACGATGCGGCGGCGGATTGGGAAACATATGTTACCTCACCACCGCGCAGTTTGCGGATATCCCCATGAGATGTCTTGAGGATATCACGCCCGTTTACCCAAACCTCGCCCCCGGTGATTTTTACACCGCCACGGCCATATGCCATCGAGGCCAGACCGATGGTAGATTTGCCAGCCCCGGATTCGCCGATCAGACCCAGCACCTTGCCAGGAGCGAGGTCAAAGCTGACCCCGTGCACGATCTCGATGTCATGGGGCTTTTCACCCGGCGGATAGACGGTCGCGCCGATTTTGAGGTCGCGGACCTTGAGAAGGATATCACTCATCCCCGGCCTCCTTTCAACGATGTGGTACGATTCAGGACCCAGTCAGCCACCAGGTTGACCGAGATGGCCAGCGTCGCAATGGCCACAGCGGGATAAAGCGCTGCGCCGATGCCATAGACGATGCCATCCTTGTTTTCCTTCACGATACCGCCCCAGTCAGCCAGCGGTGGCTGGACGCCCAGTCCCAGGAACGACAGGGTCGAGATGAACAGAACCATGAAGATGAACCGTAGCCCGAATTCGGCCACAAGTGGCGACAGCGCATTGGGCAGGATTTCCCTGAAGATGATCCAGGCGCGCCCTTCGCCGCGCAGCTTGGCGGCTTCAACATAGTCCATCACGTTGATGTCCACCGCTACGGATCGCGATAGACGATACGGGCGAGTGGCATCCAATAAGCCCATAACAAGGATCAGGATCGGGACGGTCACCGGAACGATGGCCAGAATGACCAGTGCCAGGATCAGAGTCGGGATTGACATGATCAGATCCACCGTACGGCTGAGCGCCTGATCAGCCCATCCGCCCAGTACAGCAGCCAGCAAGCCCAACGACGTACCGGTCAGAAAGCTGAGCAGCGTCGCCGCTGCCGCGATGAAGATTGTCGTGCGCCCGCCATAGATCATGCGGGTCAGCAGATCGCGACCGATATTGTCAGTGCCTAGCAGATGTTCGGGGCTGCTCGGCTCCCAGACGTCGCCGACGACTTCTGCCATTCCATAGGGTGCAATCAACGGGGCGGCGATCGCCACAAAGAAATAGGCGAAGGTGAAGATAAGGCCAATCAGAGCCGAAAGAGGAATGTTCTTTATCATTTCGGATGCCTCAGTCTTGGGTTGGCAAGGATCGACACGATATCTGCAACCATGTTCAGACCGATATAAACGGCCGCAAACACCACGCCGCAGGCCAGAACAACCGGCACATCACGTTTGGTCACGGCATCCACAAGGTATTGCCCCATACCTGGATAGACGAACACAACCTCGACCACGACAACACCCACGACCAGATAGGCCAGGTTCAGCATGACGACGTTCACGATCGGTGAAATCGCGTTGGGAAAGGCATGGCGGGCAATAACCTGAAATGTGCTGAGGCCTTTCAATTCAGCGGTTTCGATATAGGCCGATTGCATGAGGTTCAGAATGGCCGCGCGCGTCATGCGCATCATCTGTGCCAGCACGACCAGCGTCAGAACAAAGGCAGGTAGCGCGATTGCATTCAACTTTTGTCCAAACGACATAGAATCATTGATCATCGCAAGCGACGAGAACCATCCCAATTTCACTGAGATATAGTAGATCACCACATAACCGATCAGAAATTCGGGGATCGAAACCGTCGTCAGGGTGATGGCTGAAATCAGTTTGTCGGGCCAGCGATTGCGGAACCGCACGGCAAGCAGCCCCAGAAAGATTGCAAGCGGTACGGAAACTATTGCTGCCACGCAAGCCAGGAACAGAGTGTTCCCAAGGCGTTTTCCAATACTCTCGGAGATATCAAGTTTGTTGGTCAGAGATTGACCCAGGTCACCCTGAAGTATGCCGCCCAACCACTCGAAATAGCGTGTAAGGGCAGGGCGGTTCAGGCCCATTTCTTCGCGTAGGTTTGCCAAGGCCTCTGGAGTTGCGGACTGCCCCAGGACGGCTTGCGCGGCGTCTCCAGGTAGGGCTTCGGTTAGGCCGAAAATCAGGGCCGAAGCGCCGAGCAGCAAAAGGAGTCCCAGCGCCAGGCGCTGGGAAACCAATTTGATGATGGGATGCATTATCCGTAGCCCGTTTTAGACGAACCACATTTTGCGGGATATGTTGCCGTTCATCATCTCTTGCGTCGGGTCAGATTCCCATCCATCCAGCTGGTTGCTGACGCCTTCGACAAAGTCGTTGAACATCGGGCAGATCAGGCCGCCTTCGTTGCGGACCATTTGACCCATCTGGCTGTAGATGGCTTTGCGTTTCTCAGGGTCGAGTTCCGCCTTTGCCGCGAACAATAAGTCGTCAAACGCCTGAACCTTAAACCTCGTGTCATTCCAGTCTGCGGTCGACAGATATGCAGTCGAGTACATCTGGTCCTGAACCGGACGGCCGCCCCAGTAAGACGCACAGAAGGGTTGAACGTTCCAAACCTCGGACCAGTAGCCATCATTGGGCTCACGCTTGATTTCAAGCGGAATTCCAGCCTGTGCAGCAGTCTGCTGGAACAGAGCAGCAGCATCTACAGCACCTGGGAACGCACCATCGGCAACGCGCAAAATAATCGGAGAGCCATCATGTCCAGATTTCTTATAGTGCTCTGCAGCCTTTTCAACGCTGAATTCGCGCTGTTCGATGGTTTCATCAAACAATGGATAGGCTGAATTGATCGGCATATCATTCCCGATCGAGCCATAGCCGCGCAGAACTTTGTCAACCAATTCCGCGCGGTTGATGGCGTACTTCAGTGCGGTGCGCAGTTCATTGTTATCAAACGGAGCCGTGTCGCAATGCATGATGAAGACATAGTGACCGCGACCAGCGGTTGAATGCACCGTCAGGTTAGGCGCACGGCCCAACAGGTCGGCAACTTTGGGTTCAACGCGGTTGACGGCGTGGACCTGTCCGGACTGCAGTGCAGCGGTCCGTGCCGTCGCATCGTTGATCACAACAACTTCTACGCTGTCAAAATTGCCGAAATCGCTGTTCCAGTGGTTTTCGTTCTTGGTGAACAAGTGGCGGACGCCGGGTTCGTCCACTTCTAGTTTGTACGGGCCGGTGCCGATACCTGCCGCCGGATTATCCATGCCGCCATCGGGCTGAATGATGAGGTGATAGTCGGCCATCAGATACGGCAGGTCGGCGTTCGGCTCGGTCAGTGTGACCTGGAAATTATCTCCATCGGCCTTCATCGACTCGATGCCTTTCATGATGCCCAAGGCACCTGATTTGGAATCTTCGTTCGAGTGGCGCTGCATAGTTTTCAGCACGTCTTCGCTGGTCATGGTCTTGCCGTTGTGGAACTCGACCCCTTGACGCAGCTTGAACGTCCAAACTTTGGCGTCTGCACTTCCTTCGACGCTTTCAGCAAGGCGCGGTTCGATGGTTCCGTCGGGCGCCACTTCGACCAGTTGGTCGCCGAACTGCTTGCCGTTCTGGAACGGGACTGAGCTTGCGTAGGTTGCCGGATCAAGTGAGTTGGTTGATTCACCACCCTGCAAACCGAATTTCAGATCGCCGCCCTTTTTTGGACCAGCGGCACGTGCGGCATCGGCAAACATAGTGCTTGCCATTGCGGCCGAGACACCCAGTGCCGCTGCTTTACCCATGAATTCACGGCGGGTCAGCTTTCCAGCTGTGACCTGCTTTGACATGTGAGTGAGTTGTTCGTTCATCCAGATTTCTCCCAGTTGATAGGATGTTCAGCCCGTTGGTGGGCTTTTTATTGACGCATGAGTCAACTTAGGTGCAATTCAGGGCAGCGGGCAAGTGCAAATCTCTTGAAATAATGGGGAGGTTCCGCCTTTGATCGCGCCAGATGATCTTGTTATGAGCCTTTGGAAATCCAAAACCCCTTATTCCTAACTACTTACTCTGACCTGAACAAATTATCCGATAGTTGCCTGGTCAGTTTTGCATGAACTTTCGTTCCACAGATCAAACGCCATTCCGGCCTTTAAGTGATTCTATCTGGTGGGTTTTTCGGATGGGCGGAGTCAGGGTCTAGGATCAGTTTTTTATTGCAACAATCAGATCCATTACGTTTGTTCCTGTGGGTCCCGTGACCAACAGTGCCCCCGCCTTGTCGAGGAAACTGCCGCTATCTGCATTGTCCAGATACGCTTGCGCCTTATCAGACCAAGTGTCACCGGTAATGATGGCGCCTGCTGCATCTGTTGGCCCGTCGGTGCCATCTGTTCCTCCGACGATGACGGTCAAATCAGATTGCCCTGCGATTTCGCGCGCAAGTGCCAGAGCAAGGGCCTGATTACGCCCACCGCGCCCTGGCGCATCAGGTAGGACCACGGTTGGTTCGCCGCCAAATACCATGGCGCCCTTGGGCATATTTCGCAGCCGATCTCCTAATTTAGCTGCAACCGAGAGATAGTCATCGTGCATCGCTTCTTCGTTGTCGAGGACCTTGATGCCTGAGTTCTCAGCCGCAAATGCTGCGGCGTCGCGCGCGTGTGCATTTGATGCGATTATAGCGGTGTGGGCAGAAAACTCCGGTTCGTCGTGCAATGACCCGATACCGGAGCCAATAACACCCAGATCATCGCCCGGGACGTCCGAGATCGCCAGAACGGTCACGCTTTTCCCCGAGAATGCCGACAACAAACCGCCGCCCTTGATCCGGGACAGCTTGCGCCGTTCCGTGTTCATTGCGCCGATGTCGAGGCCTTCACTCAGCAGTCTTTGGTTGAGGGCCTCAAGATCATCCAATGTCGCACCGGGCACGAGGTCCTCGGCAAGCGAAGAAGCCCCTCCCGAAACTAGCAGAAGCAGCTTGCTGTTGGGTTTCATCGCCTCAACCGTTTCGCGCAATGCCTGCCCACCCTTCAGACTGCGGGCATCGGGAACCGGGTGTGCAGCTTCAATCACCACAATGTGCTTAGGCAGGTCGTGGCCATGGCCATCCTTGGTAACCACCAGAGTGGGCACTGGGCCAAATCGTTCGACGGCGGCACGGGCCATGGCCCCTGCGGCTTTTCCAACGGCCAATATCTGATCTGGGGCTTCGATCGCCTGAGTGGCCTCCAGCGTTGCGCGATATCCATCAACCGCCGCCACACCTGCGCGCCAAATGTCCTGTGCCTTTTGCGAACTCTGCATCAGCTTTCCATCCAAATCGTGACTGGTCCGTCATTGACCAACTCTACCGCCATGTCAGCTCCGAACGCACCTGTCTCAACCGGAATGCCCCGCGATGAAAGGTTGTGTACAAACGCCTCGTAGAGGTGTTCGCCCTCAGCCGCCGGGGCGGCCCCGGAAAACCCAGGCCTGTTTCCACGCGATGTGTCAGCTGCCAAGGTGAACTGGCTGACCACCAGGGCCGAGCCCTCAATGTCCAATATCGACCGGTTCATCTTTCCCGCGTCGTCCTTGAAGATACGGAGCTTTGCGATCTTTTCAGCCAATTGATCAGCTTGTTTCTCTCCATCCCCCTGCATCGCACAAACCAGAATCATCAATCCGGGGCCCGATCGCCCGATGACTGTTCCATCGACTTTGACCGAGGCACTGGAAATTCTTTGAAGTAAGGCGCGCATCTGCAGGTCCTGTGTTTTATTGCTATTCGTGCCAATCGATCACTTCATCCAGCGCGGCACGTTCCGTTCTGAACGCGTTCGCCGGGTGATCCATATCCGCATATCCGAACGAAATCGCGCACAGAATCAAGCGATCTTCTGATATCCCGAAATAACGGTGAAGAAATGCGCCATGGGCCGCTACCGCTGCCTGCGGGATACAAGCCACACCCAGGGCCTGCGCCGTCAGTGAAAATGCGGTCACGAAGCCACCACAATCCATCGCGCCGTAAGGGCCCAGTTCAGCCGGGCTGGACAGTATGGCGCAATGTGGGGCGCCGAACAGAGCATAGTTTTTCATCATCTGTTGCGCCGAAGCCCTGCGATCACCTTTTTCGATACCAACCGCTTTGTAGAGGGCCCAGCCACAGGCGCGACGGCGCTCTTGATAAACACCGGAATAGCCGGTTGGAAAGGGTAGGTCCGGAGCAGGCGCAACGTGCGAGGCTTCGTGTTGCAACGCGTCTCGAAACTGGTCTGTCTCGGCCCCGCTGGTGATCACGATCTGCCAGGGTTGCGCGTTGCACCAGCTTGGAACACGCGCAGCGCTGGCGACGATCTGTTCAATCTGTTCGCGCGGCACCAGGTCCGTGCGAAAGGCACGGCAAGAAAAACGATCGGCCAAGAGCGCGTTCAGAGCGTCAAGGTGCAATTCAACATCTCCTTTCAGGCATGCCGAGGAGTAGGTTCCATGAGCGTGCTCTGCTTATCAGCGTTATTGCTGTCCAGTTGCCACCAGATACCCGACGCCGGCCGCAACGAGAAGGCCCAGAACCACGGCGATCGTAATCTTGATTGCGGACCAGGGACGCTCACCCTGAACGCGGCCGGTCCGGCCATTGACCACAAAACGATAGGTCTGGCCGCGGTATTTGTAGGCCGCCATCCAAACCGGCAAAAGGATGTGTTTGAATGTGACATCTCGCACTTCGGTGTCGACAGCGTGAATGCGCTGACGATCGCCTCCGATATCGAAGCGCACGTCACGCTCGATCACCCGTGCCATATGTGCGCGGGCCTCTTGATAACCTTCTCGCAGTTCGACCGTGTATGCCTCGGCGCGGAAACCGGCCAGATATTCCGGCTGATACGGTTCAAGCGCAGGCAAGTCCCATGGTTCCAGCGCGTCCGTATAGGATTTGGGCAGCGATTGAGACGCCAAAACCAGAACATCGTCAAAGAACCGTGCGACCCGTCCGGATTTTGGAGTCCAGCGTACTTTGGGAACCTGTTGCTGCACACGCTTTCCATCGCGCATCACAGTGCGAGTTTCGTAATACACCACACCGCGTTCCCCACGATAACTCGACTTGGTATCAGCGTCGAAGGTCCAATACGGGACATAAATGCCCTGCATCTTGCGTCCCTTTCGGGCGTATTCCTTCAACCCGTTGGGTGCAAACCACAGTCGGCCCAGCCAATCCCCCATTGCCTTGTGGGCCGAGCGTTCATCCAGTGCAAAGGGCAACACTCCTCGAGGTTTGATATGGCGGCTAACGCCTGTATCGGTCACTACCGGAGTGGCACAGAACGGGCACTCCGCAGCATGGGTGTTCGGATCAAACTCAACCTGAGCCGCGCAGTTCGGACAGGTCAGAACACGGGTTTCTTCAATCTCGCTGTCAGGCAAGCGATCCGCGATGGCGGCGTCGAAATCCAGCTCTCGCAGACTCGCACCACCCCATGGGCCAGCACCGATCGATCTGGTGTTGCCACAATGATCGCAAGTCAGCGTTCCGTCACCGGGATTGAACCGATAATCCGCCCCGCATTGGTCGCAGGGGAAACGGTGTTCGTCTTTCGCCATGACAGAACCTCGAAATCAGGTTACCAAATGTCAGATCACGCGCCCGGAGGCGGCGGAGGCAGGATCGTGAACAGCTGTGCCAGTTCCTGCACGTCGCCTGCCTTCTTCCAACCGTCCTGACCGGCAGTCCAGACGTGGGTATCACGCGTGATTTCACCATCGGTTGCCATACGACCCATCTTGGCCTTGGAGAACGGCCCGCTGGTCTGGCCATCCACCGCGATATGCCACACGTGCTCGACGGGTGGCGGGGGTGGCGGTGCCGAAGGCGCTGAGGCTTGCGGGGCAGCGGGGGCGGAACCGCCCCAAGGGCCGCTCGGCTGACCCGCTGCCATATTCGACATCTGCTGCGCCATCGCCATGCCCATTCCCATGCCAAGACCCGCTCCCATGCCGCCACCCTGGCCAGGGTTGTTGGCTGCCGCAGTCATCGCTTCGGCTGCGGAATACTGCGTGAACTTGCCCAGATCGCCCGCCAACCCCATCGATGTGCGTTTGTCCAGCGCGGCCTCGACCGCTGGTGGCAGCGAGATGTTCTCGATGTAGAACTCGGGCATGCTCAAACCATACCCGTCCAGCACCGGTGACACCTCGGCGGCAATCAGTTTGCCCAGATCGGCAGTGTTCGCCGCCATATCGAGAACTGGAATGCCCGAGCCTGCGATGACGCGGCTGAATTCCTGCACGATGATGTTTCTGATCTGAAAGCTGATCTCGTCCATGGTGAATTCACCATCGGTGCCTACGATCTCTACTAGGAATTTCGCCGGGTCCTTGACCCGCACTGTATAGGTGCCGAAGGCCCGGATGCGTGTTGGTCCAAACTCGGGATCGCGCAGCATGATCGGGTTCTTGGTGCCCCATTTCAGGTCATTGAACCGGGTCGTGTTAACGAAGTAAATTTCAGACTTGAACGGAGACTGAAAGCCGTGATCCCAATGCTGCAGCGTCGTCATGATCGGCATGTTGTTTGTCTCAAGCATGTAGAGACCTGGGGTGAAGACATCCGCCAACTGCCCCTCATGCACAAAGACCGCCGCTTGACCTTCGCGCACGGTCAGCTTGGCGCCGTATTTGATCTCGTGTCCTTCACGCTCGAACCGCCAGACCATGGTGTCGCGGGTATCGTCGACCCAGTGGATGACATCTATGAATTCACCGGTCAGAAAATCAAAAATTCCCATTGGATTTCTCCTGTCTTCGGGGTCAGAGCGACTGCCCCATCAATTCGCGTGCAATGATACGGACCACTGGCCGCGCTTCGTCAGCTGTCATGCCTGGCTTGAGGCGCGGGTCGTATAGAATGGTTAGTAGTTTTTCATCATGGCTTGTGAGCAGGGCGAACTCGTCGTCATCGTTGAAGATTGATGGCCGGGCAGACGGGCTGTCATTCGGCAGCCCCAATCCCTGAGCGATCTCTTCGTGGACGCAACTCAGGCGCACCAGATCGGGATGTTCCGCCCGGATCAGGGCAACAGCCCGGGTATATGTCTGTGGCGCGCTGTTCGACGCCGAAGCGAATACAAAGCAATAGAAAGAGCGTGGCAGTTTGTCGAAGAGGTCAAGTTGTGCCTGCCCTATGCCCGGGATCAGTTGTCGCAGCCGGGCTTGCACATAAGCGGTATCATCTTCACCCGCCACGAAGACGTGGAAATTTGCATTCCGGGTGGTGGTTGAGACCGGGTGTCCAGTGAGCCGCGACAAGCGGTTGGCGTAGGCGTCAATTCGGGCGGCCTCTTGCTGGCGGACTTCAGGTGCAACCGATGGACCAAACTCGGGCTTTATGCGAACCGGCGACGACCAGCGACTAAGCTGTCGGCTGGTGCGACTGCTGCCGCTGGCAACGGCTTGCCCCGGATATTCATTATAAAACGCTATGGTCTCAAAGTTCCGAGCCAGATCATCGGCATCATAGGGCGTATCAGGGCCACCGCCATCGGTTCTCAGCAACCCGCGCGTCAGCAGGTTATTTTGTACGCTTTCATAGTATCGCGCGAGATCAAGGCTCGCTGGTGAGGGCGCTTGATATGCATTGCTCAGGCCTTGCGGCTGGGCAGGTTGAGGTTCAGGAGCGATCGTCGTCGTCAATGCCTCATCGCAGCCAGCAAATGCCAGCAGCGACAAGCCCAATACTGCAATCTTAGCGCGATGAAATGGCCGCACGCCCGCTGTTTCCATTATCCGGGAACAGCCGTTCCGGCATTGTCGCCGATCCCGTCCTGTCGCGCCTTGGCCGAGGCGAGCGTATCGCGCAATTCGGCCTCCATCTTCTTCAGTTCTTCCTCGGCTGCGGCGCGTTTGGCCTTGCCTTCGTCTGCAATGGCGAGGCTTTCGTTGATGGTGCCGATCAGGTCTGCATTGGCTTGTTTGACGGCTTCGATATCGAAGACGCCACGCTCCATCTCTTCGCGGATCATTTTGTTGGATTCGCGCAAGTTGGCGGCGTTCGAGGTCAGTAATTCATTGGTCAGATCATTGGCATCACGTACGGCAGCGGCGGCCTCGGCACTGCGCTGTATGGTGACAGCTTGTGCCAGCTGGGTTTCCCAGAGCGGTACTGTGTTGACGAGGGTCGAGTTGATCTTGGTCACCAGCGACTTGTCATTTTCCTGCACCAGACGGATGGAGGGCAGCGATTGCATCGTCACCTGACGGGTAAGCTTCAGGTCGTGGACCCGGCGTTCCAGATCATCGCGCGCAGCACGCAAGTCGCGCAATTCCTGCGCCTTCATCACCTGTTGGTCTTCGGGCGCGGCCTGAACTTCGGCCTCTTTTTCAGGAATGTCGTGGCTGTCCAGTTCGGTCAGCTTCTCCTCTCCCGCTGCGATGTAAAGTGCGAGTTCGTCGTAGAACTCCAGCGTTTTTTCGTACAGCAGATCCAAAGACTTGATATCTTTCAGCAGTGTATGCTCATGCCCCAGAAGATCATCAGTGATCCGGTCGATCTGGCTTTGAACGTCTTCATACTGCGCTGTGAACTTGGCAAAGGGTGCAGCGCGGCCCAGCAGTTTTTCCCACCAACTACGTTCGCGACGCACATCCAGTTCGCTGACTGAAAACCCCCGGATCGTTGTTACGATGTTGCGAAGGCTGTCGCCCGCCGGGCCCACATCCTTATTGCGTACATCGGCCAGCATGGCCTGACTGATCTCCTGCAGTTCCGCCTGTGCGGATGATCCGAACGAGACGATCGAGTTTGTGTCGCCCATATCGATCTCACCCATCCGCTTGCGGATTTCAGCGCCAACCGGTTCGTCGGCCTCTTCCAGCGGGACAATCTCGGCCTGCGGCTCGGGGAGGGCGACCGCGGTGACTTCCTGCACCAGCGTTTCAGCCTCGACTGCCTTGTTCTTGATCTCATCGGACATGGGGTAATCCTCGCTTACATAAAAGCCGGTCAGTCCAACCGGACGCCTTCGCGCTGCAGCCGGTCGCGCAGCACATCAATTTCAACCGTCAGATCACTGCGGTCATCCAATAGCATCTTTCGCGTCCGCGCCGCGAAATTCTGTTCCAAATCGTCCAGCAGAGCCGAATAATCCGCCAGCGCCTGCGCATCGCGGGTACGGGCATAGACGTCCGAAAACTTCACCGTCGCATCGCGTGCGCCTTGCAAATAAACCGTCAGGTATTTCCGGGCACCGGCCAGATCGCGCGGGTCTTCCTCGACCGTGCGAAACAGGTCGCGGGCTGTATCCTGAAAGCGCTCGACCCGCGCTTCGATCCGGCGGTCACCTGCGCGTTTTATTGCATCTGTCATTTGGGTCAGATGGGTTTCGGCGTCCTCGACCACGCGTGCGACACGGTCCTGCTGGAAGGTGTCGACACCCTCCATTCCTTTGTCCTTCATTGGGTCGAGGCCGAAGGAAACCGAATGTAGAACCGTTGCAGCGGCGCCAAACAGGATGGGGGCCAGCAGGCTTACCTGTGATGCTGTTTCGGCGTCCAGAAATTCGGTCCGGTATGAGGCTAGCGCCGCCCCCAAACCGGTCAGAACGCTGGAAAACATCTTGCGGGGAAACGCAGGTCTGCGTGCGGTGCGGCGGGCGTTGTAAGCGGATTCGGCCCTTAAACCTTCGCGCAGCAGAAACGCGGCAGCGGTCAGTAGCCCTGCCGCAACCAGGCCGATGGTCATTCCGATCGCGCCATCGTTCAGAGACAGAAACACCAGTGGTATCGCCGGGACAAACAGGATGTTCGCGCGTGCACCTGCCGGTTCGACACGGGCACCATCGAATTGGCCACGCGATGGCTGATCCTGCGAGGAAACATCGCCTTCTGGGCTGAATTTGCCGCCGTACCGTTTGGCCATTTCGCTACAGGCCCCCCAACAGACCGGTGCAGACGCCGAACAACAGCACCAACAGGGCCGCATAGGCCAATTTTTGTACTCCGGTCCCGGACATAGCGCCCCCCAACTGTGACCATCAGGGAAAATTTAGGCGATACGAGGGCTTGGCGCTAGGGGGAAGGTTGAATAACCCGTGTCACTTGCGAGGTTTCTTGCCGATTGCTGGTCTTTTGCGCTGCGGTCGAGCAGGGCGTTTGGCCGGGGGTATTCCGCTATCCTCAGCATCCAGCCCCAGTTGGTCGCGCATGACACGGCGGCGGATTTCTTCAACCTCGCCGGGTTTCAGGTTGCCCAGTTGGAATGGGCCGTAAGAAACCCGCAAAAGCCTGTTCACCACATAACCGATATCTTCGATAGCGCGGCGGATTTCGCGATTCTTGCCTTCGCGCAGGCCGATGGTCAGCCAAGCGTTCGCGCCCTGTTGACGGTCCAGTGTCACGGTCATGGGCTGAAACCGTTCACCATCGATTACCAGGCCTTTGCGCAGCGGTTCGAAATCCTCGTCTTTGGGGCGTCCATTTACCCGCACCCGGTATTTGCGCAGCCATCCAGTTGAGGGCAGTTCCAGCTTGCGCTTGATGCCGCCATCATTAGTCAGCAGTAGCAATCCTTCCGAGTTCAGATCGAGTCGCCCGACGCTCATGACCCGGGGCATATCCTCGGGCAGGTCGTCAAAAATCGTCTTGCGGCCTTTTTCGTCACGCGCCGTCGTCACCAGTCCTGGTGGCTTGTGATAGAGCCACAGGCGCGAGGGCTCGGGTTCGGAGACCGGTTTGCCATCGACGGTAATCCTGTCCTTGGCGGTTACGTTCAGCGCAGGGCTGTTGATCGCCTTGCCATTCACGGTCACACGTCCGGCTTCGATCATGCGTTCAGCTTCGCGGCGCGAGGCGACACCGGCGCGGGCCAGCACTTTGGCGATCCGGTCGCCGGGAGGAGGGGTATTGGTCATCCTCCGGCCATAACCCATCCCGGCGGCTTGCGAAAGACGGGTTTCTGAGGCAGTCAGAGGCATGAAGTTCAGATCCCACATGAAACAGGCGCTGGAACAGGCACAGGCGGCAGCAGACCGAGGTGAAGTGCCGGTCGGCGCGGTGATCGTCGCGCCCGACGGGCAGGTGGTGGCCGCAGATGGGAACCGCACCCGCGAGTTGAATGACCCCACTGCCCATGCTGAGATTCTGGCTCTGCGCGCCGCATGTGCCGCGGCCGGGTCCGAGCGTTTACCCGATCATGACCTTTACGTAACCCTTGAGCCTTGTGCCATGTGCGCCGCAGCGCTGGCCGCAGCCCGCATCCGGCGCATCTACTACGGCGCTTCCGATCCGAAATCTGGCGGTGTCGCACATGGCGCGCGGGTGTTTTCGCACCCACAGGCCCACCATCGACCCGAAGTCTATGACGGCATTGCCGCCGAAGAGGCTGCCGCGCTGCTGAAACGCTTCTTCGCGACGCAGCGCGGTTAAGTTTTTACGACCATCTCACGTGGGATATCAGCCAGAGGCTTGCCCCCATCTGACGTCACCACAAAGCTTTCGGTAATCGCCAGTCCCCAGTCTGGGGTCCAGAGGCCGGGCATTAGGTGAAAGGTCATATTCTCTTGCAATTCCGTCGTGTCACCGGGTCGCAGGCTCATGGTGCGCTCGCCCCAGTCGGGCGGATAGCTGAGCCCGATGGGATAGCCGGTGCGGTTGGCTTTGACATACCCCGCGCGGGCGAAACTGTCATAGACACAAGCCGCGACCTCTTCGCAGGTGATGCCAGGGCGTGCGGCGGTCATTGTGTCGTCGATAGCGATTAGAACGGCGGCTTCGGCCCGGCGGATATCATCCGGGGGATCACCCAGAAAAAGGCTGCGACTGGCGGGGCAGTGATAGCGTCGATAGCAGCCTGAGATTTCGAAATAGGTCGCCTCATCCCGCGCCAGAGGTCGGTCGTTCCAAGTAATGTGCGAGGCAGAAGCCTCACGACCGGAGGGTGCAATCGGCACGATAGCAGGGTAATCTCCGGCTAGGCCGGGCAGTCCGGCGATGCCTGCCGCCTGCACTTCGGCGACAAGTTGGTTTTTGGGCAATCCTTCGCGATATGCGTCACGCAGAACACCGTGCATATGTGCGGTCAGCTGACCCGCCTTGCGCATCATTGCGATCTCGGCATCGCTTTTTACGGCGCGCTTCCAATTCACAAGCCCTGTGGCATCAATCAATGTACCGAAGGCGCGTTCGAGGATGCGGTGACTGGCGGCTGAGTAATAATAGTTATCCATCTCCACGCCGATACCAGAGGTCCAGCCGCGATCCCGCAACGCAAGGACGAGCGCGTCGACCGGATGGTGGTCCGGGTGTTGCACATGCTCTTCGGGCCAGTCCAGCAGGTCCATCTGGTCCAGCCAGGTGGTCTGCGCAGCCCCCGCCTTGTCCTGCGTTCTGCCCCACCAAAGGGGCGATCCGCTGGCGGGCAGGATGACCATCTGCGGTACGTAAAAGCTCCAACCGTCATAACCGGTGAGCCACGCCATGTTCGATGGGTCCGTGATCAACAAGGTCTCGATACCCTGTTGATCCATCGCAGAACGGGTCTTGTGAATGCGGTCAGCGTATTCCTGCGCGCTGAAATCCGACGCGGGCATCAGAGAGAAATCGCCTGCATGACCTCGGGCTCGATTACATCGACACCGGGTAACCCGTCAGCCAATTCCTGAGCCGATTGCGCGAGAATCGGAAAGGTCTTGTAATGGCACGGGATCACTGTCTTGAAATTGAAATACCGCTTGGCAGCATAGGCAGTGCCCTTCATGTCCATGGTAAAGTGGCCGCCTGCCGAAAGGATGCCGATATCGGGTTTGTAATAATCACCCATCCACTCCATGTCGGCCATAATGTCGGTATCGCCAGAGAAATAGAGCATACGGTCCTCGGACGCGATCATATAGCCGACCTCGGTTCCACCCGTGCGAAGACCATCAGGCGTCGAGAAGGTCGAGCTGTGCGACGCAGGCACCATCGTTAATTTGACACCGTTTAGGTCAACAGTGCCACCCTTGTTGAATCCGACCGTTTCAATACCTTCAGCCTCGGCCCAGTAGCCCATCAGGTCGTATTGCCCGACCACGGGCACGTTTAGATGTTTGGCCAGCGGCAGCACATCGACGACATGATCGAAATGAGTATGAGTCAGCAGGATATGCGTCGCGCCCGCAACGGCTGCGTCATGCTGATCTTCGGGCAAAGACGGGTTGCCCGTCAGCCAGGGATCGATCAATAGAACTTGTCCTGCTGTTTCGATGCGAAAGCTGCCATGTCCCAGCCAAATGATATCCATAGAGAATCCTCCCATTTTCCGCTTGGAGTTAGCCTAGCATCGGCTATGTAAAAATCTATGGATTGGACGCAGTATGTTGATGGATATTGTGAGAGGCTCTCACCCGCGTATTGGGCCGAGCCGATAAACGCGATTACCAATGCGGCCTTTCTTATTGCTGCATTTGTGATGTGGCAAAGGGCGCGCGGGCGGGGCGCACCTTTGGCGATGGCTTTGGTTGTCATATTGGCGATGATCGGAATTGGCAGCTATCTGTTCCATACCCATGCGCAGGTTTGGGCGGCGATCTTGGATGTGACGCCAATTCTGCTGTACATCCTCGTTTACATCTACGCAGTGAATCGCGATGTCTGGCGGCTGAGCAACAGATACGCGCTGGGTTTGACCGCGCTGTTCTTTCCATACGTGGCGCTGACGATCCCGCTATTCCAGTTGGTGCCTGGGCTTGGTGGCTCGGCGGCATACGCCCCAGTTCCTCTATTGATTCTGATTTATGCGGTCCTGTTGCGCCGGAAAGCCCCGGACACTGCGCGTGGGCTGACAATAGGAGCAACTGTCCTGATCACCTCGATCACCTTTCGATCACTGGACACTCCAATTTGCGGGTATCTGCCAACGGGGACGCATTTTATGTGGCACATTCTGAATGCAGTTATGCTGGGCTGGATGATTGAGGTTTATCTGCGGGCGATCCGAAATCCACCTGCCGGAGCTGCGGTGGCTGCAGGATCAGGACATTGATCAGAACCACCGAAGCATCATCCTGATTGGTTAATCCCTGAACGCAGCAGCCAAAGCCTCGGGCAGATCAAATTCAGCCAATACGCGCGCGCGGCCTTCGGCTGACATCTTGAAAGCCGTTTTTTTAACAATGCGCTGGATTTTTTCGGCGGAGTGCTTGGCGGCAAAAGGTTCAAAGTACCATTTCAGAAAAACGAAACAGATCACGTCCTCAAGCGCCTGTACCTCGGCATTGCGCTTGATCCCCTGTTTGCGCAGCATTTGCCCGACGGCTTCTATATCGTCCGCACCATATTCAGCCTGTTCCATGAATCTTTGCACAACGTCAGCGTGATATACGCCTTGCGCCTTCCTCCAGGCCAGATACCCTGCACGTCCTTCGGGGTATTCAGTGCGCTTTAGCTTCCAGCGTTCGACATGCTGACCACGTGCGGCGATCTGTAAAGCATCCGACGCATCGGGAAATAGCCGATCCAGCTCGGTGCTCATGCGTTGGCCATAAAGCAGCTCGACCGGCTGGCCGTCCTCCATATTAGGGTCTTGCGCATTTGCTGCGTCAATTGCGTCCAGAACGGTTTGCTTGCGTGTGCTCATTCTCTGCTCCGTTAGCTCGCCTGAACTGCACCTGACGGGTGGTTCGGCGTTTGGTCCAAGACCATGCTAACGAGTTGTTGGAATGGGTGCAGCAGTCAATTGTAAAAAGCGCCGGATCGGGAGGGGGCATACCGATCCGGCGCGCAGGTCAGGGTTATTTGCCTGCCTGGGTGTGGTCCCTCGTCACGGGCTCCGAAACAGGCGCGGGGAAGCTAAGGTTTCGGGTCAGATTGTTCATATCGATACCCAAAGCCAGGGCGGGCGAGGTCAGAACCAGAGCGGACAATATGAAGGCGGGAAGAAGGGTTTTCATGAGGTGTCTCCGATTTCTCGTTGCGTCACGATATTGAGGTGAACTGTTCGGTTCATTTTTTCAATGGCAAAACTGAACTAATCGGTTTACTTATTTGCATATCAGCCATTCAAATATGCATGGCAGCTGGCGATATTGGGTCTGAATCCGCGTCTGCCGCCTGTCGCTCTTGCGAGTGTTGCGGCAGGCAGGTAAACGCCCCCTAACGTAGATGAGGGTTTCCGATGTCGATTGACCAAAGCACCGCCGCCAAGGTGGCCAAACTGGCCCGGATCAAGGTCGAGGATGATGCGCTGCCTGCGCTGGCGTCCGAGTTCAACAATATCCTCGGGTTTATCGAGCAACTGAACGAAGTGGATGTCGAAGGCGTCGAGCCGATGGTCTCGGTCGAGCCGATGCGCCTGAAGCGTCGTCAGGACGTGGTCACCGATGGAAACCAGCAGGACAAGGTCCTATCCAACGCCCCCGATGCGCGCGAAGGGTTCTTCGCTGTTCCAAAAGTTGTGGAGTAAGTCATGAGCGAACTGAACAAACTGGGCCTGGCCGAGGCCCGCGATGCGCTGCGTGCCAAAGAAGTGACCTCGGTCGAACTGACCGAGGCCTGCCTCAAGGCCATTGACGACGCCGACGCGCTGAACGCGTTTGTCCACAAGACGCCCGAGATCGCGTTGGAGCGCGCCAAGGCGGCGGATGAGCGGATCAAAGGCGGCGACGCGCCTTCGATGTGCGGTCTGCCGATCGGCATCAAGGACCTGTTTTGCACTAAGGGCGTGCCCTCGCAAGCGGCCTCGAGTATTCTCGAGGGGTTCAAGCCCGAATACGAATCCACCGTGTCGCAACAATTGGCGGATGCTGGTGCTGTGATGCTGGGCAAGCTGAACATGGACGAGTTCGCGATGGGTTCGTCTAATGAAACATCCGTTTACGGCAATGCGGTCAGCCCGTGGCGGCGCGGCAATGACGATGCACAGCTGACACCCGGCGGCTCGTCCGGTGGCTCAGCCTCGGCTGTCTCGGCTGACCTGTGTCTGGCCGCGACCGGTACCGATACCGGCGGTTCGATCCGCCAGCCTGCTGCTTTTGTCGGCATCACCGGCATCAAGCCAACCTATGGCCGTTGCTCGCGTTGGGGTATCGTGGCCTTTGCGTCTTCGTTGGATCAGGCTGGACCGATGACCAAGAACGTCCGTGACGCAGCGATCATGCTGGAAACCATGTGCGGTCATGACCCCAAGGATTCCACCAGCGCCGAGCTGGCCGTGCCAAATTTCGAGGCGATGCTGACCGGCGATATCAAAGGCAAGAAAATCGGTATCCCCAAGGAATACCGCATGGACGGCATGCCTGCCGAGATTGAAAAGCTTTGGGCCGATGGCACCGCTATGCTGAAAGACGCAGGCGCCGAAATCGTAGATATCTCGCTGCCGCATACCAAATACGCGCTGCCTGCCTATTACGTGATTGCTCCTGCCGAGGCGTCGTCGAACCTCGCCCGCTATGACGGTGTCCGGTATGGCCGCCGAGCGCAGTTGGCTCAAGGCGATGGCATCACCGAGATGTACGAAAAGACCCGCGCCGAAGGCTTCGGTCATGAGGTCCAGCGCCGGGTGATGATCGGCACCTACGTGCTGTCTGCAGGCTTCTATGACGCCTACTACAACCGCGCCCGCAAGGTCCGCACCCTGATCAAGAAGGACTTCGAAGATGTCTTTGCCGCAGGCGTTGATGCGATCCTGACCCCGGCAACGCCGTCGGCCTCGTTCGGTCTGGGCGAGATGACCGAGGCTGATCCTGTTCAGATGTACCTGAACGATGTGTTCACCGTGACAGTGAACCTCGCTGGCCTGCCCGGTATTTCGGTTCCTGCTGGTCTGGACAAACAGGGCCTTCCGTTGGGTCTGCAGCTGATCGGCCGTCCGTGGGAGGAAGGCGATCTGCTCAACACCGCCTACGCGCTAGAGAGCGCGGCTGGGTTTGTGGCCAAGCCCGGAAAATGGTGGTAATCCTCAATCCTGACACGGCAATAAGGAACCGGAGCAGCCAAATGCGCAAATTGCTTCTGATCCCGGCCCTTGGGCTGATCGCGGCATGTGATACCGTTACCCCTGTTTCGGGTACCGGTTTCAATACGCCGGAATATCAGGCGCAGCGCGAGGCCGAACTGGCCGGGCAGGGTCTGGCCGGTAATCCGCTTGCGCCACCCGAGGCGGTTTCAGAGCAGCCGCTCTCGGCGCAGGGGGCTGTTGGTGCCGTACCAACAGGCGACGCCTCTGACATCGCCAACCAGACGGCCATTGCCTTGGCGAATACGTCGGGTCAAGAGACGCGCGTCGCGCCTCTGACTGCAACAAACAACCCAAGTATCTCTGATGAACAGGATTTTGAGGCTGTCTCAAACCGTCGCAGTATCGATGCCGACGCCGCTCGTATCGAACAGAATCGGCAGTCTTACGAGGTCGTCGCCCCTACTGCCGTGCCCGAGCGTGGCTCTGACGGGCAACCCAATATCGTGCAATACGCCCTGAGCACTTCGAACCCCATCGGTACCCAGTTGTACAGCCGAGCCGGATTTAACCTGCAGGCCAAGGCACAGCGCAACTGCGCTCAGTTCGCCTCTCCTGATCAGGCGCAGATTGAGTTTCTGTCGAATGGAGGCCCCCAGCGTGACCGCAAAGGGCTGGATCCGGATGGCGACGGTTACGCCTGCGGCTGGGACCCCAGCCCGTTCCGCAGTGCCGTCAACAACTAAGCTCTCCCCCATCTGGCACCCATCGCCCAATTTCGGCCCCCGTCGGGATGGGCTGTCACCCAAGCTGATCGTGCTGCACTACACCGCAATGGAGAGCGCTGCTGCCGCGCTTGAACGTCTCTGCGATCCGGGTCCCGAGGTCTCCGCCCACTACCTGATAGGTCGTGACGGTGCGCTCTGGCAGCTTGTCCGAGAGGAAGATCGCGCTTGGCACGCCGGGGCAGGGGAGTGGCAAGGGCAAGCCGACATAAACTCCCGCTCGATCGGGATCGAGCTGGACAATGGCGGAGATCACCCGTTTGCCGAACCCCAAATGCGTGTATTGGAACAGCTTTTGCCCGAACTCATGCAGCGTTGGACCATCGCGCCAGAGGGTGTGATCGGGCATTCCGACATGGCACCGGGCCGCAAGTCCGACCCCGGCCCCCGGTTCGACTGGCAAAGGCTGGAACACCAGCGCCTTGCCGCTCGGCGTGGTACTGCCCTCGAACCGAACGTCAACTTCCGCGAGCTGGCGCAGAACCGGGGCTACACAGCGACAAGCGACGAGAAGACGCTCCTAAATTCCACACGCCTGCGCTATCGCCCGTGGGCCTCAGGCCCCTTGCACCTCGATGATCTCATAGCCCTCTGTCCGCTCCCAAAATCGACCTGATCCGCCCTTCATCTGGCCAAAAATATCTCGGGGATGAATTGGCCGTAGGCCAAGAAGGGGCTGGCCCCTTCACCACCCCAACCCCTCTTGACGCCATCACGCACAGAGCCTACCCAACCCACGCGCGGAGGGCCGGATGGCCGCTGGGGTCGTTAGGCCCGAGAGGAAAGTCCGGACTCCACAAGGCAACGGTGCCGGGTAACGCCCGGGCGGGGAAACCCGACGGAAAGCGCCACAGAAATCAGACCGCCACACACGTGTGGCAAGGGTGAAACGGTGGGGTAAGAGCCCACCGCGCCGCTGGCAACAGTGGCGGCACGGCAAGCCCCACCGGGAGCAATGCCGAATAGGGTCCCCGCGCGGGCCGGTCGGTGCAAACCGATACCGCCGCTAGGCACGCCTTGGCCGAGAGGGACCGGGTTGGCAGCTCGAGCCGCGCAGCAATGCACGGCCTAGAGGAATGGTCATCGAAGGGGGCAACCCTGGAACAGGATCCGGCTTACAGGCCCTCCGCGCATCTCCTGTTACCCGCCCGGAGGTGTGTAGGTGCCGCCAAGTGCTGCAGCTTTTTCGGCGACGGCAACAAATTCCTGCGCCGACCATGCGCGAACGGTCTCGATCCTCGAAACCGCACCCGTGCCCGCGACGGCCATGCCAATTGCCACAGCATCACTGCCTTCAGGCAGTTCGCTGATAACGACGACATCATTGCCTCCGGTGGTTATATAAAATGAGATCAGTCTGCCGCCTGCTTTCTCAAGCAAGGCCTTGACGGGACCGGTGCGATCTTCCGGTTTTGCCAACATTCCTTTGACCCCATCTTGCGAATAAGAAGCATAGGTAATGAAAACAGGCATATTTCTCTCCCTTGGTTGCAGTTTATTCGGAGCGCTAAAAGCGGCCGACTCCCTGGCCGTGTCGCGTGCAGGATTGCGCGCAAACCGGAAAAGACCCGGCCAAGTAGACAGCCGGGCGTTGCTATAGTTGTGAGCGGTGTTGTCTGCCGGAATTTACATCCGGCACGGTATTACCTAAGTCCGTAAAACGGGCTTCGAAGGTTCCGGCGACACTATCACAGAATCGTGAGCGCTCCAAATCGACTGCTCTTGAAGCCGTGTCAGGAATTGTTCCCCTAACGCGGCGAATCCGGTTGACTTGGGCGCATGAGCGGTTAAAAGCGCACGCTCATAAGGATTCAACCGAAAGGCCCCTGCCTTTTCGGACGCAGGAGATAACCATGGCGAAGCCGACGACAATCAAGATCCGTCTGAACTCGACCGCGGGCACGGGCCACTTCTACGTGACCAAGAAGAACGCGCGCACCATGACCGAGAAAATGACCATTCGTAAATACGATCCGGTCGCTCGGAAGCATGTCGAGTACAAAGAAGGCAAGATCAAGTAATCTGCCCTCTGACATACTTTTTGAAGAAGGACTCTGCCATGCAGGGTCCTTTTTTGTATTGTTTTGGGGTATCTCTTGGTCGGCCTAAACCAAGCAGGGGCGTTGCAGGGGCGCATCAGAGGTTTGGGTGTTCTGAATCTCAGCGGCTTGCTTTTTCTAATCCCCTGCCGCTACGCTTCAGCAACCCTTTCCAAAATGTTGACCGCCATGAAAAAAATCTTGTTGCCCGCTCTTGCTGTTCTGACATTGTCAGCCTGCGAAGACCCCTTTAACCGCGAAGGTGTTGGTTTCACCGGGATTGATGGTGAACCGCGCACAGTGTCGGATGTAAAAGGCGCCGTAGCCTTTTTGCCGCCAGAAACCAACATCCCGGCGGAACTGGCCAAGCTGCCAACGGTCCAGGTTACATCGGACAAAGCCGAGCTTGAAAAGATCGCGGGTGTCGCAATCGATAATGGCGGTCGCTCAGATGCGAATTCAGTTCAGCTCACTGGCAGTGATACCAATCTGTACCTGAGCAATGTCAGTGTAAACGGTCAGTTGTTCGGCGTCCTGCGTACGGAAAACAACTCCACCAAAGTTGATACATCGGTGGGCTCGGCCTTTGGCGCTCAAACGGAACGCTTTACCGGATGTTTGCCCGCGGGTGATGTATACCGCAAAGGTTCGTCCGAGCGCAGTTCGGGTTTTGCAGTGCCACTGAACTGCCGTTAATTTAGCTTACACAATCTAAGTAAAAGCCCCCGCCATTGGCGGGGGCTTTCTAGTTTCAGTGTTTCTGCAAGTCTTACGAGGCACTGAACAAGGGCTCAAACCCAGCACCGGTCATTCAATCCATGTGACACACCGGGCGATGATCACGCGAGTTCAGAGGCCCCCGCCATCCGTTGGCATCCAAGCAAGCGCTGTGCGTGTTCTCTATTTCACCCCACCGCCAAAGAATAATCAGTGGTGAAACTCAGACCCGATCAGCAGAACTGTTTAACCTCAACTGATAGGAAGCAACGTTCATTGCTCTACCAATGCCTGCCCATTCTCGTCAAAGAAATGAAGTTTGTCGGTGGGAAAATGCAGGCCGATCTTTGCCCCAGGCTTTAGAGCGGTGTCCCCATTCAGGCGCACGGTAACCTTCTCTTCGGCGCCGCAATCCACGATCAGGAAGGTATCTGCCCCCAGATACTCAATCACCTCGATGATGCCATCACATTGCCCATCGCCCGATGACACAACATCGATGTGTTCGGGGCGAATGCCGAGTTTGCTTGCTACACCCGAGCGCGCGAAGTCACCGCCTCTGCCATGTTCCAGAGTGTAGCCATCGTTCTGAGTCGTGCACGGCAATATGTTCATTTTGGGGCTGCCAATGAACTGTGCGACAAACAGATTGGCAGGGCGTTCGTAAAGTTCGCGGGGTGTGCCGACTTGCGCGATCTTGCCGTACTCAAGCACGACGATGCGGTCGGCCAATGTCATCGCTTCAACCTGATCGTGCGTCACGTAGATCATTGTGCGCTTTAGGTTCTGATGAAGTTTCGCGATTTCGTAACGCATTTCGACACGAAGCGCTGCATCAAGATTCGAGAGCGGTTCATCGAACAGAAACGCCGTCGGGTCGCGCACGATAGAACGACCAATTGCAACGCGCTGCCGCTGTCCACCGGACAGGTCCTTGGGGCGACGTTCCAGAAAAGGTCCCAGCTTGAGAACCTCGGCGGCTTTATTGACCTGCTCTGCTATCTCGGCCTTCGGAACACCCGCGACCTTAAGTGAGAACCCCATATTTTCGGCGACCGTCAGGTGGGGATAAAGCGCATAGGACTGGAACACCATCGTCAGACCCCGCTTGGAGGGTGGGTGATCCGTGACATCATTGCCGTTGATTAGTAGCGATCCGCGCGAGATATCTTCAAGCCCACCGATCATGCGAAGCAGGGTGGATTTTCCACAGCCCGATGGACCGACGAAGACGATGAATTCACCTTCATCAATCATTAGGTCAACGCCTTTGATGACCTGGGCCGAGCCAAACCACTTTTCGACGGATTTTAGTTCGATGCTGCCCATTAGTTCCTCCCTGCCCAATGCAGCCAAACCGCGGCTGTCCAGGTGAATGAATTCCCTCCGGCAGGGCTGCCGGTCAGAGGATCGTAGTATTCAGCGAAGCCGTTTGTTGCGATCAGCTGCGACGTTTTCTGGCGCAGTGCCTCGGCTTCTTCGAGGTGCCCCATATCCGCTAATCCAAACCCGATCAGCATATTCATGAAACCCCAAGTGGGACCCCTCCAGTACCTGCGTTGGTCGAAGTTGGGCATCGCGGGGTCATAGCTGGGAACTGGAAAGGGTACTTTTGCAAGCGTCGCCCGCAGGCGCTCCAGCATGTGCTGTGAGTCAAGTCCCCCAAACCAGCAAAGATACGACGCGTTAGAGATGCTTCCGGCCCAATCACCAGTCAGCGCATCACGCGAGTCGAACGAGCTCAGCGTTTCGTTCCACAAAGATCGCGCGCCCGCTTCGAGCCTTTGAATGTCGCTACTTAGTTCATCCGCAGCAATTCCAAGCCTTTCGCTGATCTCCTGCAGATCGCGTGCGGCGCGCAGAGTGATAAATGTCATCGTCGGATCTGCGACTCGGAAGGGATTCAGGCTCAGCAACTTCTGTTGATCCCAGTCGGCCTGACAGCCGATCTGAACCAATTTGATATAGCGGTCATAGTCGTATTTGGTCGGTCGGTCTGCACTGTTGACGTGGCTTGTGTCACGACGCTGGTAGTCTCCGACACCTGTGGGATCTACGCCCTCCATTGCTTTGTCCCAGTCCGGTGCATTGTCGCGACCAGCTTCCCACGGATGCGTGGTGCAGACCGCGCCGTGTTCGTCGAGTCGCCATTTCATGATCCAGCGATGCCACGCCAGCAGAGATGGGAAGAGCGCGCGAACGCGGTCCGCGCCTGCATCGCTATCTTTTTCCCAGATCTTCCGCGCCACAGTTGCAGCCACCGGGGGCTGAATGATGCCAGAGGACGGGATCGGCCCGTGGCCACCCCAGACATCCGGGCCGGGGTAATATCCGTCATCCTGTTTGTGGAACAGGATATGCGGCACCATTCCATCATCCCACTGGCCCGAGAACAGTGTTTCAAGTTCCACCCAGGCTCGATCAATGTCGAACTCGGCAAAACCAAGCGCCGCAATCGCGCTGTCCCAATTCCATTGATAGGGGTAAAGCCCTTCGGTCGGGATGGTGTAGCCGCCGCGATCATTGGCAACCAGAATGTTGCGCGCCTCGCGGTCGGGGTTTGTATGTTGGTTCATCTCAGTCATCCTTTGACGGACCCCGCAGTCAGGCCCTTAGTCATGAAACGTTCAAGTCCCAGGAACAGCGCCATGATCGGAACGGTGGCGATCACCGCACCGGCCATCAGATGCTGTCGGGGAATTTCCGAGGAGTTCAGCATCGTGACGCCTCGGGTCAGGGTAAATTTCGAAGGGTCGTCCAGCAGCATGAAGGCCAGCAGGAACTCGTTCCAAGCGATCATGAAGACGTAGAGCGAGACCGACGCCAGCGCAGGCAGGCTAAGCGGCAGCGTAATCTTCCAAATCACTGCCAGCCGCGAAAGCCCATCCATGAGACCGGCCTCTTCCACTTCCGTCGGCAAACCACGGAAATAACCTTGCAGCATGTACAGCGCGACAGGGATTGTCGTGACCGGGTAGATCATCACGATGCCAAGGATCGAGTTGCGCAAGCCAGTCAGCGAGAACGCGATATAGATCGGCAGCGCCAGAACGATCATCGGCACCATGTAGATCAGCAGAATCGAGCGCGAGAACGCCTTTTGCCCCGAGAAACGGAACCGCGCGACGGCATAGGCTCCGGGGACGCTGAACAGCAGGGTGATAAAGACCGTCAGGACCGAGACGTAGAGCGAGGTCCAAAGATAGGTGCCGAAGTTGAAATCGCGAAACAGCTCGGTATAGCTGCGAAACAGCGCGGTGCCTTGTGATAGATCTACCGAGAAATCCAGCGGGTTCTGCAACAGGGCCTGTTGCGACTTCAGGCTGGTCATCACCATCACATAGAACGGGATGATCACGATCGCGGTAAAGAAGATGTAGCCAAAGCCCGTACAGAACCGGATCACGGCCTCTTCGTACTCATGACGGGTGAGCTCGCCGAACGGAGTCTCTTTCAGGATTGCGGCAACGGATAGGTGCATCACGACTGCCATCGCCACGACGGTGACCAGTATTGCCTGCAGGGATGTGTCAGAGCCGATCAGGACAGGCCCGACTCCGGTCAGGCAAGACAGGCCTAACAAGGCGGAAACACCCAGTCGGGCCGGTGCGCGTTGCGCCGGGAAGCGGACATACACCAGACCGGCAACAGCCCCCCATATCAAGCAGAGCAAGACCTGTGGCCGGAACGCAGCCCCGGTCGAGAATGACATGGTGATGGCGACAGTAGTGGCGATCACCACCAGCCAGAGCGCGCCTAGAATCGGGGCGGTTATATACCCTTTGCGCATCACAAACCCTCCTCACGGCTGATGAAGCGGAAGAAGACGAAGCTGAAGGCAATCAGGCACATCAGGATCACAACGGCCACCGCTGCGCCTGCGCCGATGTTCGAAACCGCAAAGGCCTGTTCATAGACATTTACGGTCAGAGTACGGGTGCCGGCATTGCCGCCGGTCAGCAGGAAGATGTCGTCGAACTTGTTGAACGTCCAAATGAAACGCAGCAGGAACAGTACCGACAGGATGCCCAGCAGTTGCGGGATGCTCAGTAGCCAGAATTTCTGGAATGGTGAGGCTCCATCCATATCTGCTGCTTCATACATGCTGGAGTCGATTGATTGCATCCGCGCCAGAATGAACAGGAACGACAGCGGGAAATAGCGCCAGATCTCGAACACTGTCACCATGATCAGCGCCAAAGGGCGTTCCCCGAAGAAGTTGATCGGTTCACTGCTTAGTCCCATCTGCACCAACAATGCGTTGGCAGAACCTGAGAACGGGTCGAACAAGGTGACCCATGTGAAGGCCACAGCGATGACTGGCGCCACATAGGGGAACAGATAGAGGCCGCGTATGAACCCTTGTCCCTTGAAGCTTTTGTTCAGCAACAAGGCTGCAAACAGGCCCATCACCAAAGCTCCAATGGTGCCGACCACGGTGTAGAACAACGTGACCCACAGCACGCCCCAGAACTCGTCTCCATCAAAGACACGGGCGTAGTTTTCCAGACTGAATTCAAGGTTGGTCAGGACGCTGGGTCCGCTCCCGGTCACGCCGGGCTCTGATCCTTCGAGCAGCTCTTCGAAAGCGTCCGGATCTCCGTCCAATGTGACCGGAATACGGATGCGTTCGCGTTGACCGCCTTCCAGTGTGCCGAAATCGCAGAACAGGTTTTGCCCGTCCAGAACACAGGGACTTGCAACTTCGCGCGCCGTCACGCCGTCCGGTAGAACATCTGTCAGGGTGACTCCGACAACGGCGATGTCCTGACTTGAGTTGCGGACGCGGTATTCAATCCGCAGATCGTCTCCCGATCCGCGCAGGCTTTCACGCACCACAGGTGCAGGCGGACGAAGGTCAGACAGGGTGAAGGGCTTGAAGCTGATCCAAAAGATCGCCAGCAAGGGCAGGATCACCACAAGCGATACACTGATCACTGTCGGAGCCAGCAGCGTCCAGGCCAGACGCGCCTCGCGTTTGGCTAGCGCCCCGGTTCCGGTCGGTGGGGTGGCCGAAGACATGGGATACCTCGAAGGGTTGGGTGCAGCGGCGCAATCGCCGCTGCATGTGTCACAAGGTTACTGAACCTTCGCGAGCTCGTCGTTCATTGCGGCCACTGCAGCGGCGGCATCGATTTCATCGTCGATATATTGGCGCACGACCCGGTTAATTGCCTGGCTGTTGATCATTTTGGACGCCAAAGCCAGCTGGCCTTCAGCAACGCCCCAGCGCTGCGCCACGTCCAGACCGCCGACGATCTCATCGATCATCGCCTGATCATACAGCTCGCCCAACGGGGCTTTGCGGTCCACGCCTACAGGCAGTTCTGCCCATGCTTCCGAGAACGCGGTCGGGTTGTCAGCATTACCGCGACGGACCGGGAACTTGCCCTCGGGTGCGATGGCCAGTGTTTGAGTATAGCCGTCGTCCATGGCGAATTTCACGAACTCCATCGCCGCGTCGGTGTCGGCGTCGTTGGTGATGCCAAAGTAACGAACGTCACCCCAAGCCGCGCCATCCGGGTTCGATGGGCCCGAGAAGTTAGTGACGATACCAGTCTTCGAGGCCAGATCGCGCGAGGTCGGATCATCGTTGATCGTCGGCGGGGCGCTGTCGCGCAGACCGGCCAGTTCGTCAAGGATGAAGGGCGACCAGATGATCATCGCTGCTTTGCCATCAAAATACAGCTCGCGCGATTGTTTCCAGAATAGCTCACCCGGGGGCGAGGCTTTCGAGATCGCCTTGTAGAAATCCAATACCTCTATGGTCTTGGCTTCATCCAGCGGCTGGAAGCCGTCCGCGCCAACAGGGGTCACGCCATTGGCGAGGAACACATGCTCCAAAACCTGACTCATGAAGTTTTCATCAACTTTGGTTGCAGCAACGAAACCGTACATCTCGGGCGGGTTGTGCAACTGCTCCAGCGCAGCGACGACGTTGGCGAATGAGTTCGGGGCCTCAAGGCCCGCTTCATCAAACAGGTCTTTGCGGTAGACAACCATTTGGGTCCATCCATCGACCGGTACCGACGCGGTTTCGTCATTGAACGCCGCCATACCAAGCGCGCCGGGGGCGAAGGTGTCGGCGCCCAGTTCTTCGATCACTTCGGTGGCGGCTTCGGTGTCCAGAATGCCCGCTTCAGCCCATGGCAGGGCATATTGCAGCGGATGATAGACCACATCTGGCAGGTCTCCGGCGGCAAATGCTGCTGTGGCGCGTGTACCCAGATCACTTTCGGTGACCGGGATAACCTCGACCGTGGTGCCGGTTTCAGCCTTGAACTGGTCAGCCATTTCCTGTTGCTTGGCCAGCCGCTCGGGCTGTTCTTCGGTGGTCCAGAAGCGGATCGTATCCGCCTGAGCTGACGTCGCCGCCAATACTAGCGCAAGCGATGTTCCAAGCATCATTCGCGATGCTAAAGGTGCAAGTTTCATAGTCGGTTTCCTCCCCGGTTATGATCTTTTGAAAGTTGAATTTTTCGGGCCAGTTCCTCGGCTGTAACGCTTGGTGGCCCGTCGGAACTGCGTTCGATCAGAACGGCCTCACCAATCTCACGCAGATCTGCGGGCGCTTCACCGCGAGTCTGACTGATCAGCATCGTCGCAAGGCGTTCTCCTGCCCGCTTAGAATCGACGCTGAACGTGGTTAGACCAGGGCTGACATATTGGCATTCAGGGATGCCGTCATATCCCAGAATTGATATATCTTGCCCGACCTCGAGGCCCAGTTCTGTACAGACCGAGTAACACCCCAGCGCAGCCAGATCCGTTGCAAATACTATTGCAGTAGGTGGGTGATTCAGCGTCAAAAGCGCGCGTGCCTCAACCGCACCCTCCTCGCGCGTACGAGCACCTTCCCGGATCAACTCGGGATCGGCAAGCAAGCCCGCGATCTTGAGACCTTCGAGATAACCGTCACGGCGCAGATGGCTGTAGTTGAATTTCGGATCGCTACCGACATATCCGATACGCGTATGGCCAAAATCGACGAGCCGACCAACCGCATCACGGGTTGCAGATTCACCCGAAATGTCGAACCAGGATGTCTCATCCTGCCAGTCCGCCTGCCCATACCCCGTGCGGCCATACATGATGAAGGGAACCTTCAACTCTTGCAGGTATTTCACCCTCGCATCGTCGACCTCGGTCCGGGGCAGAATGAATCCATCGGCTTTGCGCTCTTCGACAAGCCGCCCCAATACATCAAGCATATCTTTTTCGGACTTCGCCGTAGAAATCGTCATCGTCCAGTCGGATGCGCTCGCCGCTTCGCATGCTCCGGCCAGAAAGTCCTGAAGAAATGGATTATGCCGGTCTGGTTCTTCGCTGTTGATGACCATGGCGATGGCGCGCACCCGCCCGGTTCGTATCGCCTGCGCATGGCTGAGTGGGCGATAGCCCATCTTTCGCGCCGTGGTTTCAACGCGCTTTCTCGTGGATTCCGAGATGTCGGTATATCCATTCAGGGCGCGGGACACCGTGCTCTTAGAAAGCCCAAGATGATCGGCCAATTGATCCAGTTTTACCCTGCCGGGGCCAGAATGACTCCGGGGGCGAGACTGCGGTTGCTGGAGACTTGGATTCGTCATCATTCTTCTATTTGTTTTCTCCGAAACCGGTTTCGGCAATCAAAATTATGAAATTCTTTGATTGGATCGACCAAGTACACGAACGTTCCAATGGCGAAAGGCACTGATGAACGCATATGCAAACTTGCAAACGCGGCTTTCAGAGTGGTGCAAGATTAGGGTTGCGCCAACATGGTTGACTGCCGACTGCTACAGTAACTGCAGGCTGATCATTGTTCGCGGAGCTTTGATGGGAATCGGTGAATTGAGCATGAGGACTATGCGTAAATACGGGCGACTATCCGGCTATGAGGGCGTGTAAAATTTGTGGAGGCAAAATAAACTAGTCGGAACATCATGCGAAGTCACCAAGGCTTGGTATGGGCTTTTGAAGAGCAACATAAAAAAAGCCCCGCTTAGCGGAGTGCCAAGCGGGGCTTTCTGTATTCTGTTGGAAGCAGTTTTATTCTCTGTTGCCCAGTAGTTGCAGCAGGAACATGAACATGTTGATGAAGTCCAGATACAGGTTCAATGCACCCATGATTGCCGCTTTGCCAAGCCATTCCTGATCGCCAGCATGAGCCATCTGCAGATAGGTGGTTTTGATCTTCTGCGTGTCATAGGCGGTCAGGCCGGCAAAGATCAGCACACCCAGGATCGACACTGCGAACATGATCGCAGGCGACTGCAGGAAGATGTTGATAACCATCGCGACGATCAGGCCGATAACGCCCATCATCAGGAAAGTACCCATGCCCGAAAGGTCTTTCTTGGTTACATAACCGTACAGCGAAAGACCTGCAAACGCGATCGAAGTCACCAGGAACACTTGCGCGATCGAAATGCCTGTAAAGGCTACGAAGATCCAGCTCAGCGACAGGCCCATGACTGCTGCAAATGCATAGAAAAACAGCTGTGCGCCAGATGCAGACAGCCGGTTGATCGCAGCGCCAAAGCCAAACACCATCGCCAAAGGTGCAAACATCACGATCCAGCCCAGGATATTGGGGCTCAGCGTGACCGGATCACGGAAGATCGACAGCAGTTGCGGGCTCGAGCCCACGGCCCATGCCACGGCAAATGTGATCAGCATGCCTACGGACATCGTGCCGTAGACTTTGTTCATATGGGCGCGCAGGCCCTCGTCTATCTCGGCAGCGCGCGCGCCGGACGCCGTCCGGATCGTGTCGAATTGTGCCATATAGGGGTCTCCCTTCAATATTCTGTTCGCAGCCCACGGATGCGAGCCGGTTTCCCGGTAAATATCGGAGAGTGTGGCCCTCGTTTCAAGGGTTTTAAGCCTGAAACTCAGCAAAACTGTCGGCAATTTTTGCAACTGTCGCCAAAAAACCGGCGGCTTGGTCGCCAAATCCCTCAAGCCGCCGGTATTTTCGAATTAATACAGATGTTTGTGCCAGCTGTCGGGCGCGTCCCAGAACGGGCGCTCTGCTTCGTTACGCGCGTCTTTGCGTGAAACGCCGATGTCATTCAGTGCATCATCATCAAGCTGGGCGAGTTCGCGACGCTGACGAGCGAGGTTAAACAGGTCAAGTATCCGAGCACCAATCGCCTTACGCTTGATGCGACGAGGGGTTGAGATGGCTATATGGGTCATAATCATTGCCCTTTCCTGATTGTTTGATGAAACTTAGCGCTTCAATCAATTTCCTTGATCTATATGGAGCAGTCTGACATATTTTGGAAATGAATGTTTATGACGAGTCTCATAAGGAATCTTGAACATGCGAAATTTGGACATCACTACATTGCGGTCTTTCGTAGCTGTTGCTGATCATGGTGGCGTGACGCGTGCCGCTGGATTTCTTCACCTCACGCAATCTGCGGTCTCTATGCAGCTAAAACGGCTGGAAGAGCTTTTGGGCCTGGAATTACTGGATCGATCCGGCCGAACCATCGCGCTAACGGCGTCCGGAGAGCAGTTGCTGGCTTATGCGCGGCGGATGATTGCGTTGAATGATGAGGTGATCGGGCGGCTGACGGATCAGGCGTTTGAGGGCGAGGTCGTGCTAGGCGTACCGCATGACGTCGTTCATCCGTTCATTCCGCGCGTGTTGAAGCGTTTCAATGCCAGCTTTCCTCGGGTCAGCGTGAACTTGGTCACTTCCAACACGCGGCACTTGAAAGAAGAGTTCGCACGCGGAAGCTTCGATCTGATTGTGACTACGGAATCGGGCGCGGGCGAGGGCGCCGAAACCCTGCACCATATGCCTTTGCGTTGGGTTGGTGCGCTGAACGGATCTGCCTGGCGCCAAAAGCCTTTGCGGCTGGGGTTTTGCCGGAATTGCATTTTCCGCCCGGTCGCGACAGCGGCGCTGGATGATGCGGGAATCGAATGGGATATGAGTATCGACAGCGATTCCGACCGCACCGTTGAAGCCACCGTCAGCGCTGATCTGGCTGTGGGAGTTTTGCTGGAAGGCACCCAGCCCAGCCATCAGGAACTGATTGACCATGCCGGGGTGCTGCCGGATTTGCCCGTGCAGTTCATAAACCTTTATGGTGCCGAGCGGGTACGTGAGGAATACGTATCAGAGCTTGCGAACCTACTGCGCCAAAATTTCAATCATCCAACGGCGCAGCCGCTTAAAGTGGCGAGTTGACGCGGATCACCACTTTGCCGGTGGATTTGCGATCGCGCAGCAGTTCCAAACCTTTTGCTGCGTCCTGCAAGGGCAGGACGTGGCTGATATGAGGCTTTATCCGGCCCTCTGAGTGCCAGCGGAACAAGGTGCTGAAGCTGTCGCGCACGATCTCGGGTCTGAAATTCAGATAGCCGCCGATATATACGCCGATCACGGTCAGGTTCTTGACCAATAGATGGTTGGCCGGGATCTGGGGCACCTCACCTCCCGCAAATCCGATCGGTAACAAGCGGCCTTCCGGGTTGGTCGCGCGGAAGGCGGCCTTGAAGACATCTCCACCAATCGCATCGTAGACCACGTCAGCACCACCCAGAGCGAGAACGCGGTCGCGCAGGTCTTCGCTGGCGTCAATCAGATGATCTGCACCAGCGTTTTGCGCCACGGCCAATTTGTCCTGACCGCGCGCCTGGGCGATCACCGTCGCACCCATCAACTTGCCGATTTCAACCGCGGTTAACCCGACGCCACCGGCGGCCCCGGTGACCAGCAGTGTCTCACCCGGTTGCAAGCGCGCCCGGTGTGCCAGAGCAATGTGGCTTGTGCCATAGGCGATCTGGATCGCGGCGGCGTCTTCGAAACTTGTGGAATCTGGAAGGGGAATAGCCCGGTCTGCATCAAAAACGCCTGATTCGGCCAACCCACCCTGGCCGGAATAAACCGCAACGCGATCACCCAGTTTGTAATGCGCGACATTGTTTCCAATTTCGGTGACAATCCCCGCGATCTCCATGCCCAGTGTATACGGCGCTTCGGGGGTATCTTGATACGTGCCTTTCTGCATCAGAAGGTCTGCAAAGTTCAGGCCGCAGGCGCGGATTGCGATACGGACCTGGTTATGTTCCAAGGGTGCCTCTTGTGTTTCGCACAGCTGCGCGGGTGCCCCTTTTGTCTCGATACGAAATGCCTGCATAACTGGTCTCCGCTCTTTTTGCCGCCATAGGCTGCCTGGCTTAGCCATTTGTCAATTCCATTCGCAATCTTCACAGCGTTAAACTGAACGGGGTGGATCAACTGTTTCCCATTTAGAAACTATTAATCTCTATGTCGGCCGTACAACCACAAACCACTGTTCGAATTCTCTGATTCAACCAGCTTGAAAAAATAGCGGATTGCGGCAATATTGTACTATGGTGCTGTTCGGGGGGCACGATCCGAATTAGGGAGTTCTTAAGCAGCGACCCGCTAACTAAGCGGCGATGGCTGCTGTCGCGGTTTCCCGGACAGGTGTTTGTGTAAAGGAGACTACCAATGACCCATCACGTCGATGTCCATGTGGGCAAACGCGTCCGGCATCGCCGCTGGCTGATTGGCATGACTCAGCAGCAGTTGGCGCAGCAAGTTGGTATCAAGTTTCAACAAATCCAAAAATACGAAACAGGGGCCAACCGGATAAGCGCATCGCGTTTGTGGGACATTGCCGAAGCGTTGGATGTTCCCGTCAGCTTTTTCTTCGAGGGTCTTGAAGAGGCTCAGAAGTCGGATGCAGACAAGAAATCGGTTCCTGCGGATTTGATGGGTGACAAAGAAGCGCTTGATCTTGTTCGCTCGTATTATGCGATCCCGGAAAACCAGCGTCGCCGCCTGTTTGAACTGGCACGCGTGCTGAGCGACGTCGCCTGATACAAGCGCTTGACTTCGCGGGGTGTGGGGCGCACGGGTAAGCAATGCAAAACACCCTACGAAGCGATCTAGAGATTGCCGAAGAAATGGCCGACGCTGCGCGGGCGGCCATTCTTCCGTTTTTCCGCCAATCTAACCTGAAGACAGACAACAAACTCGATGCCGGTTTTGATCCGGTGACAGCCGCTGATCGCGAAGCAGAAAAAGCAATGCGTAGGGTGCTGGCTGATCACCGGCCTGAGGACGGTATCCTGGGGGAAGAGTTCGGTCATTCCGAGGGAACTACCGGACGAGTTTGGGTGCTGGACCCAATTGATGGCACGCGCGGTTTCATAAGTGGTACGCCCACATGGGGTGTTCTGATCGCCCTAAGCGATGAGACTGGACCGAAGCTTGGTGTGATCGATCAGCCCTATATCGGCGAGCGTTTTATCGGAGATAAAGAGCACGCCTTTGTCAAAGGCCCTTTGGGACGCACCGAACTTGGGACGCGTGACACTCGATCTCTGGACCAGGCGATCATCTTCACCACCTTCCCGGAGGTTGGCAGCGCGGTCGAGGCCGCCGCCTTCAAGGCGGTTTCTCAGAAAACGAAGCTGACACGCTATGGGATGGATTGTTATGCCTACGCGTTGCTCGCTGCAGGTCAAACTGATCTTGTGGTCGAGGCTGGATTGAATTCCTACGATATCCAGGCCCCAATCGCGGTGATCGAGGCCGCGGGTGGTATTGTGACGGATTGGCAGGGTAATCCGGCTCACAATGGTGGGCGTGCGCTCGCTGCAGCCAATACTGAGATTCATGCGGCAGCGCTAGAAATTCTGAAGCAATACTAAACGGGTTGCCGACCCTTCTTTGCGACTTTAAACTGATCACGGCTGGTTCTTACGCCCGTTTTCCACCAGCCCATCACTCCATGCATGAGACGGGCAGTATGCGGGAGTGCGAAAATGACAGATTTTCTGATCCGTAACGCCGATATGATCCTGACGATGGATGATGATCGGCAAGAGCTTGCAGGCGCTGATCTGCTGGTTCGGGATGGTAAGATAGCCCAGATTGGCCACCGCCTTACGAGCGATGGCGAAATACATGATGCCACTGGGTGTGTTGTGACCCCCGGTCTGGTGAACACCCATCACCATCTCTACCAAACGCTCACCCGCGCGGTTCCCGGCGGGCAGGACGCTTTGCTGTTTGGTTGGTTGCGAACGCTCTATCCCATCTGGTCCCGCTTTGGTCCTGACGAGATGTTTATATCTGCCCAGATCGGATTGGCCGAGATGGCACTGTCCGGCTGCTCGCTTAGCTCTGACCACCTTTACCTATATCCCAATGGCGCGCGGCTTGAACACACGATCCATGCAGCGTCAGAGCTGGGGCTGCGTTTTCATCCCACGCGTGGGGCTATGAGCATTGGCGAAAGTGATGGTGGACTGCCTCCTGATGCTTTGGTCGAATCCGAGCAGGCTATTCTGGAGGATATGATCCGTGTCGTAGACGCCTATCACGACCCATCTGAGGGTTCGATGTGTCGCGTTGGTTTGGCGCCATGTTCGCCGTTCTCGGTTAGCCGAGACTTGATGCGTGATGCCGCGCTGTTGGCGCGCGACAAAGGTGTGATGCTGCACACCCATCTGGCGGAGAACGATGAGGATATTGCCTATTCTCAAGATCAGTTCGGATGTAGACCCGGCCAATACGCCGAAGAATTAGGCTGGACCGGTTCGGATGTCTGGCACGCTCATTGTGTCAAGCTGGATGGCGCCGAGATTGACCTGTTTGCACGTAGCCGAACCGGCGTTGCGCACTGTCCATGTTCCAATTGTCGTCTTGGTTCAGGTATCGCGCCAGTCCGAAAAATGCGTGATCAAGGCGTGCCAGTCGGGTTGGGCGTGGATGGATCAGCCAGCAACGACAGCGGCAATCTGATGGCCGAGGCGCGCCAGTCTATGCTGCTGCAACGAGTCGCAAACGGCGCTGACGCCATGTCGGCCCGTGAGGCGCTTGAGATCGCCACCCGAGGCGGGGCGGATGTGTTGAATCGGCCCGATTGCGGCCGGCTTATACCCGGTAAACGAGCTGATATTGCCATTTGGGACGTGCAGGCAATTGAAAGTGCAGGCAGTTGGGACCCCGCTGCGCTCCTTCTGGCCGGACCGACGCGTGTCAAACACCTCTTTGTCGAGGGACGCCAGATTGTTCGTAACAGTCAGATCGCCACGATCGACCTGCCAAGGGTCATAGAAACCCAGAATCTTCTGGCACGCGCGCTGGCAGAATAGCGGATCCGCTCTTCATCTGGCTAAAAATACCTCCGCCGGAGGCATGGGCCATAGGCCCATTCCTATCGACCAGAAACAGCTCGTCCGGCGATCCAGGTATCGGTTACGGCACGGTCATCACCCATCATAATGGTCGGGAACACCGCTTCCCAAAGATCATCAGCATGAGCTTCGCGCTGGGCGATAGCAGGCGTCGATGCGAGGTTCAGCACCGCCAGATCGGCCTCCATGCCCACGGCGATGTTGCCAATACGGTCATCCATCCGCAGGGTACGAGCCGATCCCACCGTTCCAAGCCAAAGCAATTGCGAGGGGTGCAAGGGATGGCCTCGCAATTGACCAATCTCATAGGCCGCAGCCATTGTGCGCAGCATTGAAAAACTTGAGCCGCCTCCGGTGTCGGTGGCCAAGCCCACGCGGTGCCCTGAGTGGATCAGACCATTCATGTCAAACAGGCCAGAGCCGATAAACGTGTTTGATGTGGGGCAGTGGATCAGAGCTGCATCTACCTCGCGCAGACGATCGCGCTCCCGCTCTTCCAGATGGATCACGTGCCCGTAAAGGCCATTTCCACCCAGCAGCCCAAACTGCTCATAGGTGTCCAGATAGTCGCGCGCGTCGGGGAACAGGGATCGGACCCATTCGATCTCATCGGTCTGTTCGCTCAGATGGGTTTGCATCAGGCAGTCGGGATGCTCGGCCCAAAGCGCGCCCATCGCCTCCAGCTGTTCTGGCGTCGATGTCGGCGAAAATCGTGGAGTGATGGCGTAAGATATGCGATCAACCCCATGCCACTTTTCAAGCAGAGCTTTGGACTGGTCGTATCCGGTTTGTGCAGTATCTCGCAGCCCCTCAGGCGCATTGCGATCCATGCAGGTTTTACCCGCGACAACCCGCTGCCCACGCGCCTGCGCGGCGGTAAAGAAGGCATCAACACTCTCTGGATGAATGGTGCAAAAGCTGCACATGGTTGTGGTGCCATGGGCTGCGGTTAGGTCTAGATATCTGTTTGCAATTTCAGCGGCATAGGCGGGGTCGTCAAACTTCATCTCTTCAGGGAACGTGTAGCTGTTCAGCCAATCGATCAGCCGCTTTCCCCAGCTCGCGATCATCGCCGTCTGCGGATAGTGGACATGAGAATCCACAAATCCCGCCATGATCAGCTGATCGCCATAATCCTTAATGTTGGCTTCGGGATGCGCGTCAGACAGGTCGGACGCCTGGCCCAGTGCCGCGATGCGGCCATCTTCGATCAGGACGGCTTGGTGAATTTTGGTCGCATCGGTGGGCTCACCTTCGAACGGTGATCCGTTGAAGCTAAGCACACGTCCCTTCAGAAGCGTCTTTTGCGCCATTTGTTCTGTTCTCCGCCTATTTTGGACCGTCAACCAGCATAGGGGCGCGAAAGATGCGGGTAAATTGGACCATTGTCATTGTTTTCCGGTAGCTGCTTCTTCTATCTAGGGGCAATCGACAAGAAAGAGGGGCAGCGCATGACGACAGGCAACGACGAAGCCAGACCCGATCAGCCCCGTGACGAAGACGCCTATGCGCTGGACCCGCGAACCGTTGCGGCCATCCTTTATGCGGTTGATGTCGAAGATCGTGCCAAGCTGATTGAGCTGATGGAGCCGCTACACGCGGCCGATATCGCTGACCTTCTGGAACAGATCAATCCTTACGACCGTGCGCGCCTGATCCGGCTGTATGACAAAGAGTTCGACGGCGATATCCTGTCGGAGCTCGACGAGTCAGTTCGGGAAGAAGTAATCAATGTCCTGAAACCGGACGTTCTGGCCGAAGCCGTTCGGGATATGGAAAGTGATGACGTTGTTGACCTTCTGGAAGACCTTGAAGAGCCGCAGCAAGAAACCATCCTGGGCGCGCTTGAAGACTCCGAACGCGTCGCGGCAGAGCAAGCCCTATCTTATCCAGAAAACTCTGCTGGCCGCCTTATGCAGCGCGAGGTGGTCATGGCGCCCGATCACTGGACCGTGGGGCAGGCCATCGATTTCATGCGTGCCACCGACGATTTGCCGGAACAGTTCTATCACGTCATACTTGTTGACCCGCGATTGAAACCGGTTGCTCAGGTCACGCTGGGCAAGTTGATGGCAACCCGGCGCGAGGTGCCGCTGCAGGACATTGCCGAAGATGAATTCCACACCATCCCCGTCGAACAGGATGAAGAGGACGTGGCCTATGCGTTCAATCAGTATCACCTGATTTCGGCTCCCGTCGTGGATGGCGACGGTCGTTTGGTCGGTGTCATCACCATCGACGATGCGATGGTGGTCCTGGACGAAGAATACGAAGAGGATATGCTGCGTCTTGCGGGCGTCTCGGACGAAAGCTCTCTGTCCGATAGTGTAGCGGCAACCAGTAGGCGCCGCTTGCCTTGGCTTGGTGTCAATCTGGTTACGGCGATTTGCGGATCGCTGGTGATTTCTCAGTTTGAAGCCGCGATTGATCAACTGGTGGCGCTCGCGATCCTGATGCCGATCGTCGCCTCGATGGGGGGCAATGCCGGGACCCAATCACTTACCGTTGCAGTGCGGGCGTTGGCAACACGCGACCTGACCGGCTCGAACGTAGGGCGCGTAATCCGGCGAGAACTGCTGGTGGGAATGCTCAACGGGCTGTGTTTCGCTATCGTGTTGGGAACCGTCGGGATGATGTGGTTCGACTCCCCGCTGCTGGGTGTCGTGATCGGATCTGCGCTGGTCGTGAACATGATCATCGCGGGCTTTGCTGGTACGGTAGTACCGGTGGTGCTGGACCGTCTGGGTGTTGACCCGGCGCTGGCGTCAGGAACCTTTGTGACCACGACAACGGATGTCATGGGGTTCTTCATCTTTCTGGGGCTTGCCAGCGTGGTGCTATTGTGAACGAGACAACCGATCTGACCGAAATCAAGGCCGCAGCGCGCAAGGCGGCATTCGCGCGACGCAAGGTAGCGTTTGATATGCGCATCCCGGGCGCGGCCGGGCGCTTGTCCGAGGTTCTGGCGGGTCATCGCGGTGTTCCCATGTCTGGCTACATGCCGATCCGCACCGAAATCGACCCGCTGCCTGCAATGGCCGAGGCTTCTGCATATGGTCCAGTGGGCGTGCCTGTCATTCAGGCCGCAGGGCAGGCGTTGCGCTTCTCTCGATGGACGCCTGAGGGCATACTGAAAGATGGACCCTTCGGCGCGAAAGTGCCCGAGATCGATGACTATTTCGACCCGGAAATCCTGATCGTGCCACTGGTTGCGTTTGATGCGAAGGGTGGCCGCTTGGGCTATGGCGGCGGCTTCTATGATCGCACGCTTGAAGGGTTGCGCGCCAAGCGCCCGACGCTTGCCATAGGATTTGCCTTTGATGCGCAGGAAGCCGAACATCTGCCGCTGGAGCCGACCGATCAACCACTCGATATGGTGATTACTGAAAGCCGGGTGCTAACTTTCTAAGTTATCCCTCGCTATGCGCGATCGCGATTTCCTTTACATTGGCAGGCTTCAGGCTGAGTGATTGTTTGCTTCTGCCTTGTTATTGCCACTTCCAGCCCCTAGGACCGCAATCATGAGGATTTTGTTTCTTGGTGACGTCATGGGGCGCTCGGGTCGCGCCGCCATCCAGCAGCATCTGCCACGCCTGCGTGACGAATGGCGGCTGGATTTTGTCGTTGTCAACGGCGAGAACTCCTCGAACGGAATGGGGCTGAGCGGGGACCACGCCAAGCTGCTTTTGGACGCGGGGGCCGATTGTATCACCTTGGGCGATCATGCTTTCGACCAGAAAGACATGCTGCAGTTTATTGAGAAAGAACCTCGCATCGTGCGTCCGTTGAATTATGCCAAAGGGGCACCGGGGCGGGGGCATCGACTGTTCACCGCGCCGGGCGGTCGCAAGGTTCTGGTGGTGCAGGTGTTAGGGCAGGTCTTCATGAAACGCCCCTTTGACGATCCCTTTTCGGCCATTGAACCGATCCTGAAATCGCACCCACGCGGCGGCCAGGCGCAGGCGATCATCGTCGACATGCATTGCGAGGCAACGTCCGAGAAAATGGCGATGGGCCATTATTGCGACAAACGCGCAAGCCTTGTGGTTGGGACGCATACGCATGTGCCTACCGCGGATGCGCAGGTATTGCCGGGCGGTACAGGATACCTGACCGATGCCGGGATGTGCGGCGACTATGACTCGGTCATCGGAATGGACAAGCAGGAACCGATGCGCCGGTTCATAACCGGGATGCCCAAGGCGCGGTTTACGCCTGCGACCGGTGAGGCGACCTTGAGCGGAGTTTTTGTCGAAACCGATGACCGCGATGGAAGCGCAAAATCCGTGCAGATGATTCGTGTTGGCGGGCGGTTGCAGCAGTCTACACCCTGAAAAGCACGTCAGACTTGCCCCGCCGCACGCAATACGTGAAACTACCTATTAGGCGCGTATGCCAGATCAGGGTTCGGACAGAATACCAAGAATGCAATTCCTTCAACTGACAGAGATGGGCAGCGCAATTCTGGCGCTGATGATCGTAGCGGGCATGTTCATCATGTTTCTGCGCGAGGTCTATCCGACCGAAGTTGTCGCCATCGGCGGGGCGGCCCTGATGCTGGCAACCGGTATCCTGCCCTATCAAAGTGCGCTTGCAGTCCTTTCGAATCCCGCGCCGTGGACCATCGGCGCGATGTTCATCATCATGGGTGCCTTGGTGCGCACCGGAGCGCTTGATGCCTTCACCTCGCTCGCGCAGAAGCAGGCGCAGGTGAACCCTCGGTTTGCTATCGGGTTATTGATGGCGTTTGTCGTCGTCGCTTCAGCGGTGGTGTCGAACACACCGGTTGTTGTTGTAATGATCCCGGTCTTTATCCAGATCGCCCGCACGCTGAACGTTTCGGCGTCCAAATTGTTGATCCCGCTCAGCTATGCGGCGATCCTTGGGGGTACGCTGACGCTGATTGGCACCTCGACTAACCTGTTGGTCGATGGTGTGGCCCGCGCACAGGGTATGACGGCGTTTTCAATCTTCGAGGTTACCCCGCTGGGCATCGCGCTGGTGATCTACGGTATGGTGTACCTGCGCTTCATTGCGCCACGACTGCTACCCGAGCGTGATAGCATGGCTGAGATGCTCAGCGACCGGTCCAAGATGAAGTTCTTTACTGAGGCGGTTATCCCACCCGACAGCAATCTGATCGACCGCGAAGTGACCGGCGTTCAGCTGTTCAAGCGCCCCGGTGTGCGCCTGATCGACGTCATCCGAGGCGATGACTCGCTGCGGCGGAACCTCAAGGGGGTGACGCTGAAAGTGGGCGACAGGGTAGTTTTGCGCACCGAGATGACCGAATTGCTGAGTCTTCAAAGCAACAAGGAACTCAAGCGCGTGGATCAGGTCTCAGCCGTTGAGACCAAGACGGTTGAGGTTCTGATCACGCCGGGCTGCCGAATGGTCGGTCGAACGCTTGGTGCGATGCGGTTACGTCGCCGATATGGTGTCTACGTCCTGGCGGTTCATCGCAGGAACCAGAATATCGGGCGTCAGTTGGATGCTTTGACCGTGCGCGTCGGGGATACGCTGCTGTTAGAGGGCTCGCCTGCGGATATCCAGAAGCTGGCCGCCGATATGGATATGGTCGATGTTACGCAACCTTCGGCACGAGCGTTTCGCCGCAGCCATGCGCCCATAGCCATCGGTGCGCTGGTCGGGATCGTCGCCATGGCGGGGTTGGGCGTGGCACCGATTTTGCTGTTGTCGATCATCGCCGTTGCTGTGGTTTTGCTGACCCGATGTATCGACGCGGATGAGGCGTTCTCATTTGTCGAAGGCCGATTGCTGGCCCTGATCTTCTCCATGCTCGCAATTGGGGCTGCGCTCGATAAATCGGGCGCGGTTACACTGATTGTCGAAGCGGTCGCACCGGCGCTGGGCATGTTGCCACCTTTCTTGATCATATGGGCCGTATATCTGTTGACCTCGGTGCTAACCGAATTGGTTTCGAACAACGCCGTGGCGGTGGTGGTCACTCCGATCGCGATCTCTCTGGCTCAGGCTGTAGGAATTGATCCGCGCCCGCTGGTGGTCGCGGTGATGGTGGCGGCATCGGCATCCTTTGCGACGCCGATTGGCTATCAGACCAACATGATGGTGTATGGCCCGGGTGGGTACAGATTCACCGATTTTCTGAAAGTTGGTGTGCCGCTGAACCTGACTGTGGGTCTGCTGGCGTCACTTCTTATTCCGTTCATCTGGCCGCTCTGACACTGGCACGGATTCGCCGACCTGGTGTTTCGGGCCTTGTAAATGTCGATATCGTCACAATCTTTTTGCCTAAGATGAATGTGAAAGGATGGGATCATGCCTTTTCCAAAACTCGGGCAGGCCATTGTGGCCGGAGCAATCGTATTGGCCTTGCTGGGCAGCCAAAGCTCGGCAGGAACAGTCACTGGCACGGCAACCTACCGTGAACGGATCGCCCTGCCACCGGATGCGACGCTATTTGTCGAATTGCAGGATATCTCTCGGGCCGATGCGGCAGCGGTCACGCTGGCGGCGCAACGCTATGCGTTGAACGGAGTGCCCTCGGAATTTGAGCTGACTTTTGATGACGCGCTGATCCGCGAGGGTATGACCTATGCAGTACGCGGATCGATCTATCGCGGGGGTGAGCTGTTGTTTACGACGGATACGGTCCATCCCGTGCTGACCAACGGCGAAGGCAATTCGGCAGATCTTGTGCTGGTGCAGGCCGGTGCTCAGAGCCCCGCGACCCTGGAAGGGACTGAGTGGACAGCCATCGGTATCGGTGGAACCGTGCTCGATACAAAACGGCCGCCCCAGCTTTCCTTCGCCCAAGGTGGTGCGTTCGGTGGCACGGGCGGTTGCAACCGGTTTTCCGGGCAAGCCGAGATCACCGGCAACAGCCTTGAGTTTCCAGACAATATGGCCGCGACTTTAATGGCGTGCCCGCCAGAACTGGACGAGGTCGAGGATCAGTTCTTTGCCGCCCTGCAAAACGTGACGAGCTATGCCGTTGCCGGTGACAGCATGGTTTTGCTCGATGCTGCAGGTGAGCCGATACTGAAATTCGTGCGCACCCAGTAATCAGGCCACTGCGCGGGACCTTCCTGCGTTGCGACCCGAGAAGATGCAACCGCCCAGAAACGTGCCCTCTAGCGCGTTGTACCCGTGATAGCCGCCGCCGCCAAAGCCCGCGACCTCTCCGGCTGCAAACAAGCCGGGGACGATTTGTCCATTGGCGCCGATCATCTGACTGTCCAGATTGGTCTGCAGCCCGCCCAGTGTCTTGCGGGTCAGTACGTGCAGCTTGACCGCGATTAGCGGGCCGTTTGATGGATCGAGGAACTTGTGCGGTTTGGCCGTCCGGATCAGCTTGTCGCCCCGATAATTGCGTGCGGCAAGGATGGCCATCATCTGGGCGTCTTTGGAAAACGGATTGTCGACCTGAGAATCCCGTGCCTCGATCTGGGTGCGCAAATGCGTCTCGTCTATCAGACCTCCGCCTAATTGGTTCATGCCGCTGACCAATTCAGTCAGCGTGTTGGCGACGACGAAATCCTCGCCCTTTTCCTTGAACGCCTCGACCGGGCCGGTCGCCTTGGTGCCAGACAGGATGCGCTGACGGATCACCTCTTTCCAGCTGCCCGAAGTGAAATCCGGGTTCTGCTCGGACCCCGATAGTGCAAATTCCTTTTTGATGATCTTCTGGGTCAGAACGAACCAGCTGTATTCATATCCGGTTTTCAGGATCTCTTTCAGCGTTCCCAGCGTATCGAACCCCGGCAGGCAAGGGGGTTGCAGGCGATTGCCGCGCGCATCGAACCACATCGAACTTGGGCCGGGTAGAATACGTATACCGTGCGCGGGCCAGATCGGATCCCAATTGCGCACCCCTTCGGTGTAATGCCACATTCTGTCGCCGTTGATGACATGTCCGCCAGCTTTCTCGCTGATCGGGATCATGCGGCCATCGACATGAAACGGAACGCCTGCCACCATCTCTTTGGGCGGTTCACCCAGCCGGTCGCGGGGCCAGTTCTGTCTCACCATCTCAAAATTCCCACCGATCCCACCAGAGGTGACAATAATCGAAGGGGCATAGACTTCGAATTCGCCTACTTCGTCCCGGTTGGTCTTGCCACCTCTTTGAATGCCGTCATCGGCCAGGACTTCCCCTGACACGCCTTTGGCAGAACCATTTTGCATAATGATGTGGCTGACTTGGTGACGGAACTTCAATTGGATCAAGCCGGCGTCGACATGCGCGCGGACGCGGCGGATAAAATGCTCAAGTACACCTGGGCCGGTTCCCCAAGTGATGTGAAAGCGCGGGACCGAGTTGCCATGTCCGTCCGCATAAGAACCGCCGCGTTCGGCCCAGCCCACGACGGGAAACCAGCGCAGCCCCATGTCATGCAGCCACGGACGCATTTCACCTGCGGCGAACTCGACATAGGCTTCAGCCCATTTGCGGGGCCAGTTGTCTTCATCGCGGTCAAACTGCGCGCTGCCCATCCAGTCGCGCAGGGCCAGATCGTGGCTGTCGCGGATGCCCATGCGGCGCTGCTCGGGGGTGCCGATCATGAACAGGCCGCCGAGGCTCCAAAACGCCTGTCCACCCAGAAAATGCTCGGGCTCCTGATCCAGCACGATCACCCGCTTGCCCCGGTCGCCCAATTCGGCCGCCGCCGAGAGGCCCGCAAGGCCGCCTCCGATCACGATCGCATCTGCGGTGTTATTGGTCATCGGATGTCCTTTCAGCGGCTGCGGAACCAAAGGATGAAGGGGGTTACGACCACATACATCGTGATGCCATAAACGGCGGCAGGAACGGCAAGTGGGCTGAAGCCGGTCGTGGTGCCGGTGATCAAAGCTGCCAGCGTAATTCCCATCGCCGAATTCTGAATGCCAGTCTCGACCGAGATCGTTTTCGCCTCACTCCATGTCAGATTGGCGATGCGCGCCAGCCCCAGACCGATCAGCAACAGCGCAACGTTCAACGCGATCAGAGCTGCCCCAATCGAGCTGAGGTTTTGGATGAAGAACTGCCAGTTTCCGGCCAGTGCCGCCGCGACGATCAGCACGAACAGTATCGATGCGAGCGTCGAAAGCGGGCCGTCGACCCGAATGGCGAACCCCCTTGCAAAGTGACGTATGGCGACACCAATGGCGACTGGAAGGGTCGTGATCAGGAACAGCGCGGTGGCTAATGCGCTGATCGAAACTTTGGGTGCGGCCTCGCCCATGAAATGATCTATGGACCATGCGGCGAGAATGGGGACGGTCACGATGGACAGCAGGCTGATCACCGCTGTCAGGCTGACCGACAGCGCCACATCACCTTTGGCAAACTTTGCTAGGATGTTGCTGGTGACCCCACCGGGGCAAAAGCTTAAAAGCATGACACCCACGGCGATTTCAGCGGGCAATCCGAACAGAGTGACCGTCGCGAAGGCAGCCAATGGTATCAGCACAACTTGACTGATGGCGCCAATGGCGAAGGGGTACCCCCGCGCCAAAACCCGGCGGAAATCGGCGGCTTCTAGCCCGATCCCCAGTGACAACATGATAATGGCCAGCGAAATGGGCAGGCCAACGTTGATAAGCAGGTCCAAGAACAACTCCTCCCAAAGTCATTCGGGCCAGCCTATGCGAGGGGTCGTAGATCAGGCAACAACGCCGTTGGGTCACCCGTAGCGTTGAGCAAACCGGCGCAGGATTTCACCCGGCTCCGTAACGTCTGCGGCATGGCACATATCGATCAAGCTTTGCGCATCCTCCGGCGGAAAATAGCCGTGGTCCTTGTAGATGTTAATCCGCTGCTCAAAATCTTTGGCGTCCGCTTCGGGGTGGAACTGGGTGGCATAGACATTCTGCCCCCAGCGGATCATCTGAAACGGGCAGGGGTCAGACGCTACCAGATGAACGCAGCCATCCGGCAGTAACTGTACGGCTTCCTTATGTCCCACAAACGCTTCGAATTTCGGCTTTAGGCCTGCGGTCAAGGGGTCTTGGGCGCCATCCTCTGTCAGACGGCAGTCGGACGGTCCGACCGGTTCGCCAAATTGCCGTTTGCTGACATCTCCGCCCAAATGTACGGCGAGAATACCCAAGCCATAGCAGCAGCCCATGAACGGGTGATCTTTCGCAGTGATCTGGGGCATCAGTCTCATGATCGCGCCTTCGATCTTTGCATCCAGCGCGGATTTGGTGGTCGGATCGTCACTGACGCAGCCGGGACCCCCACCCACGATGACACCAGCGTAATCGACGACATCCAGCCCTTCGGGCAGGTCTTCGCAATCCAGCCGGATGCGATGAGTTTGCGCAGGGCGCAGCCCGGTTTTGTCCAGTATCGAGGCATATTCGGCATCCGATGCATCGGTTTCCGGGCGCAGTTGCAGGATCAGAAAGCGTTTCATAGGCAGCCTTTAGCCATCAAAGCGGCCAGAACACAAGGATCGCGGGGATCGAGACCGCGATGATCAGGATTTCCAGCGGCAACCCCATGCGCCAGTAATCGCCAAAGCGGTATCCTCCGGGACCAAGCACCAGCGTATTGTTCTTGTGCCCAATGGGCGTCAGAAACGCGGCAGACGCCGCAACGGCCACCGTCATCAGAAACGGATCGGGCGACACCTCAAGCGTGCGCGCCATCTGAATGCCAACCGGGGCGGCGACAATGGCGGTGGCTGTGTTGTTCAACACATCGGACAGGGTCATCGTCACGACCATCAGTACGGTCAGGATTGCCCAGGCGGGCAGGCCGTTGGTCAGCTGAATCAAGGCGTTGGCGATCAACTCGGTTCCGCCCGAGGTTTCAAGCGCGCTGCCCAGTGGGATCATTGACCCCAGCAATACAACCACCGGCCATTCGATGTGGTTGTAGATATCCGCAATCGGCATGATCTTAGTCAGAACATAGGCTACGACCACGAACCCCAGTGCGATCGGCAGATAGATCAGCCCGATACTGGCCGCCAACACGGCAGCCGCAAATAGGCCGATGGCAAGCCAGGCTTTCTCATTCGCGGTTACATTCAAGCCGCGCTCGGCCAGGGGCAGGCAGCCGAGCCACTCGGTGACATCGGGTGCTCGGTCGCGCGGGCACAGCAGCAATAAGATGTCGCCGGGCTCGACCTCGGTTTTGCGAACCTGACTGGTGATCCGGCGCCCTTGGCGTGAAATGCCCATCAGGACTGTACTCTGTCGCCAGGCCAGTCCTAACGCCTGCGCAGTTCGCCCAGTGATGCGCGCGCTTTCGGGGACAACGACTTCAACCACTTCCAGCCCTTCGCCTTCGGCAGTCAAAACCTCCTGCCGACGGGCGTCCGAGAAATCCAGATTGAGCGCGGCGCGGAACTCATCCAGCGCTTCGGGGCGTGCTTCCAGAACAAGCGCATCGCCTTCATGCAGGGTTGCGTGGGTTGATCGACCATAGCGTCGCTTTCCGTCCCGGATCAGGCCGATGATAGCGACGTCAGATTTCTCGGCGGCCTCATAAAGCTCACTGACCCGTTTCCCGATATGGGGCGATTCAGGTGGGATCGTCAGTTCGGCGATGTATTCGGCCAAAACTTCCGAGGGTTCTTCCTGCGCGCCGCGATTGGGAATGAGGCGCCAGCCGATCAGCGCGACGAACGCCAGCCCCGCAATTGCAGCCAATCCGCCCACCGGTGCGAAATCGAACATGTGAAACGGTTCGCCCAGTGTTTCAGCCCTGATCGAGGCGATGATGATATTTGGCGGCGTACCAATCAGCGTGGCCATCCCTCCCAGGATCGTCGCAAAGCTGAGCGGCATCAGGCTAAGGCCGACCGGGCGCCCCGCTTTGCGCGCGGTCTGGATATCGACTGGCATCAGTAGCGCCAGCGCCGCGACGTTGTTCATGAAGGCCGATAGGATCGCCCCGATGCCGCCCATTAGCGCGATATGCGCGCCCAATCCGCGCGATGCGTCGACCAGTGTGCGCGTGATCATGAACACTGCACCCGAGCGCACCAGACCGGCAGAAACCACCAGCACCAACGCCACGATGATCGTGGCCGGGTGCCCGAACCCGGCAAAGGCATTGTCAACGGGCACCACACCCAGCGTGACCGCGATCATCAAGGCGGTGAATGCTACAAGGTCATAGCGGAACCGCCCCCAGAGCAGCATTCCGAAAACGGCGATGAAAAGGGAAAAAAGAATGATCTGATCTGTCGTCATACCGCCACCATAGTCACGGGCGAAGACAGGGCAAGCCGCTCTCTTGATCCTTTGCCCCGCAAACGTCTATATGAGCGCCAAACACGCAATCACGATGACGAGGACGCACCATGGCAGGCCACTCCAAATGGGCCAATATCCAACACCGCAAGGGACGTCAGGACGCCGCGCGGTCCAAACTGTTTTCCAAGCTGTCGAAAGAGATCACGGTCGCCGCCAAGATGGGCGACCCCGATCCCGACAAGAACCCGCGCCTGCGTCTGGCGGTGAAAGAGGCCAAGTCGAATTCGGTGCCCAAGGACGTGATCGACCGTGCGATCAAGAAGTCCGTAGCAGGCGAGGGCGATGAATACGAAGAAATCCGGTATGAGGGCTATGGTCCCAACGGTGTGGCCGTGATTGTTGAAACGATGACCGATAATCGGAACCGTACCGCCTCGACTGTTCGTTCGACCTTTTCGAAGAATGGTGGAAACTTGGGTGAAACCGGCTCGGTCGGGTTCATGTTCGACCGCAAGGGCGAAGTTGTGTATCAGGCAGACGCAGGCGATGCGGATACGATTTTCGAAGCCGCGATCGAGGCCGGGGCAGAGGATGTCGAAAGCTCGGATGACGGTCACATCATCTGGTGCGCAGATACGGATCTGAACGATGTGTCAAACGCGCTGGAAGAGGCGCTGGGCGAATCCGAATCCACCAAGCTGGTCTGGAAGCCGACAACGACGACCGAGTTGGGTCTGGAAGACATGCAAAAGCTGATGAAATTGGTGGATGCATTGGAAGACGACGACGACGTTCAGCGCGTGACCACTAACTTCGAAGCGACCGACGAGGTTATGGCGCAGCTCTGATGTATCGGACAAACGCCAGATGAACCAAACCCGGCCCAGCGGCCGGGTTTTTCTGTTGCAGTTGCGCGTCTTACACAAGCCTTGGTCCTGAAGCCTCTTGCGATTAAACTCAGATCATTGAGGCTGAAGGACCTGAAAGGCAACCGTAGGCACATCATGCAGAGCATCGCAAATGGCGAGTAAATCGACTGATCCGGCCCGACGAAATGTCCCGGTTCTGGCTAGCCAAAGTATCCTTTCCCAGGTGGCGTGGACTTTGGGCAGCCCGTCTATCGTATTGCCATTCCTTGCGGTCTCGCTGGAGTTACCGATGTTCCTTGCCGGTGCATTGGTGTCGATCCGCATGGTTGGCAGCATGATCTCGGACGTGTTTTTCGCCCGCTCCATTGCTGCGCAGGCGCGGAAGAAACGCGGGATTGCCCTGACCGAGATCGGAATTGGCGGTTGCCTTCTGATGGCCCTTTTGATCGCGGCCACCGGCAGTGTCTCATTGACGGCCATTGCCTTTGTGATCGCCTTTTTCATGATTGGGCTTATTGAAGAAAGCCAATCCCTGATGCTGTCTGACTTGTTGGGCGATCATCTGAAATCGAAATCCCGGATGGTTATCCGTTATCTCCAATTGGGCGCGGGAGGTCTTTGTGCCATCGGCTTGGTATTGCTGATACACGAGATCACGAAAGAGTACCCGCCATTCTCGCGGCATTCCGCGGTGATTGCGGCCTCGGTCGTGTTTTTCTTGTTTTCAGCATTATGCATTCTCGGCATGGCCGAGATCGCCCCCGATGAGTCCGGTAATGGAAAACCTAAAGGTGCAGGACGTCAATCGCTGCAGAACATCATCTCCGGAATCGTAAGTATGTTCGAACAGCCATGGTTCCGGCGCTATATGGCTCTGCGGCTTCCTTTGGTTGTCGTGTCGCTGTCGGTTCCGTTTTTTGCGCTCATCGCTGCCGAGGCACATCACAACTCGGCCAAGGGTTTGACGGCCATGATCATCTCATCCGCGTCCGGCTATCTGGTCTCGGCACCCTTGTGGCAACTGGTGAACATGAAATCACACCGTACCGTGATGGTCGCGGGCAACTTGTTGGTCGCAGTGACAGGGATCGTTTTGTTGGCGTTCCACTATGCCGGTATCGATCACGAAGTTCACTTGCACGCCATTGCTCTGTTTGTCGTCTCGGTGGCGACAACTGGAATTTCCAGTGCGCGCCAGCTTTATTTTTTAGACGTTGCGCCCAAGGAACAACGTATTCAGGGCGCAGCAGCCATCAAATCCATCTGCAGACTCGCTGCCGTTGCACTGTCCGCAATTTTGGCCGCGGTTGCACATATGCACGAGGTTGCAGCTGCCATCGTGTTTATCGTGCTGGCCAGCATCTGGGCGGCATTTAGCTGTTACCGCATCGCGAAACCGCAAAAGGCTTCAGAGTCGCAGGCCTAATCTGCCGCCGGTGCGATCAGTTGCTGCGTTGCCGCGCGACGTACCGCTTGGGTCAAGGGTGCAAGGGCAGGGGCAAGGACACGCCCGATCTGCCAGGTCAGTTCGATATCGAGCGGCGCATCGGGGATTACTTCGCAGATCTGCCCATTTGCGATCGCTCTTCTTACAAGGCTTTCGGGGTTCATACCCCATCCTAATCCGGCGATTGCCGCATCAACAAAGGCATTTGTGGACGGCAGAAAGTGAGACGGTGGCGAAAGACGGCTGCCTGTCTGGGTATATATCCAGGATTTCTGCAGATTATCTTTACGGTTGAAGGTCAAGCAGGGGGCCTGTGCCAGGGATTTGGCGGAAACCCCATCAGAAAACCACCGCTGCATGAAGCCAGGGCTCGCGGTCGGCAAATAGCGCAAAGTGCCCAACGCAATGGCATCGCATCCGGTAATGTTCTGACCACCCACCGTTATCGCCGCACTTACGTCGCCACGCCGCAGCCAGTCAGCCGAATGGTCCTGATCGTCAATTACAAGGTCGAACAGTATGTCTTCGGCGCGCGCCATCGCGTCGATAAACCACGTGGCCAGACTGTCAGCCGGTAGCGCGACGCGAACCCGTACCGGACCTTCACGCTGATCCAAAGTCAGCTCTCGCGCCAACTTTGCCTCCAACAGGCCGATATCTTCGGCATGACGGGCGATCCGCAGACCCGCCGGAGTGCCGGTGCATGGGGTGCCGCGATGAATAAGGGCCGCACCAACACGATCCTCCAACGCCTTGATCCTCTGCGAAATAGCCGACGGGGTGACGGATAGCTCTGCGGCTGCGGCCTCAAAGCTGCCGTGTCGCAAAATCGCCGCCAATGCTGATAGCTGATGAGGATCGAGGAGCATTAGAGATACTTAATCTGGGTAATCATCATTAATTTGATAGATTCACACTGGCCATGTAGTCAACGAGCATCGACAGGAGGCTGCATGTTCCCATCAATGATTGCCGGGTTTGCCCTGAGTTTTAGCCTTATATTGGCGATAGGCGCTCAGAACGCCTTTGTTCTGCGCCAAGGCCTGCGGCGCGAGCATGTCTTTGCACTGTGCCTGACCTGCGCAGTGTCTGACGCGATACTGATCGGGGCGGGTGTTGCAGGGTTCGGCACCCTGGCTCAGGCCGCGCCGTGGTTTGAAACGGTGATGCGCTATGGTGGGGCAGTGTTTCTGATTTGGTACGCCCTACGAAGTTTTGGGTCTGCCTGGCAGGGAGGGGCGGTGATGGATACCGCAACAGGGCAGCACACCAGTCTGCGTGCGGCCATGCTGACCGTGCTGGCCTTCACTTGGCTCAACCCCCATGTATATCTGGATACGGTCGTATTGATCGGGTCGATATCGGCCCAATATCCAGATCGCATGGGGTTTGCGATAGGGGCGATGACTTCGAGTTTCGTTTTCTTTTTTTCGCTCGGCTACGGTGCCAGAGTGCTTTCACCGATTTTTGCACGCCCGCGCGCATGGCAGATTCTTGATTTTATCATCGGAATCGTGATGCTTATGATCGCGTTGAAACTTGTTATCATGTGAAGGGTTGTCCCGGATCAGAATTCGGTGTTCAACCGTTTGTATGACCTCACCTAATGATCAGCACCGCCCGCTTGTTGGCATGTTTTGGATGCTTGCGGCCGGGCTGTCCTTTGTGGGCATGAATGCGCTGGTGAAGGTGCTGGGAACCAGCATGAACCCCATTCAAGCGGCATTCTTGCGCTATGTCCTGGGTCTGGTGTTTCTTTTGCCCGCAATCCGGGCGATCCTCGGAACTCCATTGACCCCGCGCAATCTAACGCTGTTTGGACTACGCGGAATGGTCCACGCCATCGCCGTCATGCTGTGGTTTTTTGCGATGACGCGCATCCCCCTCGCCGAGGTGACCGCGATGAATTACATGACACCTATCTACGTCACGGTGGGTGCGGCACTGTTCTTGGGTGAAAAGCTAGCTTTTCGTCGTATCGCCGCGATTGGTGTTGCTGTGATTGGAGTAGTGATCATCCTGCGCCCGGGCTTTCGCGAGATTTTGCCCGGTCACATAGCGATGCTGGGGGCTGCACTAGCGCTTGGTGGTTCCTATCTGCTGGCCAAAGTCATGGTCCGTGATATCCGTCCCTCAGCCGTTGTTGCCCATCTTTCGATATGGGTCACCATCGCGCTTATCCCTTTCGCCGTCGCGGTTTGGGAGCCGCCCAGCCTGCGCGATCTTGGTATACTTTTCATCGTCGCCAGCTTTGCGACTGCGGGGCACTATTTCATGACGCTTGCATTGCAGGCTGCCCCGGTCGCCGTGACCCAGCCAGTGACGTTCCTGCAGCTGATCTGGGCCACTTTGCTCGGCGCTTTGGCCTTCCATGAACGCATCGACATCTGGGTAATCGCAGGAGGCACTCTGATCCTGGCTGCCGTCAGCTTCATCACCTGGCGTGAAGCCGTGCTGAGCCGTGGCGGCACACCGCCGCAAGGTTCTGAGACCCCACCGGCGAAACCAAGAACCGTTATTGATTGACGAGTCAATAAAAACCGCTTAGCCTTCCTTGCACTCAGGTATGGCGAAGAGGCGAAGATGCCAAAACTCGGAATGGAGCCGATCCGGCGGGACGCGATCGTCAAGGCGACGATCGCCGAGCTTGGCGCGCAAAAATCCCTTGATGTCACCGTTAGCCAGATCGCCAAACGCGCAGGGATGTCCAGTGCATTGGCGCATCATTACTTTGGGGGCAAAGAACAGATATTCCTAGCCGCGATGCGGCGTATCCTGACGGATTTTGGATCTGAAGCGCGCGCACAACTCAGCACGGCAGATCCGGAAGAGCGCGCACAGGCCATCATTCGTGCCTGTTTCGCGCCATCATGTTTCACACCGGATGTTATCGCAGCTTGGATGACTTTTTATGTTTTGGCGCAAACCAACGATGATGCGCTGAGGCTCTGGCAAATCTATCAGGCACGCATCCGCTCGAACCTGATCCATGCGTTGCGCCCACATATGAGTGACCCGAGCGAGGCTGCCGAAGGTATGATCGCGCTGATCGATGGGTTGTACATCCACTCTGCACTGAATTCCCCACAAGAGCCGCAGCGGGCAGTCACCCATGCGCTGCGGGTACTGAGAGTTTTCCTAGAGGCCGAAAAATGACAAAGCCGAATATTCTGATCCTGATGGTGGATCAGCTCAACGGGACCCTCTTCCCCGACGGTCCTGCAGAATGGTTGCATGCGCCGAACCTGAAGAAGCTGGCGGCAAGATCAACGCGTTTCGCAAATGCCTACACTGCTTCGCCGCTCTGTGCTCCGGGACGTGCGAGCTTTATGTCGGGTCAACTGCCATCGCGCACTGGCGTCTATGACAACGCCGCCGAGTTCAGCAGCGATATCCCGACCTATGCCCACCACCTTCGTCGTGCGGGATATTACACCTGCTTGTCCGGCAAGATGCACTTTGTCGGCCCAGACCAGTTGCACGGGTTCGAAGATCGTCTGACCACTGATATCTACCCGGCAGATTTCGGTTGGACGCCGGATTATCGTAAACCCGGTGAGCGCATCGACTGGTGGTATCACAATATGGGCTCGGTCACTGGGGCAGGCATTGCCGAGATTTCCAACCAGATGGAATATGATGACGAGGTCGCTTATAACGCCAAGGCCAAGCTATATGACCTTGCACGCGGCAAGGATGATCGCCCCTGGTGTGTGACCGTCAGCTTCACGCACCCACACGATCCTTACGTGGCGCGACGCAAGTACTGGGATCTGTATGAAGACTGTGAGCATCTTGAGCCACAGATCGCGGATCTGGGATATGACAATCAGGACCCGCATTCCAAACGTATTTTCGATGCCAATGACTGGCGCAGCTTCGACATAACGACCGAGGATATTCGCAAATCCCGTCGCGCCTATTTCGCCAATATCTCATATCTGGATGACAAGATCGGTGAGATACTGGAGGTTCTGGAAACGACGCGTCAAGAGGCGATCATACTGTTCGTGTCCGACCACGGCGACATGCTGGGTGAGCGCGGGTTGTGGTTCAAGATGACTTTCTTCGAAGGCTCTTCCCGCGTGCCGCTCATGATTTCGGCCCCCGATCTTCCAGTTGGTCGCATCGATACACCAGTTTCGACGATCGACGTGACACCGACGCTTGGTACGTTGGCGGGCGTCGATATGGCTGAAATCTCACCTTGGACGGATGGTGAGGACCTTGTTCCGTTGGCAAAGGGCACAGACCGAACCGCGCCGGTTGCAATGGAATATGCCGCCGAGGCCTCATACGCTCCTTTAGTCTCTTTGCGTTATGGCAAGTGGAAATACAATCGCTGTACATTGGACCCCGATCAACTGTTCGATCTCGAGGCTGATCCGCATGAGATGGAAAATCTCGCTGGCCTGCCCGAACATGCAGGCACCTTGCAAACACTGCGTACTAAATCCGAGTCGCGATGGGATTTGGATCGCTTTGATGCCGATGTGAGGGCCAGCCAAGCCCGGCGCTGGGTGGTTTACGAGGCATTACGGCAGGGTGGCTATTATCCTTGGGATTACCAGCCTCTTCAGAAAGCGTCTGAACGGTACATGCGCAATCATATGGACCTGAACGATGTCGAGGATAGCCAGCGTTATCCGCGTGGCGAGTAATCCTTTACATTTTTGAAATTGCACCCGTCGGAAGTGCGGAGATTTTTCGTCGAAAAATCTTGCCCCGAAGGTGAACGGAGACACGAATATGGAAGCAGATTTTGTCATTGTTGGCGCCGGTTCTGCTGGTTGCGCGATGGCTTACCGTCTGAGTGAGGCCGGAGCCTCGGTTCTGGTGATCGAGCATGGCGGCACTGACGCTGGACCCTTCATCCAAATGCCTGCCGCCCTAAGCTATCCGATGAATATGTCGCGATATGACTGGGGCTACAAATCCGAGCCCGAACCGCATCTGAACAATCGTCAACTTGCTTGCCCCAGAGGCAAGGTGATCGGAGGGTCTTCTTCGATCAATGGCATGGTCTATGTGCGCGGTCACGCGCGAGATTTTGACACCTGGGCCGAGATGGGCGCAGATGGATGGTCTTACGCAGATGTGCTGCCGTACTACAAACGCATGGAAACCTGGCATGATGGTGGCCATGGCGGTGATCACACCTGGAGAGGCACGGATGGACCTCTGCACGTGTCGCGAGGGCCTCGTGAAAATCCGCTGTTTAAGGCGTTCGTCGATGCAGGTCAGCAGGCTGGATATGAGGTCACTGGCGACTACAACGGTGAGAAACAAGAAGGTTTTGGGCCGATGGAGCAGACCGTCTGGAAAGGACGGCGCTGGTCGGCGGCGAATGCGTACCTTAGGCCAGCGCTCAAGCGGCAAAACTGCGAAATCATCCGGGGTCTTGCGGCGCGCGTGATTATTGAATCCGGGCGCGCATCCGGGGTCGAATTGATACGGGGTGGCAAACGGGAAGTGATCACAGCGCGGCGCGAGGTTGTATTGGCGGCTTCGTCTATCAATTCGCCTAAGTTGCTGATGCTTTCGGGGGTTGGACCCGCGGCGCACCTGGCTGAGCACGGTATCAAAGTGGTCGCCGACCGCCCTGGCGTCGGCGCCAATCTGCAGGACCACCTAGAGCTTTATATTCAGCAGGCCTCGATCCAGCCGATCACGCTTTACAAGCATTGGAACCTGATCAGCAAAGGAATGATCGGAGCGCAATGGCTGTTTACCAAAACAGGCCTTGGCGCATCGAACCAGTTTGAAAGCGCCGCCTTTGTGCGTTCGAAACCGGGTGTGGAATATCCTGACATACAATATCATTTTCTGCCGATGGCGGTTCGCTATGATGGGCAGGCGGCAGCCGAAGGGCACGGATTCCAGGCGCATGTGGGGCCAATGCGGTCGCCCTCGCGCGGCGCTGTGACTCTGCGATCCGCCAAAGCCGAAGACGCGCCGGTGATCCGCTTCAACTACATGAGCCATGACGCGGATTGGGAAGACTTCAGAACCTGCATTCGCTTGACCCGAGAGATCTTTGGACAGCAGGCGTTCAAACCCTTTGCCGGTAAAGAGATCCAACCGGGGGCGGAGGTTCAGTCGGACGATGAGCTAGATGCCTTTATCGCCGAGCATGCCGAAAGCGCCTATCACCCTTGCGGGACTTGCCGCATGGGACGTGCGGATGACAAGGATGCCGTTGTCGACCCGCAGGGGCGTGTGATTGGGGTGGATGGATTGCGCGTCGCCGATAGCTCGATTTTCCCGCAAATCACCAATGGCAATCTGAACGCGCCGTCGATCATGGTGGGTGAAAAGATGTCGGACCATTTGCTGCAGAAAGACCCTCTGCCCAAAGCGAACGACCAGCCCTGGATAAGTCCGAGATGGGCAACGGCACAGCGCTGACACATCCAAAACCCACGGTGTGCATTTATCCTGAAAGCTGGATGATTGCGCTCGGAATTTGATCGGCGTCAAAGCGGAGTGCGACAGTCATGTTTAGCCTTGGGATGTAACGCTGAAACAAGGAGCCAACTGGATGTCTCATACCCCGCATGAACTGGCTGAAGAGTTCCCCGACAAGCTCGAAGTGATGAGCCAGCTCAAGCAAACGGATGCGCATTTTGCCCGACTTGCGGATGAGTATCATGAGGTCAACCGCACCGTGCATCGGGCTGAAACCAATGTTGAGCCGATGGAGGAATTGGCCGAGGTTGATTTGCGCAAGAAACGCGCGGCGCTCAAGGACGAGATCTGGGCGATCTTGTCAAAAAGCTAAGGATTAGGCGGGGGCTCTGCCCCCGGACTCGCAGGATATATATGGCCAGATGAAGATCAGGTGACCTCATAAGGCAGGGTGCCGCGGCTATGGGCGTCGATGGTCAGGCGGCGCTCTAACGGTGGGACTGATCTTTGGTGGCAGGTTTGGCGCTCGCATATGCGACATGATATGCCGATGGGCTCGTAAGCGCTCGCGTTGTTTATGTCGAGATTATCGGCGTAGACCAATGCTTCGGCATGACGAACCTCACATCCCAAGGCGATGGCGTAGCGGCGGACAGGAGCACCGAACGAGCCCCCGGATTTTGAAACATCACGAGCCAATGAGATATAGCGGACGCCATCCGGTGTCTCGGCTAGCTGTTGCAGGAAATGACCCGGGGTCTCGAATGCCCGGTGGACATTCCAGAGTGGGCAGGCGCCGCCGAAGCGGGCGAATTGAAGCCGCGTGGCTGAATGTCGTTTAGTGATTGTGCCCGCCTGATCCACGCGGACGAAGAAGAAGGGAATTCCTTTTGCACCGGGGCGCTGTAGCGTGGACAGGCGGTGCGCCACCTGTTCAATCGACGCCCCGAACCGGTTGCTGAGCAGCTCCAAATCGTGCCGATAGTCCTGCGCTGCGGATAGGAAAGCGCCGTAAGGCATCAGCGAAGCCCCGGCAAAATAGTTGGCGAGGCCAATTTTGGCGATGGCGCGGGCCTCATCGCTTTGGAAACGGGCGAAATCTAGCGTTGCTTCAAGCAGCTTATCCTGACTGATCAACGCCACCTGCAGCAATAGTTGGAAGACCTGCGTTTGTGGTGCGGCGCGCGAGGAAAGGCGCAGGGTTTTGTCACCAGCATTGTAGCTGCGTAAGGTTTCTGTGTCGGCGAAAGTGACGTGAATGCCGCGTTCTGACAGGCTGTTCAGGGCGACTTGCCGAATATCGCTGGTTTCATCGGCACGGCTGGCGAAGCGTTCGGCGGCGCGGTCAACGGCGTCAATATAATTGTCGCAGTAGTGAAAGAAATCGCGCACCTCTTCCCAAGGGCTGGCCTGAATACGGGCATCCTCGCGGCCCAATGCCTCGTCGAGCGAGGCGAGGCGTTCATGGGTCTGGCGATAGGCGCGGTGTAACTCGATGAACGCGCGTGCAAGCGCGGGCGCATTTGAAGCGGTGAGCCTGAGATCAGCCAGAGGGGGCGCCGTTTCGGCGAACACCGGATCGGCCAGTGCTTCGCGCATGTCCGAAACCAATCGTTCGCTATCCCCTGTGCTGAGTTCGGTCACATCCATACCAAACTCTTGCGCCAGTGCCAGGACAACGGTTGTCGAGATCGGCCGGTTGTTATTCTCCATCTGGTTCAAATAGGGCAGTGAAACGCCCAGTTTTGCGGCGAAATCCTTCTGCGTGAGGGTCAGGCGTGTGCGCATTTCGCGCAGCTTGGCGCCAGCGTATAGTTTCTGAGTGGCCATGGCGGTTCTTTGCAGCTTTACTGAATCTGCAGGCTAACTTTGCAAACCCTGTCGCGCAAGCCGTCTACAGACCCAATTGCCGTTCGCGCCAGATAACAACGCTGATCGCGCAGATTGCCAGTGCGGCGGTTGCCAGCATCAGCCAAAGCAGAGGCATCGCGCCTGTCTCATGCGTCAGCAATGCGCCTGCCAATGCGCTGAGTGCCGCGCCGCCGCCCAACATGATCGCACCGCTCAAACCAGAGGCTGTAGCCGCAAGATGCGGGCGGACCGAAAGCGATCCGGCGGTTGCATTTGGGATCGCCATGCCGTTGCCCAACCCGACGAAGGTCATCAGGCCGAAGAAGCTGAGAGCCGTTCCCAAATCCACTAGGAACAACAAAGCTGATAGGGCCACGCCAATTGCATTCAGCCAGCATCCCCAGCGCACCATTCGGTTGACGCCGAAGCGAACCGAGAATCGACCGCTGATGAAGTTACCGAAGAAATAGCCAATCGCAGGCGCACCAAAGTAGATGCCGACCTCGGCGGCTGTCATGCCGAACACTTCGGTCCCGATAAATGGTGCGCCCCCGAGATAGGCAAAGAACGCGCCTGAAGAGAAAGCTGAGGACAGGGAATAGCCCCAGAAGCGGGGCGATTTCAGCAGTTCAGGGTATTCGCGAAATTGCTGCATCAGTGTTTTGCCGCTTGCGGCTGCGGTTTCGCCAAAATCTTGGTAGGTCAGCACCAACGCTAGCGCCGCAAGGGCAAAGGGTAGCCAGAAATTGGCTTTCCAGCCAAAAGTTTCTTCGAGAAGCCCGCCGACAGCAGGGCCGATCATCGGGACGACCGCCATGCCCATGGTGACATATCCGAGCATTGAGGCAGCCTGGTCCTGTTCGTACATGTCCCGCACAGCCGCACGACTTAAGACAATACCAACGACAATGACGGCCTGAAACATTCTGAAGGCCAGAAAGGTTTCGACATTTGGGGCGTATATACACCCCAGCGTTGCCAGCAGAAAAAGGGCGAGTCCCCACAGCAGTACAGGCCGACGTCCGGCCTTATCGGCGATGGGTCCTATTAAGATTTGCAGTGCCGCGTTGACCAGAAGATAAAGCGCGATCGAAAGCTGCATCACCTTGTAATCAGTCTGAAAATACGTCGCCATAAAGGGAAGGCTGGGCAGATACAGATTCATGCTCAGCGCCGACAATCCTGACAACAAAACGAGTGTTGCAAGCGTGGGGGGCGTGCGGCTGACAGAGGGTGAACTGAACTGCATGGTTTACCTTTAGACCCTGATCGCGCGAAATGCCATCGGCAGTTTGGCTTGTTGTGTTAATTAACAAATTTGCAGTTATCTCAAATAGTGTTGCCAAATATTTGCAAATTTGCCGAAAACTTCTTTGGCCGCCGATCCCAACTCGTTATGGTCGCGCAAATTCTCTTGGGAGACTACCGACATGAAAGACATCCTTTCCGAGCTCGAAGGCCGTCGCAACAACGCGCGATTGGGTGGCGGGCAAAAACGCATCGACTCGCAACACGCCCGCGGAAAGCTGACGGCACGCGAACGGATCGAGTTGCTGGTAGACGAAGGCAGCTTTGAAGAGTTTGACATGTTTGTCAGCCATCGCTGCACTGATTTCGGGATGGAGAAACAAAAGCCTGCTGGTGATGGGGTGGTCACAGGCTGGGGTACGATCAATGGTCGAATGGTCTACGTCTTCAGCCAGGACTTCACCGTATTCGGCGGCTCGCTGTCAGAAACCCATGCGCAGAAGATTTGCAAGATCATGGACATGGCAGTTCAAAACGGAGCGCCGGTGATCGGGATCAACGACTCGGGCGGCGCGCGGATTCAGGAGGGCGTCGCTTCATTGGCCGGATATGCTGAGGTGTTCCAGCGTAATATCATGGCCTCAGGCGTCGTGCCACAGATTAGCGTGATAATGGGGCCGTGTGCAGGTGGTGCGGTTTACAGTCCTGCGATGACCGACTTCATATTCATGGTCAAAGACACCTCGTACATGTTCGTAACCGGCCCAGACGTTGTGAAGACCGTCACCAATGAGGTCGTGACGGCAGAGGAATTGGGCGGGGCTTCAACCCACACCAAAAAGTCTTCGGTCGCTGATGGTGCGTTTGAAAACGATGTGGAGGCCCTGGCCGAGGTGCGCCGTCTTGTCGACTTCCTTCCGCTCAACAATCGCGAGAAACCGCCAGTTCGTCCGTTTTTTGACAGCCCTGACAGGGTCGAGACATCGCTGGATACGCTGATCCCGGACAATCCGAACACGCCGTACGACATGAAGGAACTGATCACCAAAGTGGCGGATGAGGGTGATTTTTACGAGATTCAGGAAGACTACGCTAAGAACATCATCACCGGTTTTATCCGGCTTGAAGGGCAGACCGTGGGCGTCGTGGCCAACCAACCCATGGTATTGGCAGGATGTTTGGACATCGATAGTTCCCGAAAAGCGGCCCGGTTCGTGCGGTTCTGTGATTGCTTTGAAATCCCGATCCTGACGCTTGTTGATGTTCCGGGCTTTCTGCCGGGCACTTCGCAGGAGTATGGCGGCGTGATCAAGCACGGCGCGAAACTGCTATTTGCTTATGGCGAAGCGACCGTGCCAAAGGTCACCGTAATCACGCGTAAGGCCTACGGTGGCGCGTATGATGTTATGGCCTCCAAACACCTGCGCGGCGACTTCAACTATGCGTGGCCCACGGCTGAGATCGCGGTGATGGGCGCAAAGGGCGCGACCGAAATCATCCACCGCGCCGATCTGGGCGACGCCGACAAGATTGCGAAACACACTCAGGACTACGAGGACCGGTTCGCAAATCCCTTCGTCGCGGCCGAGCGCGGCTTTATCGACGAGGTGATCATGCCACAATCGACCCGCCGCCGTGTATCACGTGCATTTGCGAGCCTGCGCGGCAAGCAACTGAAGAACCCTTGGAAAAAGCACGACAATATCCCGCTGTAAATGCCCGCCGAGGAGGCCCGAGCCGTAAATGCCCCAATTGACCGGACATAAGACCGTGCAGGTTGCAACCACTCTGCACGCTCCCCCGGAGGAAGGAAGCCGCCGCTGGCGGATCCGGGGATGCGCCGGGGTTTTTACGTTGCTGGTCGGAGTAGGTTCGGCGCTGGCCTCAAACCTGCTGCCCGTGCCGTCGGGTCAACCGGTCGAGCTTAGCGATGTGCTTCTGGACACCAATCCGGGTGAGCTTTGGGTGCGGTTTCGGTTCATTGCACCCAAGATCGGATCGACTGCAGGTCGTATCACATATGATGTCGCCGTAGTCGACATGGAGCATTTGTGTGAAACACTGGCGGTGCCTTACGTGGCCCAGCACGAATTGCAGCCTGCCCGGATTGTGATTTCGTTTTCGGACAGACCGGTAGCGTTCGGCACCTCCGAACCTGACGCAACGCAGTTCTTCGAAGCCTACCGGCTGGATCAATCCCGGTGTATCTGGGAGGGGCTCTGACCATGAACCAACAATGTCACGGTCTCAGAGTGTCCCGATACAGTGATGCAGCTCTGGAGGTTCGCATGATCACTTCAATCCCGCAGGCATGTCCGATGGCCTGCCATATCTGGAACTTGTCCGTTGAGGTTTCGCAATGCTGAAACATCGCGGTTTCCCCGGACGTTTGCCCGGAACAGACTTCCAGTTCACCATTCGGCGGGCCAATCCCAAGGGCGTTACGCCGCTGACCCAGCGAGAACGCTTTCGCGATCGCAAACCCGCCGACAAGCGCGCAGATGTCGCGTTTATCGAGGCGTTATGGGCGCATTTTGGTGATCAGCCCTTTGAGCGAGGCAATCTGGACGCGGGCCGTCTAAGTTGGCTGTTCGGGCGTGAGGTTGTCGCCGCCGAAGACCCGTTTGATCCTGCAAGCTACGATGCTCTGCTGGTGATCAATCTGGACGCCGCGCGCCAATCTTTCCCTGACGTGTTCGACGGAGTGCGCTGATTGTGACCGGGGCTGCCGCACATAACACTCAGATGATCAGTGACACTGGAACCCTGCCCGCTGATGGGCAGGGTAGGCTGTTTTCATCAGAAGTTGAGTTGCGCGGCCAACTGGACACGATTGCCGTCGAATGTGTCGCCGGAAATTGTGTCGTTCCGCTCTCCATAGATGTATTCGGCGCTGAGCGTCAGGTTGTCTGTCGCCTTGTAAAAGGCATTGACGTGGATCGTCTCAAGCTCGGTGAACGACAAAGTACCGGTCGAGGTAGGCAGGTCGTAGTCTTCCTTGCCATAGGCGATGCCGACGTTCCATTTGGAACTCAGGTCCTGACGGAATTCGATGGTGTAGCCATCAACATCGTTGGCCTGACCCCCGACGACTGCGTCGCCCAAGCCGATCAGGTAGGGGCCAAGTGCCTCGCCGTTGACATAGTTGACCTGGAACAACCCACCTTCCCACGGTCGGATCGAGCCCGACAAAGAGAAACCGGTCTGATCGACCTCGACGTCGCCGGATTGCGCCTTGCCGTAGAGCGCCGAGGCACGAGCGATGTATTTGCCATCGTTGTATTCGACCGAACCAGTCAGCACAGGATCATCCGAATCCGAGCCGCCGACGTTTTCTTCAACGGAAACGGCGAAGGTGGTATTCGATCCGATATTGTTGGTGTAGCGCACCTGCGGTACGCGCGCGAAAGCGATCCCGACCGGCCCGTTAAATTCCACCGAGGTCGGGTAGGTGTCCAGAGGTTGGAAATTGGTCCAGTATTGTCCGATCAGCCATTGTTCCCCAATTCGGATATTGGCATGACGAATTCGGAATTCGGCGGTTCCGTCCGAGCCGAAGGCATCGACTTCGATCTGGCCCTGAATGTCACCGATTCCCGAAGGCGTGCTGGTGCGCAGCCCGATACGAGACTGACGGACTGTGGCGCCAAACGTTCCATCCGTCTCGGCCGAGGGTTCACCAATCACGTTTACGAATGCGGTGTCGCCCTGATCGTATTCGAAGTCATAGAAGAAGTCGGCTTTGACATAACCGTAGACGTCCAGAGTGGTGTTGCCGATCTGCAGATCCCCAGTGCCAGACCCGGGATTGGAGGATTCCAGCGCTTCGACCCGGGCGCGCAGTGCAGCCAATTCAGCCTGAGTTTGTGCATCTTGCGCCAAGGCTTGCATACCGGTCACGGAAAGCGCGCTGGCAGCAAGCAGGCTGGCGGTTTTACCCTTTGTTATCATATGGATAGTTCCTTGTGTGCGAGTGTGCAGGGGCACCGTTCCACGCAACTGAATTCTTGGGAAATCACCAAGTTGAGAGAAGATGCTCTCAATTTTTCAAGCAAAAGTGTCGGTAGACATGTGACGTTTCACGCTGCGGTGAAACCGGAATCTAAGTTACTGTCACCGGAAGGATTTTTGCGTGAGTTTGTAGTGATGTTGCGTGAGGTGCCTCGCGCACTGCCTCGCTACAAGTCTTCGATTTGTAACAGGAACGTGACGGATTTCAGACGTAGTCGTCGCTGTCCGGGCGATTACGACGTCGGCGCAAATCTGCGTGGTGCCGCGCTGGATGGGCAGGTTTCAGCCGGAATCTCAGATGGAAACAATAACTGGTTGGCGGCCAGAATTGTGCTGTGCACAGTGATTGAGCCGTGCGGCTCTACTTTGCCTGCGTCGCACAAGCACCTACTATTCCGTACCCCTTCCTTCCGCGGGCAGGCTTGTGTTCCCCACAGAGTTCTGTCCGCGGTTTTCTTTTTGTCAGGTTTGGACAAAAAGCGGCAAAAACCTGCGCAATTCGCAAGATTGTGGTCCGTGTTATTGCATAACAAGGCGCGAAATCGGCATCTGCTCTCAAAGACTGCAAAAAATCTAGAAGGGCAGAAACCATGCGAATCAAACGAATTTCCCTTGCGTTGGCAACCTGCGCGGGTTTGGCGGCCTGCGGTGGCTCGACCGGCGAACAGGCGATCCTTGGCGGCGGTGCGGGGGCTCTGGGGGCAGCGGTCCTCAGTGCAGATCCGCTGCTTGGGGCGGCAGTCGGGGCTGCGGGCAACGTGCTTTACTGCAAGACCCAGAACAACTGTAACTAAAGCTGAATTTAACGGGGCTGGAAAAGTCCCGTCCGTCATTGCGCATCACGCCGTCGTGGGGTCAACGCCCCGCGGCGGCGTTTTGCGTTTCCAGAACATCAAGCCAAAGGACGTTCCATGTTCAACAAGATCCTGATCGCAAACCGGGGCGAGATTGCCTGCCGGGTCATCAAGACCGCCCGCAAGATGGGCATTGGCACGGTTGCCATCTATTCAGATGCTGACAAGAACGCCCTGCATGTTTCAATGGCGGATGAGGCCGTGCATATCGGCCCGCCGCCCGCCAACCAGTCATACATCGTCATCGACAAGGTGATGGATGCCATCCGTAAAAGCGGCGCGCAGGCGGTCCACCCCGGTTATGGCTTTCTGTCCGAGAACTCCAAATTCGCCGAGGCGCTGGATGCCGAAGGCGTCGCCTTTGTCGGCCCCCCGGTCGGTGCGATCGAAAGCATGGGGGACAAGATCACCTCGAAGAAGATCGCGCAGGAGGCCGGGGTTTCGACGGTGCCCGGTTACATGGGCCTGATCGAAGACGCCGATGAGGCGGTGAAGATTTCGAACGACATTGGCTATCCGGTGATGATCAAGGCCAGCGCTGGCGGCGGTGGCAAGGGCATGCGGATTGCGTGGAATGACGAAGAGGCGCGGGAAGGTTTCCAGTCATCCAAGAACGAGGCCGCGAACTCCTTCGGCGACGACCGGATTTTCATCGAGAAATTTGTGACTCAGCCGCGCCATATCGAGATTCAGGTGCTCTGTGACAGTCACGGCAATGGCATCTATCTCGGGGAACGCGAATGCTCGATCCAGCGCCGGAACCAGAAAGTTGTGGAAGAGGCGCCATCGCCGTTCCTTGACCCTGAAACCCGCAAGGCGATGGGCGAACAGGCGGTCGCGTTGGCCAAGGCTGTGAACTATGCCAGCGCCGGTACGGTGGAATTCATCGTGGATGGCGAAAAGAACTTCTACTTCCTCGAAATGAACACCCGCCTGCAGGTGGAACACCCGGTGACCGAACTGATCACTGGTGTCGATCTTGTCGAACAGATGATCCGTGTGGCCGCTGGTGAAAAACTGTCGATCACGCAGGATGACGTCACCCTGACAGGCTGGGCGATTGAAAACCGTCTTTATGCAGAGGACCCGTATCGTGGCTTCTTGCCCTCGATTGGCCGCCTTACCCGTTATCGCCCGCCGCAGGAGGTCGCAGCCGGCCCGCTGCTTGTGAATGACAAATGGCAAGGTGATGCGCCTAAAGGGGATAGCGCTGTGCGTAACGATACCGGCGTCTATGAGGGCGGCGAGATCAGCATGTATTACGACCCGATGATCGCCAAGCTGTGTACTTGGGCACCGACCCGCGAACAGGCGATTGAAGCCATGCGCGTGGCGCTGGACAGTTTCGAAGTCGAAGGCATCGGTCACAACTTGCCATTCCTGTCAGCGGTCATGGATCACCCGAAATTTGTAAGTGGTGACATGACGACCGCTTTCATCGCCGAGGAGTATCCGGACGGGTTCGAAGGCGTCGACCTTCCCGAAGAGGATTTGCGCCGTATCGCAGCCTCGTGCGCTGCCATGCACCGGGTTGCCGAAATCCGTCGCACCCGCGTATCGGGCCGGATGGACAACCATGAACGGAAGGTCGGCAAACGTTGGAATGTCGCTCTGCAAGGGCAGGATTTCAGCGTCAAGGTTAAGGCTGACAAACAGGGCGCGACTGTCAAATTCAAAGACGGGTCAGCTCTGCGTGTGTCCTCTGACTGGACGCCGGGTGACCAACTTGCGGTGTTGGACGTGGATGGCAGCCCGTTGGTCTTGAAGGTTGGAAAGATATCGGGCGGGTTCCGTATCCGAAACCGAGGGGCTGACCTCAAGGTACATGTGCGCACCCCGCGTCAGGCCGAACTGGCCCGCCTGATGCCCGAGAAGCTGCCGCCTGATACATCGAAAATGCTGCTCTGCCCAATGCCGGGCTTGATCGTGAAGATTGATGTGGAAGTAGGTCAGGAGGTGCAGGAAGGTCAGGCACTTTGTACCGTTGAGGCGATGAAGATGGAGAACATCCTGCGCGCTGAGAAAAAAGGCGTTGTCTCCAAGATCAACGCGGGCCCCGGCGACAGTCTGGCCGTTGATGATGTGATCATCGAGTTCGAGTGATGATGCGGACACCTGCGACATATCTCTCAAGGTTCCCAGCGGCTTCCGCCGGGATATTGAGGCATGTCGCAGGTGCTCAGCCGCCCTCACGTCGTTCGCGGATTTCGCGTTCGCGCAAAGGCGTCTTGTCAATGGATCGGCCAATCTCACGCACGCTCCATGGGCTGGGTTTGCGCAGTTTGACGACACCATCCTTGTCAACAAACACCATCTGGAAACCACGCGGTCGCAGTTTTGATCGGATCGATGATCGCGCCGCCGGATCAGTATCGGTCAAGACAATCACGTCGCGATCCCGCATTGCGTCCTCGCCTTCGAGCAACATGTCAATCTGTTGCTGGAATCTTGGGTCTGCCGGGGTATCGGCAAAAACGACGATCGGGCGATGCGTCCAGAGAAAATCGCTTAGATCGCTGTCAGCTACTGGACGAACAAAGCTGTCATCCGCAGGGGCAGTCGCGTCGGCGGCCAAGGCGGCCAACGGGAATAGTGCCGAGAAAACAAAGGCAAGCGTGCGTGTCATGAGGCCTCCTGTTGTGATGAATATAGCCTCTGCTGGGGCGAATGCGACTGACGAAATGCGTGTGATCACCAAAAATTTGCTTCGTGGACGCCGCACCCACCCATGCGTATTTATCAATTTGCCTACAAAACGCGCCGTTCCCGCGGCCTTCGCGTTGGGAGAGTAGGCCGATGGAAGTGATCCTGCATTGTGGCGCGCATCGGTGTGCAAGCACCAGTTTCCAGAACTATCTAAGCCGGAACGTGCAGGTCCTTGCAGATCAAGGTCTGGCGTATTGGGGGCCGGAGCGAACACGCTCCAATGGCCTCAACAGCTTGAACAAATTGACGCCTGAGGTCTGTGATGGATTACGCCGCGAGTTGGACGTATGTCAGCAAGACGGCGCGACGCAACTGTTGGTCAGCCAAGAGAATTTCGTGGGCTCAATGGAGCGCAATATTGCCTTTGCCTCGCTCTATCCAGGTATGCAGGAACGTGGGCAGCTTTTGGCAAGGGCATTTGATGGAAGAGTCACCAAAATTGCTTTGAATATCCGCGCGTTGGATATGTATTGGTCTTCCGTGGCCGCCTATAAGTTCAAACGTGGCAGCGCCCCAATAGAGCCCACAAAGTGGACCCGCATCGCGCAAAGCAAGCGGAGCTGGCGAGACGTCATCACCGATATTAGCCACGCCTTCCCGGGCGTCCCATTACTCGTTTTGCCGTTTGAGGAATTTGCGGGTCATCAACAGGCGCAGCTTCAGGCGCTGACGGGTCGCACCGCGCCCGAATTCAGCGATGGCCTTGCGTTGAATGCTGCGCCCAAACCCACGCCCCATGGTCTGACCGCTGAACAGGCGATGCAGCTTTGGGCTGATTATGCCGATGATCTGGAATGGCTTGCCTCGGGCGCCGATGGGAGGGCTGAACTGATCTGCCGGACAGATAGCAATGCACGCGGGGTCGCCCCCGCCGAAACCAGAATTGAACAGAGGAAATCGACATGACCGACACCAACGACTGGCAGGTGCTGGCTGAAAAAGAGCTGCGCGGCCGACCTTTGGGCGATCTGACCAAAGAGACGCTGGAAGGCATCGAAGTCAAACCGCTTTACACTCAGGAAGACACGGCTGATCTGCCGCATATGGGCTCGCTTCCGGGCTTCGGTCCGTTTACGCGCGGCGTAAAGGCGACGATGTATGCAGGGCGCCCTTGGACGATCCGTCAATATGCAGGCTTCTCGACGGCTGAAGAATCGAATGCATTTTACCGCCGCAATCTGGCGGCCGGCCAGCAAGGTGTCTCGGTCGCCTTCGATCTGGCGACTCACCGGGGTTATGACAGTGACCATCCCCGTGTGGTGGGCGATGTCGGCAAAGCCGGTGTGGCCATCGACAGCGTTGAGGATATGAAAATCCTGTTCGACGGTATCCCGCTGGACAAGGTTTCAGTCTCAATGACGATGAACGGGGCAGTGATCCCGGTTCTGGCCAGCTTCATCGTTGCAGGTGAAGAGCAGGGGCATGACAAGGCCGTGCTCTCGGGCACCATTCAGAACGACATTCTGAAAGAGTTTATGGTGCGTAACACCTATATCTACCCGCCCGAGCCTTCGATGAAGATCATCTCGGACATCATCGATTACACTTCGAATGAGATGCCCAAGTTCAACTCGATCTCGATCTCGGGCTATCACATGCAAGAGGCCGGGGCGAACCTGGTGCAGGAACTGGCTTATACGCTGGCCGACGGGCGCGAATATGTGCGCGCCGCGACGGAATCAGGCATGGACGTGGATCAGTTCGCGGGTCGTCTGTCGTTCTTCTTTGCCATCGGCATGAATTTCTTCATGGAGATCGCGAAACTGCGCGCCGCGCGCACCCTTTGGCATCGGGTAATGACCGAGTTCGGGGCGAAATCCGAACGGTCGAAAATGCTACGAACTCATTGCCAGACCTCGGGCGTGTCGCTGCAGGAACAGGACCCCTATAACAACGTGGTCCGCACCGCCTATGAGGCCATGAGCGCGGTTCTGGGCGGCACACAGTCACTGCATACCAACGCACTGGACGAGGCGATCGCGCTGCCAACCGATTTCTCGGCACGTATCGCGCGAAACACGCAGCTGGTGTTGCAAGAGGAAACCGGCGTGACCGATGTGGTCGATCCGCTGGCGGGCTCTTACTACGTCGAAAGCCTGACCAACGAGCTGGTCGAAAAAGCCTGGGCTCTAATGGAAGAGGTCGAGGAAATGGGCGGTATGACCAAGGCCGTTGCTAGTGGCATGCCCAAGCTGCGGATCGAGGAAAGCGCTGCGCGCCGTCAGGCCATGATCGACCGGGGTGAAGAGGTCATCGTTGGTGTCAACAAGTATCGCAAAGAGCAAGAAGACCCGATCGATATTCTGGACGTCGATAACGTGGCCGTGCGTGAAGCTCAGGTCGCGCGGCTGGAGCGTATCCGTGCAACGCGCGACGAGGCGGATTGCCAACAGGCGCTGGACGCCCTGACAACAACCGCCCGCGAGGGAGGCAACCTGCTGGCCGCCGCCGTCGAGGCCGCCCGAGCCCGCGCATCCGTAGGAGAGATCAGCATGGCAATGGAGAAAGAGTTCGGTCGTCACCGTGCCGAAGTGAAGACCCTGGCCGGTGTTTACGGTGCGGCCTACGAGGGTGACGAAGGTTTTGCCGCGATTCAGAATTCCATAGAAGAATTCGCCAAGGCCGAGGGGCGTCGCCCGCGTCTGCTGGTGGTCAAGATGGGGCAGGACGGCCACGATCGAGGGGCTAAGGTGATTGCCACTGCCTTTGCCGATATCGGGTTTGATGTGGATGTCGGCCCTCTGTTCCAGACGCCTGCAGAAGCCGCACAGGACGCGGTGGACAATGATGTGCATGTGATCGGGATCTCTTCGCAGGCTGCGGGGCATAAGACATTGGCGCCTCAGTTGGTTGAGGAACTGAAAAAGGCAGGGGCTGAAGACATCATAGTCATCTGCGGTGGGGTCATTCCGCAACAGGATTACCAGTTCCTTTACGATCACGGTGTGAAGGCGATCTTTGGTCCGGGAACGAATATCCCTGACGCGGCAAAAGACATCTTGCGTTTGATCGGCGAAGCCAAAACCTGACGCCGGCGCCAAGATTTTTCGTACGAAAAATCTTGTGATTTCGCCCCTTTGCGGAAAACATGCGACCAGACCCAAATGGTCTGGTCGTTTGTCATCAGGAGGCGTCTTCATGTTACTGGATCATCTGGCTGTTGCGGGCGAAACGCTTGAAGAAGCTTCTGACCATATCGAACAGGCGCTGGGCGTGCGGCTTCAGGACGGCGGCAAGCACGAAAAATTCGGAACGTATAATCGACTTCTGGGCTTGCGGGATGGGCTCTATCTGGAGGCGATTGCGATCGACCCCGAAGCCTCCAAACCGCAAAGGACGCGCTGGTTCGATCTGGACCGGTTCACCGGATCACCCCGCCTGACCAACTGGATTTGCCGGGTTCCGGATATCGAAGCGTCACTGACCGTTTTCCCCGACGGCGTCGGACAACCTATCGATCTGAACCGAGGCGCGCTGCGCTGGCGTATGGCAGTCCCCCCAAATGGACGTCTGCCATTTGACAACCTCTTTCCGGCGCTTATCGAGTGGAAGGGTGATCTGCATCCGGCGCAAATGCTTCAGGACAGTGGCTGCCGGTTACGCCGCCTTATAGTGTGCCATCCGGATGCAATCGACTTAGCCAAAGGTCTGGGGGCGTTGGAGCATGTCGCGTTTGACAGCGGCCCGGCTGCTTTGCGCGCTGAAATCGATACCCCGCACGGGCTACGCGTGCTGGAATGAACATCCGGCAGGCCAGAGCCCAGGATGCATCCGCGATTGCGGCGATAGCAAACGTGATTATCCGTGATACGCTGGTCACTTTCACCACCGATGAACGCAGCGTTGAAAGCGTGGTGGCAGAGATCGAAAGCAGAGGTCCCGCCTTCTTGGTCGCCGAGCGCAGTGGTGCCGTCGAGGGGTTTGCGACCTATGGCACCTTCCGCTCGGGACCGGGATATGCGCAGTGCCGCGAACATTCGATACAGTTGGCACCCGAAGCCAGAGGCCAGAATGTTGGCCGTTCGTTGATGGAGGCTCTTGAAGCCATCGCGCGGGAGGATAACGTGCATGTCTTGGTGGCGGGCATTTCATCGGCCAACCCCGCAGCCATCGCCTTCCATAAGGCAATTGGCTTCAAGCAGGTGGGACGCATGCCTGAAGTGGGGTTCAAATGGGGGCAGCGGCTGGATCTTGTCCTGATGCAGAAAATACTCGGCCCGCAGTCATCTGTCGCACCTGACAGTCGTGACAAGGCACGCTAGGGTGCGCCCATGTCGATCTGGTCCAGAATAGCCGACGCGCTGAACGCGCTTGCCCAGGGCGAAAGCCTGACTGCGGTGTTTGAGAAACTGCGCACGCCGCCAGAACGTTCGGTGGCCTTTGCGATTGCTGTCGTGGCGCTTGGCGCCAAGATGGCCAAGGCCGACGGTCAGGTGACGCGGGATGAGGTGACGGCTTTCCGTGAAGTGTTCCAGATCGCGCCCGAAGATGAAGACGGGGCGGCCAAGGTCTTTGACATGGCACGGACAGACGTTGCTGGATATCAGGACTATGCCCGCCGGATTGCCCGCATGTTCGCCGAAGATAGCACCACCCTGTGCGATTTGATGGAAGGGCTGTTTCACATTGCCATGGCGGACGGGTTCTACCATCCGAACGAAAACGAGTTTTTGGAAGAAGTCAGCCGCATTTTCGGCCAGACCGACGCTCAGTTCATGGCCCTGCGCGCGCGTTTCGTACCGGATGCGCCGAAAGACCCCTATACGGTTCTGGGCGTTCCCCGCGACGCTCCTCTGACCGAAATTCGCAAGGTTTGGCGGCAACTGGTGCGAGAAACTCACCCCGATGCGATGCTGGCACGCGGCGTTCCGGAAGAGGCGGTGCGGCTGGCCGAGAAAAAGATGATTGACATCAACCGCGCCTGGGATGAAATCAATGGCGCTCGGGTCTGATCCGTGCGGTTGGCGACCTACAATATCGAATGGTTCGCCAACCTGTTTGATCGCAAAGACAGCCTGATTGTCGATGGCAGCTGGTCAGGGCGTCACGATGTGACCAAGGCCCGGCAGGTTGAGGCGATCGCAAAGGTGCTGACGGCGATCGATGCCGATGCGATGCTGATCGTCGAAGCCCCCAACACAGGCAAGTCTCAGAATACCGTCCGTGCCTTGCAGCGATTTGCCGAGGCGTTCGGTCTGCGTACAAGCCATGCAATCATGGGATTTCCCAATGATACACATCAGGAATTGGCCCTGCTTTATGATCCCGAAATTCTTACAGCCAAACACGACGCAAGGGAGGCTGAGAACGCGCCGCGTTTCGATGCCGAGTTCCGGATCGACCTGGATGTGGATGCGACCGAGGATCTTGTTCGGTTTTCAAAGCCTCCGATGGAATTGGCGATCCAAACAACCTCAGGGCAGGAGTTTCGACTGATCGGGGCGCATCTGAAGTCCAAAGCGCCCCATGGCGCTGCATCGCGGGATGAGATGATACGAATTTCGATTGCCAATCGCCGTAAGCAGTTGGCGCAGGCGGTATGGCTGGGTCGACGGGTCCGACATCATTTGACGGAGCAAGAGCCGGTGATTTTGCTGGGCGATCTCAATGACGGACCCGGGCTGGACGAGTTCGAACACCTCTTCGGTCGATCGTCGGTCGAGATATTGTTGCAGGCGGGGCTCTATGATCCTCATGCAGCAAGGGCATTGGAACTGCGCCCCGGTTCCGTTCCGGCAACTGCACGATTTGCGCGGCCTAATGAGGGACGGTATCTTGAGGCGTTGTTGGACTACATCATGATTAGCGAGGATTTGCGCACCCACCACCCGAACTGGCGCATCTGGCATCCGTTTCGCGATGCCGCCTGCTGGGGCAACCCCGAGCTGAGGGATGCCTTGCTAACCGCATCCGACCACTTCCCGGTGACGTTGGATATCGACCTCTGACCTTTCAACACTCGGCACGCTCGCTTATATTCAAGCTATGCTACGTCTCATGCTGATCAGCGCTATTTGTACTGCCTTGGCCCTGCCTGCCCAAGCACAGGACGATTCGGGTAAGTCGCTGATGGAGCGGGGTGCCGAGTTGTTTCTGGAAGGCTTGCGGCAAGAGATGGAGCCCACGATCGAAGACCTGCGTGGATTTGCGGACCAATTTGGTCCGGCTTTGCAGTCTTTCATGCGGGAAATGGGTCCGGCGCTGGCTGAGTTGGCTGCTCAGGTGCAGGATTGGAGCGCGTATGAATCGCCCGAGATGTTACCAAACGGCGACATTATCATCCGCAAGAAGCCCAAAGATCAGCCCGAAGAAGTTGTGCCGGAAGAAGAGACTTCTAACGGTTATACCGATATCTGATTATCCGCGAATGATCACTTTGGGTTCTGATTTCAGCGCGCCGGCCAACGAGTTAAAACGGGCCTCGGCGACTTCGTTGAACAATGCGCCTGCCGATTTGGGCAGACGCAGTTCGAGCTTTTGTTTTTTGGGATAGTAACGCATCTTGCCCATGGCTGCGTCGTGCTGCATCCAAAGCATCGCTCCGAACCGTAGTGCTTTGCCTAGGATTTCGGCCTGTTCTTGGCCGCGTTCTTCGAGCAGTTCGTAAAGCTCGGTAAAGCGGCTCCCTTCACGTTTGTTGCGATATCGGTGTTGCAAAGCGAGCCCGATAAAGATCCGCTCGGAATGTTTGATCCCGCTCATGTTGGCGCGGGTGACATATTCGAAACAGGCCTCGGCCCGGTAATCTGGATGCGCACGCCAACTAACGTCGTGCAGCAGACAAGCTGCCTTGATCAGGCGCAGCATCGGTTCCGGCGCCGAACGGAACAAGGGCATGACAAAATCGAACAGGTGTTTGCCGAAACCGGGCAAGCGCGCGTCTTTCGCTTCGGCAAACCGGCAGGCTTCGATCAAAGGATCCCGGTCGCGCAGGCGTTGCGGCATCTGTTCATACAGCAATCCTTCGCGGATGCCGTAGCTTGAAATCGCGATGTCCTTTGGTTTGAACGTGCGGATCAGGCGTGAAAGCACATCCATTGCATAGGGGATCAATGCCATACGCGATCCCGACACACCGGCCAATGCGCGCAATTCATCAGGATCATTCTGTTCGATGAACTTGATGGTCTCGCGTACCTGACTTTGTGTCATGCGGTATTCGTGCAGCACGTTCAGCGGATAGCCTCGGCGCAACATGTCCAGACGTGCGAAGGCGCGCCAACTGCCGCCGACCAGAAACAGCCGATCACGTTGAGGGCCCATCCGGTCGCGCATCTCTTCCAGCGTCTTCTTGATATGCTCCTTACGCGCCCGGCGACCGCCTTTGATATCGCGCAGCTTGAGCGGCCCCAGGGGCGAAGTCATGCGACGTCCGACCTTGCCGCCTCCGATCTCAGCGAGTTCGACGGACGAGCCACCGATGTCGCAGATCAGCCCATAAGCTCCGGGCCAACCCAGCAGCACGCCCTGAGCTGAGAGCCGTGCTTCTTCCTCGCCATCGACAACGTTGATGATCAGGCCGGTTTCGGCTTTTGCCTGCGCGCAGAAATCCGGTCCATCGCTGGCCTCGCGCACCGCAGCGGTGGCGACCGCGTGCAGGGCGGGCAGGCCGAGGTCTCTGGCAAGATGCTGAAACCTGTGCAAGGCAGCCAGCGCCCGTTTGCGACCTTCAGGGTTCAGTCGGCCGGTCTCTGACAGGCCGGCGCCCAGTTCGCACATCACCTTTTCATTGTAGAAATAGGCCGGTGAGCGCGCCGCGCCGTCAAAAATCACCATCCGGACCGAGTTCGATCCGATATCGACAACCCCGACCCGGGAAAGTGCACGGGCGCCCGGATCTTCGAACAGCGGCCTTCCGAACAGCCCGTGATCCGGGAAATCAGTCTCGGCAATCTTGGTCATGGTGTCCCCAGGTCTTTTGCGCGACAGGATGCGAGATCACCCTTGTCCGGTCAATTGCAGGCATCCGATTGTTCGGCTTCTGTGTTCAATAGACGCACCGCCAGCGCACGGGTGATGTCGCGTTTTTCGGTCAGCGCAATTTCGTCCAGCTGTTCGACGACGCGGGCGGCGGTTTCAAAGCTGCGATTCATGTGCTTGACCAGATAGGCTATGACATCAGGCCCCGGATTGAGCTGCCGGTCGGTGAATAGCTTCGCCAGCACTGCGCCCAGCAACGCATCGTCCGGTCCTTCAAGCGACACATGATGCGCACCTTCGGCCCGGCTTTGCAGATCGGCCAGCGGCAGATGCCACAGTTTCGGCGTCGTGCGCCCGGTCATCAGCAAGGCGTGGCCCTCGGCCAGAACCAGATTGTGCAAATGGAACAGAGTTTTCTGCTGCTCGACGTCCGCCGCGATTACTGGCACATCTTCGACCGCCACCGGACCGCGCGCCAGGTCCGGCACGTCGTCATATCGAAGCGCGGCGGCTTGTACGATTCGACCGCCGGTCTCGCCGGCCCAGACATGCGCCAGATGGGTCTTGCCCGATCCTGCAGGGCCGCTCAGCACCAGTTTGTTGCCAGGCCATGAGGTGGCAGAGATCATCGCAACAGCTAGCGCATTAGCAGGCGAGACGAAAAAGTCTTCGCGGCCCAAGGCAGTCTTGGACGGCAGATCAAAGCTGAGCTGCATGGCCATTTATTCGTCTTCCTGATTGAGCCCTTCAAGCCCGGTATATAGGCGGCTGTGCAGATACTGCTCGGTCGCAAACCGTGCCAGCACACCCAAGGCAGCCGCTACAGGTACTGCGATCAGCATTCCGACGAAGCCGAACAGCGCGCCGAAGACCGACAAGGCCAGCAGCAGCCAGACCGGGTGCAGGCCCACCGAACTACCGACGAGTTTGGGCGTCAGGAAGTTGCCCTCGGTCACCTGTCCGATAGCAAAAATACCGGCGACCAAACCGATATGTGCCCAATCCCCCCAGAACTGAAACAGGGCCAGGCCTATGGCCAGGGTGCCTCCGATCAGGGCGCCCAAATAGGGGATGAAGGTTACCAGCCCTGCAATGAAGCCGACGATCAGGCCGAATTGCAGACCGACCAGCATCAATGCGACAGCATAGTAGGTGCCGAGGATCAGGCAGACGGTACCCATTCCACGCACGAATGAGGCAAGAACGGCGTCGATTTCACCAGCAAGTCGTTTGATCGTGGGGGCGTGATCACGGGGCAAGAGCTCTCCGATCCGGGTGATCATGCGATCCCAATCCATCAGCAGATAAACCGCGACAACCGGTACGATAACCAACAGGACGACAACATTTATCGCTGAACCCAATGAGGCCAGAACGGTTTGCAGCACATCGCCGGTTTTTGATTTCAGCGTCTCGCCAAATGACACCAGCATCTGGTGGGTATTTGATTCGCGATCGAGCAAAGCCGGGAATTGTTTCTCAATAAAGGCGCGCAGTTCTTTAAAAAGGCTTGGCAAAACATCAATCAGATCCAGTAGCTGTGTGATCAACGCGGGCACAACCATAAGAATCATCAAAACAAAACCAAACACGCCGACAACGGTAATGATCCCGGTCGCAGCCATGCGCGAAAGGCCGAGTGTTTCCAGGCGGTCCGCAACGGGATCAAGGAAATATGCAATCGCACCACCGATCACAAAGGGCAGCAAGACATCGCCCAACAGGTACAAAAGCAGCACGAAAACAGCGGCGGCAATGCCCCAGTATCTAAGCTGATCCTTCACCGGCAAGGCCATGGCGCAATCCCTCGTTTGCACAGCATTGCCGTGTTCTTGGCCCATGACGCCCGGCGATGCAAGCGGTTCATGGCGAGCGATTTTTATACCCTAGTCTGTCAGAGTACCCAGTTCCGGTGTCTCACCTGTGGCCATTTCATCAGGCCAGTTGGTGCGCCAGATTTCCGCCGACCAGTGTCCGCAATGTACCTTCGGGCGATCAAAGCCGGGCAGGGCAGGCAGCAGTGGCGCAACCACCACATCGTGGCGCGGAACGGCGAAATAAGGGAAGGAATAGCGTTCACGCCCGGATCGATTAACCACGCGATGCGGGGTCGATTTCAACCGCCCGCCCGACCACAGTTCCAGCATGTCGCCGATATTGACCACGAAGCCGCCGGGCGGGCAGTCCGGTGTGATCCAGCCGCCGGTGCGGGTCTGCACCTCAAGTCCTCCGACCGGATCGGGAGCGATTATTGTCAGCGCGTCGGTGTCCTTATGCGGATGAATTCCATAGCCAAGCTCATCCGGGGATTGTGGCGGATAGTGTAGCAGGGTCATGTTGGTCATCGGGTCGCGGAAGGCGTCGCGTAGTGTGTTGGGCGGGATTTTTAACCCCACTTCCAATGCACCCAGCAAAAGATCTGTCACGCCATCAAGCTGTAGCCAGTAATCCAGTATTACCGCGCGGGCCTGGGGCACTTCTCGGGGCCAGATATTCGGGCCGTAAAGTGCGCATTCAACCCGGATCGGCGCATCTTCGGCTGCTTCGAAATGCAGCTTGTACCCTTCGTACTTATCCGCCGCGCCCGAGCCGTCATTGGGCGTGAAGAACCCCATCGGAATGTACCCACGATAGTTTTCGCGGGTGATGGCCTGATCCCATTTTCGGGCCTCGTCGATATCAAAGATCGCACTGACACACTCGCGCACCTGCTCGATGTGCTCAGGCGCGATGCCTGTCCCTGTGATCGATAGAAACCCGATGCTGGTGCAGGCATCCATGATCTGCGCGACCGTTGCCTGATACAGCGGACCAGAAGGATCAGTCAGCGGGCTGATATCTATGGTTGGAATACGCTCCATCAGTTAATTCTCACGCCTTGTCGTTCCAGTTCCTGATGCACAGGAACAAGGTTCATGCTGTCGAGATCTTGATTGCTTTTCAAGGATAACGCCGCAGCGATCCCTGCGCCCTGACCCATCACCGCACAGCAGGACATGTTGCGCGTCGCGGCGTGAGCGACCCGATCCGCGCCATGGGAACGGCCCGCAACCAACAGGCCCTTGATCCCTTTGGGCAGCATCGAGCGATACGGAATCTGCATATATCGCCCCGTGGTCGGCAAGATCAGAATGCCGTAGCCATCGATGAATTCAGGGTAGATACCGATGGAATCCTCGAACCGGCCCTGATGTCGGGCATCGGTTTCGGTCATGTTGTAGACGGCATCGATCTTGCGCGTGTCCCGAATGCCGATGGTCATTCCGAAATTGCGTAGACGTGCGTTTTCGCACCCCGGCATGAAACGGCGAAGGGCATCAATGGCCAGCATCGCCTGTCGGCGGCCTTCGATTTCACCAAAGGTCAGGCTGTCGGGGTCGGTTCCGTCAATCTGATCCATATGAATCAGGTTCATATAAGTCAGTTCTCCGGTATCGTGCATCGCCCCCCAGGTCCCCGCGATCGTGTTCAAATGAGCCGGTATCAGGCCCTCATCAATCGCCTGCTGGAAGGGTTTCTTGACGAATGGCGAGAACATGTCGTCCTCTTTGCCCGAGGTTTCGATATTCCATTCGCCACCGCCACCCCAGTCTTTATAGGTCTGCGGGTCGGCTTTGACACCTTCAATAAAGGCCCGTTTATCGACACCGGCCAGATGGAACATCACTGAGGCCGCCATCATGTCCTCGCGTGGCGTCTTGTGGGTCGGGGCGCCCGCGCGATGCGCTACATCTGCATCCCCTGTGGCGTCGATGACAACCTTGGCCAAGATCGCCTCACGTCCCGCTTTGGATTCGGTAATCACCCCAGTGATGCGATCCCCCTCCATGATCGGGGCGACGAATTGCCGGTGCAACATCGGATGGACGCCAGCCTCTTCAACCAGCTTGTCGGCCACCAGCTTGAAGCCCTCGCTGTCCAGTTCGTAGCTGAGCGATTGGCTTTCAGGCACTGCTGCACCCATCTCTTTGGCGCGGGTTTCGAACTCCATGCCGATGCCTCCGGCCTCGACAGTTTGTTCGTGGCGATACCAGGCAAAACCTTCGACGCCGACTGCCGTAATATTCCCACCCATGCAACCGAATCTATCCATCAAGGAAACTTCGGCCCCAGCGCGTGCGGCAGCCAGCGCTGCTGACAATCCAGCGGGGCCCGAGCCCACAACCAATACGTCTGTCTGATGAACAACGGGGATCTGGCGGGCGGGTTCGGTGATTGTTTGCATTGCTGCCTCGCGGTTTAACGTTTGCGCCAACATTGAAAACCCCAACGCTCGGGTCAATCAAAAAACCGACTGCGCATGGGTCGCAAAACACCGATGTGCGATTGCCCCCGGCTAGGCTTTGGAATAATCACCTTGCAGCGAAATTCTCACCCGTAAGGTTACGTTATGCGCCTCAGCCGTTACTTTCTGCCCGTTCTCAAGGAAAACCCCTCGGAGGCTCAGATCGTCAGCCACCGGCTGATGCTGCGTGCCGGGATGATCAAACAGGCCGCCGCCGGGATTTATTCCTGGTTGCCATTGGGCTTCAAAGTTCTGCGCAAGCTGGAGAACATTGTGCATGAAGAGCAGGCGCGGGCTGGGCACATCGCGATCCAGATGCCGATTCTGCAATCAGCCGACCTTTGGCGCGAATCCGGTCGTTATGACGATTATGGCCAGGAAATGCTGCGCATGCAGGACCGCCACGGTCGCGATATGCTGTACACGCCGACCGCCGAGGAACTGGTGACCGACATCTTCCGCGGCCACGTGAGCAGCTACAAAGACCTGCCGCTGACGCTCTATCAGATTCAGTGGAAGTTCCGCGATGAAATCCGCCCACGTTTCGGCGTGATGCGGGGGCGCGAGTTCTACATGAAGGACGGATACAATTTCGATCTGACCAAAGAAGACGCGCTGCACGCCTATAACCGCCACTTGGTCAGCTATCTGCGCACTTATGAGCGGATGGGTCTGCAAGCCATCCCAATGCGCGCTGATTCTGGACCTATCGGCGGTGACTACACGCATGAGTTCCTGGTTCTGGCCGATACTGGTGAATCCGAGGTCTTTTATGACAGCGCGGTAACCGATCTGACCTTCGGCGATCGTGAGATCGACTATGATAGCCGCGAACAGTGTCAGGCGATCCTCGAAGAGTTCACCTCTAAATACGCCCGCACGGACGAAACCCACGACGAAGCCCTGTTTGACCAAATCCCCGAAAACCGCCGCCGCGTGGCGCGTGGTATCGAAGTGGGGCAGATCTTTTATTTTGGCACCCAGTATTCCGAAGCTCTTGGAGCGACTGTGCAAGGCCCGGATGGCAAGCCGGTTCCGGTGCATATGGGCAGCCACGGCATCGGCGTTAGCCGCCTGATCGGTGCGATCATCGAAGCCAGCCATGACGATAAGGGCATCATTTGGCCCGAAGGCGTGACTCCATTCCATTGCGGCATTGTGAACTTGAAGCAAGGTGATGAAGAGGCGGACGCGGCGTGCGATAAACTCTACAGCGCGTTGACTGCGCTGGGGCTTGAGCCGCTTTATGATGATCGGAATGAACGGGCAGGGGGCAAGTTTGCCACCATGGACCTGATCGGTCTGCCGTGGCGCATCACAGTGGGCCCGCGTGGTCTGAAGAACGGTGTGGTCGAACTCACCAGCCGCCGTACCGGCGAAAGTGAGGAACTCAGCCCCGAAGCGGCCGTCACCAAGATCGCAGAAATCTATGAGGGCATCGCCTGAACAAGGCGGTGCAACGTTCGGCGGTTTAGCTCAGGAAGCTGAGGTCGGACGTGCGGTCAGGAAATCGCCGTCCGCTTCGCTGCCGCGTGCGACCACGATCGGGCGACCAAAGCGGCGTACAAGTTCCGCCAGTTCGAAGCCCAGAAACCGCAATCCACAGACGCGTTCGTCAGTGGTGCGATCCGTGATGCACAGCCGCCCCTGCCGGAAAGCAAGGCGATAGCCTTTGTCCCGCAGTATGTCGGCCAACCCGGCCCAGCTTGCTGCGCTTGTGAAAACTGGCCTGATCGCTGCCCGCAACAATGCGGCGCTTTCGCAATCCAGTTCTGTTGCTGCTGAACGGGCAGTAATCGGGCCCGTACCTTCCATATGTTCTTGAATACCCATGAGCGTGCCTCCGCCCTTAAACTCTTAAAATGTGTCCCCCACACAAATAGGGTGACAAAGTTTCTCACACTAATCAATTTGTGAAACAATATTTCGCACCTGAATGTTGCGATTGTGACTCAGTCGGGTGCTGATATCTCACATTGACTTCATAACTGAAACAATAAGCCCTTGTCTGTGAAGGGGTTCACAACCATTGGTATAATTTGCGGCCAGTGATTTCTCGCGCTGCCGCTGATGAGTTGGCGCTTGGGGCAAATGATTCGTTTCAAACTGTTCTTTTCGCCCCTTTATCGGGCGCAGTAACGCCGAACCGGTGTCCGCACGATAACTGGCTTGACCATCCGGCGAAATGTCGAAAGGGTCGCGAAAAATCTGAACCCGAGGCAGGAATGGCCAAATCTCCCCCGCCCTTTGCCCCTTTCGAATGGAAAATCGCCTGGCGATACCTCCGTGCCCGTAGGGCCGAAGGGGGCGTTAGCGTGATGACCTGGATCTCGCTGATCGGGATTACGCTCGCTGTGTTCGCTCTGATCGCGACGCTGGCTGTTCGGTCCGGATTCCGGTCAGAATTCGTGGGCACTATTCTTGGGGCCAACGCACATGTCACGGTGTATTCCGCCGGAGAAATCGATGCGCAGGGGCGGCTAGACCGCACCATCACGGATTTCGATGGAATGGCCGAGCGGATCGCGCAGGTGCCGGGGGTCGAACGGGCAGCACCGCTTGTCAAAGGGCAGGTGCTGATCACCAATGCGGACCGCAGTTCAGGCGTGCAGGTCTTTGGCATTCGTCCCGACGATCTGGCCGGGTTGCCCGGTATTGCAGAAAGCGAAGAGGCCTATGGTGACCTGTCACGGTTCCCGGACGGCATCGCCATCGGCTCGGGGGTGGCGCGGGCCATCGGGGCGACGGTGGGGGATCGGGTCAAACTGACCTCGCCCAACGGTGTCAAAACCGCATTTGGCACATCTCCCCGCGTGAACGCTTATGAGGTGGTCTATGTCTTTTCTGCCGGGCGCTATGACATCGACCGCACGCGCGTCTACATGCCGTTTGCCGAGGCGCAAAGCTTTTTCAACCGTGAAGGCGTGGCGGACGAGATCGAAGTGATGGTCGAGCGCCCCGAAGAGCTGACCCCGATCCTGATTCCGATCCTTGAGGCCGCAGGTGAGCGCAGCCAGATATGGACTTGGCAGGATGCCTCAGGAGGATTCCTGCGAGCGCTGGAGGTCGAAGACAATGTGATGTTCATCATCCTGTCGATCCTCGTGCTGATTGCAGCAATGAACATCGTCTCGGGGTTGATCATGCTGGTGAAGAACAAAGGGCGCGACATCGGTATCTTACGCACCATCGGGCTCAGCGAAGGATCAGTGCTGCGGGTGTTCTTCATTTGCGGGGCCTTTACGGGAATCATCGGAACAGCGATGGGCGTCGTACTGGGCTGCCTCTTCGCTATCTATATCGACCCGATTTTTTCCTTCGCGAACTACGTCATGGGTGGCGGCGTCTGGGACCCGTCCATTCGCGGCATCTACGCATTGCCCGCCGAATTGCACCTGTCTGACGTCATGAAAGCGATAGGGCTGTCACTTGGCCTGTCTTTCCTTGTCACTTATTTCCCGGCTCGTCGCGCAGCGCGGCTGAACCCGGTTGAGGCGCTGCGCTATGAGTGATGTGACTTTAAGGCTCAGCGGTCTGACCAAGACCTATCTGCAAGGCACCCCAGGAGAGGTGCAGGTTCTGCGCGGTGCCGATCTGGAGCTGCGCGCGGGTGAGGCTGTGGCATTGGTTGCGCCATCCGGGGCGGGCAAGTCGACCCTGCTGCATATCGCGGGCCTGCTGGATATCCCGGATACCGGCGAAGTCGAAGTCGCAGGGCAGGGCGCGACGGGCAAAGGGGATCGCACGCGCACAGCGATCCGTCGGCGCGATGTTGGCTTCGTCTATCAGTTCCACCATCTGTTGCCTGAGTTTACGGCGCTGGAGAACATCGTGTTGCCGCAACTGGCAAACGGTGCTTCCGAGAAAGCAGCGCAAGCCCGTGCGATGCAGTTGCTTGATCGCGTTGGCGTCGCTCCGCGCGCAGATCACCGGCCAGCAGCCTTGTCGGGCGGAGAGCAACAGCGCGTGGCCTTCTGCCGGGCACTGGCAAATCAGCCACGTGTGCTGCTGGCGGATGAGCCAACCGGCAATCTGGACCCCGATACCTCGGATCAGGTGTTTGCGGCCCTTATGGCGCTGGTCCGGGATGAGGGGCTTTCGGCGCTGATCGCGACGCATAACCTTGATCTGGCGGCGCGGATGGACCGGATGTTGCGGCTGGAGGGTGGCGTGCTCAGGCCAGCTGAGTGATTGCGACCCCGATTGCCATCACCGTAATGCCTCCGGCCCGCATTAATGTCAGCGGCGTAACCTGCGCGCCGAACAAGCCAAAATGGTCAATTGCGGCTGTGCTGATCAACTGGCCCAGCAGGACGAAGAACACCGCATTGCCCACGCCAAAATGTGGGGCCACATGGGTGATTGAAAGCACATAGAATGCGATTAATACGCCGCCCAGCAGCAGATGTTTGGGGGCTTGGGTGAGTTTGGCAAAGGCATCGGATCCACCGAGTACCAACAGCGCCAGCGCTGAAGCGACAAAGGCGATCGCGAACAGGATGACGGCGGCCGCATTGGGTGAGCCGATCAACCTGCCCAAGGCTGCATTCAGAGCGGCGAGGATGGGAACGCCGATTCCGGCGGCCAGCATGATGGCTGCGTATTGTGTCATTGCCTTTTGTCCCTGCGCCTATTTCGTTGATCTGGATCATTGCGCCAGCGTGAACTCCCGGCAAGTCTCGATTTGCCAGGCAGGAGGGAGAAAAGTGATGATCCGATCAATACTTGGCGCGGGCGCGCTGACAGTACTTACCATGATACCACAGGCCTCTTCAGCTCAGGACGTGGAAACCGGGGCCGAGCTGTATCAGCACTATTGCGCTACCTGTCATGGGCTGGATGCAACGGGGCATGGGCCAATGGCCGGGGTGCTGGTGATCCAGCCGACAAACCTGAGAACGCTGGCCGATGCAAATGGTGTATTTCCGACAGCGCGCGTCGTGGCGCGGATTGACGGGCGCGAACCGTTGGTCAGCCATGGCAGCCCGATGCCGGTTTATGGCCCCTATTTCGAAGGTAACGACACCGCGATCAAAACGCCGGAAGGGCAGCCAATCCTGACCAGCAAGCCAATCGTGGATCTAGTGGCTTACCTGAAGACCCTGCAAGTAAACTAACAAGCTCAGCGACAGATGCCATTAATCTCTGCGCCCGCCCAGGGTATCAGGACGGAGCTTTCGCGCCTGCTACCGGGCAATTTCGAGACTTCAAATTGGGCGCTTAGCATATCGTGCAGACGCTTGGTTCGAGGTGCGTCGGGGTCGAGCGCCCGGCAGCAAACATATTCCTCGACGATGGCGCCCTGCTGTTCGTAGCCATAGGCCAGAAAATCGGGCGAAGTATCAAGGTCGAACAGGTAAGGATCGTCCTTCCGGCCATGCTCTGCCGCAGCGCGGAACGGGTGATAACCAGTTGTCTTGCGATTTTGCCACTGCCAGACATGGGTTAATTCATGCGCAAGCAACATTGCCCCGATCAGGTTCACCTGATCGGGGTACTGGCTCATGTAGTCGTCCAGATACCAGTCCTTCGTGAAGTATACATGATTGAACAGCGCAACGCCCGCGGGTTTGCCGGTCACGGTTTCCTCTTTGACAGGTGGTAAGATTCGTTCACGGCAGGCAACCCGAGGGCGGGCTTTGCGGGTAAATGTAACCGCTGCGACGGGGGCACCCTCTACCAATCGCACACGATCCAGATTCAATGTGTCACCGTGGATTTTACTGACAAATGCGCGCTCGTGATCGGTTAGAGGTCGACCACAGGCTACAAATAGAAACAGCAATGAAATCAACAGGGGGCGGATCATGGCATTAAGCCTAATGCGGCAGCTCGGCGCTGCAAGTCGTTTTCAAAGGCTCATCGCCAGAACCCGGCTGATTTCCGTCAGCGATCGCCCGGATTGTCCCATCCATGTATTGAACGCGGCCTGCACCGCGGCCATTGCTTTTTTGGAGGTTGCAGGTTTGTCGATAACGCCCTCAGCGATCAGACGAGCTGTTACATCTTGGGACAGAATAAAGCTGTCCCGACCGGCAAATCGCATAGCATACTGCGCCGAAGCACCGCCAAGCCGCGATCCGCGCTTGGCGAGCATCTGTAGCAAGCCGACATAATCCTGTGATGGCCACCCGCCCAGAATTTGCCCGACGCCACCTTCCGCGCGGAGTTCCAGCAGAAACGCGGCATTGTCGCGCACTGTGGCAATCTTAGTTCCGTTGCGGACAATGCGGGTGTCCTGCAGCAGTGCGTCGAATTTCTCGTCATCCATGAATGCGCAGCGTCCAATGTCGAAGCCGTCAAATGCCGTTTCGAATCCGTCCCACTTCGATTCGATCACTTTCCAGTTAAACCCTGCCTGGAACACGGTTTTCGTAATAATCGATAACCAGCGATCATCTGACATCGCCACCAATTCGGCGATTGGTTTAGGCTTGCTTAGCTTGCTTTCCAGTTCGGCGGGGCCGCCGTGGCGATCAGCCGATATCTGGTAGATCTTTTCAAAGTGACGCATCTCCCAGACCCTCCCTTATCCAGATGCTGCCTTATTAAGAAGATTTGACAAGGCAAATCAGATCTTGAGATGAAGCGCGTGTTTTATATTGACTAGTCAATCAATATCTTTGACGGTTCCGAACTGACGGTGTTAAGTGTGTGTATTGCCGAGTGGAGCAGCAGGGATGGGTCGTGTTTTCACGCTTGATGAAGAGCGTCGGACCCGGAACAACTGTTCCCTTTCCTTTTTCGGCTAAACTTGTGCATGTTGCGAAATGTGCTGTGACCACAAATGATCCTGGGCGGGCTCGATATCGCCATGGGGCAAACGTAAAAAACAGGGAGTTGTTGTTATGAAAAAGCTAAGCGTAAGCTTTTTGGCTATCGCAGTGGCCGGGGCGGCCCATGCCGCAGATATGGGCGCGGTCGATGAACCGATCAAGCTGGCGATCAACGAATGGACCGGTCAACATGTGACCACCCATGTGGCAGGTGAGATGCTGAAGGCCGCCGGTTATAACGTAGAATACGTGACCGCCGGGATGATGAATCAGTTCCAGGCGTTGGCCGATGGGGACATTGACGCGACATTGGAAATTTGGTCGTCCAACGTGTCCGACGAATATGCCAAGAAGATTGACGAAGGCACCGTTGTTGAAATCGGCGATCTAGGGCTTGATGCCAAGGAAGGCATTGCCTACCCGGCACATGTAGCGGAGCTGTGCCCGGGCCTGCCTGCGTGGGAAGCGCTGAAAGAGTGTGCGCAAGTTTTTGCTACGGCTGAAACTCTGCCCGGTGGCCGTCTGGTCGATTACCCAGCGGATTGGGGTACGCCCGGCGCGGATCGTATGACCGGTCTTGAATTGCCGTTCAAAGCGGTCCCCGCGGGTTCCGAGGGCGCTTTGATCGCCGAATTGCGCGCCTCGACCGAGCGCAAGTCGCCGTTGCTGATCACCTTCTGGCAGCCACATTGGGCGATGTCGGCATATGACGTACAGTTTGTCGAACTGCCTGCAGGCGAAGAGGCGTGCTTTAACGATCCGTCTTGGGGCCCGAACCCCAACGCAGTGAATGATTGCGATTTCTCGCCGTCACGTATCTTCAAGGCCGGTTGGAGCGGCATGGCAGACAAGTGGCCCGCTGCCTATGAAATCCTGACTAACTATCAGCTTTCGGTCGAAGACCAGCAGCCAATGATGGGGGCGATCGACGTAGATGGTGGCGCGGTCGAAGAAGTCGTCGCGGCATGGATGGCCGAGAATGAAGACAAATGGCGCCCCGTCGTTGACGCGGCAACGCAGTGAGTCCGCTTAAGTGACTGAAGCGAATACGCCAGCCATCGCCTGCCAGAATCTCTGGCAGGTGTTTGGCCAAGGTGCCGACAAAGCTCTGACCGACGCGCTGTCTCGGTCAGGGAGTGACGCTGACAAAGCCGCCGCCGATTTGCGCGAACTGGGGTTTATCCCTGCTGTTCAGGATGCCAATTTCGAGGTCAAAGAAGGCGAGCTTTTTGTCATCATGGGCCTGTCCGGCTCGGGCAAATCGACGCTGATTCGTTGCATTTCGCAACTTCTGCCCGGTACGGGCGGCGAGATCCGTGTGGATGGCGAGAATGTCATCGGTGCATCGAAGAGGACCCTGACTGAACTAAGGCGCAAGAAGCTGGGCATGGTTTTCCAGCATTTTGGCCTGTTCCCTCATATGACCGTGGCCGAAAACGTGGCTTATCCGCTGCGTGTGCAAGGCGTCGGTAAAAAGGAACGTTTGGCGCGTGCGCAGGAAGTAATCTCGCTGGTCGGCTTGGAAGGCCGCGAAGATAGCTTTCCCCGGCAGCTTTCGGGTGGTCAACGCCAACGCGTAGGGATCGCGCGCAGCCTTGCGGTGAATCCCGATATCTGGTTTCTGGACGAGCCGTTCTCGGCCCTTGATCCTTTGATCCGCCGCCAGCTGCAGGATGAATTCCTACGCATCCAGGCGACGTTGAAGAAATCCATCGTCTTTATCACTCACGACATTCAAGAGGCGCTGAAACTGGCCGACCGCATCGCCATCATGCGCGATGGCAAGATCGTTCAGATCGGCACGCCGACGGATATCGTGCTGCGTCCGGTAGACGACTACGTGCGCGAATTTTCCAAGGACGTGGCCAAAGGCCAGCATGCTAAGGTTGCTTCGGTCATGCGTGATGATGCTGATCGTGGGCCGGATGATCCGGGCTTGACCACATCCATGACGCTCGACGCGGCGCTCGCACATTGCATGGAGCTGTATGAACCCGTGCCCGTCCGCGATGCAGACGGCAATATTGTCGGTACGGTTCATCCGTCCGATCTCGCCGCAGCTTTGCAGGTGGATGAAGCATGACCGCTGTGACGGATATCCCCGCGCGGCAGGCCCGCCTGACGGCTGGGGCGCAGGCCGCGCTGATTACCCTTGTCGTTGGCGCGGTTTGCCTTGCGCTGGAAGGCGTCGCCCCATGGCTGGTCACATGGCCCAAAGAATGGGAACTGCCTGCAACGCAATGGGTTGGTGCGTTTCTAGACTGGTTTCTGAATGGCATTAAACCGGCGATGCGGTTGTTTTCGGACCTGATGACTTATCCGATGAATGCTGCAAACTACGTGCTTGGCAGCACGCCCTGGCCGATCTTGATTGGGGTCGTCACTGCGCTGGGTTGGTATCTGGGCGGTCTGCCGATGGCGGCGCTGGGGTTCTTTGGCCTCAGCTTCGTTCTGGCTTCAGGCTATTGGGCCGAGAGCATGAATACGCTGGCCCTTGTCGCCGTATCTGTCCCCGTGGCGCTGATTATGGGCGGGGCTATCGGTATTCTTGCCAATGAAGTGCCACGTGTGAAGGCCTTCGTTCAGGCAGTACTGGACATCATGCAAACGGTGCCGACCTTTGCCTATCTGACGCCGCTGCTGCTTCTGTTTGGCTTCGGTCCGGTGGTCGGCCTGATCGCTTCGGCCATCTACGCCGCGCCACCTATGGCTCGCAACGTTATGCTGGGGCTGGAACGGGTAGAGCCCGAAATCAAAGAAGCTGCGATCATGTCCGGCGGGACGCGCTGGCAGCAGCTCTTTCAGGTCGAAATTCCTGCTGCCACGACTCAGATCATGGTTGGTGTGAACCAATGCCTGATGGCCGCCCTGTCGATGGTGATCATCGCTGCGGTCATCGGCGGCTTCAACGACATCGGCTGGGAAGTCCTTTTGACCATGCGCAAGGCGCAGTTCGGTGAATCCCTCATGGCCGGTCTGGTCATCGTTGTCTTCGCAGTGATCATCGACAGGATGAGCGGCACTTTGGCGACCGAGCGCAAGCGATATGACAGCCGCGTTGTCTGGGCGATGCTGGGCTTTGCAGTGCTATTTACCGCTGCCTTCTGGTCCCGGTTGCCGAACCCGTCTGGCCTTACAGTTCTGGACCCGATGGCCGAGGCGATTGACATCGGCCTGACCTCATTTACGCAGGCTAACGGGCCTTGGCTGGACGCACTCAAGAACAACTCTCTGTTCTATGTGTTGTTGCCCTTGCGGATCGGTCTGGACCAGGCTGTACTACCGTTCACCTGGGGGTTCCAGTGGACCCCGAGCATGAGCTGGGGTCTGTTCGCCGCCGGTGCGGCTATCGCTCTGCTGATGGCATGGCGCGGGCATCTGACCGGCGGTCTGATCGTTCTTATCCTGATCGGAATGCTGGAAACCGGCATATCAAACCTGCCTTGGCCGTTTGTCCTGACGGGCGCGGCTGCGCTGGGTTGGGTCGCGGGTGGCTGGCGTCTTGCGGCGCTGTCGGTTGGGCTGCTGTGTACCATCCTCGTTTCAGGCCTGTGGGAGCGGGCACTCCTGTCGCTCTACCTCAGCGGTGCCGCAGTGTTTTCCTGCGCAGTGGTCGGAGGGATGATCGGTCTTGCCAGTGCAGTTTGGGGACCGGTCTGGAAAGTGGTTCGCCCGATCTGTGATATGCTGCAGACGATCCCACTGTTTGTGTTCCTGATCCCGGTTCTGATGGTGTTTCAGATCGGTGAGTTCTCGGCCTTCCTAGCGATCTGCGCCTACGCCATCGTCCCGATGATCCGCTACACGCGACACGGGCTGGTCAACACACCCGAGGAAATGATGGAAGCCGCAATCTCCAGCGGCGCGACCGAGTGGCAGATCATGCGCGACGTCCGCGCGCCCTATGCCGCACCGACCATCCTACTGGGGCTGAACCAGACCATCCTCTATGCCTTCGCCATGCTGGTGATAGCGGCACTGATCGGGACAACCGGTCTGGGCCAGTCGATTTATCTGGCGCTGGGGCAGGCGGATGTGGGGCTTGGCATCTCGGCCGGTGCCGCCATGGCGATTTTAGCACTGATCGCTGATCGTATGGTGCAGGGTTTTGCCGAGGAACGCCGCAAGGCGCTGGGCCTGTAAGACAGGGCAGGGGCGGGTAACCGCCCCTTTGCCCTCACTTGATTTCGGACAAAGACCAGCGCGCTGTCTCGGCCTAAACCGGGCGCAACACGTTCGGAGATTACGATGACTGGTTGGGGCCTTTTCCTTGCTGCACTTGCCACATTCCTTCTTAGCCACATGATTCCAGCACGCCCAGCAGTGCGCGGCTGGCTGATCGGTACGATGGGAAAGCGCGCATATTTCGCCAGCTATTCAATGGTTTCTCTAGCAGTTTTGGCCTGGTTGATCATCGCCGCCGCAAATGCGCCCTATGTCGAAGTGATCCCGCCGCTTCCAATCTTTCGCTGGGTGCCTTTGCTGGTCATGCCTATAGTCTGCTGGTTGGCCATTGCGGGCCTGTCGATCCGGAACCCGTTCTCATTCGGAGGGCTGGGGCACCGTCCGTTCGATCCCGAAAACCCTGGAATCCTGCACACGACGCGTCATCCGATACTTGCGGCGTTGATGCTATGGGCTTTGGCACATCTGTTGGCCAATGGAAGCCTGTCGCATGTCATCTTGTTCGGCTTGTTTGCTGGCTTTGCGGCGATGGGCATGGCGCTCATTGATCACCGGACCGCGCGCAATTTGGGGACGGAATGGGTACGCCTTTCCCGCAATACGGCGCGCCTGTCACTCAGCGCGCCCCGCCCTTGGCCCAGCCTTTGGGTCTGGTTGACTGCTTTGGCTTCTTACGCGGTTCTCCTCCACCTGCACGCATCTGTGATCGGGCTTTCTCCATTGCCTTAATGGATGAAGGTGGTCGGACAAGCCGGCGCGTGCTATCTGAAACGTCATCGACTGAAATCTGAGGTCCAAAAAATGCATCTGGCCTATGTAACGACAACCGATCGCGGTGCGACTGACCGCCTGCTTAGCGAATTTGCGGATGGTCTTGTGCTGGTCGGAACACCGATTGCCGGGGTTGTGCAGACCAACACCGAATGTGCCGACGGATATAAATGCGATATGGATCTGAAAGTCTTGCCGACCGGGGAAACCATTCGCATCTCACAATCTCTTGGCAAGAACGCTCGGGGTTGCCGTCTGGATCCGGCTGAATTGGAACGGGCCGTCGGCCTCGTGACGCGGTCGCTTGAGGATGGCCCTCAATTGCTGATCATCAACAAGTTCGGAAAGCACGAGGCGGACGGGCGGGGTTTTCGCCCAATTATCGCCGACGCACTAGAGCGTGAGATTCCCGTCTTGGTGGGCGTCAATAAATTGAACATTGAAAAGTTTCAGGAATTCGCCGGCGGCATAGCCGAGGCGCTTGGCCCCGATGTCAGCAGCCTGACTGAGTGGTTTGACAAAATATCCCAAACTGACGTTCAACCCGCCGCGGCATCTGGCGGCTGAAGCCCAGGCATCCATCTGCTGAGCTGCGCGCATTGTTTCTCGCGCGCCCAACTGCCGCAAAAATGGTGGACTTGAGCCCACACATCGGGTCTAGCTTCGGTCAAAGTTGCAATCCGGCGGCCAGATATCCTGGGCGAGTGCCGACGAAATGGGCTTATCCATGATCGAAGATCAGTGCGTCTCAGATGAGCGATCTCTGGAAGCCGCTTGCGGGGTCGATGACCCGGCAGCGAAGCAATCCCGTCTCGATGGGTTGATGTCGACAGATCGCTTCTGGTTAAGCATAGTCACGGCTTACTTTCTGCTTCATGTCGTATTGCGAGTTGCAACCGGCGGCGCGCTTGGTCTGGATGAGGCTGAGATACTTCTTGATGCGCGCCGCTTGGAATGGGGCTACGGCCCGCAACTGCCACTTTATGCCTGGCTGCAATGGGGCATCTTTCAGATAACCGGTCCCGGCATATTAGGGCTGTCACTGCTGAAGAACGGGATGCTGCTGGCGACGGTTGTCGCGCTGTACCTGACCATACGAACCCGTCATGCGCCACTGTGGGCAGGGCTGTCGGTCCTGTCACTTCTGATGCTCTATCAGTTTAGTTGGGAGGCGCAACGCGCGCTGACGCATACCGTTCTGGCCAATCTCTGCTCGGTTCTGACCTTCGCGGTGATTTGGGGGCTAATTCGCAAACCGACGACTTGGGGATTCGTCTTGCTGGGCGTAGTCGTGGCAATGGGAAGTTTGTCAAAATACAACTATGCGATCGCGCTGCTGGCCATGTTGCTGGCGGCTTTCAGTGCATCTGAGACGCGCAAGCCTCTCTGGTCGCCTCGACTGCTGCTTTCGTTGGGTGTCGCCGCATTGCTTGTCACACCACCGATGCTATGGGTTCTGAACAATCCCGAACACGCATTTGCAAGCGCGCGCAAGTTGGACATGAGCAGCGATGACCCAACCACATTGATCGCGCTGCAAGGCTTGGTTGAGCTGGCCTTGGCGTCGGCTGGGTTTGTATCGCTCTTGCTGATCGTACTGGGCGTCCTTTGGTCGATCTATCTCAGGCAAGGGGTGGCCGCCAAAGGCGATGATCTGTGGCGATTGATGACGCGTACACTGGTCTGGGCGTTGTTACTTATGGCGGCTGTAGTGCTTGTGAGCGGAAGCACCAACGTAAAGGATCGCTGGCTGCAACCGATTTTGATTTATGCCGGCCCCGTACTGTGTTTGTGGCTACTACCCAGAACAGGTCGTAAAGGCGTAAACCGATTTGCTCAGGTCAGCGCCGTTCTGGCGGTGTTTATCGGACTGGCGATGCTGCATCACAATCTGGCAGGGGATGCCAAACGTGCGGCCCCTTTCGCTACTTTGACCTCTGAGATAATCGCGCAAACAACGCCCGAAAGTGCGATTGTTGCTGACAATTGGATTTCCGGAAACATGGCCTATTTTGCGCCCAATCATCCTGTTTACAGCGATCGGGACCCGCGCGCGCCAAATGCTGCTCTTCGGGTTTGGGAATCGGCTCGAAATGTCCCGAAGGACGTCGACCCAGCACAGGTGAAAACCTTGGTTGCGCCATACCGCTTTGACAACAACGAAGAGATGACGCTGTCATTTGGACCTGTGACGCAATAGCGCGGGGACCATGGCAACTGACAGCGCGCGGTGCAATCAAACAGATATCGGCCTGAACGAATGGCCCAAATTTATCGGTGAGTAAGTGGTGGGCGACCCTGGAATCGAACCAGGCGTGCGTCTCCGCGAGGGAGTTACAGTCCCCTGCCACACCTTGCGGCCTGTCGCCCACTGTCAGGCGTTGCACCTGACGTGGAGGCGTGATTACTAGCGCGTCTAAAGGGCGTCAACAGGAAAATACCGCTTTGACGCAGGAAACCGAATTCCCGGCCCGGAGGCCCGTATTATGAAGAAACCAAAGTGGGTCGTTGAGAAGGAACAGGCGCGCAAAGCGGCTGCGGCAGAAACCGTCTGGCTGTTCGGTTTACACGCCGTACGCGACGCGCTGATGAACCCGAAACGGCAGAAGCTGCGCCTGATTGTGACGCGCAATGCCCGCGACAAACTGCTGGAAGCTATTGAATTTGCGGAGATTGTACCCGAGATGGTTGATCCGCGAAAATTCACCGCACCGATTGATCCGGGATCGGTTCATCAGGGCGCGGCACTTGAGGTCAAGCCGCTGGAATGGGGTGGGCTTGCCGACAATTGTATTGGGCAGGAAAACCCACGTGTGCTGCTGCTGGACCGGGTGACAGACCCACATAATGTCGGGGCGATTCTACGCTCGGCAGAAGTGCTGGGCGCCAGCGCCGTCATTGGCACCCGCCACCATTCAGCACCCGAGACCGGCGCTTTGGCAAAGACTGCCAGCGGCGCGTTGGAACGACAACCCTATCTACGCGTGCGCAATTTGGCCGATACGATCATCGAGCTGCAGAACATGGGGTATTTAGTCCTGGGTCTGGATGGTGAGGCCGAACAGACGATAGAAGCCACGCTGGGTGACAAGCGTGATCGCCCGGTGGCGCTGGTGCTTGGGGCCGAGGGGCCTGGGTTGCGGCAGAAAACCAAAGAAACCGTCGATCAATTGGTAAAAATTGACGCGGCGGGGGGATTTGGTTCTCTAAACGTCTCAAATGCCGCGGCTATCGCACTATATGCATCCAAACCCAGATGACAGGAGGCCCCCATATCCACTCCACATAAAATTGCCACCTGCTGCTATTGCGGTACCCGTGCCGCATTGGTGCTTCGGGGAAAGCAACAGCACGAGCTGAGTTGCGCAAGCTGCGGCGCACCCCTGCATAATCTCAAGATGGTGCCAAAAGCCAAACTGGCAGATCGGCCGATCAAAAGTTACCAGCCGGCACAGAAGCACAAAAAATACAAAAAGAAGAAAAAGCGGGGCCTGTTCTCAAAGGTGTTGGACGAAGCCTGGGACGTGATCGAAGACGTTTTCGATTAACAACCGCACGCCCGTTCACATCGGCGTCATGGGGGTTTCAGATACGGTTTGAAATATGCATCTTGAAGCCCTCTAACCGCAATCCAGTGAATCACCTATGTTGTCTCGACGTTCCTTCTTGATCAGTCTCTCTTGTACCCCGTTTGCCTCTGTCGTCGGTGCGCAGGAAATGCCCATGTTCTACGTGGACGATGGGATGGCGGTCTCAGGCTATGATGCGGTTTCTTATTTCAAGGCTGGAGCACCAGAGTTGGGTCAGCCCGACATAGCGCTGATGTGGAAGGGTGCGATCTGGCGGTTTGCGTCAGAGGAAAATCGCGATCGATTTGAACGCAATCCGCGCGCCTATGCCCCGCAGTTTGGTGGTTACTGCGCCTATGCGATGGCGAAAGGTCTGCTAAGCAGTACCGATCCCATGGCATGGCAGATTGTGGATGGGCGGTTATATCTGACCCACTCGGAAGCGATCGAACGTATCTGGGAACGCGATGTCACCAATTACATCCGCGAGGCCGAGGGGCATTGGCCTGCGGTTCTTTACCAATAAAGCCTATTGCTCTTGGCTTAAGATCGGCGCGCGGCTTATGTAACGAGCCGTTCTGACCATGATCGCCGAAGGAAATGCGCACGGTTTCATTCGGCGGCATTCCGCCTTTTGTGATGTGTCATCACAAAAATGCGCGCGACCTCTTTTTTTTAGAAAACTCATGCTTAAATGTCACAGTGACCGCGGAATGGAACTGCCGCGGGTCATTTCACTGTCCCTCGTTCCAACAACTGGCGCTCAGGAGTTTCCTGGGCGCTTTTTTCTTTGCATGCGCTTGCTTATGGTGTGCTCATGAATGACTACTCCGACGATGTTCTGACCCAAATCCTTAGGCGCACCAAAGTGGTTGCGGTGGTTGGGGTTTCTATGAACCCGGTGCGGCCCAGCTACTACGTCGCGCGTTATCTGTCGCTCAAGGGATATCGGGTGATACCGGTCAATCCGGGCCATGCAGGCAAGATGCTGTTTGGCCAGACGGTGCAGGCTTCGCTGTCCGACATTCCCGAGCCCGTCGATATGGTTGACATCTTTCGCCGCTCCGAGGCCGTGCCACCCATTGTCGACGAGGCGCTGGATGCGTTTCCCGACTTGCGCACCATCTGGATGCAGATCGGAGTTGAACATGCCGAGGCCGCTGCCAAAGCGCAGGCCCGCGATATCGACGTAGTCATGAACCGCTGCCCCAAGATCGAATATCAGCGCCTGTTTGGCGAACTGCGTATGGGTGGGTTTGCGACTGGAGTGATTTCGTCCAAGCTGTGACAGCCCTGACGTTTGTGTCTACGCCCCGGCCTGAATTGAACAGAAATGGTGCATTTGTTGAGGGCGAGGTCCAATTGACCTATACCCATTCAGCAAACCAATAAGACAGGACCATGCGGAATGATTGCTTATGTGACCGTTGGTGTTGACGATATCACGCGCGCTGAGCGGTTTTATTCGGCGTTCCTGCCCGCCCTTGGTTATGCGTTGGAGCGGTATCACGGAGACTTGAGCTATGCGCTGCCAGTGCCGCCGGGGCAATCCCCGGTTCAGCCCGAGTTCTATGTAAAATCACCCTTTGATGGAGGCGCGGCTTCGGCTGGCAACGGGTCCATGGTGGCGTTTGAGGCGCGCACCCAACAGCAGGTTTGCGACCTTCACGCCGCTGCGCTTGCCGCAGGCGGCTCTGACGAAGGCCAGCCGGGCTTTCGCGCCTCGTATGGTCCGAATTTCTATGTCGGCTATCTGCGCGATCCTCAGGGCAACAAAATCGCGCTGTTTTCCAGCAATCCAAACGAGCCTGGGCGCGACGGGTAACGCTTTCGTCGGGTCGCTGTGGCGCTTCGATCGCTGCCCGCAGAAGCTCAGTCTCACAGGCTGGATGCTTGTTCCTGTCGCCGCTTTTCCAGAACCACTTCGCGTGGAACCCACTCGTAACGGGTGTCCTCAACCAGGGGCGACCAGAATAGCACTCCGCCATAGCGCCAGGGATCCAAGACGACGCCTTCGTACATGCTCTCTCCCTTGCGGCTGATAATGGCAGTGCTGTGGTCGATGCGGAACGGGTTATCCGCGTTGGCGATGGCGCGGTGCATTTCCAGAGTGCGGAACTGCTCCTGATCCAGTCGCCGCTCAATATCTTCAGCCCAGTGCCAGCACAGACCACGCGGACGCAGACCCTTGTTGACCTTGGCGTTGTGGATAAGCGGAGGGTCGGTGATCTCGTATTCCTGCGCCAGTTGCGCAGTATAGGCATAGGCGATGCGGGCGGCGCGGGTGGCCTCTTCCGGGTCGATATCGGGGCCGAGGCTTTGGATTTCAGCCGCCAGCCGCTGGACCTCATCTCCGGAAGACGGGGGAGGGGTGGCACAGGCGGCGAGGGTGGCAAGCGCTGCCGCGAACACCAAAGCTCTGATCATCTGCGCGTCCTTTGCCTCAATGCACCCGAAGCCGCAGTATAGCGGGCCGGGTCATCGCACGAAACCCGCTTAGTCTTTTGGTCGGGATGCCTTTTCCGTGATGCCGCTGGTGCCCTGTCGACGGGCCAGTTCGCCCAGCACATCATCCAGCGCAACATCGCGCGCAGCCAGCATCACTAGCAGGTGATAAAGCACATCAGCCGCCTCGGAGGTCAGTTTTTCCCTGTCCCCTTTGGCGGCTTCGATGATTGCCTCAATGGCTTCTTCGCCGAATTTCTCGGCACATTTCTCGGGACCTTTGGCCAACAGCTTGGCGGTCCAGCTGCTGTCTGGGTCTGCCCCTTTACGGGCTTCAATCGTAGCCGCCAGATCGTGCAGAATGCTCATGTCAGCCTCATCGGAATGCCAGCGGCGGCCATATGCTCTTTGGCCTCGTGGATGGTGTATTCGCCGAAATGGAAGATCGAGGCGGCAAGCACCGCGCTGGCCCCACCTTTAGTCACACCTTCGACAAGATGGTCCAGATTGCCCACGCCCCCGCTGGCGATCACCGGCACTTCCACCGCGTCACTGATCGCGCGGGTCAGAGGCAGGTTGAACCCGGCCTTGGTACCATCGCGATCCATCGAGGTTAGCAGGATTTCCCCCGCGCCCTTGGCGACAACGGTTTTGGCAAATTCAACCGCGTCGATGCCTGTTGGCTTGCGCCCGCCATGGGTGAAAATCTCCCACTTGCCGGGGCTGACGGTCTTGGCGTCAATGGCGCAGACAATGCATTGGCTGCCGAACTGATCCGCTGCTTCGGCGATGACGTCCGGATTCGCGACGGCGGCCGAGTTAAAGCTGACCTTATCAGCCCCCGCCAGCAACAGGGCCCGCACGTCATCTTTGGTGCGCACGCCACCACCTACAGTCAGAGGCACAAAGCACTGCTCTGCCGTGCGTTGGACCACATCGAACATCGTGCCGCGGTTCTCATGCGTCGCATGAATGTCCAGAAAGCAGATCTCATCCGCTCCGGCGGCGTCGTATGCCTTGGCCGATTCCACGGGGTCACCGGCATCGCGCAGGCCAACGAAATTCACACCTTTGACCACACGGCCATCGGCGACATCCAAACAGGGAATGATGCGGGTTTTCAGCATGGGCTTTCCTTTGCTCGGGGCACCTGTACCGGCAAAGCCCCGCCGATGCCAGACTTGTGATTGTGATCTGTCGCGAAGCCATGGAAATTAGGGGTGAAATTTATGAAAAGGATTACCCAGATGCGACAACTTCTTTTGGCTTCAATTCTCACATTCGGAGGCGCCCTGTCCGCCATGGCTGACGACATCATCAAAGTGGAAACCAACAAATCCGTGGCCGAGGCGCTGGACGCGCTGGAAGCCGCCGTGGGTAATGCGGGCGCCACCGTGTTTGCCCGCGTGGATCACGCGGCGGGGGCGGAAAAGGTAGGAACGCCAATCCCGGCCAATCAGGTGCTGATTTTCGGCAACCCTGCTCTGGGCACTCCCGCCATGCAGATCGACCCGCGCGCGGGGCTGTTCTTGCCGCTGAAGGTGCAGGCCTACGAAGACGCAAACGGACAGGTCTGGCTGGCTTATGAAGATCCGAAAGAGACGATGGACGAGCTCGACGAAGTAGAGAAATCCCCCATCATCGAAAAGATGCGCGGCGCTTTGGCGAAACTGACCGCCGCCGCTGCTCAATAACTCAGTTCAGGGCGCGAATGGCCTCTTTTAGGTCAATCGCGCCATCATATAGCGCGCGGCCAGAGATCGCGCCGTTCAACTCGACGCCACAATCACGCAGGGCGATCAGGTCGTCCAGTGAGCTGACGCCGCCCGAGGCAATTACCGGAATCGAAACCGCCTGCGCGAGCGCCGCCGTGGCTTCGATATTCGGACCCTGCATCGCACCGTCGCGGTTGATGTCTGTATAGATGATCGCTGCCACGCCAGCGTCCTCGAAACTGTGCGCCAGATCGGTGACCTGTACGTCGGTCTCTTCGGCCCAGCCCTTGGTGGCAACCATGCCGTTTCGTGCATCTATACCGACGGCTACCTTGCCCGGGAAGGCTTTGGCAGCTTCGCGCACCAGATCTGGGTTTTCGACTGCAACGGTGCCCAGAATCACCCGCGCCAGACCTTTTTCGATCCAGGTCTCGATTGTGGCCATGTCCCGGATACCACCACCCAGCTGAGCGGGCACATCACAGGCTTTCAGAATTGCCTCAACGGGTGCCGCATTAACAGGCTCCCCGGCAAAAGCACCGTTCAGATCAACCAGATGCAGCCACTCGCAACCAGCCTCGACAAAGGCGCGGGCCTGCGCAGCAGGGTCTTCGTTAAAGACCGTCGCCTTATCCATTTCACCACGCAGCAGGCGCACGGCGTTGCCGTCTTTCAGATCGATGGCGGGGTAGAGGATCATGTCGGGCGGCCCTATATCACTGTTACACGCGCGGGATATCGCACAGGCAGGGCAGGGGCGCAACGCGACGCTAAGTCATTCTTGCCCGGTGCCGAACGGCAGGTCAGACTGACCGGAAAGACAGGGAGATAACCATGAAGACATATTCTCTTGCAGCGGTCTTCGCTGCGATGGCCACCACCGCCTTTGCTGCCGATCCGGTAGACGGGCTGTGGAAGACCGCTCCGGGCGATACGGGCGGCTATTTGCATGTGTCGATTTCGGAATGTGGCAGCGCCATCTGCGGAACTATCGACAGCGCATTTGATGCTCAAGGCAACCAACAGCTGGAGTACGAAAACCTTGGCAAGCAGATCATCTGGGACATGATCCCCGAGGGCAACGGCAGCTATGACGACGGCAAAATCTGGGCCCCGGATCGCGACAAAACCTATAGCTCGAAAATGACGCTGGACAGCCAGAACAAACTGACCGTTAAGGGATGTGCCGTTGGGGGTCTGGTCTGCCGGGGTCAGGTCTGGACACGGGTTCAGTAAATCTCAGGGCTTCCAGGTCAGGAAATTGCCGATCATCCGCAGGCCAACGTCTTGGCTTTTCTCAGGGTGAAACTGCATCCCAACCATAGTGTCGCGGCCAATCACGGCCGTGACCTCTTGCCCGTAGTCCACATAGGCCAGCCGTTGCGCCGGATCCATCACCCGGAAGTGGTAGGAGTGCACAAAATAGGCGTGATCGCCTGATTTTATCCCGTCAAAGACCGGATGGTCGCTTTCCAGAATCAGATCGTTCCAGCCCATATGTGGCACCTTGAGCGCGCTGTCCGAGGGCTCGATCTTCACAACATCACCTGCGACCCAGCCCAGACCGTCGGTCTCAGCATATTCATGGCCCTTGGTCGCCATCAGCTGCATTCCGACGCAGATGCCCAGAAACGGGCGGCCTTTCTGCTCGACGGCTTCTACCATAGCGTCATAGATGCCTTTGTGGCCGCGCAACTCGGCGGCGCATGCCGGGAAAGCGCCATCACCGGGCAGAACCAATCGATCAGCCCGCGCGACAACATCTGCATCCGATGTCACGACGACCTCGCCCGCATCCAGTTCGCGGGCCATCCGTTGAAACGCCTTCTCCGCCGAGTGCAGGTTACCGCTCTCGTAGTCAATGATGGCTGTCAGCATCTACAGCGCGCCCTTAGTCGAGGGAATCGCATCCGCCTTGCGTGGGTCGGTTTCGACCGCATCGCGCAAAGCACGGGCAACGGCCTTGAAGGCGGCCTCGGCAATGTGGTGGCTGTTCAAGCCATGCAACTGATCAATATGCAGGGTGATCCCGCCATGGGTGCTGAGCGCCTGAAAGAACTCGCGCACCAGCTCGGTGTCGAACGTGCCGATCTTTTGCGTCGGCAGGTCCACATTCCAGATCAGGAACGGGCGGCCCGACAGATCCAGCGCACAGCGCACCTGTGCGTCATCCATGGGCAGATGGCATTCGCCATAGCGACGAATACCCTTCTTATCCCCTAGCGCCTGCGTCAGTGCCTGACCCAGCGTAATCCCGGTGTCTTCGACTGTGTGGTGGTCGTCGATGTGGTAATCGCCCTTGGCACGGATCGTCATGTCGATCAGCGAATGCCGCGCCAATTGATCCAGCATGTGATCAAAGAACCCGACGCCAGTCTGGTTGTCATACTGGCCGGTGCCGTCCAGATTGACCTCGACCGAGATCTCGGTCTCGGCGGTCTGACGACTGATCTTAGCGCTGCGCATGGGCGAATTCCTTTTGCTACAGGGCGCTTATAGACGCGGATGAACGGCCTATCCAGACCGCTTTAAGCCTTCGCTGCAAACTGTTGCAGGGGATTGCACCTGGGCGCGGCCCGTGCCAGCCTGCGGGCAACACGAACCAACAAGGCCCGGCCCATGTCCACCTGCGTTTTCATCCAGATCCGTTGTAAACCCGGCACCACTTACAAAGTCGCCGAAGAGATCGCGCTGCGTGAAATCCATTCCGAATTGTATTCCACAAGCGGCGAATACGACCTGCTGCTGAAGCTCTACATCCCCGAAACCGAGGATGTGGGCCATTTCATCAACGAAAACCTGCTGGTGATTCCCAATATCGAACGCTCGCTGACCACGATGACGTTCAAGGCGTTCTAGCCCAGTTCAAACGTCGTGATGCCATATATCCGGTCAAGGTCGATGTCTGGCGCGTGACTGGAATACATGCGCCCCGTTTCAAATACTTTGGTCAGCCCCAACTGTTTGGCCAATTCCATGGCTTGTGCGTTTGGATTAGGCTTGTCGATGAATACCTCGGCCTTTGCCTGATCGGCGGGTAGCGTCGTCAGAAGGGAAACCAAAAGCGCCTGCGCGATTTGTGGATTGTTGGCAAACAGAGGCCCGACCTTGTACCCGCTCAGGCAGCGCCGCAACGTTGCATAGCCTTTGATCCGCCCATTTTCCTCAAACACCCGCGAAACGTGGCTGGGTGCCTCCAACCAGCCGCGCAAGAACGTGTCGCGCGCGGCGGGGAACAGGCCTCGGTCATACGACTTTAGATCATCGGTTAGCGCGTTGATTGGACGAACCCGAGTGTCCTCCACGCGACTCAGGGCATCCAGGATGCCGCCGACGGTGCCGGCGAATCGATAATTGTCATACGCCAGTTCAAAACCGAATTTCCGATAGTTGTCCTGCTGTTCGACCACACCATCCATGCCCATGTTACGATCCTGGCAATGTGCCTTGACCGCTTCGGCGACCTGCAATCCGTATCCCGAGCCGCGAAACTCGGGGCGCACGATGTAGAAGCCAAGAAATGCGTAGGCATCATCGTAGTTCACGGCGGATGCGGACGCGATCATCTGGCCGTCCAGGAAACCGCCCTTGAATCCTTCGGGGTCCGAACTGCGAAAACAGACCGCGTCGTGCAGCCCGGGGTTCCAGCCTTCCTGTCCCGCCCAATCTACAGCGGTTTGAAGTTCGTCTGCTGTTAAGGCGCGAATGACGTAATCGGGCATATCCGCATCTCCGTCGTAATTTCATGTGCAGCAAAGATGCCGTAGCAATCGCGAAAGAACCAGCATGTTCGGAGAGTTTGGTATCTGGAGCGGGCGAGGCGATTCGAACGCCCGACCCTAACCTTGGCAAGGTTATGCTCTACCCCTGAGCTACGCCCGCATCAGATACTTATATGGTCCGTAGACCTCTCAATGGAGCGGGCGAGGCGATTCGAACGCCCGACCCTAACCTTGGCAAGGTTATGCTCTACCCCTGAGCTACGCCCGCGCCGTTGAGTGAGGAGGGATGTATAAATTCCCACACGAGGCTGCAAGCGGAAAAACACAAAAAACAGCAAAAAATCTTTCGACGGAAATTCGGGGCTGCGGTGTTCAAGAGATATAGCAGTGAACGAAATAAGGGATTGGGCAGAGGAAATGAAAGATATTGCAGATATTAAGATGGCGGCATTGGCGGCGCTGATTGTTCTTACCACCGTGATCTACAGTCAGAGCGATGAAACACTGGCAGAGGCGCAGCCTAGCCTCCCGCATGCTCCTTTGATCGAAACGCAGGTTTGGACGGGCTAAATCGCGCGCTCAAACAGCCAATGCGAGGTTCGCGATCGCGGCAATCAGAATTGCAGTGAAGGTCAGACCCATTCCGATCTGGCGCAGGATGATGATCTGTGGGGTCTTGCCAAAACCATAAGCGTGCAGAAGCCTGCCCGCCAAAAGTAACATCCCCAACAGGTTCACAAGCCAGCCGCCAGCATCTTGCAGTTCGACCATGGCGATAAGCAGCAAAGCAAAGGGAGCGTATTCGGCGCAGTTCGCATGCGTTCGCATTGCCTTGATCATGGCCTTGTCGCCATGATCCCCGACCGATATTTTGCCCACCCGGCGTTGCCGAATGACATTCACGCTGAGTGCGACGTACAGAAATGCGATCAACGCGGCGTAGATCGGGGTGATGGTCAGCATGCGGCCTCCTGATGTTGCAAGGGCCGCCCGGTTCCCCGAACGGCCCTTATTAGCGTAGAAGGCTAAACCGGTTATTCCAGTTCGACCAGCAGATCCTTGGCGTCGATTTGACCTCCAGGCTGGACGTGAACAGCCTTGACCACCGCGTCGCGCTCGGCGTGGATACCTGTTTCCATCTTCATCGCTTCGATGGTCAGCAGCAGATCGCCTTCTTTGACTTCTTGACCTGTGACAGCGGCAACAGTTGCAACGACACCCGGCATTGGCGCGCCGATATGGTTGGGGTTACCAACTTCGGCCTTTGGCCGCTGAGCGGTTGATGCTTTCACCAAACGGTTCGGCACGCGGATCACGCGGGGCTGACCGTTGAGTTCGAAGAACACGCGAACCTCGCCATTCTCGTCCGTCTCGCCGATGGCCTGACAGCGAATCTCCAGCGTCTTGCCGGGATCGATCTCGGCGGTGATCTCCTCGCCCGGCTCCATGCCGTAAAAGAAGGTACGCGTGGGGAGAGTACGGACCGGGCCATAAGTGCGGTGACGGCCCATATAGTCGAGGAACACCTTGGGATACATCAGATATCCATTCAGGTCCTCGTCATCGATCTCTTTGCCCTCAAGCTGTTTGGACAAATCGGCGCGGGTGGCCTCGAGATCGACCGCTTCGACATGCTTGCCGGGGCGTTCGGTGTTGGGGGCCTCGTCCTTCAGGACCTTCTGGATGATTGTATCGGGGAACCCGCCCGGAGGCTGACCCAGATTGCCGCGCATCATGTCCACCACCGAGTCGGGGAAGGCGACATCAGTGTTCGGGTCTTCGACCTGCGCGCGGGTCATGTTCTGGCTGACCATCATCAGCGCCATGTCACCGACCACCTTGGACGACGGCGTCACCTTGACGATATCGCCGAACATCTGGTTCACGTCCGCATACATCTGAGCAACCTCGTGCCAGCGTTCTTCGAGTCCAAGCGAACGCGCCTGTGCCTTGAGGTTGGTAAACTGACCACCAGGCATTTCGTGCAGATATACCTCGGAGGCCGGGGCCTGCAGGCTGGACTCGAAGGCCGCGTATTGGCCACGCACTGCCTCGAAATAGTCGCTGATCTCACGGATGGCCTTGATGTCCAGCCCGGTGTCTCGCTCGGTATGGCGCAACGCCTCGACCACGGTGCCGAGCGTTGCCTGAGAGGTGTTGCCGCTGAAACTGTCCATCGCGCAATCCACCGCGTCCACACCGGCCTCGGAGGCGGCCAGAATGGTGGCGCTTGCAATGCCTGCGGTGTCATGGGTGTGGAAGTGGATCGGCAGCCCGACCTCTTCCTTCAGCGCCCGGATCAGGATCTTGGCGGAGGCCGGTTTCAGAAGCCCCGCCATATCCTTCAGGCCCAGCACATGTGCGCCAGCGTCACGCAGTTCCTTGGCCATTCCGACATAGTATTTGAGGTCATACTTAGCACGGTCCGGGTCCAGAATATCGCCGGTATAGCAAACGGTGCCTTCACAGATCTTGTTGTTTTCGATCACCGCGTCCATGGCGACGCGCATGTTCTCGACCCAGTTCAGCGAATCGAACACGCGGAACACGTCGACACCCTTGGCCGCCTGACGCACAAACTCCTGCACCACGTTATCGGGATAGTTGGTATAGCCAACCCCGTTCGCCCCGCGCAGCAGCATCTGGGTCATCAGGTTCGGCATCGCCTCACGCAGATCACGCAGGCGCTGCCAAGGGCATTCCTGTAGGAAGCGATAGGCGACATCGAAGGTTGCACCGCCCCAGCATTCGACGCTGAATAGCTGCGGCAAGTTCGCAGCATAGCTGGGTGCTACTTTGATCATATCGATCGAGCGCATCCGGGTTGCCAGCAGCGACTGGTGCCCGTCGCGCATGGTGGTGTCGGTGATCAGCAGCTGACGCTGCGCCTTCATCCAGTCAGCCACCGCCTGCGGGCCTTTTTGTTCCAGCAGGTTGCGGGTGCCCATCTGCGGTTCGGCCTTGGGCGCGGGGGGCCTGGCCTCTTTCAGGTCGGGGCGCGGCATCGGGCGATCCTTGGTTTCGGGATGCCCGTTCACAGTGATGTCGGCGATATAGTTCAGAACCTTGGTGCCCCGGTCGCGGCGCTTCTTGAACTGGAACAGGTCCGGTGTCTCATCGATGAACTTGGTGGTGTATTCATTCGACAGGAAAGTCGGGTGCTTTAGCAGGTTTTCGACAAATGCGATGTTGGTGGAAACACCGCGCACACGGAATTCCCGCAGCGCACGGTCCATCCGCGCAATCGCCTTTTCTGGCGTTGGGGCCCAAGCGGTCACCTTGGTCAGCAGCGAATCGTAATACCGCGTGATCACACCGCCTGCATAAGCGGTGCCGCCATCCAGACGGATGCCCATGCCGGTGGCCGAGCGATAGGCGGTGATGCGGCCATAATCGGGGATGAAGTTGTTCAGCGGGTCCTCGGTTGTCACGCGGGTCTGCAACGCGTGGCCGTTCAGGCGGATATCGTCCTGGCTGGCTTTGCCGGTGGCCTCGGCCAGCGTCTTGCCCTCGGCAATCAGGATCTGAGCCTGCACGATGTCGATGCCGGTGACTTCCTCGGTGACGGTGTGTTCCACCTGCACGCGCGGGTTCACTTCGATGAAATAGAACTTGCCGGTGTTCATATCCATCAGGAACTCGACTGTGCCCGCGCATTCATAGTTCACATGGGCGCAGATACGGCGGCCCAGCTCGCAGATTTCGGCGCGCTGTTCTTCGGTCAGGTACGGGGCAGGCGCGCGTTCCACGACCTTCTGGTTGCGGCGCTGGACCGAACAATCGCGTTCATAGAGGTGGTATATCTCACCGTGCTTATCGCCGAGAATCTGCACCTCAACATGGCGGGCACGGGTGATCATCTTTTCCAGATAGCCCTCACCGTTGCCAAAGGCGGCCTCGGCTTCGCGGCGGCCTTCCAGCACTTTCTCTTCCAGTTCATCCTCGGACAGGATCGGGCGCATCCCGCGTCCGCCACCGCCCCAAGACGCTTTCAGCATCAGCGGATAGCCGATCTCGGCTGCCTCGGCCTTGATGGCTGCCATGTCGTCGCCCAACACCTCGGTCGCCGGGATAACCGGAACGTCGGCGGCAATCGCCACTTTCCGGGCGCTAGCCTTGTCGCCAAGCGCGCGCATGGTCTCGGCCTTGGGGCCGATGAAGGTGATGCCGTTTTGAACGCAGGCATCCACGAAATCCGGGTTTTCGGACAGCAAACCGTAACCGGGGTGGATCGCATCTGCGCCGCTTTCTTTGGCCACCCGGATGATCTCGTCAATCGACAGATACGCCGCAACCGGTCCCAGATCTGCGCCAATGCGATAGGCCTCATCCGCCTTGAACCGGTGCAGGCCCAACTTGTCCTCCTCGGCGAAGACCGCGACGGTGCGCTTGCCCATCTCGTTGGCTGCCCGCATCACACGGATGGCAATCTCGCCGCGATTGGCAATCAGGATTTTCTTGAAGTCTGTCATTTCAGGTCCCGGTCTTAATGGCTGTGGCCTTGTGCATAGGCGGACAATACGGCCACGTACATATGTAGTTCTGGGTAGAACCGGCATGTTAACGCTCGCAAACGCCGCCCTTTTGCGCAAACTTATTGCACATGCTGCATTGCGGCATCAATCCCCCGTAGAAAAGAGCAGATTATGCCCGTTTCCCCGAATATCTTCGCTGCGCCCTTTGGAGGGATGATTCTATTTGATTTGAGCGAACAAGCCGTGAACAAACCCTTTCCCTCCGCGCCCATCCGACGTAGTTTAGAGCCATGAGCAGTTTTGACGAATTGGACGCCTTCGAAGGCGCATCGCTGTCGGCGCGGGCGATGCCTGCGACCTCGGCTGAGTACCTCAACGATCTCAACCCGGCGCAGCGCGAAGCGGTTGAGCGGCTGGATGGTCCGGTGCTGATGTTGGCTGGTGCGGGCACGGGCAAAACAAAAGCTCTGACCGCTCGGATCACCCATCTGCTCAGGACACATAGTGTGCGTGAGAATGAGATTCTGGCGGTGACCTTCACCAATAAGGCCGCGCGAGAGATGAAAGAGCGGGTAGGGCGGATGCTGGGCCGACCCGCTGAGGGGATGCCGTGGCTTGGCACCTTCCACGCAATTTGCGTCAAGCTGCTGCGTCGCCATGCGGAACTGGTCGATCTGAAATCGAACTTCACAATTTTGGACACTGACGATCAGAAACGGCTGCTGAAACAGCTGACTCAAGCCGCCAACATTGACGACAAGCGCTGGCCCGCTCGGATGCTGGCCGGGATCATCGATGACTGGAAAAACCGAGCGCTGACGCCCGACAAGGTGCCTGCTGCGGATGCGGGGGCCTATAATCACAAGGGCATCGAGCTTTATGCCCAATACCAGACCCGCCTACGCGAGCTGAATGCGGTGGATTTCGGCGACCTGTTGCTGCACATGGTCACGATTTTCCAAACCCACCCGGACGTGCTGGAGCAATACCAGCGCTGGTTCCGTTACATCCTTGTGGACGAGTATCAGGATACCAACGTCGCCCAATATCTCTGGCTTCGTCTGCTTGCAGGGGGCCACAAGAACATCTGTTGCGTCGGCGATGACGATCAGTCGATCTATGGCTGGCGCGGAGCCGAGGTGGGCAACATTCTGCGGTTCGAAAAGGACTTCCCTGGCGCCTTTGTGGTCCGGCTGGAACAGAACTACCGCTCGACCCCGCATATTCTGGCCGCTGCGTCCAACGTCATTCGTGGCAATGAAAGCCGCTTGGGCAAAGAGCTTTGGACCGATCGCGAAGAGGGTGAAAAGGTCCGTCTGATCGGCCATTGGGATGGCGAGGAAGAAGCGCGTTGGATCGGGGAAGAGATCGACGCGATGCAAGGTGGCACGCGCGGTGTGCGGCCGGTGAACCTTGATGAGATCGCGATCCTCGTACGCGCTTCGCACCAGATGCGGGCGTTTGAGGATCGGTTTTTGACCATCGGTCTGCCCTACAAAGTGATCGGAGGGCCGCGATTCTACGAGCGGATGGAGATCCGTGATGCCATGGCCTATTTCCGGCTGGTGGTCAGCCCCGAGGATGATCTGGCGTTCGAGCGGATCGTAAACACGCCCAAACGCGGCCTCGGCGACAAAGCGCAGCAGGCGATTCAGGTTGTGGCGCGCGAGAACGGAGTGTCTCTGGTCGAAGGCGCGCGGATCGCGGTCGATAACAGCCTGATCAAGGGCAAGGGTGGCAAGGCGCTGCGCGAACTGATCGACGGGTTGGCGCGGTGGAATGCAATGACGCGTGGGCCTCGGATCGAGGTGGACGATGATACGGTGATTGATGACGGTGTTTCACCGATCCGATACGGCGCGCCCGAGCATACGCATATCGAGCTGGCGCAGATCGTCTTGGACGAATCCGGCTATACCGCGCATTGGCAGAACGAAAAGACGCCCGAGGCGCCGGGGCGGCTGGAAAACCTAAAAGAACTGGTCAATCAGCTGGACAATTTCGAAAACCTGCAAGGGTTTCTGGAGCATGTCAGTCTGGTGATGGATAACGAGCAGGACAGCGACGGGGCCAAAGTCTCGATCATGACGCTGCACGCGGCCAAGGGGCTGGAGTTTCCCGCGGTTTTCCTTCCGGGGTGGGAGGATGGATTGTTCCCCTCTCAGCGTTCGATGGACGAATCCGGTGTCAAAGGCCTCGAAGAAGAACGAAGGCTGGCCTATGTCGGTATTACCCGTGCAGAAGAAGTCTGTACGATTTCCTTTGCAGCCAACCGACGGGTGTTCGGACAATGGCAGAATTCGATGCCGTCCCGGTTCATTGATGAGTTGCCCGAAGATCATGTGGAAGTGCTGACATCTCCGGGGCTCTATGGGGGTGGTCAGCAGGCAGCCGGGATCGAAACCCGCGCAGCCGAGGCGAATGTCTATAACTCTCCGGGCTGGAAGCGGATGCAGGCGCGGCAGGGGCAATATGGCATGTCTCAGCCAAAAGAAAGCCGGAATACTGTGATTGATGCGACAGCCGTGGCCAGCTTTACGCTGGGCGAGCGAGTGTTTCACCAGAAATTCGGCTATGGCGCAGTGATCGGCATCGAAGGTGATAAAGTCGAGGTCGATTTCGACAAGGCAGGGGTGAAGAAAGTGGTCTCGCGCTTTCTGACCAACAAGGATGACGTGCCGTTCTGAAGCTTACAACCCTTCGACCAGCACAAGATTCGCCGTCGCCGTTTTTTGCCTGATCTTAGCCAATTCGACATAGTCCGGATCGTCCTTCCACGCGTTTGCGGCAGCCATATCCGGAAACTCCATCAGGACGATCCCATCTTCTTCCCAACTGCCTTCGATCACTTCAACGGGTTTTGAGGATACGGTCAGAAGCCTTCCGCCATGCCGGTCAAAGATCGGCATGAATCCTTCGAGGTATTTCTGGTACCCATCCCGGTCATGAATGGAAATCTGGGCGATGAAATAAGCGGCCATGGGAGACTCCTGACAAATCGTTCACGACCCCAGCCTACATCTTGTGCGCAAAAAACGAAAAACGGCGGTTCCCAGGGAGGAGGAGGGGAACCGCCGTTCTTTTCTACATCAGGGCAGGGAGGAGGAAGCCCCGATGTATCCGAACCCGGGTTTGATCCCGGTATGAGGAAGACGCGGCGACGTCAGGGAGGAGGAAGACGTCGCCGCGCGCTTTCAACATCGAGGCAGGGAGGAGGAGAGCCCCGATGTATCAGGTTCCGGCGGTCAGGGCCGGTATTAGGTGCGGCAACGTCAGGGAGGAGGAGAGACGCTGCCGCTAAAATACAGGTCCGAAAGGGAGGAGGACGGACCTGATCTCGGTGTTCTTGTTGCGCTTACCGCGCGATCTGCTCTTCGGTGGCCTGTTGGGCCAGCCGGCGGATCATCGAGCGGTGCAAGCCCAGATCAGCCAATTCCCGATCTGACAGTCCCGACAATTCGTTGACTGTCTGACGGTACAGGCGATAACGAGCAACCCGGGTTTTCACGGTCTCAACCAGCGTTGAGATTCCATTTGCCGGTGTGCCTTTCAGAGCCGTTTGTGTGCTTGCGACTGCCATCTTCATGATCCGTTCATTCTTACTGTTGCCGGCATCGTCCGGCGTTTGCTTGAGACTGAAGATAGGCAAATGCTGCGATTGCACAATAGTTCGCGTCGTCAATGCTGCTATGCAGCAAATGCATGGATTGGCAGGATAATCCGGTACGCCCCAATAATTGCCTTTAAAATACTGGTTTTCACGTGTGGTTGACGTTTCGTGTGTCCAGACCCTGTGATGGTGACCGCTTATCTATTGAGCGGAATTGGTGTTTGTTTGGGCATGTTGTGTCAACTCAAGAGGGGCAAATCTTCTCACGGCAGGTCCGGCGCCTGGGGTGATGGTGCTATGGGAAAGCATGGGGCGACTATGGGAAAGGCCCTGTAAAGGGACCGCGATTCGTCCTCTTCGGCTGTCATTCATGAGTGTCTGCGCCAAATAATCCATAATTCTGAAAATTATTGGGAATTCATGGGAGGAATAATTTAGGCGTCAATTCTTACATATTTAGTGTTGGTGAGCATCAGGGGCACAATTTGTGGCATATTTGATCCAAGTTTCGATTGTATTAGTCTTGATCTGAAGTCTGCATCAGGCCTCCATATGCAAATTTCCTATTGATTTCCATGAATTCCCATGGCATCCCTTGTGTACCCGATGAGGGCGAGGACAGTTAAGGGGCGCCAAACGACCCCGAACCAAAAATACAAAAACAGGTTTCATACAGGCATCTCGCTTTCATCACTTAACAGATCCGGCGCGCGGGCGAGCAGACATCCCCCCAGGTGGCGCGCGCAGCTGGACATCCCGCAAAGCGGGTCAATGCGGCGGGTTGATCAGTGGCAGCAGATCAACCCGCCGTTTTACTTCCGGGGGAACGTGAATTTTGAGGTGGGGCGCAAGCGAAAGGGACAGTCGTCTTGGCGCGCAGGTTTAGAGGCGAAAGCCAGCATAAGGTGGATACGAAGGGCAGGGTCTCGATCCCGGCCTCGTTTCGTCGTGTGCTTGAGGCCTCGGACCCCAGCTGGCAACCCGGTGACAATCCTGAACTCGTGATTGTCTATGGCGACCACCGCCGCAAATACCTTGAATGTTACACCATGGAAGCGATCGACGAGGTGGATGCCAAGATCGATGCGCTGCCACGTGGCTCGATGCAGCGTCGGATGCTTCAGCGGATGTTCCATGGTCAGTCCTTCCCGACCAATGTGGACGAAACGGGTCGTTTGGTGCTGCCCGCAAAGCTGCGCAACAAGATCGACCTTGAAAACGAGGCGTTCTTTATCGCCGCCGGTGATACCTTCCAGATCTGGAAGCCCGAGACATACGAGGCCGAGGAACTGGCCACGACCGAGGAATGGCTGGACGATCTGCCGGATGATTTCGATCCGATGCAGTATCTCGATGGCATCGGGGATGGGTGACGGCATGGCCGGCGCTCAGACCTCATCGGACAAACCTCATATCCCCGTACTGCTGCGCCCGTTGCTGGCCGCTGTGGCGCCGGTATCCGGTGCCTGGCTGGACGGCACATTCGGCGCAGGCGGCTATACTCGTGCATTGCTGGAGGCCGGGGCCGAGAAAGTCATTGGCGTCGATCGCGACCCACTGGCATTTGAAATGGCCGCTGACTGGGCTGGGGAATATGGTGACCGGCTGGTGATGCAGCAGGGCGTGTTCTCTCACATGGATGATTATGCAAAGGACCTGGATGGCGTGGTGCTGGACCTTGGTGTCTCATCCATGCAGTTGGATCAGGCTGAACGCGGTTTTTCCTTCATGAAAGACGGTCCGTTGGACATGCGGATGAGCCAAGATGGTGAAAGCGCAGCTGATCTGGTGAATGCGGCAACCGAGACGCAATTGGCCGACATCCTGTTCCATTTCGGGGAGGAACGCGCCAGTCGTCGTATAGCAAAGGCCATCGTCAAGGCGCGGGCCGAAGAACCGATCAAAACAACTCTGCGGCTGGTCGAGATTATCGAATCCTGCCTGCCGCGCCCCAAACCGGGCCAATCGCACCCGGCGACGCGCAGCTTTCAGGGGCTAAGGATCGCGGTGAACGCAGAATACGAAGAACTGTTTCAGGGGCTTATGGCCGCCGAGCGCGCTTTGAAGCCGGGGGGGCAACTGGCCGTTGTGACTTTCCATTCCATAGAAGACCGGATGGTGAAGCGGTTCTTCCAATCGCGCGCGGGCAAAACCGGACGCGCCAACCGTTATGCGCCTGAGATGGAGCAGGAGAAGCCGCAATTCACACTCAAGACCCGCAAGGCCGTTGGGCCGGATGAGCAGGAACTTGAAGAAAACCCACGTGCACGCTCGGCAAAATTGCGTGTCGCGATAAGAACGGATGCCCCGGCAGGGGAAATTGAGGCCCGGGCCATCGGCATGCCGCAATTGGGGGGAAGGGCAAGATGAAGAGTATTCTGTATGTGTTGACTGCACTATCCGTGTTCGGGCTGGCGCTTTGGGCTTATCAAGAGAACTACCGCACGCAGCAGGTGCTGAAGGAAACGCAGTCGCTGCAAGGCCAGATTGGTATGGCGCAGGCGCGACTCGCCGTGCTGAATGCTGAATGGGCCTATCTAAACCGGCCTGATCGTTTGCGTGAGCTGGCGGACTTGAATTTCGAACGTCTCAGCTTGCTGCCTCTGCGGGCTGAGCAGTTTGGTCGCGCCGATCAGATTTCCTATGGCGAGGACCCGGATCTGCCCATCGTCGACCCGCTTGAAATACAGGACGTCACTGACATTCAGGCACTGATCGAGGTGCAGGTTCCATGACCCGCACACCACTTCGCCCTCTGGCCCGTATCCTCGACGCCCGTGCAAAGGGTGAAAACCCCAAGGCGATTGAGAGAGAGAACATCCGCAAACGCCACGAAGACATGAAAGACCGCGCCCGCGCACGCGCCGAGGGCCGCCTGTTGGTGTTGGGTCTTTTCTTCTTTTGCGCCTTTTCGATCGTAGGCTTTCGTATGGGCGTTCTGGCGACATCCGAGGCGCAAGAACCATTGGCAAGTGCGCCGGGGGCCTCCATCGCCATGCAACGCGCCAATATCGTGGATCGCGAAGGCCGTATTCTGGCGACCAATCTGGACACCTATTCTGTCTATGCGCAGCCACCGCTGATGATTGACCCGATCGCCGCAGCCGAGCAACTGGTCGCTATTTTCCCTGATCTGGAAAAAGAGCGTTTGGTCAAAGACTTCACCGGTAAGCGAAAATTCCTGTGGATCAAGAAGCGCATCTCGCCCGAGCAGAAGCAGGCGGTGCATGACATCGGAGATCCCGGCATCCTGTTCGGCCCGCGCGAAATGCGGCTATATCCCAATGGCAGACTCGCGGCGCATATTCTGGGCGGCTCGGGCTTTGGCCGCGAAGGTGTCAGCGCAGCTGAGGTGATCGGCGTAGCTGGCGTCGAAAAACAGTTCGACGGCTATCTGCGCGACCCGGCCAACGGCAACAAGCCGCTGCAACTGTCGCTGGATCTGACCGTTCAAGCGGCGGTGGAACAGGTGCTTTATGGCGGCATGAAGATCATGAACGCCAAAGGAGCCTCGGCGGTTCTGATGAACGCCCATACGGGCGAGGTCGTCTCGGCCGCGTCGTTGCCGTCTTTTGACCCCAATGACCGTCCGCGCCCACCGACCTCGGGCTTCGATCCCTCGGACAGCCCGCTGTTCAATCGCTACGTACAGGGTGTCTATGAGCTGGGTTCGGTGTTCAAAATCTTCACCGCCGCGCAGGCGGTGCAGCTAGGTCTGGTGAACTCCAACACCATCATTGACACTTCCGGCCCAATGAAAATCGGGCGCTTCCCGATTGGCGAGTTTAACGGCAAGAATTATGGTGAGATCAGTGTCTCGGATGTAATCAAATACAGCTCGAACCGAGGCACCGGGCGGCTGGCCTTGCAAATCGGGGCCGACCGGCAACAGGATTTTCTGAACGCGCTAGGCATGTTCGACCCAACCCCATTCGAGATTGTCGAGGCCAAGGGCGGGCAACCGCTCAAGCCCAAGAAATGGGGCGAGTTGAGCACCGTGACGATTTCTTATGGCCACGGCCTTTCGACCAGCCCCATGCATCTGGCCGCTGGTTACGCAGCGATTGCCAATGGCGGGTACTATGTCAGCCCCACGATCTTGCGCCGCAATGGCCCGCAATACGGCCCTCGCGTGATGTCCGAAAACACCGCCAAGCAGGCGCAAAATATGCTACGCAAAGTGGTCACGGATGGCACCGCCAGCTTTGGTGATGTCAAAGGGTACGACGTGGCGGGAAAAACCGGTACTGCCGATAAACCCAAGCCGCGTGGCGGGTACTATGAGGACAAGGTGATTGCCACCTTCGCCACCATCTTCCCGGCTTATGATCCGAAATATGTGCTAATCGTCACGCTGGATGAACCGTCCATCGTAGCCTATGGCGAAAAGCGCCGCACGGCGGGTTGGACTGCCGTTCCCGTTGCTGCCGAACTGATTGGACGGGTGGCGCCGCTATTGGGTCTCAGACCCCGGCTTGAGCCTGAGGCGCGCGCTGCTATAACGCTGACCTCAAATTAGGCTGTCCAGCGAAAGGTGGGTCATGGGCAATCGGTCAAAGAAACTCAGCGAACTGGCCCTGACCGCACGGGGAGGGGCCAATCCCGAAATCACCGGTCTGGCTGTCGACAGCCGCGAGGTCAAAGACGGTTTCCTCTTTGCAGCCCTTCCCGGCACCCGAGTCCATGGTGGAGACTTCATCCAATACGCCTTGCGCATGGGGGCCACCGCGATCCTGACGGACGCGAAAGGGGCCGAGATCGCCACCGACGAACTGGCCGCATCCGATGCTGCGCTGATCGTCACGGAAGACCCCCGTCAGGCACTGGCAGGGGCCGCCGCCCTATGGTTTGGCGCGCAACCGCAGACTATCGTGGCGGTCACCGGCACCAATGGAAAAACCTCGGTCGCCAGTTTCGTCCGCCAGATCTGGACCGAGCTTGGACTTGCCGCCGTCAACCTGGGCACCACTGGGGTCGAGGGCGCATGGACTGCGCCGCTGGCCCATACCACACCCGAGCCGGTCACTCTGCACCGCTGTCTTGCCGAGGCTGCCGAAAATGGCGTGACCCATGCGGCGATGGAGGCCTCCTCGCACGGGCTTGAACAGCGTCGCTTGGACGGGGTGCATCTGACCGCTGCCGGGTTCTCGAATTTCACGCAGGATCATCTGGATTATCACGACACGTTCGAGGCCTATTTCGCAGCCAAGGCGGGTCTGTTTGATCGTGTGCTACCTGAAGACGGGGTCGCTGTGGTCAACCTTGGTGATCCCAAGGGTGCCGAGATGCGCAAGATCGCCGAAGCACGCGGCCAGAATATCATCACCGTAGGCCCTGAGGGTTCTGATCTTTGTCTTCTGAATCAACGCTTTGACGCGACCGGGCAGGATTTGCGCTTTTCATGGAAAGGCAAGGCCTATCAAACCTGCCTGAATCTGATCGGCGGCTTTCAGGCCGAGAACGTTTTGCTGGCTTGCGGATTGGTCATCGCGGCGGGCGAGGACCCCGACCGCGTGTTCGATACCTTGCCGCACCTGATCACCGTGCGCGGGCGGATGCAGCTGGCTGCCACACGCGACAACGGCGCGGCGGTGTTTGTCGATTACGCTCATACGCCGGATGCCGTGGCCACTGCACTGAAGGCGATGCGCCCGCATGTCATGGGACGTCTGATCGCCATTGTTGGTGCAGGTGGTGACCGAGACGCCACTAAACGCCCATTGATGGGGCGGGCCGCTGCTGAAAACGCCGATGTGGTCTTTGTTACCGATGACAACCCGCGCAGCGAAGACCCGGCCACCATCCGCGGTGCTGTCATGTTGGGCGCACCCGAAGCCACGGAAGTCGGGGACCGGGCGGAGGCCATCCTGCGCGGCATCGACGCGCTGCAACCGGGCGACGCTCTGCTGATTGCGGGCAAGGGACACGAAACCGGCCAGATAGTCGGAGATCAGGTCCTGCCCTTTGACGATGTGGAACAGGCCAGTATCAGCGTTGCCGCGCTGGACGGGAGGGTCGCATGACGCTCTGGACCGCAGCCGAGGCCGCAGAGGCCACCAACGGGCGCGCCACCACCGATTGGCAGGTGAACGGCGTCTCCATCGACACGCGCACCCTGCAGCCGGGTGACCTGTTCGTTGCGTTGAAGGCTGCCCGCGACGGCCATGATTTCGTCGCCCAAGCGCTTGAAAAAGGCGCAGGCGCAGCGCTTGTGTCGCATATTCCCGAAGGCGTGCCCGAAGATGCACCGCTGTTGATCGTCGACGATGTGCAGACGGGTCTAGAGGCGTTGGGGCAGGCGGCTCGCGCCCGGACAGGTGCGCGCGTGGTGGGGGTGACTGGCAGCGTGGGTAAGACCTCGACCAAGGAAATGCTGGCCAGCATTCTGGAGACGCAAGGCAAAACTCATGCCAGCGTCGCCAGCTACAATAACCATTGGGGCGTGCCTTTGACGCTGGCGCGAATGCCGCGCGACACCGAGTTCGCGGTGATCGAGATCGGCATGAATCATCCGGGCGAAATCGCTCCGCTGGCGCGTCAGGCGCAACCGCATGTGGGGCTGGTGACCACAGTAGCCGCGGTCCACCTCGAAGCCTTCGACTCGGTTGCGGGTATTGCATTTGAAAAAGCTGCGATCTTCGACGGGGTGGCCGAGGGCGGCACCGCTATCGTCAACGCCGATATCGAACACGCGGGCATCTTGCGCGACTGCGCCGCTGCGCATGGTGCAAGGATCGTCGAATTTGGCCACAAGGCGCGGGACTATGCCCTGAGCAACGTGCTCCAAGGCCCTGACTCGGTGCGGGGACACGGTATTGTCGGCGGAGCAGACATCACATTCGATGTCCAATCCGCGGGAACTCACTTTGCTATGAACGCGCTGGGCGCTCTGGCGGCCTGTGTCGCGCTGGGGGTCGATCTGGATCAGGCGATTGCCGGTCTGCGCGGCTGGTCTCCGGTCAAAGGGCGCGGTGTGCGCGAGGTGATCGCGCTGCCAGATGGTGGGCAGATTGAACTGCTCGATGACAGCTACAACGCCAATCCAACCTCGATGGAGGCCGCTCTCGACGTGCTGTTTGCGTCGGCGGGCAAACGCAAGGTCGCGTTTCTGGGCGACATGAAAGAGCTTGGTGCGCAAGAGCAGGCGATGCACGCCGCCATGGCCGAGGTGCCTGCGATGGCGCATGTTGATCAGGTTCATTGCATCGGCCCGTTGATGCAAGCGCTGCATCAGGCTCTGCCCGAGGGCAAGCGCGGGTTGTGGACGGAAACCAGCGATGAGATGGCCGCCCATCTGCCGGAATTGATCCGTAGCGGCGATGTAGTGATGGCCAAGGGCTCTCTCAGCATGGCTCTGGCGCAGATCGTTGACGGTCTGCGGCAAATGGGGCATGGCAGCGCGCCAGAGAGCCGCCGTATTGTGAGAAAGGTTTTGTAATGCTCTATTGGTTAACCGCCCTGTCGGACGGAGGGGATTTCTGGAACCTCTTCCGCTATATCACCTTCCGGGCAGGGGGCGCCTTTCTGACTGCGCTGATCTTTGGGTTTCTGTTCGGAAAACCCTTGATCAACGTATTGCGCAAGCGGCAAGGTAAAGGTCAACCGATCCGCGATGACGGCCCCGAGGCGCATCTGTCCAAGGCCGGGACCCCCACCATGGGCGGGCTGCTGATCGTGGGCGCTCTGGTCACGTCGACCCTGATCTGGGCGCGCTGGGACAATCCATATGTCTGGATGGTACTGTTCGTGACGCTGGCCTATGCGGCCATCGGCTTTGCGGACGATTATGCCAAAGTCTCAAAGCAGAACACCAAGGGCGTTTCCGGTAAGATGCGGTTGGCGCTGGGAATCATCATTGCCGTGCTGGCGTCACTCTGGGCGACGCTGCACCATCCCAGCGATTTGCAAAACCAGCTGGCTCTGCCGGTGTTCAAGGATACGCTGATCAATCTTGGCCTTTTCTATATCCCCTTTGCGGTGATCGTCATTGTGGGTGCGGCCAACGCGGTGAACCTGACAGATGGTCTGGACGGGCTGGCGATCATGCCCGCGATGATCGCGGCCTCGACCCTTGGTGTGATTGCCTATGCGGTTGGGCGGGTCGACTTCACCGAGTATCTTGATGTTCACTATGTGCCTGGCACCGGTGAAATCTTCATCTTCACTTCAGCGCTGTTTGGCGCAGGGCTGGGATTCCTTTGGTACAACGCCCCGCCGGCGGCGGTTTTCATGGGTGATACCGGATCACTGGCTCTGGGCGGTGCGCTGGGCGCGATCGCCGTGGCTACCAAACACGAGTTGGTATTGGCAGTCGTGGGCGGGCTGTTCGTGGTCGAGGCGCTGAGCGTGATCATCCAGGTTCTTTATTTCAAACGGACCGGAAAGCGCGTGTTCCTGATGGCACCGATCCATCACCATTATGAGAAAAAGGGTTGGGCTGAACCCACCATCGTGATCCGGTTCTGGATCATTTCACTGATCTTAGCGATGATCGGGCTGGCGACGCTGAAAGTCAGATGAGCCCGCGTTGCGTCGTGCTTTCTGGATGCTCCGGTGGTGGCAAATCAACACTGCTGGAGGAGATGGCCCGACGCGGATATTCAACAGTTTCCGAGCCGGGTCGTCGTGTCATTGCCGAGGAAAGACAAGGTGGTGGTCGCGCTCTGCCTTGGGTCAACTCCGAGGTATTCTGCCGCAGGATCATTGAACTTGCGATATCTGACTTCAGCAATGCCAAAGATGATCTTGTGCTATTTGATCGTTCGGCATTGGACGCGCTGATTTGGTTTGATCGAACCGGTACACCGTTGGAGACCAAAGTGCGTGAACAGATACTGCACTTGGGCTACGACCCATGCGTGTTTCTCTTTCCTCCTTGGCCTGAGATATTCGAACAGGATGATGACCGGCGGCACAACTTGGCCGCAGCTATTGCGGAATACGATGCTTTGTGCGACCGGTTACCAGACTATGGGTTCGTAATAGAAAACGTTCCAAAAGGGCCGGTCTCTTGGCGGGCGGACTGGCTGGAAGAGCGGCTCGGATAGAAGGTGTATGGCAATGATCCCGGTCAAAGGGTTTTCGGGGCAAAAAGTAGCGGTTCTGGGGCTAGGTCGGTCGGGTCTGACCACCGCACGAGCGCTGCGCGCTGGCAGGGCTGAGCCGATCTGCTGGGATGACAACCCCGCCGCGCGTGAAGCGGCAGAGGTCGAGGGATTCTCGTGTGTCGATCTGCGCCGCCACGGGGCGTTTGACGATATTGCCGCACTAATTGTCTCGCCCGGCATCCCTCATCTCTACCCCGCGCCGAACCCGGTTGTGGCCGCTGCGTTGGAAGCCGGAGTTCCGGTCGACAATGATATAGGTCTGTTCTTTTGCTCTTTCGCAGGCCCTGAATGGAACAACTACGACATCCCACCGCGCGTCATCGCGGTGACGGGATCGAATGGCAAATCAACCACCGCTGCGTTGATCCAACATATCCTGACCGAGGCCGGGCGCGACTCGCAACTGGCGGGTAACATTGGGCGCGGCGTGCTGGACATCGACCCAGGTGGCGATGGATCGGTCGTGGTACTGGAGCTATCGAGCTACCAGACCGAACTGGCCCGCGCACTGACGCCGGATGTGGCGGTTTTCACCAATCTTTCACCTGATCACTTGGATCGACATGGTGGAATGGGTGGTTACTTTGCCGCCAAACGTCGCCTGTTCGCCGAAGGCGGCCCGGACCGCGCCGTGATCGGCATTGATGAAGCCGAGGGCGCGTTTCTGGCCGGGCAACTGGCCGAGGGGCCGTCGGATGACCGGGTGATCCGCGTCTCGGTGGCGCGCAAGCTGACCGGGGCGGGTTGGCAGGTCTTTGCCCGCAAGGGTTTCCTGTCGGAATACCGCAAGGGCCGTCAGGCCGGATCGATCGACCTGCGTGAGATCAAGGGCCTGCCCGGTGCGCATAATCACCAGAACGCATGTGCTGCCTATGCCGCCTGTCGCTCATTGGGCCTTGCGCCGCGCGTCATAGAAGATGCGCTGCACAGTTTCCCCGGTCTGCCGCATCGTAGCCAGATCATCGCCGAGGCGGATGGCGTGACCTATGTGAACGACTCGAAAGCTACCAACGTAGATAGCGCCCTCAAAGCGTTGAGCGCGTTCAAGAAGATACGTTGGATCTGTGGCGGGCTTGAGAAAGAAGGCGGGCTTGAGGCGCTGAACGGGGCAGGGGACCACGTAATCAAGGCCTACGTCATCGGGCGTGAGGCGGCGAGCTTTGCAATGCAGTTGCAGGCCGATGCGCAAGTCTGCACCACTATGGAAGCGGCGGTTATGCAGGCCATGGCCGATGCACAGCCCGGTGAAACCGTTCTATTGGCACCTGCTGCGGCCAGTTTCGACCAGTATGACAACTTCGAACAACGTGGCGATGACTTCGTGGTTCAGGTTAAAAAACGCCTCTGAAAGCAATGCGTTTGCAATAGATCGCCGGTTCGGCGAAGCTGTGGGCCTATCTGCTTGACGCACTGCCTGCATTGGTTTTTGCCTTCAGGAAATTCAACACGAGGTCATGAATATGCCAAACCGTAAACTTCTTCTGGTCGTTCCAGCGCTGCTGGCTGCTGCGGCTTGCACCAATACCGGGGCCAACTATCAGCCCGTGATCGATGGCCCAGTAGGCCCGAACTACAACTCGGACCTGTATCAGTGCCAGCAACTTGCAGCCTCGCAGGCCAGCGTTGACGGATCGACCGCAGGTAATGCCGCAATCGGCGCCGCAGGTGCTGCAGCCGTCACCGGCATCGTTCAGGACAGCAGCGACAACCTGGGTCGCGCCGCCGTTGCCGGTGCGTTGGTTGGTGCAGGTGCTGACGTGATCAACAAGAACCAGAACAAGGAAGTCATCGTGCGCAACTGTATGCGCGGACGGGGTTACAACGTCGTAGGCTAACGGCTTGCGATGGCACTTCCGGCGGCGTGGCCCGAGGACCACGCCCATTGGAAGTTATAACCGCCAAGCCAGCCGGTGACATCCACCGCTTCACCAATGACATAGAGGCCGGGGACATCCCTGGCCTCCATCGTTTTGGACGACAGCCCGTCAGTGTCGATCCCGCCCAGAGTGACCTCGGCGGTGCGATAGCCCTCGGTGCCCGACGGCGTAAGCCGCCAGTTGGACAATGCGGCGATCAGTTCCGACAGCGCCGTGTCGGACTGATCCGCAAGATTGCCCTTCATCGGGATATGGTGTGCGAGGTATTCCACCAGACGCGTAGGCAGGTGGCGTGCCAATTCGGTGGTCAGCGCCTTGCGCCCAACAGCCTGCCGCTGATCGCGAAGCAGATCGTATAAAGGCAAATCGGGGATCAGGTTGACCCATATTGCCTCACCCTCGCGCCAGTACGAAGACAATTGCAGTACCGAAGGACCGCTCAACCCGCGATGGGTGAACAACAAAGCCTCGTCGAAACTGCTGCGCTCGTTTGACAGTCGAGCGGGCAGGGAGACGCCGGACAGATCCTTGAACCGACCGTCCGAGAAGGTGAACGGCACCAGCGCCGCCCGTGTCTCGGTTATCTGCAGCCCGAATTGCTGCGCGATGTCATAGGCCAACCCCGTTGCGCCCATTTTGGGGATCGATTTGCCACCCGTGGCCAGAACCAGATTGCGACAGGTCAGAGGGATGTGTTTGCCATCGCGTTCGACATCCAAAGCGAAACCGCTTTCGGTTTTGCGCAAGTTGCGCAGCGACGTCTGCACCCAGAGCTCGGCCTCGGCCTTGACCATTTCATTCAGCAGCATCTGGACGATCTGTTTCGAAGACCCGTCGCAGAACAATTGCCCAAGCGTTTTTTCATGCCATGCAATGCCATGGCGATCGACCAGTTCGATGAAATCCCACTGTGTATATCGCGCCAGCGCTGATTTGCTGAAATGCGGATTCTGAGACAGGAAATTGCCCGGTCCCGCATACATATTGGTGAAATTGCATCGTCCACCACCCGAGATGCGGATCTTTTCTCCGGGAGCTTTTGCATGGTCGATCACCAGCGCCTGGCCACCGCAATGGGCTGCGCACATCATGCCGGCCGCGCCAGCACCGAGGATGATCGTCTCGAAATCCATATGCTGCGCATGGCGTGGATTGTGAGCGATGGCAAGAGCGCAGACCAAAAACGGTTTGGGTTTGGCCCACGGAATTTCTCAGCAGCACATGGGTTTGTGCCATATGGTATGTGAATTTTTACTCGTAGTGCATTCTGACATGCTAGGCTCTGTGCTAATGCTTGCCGGTTAGATCCATTTAAAGGGATAAAAATATGCGCTTTCCAAACTTCATTACAGACTTTCCAAGACTAGACGTGCCATTTCCCGAAGACGTCGTGCAGACGGCAGTCATTCGATCTGATGCTGGTTTGGTCGCCTTTTTTACTTTTCTTAAAGAAATGGAACTCCCACTACATTCACATGGTGCCCAATGGGGTACGGTGGTGGAAGGAGAAATTGAACTCACCATTGGCGGCGAGACGAAAGTTTATCTGCCCGGCGACAGCTATTCTATCCCAGCCGGAGTGGAGCATGGCGGGCGCATCAAGGCGGGTTCCCGAGTGATCGATGTGTTTGAAGAGCCTGACAGATACCCCATCAAAGACTGACGATTTACTTTTTGAACAATGACGTTGGGCGCGGTTGATATTTGGATGAACTCAAACCGAGCCTCAACGGGCCGTCGATCAGAACAGGCAGCATGCGCTGCTTGAATGCATGCGCGTTTGTCAACGGCGGCTCATCGTTCCGGAATTCCAGTTCTGCCTGTCATTCTGCTAGCCCAAATGTAAAAATCCCTGTAGACTCTCAATCAGATCCCGAAAACGGGACGTTAACGAGGCAGATAGTGGCGGTATCTCATGACTGAGATGGTGTATGGCGCGGTCCAGGACCAGCGCGGAGAACCGATTCTTCCGAAGTGGTGGCGAACGATTGATCGCTGGACGATGTCCTGCGTTCTGATCCTGTTTGTCATCGGGCTTTTGCTTGGGCTGGCCTCGTCGCCGCCACTGGCGGGGCGTAACGGGTTCGATCCTTTCCACTATGTAGAACGTCAGGCGATCTTTGGCGGGCTGGCGCTGGTCGCGATGCTGCTGACCTCAATGATGTCGCCGACACTGGTGCGGCGGCTGGCGATTCTGGGCTTTCTGGCCTCGTTCGTGGCGCTGGCCTTCTTGCCGGTCTTCGGTACAGACTTTGGCAAAGGCGCGGTGCGCTGGTATTCGCTGGGTTTTGCCTCGTTGCAGCCATCCGAGTTCCTCAAGCCCGGTTTTGTCGTGGTGGCCGCATGGCTGTTGGCCGCATCACAGGAAATCAACGGCCCGCCGGGGCGGTTGTGGTCCTTTGCACTGTGTATGTCCATCGTGGCAATGCTGGTGATGCAGCCCGATTTCGGGCAGGCCTGCCTTATCCTTTTTGGTTGGGGTGTGATGTATTTTGTCGCCGGAGCCCCGATGCTATTGCTGGTCGGCATGGCCGGAGCGGTCGTTCTGGGCGGCATGTTTGCCTATTCCAATTCCGAGCACTTTGCCCGTCGTATCGATGGTTTCCTTAATCAGGAACTCGATCCGACCACCCAGCTTGGGTATGCCACCAATGCCATCCGCGAAGGCGGTCTGTTCGGCGTCGGCGTGGGTGAGGGGCAGGTCAAGTGGTCTCTGCCTGATGCGCATACGGATTTCATCATCGCGGTCGCGGCCGAAGAATACGGGCTGATTTTGGTGCTGATTATCATCGCGCTGTACTCGCTGATCGTTGTGCGTTCGCTGCTGCGGCTGATGCGCGAACGCGACATGTTCATCCGTCTGGCTGGCACTGGTCTGGCCTGCATGTTTGGCGTGCAGGCTATGATCAACATGGGCGTCGCCGTGCGTCTTCTGCCCGCCAAGGGCATGACGTTGCCCTTTGTCAGTTATGGCGGATCGTCTCTGATTGCTGGCGGCATCGCGGTTGGCATGTTGCTGGCCTTCACCCGAACCCGCCCGCAGGGCGAGCTGGGCGACATTCTGCGCGGACGAGGCTGATGGGCAAACCTTATCTACTAGTCGCAGCAGGTGGCACCGGGGGCCACATGTTCCCCGCGCAGGCGTTGGCCGAGGCGATGCTGCAGAAAGGCTGGCGTGTGCGCCTGTCCACCGACCCGCGCGGAGCGCGCTATACCGGCGCGTTCCCCGCAGACGTCGAGATTGTCGAGGCATCCTCGGCCACCTTCGCCCGAGGCGGATTAGCGGCCAAGATGTTGGTTGGACCCAAGATTGCTGCTGGAGTCACTGGCATGGCTGTGCAGATGATGCGTGACAAGCCGAATGTGGTGGTGGGCTTTGGCGGCTATCCGTCGATACCGGCGCTGGGCGCGGCCATCCTGCTGAAGCTGCCGCGTATGATCCATGAACAAAATGGCGTTCTGGGCCGGGTAAACCAACTGTTTGCCACCCGTGTGGCTCAAGTGGCCTGTGGTGTCTGGCCCACCGATTTGCCTGAAGGGTCCAAGGGCATACACACTGGTAACCCGGTTCGCGCCTCCGTTCTTGAACGCGCTGCTGCCCCCTATATCCCGCCTGGGGAGTACCCGATGTCCGTCCTGGTGATGGGCGGCTCTCAGGGCGCACGTATCCTCAGTGACGTGGTGCCGGGTGCCATCGCTGCGCTGCCTGAAGATCTGCGCGGGTATATCCGCGTCTCGCATCAGGCCCGCGATGAGGATGGTGAACGGGTCAAGGCCTTTTACGCCGATCACGGCATACGCGCCGATGTACAGCCTTTCTTTGACGACGTACCTCGCCGTATGTCCGACGCGCAGCTGGTTGTCAGCCGGTCAGGTGCCTCCAGTATCGCCGACATTTCCGTGATTGGCCGCCCGTCGATTTTGATCCCGCTTGCCACGGCTGCCGGAGATCATCAAACAGCCAATGCGCGTGGATTGGTTCAGGCAGGCGGTGCGATCATGATCCCCGAAAACGCCCTTGACGTTCCCGCGCTGACACAGCAAATGACCACGGTTCTCACCAACCCCGAAGCCGCACAGCAAATGGCCCATGCCGCGCTATCGGTCGGGGCACCGGACGCCACCGAGCGTCTGGTCGCCCTTGTCGAGCAACTGGCGCAGAAGGAGACCTCATGAATCCAGCAACCAAACTGCCGCAGGACGTCGGACCGATCCACTTCGTGGGCATCGGTGGGATCGGGATGTCGGGTATCGCAGAGGTGCTTTTGAACCTTGGCTACCGTGTACAAGGTTCGGACTTGAAAACCTCGAAGATTACTGACCGGCTGGCTGGGCTGGGTGCTGAGATTTTCGAAGGCCAGCGTGCCGAGAACTTGCAGAACGCCGCCGTGGTCGTGGTCTCAACTGCGATCAAACCGGGGAACCCGGAACTGGACGAGGCACGCGCGCAGGGCCTGCCCGTCGTCCGTCGCGCCGACATGCTGGCGGAACTCATGCGCCTGCGCTCGAACATTGCCATCGCCGGAACTCACGGTAAGACCACAACAACCACTATGATGGCGGAACTGATGGTCGCCGGCGATTTCGATCCCACCGTCATCAATGGCGGCATCATCCACGCCTATGGGAGCAACGCCCGCATGGGGCAGGGCGAATGGATGGTGGTTGAAGCGGATGAGAGCGACGGCTCATTCAATCGCCTGCCTGCAACCATCGCCATCGTCACCAATATCGACCCCGAGCATATGGAGCACTGGGGCGATTTCGACCAACTGCGCGACGGGTTTTACGAGTTCGTCTCGAACCTGCCGTTTTATGGCTTGGCCGTCTGCTGCACAGATCATGCCGAGGTGCAGGCGCTTGTTGGCCGCATCTCCGACCGCCGCGTGCGCACCTATGGTTTCAACGCACAGGCCGATGTGCGGGCCGAAAACCTGACCTATAAGGGTGGCGTCGCCCATTTCGACATCCACCTACGCCATGAAGACAAGGTGATCGAAGGTTGCACCTTGCCAATGCCCGGCGACCACAATGTCTCTAATGCGCTGAGCGCCGTGGCCGTGGCCCGTCATCTGGGCATGAAGGCCAGTGAAATCCGCGATGCGCTGGCCGATTTCGGCGGCGTCAACCGCCGCTTTACCAAGGTCGGGGAAATTAACGGCGTCACCATCATCGACGATTACGGCCACCACCCGGTCGAAATCGCCGCCGTTCTCAAGGCCGCACGTCAGGCCACCGAGGGCCGCGTCATCGCAGTCCACCAGCCGCACCGCTACTCCCGCCTGTCCGACCTGTTCGACGATTTCTGCACCTGCTTCAACGACGCCGACGTGGTCGCTATTGCGGAGGTCTTTGCTGCAGGCGAAGATCCGATCGAAGGTGCCAGCCGTGACGATCTTGTGCAGGGCCTGATCCGCCACGGCCACCGCCACGCGCGCGCGATCTTGAACGAAGAAGACCTGGCCCGCCTTGTCCGTGAACAGGCCCGCCCGGGCGATATGGTCGTCTGCCTCGGCGCAGGTACGATCAGCACCTGGGCCAACGGTTTGCCTGACCGGTTAATCGCCAAAGCGAGCTAACCTCGTGGCGCTATCGCTCATACTCGCCTGCGTCTGGGTCTTCGCTTCCACCATTGTGGCGATGCTGCCGATGCGCCTGCAATTCCCACCGGGTGTTGTACTGTTTGCCAGCGCGCCTGCTCTGATTCTGTGGCTGAGTTTAGACTATGGCTGGTTCGTCGGAATCCTGGCTGCTGGCGGTTTTGTTTCGATGTACCGCAACCCGATCCGCTACTACTGGCGCAAGTGGACGGGTAAAGAGGTGTCGGAATGAACTGGTCGATTGCGCTTGCCGGTCTGTGGGGTGTTGTCGCCAACGTGTTGGCGATGTTGCCCAGCAAGGACAACCATTGGCGGCGCGCATATTTCCTGATCGCCGTTGGCGTCCCCATCCTAGGCTATGTCACCTATGAAAATGGTCCATGGATCGGGCTGCTGGTCCTGGCGGCAGGTATGTCAGTTCTGCGTTGGCCGGTGATTTACCTCACCCGTTGGACAAAGGCGAAAATGCAGGGCATGAAGGCGGCGAACAAGTAACTGGCCATTTTCAGGAGGCCCCCATGGTCGACATCGCCACTTTCGCCTATTTGCCGCTGATTACCCTGATCCTCGGGACGCTTGCGGGTTTTGTCGCCGCGCGCTGGATCGGCCTCAAGGCACTGCTGTGGCTGATCGGGCTGACCTCGGCCCTTGGTCTGGTACTGATCATAGTGCTGGCCGGTGTCGGGACAGGAGAAGAAGAACAGGCGTTCGGACCCTTCGTCTGGCTGACCGGTGCGGTCCTGCCCTTCCTGTTTGCGGTGATCATGGGGGGAGTAGGCGGGCGCAGCCTTGCATCGCGGGAAGGCGCATGAGCGAACTGCCCGACGTCCGTGGCCGCCTGTCCGCGGCGCGTTCTCTTTCCGAACTCACCTGGCTGCGCGTCGGCGGACCAGCGGATTATCTGTTTCAACCCGCCGATACCGAAGACCTTCAGTCGTTTCTGCGTGATCTGCCTGCGGATGTTCCCATCTTTCCTATGGGTGTCGGATCCAATCTGATCGTACGTGATGGTGGTCTGCGGGCGGTGGTGATCCGATTGGGGCGCGGGTTCAATGGTATCTCGGTCGACGGCAATACCGTCAGCGCGGGTGCCGCCGCGCTGGATGCGCATGTGGCGCGTAAAGCAGCGGATGGAGGTGTGGACCTGACTTTCCTGCGCACGATACCAGGCTCGATCGGCGGGGCCGTGCGCATGAACGCGGGCTGTTACGGCGGCTATACAGCGGATGTGCTGCAAAAGGCTACCGTGGTCACCCGCGCCGGAGAGATCGTGGACCTGACCCCGCAAGACCTCAGCTTCCGCTATCGCCAGTCCGACCTGCCCGAAGGCGCGGTGCTGATCTCGGCGACGTTTCAAGGCCCCACGGGCGATCCAGCTGAGCTGCACGCTCGCATGGAGGCGCAGCTAAAAAAGCGCGACGAAACTCAACCCACCAAGGACCGTAGCGCCGGGTCGACCTTCCGTAATCCAGCTGGGTTCTCGTCGACTGGGCGCGCGGACGATGTGCATGACCTCAAGGCGTGGAAAGTGATCGATGACGCGGGTATGCGCGGGGCCACAAAAGGTGGCGCGCAGATGAGTCCCAAACACTCGAATTTCATGATCAATACAGGCGACGCCACCGCCGCAGACCTCGAAGGTCTGGGCGAAGAGGTGCGAAAAAAGGTTTACGAAACAAGCGGCATCACGCTAGAGTGGGAAATCATGCGGGTCGGTGATCCGCTGGAAGAATAAAGCCCCGACCGTCAGACCATAACAGGCAAATTAGGACGACGGATCAAAGGCATAAACGCAGTACGGACCACCACATAAGGTCCGGGGACATTGAGGCGCACATTGGGTATGTCGAGCAGGACAAACCCCAAAGTGGCGGTATTGATGGGTGGCCCCTCGGCGGAACGCGAGGTGTCTCTCAGCTCTGGGCGCGAATGCGCAGCCGCTCTTGTGGGAGAAGGCTTTGAAGTGGTCGAACTGGACGCAGGTCCGGACCTTGCTGCTCGCCTTACCGATATCAAACCCGATGTGGTGTTCAACGCCCTGCATGGACGCTGGGGCGAGGATGGCTGTGTGCAGGGGCTACTGGAATGGATGCGCATTCCTTACACGCATTCCGGCGTGCTGGCTTCGGCCCTTGCGATGGACAAACAGCGCAGCAAAGAGGTCTACGCCGCCGAAGGATTACCTATCGTACCCAGCCTGATCGTTCCCAAGGTCGAGGTGGTCGAGGTCCATGTGATGGAGCCGCCCTATGTGGCCAAGCCCAACAACGAAGGTTCCAGCGTCGGCATCTATATCGTGCATGAAAATGCCAACGGCCCGCCGCAACTGGACGAGGCGATGCCTGATCAGGTTATGGTCGAGAAATACGTCGCGGGCCGTGAACTGACCGTGACCGTGATGGGCGATCGCGCCCTGACGGTGACCGAGATCATGACCGATGGCGGTTGGTACGATTATGATGCCAAGTACAAGCCCGGCGGCTCGTGGCATGTGCTGCCCGCCGAGATCCCGCAGGATATCTTTGATCGCTGCATGGACTATGCGGTTAAGGCGCATAATGCGCTGGGGTGTCGCGGCGTGTCCCGCACCGATTTCCGCTGGGATGACAGCAAGGGTGCCGACGGGCTGTTCCTGCTGGAAACCAACACCCAGCCCGGCATGACGCCGACTTCGCTGGTGCCCGAACAGGCTGAACACCTTGGCATCAGTTTCGGCCAGCTCTGCGCCTGGATGGTGGAGGATGCCTCATGCGACCGCTGACCGCCACCCGCGCGCCGGTGATCCACCGGACCAAACCGTTGGCGGGGCCGGATGCCGATTTCACCGCCGCGCCAAGGCCCGAGCCCAAAACCGAACCTAAGCTGCATTTGCGCGGGGCGCGTCTTTTTGGCCGCGCGCGCAACGCGGACCCCGCGCCCTCGCGCCTCAGCTACCGCTTTCAGCGCTGGATGCTCACCCCCGGCATCCGGCGCGGGCTAAAAATTGGCCTGCCGGTTCTGATCGTCGTTGGTTTGGTGGGTGGCTTCTTTGCCGCCGAAGAACGTCGTGAGGCGGTCAGCACCTATATCGCCGACATCAAGACCTCGATCCAGGAGCGCCCCGAATTCATGGTCAACCTGATGGCCATCGACGGGGCAGGAACCGCACTGTCTGAGGATATCCGCGAGATCGTGCCGCTCGATTTCCCGCTCAGCTCGTGGGATCTGGATGTGGAGTTGATCCGCGACACCATCACCGGGCTTGACCCGGTGAAATCGGCAACCGTACGCATTCGCCCCGGCGGGATTCTTCAGGTTGATGTGGTCGAACGCCAGCCGGTCATCGTCTGGCGCACCCGAGACGGGATCGAGCTATTGGATGAAACCGGAGCCCATGTTGACCGTGTTTCAGCACGCGCCGATCACGCAGCCCTGCCACTGATCGCAGGGAAGGGCGCGAACAAACATGTCCCCGAGGCGCTGCAAATCCTGACCACTGCCCGCAGCTTGGGCGACCGCGTTCGCGGTTTGGTGCGCGTTGGCGAACGGCGCTGGGATCTGGTGCTGGATCGCAACCAGCGCATCATGTTGCCGACCGAACGTCCGGCGCGCGCGCTGGAACGCGTGTTGGCGGTGAACGAGGTGCAGGACCTTTTAGAACGTGACGTGGCCGTGGTCGACATGCGACTGGGGCAGCGACCGACCATCCGAATGAACAAAACGGCCAGCGAAGACTGGTGGAACACAAAAGTAGATGTGAGTAGCGGGCAGTAACGACCATGATGACCGATCTTTATCAGTCCCAAAGGGCTATGCGGCAGATGCGCCGACAGGCAATGCAACGCGGTGTAGTTGCTATCCTGGATGTCGGCAGCTCCAAAATCGCTTGCCTTGTATTGCGCTTCGACGGGACGGGGCGGTTGTCCGAGGATAACTCGATCGGCTCCATGGCCGGTCAGACCGGGTTCCGCGTCATTGGCGCTGCGACCACCCGCTCGCGCGGGGTGCAGTTCGGCGAAGTCACTGCGATGCAAGAAACCGAACGCGCCATCCGCACCGCACTGCAGGCGGCGCAGAAGATGGCCGATATCCGCGTGGATCACGTGATTGCATCCTTCTCAGGGGCGAACCCGCGCTCGTACGGGCTGGATGCACAGGTCGATCTGGAAGGGCAACTAGTTACCGAAGCCGAGGTCGGTCGTGTCCTGAACGCCTGCGATGTGCCCGATTACGGCGAAGGGCGCGAGGTACTGCATGCGCAACCGGTGAATTTCGCGCTCGACAACCGCTCGGGACTAATCGATCCGCGTGGGCAGTTGGGGCAGAGCCTTGCAGTGGATATGCACATGCTAACCGTCGATGCGGTGGCGATCCAGAACATCGTCCGCTGTATCAAGCGCTGCGATCTGGAGCTGGCAGGGATTGCGAACTCGGCCTATGTCTCGGGCATTTCCGCATTGGTCGAGGACGAACAGGAGTTGGGCGCGGCCTGTATCGATCTGGGCGGCGGCACCACCAGCATCTCGATCTTCATGAAGAAACACATGATCTATGCCGATTGCGTGCGCATGGGCGGGGATCACGTGACCAGCGACATTTCGATGGGCCTCGGCGTGCCCGCAGCGGTGGCCGAACGGATCAAGACCTTTAACGGTGGCGTTCACGCGACCGGAGCCGATGATCGCGACCTGATCGACATCGGTGGCGATACTGGCGATTGGGAGCATGACCGCCGTACCGTCAGCCGTGCCGAGTTGATCGGCATCATGCGCCCCCGCGTCGAGGAGATTCTCGAAGAGGTGCGTACTCGTCTGGACGCTGCCGGTTTCGACCACCTGCCAAGCCAGCAGATCGTTCTGACTGGTGGTGGCAGCCAGATCATGGGGCTAGACGGTCTTGCCAGCCGGATTCTGGGTCAGCGTGTTCGTTTGGGCCGCCCGCTGCGTGTTCATGGCCTGCCGCAATCCGCGACCGGGCCCGGTTTTTCTTCGGCAGTGGGGCTTAGCCTGTTTGCGGCGCATCCTCAGGACGAATGGTGGGATTTTGAGATCCCGGTCGACACCTATGCCGCGCGCCCGTTCAAGCGCGCCGTGCGCTGGTTCCGTGACAATTGGTAATGCCCTGCGTGGTGCAGCCGTTGGCGCGGCCCTTGGGCCCGCTGCGGCCCCGGCTCAAACCCTGATTACGCCAGAGGCGTTTCTGAGCGCCGTCGTTGGCAAAACGATCACCTTCCATGAAATCCGAAGCGGTATGTTGGTCGGAACTGAGGAATTTCTCAGCCCGACTCTCTCGGTCTGGCGGATGGAGGGGCGGGGCTGTGTCTATGGCCAGATCACCACGCCAAATGGCCAGATCTGTTTTCTGTACGATGATGCGCCCGATGGCCTGCCAGTCTGCTGGTGGCCCTACCTGTACAATGACCGGCTGATGGTGCGGCTGGCGCGCTTCGTCGGCAGCGAAACGCAAGAGGTCCGTAGCATCTCTGAAGATGGCCTGAATTGCCCAAGTGCCCCGGTAGGCTAAAGAAATCAGTTGCGGCAACTGCCAAATTGCCGCAAAATAAGGTTCAAGGCCCGGTAGAGGCCCAGCGGCAGGACATTGAGCAGTTTTCCGCGACCAAACGAGTGACTAAAAGTTTTCGCACCCCCTCAAGGCGGGTGGGGTCTTTCCGTGTGTAGTGGCGCATGAGCCTTTCGCCGCAACATGTCGCGGTAACAGCGAAATGCTGCTGTTTGCTGCCTTATTTCCTCCATATTTTGTGGATTCGTGCGATTTTTCTGGTGACGTTTCCGAAATGACACAGTAAAATCGACTGTGGATAGGTCAGAAAAACCGCATTTTGCGGCAACATAAAAAACAGGCGGACAGAGCATGACATTAAATCTTTCGATGCCCGGGCACGACGAACTCAAGCCTCGGATTACCGTATTTGGCGTTGGCGGCGCTGGGGGCAATGCTGTCGACAACATGATTGAAAAACAGTTGGACGGCGTAGAATTTGTCGTCGCGAACACAGACGCACAGGCGCTGCAGCAAAGCCGTTCGTCGGCGCGGGTGCAGCTGGGCGTCAAAGTCACCGAAGGGTTAGGTGCAGGTGCGCGTCCGACCGTGGGTGCTGCAGCAGCTGAAGAAAGCATCGAACAGATCGTGGATCATCTGGCGGGTGCGCATATGTGCTTTATTACCGCCGGCATGGGTGGCGGCACAGGCACCGGCGCGGCGCCGATCATCGCGCAGGCAGCGCGGGAGTTGGGTGTTCTGACCGTTGGGGTTGTCACCAAACCCTTCCAGTTCGAAGGCGCCAAGCGTATGCGTCAGGCCGAAGACGGCGTTGATGCGCTGCAGAAAGTCGTTGATACGCTGATCATCATTCCGAACCAGAACCTGTTCCGTCTGGCCAACGAAAAGACAACGTTTACCGAGGCGTTCTCGATGGCCGACGATGTCCTGTATCAGGGCGTCAAAGGCGTAACCGACCTGATGGTGCGTCCGGGTCTGATCAACCTCGACTTCGCCGACGTTCGTGCCGTGATGGACGAGATGGGCAAGGCGATGATGGGCACAGGCGAAGCGACCGGTGAAGATCGCGCCATTCAGGCAGCCGAGAAGGCCATTGCTAACCCGCTGTTGGACGAAATCAGCCTCAAGGGTGCCAAGGGTGTGCTAATCAACATCACCGGTGCGCACGACCTGACCTTGTTCGAACTGGACGAGGCCGCCAACCGCATCCGCGAGGAAGTGGACCCGGAGGCCAATATAATTGTCGGTTCGACCCTCGACACCGAGATGGAAGGCGGAATGCGCGTTTCAGTCGTTGCCACCGGTATCGATGCCAGCGAGAAAAGCGAAGATGTACCGGTCGCCCGCCGTTCGATGTCGGCTCCGCTGACACGCACGGTTTCGGCAGAAGACTCCACGCCTGAACAAATCGCTGCAGATGAGGCCCCGGCTGAGGACAACATTGCGCCCACGCTCTTCGAGTCCATCGAAGATGTCGAGTTCAATGAAGGCTGGCAAGACGAACAACCCGCTGCCGAGCAGGAAGATGACGGGCTGCCTCCGCCCGCCTATCAGCCTCAGGTTGCGCAGTTCGAACCGCAACCCGAAGTCGAAGAGACAGTCGACTCCTACGACGCACCGCGTGCCCAGACTCCCGGCACACCGTCTCCGGAAGCGATGCAGCGGTTGCAGGCCGCAGTTCAGAAAGTACCTTCGAACCGGCTGCGTCCGACGCCTGAGGCACCTCGCGAACCGGCCCCTCAGCCGCAGCAAGCGACCGAGGATCGCCCGCGTTTTGGCTTCAACCGATTGATTGACCGGATGACCGGCCATGCGGCCGATACGCCCGCTCAACCGGTACGCCAACAGCCTGCGATGCGGTCGGTTGACGCAACGGCACCTGTTCAGGATGAAGCCGATCCTGATCAGGAGCGCATCGAAATTCCCGCCTTCCTACGGCGTCAGGCCAACTGATCGCGGTAACAAAATCATCTCGAAGGGCCGCCATCGCGCGGCCCTTTTTTGTGGAAACACAAGGTGTTGAGCTGGTGTAAGCAGGGATTTGCCGATGTGTCACATTCATGTTTCATTCGGTTGCAAAAGGTGAGTTGAGCCTTGATGCCCCCTTCCTTAGTTGAGGGTGCAACACAGCCCCTGATAGGCTGGACACAACTCACCGAGGCTCACATTGCAACATACGCTCAAATCTTCAGTCACGTTTGTGGGCACTGGGCTGCATAGCGGCAAGCCTGCGACGATGGTTCTGAAGCCTGCAGCGGCAGGTCATGGAATCTGGTTCAAACGGACTGATATCGAGCTGGGCAATGCGTTGATCCCCGCTATCTATGACGTTGTTGAGCGGACGCCTCTTTGCACACGATTGGTTAACGATGCGAATGTGTCGGTATCGACTGTGGAACACATCATGGCGGCACTTGCCGGATGTGGTGTCCATAATGCGCTGATTGAAATCGACGGTCCCGAAGTCCCGATCATGGATGGTTCGTCCGTGGCCTTTGTTCGGGGCATCATGGCCAAAGGCGTTCGTCGTCAGGCTAGTCCGGTACTGGCTTATGAAGTGCTCAAACCCGTCTCTGTTGAACGCGAGGGCGCAAAGGCATCTATCGCGCCTGCGGAAGGTCTGGAGATCGAGTTCCACATTGATTTCGAAGATGACGCCATTGGAAGCCAGACAAAAGTTTTGGACATGCGCAATGGTTCGTTTGCGCGTGAACTCTGCGACAGTCGCACGTTTTGCCGCCGCACAGATGTCGAAGCGATGCGTGAAAACGGATTGGCCTTGGGCGGCACATTGGACAATGCCGTAGTCGTACAGGGCGACGAAGTCCTGACCCCGGGTGGCTTCCGTCACACGGATGAAGCGGTGCGCCACAAAATGCTGGACGCTCTGGGTGATCTCTATCTTGCAGGCGGTCCGATTCTGGGGCGCTTTGTCGGCGAGAAGTCGGGGCATTCGATGACTAACACATTGCTGCGCAAACTGTTCGAAACACCGGGCGCTGTGCGACCGATCCTTTGTACCCCTGAACAAGCCGCGCGTCTGCCCGGCCAGGGCCTTGTGCGAAGCGAAATCCCGCAGGTTGCGTGATCTGATCAACTCTGACGACATTTGCGCCATGAGGGTGGATAAGGCGTTTTGCACTGGAATTTTATGTGCTAGACCGAGGCCCGATCAGGGGTAATTCCCGCTAAGTAGACGACAAGGATGGGCGGAATGGTTGGCAGCAAAGCGGCAGTCAGAATCGCAGGTGCGCTTCTTCTGGCAGCAACTTTGACGGCATGTGGCAATGCCGGAGGTCTGTTTGGTAACCGTGGGGCAGACCGCAGCCAAAACCTCGAAGGTTTCACGCCTGAACAGATTTACACCCGCGGTGAATACGAGCTGTCGCAGAATCGCTCGGACGACGCGGCTTGGTATTTCTCTGAAGTAGAGCGGCTTTATCCTTATTCCGATTGGGCGAAACGTGCGCTGATCATGCAGGCGTTCTCATTCCATTCGGACCAGAACTATGAAGAAAGCCGCGCCGCCGCGCAGCGATATATCGATTTCTATCCCACTGACGAAGACGCCGCCTATGCCCAGTATCTTCTGGCGCTCAGCTACTATGATCAGATCGACGAAGTTGGCCGTGATCAGGGGCTGACCTTTCAGGCACTGCAGGCCCTGCGCACGGTGATCGAAGTCTACCCAGACAGTGAGTATGCCACATCTGCCGTACTGAAGTTCGACCTTGCCTTCGACCATCTGGCTGGCAAAGAGATGGAGATCGGGCGCTATTATCTGCGTCAGGATCACTTCACTGCGGCGATCAACCGATTCCGCGTGGTGGTCGAAGATTTTCAGACCACATCTCATACCGCCGAGGCGCTCTATCGCCTGATCGAGGCGTATCTGGCGCTGGGACTGGTGGACGAGGCACAGACCGCGGGTGCGATTCTGGGTTACAACTATCAGTCCTCGGAATGGTACGACGCGGGGTACACGTTGCTGACGTCGCGTGGTCTCGATCTAAAGAGCCGAGGTAACAATTGGCTCAGCACGATCTATCGCCAGACCGTCAAGGGTGAGTGGTTGTAACGGCCATGGCTAAAGGCTTGGGACGCTAAAGACCCGATGCTGCGCGCCCTTGATATCCGCGACATGCTGATCATCGACCGGCTGGAGCTGACGTTTCAGCCGGGCTTGAATGCTTTGACCGGTGAAACCGGCGCGGGCAAGTCGATCTTGCTGGATTCGCTGGGCTTTGTGCTGGGCTGGCGAGGGCGCGCCGAGCTGGTTCGTCAGGGGGCCGCACAGGGCGAAGTTGTGGCCGAGTTTGAACTGCCTGACGATCACCCTGCCCATTCGATTCTGGCCGAGGCGGGTCTGCCCGGTGGCGAGGAGCTGATCCTGCGCCGCGTCAACACGGCCGAGGGACGTAAGACTGCATGGGTCAATGACCGCCGTTGTTCGGGCGAAGTGTTACGGGCGCTGTCGGAAACTCTGATCGAACTACACGGCCAACATGATGACCGAGGCCTGCTGAACCCACGCGGGCATCGCGCAACGCTGGATGCCTATGCCGGGGCAGGGGATCAGTTGGCCGCCGTGCGTGCCGCATGGGGCCAGATGTCCATCGCCCGCAAAGCTCTGGCGCAGACTGAGGCAGCGCTGGAGGCTATGCGTGCCGAAGAAGAGTTCCTGCGTCATTCCGTTGCCGAGTTGGATCAGCTTGACCCGCAACCGGGCGAGGATGCCGATCTCGACGCCCGCCGCCGCATGATGCAAGGGGCCGAACGGATTCGCGACGACGTGGCCCGTGCCTTTGCCTTGCTAGGCGGCGACGGGGCCGAGGGCGCGATGGCCGATGCCGTGCGCTGGCTGGAAGGCGTGTCGGACAATGCGGGTGGCCAGTTGGAAGGCCCCATTGCAGCGCTGGGTCGCGCCCTGATCGAACTGGGCGAGGCGCAGGATGGGGTCAACGCCTGTCTGCAAGCGCTCGATTTTAACCCAGCGGAACTGGAACAGGCCGAGGAACGCCTCTTTGCCATTCGCGCGCTGGCACGCAAACACGATGTGGCCCCCGATGATCTGGGCACCTTCGCCGATACCTTGCGCGACCGCCTGAACCGGCTGGATGCAGGTGACGCCGACCTCAGCAACAAACGCGCTGCTGTGGACGCGGCACAAGCTGCGTATGACAACGCGGCCACCGCACTCGGCGAAACGCGCCGTAAGGCCGCCAGTGCGTTGGACACCGCAGTAATGGCTGAACTCGCGCCCCTGAAAATGGAACGCGCCGTGTTCCGGACCGAGATCACCGCGACCGACCCAGGCCCCGAAGGCACCGACGCGGTGGCCTTCACCGTCGCCACCAACCCGGGGGCGCCGTCAGGGCCGCTCAACAAAATCGCCTCGGGCGGCGAGCTCAGCCGCTTTCTGCTGGCGCTTAAGGTCTGCCTAACGGGCGAAGACAGTGCCCGCACGATGATCTTTGACGAGATTGACCGCGGTGTCGGCGGTGCCACGGCGGACGCGGTGGGCCGCCGTCTGGCCGCACTCGCGCAGGGCGGGCAGGTGCTGGTCGTCACCCACTCGCCGCAAGTGGCCGCACGGGCGGCGCATCACTGGCGGGTGCAGAAACAGGTCACCGGCGATCAGACCCTGTCCACCGTGATCCCGCTGGCCGACCCCGACCGCGTCGACGAAATCGCCCGGATGGTCGCAGGCGACACCATTACGGATGAGGCACGTGCCGCTGCCCGTGCCCTGTTGGATGCATGACGCGCATTCTGTGAGCATCTTGTCGTGAACCGACTTTTCTAAGGCGCGCGCGTGGCTTACTAAGGGTCAGGCGACCACCCCAACGAGGGCCAATGACCCAATCGACCCGCACCGTGCTGCGCAATCAGCTCAATCAAGCCCTCTCGGCGCTGCGGGATGCATGGCGGGTAATGCTTCATCGTGGCCCCAGCCAGATTCAGTTCTGGTTTATTGCTCTGGTCATCGGGATCGCTGCAGGCTTCATGGCGCTGGGATTCCGGATGGCGATCTCGTCGTTGCAGGCTTATCTCTACAACACCGAAGATATCCTGTTCCTGCACAGCCATGCTGAGAAGCTGCATTGGCTCTGGATTTTCCTTACACCTGTGGTCGGCGGGTTGGTCGTCGGGATCATCCTGAACAGGTACACCGATGATGGCCGTGTGCGTTCGGTAGCTGATGTGATCGAGGGTGCGGCCATCACTGATGGACGGGTCGAAAAGAAGGCCGGTATCGCATCTTTTTTCGCTTCGCTGATCACGCTCAGCTCAGGCGGATCCACGGGGCGAGAAGGACCTGTTGTGCATATGGCCGGGGTCATCTCGACTTGGGTCAGCGACCGTATCCACGCCGACGGTATCACCGGGCGCGACCTATTGGGTTGCGCTGTGGCCGCTGCTGTTTCGGCCAGTTTCAACGCCCCCATCGCCGGTGCCTTGTTTGCGCTTGAGGTTGTGCTGCGCCACTTCGCCGTTCATGCCTTTGCGCCCATTGTCATCGCCTCGGTCGCGGGGACCGTGATCAACCGGCTGGCTTATGGTGACGTGACCGAATTCACGCTGGATACGCCCGGGTCGTTGCAATTCTATGTCGAGCTGCCCGCCTTCCTGATCCTAGGCCTGATTTGCGGGCTGGTCTCGCTGCTGCTGATGCGATCGATCTTCTTCGCCGAGGATATCGGCACGCATATCCAAAACCGCTTGTCTCTGCCGCGCTGGCTGCGCCCCGGTGTTTCGGGCGCGATGCTCGGCCTGTTGGCGGTCTGGTTTCCGCACATCATCGGCGTGGGATACGAAACCACGATCCGTGCCTTGACCGGGGACCTCGTGCTGACGACCGCGATCCTGTTCGCGGTCATCAAAACCGTCGCAGTGGCGATTACCATGGGCGGTCGCATGGGTGGTGGTGTGTTTTCCCCTTCATTGATGATCGGAGCGCTGACCGGGTTGGCCTTCGGCCTGATCGCCACCGGATTACTGCCAGATGTGTCAGGCACCCATACGCTCTATGCCTTTGCCGGGATGGGCGCGGTGGCTGCCGCGGTGCTGGGCGCACCAATCTCAACCACGCTCATCGTGTTTGAATTGACCGGAGACTGGCAGATCGGCCTCGCCGTGATGGTTTCGGTCTCGATGTCCACTGCGCTGGCCTCGCGCCTTGTGGACCGGTCCTTCTTCCTGACCCAGCTGGAACGACGCAATGTGCACTTGGCCGCCGGGCCGCAGGCGTACCTGCTGGCAATGTTGCGGGCAGGCGCGGTGATGCGCCCGCTGGGGGACGCGCGTTCGATCTCCAAGGAAGACGCGCAGGCATTGATCGAACAAGGCCTATGCGTCAAGGCCAGCGCCACGCTTGAGGCCGCGATGCCATATTTCGACCGCGATGACATCCCTTGCATCCCGGTGGTGATCATCGACAAGGACGGCTGTGAAAACCCCGTTGGCGCGCTCTATCACATCGACGCGCTGAAAGCTTACAACCGCGCGCTGGCCGCCACAGCGGCCGAGGAACATTCTTGATCAGCGTCCGTAAACGCTGGCTGTGTCGCCCAGATAATTGTCCCAGGCAAACCAATACGAGATATGTCCCGCGACGCGCGGCAACTCTGCGCCATCCGGGCCAATCAGTGCCTCTTCGGTGACGCGCCACTTGTTGCCCGTTTCGTCCAGCAGCCCGCCATCGGTGGTCGCGCGGAACTGGCGCGATCCACGCTCGTAGGCGCGCACGCTGCGCTTGTCCGGGTCGCCCATCAGCATCAGTGCCCGCCCGCCAATCGCATCGTTGATCACCGGCTTGCCCTTGAACGCGTCCAACGGCCACGCCCGCGCCGCGCCGAACTGGCGCACGGCGAACACGTAGTCCTTCTGGCGATGCCGACTTTGATCGACCAAGGCCGGGAACATCAGATCGGGTGAGGCAAAATAATCGCGATACACAACGCCCGAGCCATAGTTGCGCCGATGACCGGTGCTGAGCGACAGCACCTGCGTATCTGGATGCGACGCCTTCCAGCTGTCCCAGCGGGTGATCACCACAGGACGCTGCTTCAGCTCGATCCCACTGTTGACCAGCGGTCCGACCACGGGCTTACCTGTGTACTGGTTCCATAACGAATGCGTCTCACGGTCGAACATCAATTTGTTCGACCGATACAGGAACCCGGACGAGCCAAATACAAACGGCTTCCGCCGCCCCTCGACCTGCGTTTCAAACAAAATCCCCGATCCGCACAGCGTACAATAGGCCAGTGCTACCGAAACGCCTCCGATCACCTCGTTGAACATCTCGTGCCAGCCCATGATGCGCAGCGGATAAGCGCGTACATCGCCGTTGATCGAGACGCCAAAGACCAGATCGTCGTCTTTCATGTAGTCCGCCCGCGCCGCAGGGATCAGCTTGGGATTGTCCAGCGAAGGGATACCGTCCTTGAGCACACCACCCCAACTGATCTCTTCCAGCCGAATCTTCATGTTGTCGCGTTGCAAATATTCGGGTTTCAGGAACACATCGAAGTTCTGATCGATGCCCAAAAGAACTTCGCGTTTGAACGGTATCAAAGATGGATGAGGTACAATCTGAGCGTTCCGTTCTTGCCATAGCATCCATTCGAACCAGTCTGTGCCGTGGCGCGCGCCGCTCAACGCTTCCATGACTTTGGCAATGTCTCGCTCTCGCCTTCTGCCATAGCGCATCGCCGTCAAAAGCGCGGGCACAACGTCCGGGTTGCCGCGCTCGGTCAGGAACGCCATCCCGGCTTCGAAATCGGTCCGACTACCATACAAAGTTGAACGTACGGCATCGTAGACAGGGTCATCCTGCGCCCAAAGAGCGCGAGGTGCTACAGCGCTTGCCCCCAACAGGCCGACAAAGCTGCGACGTGGAATCGACATGGCATCCTCCGATCGGGTTCATATTCGATCTTGCCCGCAAAGCAGATCACATACACGCAACACTCGCGTGAGTGGCTCGAATTTCTGAAGCTGCACGCCGGGCATCTCGACATTGGTCCATCCTGAGCACAAGATGCTGCTGCGATTGATGTCATCGAACGTGACAGTGGCAATGAAAAAGGAAATACCCATGCAAGACCATGGTTATAAGGCGGGGCGACTAAACCTGCCTTTTGTCGGCATCTCAACCTTCGCCAAATCTCCTTATGTTGAGAATTGGGATGAGATAGAGGCGGATATCGCCGTTCTCGGCGCGCCCTTCGATTTCGGGACCCAATGGCGACCGGGGGCGCGGTTTGGACCTCGGGCCGTGCGCGAAGCCTCGACCCTGTTCAGTTTCGGCCACGCCGGGGCTTATGATCACGAAGATGACGCAACCTATCTGGATGGCTCCGTGCGGATCGTTGATCTGGGGGATGCGGATATTATCCATACCAAGACCGAGGAAAGCCATGCGAATATCGAACTGGGCGTGGGCAAAATCCTGAAAGCAGGCGCGCTGCCGGTGACCATCGGCGGCGATCATTCGATCAACATCCCCTGTATCAATGCCTTCGCCGAGGATTGCGCGCAGAACGGCCCGATCCATGTGGTGCAGATTGACGCGCATCTGGATTTTGTCGATGAACGCCACGGGGTGACTGCCGGGCACGGAAACCCGATGCGGCGGGCGATTGAGAAAGACTATGTCTCAGGCATGACGCAGCTGGGCATCCGCAATGTCTCATCCACCGCGAAAGAAGGCTATGACGACGCCCGTGCGCGCGGGTCGGACATCCTGTCTGTGCGGCAGGTGCGCAAACTGGGGGCCGAGGCAGTGCTGGCGCGTATCCCGCAGGGGGCACGGTATTACGTAACGATAGATATCGACGCTTTTTGCCCTTCAATCGCGGCGGGCACAGGTACGCCCAGCCATGGCGGGTTTCTCTACTACGATGTACTGGAAATTCTACAGGGTCTGGCCAAACGCGGGGATGTTGTGGGCATCGATCTGGTCGAAGTCGCGCCTGCTTACGACCCGACGGAAAGTACCCAGGTTCTGGCGGCGCAGCTATTGCTGAACTTTCTGGGCTTCATCTTTTACGAACGAGCCCAGCGGTAGAAGGTGGGGCTTGTCGCCCCACCCGTTTTTTCATGCATCGATGATGTTGTGGCCGGGACCATAGGGGAAGCCGGTGATGTTCTCGGCCCCGTCTTCACCAACCACAAGGATATCGTGTTCACGATAGCCGCCCGCGCCGGGCTGGCCTTCGGGGATCCACAGCATCGGCTCGATCGAGACGACCATGCCGGGTTCCAGCACCGTGTCGATATCTTCGCGCAGCTCCAGACCGGCCTCGCGCCCGTAATAGTGGCTGAGGATGCCGAAGGAATGGCCATACCCGAATGAGCGGTATTGCAGCAGGCCCTCATCCGCGAAGAAGCGGTTGATCTCAGCCGTGATGCCCGAACAGGTCGCGCCGGGTTTGATCAGGCTCAGGCCCAGCTCATGCGCGGCAACGTTGGCCTTCCACAGGCGCAGGCTGTCTGCGTCGGGCTCGCCCAGGAACAGGGTGCGTTCCAGCGCGGTGTAATAGCCCGAGATCATCGGGAAGGTGTTCAGCGACAGGATATCGCCCTTTTGCAGCGCGCGTTTGGTGACAGGGTTATGGGCGCCATCGGTGTTAAGCGCCGACTGGAACCAGACCCATGTGTCGCGGTATTCGGCATCCGGGTAGGCGCGGGCGATTTCCTCTTCCATCGCATCGCGCCCGGCCATGGCGATCTCGATCTCGGTGGCGCCTTCACGGATCGCTGCGTGAATGGCGGCCCCACCCACGTCAGCGGTGCGCGCGCCGCCTTTGATCAGCTCGATCTCTTCTGCGGATTTCACCATGCGGGCAAACATCGTGTCAGGTGCGATATCGATCAGTTCCGGTCCGCCCAGCATGTCCAGCGCCGTGTTGCGCGCCGCCAATGTCATGTGGTCGCCTTCGATCCCGATCCGTTTGGCCCCGCCGATCAGGCTGGCCACTGCGCGCCAGTAATTGTCGCGCTTCCAGTCGGTGTAGATGACGTTGTCCTCAACCGAGCGCCGCCACGGTTGGCCCGCGTCGATGTTTGCCGAGACAGTGGTGCAAGCGTCCTGGGTTACTACGCAGCCGTAGGGGCGGCCGAAAGAGCAGTACAGAAAGCCGGAATAATAGGCGATGTTCTGCATCGAGGTCAGCAGGACGGCGGGGACGTCATGCTTGGCCATGATTGCGCGCAGGGCGCCAAGGCGGCGGTCGTATTCGCCCTTGCTGAACGGCAGGGGCGCTTTGTCGCCATTGTGGCAAATGAAGAATTCGGGGCGTTTTGTTGTGTCTGTCATGACTTGGTCTCTCATCATTGCCGGGCGGCAAACCCGGCCACTTGTCCCGGCGTTCAGGACAGGCGGTCTCGGGGTCCGAGAGCCGATCATCCCAGTGCGTCCGCGACGCCATCGCGGCTGGGATGAACAGGTGAATCGTTAGATCAGACCTAGGCCTGCGTCAAGCGGGGGAAAGGCCCCGCAGGCGCTCGGACCGGCGGCGCAGCAGCTCGACCGTAGTCAGCAGCGCAATCGAGATCACCACGAGGATCGTGGCCACCGCCAGAATGGTCGGGCTGATCTGTTCGCGCAGGCCGGTGAACATCTGCCATGGCAGCGTTTTTTGGCTAGCCGAGCCGACAAACAGTACCACGACCACCTCGTCGAATGAGGTGATGAAGGCAAACAAGCCGCCTGAGATCACACCCGGCAGGATCAAGGGCATCTGGATCTTGAAGAATGTCCGCACTGGACCCGCGCCCATATTCGCAGCCGCCCGCGTCAGCGAGCGGTCAAAGCCCACTAGCGTTGCGGTCACGGTGATGATGACGAATGGAATACCCAGAACGGCGTGAGCGAGGATCACTTTCACATAGCCCACAAAGTTCTTGTTCATGCCCAGTGTTCCCTCCATGAAGCGGCCGATATCGCTGTAGAAGAAGAACATGCCTGTGGCTGAAATGATCAGCGGCACGATCATTGGCGAGATCAGGATGCCCATGATGGCGCGGCGGCCTGGAACGTGGCTCTGGCTGAGGCCAATGGCCGCCAGCGTGCCCAGCGAGACCGAGATGATCGTTGCAATCGGAGCAATGATGAGTGAGTTCTTGAAGCTGCGCTGCCATTCATTGTTGGTGAAGAAGTCGCGGTAATGCTTCAGCGAATACCCTTCCGGGTCGAGCCGCAGCATTTCAGGCGTGAAGGTAAAAAAGTCCTGCGCGTTGAACGAAAGCGGCAGAACCACGAGGATCGGGGTGATCAGGAACACGAAGATCGCGCCGCAGATCACCCGGAACAAGTAGTGATAGAACACTTGCTTCGCGGTCAGATAGGGCAACAGTTTTTGGCGATATCGACCTTCGTACAGCCAAAAGATAAACCAGACGAAGAACCATCCACCCAACAGGCCCAGAACGCCGCCCATTGGGCCAGAGAACAGTAAACCGACGATGCCAAAGCCAAGGATATTGATCCATCGTGCCAGTTTTTCGTTCTTGAGTACCGTGATGTAGACCCAGGCCACAGCGGCGATCAAGGCTGCCCCGCCAATGATGCCGAGGAAGACCGAGCCATTGCCCGCGCCGACAAAGATACCGGCGAAGGCGCCTGCCAGCGCAACGCTTGGCAAAACCATGGACAAAGGTTTGCGGGATATCGGAGTAAGTGCGGCCATGTCGATTATCCCAGCTTCACGTTATCAATGCCGACAATCTTGTCGTAGCACCAGTAGAGCAGCAGTACGACGCCCAGAAGGATCGTTCCCAATGCCGCGGCCAGCCCCCAGTTCAGCGAGGACGAGATGTGATAGGCAATCCGGTTCGAAATAAAGACACCCTTGGTGCCGCCAACGATTTCAGGCGTGATGTAGTAGCCGATCGCCAGAATGAACACGAGGATTGAGCCCGCGCCAATGCCAGGAATGGATTGCGGGAAGTAGATGCGCCAGAATGTCGTCCAGTTGGTCGCGCCCATGGATTTTGCGGCGCGGGTGTACGAGGGCGGTATGGTCTGCATCACCGAATACATGGGCAGGATCATGAACGGCAGCAGGATATGCGTCATAGCTATGATCGTGCCGATCTGGTTGTTGATGATCACCAGCCTGGCGTCGTCGGCCACCAGTCCCAGCCAGACCAATGTTTCATTGATCACGCCCTGTTGCTGCAACATCACCTTCCACGCCGAGGTTCGCACCAACAATGACGTCCAGAAGGGCAACAACACGAGGATCATCAGCAGGTTCGACACCCGCATCGGAAGCGTCGCCAGCAAATAACTGACCGGATAGGCCAGCAGGATACAGGACGCGGTGATCACCAGCGACATGAACAAAGTGCGCCCGAACAGCTTGATCAGGATCTGCTTGTCCTCGGGCTGCGCCTGCGCGCCCTCGGGCGTGCGGCGCATGTCCACAGCGTTCAGGAAATAGCCATTGGTGACAGCGGGCGAATGCGTCTTGATAACCGCCCATGTCTGCGGTTCACCCCAGCCGTCGTGAATCTCGATGACCTGGTCTTTGAACGGCCCATCGGTTTCGGGGTCCAGCTTACCCATTTTCCGACCCGAGCGGCGGAACATCGAAGACATGCCTGTCTCTTCGTAGTTCAGACGCGAACCCAGCCGGGTGTGTGTCTTGTTATCGACGGCCACGACCATATCGCGGACAAAGGCGTCATAAACGGCTTCGTCGGGCAACTCGCCGCTGGTTTCATCCCAGCTTTGCAATGCTTCAACCGTCAGGGGCAGTGTCTCTTGTACGATGCTGTTTTCCACAGATCGGAACAGCATCGCCGCAATAGGCACGATGAACGAGAACATAACGAACAGCAGCAGTGGGGCGACCAGCATCAGGGCCCGCAGCTTTTGCCGTCGCAGAGACCGGGCCAGCGATTGCTTGAGTGGCGTGCCGTCCGCGGCCAGCATGGGACCAGTATTTTGGGTGGCGTCAGTCATCGGTACCCCTTGGGTATTTTTGGGGTCGGGGGCGATAGGCCGCCCCCGACAATCTCAGGAAATCAGACGCTTATTGCGCCAGCCAAGCCTGGAATTTGGCGTCGATATCGTCGCGGTAATCCGCCCAGAACTCGTAGTTATACAGGAACGTGTTCTTGGCGTTTTCCGGATCGGTCGGCATGTGTGGTGCCATGTCGATGCCCAGATCGGCGTGCTGACCCACCAGCGGAGCAGAGGAAGCACGAGCCGGGCCGTACGAGATGTACTTGGCCTGATCTGCCAGACGCTGCGTGTCAGTTGCGAACATGATGTAGTCCAGCGCGCGCTGTTGACGCTCTTCGCTCAGGCCAGCCGGAATGATCCAGCCATCAAGATCGAATACCTGAGCATCCCACAGCATCGCTACCGGCTGCTTTTGCTCTTCGATCACGCTGAACAGGCGACCGTTATAGGTCGAACCCATGACAACTTCACCATCAGCCAGCAATTGTGGCGTGTCGGCACCGGCAGACCACCAGACGACACTGTCCTTGATGGTGTCCAGTTTGGCCAGGGCCTGGTCCTGACCTTCAGCAGTGGCCAGAACGTCGTAAACGTCGTCTTTTGCAACGCCGTCACACAGCAACGCCCATTCCATGTTGTTGATCGGGCGCTTTTCCAGCGAGCGCTTGCCGGGATAGGCTTCAAGATCGAATACTGCGCAGATGTCGGTTGGCGGAGTATCACCGACCAGATCTGTGCGATAACCGAAAGTGGTTGAATAGACGATCTGCGGGATAAAGCAGTCGCTGACCAGAAGGTCACCGAAATCTTCGGAGGCAGGCGTGCCATCGGGGGCAGGGGCCAGTTGAGTGTCGAAATCGATCTCAAGTGCCAGACCTTCGTCGCAGAGGCGGATCGCGTCCGCCGCAACCACATCAACCACGTCCCATGTGATGTTGCCCGCTTCGTTCATCGCGCGCAGTTTGGCGACGGCCTCGTTCGAGCTGTCATCATTCAGGATGGTGACGCCGGTCTTCTCCGAATAGGGCTCGTGATAAGCCTTGAGCTGCGATTTGGAATAGGCGCCGCCCCACGAGACGATGGTCATCTCTTCGGCGGAAACGCCGCCAGCCGCTGTCGCAATAGCAGCTGCTGTCAGCAGTGTTTTGGTAGTTTTCATGTGTTACTCCCAGTACTTCCCGTTTGTTGTTTGGTCAGCTGACGCACGGGTTTTCGCCAGCTGGTCCCTCGGTAAGCCACGTTTGTACCGCGCGGCTTGGTCTATGCGTCGAGCGCACGACAATCCTTTGCAAGCCAGCCGATCTCGATTTCCTGTCCGGGATTCAGACGGATGGCGTCGGGGGCATTCCGTGTTTTGACGATGAACTCGTCATTGCCCGCCACCGACATGCGGAAGCGGAACACGTCGCCCATATAGATGAATTCCTTAACCGTTGCTTTCAGCGTATGTGCATCGGCATGCAGTCGGTCTTTATTGAATTCTACGCGCTCGGGCCGGATCGAGACCTTGGTACGTTCGCCCGGATTGTGCACGTTGATCGGCACCGCATCGATTTCCGAGCCGTCATCCAATTGCACAAGGCAGGTATCTCCATCGATGGATTTAACAACACCTTCCAGGGTATTGTTTTCACCGATGAATTGCGCCACGAAACTGTTGTCGGGTTCTTCATACAGCTGATCCGGCGGGGCCAGTTGCTGAATGCGGCCATCGTCAAACACCGCAACACGGTCGGACATGGTCAATGCCTCGGTCTGGTCGTGGGTCACGTAGACGGTGGTAATGCCCAGTTCATGCGCCAGACGGGTGATTTCGAACTGCATATGCTCGCGTAGTTGTTTGTCCAACGCACCCAGCGGTTCGTCCATCAACACCAATTCGGGCTCGAAAACCAGCGCACGTGCCAGTGCGATCCGTTGCTGCTGACCACCCGACAACTGCGCGGGGCGACGATTGCCGAAGGCACCCATCTGCACCATGTCCAGCGCGCGTTTGACTTTCTCCTCGCGCTCGGACTTGCCCAGCTTGCGGACTTCCAGCGGGAATGAAAGATTCTCGGCCACAGTCATATGCGGGAACAGAGCATAATTCTGGAACACCATCCCGATGCCACGTTTGTGCGGAGGGATATTGTTGATGGGTTTTCCATCCAGAAGAATCTCGCCATGTGTGGCGGTTTCGAATCCGGCAAGCATCATCAGGCAGGTCGTCTTACCTGATCCGGACGGCCCGAGCATGGTCAGGAATTCGCCCTTTGGCATTGCCAGGTTGAGATCTTTGACGACGAGGTTCTCGCCATCATAAGACTTTTGAACGCGTTGAAATTCAACAAACGCGGCGTCGCTATTTGTGTCGGTCACAAGACCCCCTGTTGCGTCAAATGATTACCCGGTTGGTCCGGGCCTCATTGATCTTCTCGTGCATTGATGACGAGGCTAACAAATGGTCGCAAGCCCGTAAAGCAATTGGAGTCGCGTAAACGCCGCATTTGCCTAATTTTGCGACACGTTCAGTTGTTTCATATGCCAGGCCAAACTCTGGTTGCTTGACAGGACAGGCTTACCGATCTGCGCTTCGATCCTTGGGATAGCCGTCAGTGTCCGAAGGTTCGTACAACTAAGGAATACGGCGTCGACTGTTGAATCTCTTCCCAGTCGCACGGCGGCATCGACCACGGAATCGGTTGAGATCCGCACAACTTTGGCTTCTTCGGATTCGCCGAAAGTGCCAAATACATCCATCGAGATGCCTTGTTCTGCAAACGCGCGTCGCAACGGAGTGTTTACTTCTTCAATGTAAGGCGACAGCAGTGCAAATTTTGAGACGCCCAAATGTCTCGCGCAGGCGGAGGCTGCCCGCAACGGGTTGGTGACGGTCGCTGTATTACAGGTCTGCATGACCATCTGCTCAACCCGATCCGAGCCGATAACCGAACTGGCTGACGTACATCCATAGCCAACAACTCGATAGGGCCGCGCCTTTGGCAGCAGATCAGCCGCTGCAGGCAAGTCGGTCTCCATCTGCGCCAGCGTGTCGGTGTTAACCTCGGCCCCGCTGGGAATGCGGCTGACATAAAGAGGGCTTTTGTCATCGATAAAAAGGCTACGAAACTCAGGTTCGATTGTCTCGTCAGTCTGTAAAACGATCAGCCCCATTGGTACGGCCGAGGGATCGTCAGGATCCAGTGTGTACGGCAACGTGCTCATATCTCGGCAATCTCCGGTCCTATCCGGGGGCTGAGGAATTCGGGCGCGCCTTCGGTTATCAGGATGTTTTCTTCGTGCACGAGAATTTTGCCATCGACCGCAATACCCGGTTCAAGCGTCAAAACCATTCCCGGTTGCAGTTCAGTATGATCATCGGGAATAAGCGAAGGCCATTCGGTCAACGACATTCCTAACCCGTGGCCCAGTCTCCCGGCATCGGTACCCGCGCTGCCATCGGTAAGTATTGTGTTCATCGTATGAAAAAGCTGAGAAGCCGTCACGCCTGGGCGGGCTTGATCAAACGCTGCATCCGAAGCCTCGACCAATCTGGCATGTGCATCGCGTACCGCCTTGCTCGCTGGGCCGACGGACCAATTGCGATCATAGTCGCAAAAATAGCCATCGTGGACGAGGCCGGTGTCGAGCATCAGCACATCGCCTATACGAAGCGGGGTCTGTGTCGCGGGTGAAATTACATCCGAGTACCCGCCTTGCTCGGCCCCTCCGGCCAGATAGGGCACCCAGTCGGCACCCTCTTCAAGGCAGAGTCTCTGAAAGTTTCGAAATATCTGATCCAGCGGTGTCCCTGCTGAGGCAATCTCAGGCACTCGTGCAAAGGCGTGGGCACCAATCTGACAGGCAGTTCGAATCTTTGCGATCTCGGCGTCAGATTTCACCATCCGCAGCGCCCGCAGGATGCCATGGTCACCCGTAATTTGGCGCGCTCCAATTGCGGATTCGAGATGCCTTAGATCGGCCAGTGGCATCCTTACATGGGTCTCATGCCCGTCGGGGCAGCCGATTGAGGCGTTTTCAGGCGTCAACTCTCTCAGTGTATCGGCCAGCAGAGATACCCCATCATCTTCAAGGTCGGGTGCACTCCAGGTTCGAATGTCGTCGATCCATGTCTGCGCCATCAATGCAGCACCGATGGATGGGATTACTGCAACCGGCTTGCCAGAAATCGGAACGATCAGCAACCAAGGCCGCGTTGGGCTTTCCCAGAAACGGGTCAGATAACCTGTGAAATAGCGAAGCTGGGGCTCAGTCGTAAGCAACAGGGCCGATAGACCGGTTTCTTGCATCCGATGCTGGGCGCGCGCAACGCGGATCGCGAATTCCTCTGGTGCGAAACCTCTCATGCAGGTTGCTCGCTCAAGATGCAGAGCACTTTGGAATTCGGTCCAATACCCAGTTCAATACGGATCGCGTCGTTCAGAACGGCCGCAATGCCAGCACCGCCCGAGGCGCTGGTTTCCAACCCGGCCTTCGCCATGGCCGGAAGCTGTGCTTCGACAGTGTCATCTTCGATTGTCACAAACAGATCGGCATCTCGGGCCAAGCCGTTCAAGGCGATCAGCGAGGGCTCTTTGCAATCCAGTCGCCCCATGATGCTGTCGGGCCCGTCAGCAAACACACAATGCCCCGCTTCGATACTGGCCTGCAGCGCCGGGGCAGAGGTTGGCTCGACAACAATGATCTGCGGAGCATCTCCCCAAACGACCCGCGCATAGGCAGCGACGGCTCCGGCCATGCCGCCAACACCGGCTTGCAAAAGAACGTGCGTTGGTGCCTCAGTACATTGCTCGGCGGCTTCGACCGCCATTTGCAGATACCCTTCCATCAGCAAGTACGGTAGTTCAGTATACCCCTCCCAGGAACTGTCCGAGAGCAAAGTCCAGCCATTGTCCTGCGCCGCCTGACTGGCTGCTTCCATGCTGGCAGCGTAATCCGCACCCGCCCGGACCACTTGTGCGTTTTGAGCGCGCAGGCGATCTGCAAAGCTTTCAGGAACTGTTTCTGCGATGTAGACAACTGCATCAGCTCCGAAAGTGCGCGCGCCCGCGGCCATGCTCATCCCGTGATTGCCCGCGCTTGCCGTAACATAGGTGCGCCCTTTGAGCGTGTTACCATCTGGCGTGACCGAGATGTCATTCGCTTCGCAGGCGATCACATAAGCCGCACCCAGCGCTTTGAACGATCCCAGGCCCATACGGCTTCGCTCATCTTTAACCCAGAGATTCGCGACGGGTGCCAGCGCCGATGCATTCACAAGGGGCGTTTCGACAAAGTCAGGACAGAAGGATCGATGCCGGCCCAACCCATCTGTCTCTACGGAGGGATAAGGGGCCTGATCCGAAAGCTTAGAACCACCTCGAAACGGGTTACTGACTAGTTTCATCGCTCGCTCCCTGATCTTGTGTTGCGCCGACGTGAACGAATTGGCCGAAGGCTGTCAAGCTCGGCCTTGATTCAGCAGGATTGTGTTCGTGTTCTGCATGCATCCCTGGATCTGATGAATGAGTATCTTTTCAATCGTTTTGGTTGGTTGTAAGTGTCTGCACACGACATCGGCGCGGTGAGACAAAACTTCGACGATGATGTGCGGGCGTGATGGAATGGTAGACATATCGGACTTAAAATCCGAAGGCCTTAGTGCCGTGTGGGTTCGAGTCCCACCGCCCGCACCAGCACCATCTCAGACAGGGAAACCCAGTTGGGTGATCAATTTCCAGATATCCCTGTTGGCATTCGAGAGCTGAGTGACAACATCCTCGATTTCTTTCATTGCTTTGTCGTCAACTGTGTCTTCGCGACCAAGTTTGATGTCGGTCTTGCGATCAGCAATGCGCATCAGGATGGTCTTTGGATTTCCGCTTTCCTGATCGAAAGAATAGATGCAGTGATTGTACTTGTTTCGAATAGAGGACAGGCGCGACAACCGCTGGGTGTGTTCGAGAATCGGATCGCGGATTTCACGGGGGCGACCCTCCATCTTGGCGAGACGTTCGACCAGATCGATACGGGCACGTGTGGTGTTAAGCGTCAGGAATATGATGACCGCAACATCTTTTTTGGCCCCGGTCAGACCTGCGATCAGGTGGATCAGCAGGCTTTCAGTGTTCGTCCACATATAGTTGAGCCGACCCACCAACAGAATGAGCCGGTCGAACCGGGTTTCGAATGCCTCATCCAACGGGCGCGTTGCGCGCTTCGTTCGGCGCGACCTCAAAGTAAAAATGCGCAGCTTCAGTCCGGTTGCTCACATCGATCTTGCCCGAGACATTGTGCATATGCAGTTTGACGGTGTGTTCGGTGATGCCCAGATTCGACGCAATGGTCTTGTTGCTCTTGCCTTGCGATACCAGCCTCAGGACTTGCTTTTCGCGGCGCGTCAGCTTTGAGTATCGCAACAGTTTGTCAGGTGACCGGGTTCTGGTTGCAGGCTGTTTTTCGATAGGTGTGCCTGGCGCACTTTGTGTTGCGGTCATGCTGTCGGCCAGAAAGCAGGGCAGGTGCAGCTCTTCGTGCATCAGAAGGCGCAGTATTGCGCGCCAAACATCCGGCGCCACGTTCATTGGCAAATACCCGACACTGCCGAAACGGGTACGATCCCAGCGTTCGAACAGAACCCGGGCCGGACTTTTCTTGCGATAGGCGAAGGCCAGACATCCTGTCTCGGCGAGCCGGGAGTAATCAGCGGGCCGCGCCAACAGATCTTCGAGCATCATCTGATCCACAACAATGATGCGCTCGGAGGGAACAGAGTTCCCACTCTCGGCCAGCAGGTCGTCAAGGCTTTCATATCTTGACGCACGAACGCCGAATTCGCTTTGAACACTTCTCAGGGTTTGGTTCGAGTAGAACAGTTCCTTGCCGATAAAAATGATCGACAGCTCTTCGGGATATTCAATCTGATCACGGGCGTCTTCTTGCAATGAAATATTCATTGATCTTCCCCCCACTAATACAAACGCCACCCTCTGAAACTTTAAATCGGGTACAGAACTGGATGGCGCGAAACAGTAACTTTGAACTCAAATAGTACCTTATCATAGCTGAAAGTACGTGTTTCAGCAACCAAAGGCGGGTTCCGCAATACCGCGTACTAGAACCTTTGATCAGGTTTTTCGTATATAGTTTTAGCGTAACTTTATGAAATTTCAGGGTTAATAATCCTATATGTTTGCGCATGATTGTTTCTGAGGCAAATTTGGTGCGAAATACGCCAGATTTCGAAAAATATATATATTAAACAGCTAATTACGGAAAATAGCCCTTTCGGCCAGCTATGCACATCCCCTTATCGCTGCAACCATGCCCAAGCTTCAATTTGTGAAGTGATCTTAGACCTGACGTGCCTGCGGTCCGCGTATTTCTGCGAATTCTCCGTGGTCATGGAATCGGCTTAGCCGAGAAAGGGGGGCAAACCAAACAGAAGACCTTCACGGCCGCGCGAGTGTCCAGATTGACACGTTGCGCGCAAAGTCTGTTTCAAACCGCGCCTGTTACCGCTTTGTAGATGAATGGCGGTCTGGTGCTTCAGTAAAAGTGGAACTTATTATGGAACGCAGATTAGCTCCAATCACCGATGTCCAAGAAGTTATCGACGATCAGGATCCTGTTGTAGACGAACCGCAGCTGGAAGAAGAAGAGATGGCTGTTGAAGATTTGAACCAACAGCAACAGCAGCAGCAACAACAGCAGGGCGACGACAGCAACACCAACGGTGGTAACGACAGCAACACCAACGGTGGTAACGACAGCAACACCAATGGTGGTAACGACAGCAACACCAATGGTGGTAACGACAGCAACACCAATGGTGGTAACGACAGCAACTCACAGACCAATGGCGGTGACGACAGCAACACCAATACCGCGACCGTAGATATCGACTTCGGCGGCGGAGAGTGGATTCCGCGCGACGATGACAAAGTCGACGTTGATATTGAGGACGTCGAAGGTGATGTCGGCGACGTTATTACTGCCGGTGACGATGTAAATTACGATCCCGGCGACGACGTCAACATTGATATCTCGCAAGATGGTCCCGGAAATGATTTCGCGTCGATCAACCAGCAGTTTGCCAGCCTGGAAGACAATGACAGTTTGGGTACAGCAAGTGTCGAGAATTCAGGCGACTTCACACAAAGCGGTGACGCCAACGGCGGTGAAGCCTATGCTGAAGATGGTATCGACGTAAACAACGACGGTGGCTCCTCTGGCGATGGCGGCATGAGCTATGGTGGTGAAGCCTATGGCGACACCAATGGCAGCCATTCGCTGGCCTTTGGTGGTCATTCAGGAAATGCTGATAGCGCTGCGACAGGTGGAGATGGCGCATCTTCGGGTGATACCTATAACGCAAGCCTGGGTCTTGGTCATTCGAGTGCCAGCGCAGACGGTGACAGCACCGGCGGCGAAGGCGGCGCAGCAGACAGCGAGTCTAATGCCGACAACCACGGCGAAGCGAGTTCCGATAGTGACTCGACTGGTGGTAACGGTGGTAATGCCGGATCGATTGGCCTTGGTCTTGGTCTTGGTTTGTCCGGAGCGAACGCCGATGGCGATGCAGACGGTGGTGACAATACATCTGGGGCATTAGCTGCTGGCCTTGGTCTGGCAGGCACCGATGCTTCCAACGACGGTGCCGATGGTGGCGCTGGTGATGCCGATAACGATGGTTCGGCAGACAACTCTAGCGACGGAACCAACGAAGCCAACGAGTCTTCCTCTGGAGGCAATATTGGTTTGGGTCTGGCTGGCGCTGGCGCGATGGGTTGGAATGATGCCGATGGCGGTAGCGGTTCCGGCGGCGAAGGCTCCGGCGGCGAAGGCTCCGGTGGCGAAGGCTCCGGGGGCGAAGGCTCAGGCGGTGAAGGCTCAGGCGGTGAAGGCACTGGTGGCGAAGGCTCCGGTGGCAATGCCAACGGTGGCGACGGCACCGGCGGAGATTCCGGCTCGGTAGAAGAAGCCTTCCCATTCCCGGTACTCCTTGTGGAAGAGGAAGATCCTGACGGAGACGAAGAAGCTGCAGCAGCTGGTAACTCGAACGGTACCGGCGGAGACGGTGGTACTGGTGGTGCAGGTACCGGCGGTACGGGTACTGGCGGTACAGGTACTGGTGGTACGGGTACTGGAGGTACTGGTACTGGTGGCACAGGTACTGGCGGACCGGGTGCTGGCGGTACAGGAACCGGTGGTGCAGGCGGCGGCTACGTTGACACGGATGCTGATGCGCAAGGTGTTGGTGACCAAGATGCTGCTGGCCCTGTAATCACGCAGTCACCTGGTGATATCGATGGCTCTGCCGACAATGATCAGGACGTTGACGGTTCTGGTGGTAATGGTGGTACCAACACAAGTAATGGATCAGCAGACGCCAGCGGCGATGGAATGGCATCGGCTGAAGGTACTGGTGGCGCTGGCGGTACGGCCAACCCCGAGGCAAGCTCGGCCGGAAGCGGTGCTGGTTCAGCTGACGCAACCAACGAAGCCGGAAACGGCGGTGACTCTGAAGCATGGGCCGATTCAGCCAACGATGGTTATGCCGAAAGCCTTGCCGAAGCGATTGCCGGATACGGTGGAGATGCTTCGTCCGATAATGATGCGGACTCGATGGCTTCAGGTGATGCAACAGGTACTGCGATGTCAGGTGACGGCGGTGCCGGTGGTGCAGCGGCATCGACTGGCGGTACCAGCGGCGACGTCATGGGCTCGTCTACTGGTGGTGCAACCACAGGTGCAATGAACACCGGTGGTGAAGCATCCGGTGCATATTCGGGTGCCGGTGGTGCTGGCGGTAATGGCGGTACCTGGGGTTCGGATAATGGTGGCGATGGTATCGTCAACGGCGAGTCTTATGCATCCGCAGCAGCAGTCGTCGATACGAACGCCTTCAACCAATCGATCGTACAGGGTGCCAACGTGCTTGGTAACTCGGTCGATACGACCATGGTTGGCGGTTCGATGACCTCGACTTATTCGAGCGACGACACCGAGGTCTAAGACCAATTCGCGGGGGCCGCATTATCGGCCCCCGTTCAATGAAATCGCCGGGGCCGCGTAATGTGGCCTCGGCCCAGCAAATCCCGAACCGGAAATTTTAGTCGGCAAGGGGGCAAGGGATCATCGAAATGTCATTCGATAGTGTTACCGAAAAGATTGCACACTTTATTGGATCTTTTGATCTTACGATTGAAAAAGCCCGGTTGAGGGATCAGTACGAAGAGTTCACCGCCATGCGGCGCAAGGCGGAACTGGACGAACTGGAAGAACCCGCAAAGATCCGGATCAAGGCAGATCTTGAATTGGACCCAGGCAAATATGGTCCGCTTTCCTATCGGTTTGACACCCCCCCCGCCACTCCTGAACTTCCACCCCCAACCGACGGCCCTGAATTTGAAACGGTCGTTGTACTTGAACCACCACTCTCAGACGGTCCGCCGTTACCCGAAGCGACAACCGGCCTAGGTGCAACGTTTGTGATCGAGCAGCAGCTAGAGATTGTGACAGAGCTTATCGGGTCTGCTGTGACCTACACGTTCCAGACGATTTTCCTGCGCGACAATGACGTTGTCGGCGAGGGAGATTTCCGCGATGTCGATCAGTTGATCGCTTTGGCCGAGGCGGCTTCGCAGGTCGCAGCATCGATGCACGCGTTTGCCGTGCCCTCGTTCTCGATCTCGGACTACTTGTCGGTTGAATACGTCGAGTCTTTGGCCGAAGCGATGTTGGCCCCGATCAATGTCGAAGTTGAAGGCGCGGTTGTTTATCAGTTCCACGGCGAAGACGCGATGGGCGTGATCGTCAATGGTGAGTATGTGGACGAAGCCCCGGAATGGGAAGATCTTCTGCCTGCGCATCATAGACCGGACGAGGAAGAAGAAGACGAAACGCCCGATATGATGCCCGCCGAATGGGCTCAGGACGAGGAAGACGAATTTGCCGAAGGTCACACGGTGATCGCAGGCGGCAACCTTGCGATCAACGAGATGAACGCAACTGTGGCCTGGGTCGATGCGCCTTATATTGCGGTCGGTGGAAAAGCAATCGAACTGGCCATGGTGAGCCAGGTCGCCGTTGTATCTGACACAGACAAAGGCACGAATGGCGGCTCGGGCACCAATGTGGTGCACTCGTCGACGATCGAGGTCGAAGGCAACTCAGCCCCTTGGCTTGAGAAAGGCTCAAGTGGAGACGATGCCCCGGCATATGTGCATGTTGATTGGATTACGACCGATCTGATCGTTGCAAATTTTGTCAAGCAGGACATCGACGCAACGGATATCGATCATATTGATGCCGAGATTAGCGCGACGACCACGCTGTATGCGTTGGGTGACAACGAGTTGATTGATGTCACCAATATTCTTCAACTTGGCAGTTATTATGACCTGATCATGATCGAAGGCGACATGATATCGGTCGATGCGTTTGTCCAGACGCACGTATTATTGGATGACGATGTGGTGATGGGCGGATTGCCCGGACCCATCGATGGATCGGACGAGAACCTGGTTATGAACGAGGTTTCTCTCAAGAAAGAAGGCGAAGATACGTATCAGGCGATGCACGACTCCATGGCCGACGCCATGACCATGGGCGAGGACGACATGGCAGCGCTGGAAGAGGCGCTAATGAACGATCCGATGTTTGCTGGCATGGAGCAGATGCGGGTCCTCAAGATCGATGGATCGCTGGTTCAGGTCAACGTGGCCGAGCAATCGACGATGCTTGCCGATCAGGATGACGTATATCTGAATGGTCCCCACGCGGACGAGACCGAGGTTCTGGCAGGCAGCAATGCGATGCTGAACGCCGCCAATGTAACCAAGGCCGGCGTGGATTCGGTTGTTATGGCTCAGGATGGGGCATTTTCTGACCTGCTACTGCATCAGGCAAGCCTGCTTGACATGCCCACGAATGAGGACATCGCCGAGATGACCAACGAGGCAATCGCCGCCATCATGGAAGAGGCGGGTATGCCAGGTCACGACAATGGCATTGGGCCTAACGGTAACGATCTCACGCCAAGCGAAATGGCGAATTCCTCCGATGGCCTGCAGACCATGCTGGCCTAATATTTCCTGATTTACGAGTGACCGGAAGGTTAGTTTATGTCGATCGTTTTTTCGTCGCGCCGCACCCGTTTTGCAAGTCCATTGGACCGGCACGGAGGCGGAGGCCCATTGACCCTGGAACCCCGAAATCGGGTAGCAAAACCAAATGAAAGTAAACTTGCAAAAACAGCGTCCCGCCTGCGTTTGACAAGTGATATGCAACTGGCGGAACCCGAAACCAAACCAGAGACCCCGGAAGCAAGTGACACCCCGGTTGCCGGGCCCGCGAAACGATCGCGGCAATCAGAAGCGCCTCAGGCGACGACACAACCGGATAATCCGGGGCAGACCCAGGCAGAGCAGTTGGATCAAACATCACAACCGCGCGCTGGTTCTCCCCTTCGGCGCGCGTCGTCGCGGCCCGCGCAAGATAAGGATCCTGCGGGTGGCGACACTGGGGTGGCCGATACCGAAGCCCCCGATTGTGAAACCGCCGACCAATCGACTGCACGCATGACCCCCTCTGCGCCGTCGGATGGTAAAGACCGCATGGGCACCACGATCGAGGCCAAGGCCAACCAACCCTTGCTGCGCCCGGGGACGGGTGGTGGCGATGGCAAGGGGCCACCCCAAACATTCCACAAACGCACGCCGCCTGAGGATTTCCAGAAGACGCTGCGTACCTCACTGCGCGCGATTTGGCGCAATCTGGCCTTCGTGCTGGTACTGACCTGCGCGACCAACGTCCTGATCCTAGCGATCCCGATCTACCTGTTTCAGATCAGTGACCGGGTTCTGACTAGTCGCTCGCTGGATACGTTGATCATGCTGACGGCAATCGTTGCCGGAGCAGTCATTTTTCAAGCCGCATTTGATGCCGTTCGTCGGTTCATGCTGATGCGTACAGCGGTCGAGGTCGCCGCCCGTCTTGGGGCCCCGGTTCTTAGCGCTGCGGCCCATGCCTCGCTGCACGGCAACGGACGCGAATATCAGACACTTGGGGATCTGCAACAGGTGCGGGGCTTTCTGGTCTCGGGCACTCTGATCTCATTTCTGGATGTACCATTTGCACCGCTGTTCATCCTGATGATCTTTCTGGTGCATCCGCAACTTGGGATGATTGTGGTGACGACGGCCGTGATTCTGATGATCATCGCGCTGATCAACCAGAAAATGACCGCCAAGCCCTTTGCCAAGGCCAATCAGGCGCAATCAATGGCGAACCAGCATCTGGATTCAATGTCGCGCAACAGTCAGATCATCAACGCTTTGGCGATGATCCCCGAGGCAGTGCGCATCTGGGGGCGTGACACCGCACAATCGCTGACATGGCAGGTCAAGGCGCAGGATCGTAACGTGATCTTCGCGGCCATTTCACGTGCCGTCCGTCTTTTGACGCAGATCGGCATTCTGGGCTGGGGCGCATTTCTTGCGCTGCAGGGCGAAATTACAGGCGGTATGGTCATCGCCGCCTCGATCATCGCAGGGCGGGCTTTTGCGCCGATCGAAGGCTCGATTGAGGGTTGGAATACCTTCCTACTGACGCGTGGCGCTTTTGGGCGGATCAAGGCTCTGCTGTCGAACTCGGCCCTGCAATATGAAAAACTGCGCCTACCACGGCCTGAGGGGCGGTTGGATGTCGAACGCCTGCTATATGTCCCCGGCGGCACCAAGCGGGTGGTTCTGAACGGAATCACCTTTGCGCTGAACCCGGGTGAAACTCTGGCGATCATCGGGAATTCAGGCGCAGGCAAAACGACACTTGGTAAAACGCTGGTGGGTTCGATCCTGCCGACCTCAGGCAGTGTGCGGCTGGACCTGATGGATATCCGCAACTGGGATCCCCGCCAGTTTGGCGAAAATATTGGCTATCTGCCGCAAGACGTACAGCTGTTCCCAGGCAGCATCAAAGACAATATTGGCCGGATGCGTGCCGATGCCACGGATGAGCAGATCCACGATGCCGCCGTTTTGGCCGACGTGCACAACATGATCGCTACACTGCCGCAGGGGTATGAGACTGTTGTGGCCGCCGACGGCTCACCTCTCTCAGGTGGCCAGAAGCAGCGTATTGCTTTGGCGCGTGCCTTCTTCGGCAACCCGCGTTTGGTTGTTCTGGATGAGCCGAATTCGAACCTCGACGTGGCAGGTGACAAGGCGCTTGCGCGCGCAATTCAGCAAGCAAAGGAAAGCAAGATCACCGTTGTAGTGATTACGCAAAAGCCGACTCTGTTGAATGTTGTCGACAAGATCATGCTGCTGACCGATGGGCGCGTGGCGCTGTTCGGGCAGCGCGAACAGGTGCTGGAACAGCTCAACGGGCCGCGCCAGCAACCGCCCGAAATACAGGGCAAGGGGGATTAAGCGATGAACGACGTGGCACGCACCGATGAAGGCGGTCTTTGGTACTCTGAAGTTCCGCGCTCGATCACCAAATTCATCGTGATTGGCTTTATCATGCTTATTGTCTGTTTTGGCGGCTTTGGCGTCTGGTCCTTCCGTGCACCTCTGGCCGCTGCAGTCATCGCGCAAGGCAGCTTTGTCGCGACCGGCCGCAACAAGATCGTGCAGCATTTGGAAGGCGGTATCATCGAGAACATTCTGGTCTCGGAAGGTGAATCTGTTCAAGCCGGACAGATCATGATGACTTTGGATCAGACCTCGGCCGAGGCGAGTGAACGCGAATTGTTCATTCGCAAACTTCGCCTTCAGGCCATGACCGAACGGTTGCTGGCTGAGCATAGCGAACAGGAAACCCTCGTGTTTTCGCCCGGATTGATCGAAGCATCGGACGACGTCGAGGTCATGACGATCCTCGACAATCAGAAACTCAGCTTTGATGTATCGCGAAAGACGCTGCTGAACGATATTGCTTTGCTGCAGCGCAACATGGAGGCGTTGAAAATTCGTGCGTCAGGATTTGAAGCACAATTGGTCAGCATGGAAAGGCGATCAGAGATTCTCGAGGAAGAATACGAGACCAAATATTCGTTGTTTGAAAAAGGATTAGTGCGCAAAGGTGATCTGAATACGATCCGCCGGGTGCAGGCCGAAGCCGAAGGTCAACTGGCGCGTCTGCGCGCTGAAACGGCTGAGGTAAACCAGATGCTGCTGAAGTATGAAGAGCAGATTCTGCGCACCCGCTCAGCCTACCGCGAGGCTGCGCTGGACGAGTTGGGCGTTATTGAAGCCGATCTTGAAAGTGTGCGTGAAAAAGCCCGTCAGGCCCGTAGCGTTCTGGCCCGTGCCGTTGTGCGTGCACCGGTGACAGGCACAGTGGTGCGACTTCATCACCACACGCCGGGCGGGGTGATCGAAACTGGCGAACAGATTGCTGAGATTCTGCCCGCCGATGCGCCATTGATCATCGAAGCGCAGATCCCGCGTACCGAGATCGACAGCGTGGTCACCGGGCAGATCGCGACGGTGCGCCTCGTTGCGCTCAATCAACGGACAACCCCAGTGCTTGAGGGCGAGGTCTATTACGTCTCGGCTGACTCGCTTGTCGAGGATTCTGCCGGTATGCCGCAAGAGGTCTATCTGGCGCGCATTTCTCTGACCACGGAAGAGATGGGTCGCGTGCGGGGCTTCGTGCCGACACCCGGAATGCCCGCCGAGATCATGATCCAGACCGAGGAACGCACCTTTGCGGCCTATATCGCCAAGCCGGTGGTTGACAGTATGTCGCGTGCTTTCCGCGAACATTAAGCGCCTGAATGTCTACACCTTCAATTTTCTGCATGTTAGCCTTTCACGGATTCATTTCCTGGAGGGGCGCAAATGCCATTGACGGTCAAAGACATGATGCAAGCTGCAAACGCGGTGGTTGAGCGTATCGATGCCAGCCGGGCGAAAGAACTGATCGGGCAGGGTGCCTTGTTGTTGGATATTCGCGATGCGCCTGAACTGGAAAGGACAGGGCGCGCGGTCGGCTCGCATCATATCCCGCGCGGGATGTTGGAGTTTCGGGCCGATCCCGAGCTGCCTTCCCATGACGCGGAACTGCGCAAGGACCGGGTGATCATCCTGCATTGTGCATCGGGTGGCAGGGCGGCGCTGGCTGGGAAACTGCTTAAGGATATGGGGTATTTACACGTCTACAATCTGGGCGGGTTTGCGGATTGGGTGAATGGCGGCGGCGAGGCGACCGGGCCAATGGATCGCGGGATGTAGCTACATATCTGACCCAAATCAAAGTCACACATATTCCGTTGCTGTAATGTAAAGGCCAGAAGCTTAAACACAGGATACTGGCCATGATACGCCTAGCAGCCACGCTTTATTCTTTGATCGCCACAGCCATCGCTGGTTCCGCCGTGATTGCGGTCCTAGCGGTTGGAATGGTGACCTGGATGGCCATCGTTTCCGCCGCAGCAGCAGGGGCGGTTGTTGCCGCGCCGGTGTCGTGGCTGGTGGCAAAACGCCTGTATCAAGACGCTTGATTAAGCGTTCAAGAAGGTCCTGACTGCAGCTTCGAATTCGCGGGGTTTCTCGGCGTGCAGCCAGTGCCCCGCGCCAGGGATTTTGGCGAAGCGAGCTGCAGGAAACAGCGTGCGAATCTGCTCTCGGTGTTCGGGCAGCACATAATCTGATGCTGCGCCGGACAGGAACAGAGCAGGGCCGTCCCAATGGGTCGAAATCTCGGGGAAGCCCATGATCTTTGGCATTTCGCTGGCCAGTACATCCAGGTTCAGCCGCCAGCGGCCTCCATCAACATCCAAAGACTGCGTAAAAAAGCTCTGCAGCGCCTTTTCGACGCCCAGATCGGCCAGCTGTGCTTCGGCATCTGAACGACGCTGAACGCGGGACATATCGACCGCCCGCATTGTCTCGATGAATTGAATCTGGCTGTGGCTGTATGCCACTGGTGCGATGTCTGCGACGACCAGCTTGCGCACCAGATCGCCATATTCCAGCGCCAGCACCATCGAAGCTTTTCCACCCATGGAATGCCCGACGATATCGGCGATGCCGCCAACGCTGTCGATGACCTTGGCCAGATCATGCGCCAAATCTGTGTAGCCATGCTGAGCATCCCAAAAGCTGTAGGCGTGATTGCGCATATCGACGGCGATCACCTGTCTTTCGTTCGACAGTCGCCGCGCAATGACTCCCCAGTTGCGCGCCGAACCATAGAGGCCATGCGCTATCAGCAGGGGCGGATGATCGGTCGGGTCGCCATGGATGATCGTATTCAGCATGCTTCTGTGATACGCGTCACCGCGCGGAACAACCAGCCCCATTGTCGCCGGTGTGACGCGTGGCTACATTGTCCCGTCAGGAGGCGCCAATGACGCAGGAAATCGATATCCAGACCCGGATCGCAGAGACCATTCGGTTGCTGCGTAAAAAGCTTGGCGTGAAAGACAAGACCCTGATTGCCTCGGTCCGGCGCGCAAAGCGGCGTTTGCCGCGCAAGGTCTATAAACAGGCCTTGGTTCTGGCAGAGGCCGAGCAGATGGCCGAGCATCCCAAACTGCGGATGGTTTTGGATATGCCCCGGCTCGAAAAAGCGTCGGACGAGGTGCAAGGCCACCTGAACGCGATCAATCTGGCAGATCGACGTTGGGGATGGTTCCTGAGCTTTCTTGGTTCGCTTGCGTTGGGCCTGATCGTGTTGGCGGCGTTGGCTGTGTTCGTACTACGATGGCGCGGGTATATCTGACCGCTGCACGCCTCAAAGAAAAACGGCGCCGATCAGGGCGCCGTTTTCTGTTCTAAGATCCGTATTGGATCAGAGATTCGGATAAAGCGGGTAGCGCGCGCAAAGTTCGGCGACTTCGGCTTTAACTTTGGCTTCGACCGCACCGTTTCCGTCTTCGCCATTTGCGGCCAGACCGTCGACCACTTCGATGATCCAGTCTGCGATCTGGCGGAACTCGGCCTCACCAAAACCGCGGGTGGTTCCGGCGGGCGAGCCCAGACGGATACCGCTGGTGATCGTCGGCTTTTCGGGGTCGAACGGCACACCGTTCTTGTTGCAGGTGATATGTGCCCGGCCCAAGGCTTTCTCGGTTGCGTTGCCTTTAACGCCTTTGGGGCGCAGGTCGACAAGAACCACATGGGTATCGGTGCCGTGGGTCACAGTGTCCAGGCCACCCTTGATCAGCTGATCTGAAAGGGCCTGCGCATTCACAACGACCTGCTTGATATAGTCCTTGAACTCAGGACGCAGTGCCTCGCCAAAGGCAACGGCCTTGCCAGCAATCACATGCATCAGTGGGCCACCCTGAATGCCCGGGAAGATGGCCGAGTTTACCTTTTTGGCAATCGCTTCATCATTGGTCAGGATCATGCCGCCGCGCGGGCCGCGCAGGGTTTTATGCGTGGTGGTGGTGGCCACATGCGCATGCGGGAAGGGCGAAGGGTGCGCGCCTGCGGCAACCAGACCGGCGATATGGGCCATGTCCACATGCAGATAGGCGCCGACCATATCGGCGATTTCACGCATGCGGGCAAAATCGATGACGCGCGGGATGGCCGAGCCTCCGGCGATGATCAGCTTGGGGTTATGTTCCTTTGCCAGCACTTCGATCTGATCATAGTCGATCAGGTTGTCCTGCTTGCGCACGCCATAATGTACCGCGTTGAACCACTTGCCCGACTGGTTCGGCGCCGCACCATGGGTCAGGTGACCACCTGCATCCAGCGACATTCCCAGAATGGTGTCACCGGGCTTGATCAGCGCCTGAAATACACCTTGGTTCGCCTGCGATCCCGAATTCGGTTGGACGTTGGCAAACTCACACCCAAACAAATGCTTGGCACGGTCGATAGCCAGGTTCTCGGCAATGTCGACGAACTGACAACCGCCATAGTACCGGCGGCCCGGATAACCTTCGGCATACTTGTTGGTCATGACCGAGCCCTGCGCCTCCATCACGGCGGCAGAGACGATGTTCTCCGAGGCGATCAGTTCGATCTCGTCGCGCTGGCGGCCCAATTCAGATGTGATCGAGCCGAACAGCTCGGGGTCACGATCCGCGAGGGACTGGGTGAAAAATCCGTTGTCACGAAGATTGGCGTTCATGTGCGCTCCGCATGGCTGGGGTGTATCTGGCGGATTTCCTATCGGAAACGACGTGTGTCAGAAAGGTTGTAAAGCGACGAAATGGCCCTCTATGGCGTCAACTCTGGCCTATTGCGGAAAGGTATGTTTGTTTCGGAACCAAATGTGCAGCACTGGAAACTATAAAACATGACAAAGAGAATCGCCTTTCTGGCCAGCGATGCCAAGGTTGCGCAGACCGCCCGGGATGCGCTTGTGGCGCGCTACGGAAATGCAGCGCCGAGAGACGCAGATGTTGTGGTGGCGCTGGGTGGTGATGGCTTCATGCTTCAGACGCTGCAGGGCGTCCAGCATTTGGACAAGCCGGTTTATGGAATGAATCGCGGTACCATCGGGTTTCTGATGAACGAATATGCCGAAGTTGATCTGATGGCCCGGCTAGCAGAGGCAGAGGAAGAAGTCATCAATCCATTGGCGATGACTGCAATGGACCAGGCGGGCCAAAAGCACCAAGCACTTGCAATCAACGAGATTTCGCTGCTTCGTGCGGGGCCGCAGGCAGCGCGGTTGCGGATCAGCGTTGATGGGCGGGTACGCATGGCCGAACTCGTGTGTGATGGTGCATTGCTTGCCACGCCGGCGGGTTCAACCGCATATAACTATTCCGCTCACGGACCCATTGTACCCATTGGCGCGGACGTTCTGGCATTGACGCCAATCGCCGCGTTTCGCCCCCGGCGGTGGCGTGGCGCCTTGCTGCCGAAAGTTGCGAAAGTCAGATTCGATGTGATCGAGGCTGACAAACGCCCGGTTATCGTTGCGGCCGATTCCATATCGTTTCCGGATATCGATTGGGTCGAGATCAGGTCTGAGATTGCGATCCAGCATCGTATTCTATTTGACCCTGGCCACGGCCTGGAAGAACGATTGATCTCCGAACAATTTACTTAAATCTCAGCGTGTTGATCATTTTTCCACCGCTTGTGTGAACCAGTTCACATGCAACGCGATAAGGGTTTGTTAACTTCAAGTTGCCCGGAGAACACGCCGAGGTGGAAGTGAGTGGCCATCTAAAGGTGTTTTCGAATGGTTGCGCAGTTTTCGCGCTGGCGAGGGTGGGTGGTGCTACGCTCGTCATCTTAATCCGGGCATATTTTAGTATGCGGACCCCGGGACAAAATCCCGGGGTCTATTTCATTTGTGAGGCCTGAGTGACGATGTCTCAGGTTTGCGCGCTCATTCGATCCCACAGAATCGGAGCCATCTGCCCCACACGCGCTTCGATCGCGACCGCTGCATCCACCGCCATATCCTCACGCCAGCGTCGAGCAGCAATCTGAACATTGATCGGTTGCGGCCCATTCGGCAATTCGGCCAAGCGTGCGGGAACGCTGGCGGCGGGCAGCCCGAGGAAATTCATCGCATAAGAATAGACCGCGCATCCTAACACCTCATGAACGCCTTCCGCACCTTCGGTATCGCGATCAGGTCTGAAGAACGGTTGCGGCAGGAATGGAGACAGGACCAAAGGATATTTCTGCATGAATAGCGACCATTGGCGCGCAAAATGGCTGCGTTGCGCCAACGCCTGAATCAGTTCGTCGCCTACGATCGGAGGAAACTCCTGAAAATAAACCTCGAAAATATCACGGATGGTTTGAGACCCGACTGCCTCGATATCGTTTTTCATCAACGTCAGCACTTCACCCATCAGCGCGCGATAGCCGATGCGCCCACATTCGAACACATCCGGCGGATCAATGTCTTCAACTATATATCCGGCATCTACCAGCGCCTCCCGAGCGGTACTTAGCGCTTTGTCCACTTCGGGGTGCAAAGCGTATTCGAACGAATTTTTGGTGAACGCAACTTTGATTGGGGTGTCCGGCCCCGCGCCGCGCCAAGGCATTGGCACATGGAAGGGGTCGCGGGCGTCCGGGGCGATCAGGCTGGGCATCGAAAGGTGCAGGTCCTTTGCGCTTCTTGTGAGCAAGCCCTGTACCGACATCGATTGTGCCAGCATCCCGCGTTCCACCTTCTGGCTGGGGTTCCAGGCCGGTACGCGGCCCAGCCCCGGTTTCACTGTAACCGCACCATTGGCCGCTGCCGGAAAGCGCAGACTGCCTCCGATATCGTTGCCATGAGCCAGGGCACCGATGCCCGCCATGACCGCAGCCCCCGCGCCCCCGGACGACCCACCGGGCGAGATATGGCGGCCCCAAGGATTGTGCGTGCGCCCATGAAGTGGATTATCCGTGTCAGCGCGGAACGAGAATTCGGGCGTATTGGTCCGCCCGATGACAATGGCCCCCGCCTTATGCAAGTTTGAAACCACCGGTGCGTCATCAGGGGCAATGACATCCTTCAAGGCAACCACACCATTTGTGGTGGCATGGTTCTTCTGGTCGACATTCACTTTGATGGTCACGGGTACCCCGTGCAGCGGTCCAACCGAGGCACCATTGCGGCGCGCCTGATCAAGCGCAGATGCACGCTCTAACGCTTCTGTGCCCAGATCGTCCACGACAGCATTCAGCGAGGGATTTACCTGATGCATCCGCTCCAATGCATCACTGATCACCTCTTCTGCGCTCAACTCGCCAGCTTGGGTCAGCGCAGCCAATTCTGTTGCATCAAAACGCCAGATATCGCCCTGTGTCATGCTCGTCCTCCTCACCTCAAACTGAGGTGAGGAGGACCCAATGACAAGCCCCGCAATCGCAAAACGGATCCAACCTTCATCTGGCCAAGAATATCTCGGAGCGCGAGGCAGAGCCTCGCACACGCGCGACAGCGCAAATCGGTTGCGCCGTAAGGCGCTCCGCTTGATCGTACCGTGAAATTACTGCGCGTAGCCGATAGTTTGCAGGGCCACCGTGATCTCGTCCAGAATTGCTGGGTCATCGATTGTGGCAGGCATTTTATACGCCTTGCCATCCGCGATCGACACCATCGTACCACGCAGGATCTTGCCCGAGCGTGTCTTGGGCAGACGATCCACCACTACGGCTTTCTTGAACGCAGCGACTGGGCCGATTTTGTCACGAACCATCTGGACCACATCGGTTACCACCTCCGCGTGATTCCGATCGGATCCGGCATTCAGGCACAGGAAACCGACAGGCATCTGGCCTTTCAGTTGATCAGATACCCCAATCACAGCGCATTCTGCCACATCGGGGTGAGCGGCCAACACCTCTTCCATCCCGCCCGTCGAAAGTCGGTGCCCGGCGACGTTGATCACGTCATCGGTACGGGCCATGATATAGAGATACCCATCTTCGTCGATCATGCCCGCATCACCGGTTTCGTAATAGCCGGGAAAATGCTCAAGGTAGGATTTTCTGAAGCGCGCCTCAGCATTCCACAGGTTTGGCAATGTGCCTGGCGGAAGCGGAAGCTTGACTGCGATCGCGCCCAACTCGCCCGGTCTCATAGGATGGCCGCCTTCGTCCAGAATCTGAACGTCATAGCCCGGCATAGGCTTGGCAGGTGATCCCAGCTTGACCGGAAGCTCTTCGATTCCGAGCGGGTTGCCAGCGATGGTCCAGCCAGTTTCGGTTTGCCACCAATGATCGATGACCGGAACTTTCAGCGCATCCTGCGCCCAGATGATCGTATCTGGATCAGCCCTCTCTCCTGCAAGATACAGAGCCTTAAGGCAGGATAGATCGTAATTCGCCATCAATTCTGCGCTTGGGTCTTCGCGTTTTACGGCACGAATGGCGGTTGGGGCGGTGAAGAAGCTTTTGACCTTGTGTTCGGATATCACGCGCCAGAAAGTTCCGGCGTCAGGTGTTCCGACGGGCTTGCCTTCAAAAACAATCGTCGTGTTGCCGTGGATCAGCGGGGCATAACAGATATAGGAATGGCCAACGACCCAGCCGACATCCGAAGCCGCCCAGAACACATCTCCAGGATCGACATTGTAGATGTTCTTCATCGTCCAGTTCAGTGCGACCAGATGGCCGGCAGTCGGGCGCACGACGCCTTTGGGCGCACCAGTGGTGCCGGATGTATAGAGGATATAGGCTGGATCATTGCCGCTGACTGGTACACATTCTGCGGGCTCGGTACCGTATTGGAAACCGTGCCAGTTGACGTCGCGCCCCTCGATTAGTTGTGCGACTTCCTGCTCGCGCTGGAATATTACGCAAAATTCGGGTTTGTGGGCGGCCAGATCGATCGCGCCATCCAGCAGAGGTTTGTAGTGCACAACGCGTCCCGGCTCCATCCCGCATGAGGCAGCGATGATCGCCTTGGGTTTCGCATCGTCGATACGTACGGCCAGTTCGTTGCTGGCAAAGCCGCCGAATACCACTGAATGCACTGCTCCTAGCCGGGCGCAAGCCAGCATTGCCTCCAGCGCTTCGGGGATCATAGGCATGTAGATGATGACGCGGTCACCTTTCTCAATACCTTTTGCACGGAGCGCGCCAGCCAGATTAGCAACCCGATTGCGTAACTCGACGTATGAGATTTCGCGTTTGGTATGAGTAATTGGGCTGTCATAGATGATCGCGGTTTGCTCACCACGACCATTTTCCACATGGCGATCAACGGCGTTCCAGCACGTATTTACCTTGGCATCACTGAACCATTCGTAAAGAGGCGCATTGTCGTCAAACAGAGCTTTGCTGGGCGCTTGAACCCAATCGATCCCCTTGGCGGCATCCATCCAGAATGCTTCGGGGTCGTTCTTCCAGCTCTCGTAGACGTCCTGATATGCCATGATGGCCTCCTCCCAAATTCCTTGAGCTATGTGTTAGGCATCGTGGATGTTCCGAGCAAGCGATGCGCATAACGGCGCGTCAGTTTATCGCAAAATCTTTGCAGAACCTTGCAGTTTGGCTTGCAAATTTTTGCAAATCCTCTGATCTGAGCAGATTTCTGAGTGTCACACGCAAAGATTTGCAAATCTGCAAATTTATTACTGCAAATGTGCTGGCGCTAACAGAATCAAACCGGGCACCTAATCTGGTGCCCGGTCATGTTTCGTAATGATATAGGCGCTGGGCTTATCCGTAGTGCGCGACTGGCGTACCTGCGATGGCCGCCATGTTCAGCAGTCCTCTGGCCGTAATCGAAGGCGTTACGATATGCGCCTTGTTTCCCATTCCCATGAGGATTGGACCTACCTCAAGCCCGTCCGCTTTCATCTTCAGGATATTGCGCACACCGCTTGCCGCATCCGCATGGGCGAAGATCAGGACATTTGCAGAGCCTTCCAAACGCGAGTTCGGGAAGATACGTGCACGCAATTCAGGATCCAAAGCCAGATCAAGGTTCATCTCGCCTTCATAGCTGAAGTCGCGTGGCTCGGAATCGAGAATCTCAAGCGCAGCCCGCAGCCGCTTGCCTGATCCCTCGGCCTGATTGCCGAATTGCGATTGCGAACAAAATGCGATCTTGGGTTCCAACCCGAACCGCCGCACGTGACGAGCAGCTCCAATGGTGGATTCGGCAAGTTCTTCTGGTGTCGGCAATTGTCTTACATGCGTGTCTGCAATGAACAGAGGGCCATCTTCCAGAATCATCAGCGAAAGCGCGCCATGCGGGCGCAAATCGCCATCATCCAAAACCTGTTCGACATAGTTAAGATGCCAGCGATACTCACCAAAAGTGCCACAGATCATGCTGTCCGCCTCACCGCGATGCACCATGATTGCTGCAATGGCGGTGTTGTTGGTGCGCATGATGGCCTTGGCCAGATCCGGAGTGACCCCCCGACGCTGCATTATTTGATGGTACGAATTCCAATAATCGTAGTAACGGGGATCGTCCTGAGGGTTCACGATTTGAAAATCCTGCCCCGGTCGTACTGTCAGGCCTAGCCTTTCGCACCGTGCGCTGATCACGTCCGGTCGCCCGATCAGGATCGGGGTTTCCGTGGTTTCTTCCAATATCGCTTGCGCAGCCCTTAAAACACGCTCGTCCTCGCCTTCTGCGAAGACAATTCTACGCGATGCGACGGCTGCGGCTTCGAACACTGGCCGCATCAACAGTGCAGATTTGAACACGGTCTGGTTCAGGCGTTCTTTATAGGCTTCGAGGTCATCAATGGGTCGTTTTGCGACCCCGCTCTTCATAGCAGCCTGTGCAACCGATGAGGAAACGACCCCAACGAGGCGCGGGTCGAAGGGTTTTGGGATCAGGTAATCTGGACCAAAAGTCAGCTGCTCACCCTTATAGGCCGCCGCGGCTTCGGCGCTGGTTGTCGCGCGCGCCATGTCGGCGATGCCGTCGACGCAGGCGATCTGCATCTCGTCGTTGATTTCAGTCGCGCCCACATCCAGGGCACCTCGGAAGATAAACGGGAAGCACAACACGTTGTTCACTTGGTTCGGAAAGTCGCTGCGACCGGTCGCAATGATCGCGTCAGGGGCAACTTCGCGCGCCGCCTGTGGCAGGATTTCCGGAGTTGGGTTGGCCAGCGCAAAGATGATCGGGGTCTTGGCCATCTTCTCGACCATCTCAGGCTTGAGCACATTTGGTCCGCTCAGCCCCAGAAACAGATCGGCACCTCCGATCACATCATCCAGAGTGCGCAGATCGGTTTTCTGCGCAAACTGATCCTTGTGCGGGTTCATATCCTCGGCGCGACCTTCATAGACCAACCCGTGAATGTCGCAGAGCCAGATATTCTCGCGTTTGACGCCGAGCTTCACCAACATGCTGAGGCAGGCGATCCCGGCAGCACCGCCGCCGGTCGAAACTACTTTGATATCCTCGAAGCTCTTTCCTGCCACATACAGGGCGTTCTTCGCTGCGGCACCAACAACGATTGCCGTGCCGTGCTGATCGTCATGAAACACCGGGATGTTCATCCGTTCCCGGCACAGTTTTTCGACAATAAAACAATCCGGTGCCTTGATATCTTCAAGGTTGATTGCGCCAAAGGTAGGTTCCAGGGCGCAGACGATATCTGCCAGCTTTTCTGGGTCAGGCTGATCCACCTCGATATCAAAGCAATCGATGCCTGCGAACTTTTTGAACAGGACGGCCTTGCCTTCCATCACCGGTTTCGAGGCCAATGCGCCTATATTCCCAAGGCCCAGAACTGCGGTGCCGTTTGACACAACCGCAACAAGATTGCCGCGGGCGGTGTATTTCTCAGCATTGGCGGCGTTGTCCTTTATCTCAAGACTGGCTTCGGCGACGCCTGGCGAATATGCCCGCGCAAGGTCACGACCATTTGCCATTGGTTTGGTTGCCTTGATCTCAAGCTTTCCGGGCTTTGGATGCGCATGATAGTCAAGCGCGGCCTGTCTCAGGTTCGGTGTGTCAGACATCGGTAATACAACTCCGTTCCAATATTCGTTTGATGGTTAAACTATTTCTCAGCGCTTGGCTATGTCGCCTCGGACCGCAGTCAGAGACAGGCCTCACGGATACGTTAACGAAACGTTGGTTGAGAGTTGCCGCATCGTTTTTATGTACAGCCAATTCCGGGGAACCTTACGGACACCAGAAGCGGCGGACCTTATCATGCGTCATGAAGACAAAGCTTGTGCTAGTGCGCAATTTGCCAACCCTTCAATCAGGATTGGTGCCAATCGGAATGTCTTCTTTGTTGTGCTTGTTTCGGCGGTTTCATTTCTTTTTGTGGTTATGATTTGGCCCGAAGCGGCTGCGGCTTTCAACCAAGAAGGTGGGTTGATTGAGACGATATCGGCCACCGCGTTACTGGTTTCCGGGCTGGTCGCGTTGACGCGTTTCCGAGGCATCTCGCGGCTGTATATCGGATTGGTCTGCCTGCTGTTGGCCGAGCGCGAATTGGAGGCAGAGGTGTACACAGAAGGCAGCGCGCCTTTCGTGGTGCTAAACTGGATTGATTTATTGCTTGATGTGACTGCAGTAAGGATCGCTTTGGCTGCGATCGTCATTGGTGGATTGCTCTGGCATGGGATACCGAACGGAATTAAGGCACTTAAGATCCGCGCGCCTTTTTTGATGATTTTTTTCCTGGCCGGAAGTGTTGCGGTGCTGGCTCAGCTTCTTGAGGAAATCAGCGGATTGTTCGACGAATACCTTTCGGTTGCGATGGCTACACGTTTGTTCGTGATGGAAGAAACGCTGGAGATGTACTTTTCGATTGGCATTTTGGCTGCTGTTCTGATCGGATGGCCAAAACCAAAATCCGAAGAGAAACAGAATGACCAGCAATACCGGCGACTCCCTCACGCGCGCTGAAATCCGACTGCCGACGCAGGAACTGCGCAACGATATCCCGTTTTATACCAAGGTACTGGGGATGCGGATGGATATGATCTATCCGGCAGATGACCCTCGGGTTGCCGTGTTCTCTGGTCACGGTCTGCGCTTGCGGGTCGAGAAAGATGCAGCTGAAGCGGCGGGAACGTTGCGCATTCTGACATCCGATCCAGAGGGTTTTGCAGAAGGTCAACGAAGTCTTGTCGCCCCAAACGGCACCCGGATCGAGATTGACGAGTTGAACCCGCCGCTGGTCATGCCGGATACGGTCCACTCTTTTGTTGTCCGTAGGCTCAAGGATCAGGCGCCGTGGATCATTGGACGGGCAGGGATGCACTATCGCGATCTCGTGCCGGACCGGCTGGGCGGATCGATTATCGCCAGCCATATACGTATCCCAGATGGTGGTCCTGTGCCCGATATGGTGCATTTCCACAAAGTCGGATTTCAGCTGATCTTCTGCATCCACGGCTGGGTCGATGTGGTCTACGAAGATCAGGGCGACAAGATGCGCCTGACGGCAGGCGATTGCTTTATTCAGCCGCCTGAAATCCGCCACCGCGTGCTGGAAGCGTCAGACAACGTTCAGGTGATCGAGATTGGTGTCCCAGCCGAGCATGTCACGGAGATTGATCATGAGATGGAACTGCCCACACCGCATTTCCGCCCGGATCGGGAATGGGATGGGCAGCGGTTCGTTTACAATCAGGCGAACGGGGCAGAATGGGTGCCATTCCGTTTGCCCGGTTACATCTGTCGTGACACGACGATTGCCGAGAATACCAAAGGCGTGGCGGGCGTTCAGGTCGTGCGCCGGGGCGAGGGTAACCCTCAATGGGCCAGCCACGACACCGACATACACTTTACCTTCGTGATAACCGGCGAGGTGACACTTGAGGGTGAAGGGCGCGAGCCCTATCAGTTGGAACAGGGCGATGCCTTCGTCATCCCGCCGGGAATGCGAACGCGGCTGTCGGAGCCCTCGCAGGATGTGGAACTGCTTGAGGTGACTTTGCCGGGGACCTTCAACACGACGTTGGGTTAGGGCCATGAAGAAGTGGATAATGGCGTCAAGGGGGCTTCAATTCCCCCGTCGCTTTCCAGTAGGGTATGATATTCTGACCAGATGATCAAAAATTGGGATTCGCCATGTCTTTGAAAGATGCAGCTTTGGCCGTTCGGGAAAATGCCCACGCGCCTTATTCGAATTTCAAGGTCGGGGCGGCGATCCGGTCCAGTTCAGGTGTGATCTATTTTGGCTGCAATGTCGAAAATATTGCTTACCCCGAAGGTACGTGCGCCGAGGCCGGGGCAATCGCGGCAATGGTCGCCTCTGGTGAAAAAGAACTGACCGAGGTCTACGTGGTCGCCAGCAGCCCGCAGCCGGTGCCCCCATGTGGTGGATGCCGTCAGAAACTGGCCGAATTCGGCAATGGGGATGTGGTCGTTACGATGGCGACGGTTGATGGTCTGGAAACCAAAACCACGATTGCCGATCTATTGCCCGGTGCGTTCGACGCGTCGCATATGGAGGATGTCTGACTTCATGGATGCGCGCTCGATCATCGCCAAACTTCGCCGTCAGGAAGTACCAACTGGCGACGAACTAATGTGGTTCGCGCAAGGCCTGGCCGATGGTGGCGTCAGTGACGCGCAGGCCGGGGCCTTTGCGATGGCTGTCTGTATGGGCGGTCTGGGGGCCAATGGGCGGGCTGATCTGACTGTTGCCATGTGCGACAGCGGCGAGGTGCTGACGTGGGATTTGGACGGGCCGGTGGTCGATAAACATTCGACCGGTGGCATTGGCGATTGCGTCAGCCTGCTGCTTGCCCCGGCTTTGGCGGAATGCGGGGCGTATGTGCCGATGATCTCGGGGCGTGGTCTGGGCCATACCGGGGGCACTCTGGACAAGCTCGAGGCCATACCGGGAGTGACCACTCAGATCGGGCAGGCGCGACTGACGCAAGTGCTGAAAGACACAGGGGCAGCCATCGTGGGGGCAACGGGCCAGATCGCCCCTGCGGACAAGCGGCTGTATGCGGTGCGCGATGTGACGGCGACGGTGGAGAGCCTTGACCTGATTACGGCATCAATCCTGTCCAAGAAGCTGGCGGCTAGCCCGGATGCGTTGGTTCTGGACGTTAAGGTGGGCAGCGGCGCGTTCATGAAGACACTCGATGAGGCACGCAATTTGGCGCAGGCCTTGACCGAAACGGCTAATGCCGCTGGTTGCCGTACATCCGCAGTGATCACCGACATGAGCCAGCCCCTTGCGTCCGCGCTGGGCAATGCGCTGGAAGTGGCCGAGGTGATGAAAGCTTTGACCAGCGGGCAGGGATCACCTTTGGCGGAAATCTCGGCCGAGTTGGGGGGCGTTCTCATGGCGGATGCCGGTATGTGCGCTACGGCAGAGGAAGGAAACGCCAGTATAGCCCAAGTGATCCGCGATGGTCGTGCAGCCGAACGGTTCGGACGCATGATGGCTGCCGTGGGTGGACCGGTGCATTTCGTTGACACATGGGATCGGTTTTTGCCGGAGGCCAATGTGATCCGGGAAGTTCACGCTCCGCATGGCGGATATGTCTCGTCCATTGATGGCGAGGCGCTGGGCCTCGCAGTCGTGGCCCTAGGCGGTGGGCGCCAGATCGAGAGCGATGAGATTGATCCGGCAGTTGGCCTGTCGGGCATTCTGAGGGTCGGGGATAAGGTGACCAAAGGCGCTCCGTTGGCGGTTGTTCATGCGGGGCGCGAAGATGCAGCGCAACGGGCTGCCGCGGTGGTGCTAGATGCCATCACGCTGAGTGACGAACCGGTAGCACAACCGCCTCAAATCCATGAAAGGATCAGCGCATGAGCCGCGCTTTCCTGGTGGTGATGGACTCGGTGGGTATCGGCGGCGCGCCGGATGCCGATCAGTTTTACAACGGCACCAAACCTGATACGGGCGCGAACACAGTGGCCCATATCGCGCAGGCTTGTGCCGAGGGGCGTGCGGAAGAAGGGCGGAGCGGTCCGTTGCAACTGCCCAACCTGGATGCCATGGGGCTGGGGGCGGCGACCCGTCTGGCCTCGGGCGCACCGACGCCGGGCCTTGAGGCCGCGCCGACGGGCTTGTGGGGTTGCGCACGTGAATATTCTCCGGGAAAGGATACGCCCTCAGGGCATTGGGAACTGGCGGGTTTACCTGTGCCATGGGACTGGCGTTATTTCCCGGATCGCCAGCCAGCGTTTCCCGAAACCCTAAGCAAGGCTGCCGCCGAGGCAGCGGGGACCGACGGAATATTAGGCGACTGCCATGCCTCGGGGACGACGATCATCTCAGAACTGGGGGCCGAGCATATACGTACCGGCTGGCCGATCTGCTACACGTCTGCCGATAGCGTATTCCAGATTGCCGCGCATGAATACAGCTTTGGGCTCGACCGACTGCTGGGTATGTGCCGCTCACTGGCGCCTCGATTGCACGAAATGAAAGTGGGCCGCGCTATCGCCCGACCGTTTGTCGGAACGCCCGAAAAGGGGTTCACCCGGACAACCAACCGCAAGGATTTTGCCATCGTTCCGCCAGAACCCGTTCTGACGAATTGGGCACAGGATGCCGGTCGCCGTGTGCATGCGGTGGGCAAGATTGGCGATATATTTTCAATGCAGGGGATCGACACGCTGCGAAAGGGTTCGGACGCAGAGTTGATGCGTCACCTGTCGGACCTCGTTGATGAGGCGGAAGAGGGCAGCCTGACCTTTGCAAACTTTGTCGAGTTCGACAGTCTGTATGGCCATCGGCGCGATATCAGCGGCTATGCCCGCGCGCTGGAATGGTTCGATCGTGAAATCGGAGTGATTGCGCAAAAACTACGCCCCGGTGATCTGATGCTATTGACCGCAGACCACGGCAACGACCCCAGTTGGAGTGGCACTGACCACACGCGTGAACAAGTGCCCGTGCTGATCGCAGGGCAGGGCACGGGCGAGATCGGTCCCGTGAACTTTGCCGATATCGCCGCCAGTATAGCGCACCACCTGAACATACCGGCGCAAGGGCCGGGAAGGACTTTTCTATGACAGTCGCTGACCTGCCTAAGATCGAATTACATTTGCACCATGAAGGCGCCGCTCCGCCTAGCTTCATACGCCAACTGGCCCATGAGAAACGAGTGGACCTGAGCGGGATATTCAAACCCGACGGCTGTTATGATTTCCGCGACTTTGCCCATTTCCTTAGCGTTTATGAGGCTGCGTGCGAGGTGCTGAAAACGCCCGAAGATTTCCGCCGCCTGACACTGGCCATTCTGGAAGAGAGCGCCGCGAATGGTGTGGTGTATTCCGAAACATTCCTTAGCCCGGATTTCTGCGGCGGTGGCGATTTGCATGCATGGAAGGATTACCTGACTGCGATTCAGGACGCCGCAGACGAGGCCGAGCGCAAATTCGGGATCACCCTGCGTGGTGTCATCACTTGCGTGCGCCATTTTGGACCCGAGCAAGCCAAGGCCAGCGCCCATTGTGCGGCTGAAACTGCAGGTGACTGGATTACCGGATTTGGTATGGGCGGCAACGAAACCGTCGGAATGCAGGGCGATTTCAAATGGGCCTTTGATTGCGCGCGCGAGGCTGGGTTGCGATTGACGACCCATGCCGGTGAATTTGGCGGTCCAGAGAGTGTTCGGGATGCTGTCCGTGATTTGGGGGTCGAGCGCATAGGCCATGGCGTTCGCGCCATCGAAGACCCGGATCTTGTGTACGAGTTAGTTGACCGGGGCATAACGCTTGAGGTCTGCCCGGGTTCAAACGTGGTACTGGGCCTGTTTCCTGATTTTGCCGCACATCCCATCGCTAAATTGCGTGATGCAGGCGTCAACGTCACGGTATCCACTGACGATCCGCCGTTTTTTCATACCACGATGCGGCGCGAATATGAGATGCTGAATGCAGCGTTCGGCTGGCAAGCCGAAGATTTTGCTGCCCTGAATGAAACAGCCCTGAACGCGGCCTTTTGCGATGAAGAGACCCGCGCGCGGGTCAAGAAAAGACTGGAGACATCATGAGCGATCACCTGACCGTCGTCGACCACCCATTGGTGCAGCACAAATTGACGCTCATGCGGGACAAAGGCACCTCAACCGCTGTGTTCCGGCAGTTGCTGCGCGAGATCACGCTTTTGCTGGCTTATGAGGTCACCCGCGAGATGCCGCTGACCACCCGCCATATCGAAACCCCGATGGAAGAAATGGACGCTCCCATTCTGGCGGGCAAAAAATTGGCGCTGGTATCGATCCTGCGGGCTGGAAACGGGATGTTGGACGGCGTGCTGGAGCTGATCCCCTCTGCCCGAGTGGGCTTCGTGGGGCTTTATCGGGATGAAGAGACGCTGAAGCCGGTCCAATACTATTTCAAAGCTCCCGAGGGTTTGACGGACCGTTTGGTCATTGCTGTTGATCCGATGCTGGCAACCGGCAACAGCTCGGCTGCGGCCATTGATTTGCTGAAAGAGCAGGGGGCGAAAGATATCCGCTTTCTGTGCCTGTTGGCTGCCCCCGAGGGCGTCGTGCGCATGAAAGAGGCGCACCCGGATGTCAAAATCGTCACGGCCGCGCTTGATCGTGAACTGAACTCAAAGGGTTACATTATGCCTGGACTAGGTGACGCCGGGGATCGGATGTTCGGGACCAAATAGGTGCTATTGCCCGCAGATATTCTGTAGCCGGACCCAATCGCGGTCGGGCAGTACCTGTTCCAAAGTACGACCCGCCATCGGATCGGCTTCTATCAATCCAAGAACGGACTCGCCTGTGATATCAAGCGCATAGGCGTATGGGGTCGAGGGTAGGGCGGTCTGTGCAAAAACCGCGAGCAGCACGTCATCGCTTAGCTGCGGCTGTGGACCGGATAGAACCTGCTCGGTGTAGGTGTCCACGATCTCGGGCGTCAATTCGCCGGTGGTCAGCAACCGAAATGCGGCACTCGGGCCAGTACGGTCCAACAGATCGTCCAGCGGTTCCTGCTGAGTTGCCCGCGCGCGCGCGGCTATGATGTATCCGGCGGCAACGGCTGGGTCTTCGTGATCTTCGACCAGTGCCCGGTTTAGCAGCACGGTTCCACCCGGCAGGCTCAGGCTGTCAGGCAGACCTGCTGGTAGGATCACGATTTGGCGGACACCGGTGCGGCGCGCCAGCTGATCCAGCGACGCTTGCGCATCAGGCGAAGAGCAAGCCTTGCCTGACACCCTTTCGATCCGCTGCAGGATTGCATCGCCGATTTCTTGTTGCTTGACCTCTGGCACTACCGAAACAACATGGCGCTGCAGTGCTCTGGGTAGCCAAAACAAAAGCACTGCCAAGACCGCCAGAACAACCCCTGCAACGCTGAGCCAACGCAGCCGTCCGGGATGTGGTCTGGCACGGTCGATGGCGCGCTGCAGCCGGTCAATTGCTTCGATCATTGTGGTTTCAGATTCTGCAAGCTCCAGTGTTTCGCCGGGATCGCCGTCGGGATTGAATATTGCAGGGTAGGTTCCGGGGTTTTGTCGCTCTAGCGCCGCCAGCGACCAATGGGTCAGCGCGCTGTCATTGAAGTCAGAAATCGTCAGAGTGGCTTCACCAATCGATACGACTACTTCGCGCCGTTGCTCATCGGGCGAGGGACGCCACAGACCGGTGGCTTCGATCCGCTGGTACTGTTTGAGTGCGGTCATCGGGTAATGCTGCTCAAATATTATTTTGCGCCAAGCTTAGCATGGCGAAAACCAGCGGCGCAAACCTGTTGCGCAGTGTTTGTGAAATGTGCTGAGTGTGCCGGGTAAGTTTCGGCCAGAACGGGCTGATTAAGGGCAGAGGCGCGGATGCAGTCACAACAACAAACCCATTCAATCATGGCGTCGTTGCTGATGGTTGCGGCCATGTCCATTATCGGCGTGATCGACAATTTCGTGATCCGCGTGGCCGAGAGCGTGGGGCTTTGGCAGTTTCACCTAAGTCGCGCCTTACTGATGCTGCCGCTGATCGCGGTGTTGTCGATATTGGGTTTGGGCACCTTGAGGCCCCGGCGGATTGGTGTCGTCGCGGTGCGCAGCGTGTTGATCACGCTGGCGATGCTCTTCTATTTCAGCGCGCTGGCATTGATGCCCATCGCTCAGGCGCTTGCCGGGTTATTCACATCGCCGATATTCGTGCTGTTGATTTCGGCCCTTTTGTTGAAACAGCGCATAGGTCCCTGGCGGATCGTGGCTGTTTTATTGGGGTTTTCGGGAATTCTGTGCGTATTGCAACCGGACCCGACATCGTTTGATGTAAAGACGCTGCTGCCAGTCGCTGGTGGCTTATTTTACGCACTCAGCGCTGTTGTAACGCGCACCCACTGTTCCAATGAAAGCACTGTTGCGCTGCTGGCGGCGATGGTTGTCACGCTGGGGCTTGCGGGGGCGATCGGACTGATCTGGCTTGCCCTGTTTCCGGTTGGCGTGCCAGTCGGGCCGGATGGCTTCGCGATGCGCGGTTGGGTTTGGCCGATGCAAGACGCGTTGCCTTGGGTTGTGGTTCAGGCCGTGGGCTCAACAATTGCCGTTTTTATGCTGATCAAAGCCTATCAACTGGGTGAGCCATCATATGTCGCAGTCTTTGAATACTCGGTCATGATATTTGGCCCGTTCTTTGCTTGGGTGGCGTTTGGGCAGTCCGTCGGGCAGATGCAAATCATCGGCATTGGCATGATCGCCTCTGCCGGAGTGCTGCTTGGGTGGCGGGAGCGGCGGTTATCCTCGCTACAGCATGCGGCGCAGTAAGAACGGAATAGAATCGGCTTGTATCCCTCATAGCATCGTTTCGAAATGCATATCAAAGCTCGCTCGGAATACTGATTTGTTTATTCAAAACCAGTAAATTGCGGCGAAACTGACCTAATTTGGCCTCAAATGTGGCAAAACTAAGTCCAATTGAGGCACAACTCTAAGACCTTCTGAGTTGTGTGAAGGTGCCAACAGGGGGACGGCACGTGTTAGAGTTAGTGAGTGTTTCGGGGTATTCGAAACGTGAAGTTAAAGGCCGACAGGCCTTTGTGGGACAGGCCGCATCAGCGCGTCGTGGGGGATTGCTGCACGGAACCAAAGTGTCCACAACAGGGGGCTGGAAACGGGTCGAAAGACTAGTTGCAGGCGATCTGGTGCGGACCCGGGACCATGGGTTCAAAGAACTGAGGCGCGTTTGCGTCGACCGGATCGTGGTGCCGGGAGACGAACGCAGGCCCGAGCATCTGCCGATCCTTGTGCCATCCCGAGCAGCTTATAATGGGCGCCCAGTCTGGCTGATGCCGGAACAGGGTATGGCATTGGATCAAGGCAAGCTTGGTGTTGGAATCGAGGGGGTTTCGATTATTCCAGCTCGAACGCTCAGCGGGGTGGGGCGTATTGAGTCCAGCACGCCTGCGCAGTCATTCGATGTCACGTCATTACTCTTTGACGAGGATGAGCTGGTTTTTATCGAGGGCGGATTTCAGGCTTATTGCCCGTCCGGTCGCATGAATACCGGGTCAAGTCGAAACCCTGAGGCCTATGAAGTCGCGGATGCTGAACATGCCGATCTTCTGATCGAGGCCGTGACCGGCAAAGGGAACCTTTCGGCTTTAACCAACCCGTTGGCTGCGTTACCTGCACCCATTCCGCAAGAGCCAATTTTCCCGATCCGACCGGCATCGGGCGTACGTCGACCCGGGCGACCGGGGCGGCCCAATATGCCTGCGCTGTTCCTGCGGCCTGAATGGCAGCTGCAATAGTAGGTGTTTGAGTATGAAGCAGGCGCATGGGCTCATGCGCCTGCTGTCTTTGTTCAGGCGGCCTGTGCTTCGGGGTTGAAGCGGCCATAGAAGCTCTGACCTTTTTCCGCCATCTCGCGCAGCAGCGGCGGGCAGGTAAAGCGCTCACCATAGGCTTCGGTAAGTTGATCGCAGCGTTCGGCGGCGTAGGGCGTACCAATGATGTCCAACCAGCTGAGCGGGCCACCGGACCACGGCGCAAAGCCCCAGCCAAGTATCGCACCCACGTCGCCCTCGCGGATATCTTCCAGAACACCTTCTTCCAGCGCACGGACGGCTTCCAGAACCTGCGCGAACATCAGACGTTCCTGCACTTCAATCAGGTCGGGCTGGTTTGCGGCATGTGGGTATTTGTCCTGCAGGCCCTTCCAATACTCGACGCGTTTGCCCTTGTCGTCATAGTCGAAGAATCCTGCATTGGCCTTGCGACCCAGACGACCTTGTTCTTCCATCCAAAAGATCAGATCATCGCCCGGATTTTCCGGGTAAGCGTTGCCCATAGCTGCCTTAGTAGCGCGGGCGATCTTGGCCCCCAGGTCAATCGAGGTTTCGTCGTTCAGCTGAATGGGTCCTACGGGGAAGCCCAACTGACGCGCCGCATTGTCGATCAGAACAGGGCTGACGCCTTCGGTGATCATCCGCAGACCTTCGTTGATGTAAGGAATAATGCAGCGGTTGGCGTAGAAGAAGCGCGCGTCATTGACCACGATCGGTGTCTTGCGGATTTGGCGCACATAGTCCAGCGCCTTGGCGACAGCACGATCACCGGTTTCCTTGCCTTTGATGATTTCGACTAGGAACATCTTCTCGACCGGTGAGAAGAAGTGGATGCCAATGAATTGCTCGGGCCGTACGCTGGCCCTGGCCAGATCTGTGATCGGTAGGGTCGAGGTGTTCGACGCAAAGATGCAATCCTCGGGGATGATCGCCTCAACCTTCTTGGTCATTTCAGCCTTGACGCCGGGGTCTTCGAACACCGCTTCGATGATCAGGTCGCAGCCTTTCAGGTGCTCCAGATCGGGCGTGGCGGTGATACGGGCCAACAGGGCTTCTTTCTTCTCAGCCGTCGCTTTGCCGCGTTTGATCCCTTTATCCATGTAGCTTTCGCTATAGGCTTTGCCCTTGTCGGCAGCCGCCTGATCGCGGTCGATCAGAACGACCTCCATCCCGGCCTGTGCCGAGACTAGCGCGATACCAGCCCCCATCATGCCGGCACCCAGAACGCCGATCTTCTTGACCCGCTGATCGGGCACGTCCTTGGGCCGCACTGCGCCTTTCTCCAGCGCCTCCTTGTTCAGAAACAGCGACCGGATCATCGCCGACGAGGACGGGTTCATGAGCACATTGGTGAACCAGCGCGCCTCAATCTTCAAGGCGGTGTCGAAGTCAACCAGCGCGCCTTCATAGATCGAACTCAGTAGAGCCTTGGCTGCCGGGAAGGCACCTTGGGTCTTGCCGTTCACCATGGCGCTTGCGCCCACGAAGGTCATGAAACCGGCGGGGTGGTAGGGAGCGCCGCCGGGCATCTTGTAGCCCTTGGCATCCCACGGCTTTACCAGATCGGCTTCCTTGGCGTTCAGTACCCATTCCTTGGCTGCCGCAACCGGATCATCCGCCACCGCGTCGATCAATTGCGCGCCTTTGGCCTTCTTCGGGTCCATCATCTTGCCTTCAAGCAAGACGGGTGCCGCCGCCATTGCGCCGACCATACGGCTGTAGCGCATGGTGCCGCCTCCACCGGGGAAGATACCCAGCAGAATCTCAGGCAGGCCGATCTTGGATTTCGGATTGCTGGTCATCACACGGTGATGACAGGCCAATGCGATCTCAGTCCCGATCCCTGCGCAGGTGCCGTTGATGGCACAGGCGACCGGCTTGCCGCCTTTTTTGGACTTGGGGTCCATGCCTGCCAGTTCCAGCCGACGTAGGATGTTATGGCCACTCATGACGAAATCGAACAGTGCCTGCGCGGGTTCGTCGCCGGCCTCCTGTCGGATCGTGGCGAGCGTGCTCAAGTCCATGCCGCCTGCAAACGACCCTTCTTTGCCACTGGTGATAACGATGCCCTTGATCTCATCATCCGCCAGCGCCTGATCGATCAGATCACCGACCAGAGTGAAGGCCTCGCGCGACAGGACGTTCATGGATTTGCCGGGAACGTCCCAGGTGATGAAGGCGACGCCATCGGCGTCTTTGCTGAGGGTGAAATCAGTCATTGTCATCTCCAATCTGGTCAGCCGTCAGCGGGCTGCCATCCTTGCGAGTGAAAGAGAATCCGTTCTCATCATCTTTCACCATCATGTCTATATCGCTGTAATAGCCGGTCTCGGTCGGGGTCCGGGTGCCCACCACCAGAAAGGTTGCGGGCGTGTCGGTTTTGTTCACAAGGTGATGGCCATTGGCCTCACCTGCAGGCCAAGCGGCGCAGTCACCGGGCAGCATCTCATGCTCGCCATCATCATCGATCAGAATGCATTTGCCGCTGAGAATGATGGCAAACTCGTCCTGCTCCATGTGGTAATGGCGCAGCGAGGATAGCCCCGAGGGCTCCAAACGCACGATGTTGACCCCGTATTGGGTCAGCCCGCCTGCATCTCCGACGCGCTGGACAAAACGACCCGCGGTGGCCTCGGCTAACTTGCCGGGATAAGATGAACCGCCTTTGAACGGTATCTGAGAAAGATCCAGTTTGGGCATCAGACGCGCTCGATAATTGTTGCCGCGCCCATACCGGATGCGATGCAGAGTGTGGCCAGACCGGTTTCCTTGTCCTGACGCTCAAGCTCATCCAGCAGCGTACCGATAATCATCGCGCCGGTTGCACCCAGCGGGTGACCCATCGCGATCGAGCCGCCGTTCACGTTCACCAGCGCCGGATCGACGTCGAACGCCTGCTGGAAGCGCAGCACGACCGAGGCGAAGGCTTCGTTCACTTCGAAAAGGTCAAGATCGCCGATTTTCATTCCGTTGTCGGCCAGAATTTTCTCAGTCACCGGAACCGGACCGGTCAGCATTATGGTCGGATCGGTGCCGATCTTGGCAGTTGCTTTGATGCGCGCGCGCGGCTTCAGGCCGTATTTCTCGCCGAACTCCTTATTGCCGATCAGCACAGCCGCCGCGCCGTCGACGATGCCCGAGCTGTTGCCCGCGTGGTGGATGTGGTTGATCCGCTCAAGATGCGGGTATTTGATCATCGCAACCTTGTCGAAGCCCGGCATTTGTTCACCCATCATGGCAAAGGACGGGTTCAGCGCGCCGAGGCTCTGCATATCTGTTCCGGGGCGCATATATTCGTCGCGGTCCAGAATGGTCAGGCCGTTTTGATCTTTGATTGTGATGACCGATTTCTCGAACCGGTTGTCCTCCCACGCCGCTGCAGCGCGTTTCTGAGATTCAACGGCCAGCGCATCCGCGTCATCGCGGCTGAAACCATATTCGGTCGCGATAATATCTGCCGAGATACCCTGCGGCACAAAATAGGTTTCCATCGCCAAAGACGGGTCAACGGCAATCGCCGCACCGTCGCTGCCCATGGCCACCCGGCCCATCATCTCGACGCCACCTGCGATATAGGCTTCACCCGCGCCGCCTTTGACCTGGTTTGCCGCCAAGTTCACAGCTTCCATGCCCGAGGCGCAGAAACGGTTGATCGCCAGACCGGGGATCGATTCATCTAGATCCGAAGCCAGAACTGCCGAGCGCGCCAGACAGCCACCTTGCTCCATCACCTGCGTGACGTTGCCCCAGATCACGTCCTCAACGGCGTGACCTTCCAGATTATTGCGCTCTTTCATTGCGTTCAGGGTCAGGGCGGACAGGCGCACCGAGGTTACCTCGTGCAGGCTGCCATCCTTGCGGCCCTTGCCGCGCGGAGTGCGCAGGGCGTCATAGATATAGGCTTCGGTCATGGGGTCTTCTCCTTAAGCTCGATCCGACGGGTTGCCGGGCATCAGGTCGTAGGGGTGTTTCCAACCGGGCTGTTCGCAAAGGCGCGTCAGCCAGGCATCGATGTTGGGCCAGTCGGCGCGATCAAAGCCAAATGGTTCGGGATAATAGAGGTAGCCGCAGCAGCTGATATCAGCATTGGTCACGCCGTCACCAACGATCCAGTCGCGGCCTTCAAGATGGGCGTTCAGAGTCTGATAAGCAGCCTTAAGGCGACCCTGATTGAACGCGATCACATCCGGGTTGCGGTGCTTTTCTGGCAGGAAGTTAATCAGGAAACGGGTCAGCCCGGCCATTGAGCTAAGCTTGTGATTGTCCCACAGAACCCATCTGAAAATCTCGTAGTTCTCATCACGATCCTTGCCGCCGAATTTGCCGGACTTCTCGGTGACATAGGCCTGAATTGCCCCAGACTGACTGGTGCGAAAATCGCCATCGACCAGTACGGGTGCTTCGCCCATTTCGTTCACTTCGGCCCGGAATTCAGGGGTGCGCGTTGCGCCGTTGAAAAAGTCGACAAAGACCGCCTCCCACTCCAGACCCGACATCTCAAGCGCCAGAGCGGCTTTGTAGCTGTTTCCGCTTTCACCGAAGCAATGCAGTTTGATGGTCATTTGGGCGCCCCTCCCAAGGCGTATTGCGCGTTCAGCGCTTTCTTGCGTCCAGCTCGGAGTTGAAGATGCGCAATCTGTGCGTCAGGTTCTCGTGATCAATCACGCTATTGAAATTCTCGAACAGGAACGACAAAGCCTCACCTTCATCCAATCCCGCCTCTCGCGCGAATCCGCGGAGTTTGCGATAGCCATCCTCGGTCATGGCGACGGGAAAGCGGCGGGTCAGGCGAAAGCGTTTTGGCATCTTGTCTCCTCCAAGGGTGGGTTCGGGCTACGACGCCCGAGCCCACACTGAGATCAGAAGTTCGCTGCGTCCAGCGCCATTACCGTGTCCGCTCCGGTTTGGATGCGCGCCAAATGCATGGCTGTCGCGGGCAAGCGACGGGCCATGTAGAAGCGACCGGTATTGATCTTGGTCTCGTAGAACTCTTTGTCCGAGGCGCCACCATCCAGCGCTTCGCGAGCGGCTTTCGCCATCTGAGCCCACATCAGGCCCAGGCAAACATGACCAAACATGTGCATGAAGTCATACGAACCGGACAGCGCGTTGTTAGGGTTCTTCATGCCTTCCTGCATGAAATACATGCCAGCGGCTTGCAGGTCCTTGGACGCGGCCTTCAGCGGTTCGATGAACGCTTTGTCATAAGCTTCATCCTTGCCGGTATTTTCCTTGCAGAAGGTTTTAACCATCTCAAAGAACGCCATGACATGCTTGCCGCCATCCTGCGCCAGCTTCCGGCCAACAAGATCCAACGCCTGAACGCCGTTTGCCCCTTCGTAGATCATCGCGATGCGGGCGTCGCGGGTGTATTGCGACATGCCCCATTCTTCGATGTAGCCATGGCCGCCATAGACCTGCTGCGCCTGAACGGTCATGTCGTAGCCTTCATCCGTCAGGAAGCCCTTGATGACCGGTGTCAGCAGCGAGATCAGCCCGTCCGCATCCTTGTCACCCGAGCGGTGCGCCTTGTCGATCATGGTTGCGCCCCACAGGATGAATGCGCGTGCGCCCTCGGTGAAGCTTTTCTGATCCATCAGGTTGCGGCGAATGTCGGGGTGTACGATCAGCGGATCGGCGGGGCCGTCCGGGTTCTTCACACCTGTTACGTCGCGGCCCTGCAGGCGGTCTTTGGCGTATTCGACGGCGTTTTGATACGCTGCCTCGGCCTGAGACAGTCCTTGCATGCCCACACCCAGACGCGCTTCGTTCATCATCGTGAACATGGCGCGCATGCCTTTGTGTTCGTCGCCCAGCAGCCAGCCGGTGGCCTCGTCATAGTTCATGACGCAGGTCGAATTGCCGTGGATGCCCATCTTTTCCTCGATCTTGCCGACCGAAACACCATTACGCTCGCCAGGAGTACCGTCTTCGTTCACGATAAACTTCGGGACAATAAACAGCGACACACCTTTGATGCCCTCGGGTCCGCCTGGAATTTTGGCCAGCACCAGGTGAATGATGTTGTCGGCCATGTCGTGATCGCCCGCCGAGATAAAGATTTTCTGACCGGAAATCTTGTAGCTACCGTCGCCCTGAGGTTCCGCCTTGGTGCGCATCAGGCCCAGATCGGTACCGCAATGCGGTTCGGTCAGGTTCATGGTGCCGGTCCATTCGCAGCTGACCATGTTGGGCAGGTACGTGTTCTTTTGCTCATCCGAACCATGCGCGAGGATTGCCGAGGCTGCGCCGTGGGTCAGGCCCTGATACATCACAAACGCCTGGTTCGCGCCCGAGAACATTTCGCCCACCGCAGTACCCATCACATAAGGCATGTTCTGGCCGCCATACTCTTCCGGCATGTCGAGGCCAGTCCAGCCGCCTTCTTTCATCTGCTCGAAGGCATCTTTGAAACCTGTTGGGGTGTACACAATCCCGTTTTCCAACCGGCACCCTTCGATGTCCCCAACCACGTTCAGCGGGTGCAACACATTGGTGGCAACTTTGCCCGCTTCTTCCAGAACCGCGCCGGTAAACTCGGCCTCCAGTTCATCATAGCCGGGGATATCCGACTGCGAGACTTTCAGAACATCGTGCAGGATGAACTGCGTATCTTTGGTTGGCGCGTTATAGACGGGCATGTGAAGCTCCCTTAATTCATATGTCCGAAAGGCCGGGCTTATTCGGCGGCCTTCTTTTCCTGTTTCATCGAGGCGATAACCTTTTCGCCCCAGCGCAACTGCTCTTTTAGTTCGTCAATGGCCTGCGTCAGCTCTTCGCGGCGCGATTCCATGTCAGCAAGGCGCTCGCACGCGATTTCATAAGTGCGGGACATCTGGGTCAGCTGCTGGTCACCCACGTGGTACAGGTCCAGAAGCTGGCGGATCTCTTCGAGGCTGAAGCCAAAGCGCTTGCCGCGCAGGATCAGTTTCAGGCGTGCACGATCCCGTTTGGTGAACAAGCGCTTTTGGCCCTCGCGGATCGGAAACAAAAGCTCTTTGGCCTCGTAGAACCGCAATGTGCGGGGCGTGACATCATATGTCTCGCACATTTCGCGGATGGTCAGCAGATCTTCGGTCATGGTTCAAACTCTCATCACTGGCGTCATGCAATCTGAGTTGCGCAGTCGATGAGCGTTTTACAACACACAAGTGACGTTTACGTAATGCGGACGCTGCGTCACAAAATAGTTGACGTAACATCCAGTCGCGTAAGCAGGGGTTTCGGCAATTTTCTTGCCGTAGGGGAAGGGGCTATTTCAGCAGGCCGACGGTCTGATCGCGCAATTGCTGAAGCGCATCCATTGCTTCATCCAACTGCGCGCGCTGCTGGCGCAGCTCTTCCATTTGACGATCGGCCATCTCGATAAAGGTCGCCATCTGCGCCTGATTGCCCTGATCCTCGTAGATCAGCAGCCACTGACGAATCTCTTCCAAAGGAAATCCAAACTTTCGACCACGCATGATCAGTTTCATCCGGGCGCATTCACGAGGCCCGTAAAACCGCGACCTGCCTTCACGGTCAGGCTGCAGCAATTCGATGTATTCGTAATAGCGCAGGGTGCGTGGGGTCACGTCGAACTCGGCGCACATTTCTTTGAATGACAAACGGGTGTCGGACATTCCGGGTCTCCTTGGCAGCAACCTAGGGCGTCGTTGCGGCAAGCGCAACAGGTGGGCTTGCCCTTGGTGTAAACGCAGGCCCATAAAGGGGCAGGTACAAGGACAGGACCCAACCCCATGGTCGATAAGACAGTTTTAGCGCGGCAATTCATCGAGGCGATTCCGCACGCCAAGGCCTTGGGGCTTGATCTGACCCACATCGGAGAGGGCGAGGCTGAAATCTCGATGCCCTATAACGAGCAACTGATCGGCGACCCTCGGACTGGCGTGATCCATGGCGGGGCTGTGTCGGCCATGCTGGATACCTGTTGCGGTGCCGCAGTGATGAGCCACCCCTCGGCCCCGGGAGGAACCGCCACCATCGATCTGCGTATTGATTACATGCGGGCCGCAACGCCGGGTCAAAGTATCCGGACCCGCGCGACCTGCTATCACATCACGCGCAACGTGGCTTTTGTGCGGGCGACGGCGACGGATGATGACAGCGACCGTCCCGTTGCCACCGCTTCAGGTGCCTTCACTGTGGAGGGTCGCTGAGATGGCAAGACCTCGCCCAGAACCTATGCAGGTGGTCAAGCAACGCCGTGATGCCGCATTGACCGCGCTGGTCGAAGGTGTGCCGTATATTCGGTTCCTCAATATAACATTCGACCGGCGGGGGGACGAACTGACAGGCGTTCTGAATTTCGATGAGAAGTTGATCGGTAATCCTTTTCTACCCGCTATCCACGGTGGGGTGACAGCGGCGTTTCTGGAAGTCACTGCCGTAATCACGCTGAGTTGGGAACATATGTTTCCCAGGATTGAAAGCGGTGAGATCGGTGCGGAGGACATCCTGACTGACGTGAATATCCGCTTTCCCAAAACCATCGACTTCACGGTCGACTACCTGCGGTCGGGCCTGCCGCGAGACGCCTATGCGCGCGCTTTCATCAACCGCTCGGGTCGACGTTATGCCTCTGTCCGGGTCGAAGCCTGGCAAGACAATCACGCCAAACTCTTTGCGCAAGGTACGGGGCACTTCCTGATGCCGCAATCTCCGACATCGAAAGACTAAGGATGGAGGACGCCTCAGCGCCCATTACCCATCGGCGCGTTTTGAAAATCGCGTTGCCGATCGTGCTGTCGAACGCGACCGTACCGATCCTCGGGGCAGTGGATACCGGCGTTGTCGGTCAGATGGGGCAGGCCGCCCCCATCGGGGCTGTGGGCATGGGTGCGGTGATCCTGTCTGCGATCTACTGGATTTTCGGCTTTCTGCGGATGGGCACCACCGGGCTGGCGGCACAGGCGCGCGGTGCAGGTGACACTGCAGAAACCGGAGCGTTGCTCATGCGAGGCTTGCTGCTGGGCGGAACAGCAGGATTGGTCTTCATTGCCGCGCAGGTTTGGGTATTCCTTGGAGCTTTTGCACTGTCGCCCGCCAGCGCCGAAGTCGAGTCTCTGACGCGCGCCTATCTGGAGATTCGCATCTGGGGCGCTCCGGCCACGATTGCCCTTTATGCGGTGACAGGCTGGCTGATCGCAGTCGAACGCACGCGAGGTGTATTCATCCTGCAGATATGGATGAATGGGCTGAATATAGCGCTGGATCTATGGTTCGTGCTTGGCCTGGGCTGGGGTGTCGAGGGCGTTGCCATCGCGACACTGATTGCCGAGTGGACGGGTCTTGCCCTGGGTTTGTGGCTTTGTGGTGATGCGTTTGGCGGCAAGCAATGGCGGGATTGGCCGCGTATTTTTGATGCCGCACGGCTGCGCCGGATGATGCAGGTGAATGGCGATATCATGGTGCGCTCGGTTCTGTTGACCGGAGCATTCACCACGTTTTTGTTTGTCGGTTCCGATCTGGGCGACGTGAATTTGGCGGCCAATCAGGTGTTATTGCAGTTTCTCGAAATCACCGCATTCGCTTTGGACGGATTTGCTTTCTCGGCTGAAGCTCTTGTCGGAGGAGCCGTCGGTGCTCGCGACCGCCGGAAGGTCCGGCGCGCGTCGGTCATGGCTTCGCAATGGGGCGTTGGCGGGGCCATCGGGCTTGGGCTGGTGTTTTACCTGGCAGGGCCCGCGCTGATCGATCTGATGTCGACATCGCCTGATGTTCGGGCGACGGCACGCGAATATCTGATCTGGGCCGCTCTGGCACCGGTCATCGGAGTGGCAAGCTGGATGTTCGACGGCATCTATATCGGGGCCACCTGGACCCGCGATATGCGTAATGCGATGATCCAGTCAGTCGCGCTGTACGTGGTTGCGTTGTTCGTGCTGGTGCCGACGATGGGCAATCATGGTCTTTGGGCCGCGCTGATGGTGTTGAACATCGCACGGGGCCTTACGCTTGGTTGGCGCTATCCGCGACTTGAGGCACAGATCGCCTAAAGCAAGTCCAGCAGGTTCTCGGGCGGGCGTCCGATAGCGGCTTTGTCGCCCGCGATGGCCAGCGGACGTTCGATCAGGATCGGGTGTTCGGCCATGGCCTGAACAAGCTCCTCATCGGGCGAGGTCTTGGCCAGACCAAGCTCTTTGAACGTTTTCTCTCCGGTGCGCATCATGCTGATCGCCGGGATATTCAGCTTGGCCAGAACCGTCCGGATTTCATCGGCCGAGGGCGCGTCTTCGAGGTATTTGCGCACCTCAGGATCTGCGTCGTTTTCCTGCAGCAACGCCAACCCCGCGCGGGATTTGGAACAGCGCGGATTGTGCCAATATTCGATCATAGCCAGTCCTCTCGTTTGCTGCCCACCGCCTGTGCGACCGAGGCGAAGCCGTCGCGTGCCAGCAATGCATCCAGCCCCTGCGCGATGTCAGCGGCCAGGGAAATCCCGCCATAGACCATCGCCGTGTAGAACTGCACTGCGGACGCTCCGGCGCAGATCTTGGCATAGGCCTGTTCTGCCGTGCTGATGCCGCCGACCCCGATCAACGGGATATCTGCGCCCGTCAAATGGCTGAGCTGCGCCAGCACCCGCGTCGATTTCTCGAATAACGGCGCGCCGGACAGGCCTCCGGCCTGATCCTTGTGCGCACTGCGCAGGCCATCGCGCGACAGTGTGGTGTTGGTGGCGATCACCGCGTCCACGCCGGTTTCACGGGCGACAGCGGCGATATCCTGCAATTCGTGCTCAGTTAGATCCGGGGCGATCTTCAGGAAGATCGGGATCGGGCGGGGCAGGGCGTTTCGGGTTTCGATCACACCGCTCAGCAACGCAGTTAGCGCCGCTTTGCCCTGCAAATCTCGCAGCTTTTCGGTATTGGGCGAGGACACGTTGACGGTGGCAAAGTCCAAATGCGCAGCGCATTGGGCAAGCACTTTTGCGAAGTCTCCGGGCCGATCATCACTGTCTTTGTTGGCCCCAAGGTTCAAACCGATCACCGCGTCCTTTGGACGCTGCGCCAGACGCGCGGCCATGACCTCCATTCCCTCGTTGTTGAAGCCAAAGCGGTTGATGGCGGCGCGATCTTCGGTCAGGCGGAACAAGCGCGGTTTAGGATTGCCGGGCTGCGGACGGGGTGTCACCGCCCCGACTTCGATAAACCCGAACCCGGCGCGTGAAAGCGGCAACAGTGCTTCGCCATTTTTGTCAAACCCTGCGGCCAGTCCGACGGGGTTGGGCAAATCCAGACCCGCGACTCGGGTCTTCAGTCGGTCCGATGTGACCGGCCCAGGCGTCGGTGCAAGCCCCGAGGTCAGGGCCTTGATCGAAAGCCCATGCGCGGTTTCCGGGTCAAGACGGTGCAGCGCAGCGAGCCCAAGTTTTTCGGTCAGTTTCATCCGAAGGAATCTCCACCCTCTGTCGGCGCGCAGCGGATCAGGCGCGAGGTTTCAACGGCGGCTTGCCGGTGCATCACGGCAGCGCGATAAGCTGGGTCGGTTACCATCTCAAGAAACGCATGGGCGGTGGGATAGCGGGCGATAAACACTTCGTCCCATTCTTCAACCTGCGGCCCGATAAGCGTAGTCTGAAACGTACCGCGCCAAAGGATCGTTGCGCCTATGCGGGCGATGATTGGGGCAGTCTCTGCCCCGTATTTGCGGTAGGCTTGCGCTCCGGTCAACCCAGCATTGGCCAGCGGATGATCCGACGGATACTGTGCTGTGTCGCGGAACTTCACCAGGTTGAGCATCTCGATCGGATGGTCACGGTTGAGGTCTTTGAATGCCTCAAACTGTTCCCGATCCGGGTCGATGAAGCGGGTCATTCCATCCCCTCCGGGAACCGGTGGGTTTGACCATCAAAGGGCAGATCGCGCGACCAGACCACATCCGACATTCGAATCTGGCGGTAGAGATGGGGGAACAATGCGCCGCCACGGGAAGCCTCCCATTTCAGATCGTCACCCATCGCCTGGCTGTTACAGGCCAAGAGGGTCAGGCCCTCGACCCCGGCAAAATGCTTGGCAGCGGTTTCAGCGGCCTGTTCTGCGGTTGAGAAATGAACATATCCATCCGACACATCAATCGGTGCACCATCCGAAGCCCCTTGTGCCTGCAGGTTTGCCCATTCATCGGCGCGGAAGATCTTGTAAATCAGCATGAAGTCCTGATGCCCCGCACGACGGGTAGAATCAAGCCGGATTTCCCCCTTTGACTCTTCGCCACGCAACGCGCACCATCGCGCAAAACAATCATAGGGAGTTTCACGATGTTCACCCGTTTTCTGGCTTCGGCTGCGGTATTGGCACTCAGCGCCGGTATGGCGGCTGCCGAATACAAGCTTACGATTCTGCATACAAACGATTTCCACTCGCGCTTTGAACCGATCAACAAGTACGACAGCGCCTGTGGCGACGAAGACAATGCCGAAGGCAAGTGCTTTGGTGGATCGGCGCGCCTTGTGACGGCAGTCGAAGAGGCCCGCGGACGGGCCGATAACTCGATCCTCGTTGATGGGGGCGACCAGTTCCAGGGCTCGCTGTTCTATACCTACTACAAGGGTAAGGTTGCGGCTGAGTTCATGAACAAGCTGGGCTATGACGCCATGACTGTGGGCAACCATGAATTCGACGATGGCCCTGAGGTGCTGCGCGGCTTCATCGACTCGGTCGATTTCCCGGTGCTGATGTCCAACGCCGATTATGCGGATGAGGAACTGCTGACCGACAAGATCAAGAAATCGGCTGTGATCGAAGTGGGCGGCGAAAAGATCGGACTGATCGGACTGACACCGGAAGACACGCACGATATCGCGTCACCCGGTCCAAACATCACCTTCTCTGATCCAGTTCCTGCCGTTCAGGCTGAGGTCGACAAGCTGACCGGCGAAGGTGTGAACAAGATCATCGTTCTCAGCCACTCAGGCTATGGCGTAGATCAGCGCGTGGCGCAGGAGACCACGGGCGTTGACGTGATCGTGGGTGGGCATTCGAACACATATCTTTCGAACACATCCGACAAGGCCGCCGGGCCGTACCCGACCGTCGTAAACGGGGTGCAGATCGTTCAGGCCTATGCCTATGGCAAGTTTCTGGGTGAATTGAATGTGACATTCGATGATGACGGAAATGTTGTATCCGCAGAGGGTGAGCCGCTGATCATGGATAATGCGGTGACCGAGGATCAGGCCGCGCTGGACCGCATCGCCGAGCTGGCCGTACCGCTGGATGAAATTCGCAACAAGGTTGTCGCGGAAGCGTCAGCTTCGATTGAAGGCGACCGGTCCGTTTGTCGCGTGCAGGAATGTGAGATGGGCAATCTTGTTGCGGATGCCATGCTGGCGCGGGTTGCCGATCAGGGCGCCCAGATTGCGATTGCGAACTCGGGTGGGCTGCGCGCCTCGATCGATCCGGGTGAGGTGACCATGGGTGAGGTGCTGACAGTTCTGCCGTTCCAGAACACGCTCTCGACCTTCGAGATCAGCGGTCAGGGTGTGATCGATGCGCTTGAAAATGGGGTGAGCCAAGTTGAAGAGGTCAAAGGCCGCTTCCCGCAGGTGGCCGGCATGACCTTCACCTGGGACCCCTCTGTCGCCCCGAATGAGGGTCGGATTGTTGAGGTCATGGTCGCCAAGGACGGCGGTTTCGAAGCTATTGATCCAGCTGCGACATATCTGGTGGTGACAAACAACTATGTCCGCAATGGCGGCGATGGTTACTCTGTGTTCTCAGGTGATGACAAGAACGCCTATGATTTCGGGCCTGATCTGGCGGATGTTACGGCGGAGTATCTAGCCGAGAACGCCCCGTATCAGCCTTATCTGGACGGGCGGATCAAACAGAAGTGATGTGACCGGAGAAGCAAAAAAAGGCCGTCTCTCGGGGCGGCCTTGTCTTGGTCAATCGAACCTGTATTCGGGCCACAACGCCTGATCCAGCCCATCCAACATCGGCTGAATTTGATTCGCAACCTCTTGCCAGCCACCAATTGACCCGGTTGAGATTTTCTTGCGCACCTGATCGGTGCTGGCGGTGCGGACTTTCCTGGTATTTTTCTCAGGGGTCATCATCCGCTCATCCCAGTCGATACCGCAGAAGGCGGCGACTTGCTGGATACAGGTTTTGGGTTCGACTACCAGGTCCTCATATCGAACCGTCAGAATACGATCACAGAACAGCTTTTCCCAATGAGATAGATAGCACCGGTACAGGTTGGCTGAGTGGGCAATCGATTCAAGATTGGATGCATAGCGCATACCCGGTGAGTGAAAACGCCTGATCCATTTTGATAGCCCCACATCCCTTGGATCGCGCAACATGTTGATCACGCGGGCATTCGGGAACGCTGACATTATGAAGCCGAGCCGCTGATAGTTGTGTGGCATCTTGTCAACGAATGCGGTCGAGCTTTCGGGTAAGGGTGGCATCAGCCTGCGAAACTCTGCTGCACATTCAGCAGCTGCGTCTGCGTCAAATGGTTTGCCGCTCTCTCTGACCTTCTGGGATAATTCACCTGCAATCGTCAGCTCTCCACAGCCGGCGATATCCGGTGCCGAACTAAGCATCATTTCCATCAGTGTTGTGCCTGATCGTGGCTGTCCGACTACGAATATCGGCTTGGGCCCATCGCTTACGCCTGCAGTCGCAGGAGGTACATTCAGGGGAAAAAACGTGCTGATTTCTTTGAACCGTTTCTCTTCTTGCGTGCTGTCATACGGATTCACGTTGTGTTGAATGGCATTGGCCCGCGCAAAGTGGGGGAGCGCCGAGAACAGCCCATCACGTTTGGAGATCAAGTGCGCCTTTGCGAATTCAAGCACCGAGTTGGCGTGATCACTTTCTGAAATTGCGGTGTCGACAGCACGCGCAAGGCTCTCGGCATGGTCATTGTCCACCATTAGAGACATTTGGTAGAGCGCCGCCGCGCAAAACTTGTTTCTCTCAAGTACAGCGCGCAAAATGGTTTTTGAGCCCTCTTTGTCGCCCGTTTGATACAAGTCTACGGCTTTCGACAATGCGATTTTTTCATTTTCAGGTGCGATCCCATAAGCGCGGGCAATGTCCTGAGAGCTGTGATCGGAGAATCCGACCTCTCCGTAGGCGCGGGCCCGCAACCAAAGCAAATCTGCATTGTTAGGGTCTTTTTCCAGTTTGTTCGTCGTATGGTCGATGATCAGGCGCCAATTCTGTCCCTTGAGCTGAATTTCATCAATGACGCGGACCAGTTCTTTGTTATTCGGGAAGCGTTCAAGTTTCTGCTCGGCATAAGACAGCGCACGCGGAATTTGACCTGTCTGCATTAACGCGTTGGCGAGGTTTTCGACAAATTGAGCATCGTCCGGTTTCATTCGCGATGCTTCAGCGAAGTGTGGAATGGACTGCTTGTACCGCTTCATCTCGGTCAGGACAAAGCCTGCGATTGCTTGGTAATCGGCATCCTTGGGGTGTTTCTTGATGCCAAGCTGCGCTTTTTTCAAGGCCTGCGGCAACTTCCCTGTCTCCAGATCGGCCAATGCTTTGCTCTTGAGGGAATTTGCGGTCTGCTGTGCCATTTGTGCGCACGTCCCATGCCAATAAGAAACCAGTATCGATGGTTCATTACCCAAGCGAAGATGGTTTGCAATGGCTGTTCCGTATTATGGTCTGGTACCTTCAACAGCGGCTTGGGTTTTCTTCCGGCACCATGCGGGATAGACCGTTGATATGGTTTTGAAAGTCTCCAGCCTGCAGCAATTCTACAACCACACGTTTGATACGATTGTCGACGTGCGTAGCCCGGCTGAGTTCGCCGAAGACCATATGCCGGGCGCTATCAATCTGCCGGTTCTGGACAATGAAGAACGCGCATGGGTCGGTACCATCTACGTCCAGCAAAGCCCGTTTCTGGCCCGCAAGCTGGGTGCTGCGCTGGTGTTTCGCAACGCGGCAGGCCATATCGAGGATCACCTGAGCCATCATGAGGGCGACTGGAAACCGCTGGTCTATTGCTGGCGTGGCGGGCAGCGATCAGGATCATTTACCTGGATGTTGCAACAAATCGGCTGGCGCGCCGAGGTGGTTGAAGGCGGCTATCGCAGCTATCGCCGACTGGTAAAGCAGTTCCTCTATGATGAAGTGTTGCCATATCGATTAGTCGCGCTGGATGGTTATACCGGGACGGCCAAGACAGACCTGTTGGGCCATCTAAAGGCGCAAGGCGCGCAAGTGCTGGACCTTGAAGGGTTGGCCAATCACCGAGGCTCATTGTTGGGCGAAATGCCGGGTGGGCAACCCAGTCAGAAAGCCTTCGAATCCGCGCTCGCCGCTTCCTTGGGCGAGCTGGATGCAGCGCGTCCGGTGGTTGTTGAAGCAGAATCATCCAAGATCGGAAACCTGATCCTCCCGCCCAGCCTGTGGTCGGCCTTGTGTTCTGCACCTCGCATCCAGATCACAGCACCGATTGCTGCGCGCACCGCGTATCTGGTGTCTGCCTACGATGACATCCTGTCGGATAGCGAACGGCTACGTGATCGATTGTCTCCACTGCGCATTCATCGCGGTCATGAGGTTGTGGATGGTTGGCTGGAATTGATCAATGCCGGCGACAAGCGTGGACTGACACAGGCATTGATGGAACAGCATTACGACCCGGCCTATGCCAAATCGCGTAAGGCGCAGCGTGCCGAAGTGATCGCGCAGATTGAGGCACCGTCACTTGATGATACCGGGCTGTCGGCGACGGTGGCTCGGATCAAGAATGTTCTGGATCAGCTTTGAACACGCAGGCCCGATGTAGCGTCGATGTGACCAATCAGGGCGGCAGGGTAACCGGCGGCGCGTAGTTCCGAGCATACTTGCTCGGCTTCGTTGGCATCGACGGCCGCCAAGAGACCTCCCGCAGTCTGAGGATCGAATAATAAATCCGCCTTGCCGCCGGTCGGAAGGCCTGGGGCGATGGCACGGTTGTCGGTGTAGATTGTAGATCGAATGCCCTGATCACTGAGCTCTGCCGCACCTTCCAGAGCTGGAATCGCGTCCAAAGACAGGGTTGCCCCGCAGCCAGACGCTTCGCATACCCCTTGCAGGTGACCCGCCAGACCAAAACCGGTGACATCCGTCATCGCATGGGCATTTTTCAGGATGCGGGACGCCTCACCCTGCGGCTGTATCATTTGCGCGAAAGCTGCCGCGACCCAGGCGCCTTCCGCCTTGCCCGCCATTTCGGCCGCCATCAAAACACCGCTGCCCAACGGCTTTGTCAGGATCAAAGCGTCATTAGGTTTTGCACCACCCAGCGTGATCGGTTCAGCATCACAGAGCCCGGTCAGAGTGAACCCGATGGTCATTTCGTCACCCATTGAGCTATGGCCGCCGACGATCTCAGCCCCGGCTTGGTGCATGACGTCGCTGGCAATATGCATGATCTCAGCCATTGTGCGCTGCTGCAACTCAGCTGACATGCGCGGCAGGATGATCGTTGCTGTCGCAGCCTGCGGACGAGCGCCCATTGCCCAGATATCACCAAGCGCGTGGACAGCGGCGATACGCGTCATCAAGGCGGGATCGGTGGTGAAGCTGCGTAAGTGATCCGATGTCATAACCTGTCGCGTGCCACCGGTTAGCAGCACCGCCGCATCGTCACCGGGCAGGGGTGTAATGACGGGCCTGTCGAGCTGCGGCAACTCCTGCAATGCGGCCTGCAAAGCGCCTCGACCCACCTTTGCACCACACCCGCCGCACATTGGTTTTTCTCCCAACGCCTCTTGCAGCCCTGCTGCGTGATGACGGGGCAATGCGGTGGTGGGCATTTGGGGCAGTTCACGGAACCGGTTCATGAACTTCTGATCGATATGGTTTTTCCATTGCCACATGAGCGGCCCGCTGAATGATGTTCCCAAGCGCTCGGCCAGTGCGGATTTTCCACCCAGAGAGATGAGTTTCAGGTAATCCTTCTGCGGCATGTAGCGCCGCATTTTCCCAGACCCTAGCGCGGCGCGCAAATTGTCATACAGTATTGGTGCCTCGCGCACTGCGTAGACCCCTGCCTTGGGGCGCGGGTTCTCGGACAGATGGGCACAATCCCCGGCGGCGAAAATCGCCGGATCACTGGATTGCAGGGACGCGTTAACCTTGATGAAACCGTCATGCAGCGCGAGGCCGGTATTGGATATCCACTCATAGGGCCGCGCGCCTGCAGCACCGGTGATGAAATCGGCTGGTATCTGGCGACCGTCCGTTAGCTCGATTTCGCCCGCAGAAATCTTCTGGATTGATGTGTTTTCCAGAACTTCGATCCCCAGGTGCGCCATCGCCTGCCGGATGGTGGCGGATGCCTTCGGGACAGTCGCTGTCAGGGCTGTTGCACTGTCGATCAAAGTAACCTGCGCTTCACGTCCTTTGGAACGCAGTGCATGGGCCATCGCCATGACTAGCTCTACTCCCGCAACGCCACCGCCGATTACCGCGACTGAGGTGCGGCCCGTCCCTGAAAGATAGCTTTGCCATTGCGCGGCGAAGAGGCCGAGCGGCTTGGCCGGAACGGCATGCTCGGCGAATCCCGGCAATGCTGGCATATCCGAGGTGATCCCGACATTGACCGAGGCCACATCAAACGCCACCGGCGGGCGTCCGGGCACATGGATTTGGCGTGTGTCCGGGTCGATACCTTCAACTGCGCCCAGTATCACCCGCGCACCGGCAAAGCGGGCCAGACGCACCAAATCAATATCAAGCTCCCACCGCTGATAGTGACCCGCGACAAATCCTGGCAACATGCCCGAATAGGGTGCGGTGGGACCGGGGTTTATCACCGTAACCCGCGCGCCGGACAGCGGTTTCATGCCCCATTTCCGCAGTAGCAGCGCGTGCGTGTGTCCTCCGCCTATCAGAACCAGATCGCGGGTTAGGGGCAGCAGAGGTGTGTGCATGGGTCTCAGTTCGTACTGTGGTCCGGGACGTCCTCGACCTGTTCGACCGCGTGGGTGGCCCAAAGCTCATCCTCGCCTGCGTCTGGCAGATCGCTGGGCTTTTCATGGCGATGAATGTGCCATTTGGCAATGAAAAGGGCCGTGATCGGAGCCGTCAGGAACAGAAAGAGCGTGATCAACAACTCGTGCATCGACAGTTTGCCCTCAAGCAAAACCGAATGCGCGATCGAGGCTAGCAGGACGCCGCCCACGCCCAGCGTAGTTGCCTTGGTGGGTGCGTGTAGGCGGGACATGGGGTCTTTCAGCTTGATCATGCCGAATGATCCGACAAAGCCGAAAATGCCCGATACGATCAGGAAGAATGCGATGAGCAGTTCGAAGATAAAGGTCATGCCACGCTCATTCGATGATATTGCCACGCAGCATAAAGCGCGCATAAGCCACGGTTGAGACAAAGCCGAGCATGGCGATGATCATGGCGGATTCAAAGAAGATTTCGGTCTCGATACTCAAGCCGTAAAGGATAAGCAGAGCGATGGTGTTGATCACCATTGTATCTAGGGCCAGAACACGGGTACTGACACCGTCGGCTGTAATGATACGCCACAAGCACATCATGATCGCAGCGCCGAAGCAGGCAAAAGCAAAGTAGATCGCATAGGTGATCATTCGAAAATCTCCTTCAGGCGGCGCTCATAGCGTTGTTTGATCTGGTCGCGCACCTCTTCGGGGTTCGGTGCATCCAGACAATGAACCAGCAGGTAGTGCCCTTGTGCGGACAAATCGCAACTGACGGTGCCAGGGGTCATGGTGATGGTTCCGGCCAGAACTGTGATGGCCTCGGGCGTGCGCAGTTCCAGCGGGACGCTGACAAAGCTTGGCTGGCGGTCTGCATCGCGCTTGAACAGGATGATCCGGGCCACCGCGATATTGGCCATCACGATATCCCATAAGACAACCAACATGTATTCCGCCACCATCGGCCAATTGCGCAGTTTCGGGCGATCCGGCCAATAGGGCTGAGTGATAAACGGAATGATGATGCCCAGTAGCAGGCCAAAGACCACCGAGTTCAAAGACCCGGTGTTTGCCAGAAACACCCACACCAGTGTAAGTAGTGCGGTCAGATGGGGATGCGGAAATATACGGTGCAGAAGCTTCATCATTCTTCCCCTCCCAGCACGGCCGAAATGTAATCTTCCGGCGCGAACAGTTGCACGGCCGTGTTGCTGGCATATTGCAGCGCCGGACCTGCAAACAGTGTCAGCAGCACAAGTCCCAGAACCGCCCCGAACACCGAAGTAAAGGCGAGGCCCGGATAGGGCTCGGGCGCGGTTGGTAGGCTGTCTTCGTCGGTTGGCTCAGGCGTCACATTATGTTGGGCGTCGTGACTTTTCCAGAAGATCAGCGTTCCCGCGCGGGCCAGACCCACGATTGTGACGAACGACCCGATCAAGATCACGGCCCAGACCGCATTTGCATCGGGCGCGCCACGTGAGGCGTCCAGTACCAGCAGCTTGCCCACAAAGCCCGATAGTGGCGGCATGCCAGCCATCGCGATGGCGCCGACAAAGAACAGGGCTGAGATCAGACCGGATTGCGGCATCGGCCTCGAAGGGGCTATGGCTCCGCCACGGCGCTCCATTACCATGTCCGCGACAAGGAACAGCAGGGCCGTCGCCAGAGTCGAATGGAAGATATAGTAGAGCGCTGCCGCCGTCGCGGCCTCGCTAAACAACGAGATCGCAATCAGCAATGTGCCCATCGATGCGATGGCGCAAAAGGCCACCATTCGCGCGATATGTTGCGAGCCCAGAATGCCAATAGCGCCAACGGCCAATGTCAGCAGCGCTGCAGGTTGTAGCCAACTACCGACTAGCCCTTCGGTTGCGGCTACATTGGGCCCAAAGACCAGCGTATAGACCCGCAGGATCGAATAAGCACCGACTTTGGTCATGATCGCGAACAGCGCCGCAACGGGCAGTGGCGCATTTGCGTAGCTTGCAGGAAGCCAGAAATGCAGTGGCAACACTGCGGCCTTGATACAGAAAACCAGTAATAGCAAGACTGCTCCAACCCGCAGCAAGGCGGTGTCTTCGGGTGGGATATCGGCCACGCGAACGGCCAGATCAGCCATGTTGAGCGTTCCGGTCACAGCATAGATCGTGCCCAAGGCAAACAGGAACAAGGTCGAGCCGAGCAGGTTATAGGCGACGTACTGAACACCGGCCTTCAACCGCACTGCGCCACCTGCATGCGTCATGAGGCCGTAAGAGGCAATCAGCAGGACCTCGAAAAACACAAAGAGGTTGAAGGCGTCGCCGGTCAGAAAAGCACCGCAGACACCCATTAGCTGAAAATGGAGTAGAGCATGGAAGTGTTTGCCTCTCTCATCCCAGCCAGAGCCGATGGCATAAAGGACAACCGGCAGGGCCAGCAGGGCCGTCAACAACACCATCATGGCCGAAAGTTTGTCCAACACCATTACGATGCCGAACGGTGCGGGCCAGTTGCCGAGCTCATAGACCTGAACCTCGCCACCCGATGCCTGGGCGGTAATGGTCAAGGCGATACCCAGCAATCCCACGACGCCGGCGACCGAGAAGATGCGTTGAAGGTCCAAATGATATCGCAACACCATAATGATAAACGGGGCCAGGATCGCGGGCAGGACGATCGGCGCGACGATCCAATGGTTCATGCGTCTTCTCCCGGAGCGTCCACGCTATCGCTTGCGCTCATATCGATATGGTCATCCTTCGAGGACAGATAGGCGGACAACGAAATCATCACGATCACCGCCGTCATCCCGAATGAGATCACGATGGCCGTCAGCACCAGCGCCTGCGGTAGCGGGTCGGTATAGGGGACATCTTCATATTTGTTCAGAACTGCAGGTGCGTTCAGCGCCAGCCGCCCGGTGGCGAACAAGAACACGTTCACCGCATAGGTGATCAGCGACAGGCCCAGAATGACCGGGAATGTACGACGACGCAGGATCAGGAAAATCCCGGCTGCGGTCATGACGCCTACGGCAGAGGCTACGAGCGCTTCCATCAGGCCTGCTCCTTCTCGTTATCTTCATCCTGAGGGCTGTCCCGCAGTGGGTTGATATCCATCGGGAATTCTTGAGCCATGCCCGGTTGCCAGGCGAAGCGCGACAGGCTGTCGAGCGCCAGCATCACAGCGCCCAGTACCGCAAGGAAGACGCCGGTATCGAACAGAATCGCGGTTGCCCATTCGAATTCTTCTAGCGGGGGCCAGTGGATATAGCCGAAATCGCTGGTCAGGAATGGGCGTTCATTGAACCATGCGCCCAAACCGGTGGCAGCAGCGATCAATACGCCCCAGCCGATGGTGCCGTGATAATAGAATCTCTGCCGTTCAATCGCCCAGGTATAGCCGCTGGCCATGTACTGCATCAGGAAGGCGATCGCGACGATGAGGCCTGCGATGAAGCCGCCGCCGGGCTGGTTGTGGCCTCGGAAGAAGATATAGGCCCCGACCATCAATGCGATGGGCATCATCACGCGGGTGACGACCACCATCATCAATGGGTGAGAGTCACCCGACTGCGGCCAATGTGGTTTGCGGTTCAGCAGGTAACTGCGCACATTGGTGCTCAGCACTGCTTCGGTCAGGGCGTAGATGATCAGGGCTGCGATGCCCAGCACGATGATCTCGCCAAAGGTATCAAAACCCCGGAAGTCGACGAGGATCACGTTCACGACGTTGGTGCCACCGCCACCTTTGTACGAATTGGCCAGATGGAATTCCGAGATCGTTGGGAAAGCAAAATCCCGCATCATCAGCGCATAGATCAAAGCGCCTGAGCCGATCCCGGCAACCACCGAAATTGCCGCATCACGCCAACGCCGTGCCGCGCTGCTGTCCCAGGGTGTGTCGGTCGGCAGAAAGTTCAGCGACAACAACAGCAGGATCATCGTCACCACTTCGACCGAAATCTGTGTCAGCGCCAGATCGGGGGCAGAAAGGTAGTTGAATGCCATCGAAACGATCAGGCCAACCACCCCGATCAACACCAGTGACAGCAGACGGTTGCGGTGGAACCACATGATCGCCAGCGTCGCACCCACCAGACAGATCCAGCCGATGATCGGGATGACCTGAGCCTCAAGCGGTACGCGTGTTTCAACGCCAATGGTGCCGGTGGTGTAGGCGTAGTAGCCAAGCCCAACGACAAAAGCCACGAAGATGATCGCATACCGGCTGAGCACACCATTATGCAGCTCGTCCGTAATCCAGCGGCTGAGACGGGTCAGCGCGTCGATGATTGCCTCGAAGATCACCTTTGCCTCGGGCCGGGGCAGGGTGTTCCATATCTGGTCGCCGCGTTTGTGCAACGACAGCAGGAACAGGCCTCCCAGCGTCGCGACCACCGACATGTAAAGCGCAGGTGTAAAGCCGTGCCACAGTTTCAGCGAGTAATAAGGCAGCTTCTCGCCCCCGATCACCGCGCTGGAGACAACCGCGACAAGCGGGCCAACAATGGCTGCGGAATAAAGACCGATCAGGACAACCAGCACCACAAGGAACGCCGGCGCCAACCAAAGACCGACAGGCGGGTCATGCGGATGCGCGGGGTAATCGTCCCGCTCGGGCCCAAGGAAGACATGGCTGACAAAGCGAAAGGAGTAGGCCGCTGAAAATAGCGCAGCCAAAAGCGCCAAGCCGGGTACCAAGTAAGGCGAGTTCAGCCAAGTCGTGTGGACCGTCTCTTCCAGCATCATCTCTTTCGAGAGGAAGCCATTCAGCGGTGGCAGACCGGCCATCGACAGGGCAGCGATGGTGCCGATAGTAAACGTGATCGGCATCAGATGCCGCAAACCACCCAGCCGTTTGACATCGCGTGTGCCGGTCTCGTGGTCCACGATCCCGGCGGTCATGAACAAGGCCGCCTTGAACGTCGCGTGGTTGATGATGTGGAAGACGGCTGCAACAGCAGCGATCGTCGTGCCAAAGCCCAGTAGCATCGTCACGAGACCCAGATGGGACACCGTCGAAAACGCCAACAGCGCCTTTAGGTCATCCTTGAACAGCGCAATCACGGCACCCAGCAGCATGGTGATCAAACCGGTAGTGGCGACGATGTAGAACCACGCATCCGTACCCGCCAGAACCGGCCACATCCGGGCCATCAGGAACAGGCCTGCCTTCACCATTGTGGCCGAGTGCAGATAGGCCGACACTGGCGTCGGAGCCGCCATCGCGTGCGGCAGCCAGAAATGGAACGGGAATTGCGCCGATTTGGTGAAACAGCCAAGCAAGATCAGGATCAGCGCAGGAAGGTAGTACGGCGAGGACTGGATCAGCTCTTTGTTCTGCAGAATGACACTCAGGTCATAAGATCCCACGATATTGCCGAGGATAAGCATCCCTGCGATCATCGCCAGCCCGCCCGAACCGGTCACGGCCAAAGCCATACGCGCGCCTTGACGACCCTCGGGCAAGTGCTTCCAGTAACCAATCAGCAAGAATGAACTGAGCGACGTAAGTTCCCAGAATATTAGCAGAAGCAGGATATTGTCGGACAGAACAATTCCCACCATCGCGCCCTGAAACAGCAGCAGATAGGTATAGAACTGCCCCATCGGATCCTCGCGCGACAAGTAGAATCGTGCGTAGAGGATGATCAGAAGACCGATGCCCAGGATCAGCAGGGCGAACAAAAAACCCAGGCCGTCCAGCATGAAGTTCGCGTTTAGTCCAAGCCCGGGTATCCAGTCGAACCGCGCGGTCACAACATCACCGCGCATGACGCTGGGAATGTGGATCAGCAATCCCATCAACGCGAGGAAGGTGGTCAACCCAGCCGCTGATGCTGCTGCGTTTCGTCCTGCCCGGATCAGGAGGGCCGGAAAGACAGCTCCGAGGAAGGGAAGGGCCGCGATAAGGAATAGGGACAAGTGCGATACTCCGGTCTGTGCGGTCAATATGACTGAATTACTAGGGATAATTTATTGACTGTCCGGAAATTGCAAGGTTCCGAAAGGTCCTAAAGCGCACATATTGGACGTGATCTACCTGTGTAACTATGACGCGAACTTGATCTGAGGGTTGGATTTCCTGAAAGCGTCGCGAATTGCCATATGATAATACCGATCTGACAATGCAGGAGAGTGCCGCATGGCAGAAGGGAAACGCCGAACCCGCAGATGGGTCCTATTGGGCGGAGGGGCCGCCATTGCAGCGGGTTTCGCAATCCGCGAATACCGGCTGATCCCGCAGGCCTATGCTGGTGGTCAGATTGCGGCGGCCACAGCCCATCAACAGGCTCTCGACGGCGCGATCCATCTTATCGATATCCGAACCCCACGCGAATGGCGGGCGACCGGGGTCGCCGAAGCGGCCCATCCGCTCGACATGCGCCGTGAGGATTTCGTGCAGGCCTTGGACCATCTGCTCGGGGGGGACCGATCTACACCTGTCGCACTGATCTGTGCACGCGGGGTGCGCTCGGCCCGATTAAGCAATCGACTGACCGAGGCTGGATTTACCAATATCATCGACGTGCCCGAGGGCATGCTGGGTTCGGCGGCCGGACCCGGTTGGGTGCGGGCTGGGTTGCCTGTCAACGCTTATGAAGAGGAAACGGGATGAGTGTCAGACACTGGTTGGCCGCGTGCTTTGTTTTTGCCGGGCAACCAGGCCTTGCGGCTTGTGGCGATACCGAGGGGATGTGCGAAACCGCATCAGGCGGATATCACATCGAACTGCCGAAAGCGGAGAACCCTCCGCTGGTTGTGTTCCTGCACGGCTATGGCGGCAGCGCCACCGGTACGCTCAAGAATCGATCCATGGTCGAGCCGTTGCTGGCGCGCGGCTACGCGGTGATGGCACCGGAAGGGTCCGAGAGAAACGGCCGAAAAAGCTGGAACTTCTTTCCCGGTTGGGAAGGTCGGGATGAACCCGCGTTTCTTCGTGAAGTAGTGCAGGACGCCGCCGACCGGTTTGATATCGACCCGGATCGCGTGGTGCTGGGCGGCTTCTCGGCTGGCGCGTTCATGGTTTATTACCTCGCCTGCGCTGCGCCGGATTCATTTTCTGCTTATGTCCCGGTTTCAGGCGGGTTCTGGCGGCCACATCCCGAAAGCTGTGATGGTCCGGTACGCATGTTCCACACCCATGGTTGGACGGACAATGTGGTGCCGCTGGAGGGCCGCCTTTTGGGCGGAGGCCGTTTCCACCAGGGCGATATCTTTGCAGGATTGGAAATCTGGCGGGTCGCCAATGAGTGTGCCGATACCAAGCCCAGCGGGTTTTCTACCACAGGCCAGTTCATGCGTCGCAACTGGATGGGGTGTGCCGAAGGTAGCGCCTTGGAATTTGCTCTGTTCCCGGGCGGCCATACGGTGCCAAACGGCTGGGCTGATATGATGGTAGACTGGTACGAGGGCCTGCCCGGCGGGTGATCATTCCGCCGGTGTGATCACGCCCTTGCCTTCGATCAATCGCTTCAACTCATCACGATAGCGCCGGGCCGAGCGTGTAATTGCAGGCTCACTGACATCTTCGCGCATACCAACCATACGGCGCGCGGTGCCTGCCGATACGCCGCTGAGCGCAGACAATGGGATCGCCAGTGCCAGGCTGATCGCAATCGGTGCCAGCCAGACCGAGACCAGACCGGCGAGGATGCCAACGCTAAGCGCGCCGCCGATGATAGTCTCAAGGCTGTGGCACAGGATCAGCGTGCGCAGCCCGTAGCTGCCACCATCGCGCGCTTGCGGGGACCAGCCCTTTTGAATGCCCAACGCGGTGCGGAACACTGCAATCATCTGCTGCACCATAAGTATAGGGGCATAGAGGATCGACAGGATGACTTCGGACAGAAATGAAGTGAAGAATTTTCGCGTTCCGCCGAAATCGGAATATCGCACACCGCTGAGGGGCAGGGCAGCGACGCCCAAAACCTTGGGCGCCAATAGCATCGCATACATCACCAGAATGATCAGCACATGGCGTGTTTCGGACATTTCTGGCCATTGCGGGAACAGCGGATTGTCCGGGCTGAAGTAATGCAGGACCGAGGCGTCCTTGCCCTGACCGATCAAGGCCCACATCACCAAAAGTGCGAACCATAGCGGCGACATCAGATATCCGACCGCACCGTGGAACATATGGAACCGCGAGACTGCGCGGAAGCCGGTCGAACCCAGCAGTTTCAGGTGCTGCAGGTTGCCCTGACACCAGCGGCGATCGCGCATTGCGTGGTCAATGAGGGTGGGGGGCGTTTCCTCATATGATCCGCGTATGCGCGGCAGAAAGCGCACGGCCCATCCTGCGCGGCGCAGCAATCCGGCCTCGACGAAATCGTGGCTCATGATCAGCTTGTCTTGTCCGTTGAGCGACCGCAACTTGGGCAGACCTGCGCTAGAAGCAAATGCACAGGTGCGAATGATGGCGTTGTGGCCCCAATAATTGCCTTCTTGCCCGCACCAGCGCGCGAGGCCTTCGGCAAAGGCGATACCATAGACGCCGTTGGCAAACTGCTGCATCCGGGCAAAGACCGATTGCGCGCCAATCAGCTGCGGATAGCTTTGGATCAGGCCTGCGCCGGGATCGCGGGCCAAAGCATCGGTCAGGCGCGAGATCGCGCGACCCGTCATCAGGCTGTCGGCATCCAGCACCAACATCGCATCCCAGTCCGCGCCCCAGCGGCTGACCCAATCGGCAATATTACCGACCTTGCGATCCGTATTCTGGGGGCGGCGGCGGTAATAGAGTTCAAGCCCCGGTGCCAGCGTGGTCCGCAACGCCTCAACGCTGGCCTGTTCCTGCGCGGCGATCTCGGGGTCGCGCGTGTCGGATAAAATGAACATGGCATAGTGGTGCTGACCACCGCGTTTCTGCAGGTCTTCCAGCATCGTACGGGCGTTCCCCAGCACGTTCCACGGCACTTCGTTATAGACAGGCGTCAACAGCGCCACGCGCAACGGTTGCGAGCGTCCTTCACGCTTTGGCTGCTCTTGCCGGGACAGCGAGACCATGCCCAGCAGTACGGTGCAGACCGTGAAGGAAATCCAGAAGAAATTGAACGAGATTAGCGTCAGCAGGATACCTTCGACCAGATTGATCCCTTCGGCGCTGAACCAGTCGGACATGACCCAGAGCAGACCCAAAGCCGCCGCCATGGCAGGTGAGAAGACCAGCGCGCGCCAAAACCCGACAGAGGGATTTCGACCCCCGGCAGGTACCTGCGCATCGCGGAATCCCTGCGCAAAGTTCTGGGCTGGCATCGCTAGAGGGGCCTCGGGCGGCATGATATGAAGATCGCGGTTCATATGGTCCAACGGTAAAGCCAGACTTCAGAGGCTGGTTGTTTGTCTTTCAGCAACTGCGCGCGCAGTTCCACGTGGTTGCGTTCGCCTGGTTCGAATGAGAACGCCAGCCGCAACCCGCCCGTGTCTGGGTTACGCTGCAGAACGCCTTCTGAAGTTTCGGCATGGGGCGAGTCGACAAACACCGTGATGGCCTCGGGATCGTCAAGCAGCTCACTGGCTTCGAAATCAATCACAGCCAAACGGCCCTCGCCGAACGTGTTGTCGCCCATCGCGGTGTTGATCACGCGGGCCATAGGGGTGTGCTGCGGTTCCTCGCCCCAGGTCAGGCGATAGGACAGATCAATCTGGCTGCCTGCGGCGTAGGGTTCCATCGGGCGCCAATAGGCGACGATGTTGTCATAAATCTCCTGATCCGCTGGGATTTCGACAAGCGTGACGGTGCCTTTACCCCAGTCTTCGCTGGGTTCGACCCACAAGCTTGGGCGTTTGTGATAATTGGCTTCAAGATCCGCATAGTCCGAGAACTTGCGCTTGCGTTGCATCAGACCAAAGCCGCGGGGGTTTGTGTCGACAAAAGACGAGATCTGCAGGCGAGTCGGGTTCGCAAGCGGGCGCCACAGAACCTCTCCTGCGCCGTTGCGGATCATCAACCCGTCACTGTCGTGCACTGCGGGGCGAAAATCATCGAAACGGCTGTGATTGGTTTGATCGAACAGGAACATAGATGTGCCGGGCGCGATGCCGACATGGGGCAGTTCGGTACGTGGGAACAGGGTGGCTTCAATATCCATCACGCAATCTGAACCGGCGGTAACGTGGAAGCGGTAGGCCCCTGTAACGCTGGGGCTGTCCATGAGCGCATGAACGACCATGTTACGTTGATCCGGTTTTGGACGCTCCAACCAGAAACGAATGAATTCGGGAAATTCCTCGCCATCTGGATCGCCGGTCTTCAAGGCGAGCCCTCTGGCCGAAAGGCCATAGACTTCGTGCAAACCGATGGCGCGGAAATAGCTGGCCCCTTGCCAAACGCAGAACTCGTCTGTCTCGCCAGGGCGGTGCATCTCAGTACGCAGGCGTAGACCTGAAAAGCCCAGCGTGTCGTCAATGGGCAGCTCAGGTACGTCTTCAGACTTATCGAACATGGCCAGATCAAAGGCGACCGGCTTGGTCATACCGTCCTCGACGGTCGATACTTTCACTGTGCGTGGAAAATACAGGCCCGGCGTGAAAAAATCGACGTTGAAGGGCGTCTCGGTCTCATACCACAGCGCGCGATCCAGCCGGAACCGGATTGAACGGTATTGCTGATACGTCAGGTCCTGCCACTCCTGCGGAACCATCTCACGCTCGGCATGATCACGGCTGGCCAGGTCGCGGGCCATTGCGATGACGTCGTCTCGGCTGAACGGGGTCTCTCCACCTGTGGCATATGCCGCTGGGGCGAAGGCCAGAGCGGTTGATGAGGCGAGAAAAGCGCGACGTGTAAAGTTCATTTCTTTGATTTCCAAGGTTGTGACTTGAACCAGGCGGCCAGATAAGCCACGCCGATGATCATGGCAAAGCCAATCATGTTGGCGATGAACACACTGGCAACATCCCGCCCACTCAGGTCCAGTCCGACGCCGATAAGTCGTGCTGCTGCCATAGAAAATACGAACACCGCGAGCGATTGCTGACCCACTTTGGTGATGATGGTCAGCAGGAACTGCCAGACCTTTGCGGCTGCCCCATGACCGGTCGCTATCAGGCGACGGCCATGCTCACCGGCGATAACCCAACCCAGATAGGCAAGCGACAGAAAATGCAGATATCGGAATAGACCAAAGTCGGTCTTGTCGCGAAATTCTTTGGTCACTGGCCAGACCTTGCGAATCTCATCAGCCAGATCAGGGGCTGCTGCATTGATCCAAGTGAATACCTTCCACGAGCCGAACGGCATCGAGAAGATCAAAAACAATGCTGCCGCCCAGATCAGAGTTTTCGACACCGGCGGCGCTGGAATCCAACCTCGCATGAACGCAAAGCCGGTGAAGAACAGCAATTGCCACCCGAATGGGTTGAAGAACCACTGGCGCTCTGACCAGGGCTCGGCCGGCAGGTCAAGGTAGTCGAATTGTGCAACGAGCCAAATCGTGACCGAGGCCATGGCGACCGCCCAGAATCCGATACGATATAGCCCCATAAACAGGGGCATCATCGCCAGTACCACCAGATACATCGGTAGAATATCGAAGTAGTTCGGCACATAGGTCAGGGTGAACAGTCCGACGATCTGTGACGCCGGATCGTTGAAGAAATGCTGTAGATTGAGAGAGGAGATATAGTTTTTCTCGAACAGCCCACTCTGGTTCAGGGCCGCCATTGTCATCGCGACAAAGAAGAACAGGCAGATATGCGCCCAGTAGACCTGCCAGATGCGAAAGCTCACGCGTGCGGTGCCCATCCACCAGCCTTTGCGCATGAACGCCCCCCCAAAAGCAATTGCCGAAGCCATGCCTGAACAGAATACGAAGATCTCGGTTGCGTCCGAAAAGCCAAAGCGGGCAGGTATCCATTTGGCCCACGGATCGTTCGGAATATGGGCAATCAGGATGATGAACATCGCGATGCCGCGATAGAAATCCAACCGCGGATCGCGCGTAGCGGCGGGGGCGGCGACCTGAGACGCCACCGGAGCAAAATCAGAAGCGGGCGATGCGGTCGCCATACGGTTTCTGTCCTTCTTGGTCTTTTATTGTTGTTATTCGGCGGGGACGCTTTGTGCGTCGCCGCTGTCGCGTGCGGCCTCGATCAATTCTCGGCGGGCGAGGGCGTAATTGTCCTCTCCCCCGGCACGTTTGGCGCGGCGGTCGTCCAGGATGCGCTCGACAGCATCCAAGCGGCCAGCGCGCAGGCCGGAATCAATGGTGATGCGCTCGAATACATCACGTTGGGCGTGGCTGCCACCCGCCAGTTGCATCCCACCCCGGGCATTTGAAAGAAAATCAAAGGCTTGGCCGTAAAGGCCCTCTCCAAAGGCCTCAAGCCCCTTGGCGGCGGCAATGCCCGGGTCGGACATGCGGATCGGCGTGTCACCCTGATTGCGCTGGGCGTCATTTTGAATACGCTGCAGCATATTTGCCGTAGCCTCCGAACGTTTGTCCCCGGTCAATGCCAGCAAGTAGTGAAGATCGGCGAAGATCAAGCATCCGTCTTCGGTTCGTGCTGCGCTGAGATCGGCCAGTTCTTCCCAGCGGTTGCCAACATCAACGCCCTCAAGCTCTAGCCGGGACAGCAGCGAGGTTGCATTCGAGATATCGCGATAGTCGTCGGTTTTGTCCTGGCGGATGTGATGATCGTAAAGCGCCATAACTTGATCGACTTGCCCCAAATCCAGATGCATCAGCGCCTTGTGCCACCAGACATGATAGCGGAAATTGTTGCAATGCGCCCAAGCGTCCTCGCGTCCCGCGAGCCAGTCCAGTCCCAGCTGCGCGTTGCCCGTCATCTCGTGCACGTGCGCCACAGCGTGCAATCCCCAGGCGTCGTCCGAAACCATCCACAAGGCCTGACGACCGGCGATCTCGGCTTTCTCGTAGGCGCCGGTTTCCTCCAGCGCGAACGAGTGGCACCCCAGCAAGTATCCACGTCCGGCGTGGTCGGGTTCATACGCTGGCATCACCCGTTCGATCGACCGACGCATCCCCGCCGCATCGCCCAGAACGAAACGCGTCGCATGGCTGAGCTTCATGGCCAGAGTATCAGTTGGGTGCGCTCGCAGAATCTCTTCAAATTTCTGAACGGCCTGTGATGGAAGGTCGGCCATATACAAACCAAGCGCCTCGACATATAGCCTTTCCCGGGCTGAAACTGGCTGACGCTCCATCGCTGCATTCGCGGCACTCAGCGCTTCGGCAGCGACCGCGATCATCTCGCGCCGGCCCAGCAGAACCATGAACAACCCTTTGACCGCATGGCCCAGCGCAAAGTCCGGCTCAAGCTCCAGCACCTTGCCCAGATGTTGCGGTGTTACAGCGGCATGCGCCATGAACCCAAGGAGAACACCATCCCATGCCTCGACGCTTGCGGGCTGGTTCAGGGTGTTCATCTGTCCAAAGACGTCTTGTTTCATACTCGGGTCCAATCTGATTGCGACGTTCTACACTGTTCGATGTAACAGAGTGTGCAGCCGGGTCGTAACAGTATCGACCCTGCTCTCGAATTGGTGAAATCCCGTGTGTGAGAAACGCGAAAAAAACCGCCGATTCAAGGGCATGTTTCAGCAACTTGCCGCCTAAACGGGCAGAGTGTTTCAATCTTCGAAGGGGTTTTCCGCGTTCAGAACAGCCTGTGTGTCAGCCCCACAGACTGGTGGTGCGCTGCGATATGTTACAGGCGTGCGTGACAGGTTCAGGGGATTCCCGATCAGTTGCACCTCGCCAGGCTCAGCTTGCATCGAGATCTGCATCTGGCGGGCAGCGACCTGATCCGAGTCAAAAACCTGATCGAGCGTCCGCACCGGGCCAACAGGGACTTTCAGGTCTTCAAGCCCCGCGATGACGCTGCCTGTATCCAGCGCCTGAACTGCCGGGCGCAGGATCGCATTCAGCGCATCCCTATTTTCAAGACGGGCCGGGTTGGTGGCAAATCGGGGATCTTCGGCTAGCTCTGGCTTTTCGATGAAGCCGCAAAATCTTTTGAACTGACTGTCATTTCCAACGGCCAGAATCACGTGCCCATCCGCCGTCTGATAGACCTCGTAAGGCACAATATTGGGATGCCCGTTGCCGCGCCGCTGAGGCACTTCGCCCGAGGTCAGATAATTCACGCCCTCATTTATCAGCCAAGCGATCTGAGCATCCACCAGCGCCAGATCGATCTGCTGACCCTCGCCAGTCATGTCGCGATGACGCAGCGCAGCCAGAATACCAACGCAGGCATACATACCACACATCACGTCAGCAATTCCGACGCCTACTTTCATCGGCGCGCCTTCGGCGTCTCCGGTCAGAGACATGATCCCGCCATATCCTTGCGCCATTAGATCATATCCGGGCTTCGATGAGTTTGGGCCTGTCTGCCCGTAGCCTGAGATTGAACAATAGACGAGGTCGGGAAACTCATTGGACAAGGTTGCGTAGTCGAGCCCGTATTTCGCCAGTCCACCGGGCTTGAAATTCTCGATCAGTATATCAGCGTGCGAGGCTAGGCGTCGGACTTCTGCCTGTCCTTCGGGTGTTGCGATATCCAATGCGACCGATTTCTTGTTGCGGTTGGAGGACATGAAATATGCGCTCAGGTCCGAGCGGTTACCATCCGCATCCTCGGCGTAAGGAGGGCCCCATTGTCGCGTATCATCACCACCGGTCGCCGGGTTTTCGATTTTGATGACGGTAGCGCCAAGGTCGCCCAACAACTGCGTACAAGTGGGTCCTGCCAGAATGCGAGACAGGTCCAGTACCTTGACGCCTTTCAGCGGTCCTTCAGATGCGGCCATCATATCCTCCACGGTCAATTTCCGCAGCAATGACAGTGAACTTGTCTGCTTTCAACGCCTGATCCAATGCAGCCCGCAAATCATCGCGGCTACGAACTGTGCGACCATAACCGCCGAGTGCGCGGCCTAAAGCGGCAAAGTCATGGCGGTCAAAATCCACTCCGCGATTGCCCATCTGACGCTGGCGTTGTTTCAGCTCGATCAGCGCAAGGCTGGCATCGACAAAGACCAGAAAGATTGGGTTGCCACCCAATTCGGCGGCAGTCGACAGCTCTCCGGCAACCATCAGAAACCCGGCATCGCCTGAAAAGCTGATCACGGGGCGATCCGGTTCGGCCAATTTCAGACCGATCGCCATCGGAACGGCACACCCCATCGTGCAGAGCGCCGAGGACTGGATCAACCCTCGTGCCTCCGAACACTCCCACATCTGACTGAGCAGAATGCGATGCGCGCCGCTGTCGGCCGTGGCGAGGGTCTCAGGTGGCAGAACGGCACGAGTTTCTGCGATGATCGCCGCCGGTCCCCAGTCTTCATCTGTCGGAAAAGCATTCGCCAGCGCAGCCTTGACCTGTTCGGGCTCGCCATTCGGCCAAGTCTTGCCGGCAGGGTTGCCCTTGGCAATGGCCTCAAGCGTTGCGCCGGTGTCGGCGACCAGATTTAGCCCAGCCTGATGCATGTAATGATCGTTCACCACGGCTGATATGTCGATCACGCGCTTGGTTTCTGGGTCCCAGATCTCGCGCCAGCCGGGGCGCATCTCGATAGGGTCATATCCCAAACACAGCACCAGATCAGCCTGTTCCACCAGCGGGACCAGGTGCTTATCGGCCAGCGGAGATAAACCCGCCCCGCCCAGGCAGAGTGGATGATCCTCGGGCACCACCCCCTTGGCCTTGTAGGTGGTGAGAAAGGGAATGTTGAAATGCTCTAGAAATGCTCGCACCACACAGCGCGAGTCGTCGTAAAGAACATCAAGACCGATTATCGCCAAAGGTCGCTCAGCCTCGGCCACCCAGCGGCGGGCCTTTTCCAGACATTCCGCGCCAGGCGCGACAGGAGCAACTTTTGCCAGTCGACGACGTTTAACCCCTGATACGCGCGTATCGGCCACCGAGATAGGCACATCGATGTGTACCGGGCCGGGGCGCGCTTGGTTGGCAAGCGATACCGCCTTGTCGGCGATGATATCGGCCCCGTCGGCCGTCAGCATGAAGCTGCCTTTGGTGATCGAGCGATAGACTTGCGCGTGATCCATCACCTGATGGGTGTAGGTCAACGCCTCATCCGCGTCGACACATCCGGTCAGCACGATCATCGGCACCCGATCCTGCAGGGCGTTGGCGACAACATTGATCCCGTTCATCGCTCCGGGCCCGAGTGTGGCCACGAGGATTGCAGGTGCACCATCGCGATGGTGGACCGCTTCGGCCATGAAACCTGCAGAGTTTTCGTGTTTTGCAAGGTGGAAAGCAATGCCCGCGCTTTCCAGCGCATCCACCAATGTCAGAACCTCGCCGCCGGGCATTCCGAACGCATGGCGGCATCCGGCCTCGAAAAGGCGTTGTGCCAACAAATCCGCAGCGCGGGGAGACAGGTCCTGCATTAATCAAGCTCCGACAAAGTTATCTGCCAGCAGATTGCGGAGGACGCGTCCGGACGCAAGCAGGTTCACGTCAGTGTGACTATTTGACGGCTTTTTCCGCTACGGCCTGAAACTTTGCGTCCAATTCTATGGCAATCTCGCGCAGAGCGTCTCCGCCCTCGTCTGCGTAAGGGGCAAAGACGAAGCTTGGTGTCTTGTAAGAAAGGGTTGCAGTGCCGTCCTCGTTCTCGGTCACGTAGAAGCGGATGGGCGCTTCGATCATCGCATTGGTCGAGGTTTCAAGAACCCGAACCGCGAAATCGTTGTTGAATGCGCCAATCACGCGATTGCCAGGAATGGTGATGCCGCGCGATGCCGCCGCTTTGGTCGGCCCAGCTTGTGTCACAACGATCAGGCCGTTTTCCTTTACCGCGGCCTTTGTGTCTTCCACGAGGGTCTCATAGCTTTTTCCGCTGGAGTAAACCGCCCATCCAGTAAGAGGTTCGATGCCGTCGGCCCAAGCAGGCATCGCCAGCAGGCAGATTGCAGCCCAAAGCGCCCTCATGTTCTTTCCCTTCCTGTTGACTGGGGAATTGATGACAGAAAAGCGCTGAAACGGGGCTCACAATCCTGTGCGCGCGTCAGGCCGCACGTTTCTTCAGCAGATAGATATCCATGATCCAGCCGTGATCAGAGCGGGCCTGCGTGCGGGTATCCAGAATGTCTTGCGCCACATCCGCCAATGGGCCTTTGATCAGAATCTCTTCTTTCATGCCCACATATGCCCCCCACCAGATGTCATAATCGGTCATCTTCAGGCTCTGGAACGAGCATTCGCCATCCAGCATTACGGCCACTTTCGACGCCGTTTCAGGCCATCCATCATCGCGGATGCGACGGCCTGTGGTCACGACATAGGGCGCGCCCAGATCATTGATCGGGATCGCATGGGCTGCAGTCAACGCCTGTAACGCTGTGATTCCCGGCATAACCTGGACTCGCGGTTGCGGGTCCAGCCGCGCTGCAATTCTTAGCGAACTGTCATACAGCGACGGATCACCCCAGATCAGCAACGCCACCTTCTGCGCGTCCGGGTAGGCTGAAATCGCCTCGTGCCAGCGCAGGGCAATTGCGTCGTGCCATTCGTCGACGCCTCGGAGATAACCGTCATCTGCCCGGCGTTTGGGAACGTCGAAATAGGCGATCCGCGCAGGTTTGTCGGTGACCTTCGTGATGATGTCTTCGCGCAAACCGGCCAGATCGGCTTTGTTCTCTCCTTTTTGCGGAATCAGGATCAGGTCCGCTGATCTGATCGCCTTCGCCCCCTGAAAGGTCAGGTGGTCGGGATTACCCGTTCCGATTCCGATCAGGATCAGTTCAAACATCTTCGAACTCTGCCAGCGGGCCATACAGGATCAGGGCCGGGGCGGTTCCGACCTCGGATCGCAGCTTGTCGGACAGGTCTCCGATTGTGGAGCGCTCCAAGGATTGCTCGGGAGTTGAAACAGATTCGGCCATCAAAGCAGGCGTGTCCAACGGCAAGCCATGCGCGCTCAGGGCTTCGACCAGCAAGGGAAAAGTGCGCTTGCCCATAAATACGACCGTCGTCGCGGTAGCGTCAGCCAGGGCGGGAAGGTTCAGATCGGTCGGCAATTTGCCACTTACGTCATGCCCGGTGACGAATTGAACACGACGTGCAGTCAGGCGTCGGGTCAGAGGAATACCAGCGGCAGCTGCCGCCGCGACGGCAGAGGGGATGCCGGGAATGATCTCGTACTTGATGCCGGCTGCCTGCAACGCGACCAGTTCTTCTTCCAGTCGACCGAACAATCCTCCATCACCGGATTTCAGGCGTACCACCTGCTGACCGGTCTGCGCATACTCCACCAACAATCGGCTGACGTGATCCTGCTTGGGCGAAGGGCGACCGGCGCGTTTGCCAACACCAACCAGATCAGCATCGTCACGCGCATGGGTCAGGATCGGGCCGCTGCTGAGATCATCAAACAGCACCGCATCGGCCTTCTGCATCCGGTCTACGGCCTTGAGCGTTAGTAGCTCCGGATCACCCGGACCGGAGCCAATGAAAGAGACAAAACCGGTCATGCCGAGGCCTCTGCAATAAGATGGAAAAATGTGCCGGTGACATTGCCACGTCGCGATCCTGTCTGAGGGCCTTCGGCCCCCTCGGCATCGAAGACTCGCGCAAGAGGAGCGTCAGGTTGTTCGATGATCGAGGAATAGTGGAACTCATGTCCGCGCAAGGCGGTACCCTTGGCAAAGCCAGGCATCGACGCCAAAAGTTCAGCCCTACGATAGCCAAGGTTGAATTTGCGCTTTTGGTATGAGGTTTGCAGACCCAACAACCCTGCCATCTGATGTGGCGCGCCTTCCTTGTCGACCAGAACTTCCCCCAATGCCATATAGCCCCCGCATTCACCATGCACGGGCCGCGTTTCCGCGTGTTTGCGCAGCCCCGTCAAGAAAGTATCTGCTGCCGCCAATGTTCCTGCGTGCAGCTCGGGATAGCCCCCCGGTAGCCAGACCAGTTCAGCGTCTGCAGCTGGCGCTTCGTTTGCCAGTGGCGAAAAGGGCAGTATTTCTGCACCGGCGCTGCGCCACCCTTCCAGCAGATGCGGGTAGGTAAATGAAAACGCTGCATCACGGGCCAGTGCGATCCGCTGCGCCGGGGGGCGCGGCAGCGCGGCTGACGATGGCCCAGCAGGGCCTGAGGAGGCCGCCCGTTTGATCGCATCCAGATCGACATGTTCACGCAGGAATGCGGCATATCCGGCGATTGCCGTTTCCAGATCCGGATGCTCAACCGCCTGGATCAGGCCTAGGTGTCTTTCGGGCAGAGTCAGATCACCTCGGCGCGGAAGAACGCCCAGAACCGGCAATCCAGCCCTTTCCATGCCCAGCCGCGTCAGCCGCTCATGTCTTGGGCTGGCACAGCGGTTCAGGATCACCCCGGCAAAAGGTAGATCGGGGTTATATATCCGAAAGCCAAGCGCGGTCGCCGCCGCCGATTGCGCCTGTCCTCCGACATCCAGGACCAGAACGACCGGCCATCCCATGCGTAGCGCCGTTTCAGCGCTCGACCCATGCCCCAGCTCTCCGGGTTTGGCGACGCCATCAAACAAACCCATTGAGCCTTCGGCCACCACAATATCCGCGCCCGTCGCCTGCTCAGAGATCGCGCTTAGCAGCGGCTCCCCCATCGCCCAGCTATCCAGATTGAACGAGGCACGGCCTGCCGCAGCCCGGTGAAAAGCCGGGTCGATGTAGTCCGGCCCGCTTTTGAACGGCTGCACGGTCAATCCGTCCTCGGCCAGAGCCCGAAGCAATCCCAGCATGACTGTAGTTTTGCCTGTGCCCGACGACGGTGCGGAAATCAGTATTCCCGGAGGGTTAGTCATCACCATGACTCCAGCTCGACCAAGGGCTGTCGGCGTTTTGCGGGCGATAGCGACGGTCGTAAGTTTTTGAATACAGACAGCTTTCGTCAAACCCTTCGCCCGCCAGCGCCGGACCCACCATGATCAGAGCCGTACGCGAGATGCTGTCGTCCAGCGCCTCTTTCAAGGTCGCCAGCGTCGCGCGGATGATCCGTTCATCCGGCCAGCTGGCGCGGTAGACAACGGCGACCGGGCAGTCCGCACCATAGGCAGGGGTCAGGTCGGCGATGACATTGTCCAGATTTCCGATCGACAGGTGAATGGCCAGAGTGGCACCTGTTTTAGCGAAGTTTTTCAGCGTTTCACCTTCAGGCATCGACGACGCGCGCCCGGGCGTCCGGGTCAATACTACCGATTGCGCCAGTCCCGGAAGGGTGAGTTCAGTTCCCAGAGCAGCAGCTGCGGCGGCAAAAGACGGGACACCGGGCGTGACGCTGACCGGGATTCCCATTTCTTTCAGACGTCTGACTTGTTCTCCCATCGCCGACCAGACAGACAGGTCCCCGGAATGCAGCCGCGCCACGTCTTGCCCGGCTTTGTGCGCTGTTTCGATCTCGGCCATGATCTGATCCAGATCCATCGGAGCCGTGTTCACGATCTTCGCGCCGTCGGGGCAGTGGCTCAAAATCTCCTCGGGAACCAATGAGCCAGCATAGAGGCACACCGGGCAGGAGGCGATGATATCGCGCCCGCGTAGGGTTAGCAGGTCGGCGGCACCCGGTCCGGCGCCGATGAAATGAACGGTCATGTCTGTCCTCCGATGGCGACGGCGCAGGTTGCAAGCCGGTCGTCCGAGATTTGTCTGGGTGAAATCAGCCGCGCGCCATGTCCGGCGGCAGCAAGAGCGGATGCTTCGGCCACGCTGTCGGTGCCATATGTGGCGCGACTGCGGGCTGAGCAAGTAAGTGTGCGTTGTTCGGCAAGATCATTTGCCGGAATGAAATGTATCGGCAGCTCAGTTGCTTCTGCAAGCGCGGCAAGTGCGGCGTGTCCGTCCTTGTCCGCAACAGTCGCAAGGGCATCGACAGTTTCTCCTGTCGAGGCCAGCTCGAAAGCGGCACGAAGACTAGCCAGCGTAGCAGAGGATGAGAAACCTAACCCCGCGACGATCATAACGTGAGGCTCCACTGCACCACTGGGTAGGCAGATTTCCAGCCTCGCCGTGGACCAAGCGCAGCTGCCTGCGCCAGTTCGATGCGCAGCAGGTCTCCGCCGAGCTTGTCGTGCCATTCAGCTAGTAACGCTTCGCTTTCCAATGTCACCGCGTTGGCGATCAGCCGCGTGCCGGCCTGAAGATTAGCGTGTAGCCAGTTCAGCAGATCCGCACTCAGACCTCCACCGATGAACACCACATCGGGTCGGTCAAGATCAGCCAACGACTCTGGTGCAGAACCGTGCACAACGCACAACCGATCCTGCCCTAACGTATTGGCATTGCGGCGAATGCGTTCGGCCCGATCAGCACGCGGCTCGATAGTCGTTGCAGTTAGCGTCGGATCGCACATCAGCCATTCGATGCTGATCGAACCGGTGCCACCACCGATATCCCACAGATGCTCACCCCGCTGAGGAGCAAGCGCCGACAGGGTTAGCGCGCGAATGGGGCGCTTGGTGATCTGGCCGTCGGTTTCAAAGATGTCATCGGGCTTTCCCGAGGCTTTGGGAAAGGCACGCCCAGTACCAGCGACATCAAGACCGACACAAACCGGATGTTCGAATGTACCAAGCAACGCCTCGGTCAGCGACACGCTGCGCGCGCGTTCACGGGGGCCACCGAGCGCTTCCATGACGTGCAGAGTGCAATCGGCAAAATCGGTTTCGCCCAGATAGGTCGCAAGCTCAGCTACGGCTTTGCCATCGCGCAGCAAGAGAATCGCGCGCAGGCCGGGTGCCAAGTGAGGGCGAAGGCGCGTAAGAGGCGCGGCATGTAGCCCGAAGGTCAACGTGTTTTCAAGCGGCCAACCAAGCCGCGCAGCAGCAAGCGAAAAGGTCGACTGGCCGGGTAGGGCAATCCATTCGTTCGTTTCGAAATTACGCGCGATAACGGACCCGGCCCCGAACCAGAACGGATCACCCGAGGCCAGCACAACGGTTTGCCGACCGCGCAATGCGGTCAGAATTGGCAGGCCATCGGCAAATGGGACCGGCCATTCAATCCGTTCCGCCGCGCTGTCTGAGATCAACGACAGGTGGCGTGTCGGACCCATGACAATCTCAGCGCGGTCCAGCACTTGACGGCTTGCAGGGGACAGGCCATCCAGTCCATCTTCGCCCAAACCCAATACAGTCAGCCACGGAGTTTCAGACATGCCCAACCTCCTGATTCTTGGTGGCACGACCGAGGCGAATGCTCTGGCAAAATCGGTTGCCGATCAAGGCATTCCCGCTACATATTCCTACGCTGGACGTGTCGATAACCCGCGCTCGCAACCCGTGCCGATGCGCGTGGGCGGGTTTGGTGGTGCAGCGGGACTGGCGCGGTACATTCACGAGCACGGCGTCAGCCATGTTGTCGATGCGACTCATCCCTTTGCCGCGCAGATGAGCCGGAATGCGGTGGAAGCCTGTGCGGGGGGCGCAACGCCCTTGGCCGCTTTGACGCGACCTGCTTGGGTCGCGCAAGACGGGGACAACTGGCAGCACGTACCGGATATTGAAGGTGCGGTTGAAGCTCTGGCCGGTCCAGCCCGCCGCGTCTTCCTGGCAGTTGGCCGCATGCATCTTCATGACTTCGCAGCCCAACCTCAGCATCACTATCTTTTGCGGCTTGTAGACGATCCGGACGCATTGCCGCTTCCGAAAAGCGATGTGATCGTTTCGCGGGGCCCGTTTTCTGTTGAAGAGGACCGGGCCTTGATGGAACGTCACCATACGCAATTGATTGTGTCCAAGAATGCGGGTGGCACCGGCGCGCGGGCCAAACTGGATGCCGCAAGGGCGCTGGGCTTGCCGGTTCTGATGATAGACCGTCCGACCCTGCCGAAGCGGACCGAGTTGGCAAATGTCACGCAGGTCTTGGACTGGCTGGCGCATACTTAATCCTTGGCCAGCGTGAATCTCGGGGTGTAGACGATCGGGGCGCTGTTGCGCTCGACTATGCGGGTCAGGGACGAGCCGACGATGACGACGGTCTGCATGTCCGCCATATCTGCCGTGGCTTCTTCCAGAGTTGAAATCCGCAATGCCTCATCCTCGCGGGATACAGCGCGTGCAAACAGGATCAGGCGTTCCGGCTCACATTCTTCCCGCAGGATTTCCAGCGTTTTTTCAAACCCTTCCGGTCGAGACTTCGAGCGAGGGTTATAGAACGCCATGGCGAAATCGCCCTGCGCGGCAAGTCGGAGGCGCTTTTCGATCAGTGGCCATGGCTTCAGGTTGTCGCTCAGGTTGATGGCGCAGAAATCATGCCCTAACGGTGCCCCAGCGCGGGCCGAAGCCGCCAGCATCGCAGTGATCCCGGGCAACACTTCGATCTGTATGTCGCGCCAGTCATTCGGCCCGTTTTCAAGCGCTTCAAACACCGCTGCGGCCATCGCAAACACGCCGGGATCGCCAGATGAAACCACAACGACGCGTTTACCGTCGGCCGCCATTTGCAAAGCGTGCTGAGAGCGGTCGATCTCGACCCGGTTATCGCTGGCGTGCAGGGTCAATCCCTCTCGCTCGGCCACCCGAGCAACATAAGGGATGTAGCCAACCACGTCCGTCGCTTCTGCCAGCGCGGCAGTGACTTCGGGAGTGACCAGTGCTTCGTTTCCAGGCCCAAGGCCAGCGATCTTGACCCAACCGCTCATGGTCGGCGTCCCTGTCCATGAACCAGAATGATTGAGAAATAGGGCGTGATCCCTTCGCAATTGTCAGACAGTTTGCAGACCCGTTGGTTCGGCATCTGAGCGTATTCGACGATCCACGCGCGGTCATACAGCCCGGCTTGTCTCAGCGCGCGCTTTACCTTGTCGAAGTTCCGCCCGATCTTCATGACAACCAGCGCATCGGTCTGGGTCATGCGTTCAGTCAGAGTATCCTCGGGCAAGGTTCCAACAAGAACCGTGAGGACATCGTCGCCCCAAGTTATCGGGTCACCGGTTGCGGTCCAAGCGCCGGACATGCCGGTTATGGCAGGTACGACTTCGACTTCAGATATGTCTCGTAATCGATTGTAAAGGTGCATAAATGATCCATAGAAGAACGGATCGCCTTCGCACAGGACCACTACATCCTCACCATTTTCGGTAAGCGATTTCAGATGTGCGGCACAGTCTTCGTAAAACACCGAAAGGAGTTCATTATACCTTGGATCCGTCACCGGGATTTCGGTTGTTACCGGGTACTCCATTGGAAACTCGATGGCGTCGCCGGGGATCATTCCATTGACGATCTTGCGGGCCTGACCTGTGCGGCCAGGTTTGCGAAAAAACGCCACATGGCGGGCATTGCGCAGCAGGCGGTCCGCACGGACACTCATCAGGTCCGGATCGCCGGGGCCGAGGCCCACGCCGTATATTTTACCCCCGCTCATTCGGTGCGGCTCGCGATAGCATTGATGGCAGCAACTGTGATCGCACTGCCTCCCAAACGGCCTTTGACGATACAGGATGGTACTGGCTGCGCTTCCCACAAGGCATCCTTGGACTCGACCGCTCCGACGAAGCCCACCGGGCAGCCGATAATGGCAGCGGGGCGTGGGCAGTCGGGATCTTCCAACATGTTCAGAAGGTGGAAAAGCGCGGTAGGGGCGTTACCGATCGCGACCAGTGCTCCTTCCAGATGCGGACGCCACAGCTCTAGCGCGGCGGCAGAGCGCGTGTTGCTCATTTCGGCAGCCAGAGGGCGAACACGCTCGTCATGCAGGGTGCAGATCACTTCGTTATCGGCGGGCAGGCGAAAGCGGGTGACGCCTTCGCTGACCATGCGGGCATCACACAGGATCGGCGCGCCATTTTCCAGCGCGGAACGCGCTGCCGAGACAAAATCGTCCGAGAAATGGACGAACTCTTCCAGTCCGACCATCCCTGCGGCGTGGATCATCCGAACGGCGACCTGTTCTTCATCGGCATCGAACCGGGCCAGATCAGCCTCGGATCGGATGGTGGCAAAGCTCTGCTTGTAGATCGCCGCGCCGTCGGTTTCGTATTCATAGGGCATCAGGTGAAGTCCATGGTCATGAGTGTTTCTTCGGTCAGGCCGCGTTGGCAGGGCTCATCCCCCGCACGGCCTTGTTTGACAAGGTCAAATCGTCCGGAATTACCAACCAAAGTGACATCGGCCGGACCCATTCGGGCGCATCCCTTGGCGCAGCCCGACACATGCAGGCTGCCTGCAACGCGCGCGGCCAGGGCGCACGCCACACCGCGGGTTTCGACCTGCGCCTGCGGGCAGTATGGCGCGCCGGGGCAGGCGTCGGTTGTTCTCAGCGGGTCGGTGCCATCTGTGACAAAGTCAGGGGCGGGTATCGCCGCCCCGCCTTCCAACAGGAACAGCCGCCATGGTGTGACCCGCAGGGCAGTGGCGTTGCTGTTTTCAACCAGCGAATGGAGTTGCCGCGCCGGTAGCTGCCCAAAGGCAGCGCCATAGAGTGTCCCCTGCGCGCAGGCTCCCGGTTGAAGAGGCACGCCAATGGGGCCGGGCGCGCTGCGTTGCCACTCGCTGGGCAAACCATATGTGGCAACGGTCCGCGCCATGCGGCGGGTCTCGGTTGTGTGGGTTTGCGCAAACCACTGCGCCAACGCGATCATTAGGTCGATGGCTTGGGCTTCGCTTACCGCTCGCCCGGTTTCAGCCCCGTCCGCGCGCAAGATCAGGCCGCCTGAACCGAGTTCAAGCCGGATATCAGCCGAGTCATCGGCCAATAAACGCTCGGAACCTGTGTCGATGGCAAAGCCGAACTTGGCAGGTAAATCCGGAAGCTCGGCCAGACGCTGGATCAATTCCTGTGTCAGCCGAGCGGTCAGATCACCGGCTTCATAGAGTGGCGAGACCAGAATGTTGCGGCGAATTTCGATTCCGGGTTCGGCGTCCAGCAGGTTCAGCGAGGAAAGCGCGGCCAACAAGGATTGATGGTCGGTTTCCTTTACTCCACGCAGCTGAAGGTTGGCGCGGTTGGTAAGGTCGATCGTGCCATTGCCGAACCGTTCCGCCAATTCGCACAGCCCTATCGCCTGTTGGGCATCCAGGCGCGCCAGCCGAGGGCGCACACGCACGACCAGCCCATCACCGGACATCATCGGGCGATGGGCACCGGGGCACCAGCCCTGCACGATGGGCGCACTCATTCCAACCCCTCCAGGTCGGCGCGGATCGAGTTCCGGCGGGTATGCCATAGCCCTGCCTCCAGCAGTGCCCGGAACCGATCCTGCATGGCCTGATGTGCTTGCGGGTTTGCCTGTTGCAGGAAGGCGTCGACCTCTTCATTGCCCAGCGTGGCGTCGTGGTACAGATCGAACAGATGCGGTGCGACTGTGCCGGACAGATGCGCGAAAGATGCCATATGATCCAGCGTCGCCGCGATTTCAGCGGCACCCCGAAACCCGTGCCGCTGCATTCCGGCAATCCATCCCGGGTTGGCGGCGCGAGCATAGACGACGCGGCTGATTTCCTCGGGCAGGGTGCGGGCGCGCGGGTTGTCCGGGTTGGTATTGTCCAGATGATAAAGCTGCGCAGTACCGCCGGTGATTTTCTTGGCGGCGGCAAATCCGGCCTCGTGCGTGGCATAATCATTGGCCAGCAGCAGATCGGTTTCGGTCAGGTCCTGTAGGTGCACAAAGCTGTCGGCATTGGCGACGCGCTGAGAGATGCCGTCCTTATCTTGCGCTATATGCTCGCCTTCCAAAGCGAAGGAACTGGCATCAAGCCAAGCCTCACCCGCTTGCACGCGTGCCTCATCCGTATAGGTTTCGGACAGATGAGTCATGTTCAGACCATAGCTGCCGGGGGCTGGCCCATAGACCCGCGCCGCAGGCTCCTGACCGGCGTAAGGATTCCAGTCGGGTGCTTCATCTCGTTTGGTCAATGCGCGGACAGCCTGACCGTACAGCGCCGAAAGCGTCGGGAACACGTCCCGGAAAAGACCTGAGACGCGCAATGTTACGTCCAGACGCGGGCGGCTGAGATCGGTGACCGGCAACACTTCGATGCCCGAGACCCGCTCAGACCCTTTGTCCCAAACCGGCTTCACCCCCAGCAGATGCAGCGCCATGGCGAATTCCTCGCCCGCTGTGCGCATGGTGGCCGAACCCCATAGATCGACGATCAAGCCCTTGGGGTAGTCGCCTTCTTCTTGCAGGTGCCGCCGAACCAGTTCCTCAGCGAGCTTGACGCCTTGTGTATAGGCCGCGCGCGTGGGAACCGAGCGCGGATCGGTCGTGTAAAGATTCCGCCCGGTCGGCAGAACATCCGTACGCCCGCGATAGGGGGATCCGGACGGCCCGGCCTCGATCCGTTTGCCCGCTAAAGCGTCAATCAGGGCAGAGCGTTCAGCTTGGGCTGAGGGGGCAGCGTCGAAATTGCCCGTCTCATCGGGGACGCGCCCAAAGATATGCAGCCCATCACCGAACTGGCTTTCCTTGATGTCGCAGACAAATCGGTCAATGCGCGTGATCGCCTCGGCGGTACAGGTGGCCTGATCGAGGCCAAGATCGCTTTCCAGCCCGATGGCCTGCGCCTCGTCCCGGATATCTTCCTGCAGGCGATCACGGCGTTTGGGGTCTAGCCCGTCCGCGTTCGAGAACTCGTCCAACAGCGATTCCAGCCGTACCATGCGATCCGGTGTGCCGCTTTCCTTCATCGGGGGTGGGATATGGCCCAACGTGACCGCCCCGATCCGACGCTTGGCCTGCGCGGCCTCGCCGGGGTCGTTGACGATGAAGGGATAGATCACCGGCAAATCGCCGATTAACGCCTCGGGCCAACACTCGTTGCACAAGGCGACTGATTTTCCCGGCAACCATTCCAGCGTGCCATGCGCGCCGATATGGATCAGCGTATCCGCGACCAATCCTTTGCGCAGCCATAAGTAAAAGGCGACGTAGGCGTGGCGTGGTGTGCGCGACAGATCGTGATAGTCGTCATCGCGCAGTTCGGGTGTACCGCGCTCGGGCTGCAGCGCGATCAGAGCCTTTCCGCGACGCAGCGCAGTGAAGTAGAACGCGCCATTTGTGAAAGCAGGGTCGTCTTCGGGAGTGCCCCAAACCTTATTGAGATCGGTGCGGAGTGTTTCCGGCAGCGCCGCCAGCGCCACCTGATAATCCTCTAGCGGCCATGAAATCCGGGCATCAAGAAGAGTTTCAGCAATTGGCTCGGCAGGCGCGGTGTCATACCCTTCGCCTTGCAGATCGAGCAACATTGCCTCAGCCGAGGCCAGCGCATCCAGACCCACTGCATGTGCCATCTGCCAGTCTTTGCCGGGATAGGTCGATAGTACCAGCGCCGGAACCTGCTCCGCTTTGGGTTTGTCGTGAAGGTTCAGCCAGCCGGAGATGCGGTTGATGATGGCTTCGATCCGTTCGGGTTCAGCCCGATGAGCGAAGCGAGAATATTCGAGATGCGGGTCGCGTTTGCCCGGCTCTTTGAAAGATACGATGCCCGCGTTGATCCGCCCGTCCACTTCCGGAAGGACCACATGCATGGCAAGATCAGCTGGTGAAAGGCCACGTTCCGCTTCGGCCCACGCTTTGCGGCGTGAGGTGGCCAGCGCCACCTGAAAGACCGGCACCTCTGCCACATCGAGAGGTGAGGTGCCTGATGCGCCCTTGCCTGAGAATGAGGTGGCGTTGACGATCGCCGAAGGCTTCAGCGCCACAATAGTTTCGCGCAGCCAATCGGCGGCATTTGGTGCTTTGAGCGACGGGGCAAACAGGCCGACGGCCTCAAAACCCCGCGCGCGCAAGCTGCGGATCAGCGCTGCGATTGGGGCTGTGTCCGCCGAGGTCAGATAAGCACGATAGAAGGTTACGATGATACGTTTCGCATCACCGGGCAGAGCGTTTTCTGCAGGGATCACGCCGTGATCTGGGCACCAGGCACCGCATTCGGGGATGGTCTTGGCGCCCATGACCGGACCTGCATACAACCCCGCAGCCAGTGCCATCTGCGCCAGAGCGGCCTGCGCCGCGACCTCACCGCCGGTGTCGCACAGATGCGCCAGCCGCCGCAGGGTCGAGACAGGCAGGGTAGAGTAATCATCCAGCCGCGTATCCTCGCGACCGTCTGCGGGCAGTACGGCCAGTGCAATCCCTTTGGCCTGCGCCAGCGCCAGAACCTGCTGCAAGCCGTACGCCCAATAGGGCACTCCACCGATCAGACGGATCAGGATGCCCTTTGCGCCCTCCAGTGTCTGCTCGACATATGTGTCGACTGAGAGGGGATGCTTCAGCGCCGTCAGATTGGCCAGCCGCATCGTTGGCATGCGTCCTTCAGGCCCACCTCCACGATGCCAACCCGCCGCGAAAGCGCCAAGGTCACTGTCGGAAAAGGACAGCACCACCAGGTCCGCCGGGCTCTGACCCAGATCGGTCGGGGTCTCGGTTTCTTCGAGCCCATGGCTTTCGCGGAAGACGACGTGCATAAGTCTTACTCGGCAGCCTCGGTTACACCCACGAGGATATCGCGGATCTCGGCCTCTTTGATATCGTCATGCTCGGCAATGACCACAAGGCGCGAGCGACGGTCTTCGCCGGGCTCCCACGGGCGGTCATATTGGTGACGCACGCGCGCACCGACGGCCTGAACCAGTAGGCGCATGGGCTTGCCTTGAACGGCGGCATAGCCTTTGACGCGCAGGATATTCAACTCGTTGGCCAATCGTTCAATCTTGGCGACCAGATCAATCGGATCGGTTTGCTCGGGCAGTTCAACGATGATGCTTTCGAAATCGTCATGCTCGTGATCGTGATGGCCGTCGTGATGGCTGGGACGCGCGTCCATGTCATCCTCGGCCGCGGCTTCTAGACCCAGCACGACGCGGACGTCCACGGCACCCTCAGCCACTTCGACGACGGGCAGGGGGCGGGGCGCTTCGGCGGCGATGATCTCTTTCGCTTTCGCAACGCCTTCCGGGCCAGCCAGATCGGGCTTGGTCAGCAGAATGATGTCGGCGCAGGAAATCTGATCCTCGAACACCTCGGACAAGGGAGTTTCATGATCAATCGAGTCATCTGCCATGCGTTGCGCATCCACCGCCTCGACATTCGGAGCGAACCGACCAGCGGCCACGGCCTCGGCATCGGCCAGAGCAATCACGCCATCGACGGTGATTTTCGAGCGGATATCGGGCCAGTCGAACGCCTTCAGCAGCGGTTTTGGCAGGGCAAGACCGGAGGTTTCGATCAGGATGTGATCGGGGCGCGGCTCTAGTGCCATCAGGGCTTCAATGGTCGGGATGAAATCATCGGCCACGGTGCAGCAGATGCAACCATTGGCCAGTTCCATGATGTTTTCCGCCGGGCAATCAGGAATGGCGCAGGACTTCAGGATATCGCCATCGACGCCGACATCGCCGAATTCGTTGACGACCACCGCCAGACGCTTGCCCTGCGGGTTCTGCATCAGATGGCGCACCAGTGTGGTTTTGCCCGAGCCCAAAAAGCCGGTGATCACAGTGACGGGGAGTTTCTCGAGATTGCTCATTTCAGGGCTCCAATCGGGGGAATGCGGGCCGCACAGTTTTTGCGGAAATGTTCGGGACGTTCGCGCCATTTGACCAAACCGTCCTCGGTGGCGAGGTATTTGGCTGCGCCTTCGACGATGGTTTCGACATGGTCGATCTCGTTCAGATGCTCATACACGAAAGTCCAGCGATCCGGTCCTCCGCGGAGCACGATCGAGCAGCCTTCATCGCAATTCGACAGGCATTCCACAGCTTTCAAGGTAATGCCTTCGGGCAGGCCCGCCTGTTCAAGCGCCTTGTGCAGCAACGTGCCGGGGCGCTGGGCGTCATCCTCGACAGGCAGCCCGCGACGGCAGGTAGTGCAAACCAGCAGTTCGACCGGTGCGGTCTCGGTCATGTCTCTCATCCCCCCAAATCCTCTTCGTGGGGGACGGGGTTTCATGCGGGCCGATCACAGCCCCACACCGGAACACCCCGTCCGGTTTCATCTTCGGGCGTTGGCAGGTCTCCCGGCTTGCGGATGTCAGAGGAGGCCTCTGTCGGATGTCCCGCCTTCCCGGCCATACTGCCAGTGGCTTTGGGCACCCTCTCCGGTCACGGTCGCGGGGGCGGCTGCGTTTGACGGCAAAAACCGCTGACGCATTCCCTTTTCATCTGCTCTCGCAGACACCAACGAAAGGGACATGCGGCAGGGCAGGGTTGCTTGTCAAGCGAGTCGCGCCGATCCGTGAAAAAGCGGATAAAAAGCGACCTGTCGGGGTCGCTGGGCGGCATGATACTTCTGCAACGACGTGCTGGCATGGCAGCAAGATGCGAACAGGAGGATACCGCGCATGAAAGTAGGGTTTATCGGGCTGGGGAATGTAGGGGGCAAGCTATCTGGGTCGCTGCTACGAAACGGTATCGATCTGACGGTTCATGACCTGAACCCGGATCTGGTGACCGAATTCGTCGCCAAGGGTGCCAAAGCCGCCAAAAGTCCGGCGCAACTGATGCGCGATTGCGATGCTGTTATAACCTGTTTGCCTTCTCCTGCGGCCTCGGATGCGGTGATGCAGGAAATGTTGCCAGAGGTCGGCCCTGGCAAAATCTGGATGGAAATGTCGACCACTGACGAAGCCGAAGTCAAACGCCTTGGCGCAATGGTCATCGAACGAGGCGGCGCAGCGGTGGATTGCCCGGTTTCGGGCGGATGTCACCGGGCAGCGACGGGTAATATCTCGATCTTCGCAGGCTGTGATCGTGAGACTTTTGAACGTATCCTGCCATTCCTGACCACCATGGGGCGGCGCATTTTGCACACGGGCGATCTGGGCTCGGCCTCTGTTCTGAAGGTGTTGACCAATTATCTGGCTACCGCCAACCTGATCACCTGCGCCGAGGCATTGGTGACAGCCAAGGCCGCCGGCATGGACCTTGGAACCACCTATGAGGCGATCAAGATATCGTCAGGCACATCCTTCGTGCACGAGACCGAAAGTCAGGTCATCCTGAACGGCTCGCGCGATATTTCCTTCACCATGGACCTGGTGAAAAAAGATATCGGTCTGTTTCAGGAGGTCGCCGACCGTGCCGGAGTTCCCCTTGAGATAAACCCATTGATGATCAAGATTTTCGAAGATGGCATCGCGCGATATGGTGAGCGTGAACTGTCCCCGAACATCATCAGGCGGCTAGAGGACGCGACCGGACTGGAGATCCAGGCGCCAGGGTTCCCAACCGAGATGCTGGACGACGAGCCAGAAGAACCGGGTTATGAGGTGATCCCGCAGAATCGGTAGATCGATTAATCGGCAAGCATTGCGGCTGTCTGGCGACCTGGTTGGACAAAATTCTGGTGCTATTCTAAATAGGTCGACAGGAGTCCGACACCGGCACAGGCAAGAGAACAACTTATGACGAATGAGACCTTTCTCATCGTAACAACGATGAAAAACGAAGGGCCTTTCATGATCGATTGGGTGGCCTACAACCACGCAATCGGTTTTGATGACATTCTGATTTATACCAATGATTGCGCTGATGGTACCGATGCCATGGGCGAACGGTTGCAAGTGCTTGGCTGGGCTCACCACCAACGAAACAGACTGGGTCCGCGCGCCGCGCCGCAGATTCGTGCATTTTCGCTTGCGCGGAACCACCCAAGCTATCTGTCTTCGGATTGGATTCTCAGTTTGGATGTGGACGAGTATATCAATATCCGTTTGCCCAATAGTGATATAAGAAGCCTCGTTGAGGCCAGCGGCGTGGCGGACGCGATCTCGATCTGCTGGCGCATGTTCGGAAACGCGGGTCAGAACGATTTCGTTGATCGACCTGTACCTGAGACTTTCTTTCTGGCCGCCACGGAAGACGGCTATCCGCATCACCGGACCAAAGGGTTCAAAACGCTGTTCCGCAACAACGGAAAATTCAGCCGTTTTCGCGCCCATCGTCCCAGGATCAATCCAGAAGATGCACCGAACCCTGACGCGCCATACGAAGGCGTGTTGTGGCGGGATTCGGGCGGGAACCTCTACCCAGCAGACCAAGTGAAATGGAAAGCATGGCGTGGTTTCAGCCATGAATTCGCGCGCATTCATCATTATGCTGTGCGCAGCACTGATAGCTTTTTAGTCAAGCGCGACCGTGGGCGCACCAATCATGTGGGGCAGGATCAAGGGCTCAAATACTGGCTCATGATGAACCACAATGATGTTGAGGATCGCTCAATTCTGGAACACATGCCGGCTATGCACGACATCAAAGCTGAGATGATGGCAGATCCGCAATTGGCAGACCTTCATCATAAAGCATGTGAGTGGCACAGGTCGAAAGCCGAAGAATTGAGAGCCAGACCGGATTGGGTTGATCTGGTTGAAGCGTTGCAAAATTCCTCAACCGGAGAAGACGTCTATGGGTGAAGCTGTATCTGCTGAGGATCGCCGCAAGAAGCAAGCTGAGCAGCGCGAGCGGAAGGATTCCCTGCGGCGCGAAATGCTCAAGACCATGCCGCATGGACGGCTGAGCGTTGAAATTGGCGTTTGGAAGGGCGAATTTTCGCGGATTCTGCTGGAAGAGCTACAGCCCTCGAAATTGTGCCTCATCGATCCCTGGCAAGTACAGCAAGACCCGGATGGCGGTGCTTCGCTTGCCGGAGCGCGCACGCAAAAGGATATGGATCGAATTTACGAGGCAGTGACGCGCAAATACAGCACCGAGATTGCCAAGGGGCAAATTTCGATCATTCGCGACTATTCGCAACCGGCGCTGAGTCTGTTTGAAGATCAAAGCATCGGGTTTGCCTATTTGGACGGCGACCATTCCTACGAGGGCGTAAAAACGGATCTGGATGCTTTGCTGCCCAAGATGATCGAAGGCGGCGTAATCATGCTTGACGATTATCACAGGCGCGGTTGGTGGAAAGATGACGTGATGCGTGCGTTCCACGAATTCCTCGGGTCACATTCTGCGGGGCTGCGGCTCAAGGCCATCATGGGGGCGCAGGTGGCCGTCGAGAAACTTTGAGCCGAGATCATTTTTCTGATTATAGATTCGTGCGAGGTAATCTGGGCTGGCTGATGTCTTCCAGCGTCAACAGTGTTAAGCAACAAGTTCAGCGATGACGGATAGGGTTGTTGTCTAAGTCCGATCATTTTTGAATAGCGGCACTTTCCCAGGCAGACAGGAACTTTCTGCGCTTCAGCGTATCGAGGAACGTCAACAGCGCAGGGTCCAGCGCTATCGCTGCGCTTTCGGTCGTGGAGTCCTGCGTGTCCAGAAGTGGCAGTGCTGCCATTGATTCCGGATTCAGCGTGGTCAGGTGCCGGACAAAGGTTTCCGCTTCCTCCGGCAAGCGGCTTTTGCCAGTTACCATGGCGGTTCGCATCATCGTCGTCTGAAAATCCGAAGGCAGAATGATCTGAAGGGCATCCTTTCCTTCTGTTCGTACCGCCGCATAACTGCCAAGCACGTTGTAGGCCACCGCGATCGTACCATCCGCCAGGTCGTTAATCATGTCGCCCGAACAACAATACAGCCGCACGTCCAGGCCGCCCAAAACCTCCATCAAGCGCCAATAGGTTTCCGAGGCGCGGGCGTCCTGCGTCGCGAACAAATAGCCCAATCCCGACTGGCGCACGTCATAAGTGCCGACTTTGCCCCGAAAATCATCCGGGCGGGCACGCAGCGCTTCGATCAGTTCCTGCCGCGTTTGCGGCATTGGTTGTCCTTCGAACGCGGTGCGGTTGACAACGATGGTTGCGGGTTCCGAAGTGAAGGCGAACAGGCTTTGATGCCATTGCGCCCAAGGGGGGTGCGGAAGATCGTTAAGCGCCAGCGCATATCCGTCATTCGCGAGCTTCAGTTGCAGGTCCATCGCGCTGGAAACGACAACGTCGAACGCTTCTGGCGTGGCTCGGACGCGTCGGTCGATATCGGCCGTGCCGGTCACCAGATATTCGACCGATATCGCTGGATTCTGGGCGACGAAATCCTCGATCAGCGGCGCAAACAGGGCGGTATCGGTGCTGGAAATGACCCGCAGTCGGGGGCCGTCGGCACTTTCGTTGAATATTTGTCGGTCTTCCCAATCCTGAGCCCCTGCGCCGCTGGCGAACAGGCACAGGATCAGAGTGACAAGATAACGCATGCGCCGCCCTCCGCTTTGTTTGACAGTACCAGCGTGCCGCCATGGGCGACCGCGACGTCCTGGGCAATGGTTAGCCCGAGGCCCGATCCGATGGTTCCCGCCGCGTTCTGACCACGTTCGAAACGTCTTGTGAGCGTTTCGATTTCATCTGGCGGAAAGCCTGGCCCCTGGTCGCTGACCGTGATCCGGGCTGTGGGTGATCCTGCGACATCGATGACTACGGTACTGTCCGCTGGCGCATATTTAAGCGCATTGTCTACCATGTTCCGCACCGCATTTTGGATGAGGATGGGGTCGCCCGAATACATGACCTGCGGATCGCCGCTCAAAGCAAGCGAAAGGTCCTTCATTTCGGCTATGGGCGTCAAGCGCTGGACAAGCTCACGGATCAGAGTCACCAGATCGATATCCTCGCGCTCCAGATGGTCGGCGCGGAATGTGATCATGGCGTGATCCAGTAGTTGCCCCGCGGCCCGAGAGCTTTCGTCGATGGCGCGCATCATTGATCTTAACGCCTCGCGGTTGTCTTCTCTCTCGACCCGTTGCAGCGTCGCCTCGGCATAAGACCTCACCGTTGCCAGCGGGGTGCGGACCCTATGGGCGGCCTCAGCGATAAAGTCCTCGGATTGGCTGAGAGACTGGTCCAGGCGTCCCATAAGCGAATTCAGCGATGACACCAAAGGCGCCATTTCACGCGGTACTGGTTTTTTGAATGGGCTGAGATCTTGCGGTCCCCGACGGGTGACGGATGTCGTTAATCTGTCGAGCTGACCAATGGTGGCCGAACTCACCCAGAAGGACAATAGAGCCGCAAGTACAAAGAACCCCAATCCCAAAAGGCCAGCATTGCGTGAGATTTGATCCAGCGTCTCCGACAGCGCATCTTGGGTCTGTCCCAAGGCCACTTCGATTTCTGTCTGATTTCCCAGCCCAACCAGAGTGCGGCTGGCACTGACCTGACGAACGTTTTCACCGCGCACTTCACCGAAGCGAAAGGTCCATTTTCCATCAGCGGGTCCTTGAGTTGGGGTCAGGTCTTCGTAGCCGGACAAGAACTCGCCATCCTGAAAAATCGCATAAAACACTCGGTCGTCCGACGGCGTGCTCAGCATGGAAAAGGCAGCATAGGGGATATCGACTTCAAGCTCGCCTCCACGCAGCGCCGCGGCGTCGAGGATCGAGGTGACTGAGGCACCCAGAATGTTGTCCTGACCTTGCTGGGCAACCTGAACTGCATAGTCGCGGACAGCAAAGAACAGCACGAGGGCCAGAATCGCGGCACCGCCGATTAGCGTTAGCGCAAGACGGTTTCGCAGTGATCCGGAAACATTTGGATTAATTGCCATGATCCAGCCTGTAGCCCAAACCGCGCAACGTTGTGATCCTGAGGTCCGATTTTTCCAGATGCTTACGCAGTCGTCCAACATACACCTCGATGGCATTGTCCGAAACATTGTCGTCGTAGGAGAACAACCGGTCCGCCAGCTTCTGCTTAGAAAACACCTGACCGGGGGCGTTGATCAGCAGTTCCAACAAGCGCAGTTCGCGGTTGCGAAGCGAGACGATGTCGTCGCCCACCGTCAAATGACCCGCAACCGGATCAAAGACGACGCCGCCAATTTCAATCGTCGTTTTGGTCTTGCCGGATTTGCGTCTCAGCACTGCGCGGCAGCGCGCCTCAAGTTCGGCATGGTCGAAGGGCTTGGTGACATAATCGTCCGCCCCAAGATCGAGTGAGCCGATTCGATCCGACACTTGACTGCGGGCGGTCAGAACGATGACAGGTGTGTCCAGATGGCTGGCGCGATGCCGTTTGAGGAAATCGCGCCCGTCCCCGTCGGGAAGCATGATGTCCAGCAGGATCAGGTCATACTCATCGATTTCAACAAAGGCCACAGCATCTTCTATTTTCTCTGCGTGATCAACCACATGCCCGTCAAGCCGCATGCGCGAGCTTATGGCATTGGCGAGGTCCAGATTGTCTTCGACCAAGAGGAATTTCATCGGGATCCAATAGTAATTTCACCCATGACAGGTTGATGTCAGGTTGATGTGTTTAGGTTTCGAATAATCTGAGCCGCACTGCGGCCGGTTGTCAAACGGGAGGAATTCATGACGACAATCAAACTGGGCCGTCGCGCCCTGATCGCGGCTGTGACCGCTATTGGTCTGGCTGGACCGACTTTCGCTGAAGAGGTCGTAGATAGCATCCACTTTCTGATCCCCGGTGGCGCAGGGGGCGGCTGGGACGGCACTGCCCGTGGCACAGGTGAGGCGCTGACGAATGCGGGTCTCGTGGGAACTGCATCCTACGAAAACATGTCGGGCGGCGGCGGTGGTAAAGCCATCGGATATCTGATCGAAAACGCCGACAGCAACCACGGCACGCTCATGGTCAACTCGACCCCGATCGTGATCCGCTCTCTGACCGGAGTGTTCCCGCACAATTTCCGCGACCTGACACTGGTCTCGGGCACGATCGGTGATTACGCGGCGATTGTTGTGGGCAAAGACAGCCCCATCAATTCAATGGCGGACCTGCTAGCCGCGTATGACGCCGATCCAAGTACAACGGCCATCGGCGGCGGTTCTGTGCCGGGTGGGATGGACCATCTGGTCGCGGCGATGGTTATGGAAGCGGCAGGCAAGGACGCTTTGGGCGTGAAGTACATCCCCTATGATGCAGGTGGCAAAGCGATGGCCGCGCTTCTGTCCGGTGAGATTGCCGCGCTGTCGACCGGTTTCTCGGAGGCTGTCGATCTGGCGAATGCGGGTGAGGTGAAGATCATTGGCGTCACCGCGGAAGAGCGCGTGGATGCAGCCCCTGATGCGCAGACCATGAAAGAGCAGGGCATCGACACAACTTTCGTGAACTGGCGTGGGTTCTTTGCTGCTCCTGGTCTGCCAGAGGACAAGCTGGTCGCTTATCAAGAAGCCATCGCCAAGATGTATGACACACCTGAATGGGAAGAGGTCCGCGCCCGTAACGGTTGGGTGAACATCCACAACTCGGGTGCTGATTTCCAATCGTTCCTGGAACAGCAGGAAAAGCAGATCGGCGATCTGATGAAAAAGTTGGGTTTCCTGTAAGGATACCTCGGGCAGAGCGGGCAACCGCTCTGCCTCAACCAACAATAAATCAAAGGAGGGGGAAACATGGCGCTGGATCGCTGGATCGCGCTCGTTTTGCTGGGCATATGCCTGACATATGGCTACACTGCTTGGTTCACGATGGATGGCAGTCTGCCCCCCTTCATGCAGCGCAACCCCATTTGGCCGAGCACCTTTCCCAAGGTGCTGTCGATTTTGGGGATAATTGCCACAACGATTATTCTGTTGGGCTTTGAAAAGGCTGAGCCCAAAGAGGCTGATATCGATTATCGGAGGCTGGGCGAATATCACCTAGGCCAGGCGCTGCTGTTACTGGCTTTGATGGTTGCCTATGCGCTGTGCCTGCGTCCGGTTGGATTTCTGATCTCGACATCCGGGTTCCTGATCCTCGGTTCTTTCATTCTGGGCGAACGCAAATGGCACGTCATGCTGCCGGTTGCCGTAATCGCTACAGGTTCAGTCTGGTACCTCGTGCAAGAGGTTCTTGGCATCTACATGCGACCCTTGCCGGGCGTTTTCGGAGGCTGACATGCTTGAAGGATTGTTGATCGGCCTACAAACGGCATTCTCCATCCAAAACTTGTTGATGGTCATAGCGGGCTGTCTGATTGGTACATTCATCGGCATGCTGCCCGGTCTTGGGCCGATGTCGATCATCGCCATCATGATTCCGGTCGCCATTTCGATGGGCGATCCGTCCGCCGCATTGATCCTGCTTGCCGGTGTCTATTACGGCGCGATCTTTGGTGGCTCGACATCTTCCATTCTTCTGAACGCGCCGGGGGTCGCGGGAACCGTGGCCTCAAGCTTCGACGGCTATCCGATGGCTCGTCAGGGCAAAGCCGGGAAGGCGCTCACAGTTGCCGCTATCGCCAGTTTCGCCGGGGGTACGATAGGCGCGCTGCTGCTGATGGTCTTTGCGCCTGCATTATCCTCGGTCGCACTGCTGTTCCACTCGGCTGAGTACTTTGCCTTGATGGTAGTGGGTCTGTCCGCCATCGCCGCTTTTGCGGGAACCGGGCAGGTGGCCAAGGCAATTGTCATGACCATTCTCGGGCTGATCATGGCCACCGTCGGCGAGGGCGCGCTGTTCAACTTGCCGCGTTTCACGATGGGGATCATGGATCTGCAGTCCGGCTTTGGTTTCATCACGCTTGCAATGGCGATGTTTGCCCTGCCCGAAGCGCTGTTTCTGGTTCTCAAACCCAAGGACCTGCAAGGCGACGAAGGCGAAATCAAGGACCTGCGCATCACAGGATCCGAGGCAAAGGCCATCGCTCCGGTGGTTGGTCGCCAATCTGTGCAGGGTTTCTTTATCGGTGTGCTTCCGGGGGCAGGGGCAACGATTGCCAGTTTCCTTGGCTATGCGGTTGAACGCAATATTGCCCCGAAAGAAGAGCAGGAGGAGTTCGGCAAAGGCTCGATCAAAGGTCTGGCAGCACCCGAGACAGCCAACAATGCTGCCTGTACCGGTTCCTTTGTTCCGTTGCTGACGCTCGGCATTCCAGGTTCCGGAACTACGGCCATCTTGTTGGGCGCACTGATCGCGCTGAATGTGACACCGGGTCCGCGCCTGATGATCGACGAGCCTCAGGTGTTCTGGGCTGTCATCATGTCGATGTTCATTGGCAATCTGGTGCTGCTGATCCTGAACCTGCCGTTGATCCCCTATATCGCCAAGGTGCTTGCAGTACCGCGCAACTATCTGATCCCGTTCATTTTGTTCTTCACCCTCATGGGGGCCTATATCGGGCAGAACAATGCCACGGAACTGCTGATATTGGTGGGCTTTGGCGTCTGCGCCACGGCACTGAAATTTGCCGATTACCCTCTGGCACCGCTGCTGATCGGTTTCATCCTTGGCGGCATGATGGAGGATAACTTCGCCCGTTCCATGCAGCTGTATGACGGCATCGCCTTTATCTGGGAACGTCCGATGACGCTGGGCCTGTTGGTAATTGCCCTCCTTCTGGTGCTGTTGCCCAGTTACCGCGCACGTCGCGCCAAGGCGCGAGCGGCAGGCGTGGCCGATGGCGACTGAGCCACTTTCAGGCATTCGGGTTCTTGACCTGACTAATGTCCTGGCCGGGCCGTATTGTTGCTACCAACTGGCCCTGATGGGGGCCGAAGTGATCAAGGTCGAACGGCCCGGCAGCGGAGATCTGGCCCGTGTGCTGGGGGCGGATACTGATCGGAACAAGGCCGGCATGGGCATCAGCTTTCTGGCGCAGAATGCAGACAAGAAATCCGTGACTCTGGATATGAAGGCTGATCGGGGAAAGGCTCTGCTCAAGCGGCTGGTCAAGACTGCCGATGTGCTGGTCGAGAACTTCCGGCCCGGCGTGATGGACCGGCTTGGGCTGGGGTATCAGGTTCTGCGCGCCGAGAACCCCAGACTGATTTATTGTGCCATCAGCGGGTTTGGTCAGGATGGACCACGCCGGGACGACCCGGCCTATGACCAGATCGTGCAGGGGATCAGCGGTGTCATGTCAATCACAGGTGCGTCGGATACCGCACCTTACCGGGTTGGCTATCCTCTGGCAGATACCGTCGGCGGGATGACGGCGGCCTTTGCCATAAGCGCGGCCTTGAATGCCAACCCGCGCGGGGCATTCCTTGATGTCGCAATGAACGAGGCGGTGGTTTCGACCATGGGGTGGGTGGTGTCCAACTATCTGGTCGGTGGCGTGACTCCTGCGCCGCATGGGAACGAAAACACAACCTCGGCCCCGTCCGGAACTTTTGCCACATCCGACAACCCTATTAATATCGCCGCCAATCGCGACGAACAATGGCATGCGCTCGCCCAACATCTGGGCCGCGCCGACCTTTTGACGCATCCGGACTACCTAACCCGCGAGGATCGCAAGACCAACCGGCATGAATTGCGTCAAGAGCTGGAACGCACGCTTTCTACCCGTCCATCCAGTGATTGGGTCCAAGAGTTGAATGCGTTGGGTGTACCGGCCGGGCCGGTTATGACGGTGCCGCAGGCTTTGTCCGACGATCAACTCTCAGGTCGCGGGCTGATTGGAACTCTGTCGGCGCACGGAGAGAGGTTACGCCTTGCGGGCAGCCCAGTGGTCATTGATGGCGCACGCCGCATGCCACGATCCGCGCCACCGGATCTTGGGGCCGACAACCTCTCGATTTGGGCCGAGCTTGGACTGTCGGACGCAGAGATCGAAACGTTGCGACATGAGAGGGTGATATGAGCGATGTTGCCGATTGGTGGCGCACCGCCATCATCGATATGGAGCCCGGGCGCATTGAACTGCGTGGCCAGCCGATTCAAGACCTGATCGGCAATCTGGGTTTCGCTGAAATGATCTGGTTTATGGTGCGGGGTGACAGACCGACACCTGCGCAGGCTCGATTGTTCGAGGCCGCTTTGGTCGCCGCCGTGGATCACGGCCCGCAAGCCCCTTCGATCGCGGCTGCGCGAATGGCGGTGACCTGCGGGCTGTCTCTTAACAACGCGATGGCGAGTGCTGTTAATATGCTGGGTGACATCCATGGTGGTGCCGGCGAGCAGGCGATGGAGCTTTATCACTTTGTAGACGCCCATGCCGAAGGCCCAGAACAGGCATTGGACGACTGGATCGCCGAACGCGGGAAGATACTGCCGGGTTTCGGGCATCGGTTCCATACACCGACGGACCCGCGCGCACCCCGGCTGATGGCCCTGGTTGCTGATGCAGTCGAACAGGACGCCTGCGAAGGTCGGTTCATGAAAGTCGGGCAAGCCGTGGAAACCGACCTGATGCGCCGGAAAGGCAAGCCGGTGCCGATGAATATCGATGGTGTCACGGCAGTGATCTATGCAGAGCTAGGCTTTGCCCCGCCATTGGCACGAGGCTTGTTTTGCCTTTCGCGGTCGGTCGGCATTCTGGCCCATGCCTGGGAGCAGACCCAGCAAGGCGGACGCAACAAAGGCCCTACGCCACCCCACTACCGCTGGACTTATCTAGGCGATTGAAGTTGAGGTATGCCGCCTGTCGTTCCTCATGGCTTCGGATTCCTTTTATCCAGATTCTGAAACACGGCGACATAGTTTGTCGCCAGCGCCTTCGCTTTTCAGCCAACACCGTCTAGAACTGCGTAGTACAGGAGCTGGATAATTTGGGAGAAATGACGTCGCAGCTGACACAGGTAGGACCGGCATAGCGTGTTGTCGTTTTCCAGGAAAATGCGCACAAGGCGGAAAACGTAATCGCCCTAAGTCAATGATCTAGAGTGAATTGGAGGCCAGCACCACTTGAATACCGCTGTCGCGATCCGTCTCATTTCGTATTAATTTCAAAGGCCTGGTCGATTTTGCTTGTTCCATTCCGTCGCATGAAATAGCCATGTGTTGCATCCGTTTGGGCGGGTAGGAATGGGGTAGGAATCCAGGGGTCGAGTTCGATTCCCGGTTCGAACAGAGGTCGCAAGTATTGCCAAAACGTGCCAGAGAGCTCGGATCTCTCGAAGTGAAACGGCTGACACGGCCCGGCGTTCACGCAGTGGGCGGCGTGGCCGGGCTTGCATTGCAGGTAACCGGCACCGGCGCGCGATCCTGGGTCTTTCGCTACAGGCATAACGGTCGGCGACGGGAGGCCGGCCTTGGCCCTTACCCGGACGTGCCGCTGGCCAAAGCCCGGGAATACGCTCGCGAAGCGAGGGATATGCTCCGGCATGGCGCAGACCCAATTGCCGAGCGACAAGCCGCACAGCGCAGGCTTCTTACATTCGCAGAGGCGGTTGAACTTTATGACCAGGAGAAGGCGGTCGAATTTCGCAGCGGCCTGCACCGAAAACAGTGGCGCGCCTCGCTCGATCGGCACGCAGTGCCCCTGCTCGGCGAAATAGCCGTGGCCGATATTACTCTTCAGGATGTGCTGGCGACACTCCGGCCAATCTGGACGACAAAAACAGAAACAGCTTCAAAGGTACGCCAGCGGATTGAGCGCGTTCTGGACTACACCACCGTCGCGGGACACAGAAGCGGCGAGAATCCGGCCCGTTGGCGCGGGAATCTTGACATGATTTTACCCGCGCCGACGAAGCTGACCGGCGGTCAGCACTACTCCGCGCTGCAGCTTGATGATGCACCGCGATGGTATGCGGCCTTGCACGCCCGCGAAGGAACCAGCGCAAGGGCGTTAGAGTTTCAGGCTTTAACTGCATCCCGCACAGGAGCGGTTCGTTTTGCCACCTGGGACGAGTTCGATCTCGAGGGCGGTCTTTGGATTATTCAACCCGGGCGCCAGTCTTCGAAAATACCACCGTCCGGGCGGCCGCACAGGGTTCCGCTCACCGATAGTCTTATTTCCCTGCTTGACGAGCTGCCGCGCGATCAGGGTAATCCGCTGGTGTTCTGGGCCCCGCGAGGAGGCGCATATTCAGATGCTGCTCTGGCAGCTGTCATGCGAAAAATCCACGCGGCAGATCTGAAATCTGGAAACCGGGGATACTTCGACGCTCAAAGCGACAAACCTGCGGTACCGCATGGACTGCGTTCAACCTTTCGAACATGGGTTGCCGAGCGGACCCGGTTCGATGGTGACATGGCCGAAATCGCGCTTGCCCACAAAGTCGGAAGCAAGGTTCAGCAGGCCTATGATCGATCCGACCAGGTCGAAAAACGCCGGGAAATGATGGGCGCGTGGGGATCATTTCTTTGCTCCAAGGATTTAGCGCGCAAAAAGGTCAGACCGAGGAAGTGACGTGCCTGAAGTTGAACAACAGCTCGTGGAAGCCTTTATGGCTCATTTGGATGTTGAGGGTGCGAACCTCGAAAAAATGGTGAACAACTTCCTGAGCTTCCTGCGCTGGAAACCCTTTACGTTATATGACCGAAAAAAAGATCTGGAAGCGCTCGACCGTTTTATTCTCGGTTTGTCGCATCTCGACAAAAGAGTTTACGACAGTTTGAGTATCTCAGCGCGAAAAAGGCTGGATTCACGCCTTGGCCTCGGAGCTGACTACAGTGACGAGGGTATTCTGGATTTCATGCAAAGGAGTGAAGAGCGACATGTTCGCCTCTTTATGGACCTTTTGGCGCATGCTTCAGAGCTGCGGACGCTCGTTGCTGCAGCGCGAAAAGACATTGAGGTTTCTGAGCGAACGCGCCGAACGCTCAGCGTGATCAATGTGGACAGACTTCATGTAGTGGCTCTGGCAGCGCCTCTTTGGGCGGCGCGAAACAGACAGGACTTGCCGGCCAAAGGCATCAAGGAAACTCACGCTCTGGCAAGGTTCCTTGCGGTGCTTTTTGGTATTTTGGGGATCGATACGTCTCCGACGAAGGCATATGACTCGTGGCTGGAACTGGACCACACTTCCCCCCTTCATCAGAATTGACACGGCGAACGGGTGCCGACTGCAAAATCGCTGCGTGCCAATTTGGATCCATCAATTCGATGGAGTTCAATCATGTATCTTTCAGATCGCCAGGTGGCGAAAAGATATGGCGTTTCAAGAGGAACGCCGTGGCGGTGGGCCAAATCCGATCCAAGTTTTCCCAGGCCCGTGGAACTAACGCCCGGCTGTACCCGCTGGCGGCTCGACGAGCTTGAACGCTGGGAGACTGCAAAGACGGAGGGACACGTCAATGCAAGGGGATAAGCGAAATCGAATTCTGGAAGCCGCGGAGAAGGCCCAGCGAGTCGAATGGGATCCAAGCCCAGGAAACGCGGCTACTGGTCGTGCCACGCCGCCGGCTTCCAGCAGTTTGACATCAGGAACATCTCAGCAATCCGGCAGAGGCCTCAAGTTCCGTCATGCGGACATTCCGGTCGTCCGCAATGACAAGGGGTTGCCTGTCTGGTGCCCCGCCACGGCGATCGCAATGTTGGAAAACCATTCGGACTGGCAGGGCTGCCTGCGCCACGATGCCTTTCTCCAATGCGACATGCTGTACCGCCCTGTGCCCGGGACCGACGAAATCCAAGATTTTGAAATCCGTGAAATCAGGGACACCGATATTGTTCAGGCTCAGGTTTGGTTCAACCGAAATGGTTTTCCGGATGCGACGCGCAACACTGTCGCGGATGCCATTCAGGCGGCTGCCGGTGCAAATACTGTTGATCCGCTAAGAGACTGGCTGGCGAGTTTAGACTGGGATCGCCGTCCCAGACTGTCATCGTGGCTAATGAACTATCTTGGCGCGGAGGAGAGCACGTACAATGTGGCAGTTGGACGGTGCTGGATGATTTCGGCGGTGGCTCGCGTGTTCTCTCCAGGCTGCAAAGCAGATGGCTGCATCGTGCTGGAGGGCGATCAGGGCAGTGGAAAAAGCTCAGTTCTGCGTGAGCTGGCAGGACCAAAGTTCTTTGGAGATTCTCTGCCTGACATTTCATCCAAGGACTCAAAGCAGTTCCTTCGTGGAAAGTGGATAATTGAGCTGGCCGAACTGGCAACACTGAACCGGGCCAGTTTCGAGGCAATCAAAGCGTTTATTTCGAGACAGATAGAGCAGTACCGCCCGTCATACGGCCGTAAGGATATTGTTGAACCTCGCCGATGTGTTTTGCCGGCACAACCAATCGAGATGACTATTTGCGAGATTCAACGGGGAACCGTCGGTTTTGGCCCGTACGAACCGGGTCAATAGATGTCGAGGGCGTTCGAAGAGATCGTGACCAGCTTTGGGCGGAAGCGGTAAGCGCATACCATTCCGGCGAAGCATGGTGGCTGTCGGCGGAGATTGCCAAACTGGCCTCTCTGGAGCAGTCCGAGCGCGGCGAGGATGATCCCTGGGTGGTAGAAGTTTCCCGGTACTGCGAAGGACGGGAATTTGTGGCCTGCAAACCCATTCTGGCGGAAGCGCTCGGGTTTCGCAGTGAGAACATGGGGCAGCGCGAAACAAAAAGGGTGGCGGGTATACTGAGGTCTCTTGGGTACCAGCGAGACGGCCAGTTCACTTCCGGACCGGATAAAGGCGCTTCCAGATTTGTTCGGGTTGCTTAAACTTGGGAACGGTTGAGCAGTAGACGAAGCCAGGTTCTTTCACCGAGAGGACCTGGCGGTAGACGAGGTAGAGGAGGTAGACCGATATTGTGTTGGTATTCCGTGGCCGGTTAAGTAAATGAAATAAAACTGTTTTCAAAAGTTGGGTAAGAGCGGATCATGTCCGACTTGCTTTCTGAACAAGTTCACGCGAATACATCTACTTCATCTACTGCTTAGCTTCTTGGCGGGCGCACCTTGGAGGGGGTGGTTTCAAAGTCTCCAGCCGGATACTCGCAGACCCGTCTCTATCCGCATTCGCAATTTTTTTTCCGTGACCGGGCAGTTTTTTGCAGACAGATATGTTCCGCAAATGCTGCGGGCAAACTTCAGCCGGATTTAGAGAAGTTGTTTCGGCGTGCCCGAGAAATCGCCTCCAATTCAATGACTTAATCCGCTGACTTTTAGGCTGACGTCTTGGAAACTTCCGGTTCCATGGAAAACCGTTCTTCAGCCTTTCGATCAGATCATTTTTCCCGGCCAGGCAGGTGTTGAACAGTTGCTACAAATCCACAACCTGTGATCGCCGGTCGTCCTTCAGCCAGTTGCAGAGCCTGTTGAGCGTGATGGCCCTTTGTTCGCTGTGCCGCTTTCGAGGTTCAAGTGAGCATTCCCAGACAGTTGCGACGCTGAAACCGTTTGAAAGGGCACGTTCCAAATTTTTTTGATCTCTTTCCCAGTTGCAGCTTAGCTTTTTTGCCCATTTACTGTCCGCATCATCTTTTACCCTTGCAGCGTTTTTGCAGCCGGGATGCTGGTGCCAAAAGCAGCCATGTACGTAAACAACAGCCTTGCGACTGACAAAGACAAGATCCGGCGATCCCATGGCGCGGCTTCCGTGCAGCCGATACCGAAAGCCACGTGCAAAAAGTTCTTTTCGAACGATCATCTCGGGAAGGGTGTTTTTGTTGCGAATCCGCGACATGTTTCTGGAACGGTCGGCGGAACTTTTGATGTCAGCCATCGATCTTATCCCTGGTCATTTCCAACCATCCTGGTAAGAAGTGTAATTCCAATCGTCAGGATAAAAAACAGGCATGGCGCGAGCTTACAAAGTGGTAGATCTCTTCGCAGGGCCTGGCGGTCTGGCCGAAGGATTTTCATCGGTACTGGCAAAAGGAAAGCGCGTGTTCGACGTGGCGCTTTCTGTCGAAATGGAGGACGCCGCGCACAAGACCTTGAGCCTGCGCTCGTTCACTCGCCAGTTCCCGCCTGGCACGTTGCCTGACGAATATTACCAGTTCGTGGCAGGAACGATATCTCAGGACAAACTGTTTGAGAAATATCCTGCTGAGTGGAGGAAGGCTAAGAAGGAAGCTCTGCACGCAACCCTCGGAACGCCGGAGGCCGCAAACCTTATGAATCCTGCTATAGACAGGATCAAAAAGTCGGCCAGAGGACGAACTGTTCTGATTGGCGGTCCGCCCTGTCAGGCATACTCGCTGGTTGGCAGAGCTCGGAACGCGGGTAACTCAGAATACAATGCAGAAGACGACGGCAGACATTACCTTTACCGGGAATATATTGATATCCTGGATCGCCTTCGCCCGGCTGCATTTGTTATGGAAAATGTTAAAGGCATCCTGTCTTCCAAGGTTTCTGGAACAGGTATCTTCAAGCGCATTCTTAGTGACCTGCAGAGTGTTGGTAGTGAGGAAGGCGGTTATCGGTTGCTGGCTTTGGTCCCAAACAGAAACGGCAAAACCGCTTCAACTCTTGGTCCGGACCCGCATGATTTTATTGTTCGGGCTGAGCAGCACGCGATCCCGCAGGCACGGCATCGTGTCTTTGTCGTAGGTCTGAGGGCCGACATTGCAGACAGGCTGGACGATACAGACTACGAATCTGTGCTGAACTTTGAATGTCCGACTTCTGTCAGTACGGTACTTAAGGGACTGCCGGAAGTCAGAAGTGGTTTGAGTCGAAAAGACTCAGCAGAGGACTGGCAGAAGACGGTTCTCGAGGCTGCAGAGTTTCTTGCTTCATTGCAGCTTCAGATTGGATCCGCGGCTGAAAGAAAAAAGTGGAAAAAGACAGTCGGAACCGTAGCAAAGTTTCACAAGGCAAAGAACAATCCGCTGTCGAGAATGAGCTTAGAATACGAGCTGGCTACCGAGAGCGAGGATATGCCACGTTCGCTTATGGAATTCCTGACTGATCCTGGGCTGCCTCTGCTTGCGCAGCACGAGACACGCGGCCACATGAAGAGCGATCTCGCACGGTACCTTTTCTGCTCCGTCTTCTCAGAAGTATTTGGGCGGGCTCCCAAAGCCCTGGATTTTCCTGATGAACTGGCTCCGAACCATCGCAGCTGGAAGACTGGTAAATTCGCCGATCGGTTCCGGGTTCAAAACTGGGGCGATCCGTCAAAGACAATAACCAGTCACATAGCCAAGGACGGGCACTATTACATCCATCCGGATCCAAGACAGTGTAGAAGCCTCACTGTGCGAGAAGCAGCACGCTTGCAGACATTTCCCGACAATTACCTGTTCCTCGGCAACAGAACTCAGCAGTATACTCAGGTCGGCAACGCAGTGCCACCATTCCTTGCGAAGCAAATCGCAGAAGCGCTTGCGGAACTATTACCGTAAAGCGCAAGTTTGACGGAATGCGGAACTAATTGGAAACTATTGCACACTGAACTCGAGTGAGCTTTCCTTCCGATTTGAGGAAAGCGTCACCCTTGCCATTGAGCGTTTCCGCTCCCAGTTCGTCCATTACGACTCGGCTCTCTGTTCCACTTTTAACTCTCAACGCAAGTTGAGCAGGCAGGTTTGATCTAAGATTTGTGCTTATGACTTCGCCACTTGGTTTTTGGGTGGCAATGATAACGTGAATCCCCGCTGCTCTTGCTTTTTGCGCAAGGCGTTTCAAGCTGGCTTCAATCTTCTTTTTTGACTCCGGATCTGATGTAAGGTCAGCATACTCATCTAGGACTATTAGCCACCATGGAATTCTCCGGTCCGGAGAAACTTTGCCGTTAAACTCGGCAATCGAACGTGTGCGCTCCGATTTGAGAAGCTTGTACCGTGACTGCATTTCTTCAACGGCTTTCTCAAGCAATTCGCAGGCATCTTCGTCGTCCATACCAATCATCCCTTCAAGATGATCGGCGTTCTCAAATGCTTCGAGTTCCGTGCCCTTTGGATCAATCAGTAGGAGTTTGAGCTCATCTGCACTGTACTTGTGAACCAGACCAAAAAGTATGGTATTCAGGGCCTCCGATTTACCGCTTCCTGTTGTACCCCCAATCAGCAGGTGGGGAGAATTCGAAGAAGAAAAATTGATTTCAACAGGGTTTCCCGCTCTGTCAATGCCAACTGGGCAGGCAAGCGCCTGGTCCCGCCGAGCCCATTCCAGCCAAAGCTCTTCGGCATTCACAAAGTATCTGTCCTCGTCTGATTTTGGAACATCGATCGTGACATATCCCTCGTCGATGCTGAAGCGAATCTCCTGTTCTTCTTTCAATCTGAGCGCAAGTTTAAGGGAGTCTGCCTTCTGAGAAATCGAGTTGGGCGTGACCCCGGCTCCAGGGGTGACTCGGTACATTACTGTCGCGGGTCCTTCGGTGAATCTCATATGCGGATCGGCAGAAGGCTTAACTGAAACACCAAACTCCGCGAGTTTGTCGATAATTGACTGATATCGAGCCCCGAGCTCGTCGGGCGAAAGCCGCGTCTTCTTCTCTGGTTTTGGCTTGGCGGACGGCGCCGGGGCGCGGGGAGTATAAGGTGACGCAACAGGCTCTGGGGCAGGGTTTGCGGGTAGATGACTTTCTGCCGGGAGAGGGACCGCCTTCCCATGAGATGGATTTGGGCCGAGCGATCCCTGAACTAGTTTGCCGATTGCATTTCGAAAGGTCTTTACGACTTCGAAAGAGTAATTTTCCTCTGCGAACTTCTCAATTTCGGAGTCACCCTCTTTGACGTAGTTGCAAATCGAATAAAGTCCCTGAAGCGACCTGAGCTTGTAGTCACCAGATCTAAGACGTTCCCGAATCTCAGTGGGAAGGATCAGTGAAGTGCCTGTGGCCTGCAACCGCATGTCTCCAGCGAATTCCTTGGCCTCAGATCCTGCCGAGTCAGCTGCATCCATTAGCTTGGAACGCCAGAGATCACTGTCGACATTCCCCAGCGGCTCATCTTCGGAAAGGTCTTGGCTGGTGTTTGCCAGTAGATCCTGAAAGAGCCTCAGCGTCCTGCTAACCTGCGCCTCGCCATGCGCATCATAAGACTGGCGGAACTTCCCTTCCACAATCAGGACATCAACAAAAAGAGAACTTTCGCTTACGGACAGCGACAATCGGCAAAGATCTGCACGAGTACCCTGAACACCACCGAACCATTCGGCGTGGTCATCCAGCGAAATCCATATGCTTGCGCTGTTCTCTTCAGCGACTGGAAATTTCGACGCAGCGACGTGTTTCGCAATCACAAGGCCGAGCATCTCTTCCGTAATCCGTGATATTCCCATTGCCTGAAGGGCAAGACCTGGAGCCAGTGATCGGGCTTCATTGTAAATCTGTTCGGCAAGCCGCCGATTGCTCAAAGCCCCTTCACCGAGCACGTGAGTTAGCTTTCTCTCAATCCGTTGAATCGAGTACTCCTTGCCGGAATTGGACGATACGACTAACGTGTAAAGCCCAGAAGACCCTACGTTTTCTTTAACCGTCAGGATTTCAGGGCTGGATTCGAGATTCTCAATTTGCTCGCGTGAAATATGCCGCTCGATCGTGATGACCCAGTGGCTCAGTTTGTGCAGGAGCTCGAAAAGCTCTGCTTCTTTGCGGAAGTCAATCAAAAGCTTAATCTGGTCTGTATTGGCCGGCATTTCCGCGGCAACCGGTCTTGTCCTGCGGTGGCGAACAACGATCGTTGACCATGTTTCCAACGCCTGATCAGACGCTGCTGGCAGTTTTGAAACCGTCATAGCTTCGCCCTTACTGCCACCTTCTAGGACCGTCGGAGGATCGAGAAGTACATCAAACGAGCCGATTGAAACCATGCTGGTTGAAGTGTCATCCTGCATCTGCGGATCGTCCGCGACGAACTGAGGGATAATGCCAATGTCGCAATCGAGTTCTTCAAGTACGCCCGGCAGCCCTTCAGAATCAGCCAGATTGTGCAGTCGCAGTTGCAAGGGGGGTAGCAAAGCATCCTTGTTACTCATTCGATCTTCAACCGGAAGCTTCTCAAAATCCTTTATAATTTCTGACCAATTGGCCAGCGGCGCAACAACGTTTACGTCGACAGGAAGGTTCTTCCAGTCCCCTTTTCTAAATAGAGTCAGCAGCTTTGCAGGCAATGCGGCGCCCTTCGGCAATATGATTAGGAGTGACAAACCCTCGCTTTTGTGAGGATGGGCAGAAAGGTATTGAGTGATCTGATGGGCTATCTCCACGGTGCTTTGAGCGTCAATTCCCACTTCCCGGCCCGTACTCCTATCAAGTGGAGAAAAGAATTCGGCCCAGCCTTGTTCAGAGCTCGCAAATAGCGTTTCCTGGTTTTTTCCGATTGCAAGTGCGGGTTGCTGATGAGGCGTAAGTTTTGAGATCCAATCGAGATACAGCTCTCCATTCTCTACGTTCAGTTTAAGCTGATTTGAAAGAGCCCGGGACGCCAGTTGCTCGGATCGCTCAAGGTATTTGGCTATCCATCTAAGGCGCAAGGGGTGCGATGGGAGCATAAGGAGTCCGTGTCCATCGTTGGTTGAGATGGTGTCGGAATGCAAAAAAATCTCCGTTCGACCGTCCGTCGTACCCGCGGGAACAAGCTCATTTCGGAAACGTTCACCTACGGCAAGCCATCTATCAAAGACTTCAAACAGAAGTTCCTGCGACAAACCTTCCTTCCTGCAACGAGTTCTGAACATTTCCTGAACGTCTTTTAGTTCCATGACGATTGGGTCTGTAGCTACTTTTGCCGGGTAGCCGTTGGCCTTAGCCGTTTGCAGCCCAACAGTACGGCCTACTAATGTGGCACGCCAATCAGTAAAGGACTGATGGCTTGGGGCTTCCAATCGGGACTGCACATCTGGAGCATCATCGGCTGTAGCCATGAGGCGAAACAGGGCGAGCATTTCAATTTCGGGCGGGAACCATTGAAAACCTGTTTCTTTTTCAACTGAATCAAACTTTCCAGTATCGCTTGAGTTAGGGGCCAGCACTTCAAACACCAGCGGTACAGGCTCCCAGGGCACTTCGTGGAGTTCATCACTGTCTTCTTCTTCGCTGTCGTCAGAATCCTTCCTAAGTTGAGGCGGAGGAACTTGCGTGACGAGACGGTCATCTACTTCGAGTTCGTAGCCCTCAGTTCCCAGCTTTGTCGCCTCCGAAAGAGACTGAAGAGATGGACCGTAGATGAAAGCCATAAGTCCCAAGGTTGACTCGGCGCTTGCGGGTAATTTTCCGAGTGAAAGTAGAAATTTAGGTCGTTCGTCACCAACTTCCCAAGCTTGATGTTCTGGAAAACTGTTTAAGTACTCCGCAATTTTTATGAGGGGATTTGCGATAGACTGCGTCGCCGGGCTGGCCGCCTTTTCTATCATTTTCCGGGTTGCGGCTGTTACCAAATCCCGCAGTGCAGGTTTCTCGGGGTTTTCTGGCTCTGCATCCAGAAACTTTTGTGCGTCAAACTGGTCCTTTTTATCCAGTCCGGCCTTTACCGAGAGCTCCTCCCATTCAGGAATTCTATCACCATGGTTGTCAGTGAGCTCGTTTTCAGTACGCTCGCCAAGCTTCATGCCAGTAGTGTCCTTGGCGAATAGCTGCTCGAAGATCGAGTATGGCAGGGCCAGTCTTATTTCTGCACTTTGAGCAATGCAGTAATTTGAGCATTTTTCCCGCCAGGCTACCTGTTCCTCAGCGGACAGCTCATTGCCCTCGACATCTCTAAACACAACATCTTTTGCTTGAATGGCCAAGGTATCTCCATCCAAGTCGACGCCGCTCGCACTGACAAGGTCGGCATGTTGCCAGTTCAAAAAAAGTCGACGAGATAGTTTGGCGTCTGTTGAATTTGTCGCCCAATTCTCATCAGGAAACATATTAAGCTCGACAAGTGCCCGCCCGATCACGGCCTTTGTTTCGTCAATGTCAAACGATTTGTCCGGATCGCTGCGCTCTAATGCAACGCGGGTGCAGAACCGAACATACGGTCGTACAGCAATTGAACGCTTATTGTCTCGCAGGCTTTTCAGAATCTGAGTTATGAGGTCCACAACCAAACCGGGGGCCTGACTGTCGCGCCCTAAGACCTGCCTCCAGGCAGAGTGAACTATTTCCTCAGCAACCGAAAATCCATCCTCCTCACTATCAAACTGACCGTCGAGGAAATTTGCGTCCCGCAGCGTGAAAATGTTCCTTAGTCCCTGCTCGTCGCTAACCGGTGCTGTCTCAATGTAGAGCAGGCCATGTTCAATGTTGTTACGATAATACGTGATCGAACAATCCGGGCTGGCAATGAACTCAGGCGGGTACTTACCTTCGCCATCGTGCGATATCACGACCTTAGCTTTTTCCAGTCTTGTACCAGCGGCTCGTTCAGTCCAGATTTGGAGGAAATTTTCAATTTCAGGTTGAAACAAGTTGCTGAGCCTGAAAACCGGGTGATTGTCCCCGGTGTTTTCAGGAAACTCTCTTGTAGTTATGGTGAAAGCCGTCTCAGCCAGAGCCTTGTGGGCCAAATAGGCCAAGTTTTCGTGAGACATCAAATTTCTACCCCAACCATGCGCGTCGCGTCTGAGTATTCGGTCAGCAACCCGGCTGCGGACAGCAACTCAGTCAGTTTTGCTTCATTGTCTTCGAATATGCTGGCGTCAAAAGTTTCCAGCAGACCCGACTCGTTCGCCGCTCGACGCGCCACCAGCATGTGACACTTCTCAAATAGCCACCCGTGAATAAAGTCTTCCAGCGTCATCTGAGTTCCAGTAGGCACTCCGGCAAGGACCAAGGTTTCCAATGCATCCAGACCAAGATTGAAATGACGGCGACCTCTCCATGAATTAAGCAGCTGTGCCGTCGCCGCAGTTGCCCAAAAAAAACTGCGTATCTTGTTTCGTTGCGAATTGCTTAGTGACGAGTTTTCTCCAAATTCTTTTTCACGCCCGATTTCCACTGCTTCAGAAATAATGGAGAGTTTTTCCTTAAGACATCGTTGGGACGCGCGGCGCAGCTGTGCATTTCCTGTTCCACAATCGAAAACTAAAGGACTAGGAGCATTGGTCGGATCGACAAAAACTTCGGACCGGACAGACTGCATTATGGAAAGCCAAATGGCCGTCCAGTTCACAATAGCCTTTATTCGGGTGACAGCAGACACATCCTGATGTTGCAGGATACTGTCCACGCCATCGCGATATAGGTTGTCCAGTTCATCGTTTAATACTCTAGATTTCTCTTCGACCTGATCCTCCATCGCTGTGTTATCCTCGCGGCTATGGGCGGCCATAGTCTCCACCAGACGATCGAGAGGTCCGCCATCAGTTGTGTCGTATAGTTTCGCGAAGCCCTGCCTGTTCCTTGTTAACCTGGAAAGATCCGGATCATGTCTCAGTATTTTGAATGCAAGCGCGCCACCTCCTCGAAAATAGCGCCTTTCGATCCCGACACGATGATCCCATGGTTTGCTGGATTTGGAGACCCTTGCGTCATAGTGGATCAGAGACTTAGTGTACGGGAAAAAATGTGCTCGGTCCCATCCAGGACGCTTTGTTGTGCTGGGAATCCTGAGTTGTAAGCACTCCAGCAAACCAGCTAATGCGTCTTCGGACTCTTCATCTAGAATAACTTGTTGCCTGGCCGGGTGGGTTTTAAAGAACTCGTCCCAAACAAGTTTTCTTGCAAAGTCGAGAGCACGTCGTTTTATTTTTACAGACGGTGTGTCTGGAAGCAAAACTGGATTCTCGCACCCAAAAACGAGGTTCAATAGTTCGATGCCAGGGTAGTGACCGGCGCCATCATAATCGAGAATTCCGCCGAAAACCGAAACTGAAATGTCAGGTCCCTTTGCCGTTTTTTGTTCTTTGGCTTGCTGCACAGTCATCAACCTGCGCCCCCGACCCGAATGACATTCTCGTCGATCGCGACCGATTGAAGTTCACCGTTAAGAAAGAATTTTATTTCAGCATCCTTTCGGCTTGCCTCTTCGCTGAGTTGAGCCAAAAAGTTCTTAGTTCTTCTAATGTCGTGCGCGTAGAAGCTTTCCGGAACATAGCCTCCACTTGCTCTGGAAATCATGTCAAAAGCCAGCAGATCAAGGAAAAAGTCTCTTCTACCTCCGCTTTCCGAGTGCACTTGAAGGCAAACGTGCCGATCAATCCAGTCAACGGCGTTTGACATCGCGTACCGTTGCTTATCCTCGGTTATGCTCCACTGCTCAATCATTGGTACGAGTTTGATGTTCTTCGGTTGGATCTCACGGGAGATAATTGCAGCGTGCGTTGTTGCTGCTCCGAATGCCGGGTCCACTAGAAGAAGGTTTGTTTGTTTCTTTTGCATTTGAATGCCTTGAATAGTGTGCAATCCAGCCACTATTCGAGACTTGATCCGGGACATATCGGCTCCGGTAGTCTGTCCCTTCATGATTTTTTCAAAGTCTTCGCCGTATTCAAAGCCAAGCGCGTTCATCAAATTGGCTTCTTTAGAAATACCGTCGAAGTACGCGCGTCGGCGTAAAGATCGCACAACTTCGGCAGAATTCTCTGCTTCCTTCCTGCGCTCTTTTTTGTTGCGAGGATTGCCAACAATGTCATCAATACCATCAGCAGCATCTAGATACCCAGACGATGCTGCTTGGGTCTGAAAACACAGATCCAATTCTTCCGTTGGAAATACCCCAAGCTCGTTGATTAATTTTTCGTCCAAAGAACGATTGGCCTGCATGCCAGGGTCTAGTTTTTTGAGCTTAGATAGAGCGGGAATTCTATTGATCTGTTCAGGCTTCAAGCTTGGCGGACTCAAAAAGAGAAGATTGTAGAATGCGTAGCGGTGCTGCCAGCCCCGTTTCCTGGATCTCAGGCGTTGATGAACATCTGCGCACAACAGTCCACCGGTTATAGCGAAAGACACTATCATGAGCATCTCCCGTATAGTTATCACTGCGCCAAGTCTCTCAGAAACAGCGAATAAGCCTTCCAGCCTTAAAATTCTTGATTGTGCTACCGTTTCTTTGGGGTCAGAAAAAAGTTCAAAATTCCTGTAGATCGGACAGTTCGGTCGGCTATCGCAAGTATTGCAAGCTGTCCATCTTCGGCGATCTAGCCAACTGCGAAGAGCCTGTCTAACAAGTGAGTCACCTTTTTTTGAAGCTACAGACTGGTAGTTCAGGTTGACTAGATGCGTCTTGCCGTCGCCGCTGGCTAGTCCACTTCTAAAGGATGAGTGAAAATCATTCAGTAGCTCTCGACAACCAGCTGCGTCGGATTTGACCTCTAGCACTGCGCGTAAGCGGCCTTCGTTAGCGCATATCACTGTGAGAACGTCAGTTTCCGCCTTAGCCTGTTCCACTTTTTGGGCGGCAACAATGGGCGTTAGTTCTGAGAAATCCTTATACACTCGCAATGGTCTACTTGAACTCGAACCGTCCTTTCCTTCGATTATGAATTCGCCGTCGCATCGATTGTTTATCAAGTGACGGGCCTCGTCCTGAGAATACCCGGAGTGTTCTTCCAATAGACGTCTACATAGGTGAGTTTTACCGTGTCCCGCATCGCCTGTCAGAACGATTATTTGAGATCTATTGGCTACATCGAGAATATACTTGAGCGCTTGGGTATGAAGATCCAGCGCATCATCGCTCTTCTGGTATTCTTCGTAAATTTGGTCGTGATTTGGATTGAACGGGAGGTAGCGTCCCATTCTTGAAACATGCTTGCTTTCTGCTTGAGGCATCTATTTCTCCACGACTTTACTGTTAGTTAAACAGCTTTGGGTAGCGACGATTGTCAACTAGCATTTCCGGATTTGATAAAACACGGAGTTGAAAACTACGCTCAGGAATCATAGCCAATTGATGGCCAAAGCGGCGGGAGCGATTACGGATAGAAAACCTTTGGGGCACCTGTCGTACCGCGTCGCCAAGCGGTGCCAGTCCTTAAGCCTGGCAAACATGATCTCGATCCGATTGTGGTGTTTGTAGCGGCGCTTGTTGTATCGGACAGCTGTGTTGCGCCGTTTGCGGCCTGTGATGCACGCGCGTACCCCTTTGTCTTTCAACGCTTCTCTGATCCAATCGGCATCATAGCCGCAGTCACCCAGCAACCGTTCGAAATTCGGCAGACTGCTGATCAATTCCCTCGCACCAATGTTGTCGCTGACCTGACCCGCAGTGAAAAACAGATTCAAAGGGCGTCCCTGACTGTCGCAAACCGCATGCAACTTTGTTTTCATGCCACCCGTGGTGAGCCCAATCAGACGTCCACGTCCCCCTTATTCACCGCAAGACTGGACGCTATGCGATGGGCTTTGAGGCACTTGGCACCGATCGTGACCGACTTTTCGCCGCAGTGGTTGGCGGCCAAACCGACCAACATCTGGGCAAAAATACCTTTGTCACTCCATCGCTTCCAACGATTTTAGAGAGTCTTGTGTGGGCCGTATTCCCTAGGTGCATCGCACCACCGTAACCCGTCGCGATTGATGAAGATAATCCCACTCAAGACACGCCTGTCATCAACGAGAGGTTTGCCGTGGGACTCTCGGAAGAAACGCGCCGGACGCGGTATCTTCTCGTCGCTTAACCAGAAAAGATCAGGCATGTTTACCGCTCGTTTTGAACACGATGAAGCACGCAGCCAAATGGAAATCAATGAGTCCTGAGCCTTTTGTATCTCGAATTTGCTAACTTAACCCCCGTCAGCCACCTTTACCGAGGTTGCTGACGGGGCGGTGTTTGGCGTCTGAGCCTTGCGGCAAGACCACGTTTCTAGCGAGCCAGTACTGTCTCACTTCATCGTCTCGAACAGTTGAATGCGGCCGGTCTGGACCGCGGAGCAGAAGGAAGAGGGTATGAACAAAGTACCACACAAGCTGATCATCGGCATAGACGTCCGCTGCTATTGGCTTGACGTACATTGTCTGCCGAAATTCGCGGGTTGCGGCTTCCGAACAGCGATGAGGTCCACGCGCAGCTTGTTGGTCTGGCGCAATCAACGCACGCGCTTGTTTGTTTCGGGGGCTACGAGGATCAGAAGACGATCCGGGGGATCGTTTTCCCGAGTGGCGGTGGGCAGGAATGGCGAATGTGGACCGCGCTGGATGCAGCTGGTATCGCGACTCGGTAGTTGCCGCCAACTTAGATTAAAGCCTTCGTTGCCAGCCGCGGCACACGCGCCAAGACGGATCGGATCGACGGGAAACTCATTGCGCGATCCACAGTATTTCGACCAGACGCAGGGCGCGAAATACCGCATGGGAAACTGCGCCTTCTCAGAGCCTTGGCATCAAAGCCTGCACAACTTGCCGAGACGCGCAAGAGACTTACGGCGCAGATCAAGGCGCATGAGAAGTTGGGAACGGATGGGATATTCACTGAAGCTGATGCTGAGCTGAGGGCGCTATTGGATCGACAGATCGGTAAATTGGAAAATCAGATTGCGCAGACCATCGCCGCAGATCAGGGCCTTGCACAAACCGCCGGTGTCTTGCGTTCTGTTCTTGGGATTGACCCCATTTCCAGCACTATTCTGATCGCGGAAATGCCCGAACTGGGCCAGCTCTCGTGAGAACAAGCTGGTGCGCTCACAGGCCTGGCTCCCATCGCTCACGATAGCGATGCAATGCGAGGCAAGCGCGCTATTGGTGGCCGACGGAGACTGGTACGACACGTCATTTTCCAGACTGCATTCGACGCGAGTCATCACAATCCGCGTCTCAAGATCTTCGCAGATCGTTTGCTTGACATAGGCAAGCCACACAAAGTCATCATCACAGCAGTCGCTAGAAAGCTCATCACAATCGCAAACGCACTCCTCAAATCTCGGCAAAAATGGTCGGCTCAAACCGCCTTAGAAATGCAGTTGCTAGCGTGCGCTCGAGCCGATTTGCACCAACTCCCACCTCTTCCGCAGCATCGCCGAATAGAGCCGAAGATCCTGTATGAAGCGACAATGCACATGCGCTATCTAGCTGGTCAAAAGCTGCAATCGCGCAGCATCAACAATTGCTGAAGCCAACTCGTCCTTCTTTGCATCACCGATTTTTGCCTCAGTTGGGTTGTCGCCGAAAAAAGGTTCGATAAGTGCCGAAGGGATATCTAGCGCCGACACGCTGGTGTAGCCTCTGTCGCCCGGGTCTCGCTCTTTTAGCCCACGGTCATGCAAGCCAAGCGCTGAGAGCATTTCATCCTGCAGTCGTTGCGCCCAAGCTTTGGAGCCAGAGTTTACGTCTTCGTCGTAAAGGGTCTCTGTCCCATGAGCTCGACCGTCGAACGAATTGAAGTGTAGTTCAACGACGCAAGTCGCTCCCCATTTCGCCACTTGGCGATAGGCACCGCTAATCCCTATTCCGTCTCGATAAAAGATCTTTGCTTCAATACCCGATGCAGCACATTGAAAAAAGATCTTTTGGGCGAGATCCTTGTTCCAAGGATATTCGTTTTGCGAAATTGGTGAGACCCCGTCTGCTCCCGGACTCCTCCATGTATGACCGACAACAATTGCGAAAGACGGACCAGATGATCGCGATCGAAAATTCTCAGCATCTATTCCGTTTTGATTGCCTTCGGCCATATCTACAATATCAGCTATGCGTTCCCGCAGCGCACAAATTGCGTCATACTCCGCTTCAGTTAGATTGGCGCCTTCAAGGATTTTCGCTTCAATATCTTTGAGCATTTAGTTCTCCAAGTCCTTCGAGGTTCGTCCCTGATAAAGCACCTTAAACCGGTCGTTCGCGCGGACCCAATTTTTGCTTACAATAATCAATCTCAATTTACTCTAACAAGCTAAGAACGCCCGCTTCATTTAAGCTGCGATGCAGGTAGGAAGACGCGTTTGAACGGTATGCGTGAGGTGTAACTGCGCTGCAAGTGTCAATCCAGTCGAAGCGGCGGTCCGTCAGTATCGTCTTGTATTCGGCCAATATAGCCGGCCCGTCGACACATGTGGTCTTGATGAACTCCGAAAGCAAGGTTCCCAATGGCCGCACTGACGCTTCAAATGTAAGCGTTGTATCCGACCCCCTAGATAGCACCTCTTCAGCCAACACCTAGAAGTCTATGATGCCTGCAAAAGGATACAGGCATCATGAATTCTCAAGCTCTAGGTGAACTCGCAAGTGACCAGAAAATCGAAAAAGTCTTCCATGCCTATGGCTACTCGATTCCCGTTGGGAAGGACGGCCGTCGACTGTGGCCCAGAAAATTCAAAAATGAAGTGGGTCAACGCATGAGAAGCGGACGTCTATCAACACGCGATGTCGCAAAGACATGCGGCATCTCAAGTGGTACCGCCTCCGAATGGAAAAAAAGACGCTGAGCGGAAAGCGTCAGGACCGCACTCTACTCTGAAGGTAAAATCACAACCTGTCTTTGCAGAGATTAAGGTCGATGCGGTCGAAGAGCCGGTGCCAGAGGCACAAGGGCACATCATCTTCAAGCGTGGCACCTGTGAGGTCCTGCTTCCTTCAAATTACCCACTCAATCAGCTCACTGCGTTGATCAAGTCGTTTGAGGGCAACACATGATCGCGCCAGCAGGGAACTTCAAATTCTACGTTGCAACTAAGCCGGTCGACTTCAGGAAGGGTATGGACGGTTTGGCATCCATTGTTATGAACGAATTTGACCTCGACCCATTCAGTGGCGCTATCTTCATTTTTCGTTCCAAGCGGTCGGATCGACTCAAACTCATCGTATGGGATGGAACTGGTCTTGTGATGACCTACAAGCGAATAGAAGGCAGGGGATTTGAATGGCCGCAAGTGCGGGATGGTGTTATCAGCATCAACAAATCGCAGTTTGAAGCTCTCTTTGAAGGGCTTGATTGGAAACGCGTAACACCGCGATACAGCCGACGCCCCGTGGCTGCATGATATTCTTTTATTGCTGGTAATGGTCCAACAACCGCTGTCCACGACCTCTGCAATTTCCGCTAAGAGCCCTTAGCTGACGTTGATCACACTTCGGTCCCTTGCAAGTGCAGCAGGATAGCTCGGCCCAAAGCCGACTTTCGGACTTGGCGCAACGCATGGCTGAACCACGACTCAAAGCCGCCCTTCTTGGTTGGGTGGCATTCAGCCAATCTCTGACACAAGGGCGAGCAGCGGCCTTACCAATTCTCAGCTTAGTAAACGCCAAAACGCTGTCAGCGAAGTCATCTGAGCGGGCCGTTGGTATGCCGACATAAACTGTGTTTTCTAGGTCAGGCCCAAGCAGGCTGTGTTAGTGTTCCCGCGTCTGCGTCGATCTGCGTATGAGTGCCAATCAGGACGGATCGTGCATCTGGATCGTGACCAATCGGGAGTCCGCCGAGGATCGGAACGCCAAACCCCTCAAGATATTCACGCAGCAACCCGACTGCATCAATCGGCGGATTCGATGGCGTTCCGCTGATGTGGCCTATTGCAACGCCTGCAATGCCTTCAAGATGACCCGCTCTCACTAACAGGGTCAGGTCTCGTTCGAATTGGCCGATTGCGATCCCGTCAGACTCGATCAAAAGGATTGCCCCGCTCAGGGAGGGTAGCGCCCACCCGGCGGCAGTAGCCAACATTGTGAGACTGCCGCCGATCAGCGGCCCACAAGCTTGCCCCTTTGTTGTTATCGCTCCGGATTCAATGGCGGGACCGGACGTGACCGTGATCGGTTCACTCCCCATCAAGACGGCGTGTAAGGAGCGCACCGCAATATCGCTGAGCTGGTCGTCATCATTGCCGGTCAACGCACCGTGGACGCTGGGAGCCGCACTGTTTCGCCATAGTGCCATTTGAAGCGCGGTGATGTCACTGAATCCTATCAACGGCTTGAGGTCGCGGGTGATTGTGTCAAAAGGCAGTCGGTGGGCAATACGATATGATCCCTTGCCGCCCCGCGTCGCAAAAACCGCGCGCACTTCCGGGTCAAGAAAAGCGTTGTTGAGGTCGGCAAGACGTACATCATCCGAGCCTGCTAGATAGCCCATCTTGTCAAACGCGTGCGGCCCAATTTCAACCCGCAAGCCCCATGACCGCAAAACCTCAGCGCGTCGTTCAATTGCCCGCGGTTCCGCGCGGCTGGCTGGCGAAACGAAGCGCACGAGATCGCCTGATTGCAGCAGGGGCATGGTTCAATCTCCGTCTGTGGATCGGCTACCTGCCGTTCCTGGGTAAGCCGCCCTTGGTGAGACCTGATCTCGCAAGTGCCGCGAAGGTCTGCTGTGTGGCCATCCGTCAAACGTCACGGAGAGCCCTAACCCGCCTTTAGCCATGATTCCGTTTTCTGCGCGCGGCAAGTCGCGAACCGCACTAACCGGACATTCGCCACGCTAGCGGCCATAACAGTATTTGGTAGTATTGAAACCAACATCCAGTGGGCTGTCTGCCTAGCGTCAAAGTTTCCTATTGTCTCGAACAAAAACACGCACGTAGGTTCGAATAGAGCAAGTAAATGATTCACTTATAGTTGAAGAAAAGTACTGAATTTATGCCTGAAGCTGTTTCCAAATGGGCTAACGACCCCAACGGACGAATCCAAAACATTTCCCTTGCCCCCAGTCCGAAGAATGCGCTGTTTCCGCTCTTTGAAGCTGTTATGAACTCGATCCATGCCATTGAAGATCGGTTTGGCAAAGACGAGATAGGCAAAGGTTTTGTCGATATCTCGTTAGTTAAGAACGAAGCAGGGGAATACTCGGGCTTCAGAATCCATGACAATGGTATTGGCTTCACAGAAATGAACCTTGAATCGTTTCAAAAGATGGACTCGAGAAAAAAAGCGACCATCGGCGGCAAAGGTGTCGGACGTCTGCTTTGGCTGAAAGTTGTAGACAGCGCTTACGTCCGCAGTGAGTTTTTCGAGAACTCATCTGTCAACAAGCTCGAGTTCGAGTTTTGCATCGAAGACCCGCTAAAGGGGATGAAGCGTACTAATGGAGGTTCGGCGGAGCATATCGGTACAGTTGTTGAGCTGCATCCCTACAAAGACGTCTATGCTCAAGCCATCCCCAAAAAGGCAGATACGATTGCAAACCGTGTCCTTGCTCACTTTATTAGCTATTTTATTAATATTAGCCATCCGCGTATTCGCATCATTGATACTGATAAGGAGATTGATCAACGAACAAAGAAGAAGCATGGAAGAAAGCTATGGCCCTTTTAAATCACGACTTATTATGGAATCGAGCTGCCAAACTGTAGATAGTTCTGCTCTCTTAGAACAAACATAAACATCGAACAGATCAGAAGCGAACGATCGAAAACCGGTTCAAGAAGAAAGTCAACAACCCCAATAGCCAGGGTTAAACCTTTCGATCTCCCAAGCCCGTTGGTGACAAGATACGCTTCTTGGCTCTTGAAACAATTTGACCAAGACCTCGAGATTGCTGCTCTTCGGCTTGGATTTCAGCCCTGTCGAGCTGTCTAATTATGTGTTTGGTAGGCCAGCCGCCTCGTTGAAGCGCCTCTGCTTTTAGAACCTGAAGGAGGACATCGAACCACATTTCCTTCGTTTGCTTGGAGATCGACAACCCTTGATCGCAAGTAGAAATTGCTTGGTCCCAAAGTTCGTCAGCAAGATCAGCTTCTGCGAGGAACAGGTGGTAGACTGGTTTGAAGATATACTGCTCCTGCTCATCCGCCAAGCGAAATGCGGTTTGGAGCGCCGCGCGGCCAAGATCGATCTCGCCATATCTTACATGCGCACCACCCAGAAACCCTTGGCCGACGGCTCGGAATGATGGAGCGCGATGGCCTCCTGACATCAAAACCACTTCCATCGCGCAACTCCGGAGCAACTCACGATTTCCAAGCAGCAATTGCGGTATGCAACCACCATAAACCATTGCAATAAAACGGTTGTGCACACTAGAGGATGATTTGCCTTGTTCGACGACCGCTCGGCTGAGCCGGTCGGCTTCGATTGCGTTGCCCTCGTGCCATGTTGATATCGCGAGCTGTGCGTTGGTATTGACCAGGCGGGTTGACATTAGATCAGGTGCACTAACTTTGTCCTTTTCTTCAGAGAGTGCCGCTAGTGCTATCCGTCCGTGTCGACCTGCATCCTGAAAACGTCCTAGGGCGTTGTAGGTACCCACAACCACCCGATGTGCGTTATAAAGATCATCCCGCGTCAACGCTTCACTTGCTAACGTTCTATTCATGTAATCTTCAGCTATTTCGAGAGCTCGATCTAATTCTGCCCGATTGAAAAGACAAGCGACCAGTCCTCGAGCTACAACAGCGGCATTTTTGCTCGACCCAGTCTCCTGCATCAGCGCTCGGCACATCTCAAAGGCTGCGAGAGTCTGACTGGCACCATAGCCAATGATGGCGAAACTTGATTGTCCGTGCATCACCCATAGATCGAGGGCGCGTGCACTAGAAGTTTCGCCGGTCCGCGCAAGGAGGTCCAAAGCTCGCCTCGAGCTGGAAGAGGCTTCAAAATGGGCATTGCGGCTGGCCGACTTGACACTTGCTTGGAAGTAATACTCGATTGCCTTATCGACAATATCCGCGCGCTCGAAATGGTGCGCTACGACTTCGGGATGCTGTTCTGCAAAAGCCTGCGACTTGGATAGCAGCGCTGACGCTATTCGACGATGAAGATCTTGCCGGTGGCGGATCAATAGAGTTTCGTAGGTCACCTCTTGAAGCAGTGCATGAGTGAACATATACGTGGCACTTGGCGTTTCAATGTGCCGCCTGATTAGGCCTGCATCGACACTCTGGTTCAGCATATCGTCGATATCACAGTCTTCACCGATCATAATAGCGCGCACAAGATCGAGCGTGAACGTTCGACCAATTGCAGCGCATACCTGAACAAACCGTTTCGCTGATCCGAGGCGATCGATCCGAGACATGAGCGAGGATCGCAACGAGATCGGCACATTGACCACGTCAAAAGGCGCGATAGCGTCGCGTGCTATTTCTCGTTTGGCTTCAATAGTCGACCGAGTGAGCTCCTTGGCAAAGAGTGGCGAACCCTCAGAACGGTTGACAATTGCGTCGATCTCAATCTCGGTAAGCTGACTACGCGCGTCGAAGCACCGCACTAGAGCAGCGTTGTCCCGCGGTTGCAACCCAGTGAGCTCTACTTGGCTAATCGCATCTTCGCGGCGAAAAATCGCGTCGTGTGGCGGCCTTGATGTCACCAGAAGTAGGATAGGCAAAGTCGAGATTTTTGTACGTAGGTCTTCAAAAAGTTTGAGCGTCGTATCGTCGATCCACTGTATGTCTTCGATTATGATTAGAAGTGAACCGCGGGCCGAGATGCCCTTAACATAGTCGATAAAGAGCGTTGTCAGGTTCATAAGGCGCTCATCTGGCGGAGTATCCCGTCGGTTCGAGATAGGCTTTACCGTGTCGAAAATGGCAGAAATCTTCGCGTGGATCGCTTCAATGCTCGGGTCTGATGTTAGTCCGAACAGTCTTTGCGAGTACGAACTGGAAGAGCCGGAGCCAAGTGGGTTATATTGTTCGTCGGTTCGAAAAAGTGCTGCGATTGGAAAAAGACTACTGTGGATGTGATCGTGAAAACCTGAGATGCGGATAGTCGAATGCTGTTCACCTTTGATTAAGTCTTGGAACTCGCGGACAAGCCGTGTTTTGCCAATGCCGGCTTCGCCGAACACCACGACTGCCTGCCCGTGACCCTTACAGACCTCGCGCCAAGCTGATACAATTGATCCACACTCAGCGGACCTTCCGATTAGGGGCACGGTGCCGTCTGTACCGTCCTCTTGCTTCCCAACCGTGCCACGGCTTTCACCGACGACCCGCCAAGCCGGAACTGCCGCGGACAATCCTTTTAGGTTGTGGAAACCCAGACACTCAACGTCAAACTGCCCATCAATCTCTGCTTTTGTGGTTGCATCAATCAAGAAATGGTTCGGTGCTGCGAGCTCTTGCAATCGGGCGGCTAGGTTCGGGGTGAGACCAGCCATTACATTGGAAAGTCGAGCGCATTGGTCTGCCATTTCCCCAACCAACGTCAGGCCAGTCGCGACTCCGATCCTGACCGACAAAGTCTCACCGTTCGGTTTATTTAGCGCGTTACAGGCTTTGGAGATCGCTAAACCGGCCCTAATTGAGCGCGCCACTTGATCTTCATATGCGACTGGCCAGCCAAAGCACGCAAGGACCCCATCTCCTTGGTATTGCTGTGTATACCCGCCAAATGCCTCGAGATGTTTTTGAGTTGTGGACAAGAAACCTTCGTAGAGAACTTGTAAAGCCTCGGGATCCATCTGCTGGGACATCTCAGTCGAGCCAACCAAATCACAAAAGAGCACCGTAAGGTAGCGGCGCTCAAACGGATACGGTTCCGTCACATAACTTCGCTCTGTCAGCAGGTTTCCACCAAGTTCTGCAATTGCTAACGCTAACTTGCGGCGCACCCCGATCGACAAACCCATCTCTAGAAGGTCAGCTTCAGTGATGCTTGTCGCCACGTCGATGTCGATCTCATTTTCGTGAAATAGTGTCTCGTAAGCTTCGAGGCCGTAGCGAGCCAACCACTGTTTGATCGAACTAGGGGTATCTACTTTTTGGAACGACGGGTTGTTTCTTCGCACAGATGCCATATCGCAGGGCCCACATTCTAGGCACTTCGGCCACTTGGATGTAATCGAAGAAAAATTGTCGTGTTTTCGGCTTTCCGATTTTTGCCATCAGGCCAATTCTATTTTGACAGCATTATGGCGTCTGTTCTCTTTCGTGGCAACAAGCACGTTGCGATGAGGAGCGTCCGAGCCTAACAGACTAATAGTTTGTGCTTCGCAGTTCAAAAAGTGCTTTGTTGGAGCCCAGCGCTTCTGGTAATATCGTGTCGATGTTTAGACGTTTAGTCACGGTTACACTTGGATTGCTGGTTTGTTCCACAGCGCATTCTCAGCACTATGATTTCACGGAAACACCTTTAGGCCCATACATAGCAGATCCGGCTACGATCACGGCTCTCGATTGCTATCCCATCGAGAATACTTGCCCAGTCTCTTTGAACTTCATTCATCTGATAGAAGAACAGACACGAGTGATCCGGCAGGATCCCAGTTTCAAGTTAGTGAACGAAGAAGAGCACGAAAATAACCCGTTCAATCTTCCGCAGATGGCCGAGGTAACGACTACTATTAAGAACGATATTGCGGAACTCCGTTACACGCGCAGCGCGCCCGAACCCCAAATGAGTCTAGATTTTATGACGGACCCTAATTCGACGATCGAGCTGGTTGGGGTCGTCAATCGGATGGACAGGCAGTTTCTTCAAGGGCGCTCAGCCAGTAATTGCGGCGAGATAAGTGTGATATACCGGTTTGCTTACAAAATCCGCGATGGCACCCAGAGTTCTCGATTGCCGGTCACGCTTAACCTAGTATTCCCGGCTGCCGAGAGGCCGGAAGATTGTCAAACAGTCGCTGACAGTTGGCTCTCCTTGATTGACCAAACTTCGTTTTCTGCATCAGCCGCGAAAGAGACCAATTTAGAGATTCTAAGAAACCCGACCCATTCGCCGTTGTCAGGGTTGGTAGGTCCGAACATCTCGCGCCTCGAGCTCAACATACAGGCGTATCGCAAGCCTGCGGATTCTGATCCTAGCGATTTCGGAACAGAGGCTATCTACCTACTTCGCGTTTTCAAATGGAATGCGTCACGAATGAGATTTGAGATAGCATCGCTGCCAAACCAGATCGACCGTGATTCGCTTGTCTGCACCAATGCAGACTCCGACGCCTTATGCACGTTCAAAGATCAGAATCGTGCAAAACTTGTTACGTTTTTACAAAAACCAGAGAGCGTATCTGCACTCGATCTTGGAATCATTAGCATCGATCCAGCGCTTGGGTTGCTATCCAAGAGGGCAATCTCAGTTTCGCCTGGCGGCATGCATCGGTCGGAAAATCAAAGCTATTGGCATGCCCGTGAAGCGCCGGATGAGGCAATTATCACTGATGATGAGATTTTTGATGCGTTGTCGAACGCGCAGCGTGCTGGGGTTACGCTAAAGTTCATCCAGTCGATTGAGGACTTCCGCGCTCGCTTAAATGAGAGCACCTGCTCGGGCTGCCATCAAACGCGCGCGATTGCAGGCTTTCATTTCCCGGGAGCGGATCGCGAAGGTACCCATTCGACTAACTCAGTTCTTCTACCGGCCTCTCCACATTTTTTTGGTGATATCCCCCGTCGAGTAGACATAATTCGAAAAATAGCTGAGGGCGCTACCTTAACAAACAATGACTTGCTGAACGGGTATAGCGCCCGTCCTCTAGCAAGGTATTCGGATGCGTTAAGCGACACCCAACTAATCGGTGGTTGGGGTGGCGCGTGTCTGATCGCGACAGCGCAGTCAGGTAGTGCGCGCAAATGGAGTTGCCAATCCGGGCTTATCTGTGACCAGCTGTTCCGCTCAGATGGTATTCCTGGGATCGGTACATGCGTACCACCCGAGCAGCAACGCGAAATCGGTGACCCGCTCCAACGTGGTAATGTTTCAACACTAGCCTTTGGCCGCGATCTCTATGTGCGAACAAGTCCGGAAGCAATACAAGTGCCCCAAAACCCAGTTTTGCGGGAGACTCGCATCCTGCCGAAGTTTCTCCCTCAGCAACCACCGCCGCAGAATTCTTACTATGGTGGCCATCAAGAATTCTACATCGGCATTAGTCCAAAAGAACATGAAGATTGTCAGCTTAAGGATGGTGAAACCGGTTATCTGCCGGCGCCAAGGGAATGTCATGACGTCCGCCGCGATTTCCTCACAGGTGGTTTTCCTGCTGGCAGCCTTCGGCTGTCTGAGTGTTCTAACCTGCCAGATGAGGCGACCTGCGCGCTTACTGCATCTAGTGGCTTCAATGGTTGCGTTGCAGCAATTGGAGAACGCCTGACGAAGCGCGAAGAAGACTGGAAGAACTATGAATATTCTGTTCAAACTTGTTTTGAGATATTTACCTCCTTTAGCGGTGAGCGAGCCTGCGACTATGCCAACCCATGCCGCGACGACTATATTTGTACTAAGCCGATGGAGTATGATGTTGCGACGTTCCAAAAGCGTTTAGAAAAGCTTGTTTTTTTCCCACATGAACGCTCGGTTGACTCGGATGTTTCATACTTTGAAGATATAACGGGTCGCCGATATGACCCAGCGTCGTACGGACAGAAACGACCCGATGATAGATGGGTTGCAAGTGACGATAAGCGAGGTGTCTGCATACCGCCCTATTTCGTGTTCCAATTTCGCTCAGACGGGCATCCCGCGCCACCAAAGGAAAACTCTCCGCCAAAAATTCTTTACTCAGAAAGCCCTCATTGATGTCAGAGACCAATGGTCAGGGGAAGATCGAAGAATTTGGGAACGGCGAGCACAACGAAAATATGCAACTTCAGTTTCCCTACTCTGCACCCTTTCCGCAATTCGGCCCTGACCCTACAGAAAAAGCACAAATTGAAGAGTTGAATGCGAGCAATGACGGAAGCCACGAGATTCAGGTGGCGAACAGAGCACTCTTCGGATCGGGCCACCGTCAGGAAGGTGTGTCAAGTTGTGTTTTGGCGATCGGAACTGAGCAAAGTAAGACCAACAAAAATGGGTTTGCGACGCTCGATCTCTCTTCACTTTCAGATGGCCTCCATGATCTCATTGTAATAGCACCGCCGGCACAATTGCAGGACGGACCGCCAGGTCCGGGACTGCCCACCGATCCGAGTGTCCAGCGCATATGGGAAAAGTTCTCGGGCAGTGTCGAGCTCGCCGGTGGTCGGGTCATTGCAGCAAACCCGTCCGAGTGGATCGACTATTCAAAACAGGGCAAAATTCGTATTGGGCTAAGACCCAAATGGATGCGGTGTATGAGTTTCGAAGAACGCAAAGATCCCATCGACACCATTGTTATCCATCACACCGGTAGTAACAACACTGGCAAAGACGTGCATTGGCTCCTCAATGGAGGGGTCGTATCTGTCCACTATTTGGTCACGCCTGATGGTAGCGTATACAAGATGATCGCCGAGGATAAAATCGCATGGCATGCTGGTCGCAGTTATTGGTTGGGTCGCGAGGAGATCAACCCCACTAGTATCGGGATCGAGATGACACATTCGACTGGACACGAATATAAAGCCTCTCAAGTGGAGGCGACACTTGCGCTTGTCGAAAGGCTGCTTGAAGCTTACCCAGAAATCCCGAGAGCACGGGTTGTAGGGCACAGCGATATCGCCCTGAACGCGCGTAACAAGCGCCCTCCGACGTTGCACGGTCGAAAGTCTACCGATCCCGGATCCGCGTTTCCTTGGGAGAGGCTCGAAGCTAAAGGCATAGGTTTAGTCGCGAAAGCTGGAACGCCTGATCCCCGAGTAATATATGGTGGCTACTTCGCAATTGTCCGCGATGGCGAATTGCGCCGGGGCGACAGTGACGAAACCCAGACTTATGGCGGTGACCATTTACCTTCGGTCTCCGGTGCTGTCGAGGAACTGCAACGCGATCTCTCGGCTATAGGCTACTATTGTTATCCTACCGATGGCATTTTCGGGCTAGTCACGGCGAGAGCGCTTCAGATGTTCGAGCAGCACTACTATAGCGGGTCTCGGCGTACCGGACCGGACCCGTGGAATAGCGGCGACGGTAGGCTCGAGTGGCGCACTGCCCAAGTGATTAAGCGTGTTAAGGATTACGTCGTTAGTACACAGATAATTTGAGGCGAGCTCCGACAATAGGAGGGCGAGTTGAACGAACAAAGGAGGTACTTCTTTAGTGGCATTGGAGGAAGTGGGATGTTACCGTTGGCATTGTTGCTCCATAGGCAAGGCCATATTGTTGAGGGATCTGATCGAGCATTTGATCAAGGTCGCACTATCGAGAAGTCGAGTTTCCTGCGACGCAATGGTGTGCAGCTTTTTCCGCAAGACGGTAGTGGGGTCCGCCATTCTGACCAATTCTTAGTTACTTCTGCAGCGGTGGAAAGCACTGTTCCGGACGTCGCCGCGGCTAAAGCGCTTGGCGCGTCCCAACTTAGCCGTGCAGAGCTGCTTGCCAAACTATTCAACGCCGCACCGCGCGGTGTTGGAGTAGCCGGTACAAGTGGTAAATCGACAACGACAGCGATGATCGGCTGGGTATTGGATAGCTGCGGCTTCGCACCAACCATCGTAAACGGCGCTTTCATGAAGGCGTTCGCCGACAAATCAGATCCCTTCGGTAGCGTCGTTGTTGGTGGAAAAGAACTCTTTGTTTGCGAAATCGATGAGAGCGATGGCTCGATCTCAGCGTTCAATTCGAACATCGGGGTCTTAACAAATGTCGCTAGGGACCATAAGCCACTCGAAGTTCTTAGGGATCTTTTTCAAAGTTATCTCGCAAGGGCCGAAATTCAGGTTGTCAATCTCGACGATCCAGAAGCCCGCACGATGGCGGCGAGTCTACCAACGACTAGTCAACTCAGTTTTGGCATCGACTCGCAGAGCGCCGATCTCGTAGCCCGAGACATCGAGTACCGGTCCGAGGGTACCAGCTGCACGGTTTGGCGAACTGAGGAGGAAAACCCTATACCGCTCAATCTCGCTTTACCCGGCAAGCACAATCTTTCTAATGCGCTGGCGGCGTTAGCGACGGCGGCCCTTTGTGACGTCCCGCTCCATGCAGGCGCTAGTGCACTTGCTAAGTTCACAGGTCTTCGGCGTAGACTTGATCTCGTCGGCAAAGCTCGCGGGGTACTTGTGATTGACGATTTTGCTCATAATCCTCACAAAATCCAAGCGAGCCTTGCCTGCCTTCATCAAACTCCAGGGCGTCTCTTAGTGCTATTTCAACCGCATGGATTCGGGCCGCTGCGCGATATGATGGACGGGTTTATAGACGTCTTCAGGGATCACTTGGCGGAGGGCGACTGCTTGATTGTCACAGACCCAATCTATTTTGGCGGAACGGTCAACCGCGATTTGAGTATCAGCGAGCTCATTGATCCCCTCGTTCACCTCGGGAGGGACGCGCGCGCTGTTAGTAACCGTGATGCCGCGGTGGAACCATTGCTTGCGCGGGCTCAAGCGGGTGACAGGATTATCATCATGGGGGCTCGCGATGATGAGCTCGCGGATTACGCCTCGCGGCTCGTAGAGAAGCTGGAGAAGGGGTCTTCTACTTTCGGCCAATAAGGCACAAGGTATTTGCGATAGGGAATTGATGAAAAGTCTTGTCGCATCGCGCCAGGAGCATCGACGTATAGAACTTCAGCTGCCAAATCGCTAAACCCTGCGTAAAAATGCTGTGTGGATTTCACTACAATTGCACATCTTTCCGAAAGATTTATCCCAAACTGTTCGAACCCGTCGGGATGGAGAACCTGAACCCTGTGAGATGTAAGCACCAACTCGAGCCCGAAGGTCGAACGAACGAGTACTGCCATTCCCAACTTCCGCCGCGAATTGGTGCCGAAAGCCTGAGTAGCATCGTTCAGCACACGCAAAACAGTGATTTCGAGATCAATTGGATCGCCGGAGGTAGGCCCGCACTTGCCGCCGATCCTGAGGGTGAGCCTCGCACCTTCGCCGGCTTCAGCGCATAGTCGAACCGCAACCGGATCCCAATAGTAGCCACTAACTATGTTTCGAAGGCCGCGCGAAATTATTTCACGGAGGATGAATGTAGAGTCCGACGGTGCTCCACCTCCCGGATTATCGGAGACATCCGCGAGCACAAGCGGTGTTCCCACTGCCGCATCTACAGCGTCTAGCGCAACGTCGATGCCGATCGGTCGTGGCAACGTAAAATCGCGGACCTCCCAAATTCGATTTGCAAATCGTCTTGCAACTGCTTGGGCAGAGAGTTGGTCTGAATCGGCGATTACCAGCATTTTTGCCGATGTTTCAGGCACGTCACTCCAAGGAAAGCCGTGGGCAAATGAGACCGAGAGAATATTGCCCTTTCCTTCCTCTGCCTGCATTTGGCGGATTATCTCCTTCATTGGTTCGATGCTCGTGTACCACATTGAGATCATCCGGCAATCAACTACCGCCATCACAGGGTTAATTTCGCGGAGCGCTGCCCGTTGACACAGCTTATAAACTTCCCAAGCGCGCTCTGTCACGTCTATGTGAGGGTATTCCTTGAAGGTCACGATAATATCGGCGTTGTCGACCATCTGCTCCGTGATACTGCAGTGAAGATCGAGCAACACACCTATAACTGTTCTCGGGCCGACTATAGAGCGAACACGCTCGAGAATATCACCTTCACAATCATTGCATCCTTCCGCAATCATAGCTCCATGCATGTAAAGCATGACCTTGTCTACGGCACCTGCGGCGCGCAGATCACTCAAAAGCTCGCCACGCAGTTCACGGAAGACGGAGGCAGTGGTGATTCCGCCTGGTTGTGCAAAGGCAGCGAGGCCTACGCTAACCTTTTCTCCAGATGCTTCCAAGGTTTGACGCCAAAACCGTAGAGGCGTTGCGAAGTAAGCTTCCTCGTCCAACGGCGAACCGGATCGACACAGCATTGTCTCCTGAAACGCCTGAAATCCTGTCGGTAGCGAAGAGAATGAATTTGTTTCAGTTCCTAGGCATGCGATGAATGTATGCGTCATTACGGGTGGTCCTAATGGGTTTTCGGTGAGCACGCTAGGTTGACAGTATTGGATCGTATGCTAGTGGATCGCAGGTTGTCGATCCTTATGTGCGAGCGCTTCAGAAAACATTGGCTAACATAACTTCTGTGGAGAAACCGAAGCATTGAAAAGCTCTTTGGAGTAGTCATTCTTAGGAGCACCCATCCTAAGCGTCTCCGCCGACATCACCTCGACGATTACACCGTTTCTCATAACCGCCAAATGGTCGCACATATGCGCTATGACCGGTAGGTCATGTGAGACCATAAGAAAGGTCAGTCTGCGCTGTGCTCGCAGGTCGGTCAGCAGGTTGAGCACCTCTGCCTGTACACTGACGTCCAATGCGGATGTGGGTTCATCCAGAAGCAGGATATCGGGCTCACCCGCCAAAGCTCTTGCGATGGCGATGCGTTGCCGCTGACCCCCCGAAAGCTGGTGTGGGTATCTAAAGCGAAAGCGTTGTCCAAGCCTGACATCATCCAACAATCTGGCGACACGTGCATCGATATTATCAAACCCATGCAGGTACAGCGTTTCACTCAGTACCTGATCGACTGTATGTCGCGGGTGCAGCGAAGCATAGGGATCCTGAAAAACCATCTGCACCGTCCGAAAGAATCCATGATCCCGTTTTGCGCCGGAAAGCGATTGCCCCTCGATCCGGATGGTGCCGGACCAAAGCGGGGCAAGACCAGTTATGGCGCGCAGAATAGTCGATTTGCCAGATCCGCTTTCGCCGACAAGACCAAAGCTCTGCCCGTGTTCGATCTCAAAACTGGCGTCTCTAACAGCGTCGACCCGGTCATGTGCATGACCGTACCAGACGTCCAGGTTCTCGATCTCCATCGCGGCCATGTCATCCCCTCACGCTCGGCGCGTCGGACCAGCTTGGATCGCGGGTCAGAACGCTCAGATGCGTGCGCTTTTGATCGAGTCGGGGCAGGGAATTCAGCAACCCCTGCGTGTATGGGTGCCTGGCCTGATGCAGCCTGTCCGCCTCACAGACTTCAACAATCCGACCCGAATACATAATGAGGACACGATCGCAGAATTCGGACACGAGGTTCAGGTCGTGGCTTATGAAAATCAGACCCATGCCCCGTTCCGTGACCAACCCGTCCACGATGTTCAGAACCTGCCGCTGGACGCTGACATCCAAAGCCGAAGTAGGTTCGTCGGCGATAAGTATTTTTGGGTTTGGGATGAGCATCATCGCGATCATAATGCGCTGGCCCATACCGCCGGAAACCTCATGCGGATAGGCACGCATCACCCGTTCGGAGTCGCGGATCGAGACGTTTTCAAGCATCTCGATCGCCATCTTGCGGGCACTCGATCTGGCGCTGGAGTTGTGTTGGAGATAGGCTTCCATCAACTGCTCGCCCACCGTGACCACCGGATTCAGCGAAAACTTGGGGTCTTGCATGACCATGGAAATCTGCTTGCCCCGGACTTCGCGCATCTCGCGCTCGCTGAGGCGCAGCAGATCGCCGCCTTCCAGGTTGATGTGATCGGCCTCGACAATGCCCGGCTTGCGGATCAGCCGCAGGATCGCACGCCCGGTCATTGATTTGCCGGACCCGCTTTCGCCTACAATTCCGAGACGCTCGCGCCCAAGCGAAAATGAGACACCGCGCACTGCATCGAACACGCCCTGCCGGGTTGGAAAGCGGACCCAAAGATCTTCGATATCCAGCAGGTTCATTGTCCACGATCCTTTGGATCAAGCGCATCCCGCAACCCGTCACCCAACAGGTTGAAGGCCAGTGAGACCGTGAAAATGGCAAGCCCAGGAACGGTGGCAACCCACCAGTGATCCAGGATGAATCTGCGGCCCTCGGAAATCATTGCGCCCCATTCCGGGCTTGGTGGCTGTGCGCCCAGCCCCAGAAAGCCCAGCCCCGCCGCCGCCAGAATGATCCCGGCCATATCCAGTGTAACACGCACGATCAGCGACGAAATGCACAGTGGCCAGATGTGGCGGGTTATGATCCGCAGTGGGCCTGCGCCTTGAAGCCGGATTGCGTTGATGTAGTCGGTCGACCGGATCGTGAGCGTTTCCGCCCGCGCCATGCGCGCATATGGGGGCCACGCCGTAAGAGATATCGCAAGCACCGCGTTTTCGATTCCCGCGCCAAGCGCCGCAACAAAGGCCAGCGCAAGAACCAGCCTCGGAAAGGCCAGGAAGATGTCAGTTATGCGCATGAGGACCACGTCCGCCCATCCGCCCGCATATCCGGCGACAGTCCCGACCAGAAGCCCCGCGACCGGTGCAATCAGCGCGACCAGCGCAACGATGTAAAGCGTGATCCGAGCGCCATAGATCAGACGAGACAGGATATCCCGCCCCAGACTGTCGGTGCCCATTAGGTGGCCTTCGGTACCAAGGGGTTTTAAACGACTGGACAGGTCCTGAACAAATGGATCATGTGGCGCCAAGACAGGTGCGAATACCGCGCTTAGAATAAGCACGATAAGGATAGCCAGCCCCACCATCGCCATCGAGTTAGACCGTAGTGTCAGCCAGCCTTTGTACAGGCTGGACAATCTGGCGTGGCGGCGGGATGTCGGTTCGTCAGTCAGCAACCACTGACGCAATGTCATGTCGCTCATTTCGACCTCGGATCAAAGAAACGGTATAGCAGGTCGGAAAAAATGTTCAGGCAGATAAAGATCAGCCCGACCACCACGGTTCCGCCCAGAACCGCGTTCATGTCAGCGCTCAGCAGAGCGGTGGTAATGTAGCTGCCGATGCCCGGCCAGCTAAAGATGATTTCAGTCAAAACCGAACCTTCCAAGAGGTTGGCATAGCTCAGCGCGATTACAGTGATGAGCTGTACGCGGATGTTCTTGAAGGCGTGGCGCCAGATCACCTGCCGTTCTGACAGGCCCTTGACCCGAGCGGTGATGACATATTCGGCCGACAGCTGTTCCAGCATGAAAGACCGGGTCATGCGACTGATATAAGCCAGCGAATAGTACCCCAGCAAGGCCGCAGGAAGGATGATGTGCGACAGCGCGTTGCGAAACACGTTCCACTCTCGGGCGATGGCGCTGTCCAACAGGATCAGACCCGTGCGCGTGGGCACTATGTCCTCGTAAAAGATATCCAAACGGCCTGGTCCACCGACCCAGCCAAGTATGCCATAGAAAACCAGCAGCCCCATGAGGCCTAGCCAGAATATGGGCATCGAATAGCCGACAAGCGCGACCACGCGCGCGATCTGGTCGATCCATGACCCGCGCTTTACGGCGGCGATGACGCCCAGTGGAACGCCTAGTAAGATGCCGATCAGCACGCCCAAGGTTGCCAGTTCCAGCGTCGCGGGAAAGACCCGTGCAATGTCCTCGGACACAGGGCGCGCATTCAGCAACGAGTTGCCAAAATCGCCATGCAGCACGTCCCACAGATAGTACCAGAATTGCACCAGTAATGGTTTGTCGAGCCCAAGTTGCTGATAAACCGCGTCATAGGTCGATTGCGAGGCACGTTCGCCGACAATCGCCAGCACCGGGTCGATCGGCATGACCCGGCCGATGATGAAGGTCACGAACAGCAGGCCCAGCATGGTAATCGCGATGGTGCCAAGAGTTTTCAGGATGCTCTTGACCCAATGGATGAGAGGCGCCGCGCGGCGCCCCTCAGATGGTCTTTCGGCCAGTGCCATTTACTTGGTCACCTGCCAATACGATGCTGACGTGATCGCCTGACCTGTCGAGAAATCCGTCACGTTTTCACGCAAAGCCGATTGCTCGATCTGCTGGAACATGATGACAAAGGGTGAGGTCTCGCGGAACTCGGCCTGGATTTCCTTGTACATATCGGCCCGTTTCACGGTGTCGTTCTCGACCACGGCGGCAGCCGTTTTCTCGGTCAGCCCACCGGTATCCCAGGAATTCCGCCACGCCAACAGACCGGTTGCATTGGCCGCATCTGCGTTGTCGGGATTATAGGCAAATGTTCCCGCGTTGGTTTGCGGGTCAGGATAGTCCGGCCCCCATGCGCCAAGATAAACATCCAGTTCGCGTGCGCGGTAGCGCGCCAGGATCTGCTTGGCAGTGCCAACGGTGATATTCATCGTGATGCCGGCCTGACCCAAAGCATTTTGCAGCGACTGAGCGATTTCGATCCGTTCCTGCGCCTCGCGCACGCCAACTTCGATTTCAAGACCACTCACACCTGCCTCATCCAGAAGGGCCTTGGCCTTTTCGATGTCATAGGTGAACGGGTTCTCATCCGATGCGCCAAGATAGGTCTGCGGCAGGAAATTCTGGTGAATCGTATACTGGCCTTTCAGGAAGCTGTCGCGCATCCCCTCATAATCAATGAGGTATTTGAATGCCTGCCGGACCTGAGGTTTGCTGAGTTCAGGATGCTTCTGGTTCAGCGAGACATACATCAGACGGCCCTTGAGCTCATCCGCAATCTTGACGCCAGCGACCGAGGACACACCTGCCACATCTTCGGGGTTCAGGTTGCGGGCAACGTCGATATCACCACGCTCGAGCAGCAGGCGCTGGCTCGCGCTTTCCTGTACATGGCGGACGACAACACGCTCCATCGCCGGGGCACCCAGGTAGAAATCAGGGTTCGACTGCAGGGTTACGCTTTCGTTGGGCTTCCAGCTCACCAGGCTATATGCGCCAGATCCAGCCGTGTTGGTCTTGAGCCATTCGTTGCCCAGATCGCCATCTTTGTCATGCTCCATCACCGTCTTCTTGTCGACGATACCGCCAATGGTGGCGGTCAGGCAGTTCAGCACAAACGAGGTCGCATAGGGCTTGTCCGTGGTGATCGTCAGCGTGTCGCCATCGGCCACGATAGTCTGTTCGACGTTTTCCGGGGTAAAGCCGAATTGGGTCAGGATAAAAGCCGGCGTCTTGTTCAGGATGATAGCGCGGCGCAGCGAAAACTGGACATCCTCGGCTGTCACCGGGTTGCCGGAATGGAAGGTTAGCCCGCCCCTGATCTTGAAGGTGATCGATTTGCCGTCCTCGGACACCGTCCAGCTTTCAGCGACATCTGGCTGGTAGCCTGCATCCAGATCGAGCGGGTCGAAATTGACCAGTTTCTGATAGACGTTCCGGCTGACATCCGATCCGGCAAACTCAAAGCTCTCAGCGGGGTCAAGCGTTGTGATGTCGTCGATACGATTTGCAATCACCAGCATATTCGGTGGCGTTTCCGCCACTGCTGTGGTCGAGGTCACTGCCAGCGCCAGTCCCAGCGCCGCACCGGTTAGCAATCTGTTAAATGCGTTCATTTTGTCCTCTCTGTCATTAAGCCTTATACTAACGGTTACGATCCCCAGGTCTTCTCAAGTACGCGTAACCAGTTTCCATGGCAGAGCTTCTTAATGAGCTCTTCGCCGTATCCATGGGTCACCATGGCATCTCTTAGATTGGGTAGCATCGAGACATCGGTAATTTCGTCGGGCACCACCGCCCCGTCATAATCCGAACCGAGCCCGACGCGATCTTCGCCCATTATTGCGATCAGGTGATCAAGGTGTCTGAGAACCTGCGTCAAAGGCACGTCGGGCAACATGCGCCCGTCTTCGCGCAAGAACGCGGAAGCAAAGTTCAGCCCGACCATGCCATCACTTTCCGCAATCGTGCGAAGCTGGTCGTCTGTCAGGTTGCGTGCGTGCGGACAGATGGTGTGGGCATTCGAATGCGTCGCGACCAGCGGTGCGTTCGAATGCCTTGCGACGTCCCAAAACCCCTTTTCGTTCAGATGAGACAGGTCCAGCATAATGCCAAGCGCATTGCAACGCCGGACAAGCCTGAGGCCGTGATCGGTCAGTCCCGCACCGGTATCCGGCCCCGATGGATACCGAAAGGGAACCCCGTGGCCAAAAATGTTTGGTCGGCTCCAAACCGGGCCGATTGATCGTAGACCTGCAGCGTGAAAAACGTCAAGCGCATGCAGATCGGCGTCGATCGCTTCGGCCCCTTCAACATGAAATATAGCCGCAATTTTGCGCTGGTCCATGCAATCGCGAATATCTGAGGCGGACCGAACTACGCGCAAAGCGTCAAGGCGCTCCAACTCGAACAGCACCGCGATTTGGCCCAAAGCAGGCTGCAACGCGTCTTCAACATTGATCAGGTCCGGAAGCGGAAGGTCATAACTTGGCCGGACCATCTCCTCCATCTTCACATCGACATCCATGGGCGAGGGAACCCAGACCGCAAAAAAACCTCCGCCAAAGCCACCATCCATGCACTTGCTGAGGTCAATCGCACCTTCAAGTCCGGTGAGAAAGCGGCGTGCTTCCTCAGGACCTCCAGACGAATATAGCTTTGACAAAACATCGTTATGCCCGTCAAAGACCAAGGGAAAAGTAGTCAAGGTCAAAGCAACCACGGGAAGTATCGGCTCTAGATCTTATCAGAGGTTTTCGATAGTTTTGAAAGTCTTTTTTCTGATCGTGCTGGGACTTGTTGAATTATGCCCAAGCCAAAAGCTGACCGAGACGATGCCGATTACGCTGAGGAAGCTTTCTGCCGGTTTGTTGTAGCTAACTTCCGCACGAAGGGCGTTCTTGGATTTGTTGTGGTGCCGTTTGACTAAGCTCTTTGAGTGCAACAGATTGATCGAACCATACCGACGCGTATCTTTTAGGGATTCAGAGTTGCTATGTCTGGCAGAACAGTACGCTTTTCGGAGGTTTTGGGAATTTTGCCAGCACCATAACACCGATCTGAAGAAAGAGCGCTCGCCTTGGGATGGTTTTCAGCGTTACCGGTTCAAAGTCGATATTGTCCGACGTCGGTCTCAGAGCGATCCCGGTCCTCATACGCAGCCATGCAGTTTTGACGAGGCGGTGGATATTAGACGTATAACCAATGCGCAAACGGCCAAGGCCTTTGTTGCAGTTTCCCGTTTGGTGTCCTCTGAATTGTGAGGAGCACCACCTTACTGCAAGTCAATTGCAGGGAGTCCGACGCCGCGTTAACCTAGTTCCGGGCAGCAATAAACTCCTCCAGCCTCCAGCGTCGGAGCTATCGACCAAGCGCCGAAAAGTTGCAGCAAGTTCCCCCTCCTAGCACTTTCCTGCGCAACCCAGAAAATCCCACCAAGGCCTAGATGGTGGTTGGGAGTTTCGCCCTCATTCTGGCGCCGAGGGACGGGGTGAATCGTTCAAAACACGCCCATTCCTCCTCCGATATCAATCCTCGTGTTGAGGCGGAGACCATCGCAGATACCAACTCGAAACACTTACGATGCGGAATGTGGATCCCGTGATTAGCGCTGCTTAGGCCTGGTGCCAGTGTAATTGAATTGGGTGAGGACGCTGCCTGTAATGTCGTTGGTTGCGATAACAAACTGCATGATGTTCATCTGGCTCAAAGCTGCGTGTGCTCAAAAAGCCGCGGCCACATTTCAACTAAAGATCAGTCGCAACCGATCTTCGAGTCTTCAGTTGGCTCCATCAAGATGCGCGCCTGAAGCACGAAATTATGTTTAATCGCTCAAGGAGTTGGTAGAATTTCGGTTTTGTTCAATGAAATGAACCTGACATTTTGCGAGTGTGGGGTGGCTGAGAAGGTTCGATCTGACGAGATGTGCGACAGTAAAATGACCTGCCCGTGTAAAGCGGCTTCGGGCTGAAACCGGTCGGTTTTGGTTGAAGTCGAATGTTGGCTCTCTTGGAAGCGCGCAAGCCGATGCTGGGTTATGATTTCGGGTCGGAATTCCAAGACTTCTGGATCTAGTTATTCCTGATTGTTCGCGCAATGACCGCGCTAATGCTGAGATAGTGCTCCGTCTTCACATGCTTCAACTATTTGAAATAAATAATCTACATAGACGACCATATACTCTACTAACGCCGTGTTAAGTGTTAGAATTCGAGACAAGTAGCTCTGTTGCACTTTGGTTGGGTGGGTAGGTGGCAAATTTGAGTGGCCCCCTTTTCAAAAAGTTTATTAAAAACAATGGTTTGAATATGAATCTTGGAGGCGAGTACCGGAATCGAACCGGTGTACACGGATTTGCAATCCGCTGCGTCACCACTCCGCCAACTCGCCTTTTTAAGCAATATCAATAACTTGCCGTGGTGTGGGGGGCGTTCTATCAGCTTTCAGGATGAACGTCCATAGCCTTGAGGGCGATTATTTCTGTCTTGTTTGGAAATTTGACAATACCCCAATGGTACGTTTTTGCCGCGCCCGGAAATGCAATCTGGCCCGTTGCTGCAGGCAGGCGGATGTGGCAAAAGCCAGATAACAGTCTGATGAGGAATGAGCGATCACATGACAGATTTCGCAGCCCGGCGCCTTACGATGGTTGATACTCAGGTCAGGCCCTCGGATGTGACCAAGTTCCCTATCATTGATGCGATGCTGAGCGTTGCGCGCGAAAATTTCGTGCCGGATGCGCAACGTGAGGCAGCATATGTTGGTGATCTGGTCGAGTTGGGTGATGGACGTTGTCTGCTTGAACCCAGGACGTTGGCTAAGATGTTGGACGCAGTCAACATTTCCAATGATGAAGTGGTGCTGGATATCGCGCCGGGGCTGGGTTACTCAACCGCAATTGCCGCGCGAATGGCAGAGTTGGTTGTGGCAGTGGAATCCGACCCGGCATTGGCGGCTGAAGCTCAGACGCTTCTGATGGAAGCTGATGTAGACAACGCCATTGTTCATGAAGGACCGCTTGAACAAGGCGCGGTTGAGCATGGACCCTACGATGTGATCATGATTCAGGGTGGGGTCGAGCAGCTTTCAGACACTTTGCTGGATCAACTCAAGGATGGGGGCCGGATCATTTGCCTGTTCATGGAGGGTGATCTTGGCACGGTTCGTATGGGGCTCAAGTCCTCAGGCCGTGTCTCGTGGCGATTTGCATTCAATGCTAGCGCACCGATTTTGCCCGCATTTTGCGCTGAGTGTGCATTTTCGCTATAGTTGGCAATAGAAGTATTTTGATGCCTTGATTACTTGAAAACACCGGCGCAAACTGCGCTGGTGGTTGCGTAATTTCGATTTGAGAGGACTTAGTTATGCGCGGGACGACGACAGGAAAGCTGGTCAAAGGCCTGACTTTGGCTGCTGGTGTTGCATTAAGTGTGATGCCCGGAAGGTCGGTTTGGGCAGATAATCTGACCGATGCATTCATCGGCGCGTATAACACCAGCGGCCTGCTTGAGCAGAACCGTGCCTTGTTACGCGCAGCGGATGAAGATGTCGCCATTGCGCTCTCAGCGCTGCGTCCGATCATCAACTGGACCGTGCGGGTGAGCCGGGATTACACGCGCACCAATACGAGCAGCTTGATCACGACGCGCGAACCCTCGAGCTTTTTTTCCGGTCTCACGCTGAGCCAGTTGATCTATGACGGTGGCGCTTCCATCCTTGGCAAGCAATCGGCGCAGGAAACTGTGCTATCCACCCGTCAGTCTCTTATTGATATTGAACAACAAATCCTGATCAGAGCCGCGAACGCCTATCTGGGTGTTCTGCTGCAGGAAGAGACGGTTGCGATCCGCCAGAACAACGTGGAAGTGTCGGCGGAAGAACTGCGCGCATCGCAGGATCGCTTTGAAGTAGGTGAGGTTACACGTACAGACGTTGCCCTGTCCGAGGCACAATTGGCCAGCTCTCAGGCTGATTTGGCGGTCGCACGTGGTAACCTGAGCATTGCTCAGGCTGAATACGTAAACGCCGTTGGCAAGACACCTGGGCGGACGGCTGGCCAGCCAAGGCTGCCCAACCTGCCGCGTTCAGAGGCGGATGCGGTGAATTTGGCTCAGCGTAACCACCCTGCGATTCTTTCCGCACAGCATCAGGTGCGTGCGCTGGACCTGATCGTGCAGCAGCAGCGTGCAAATCTGGGTCCGAATGTCAGCTTGAATGCGGATGCGGGCATTACCGAGAGCTACGACAATGACGATTACATCAACGATGCGACGATCTCACTGAACTTCAATCAGCCGATCTATTCCGGTGGCGGTCTGGCGGCAGCGGTGCGTCGTGCGATGGCAACTCGTGATGCGTCGCGTGCCAACCTTCTGAACGTTCAGAAAGACATCACACAAGGTGTTGCCGATCGCTATGCTGCGTTTCAGGCGGCAACTGCAAGCCTGCGGGCGTCAACAGAACGGGTTCGTGCTTCGCAGGTGGCGTTTGACGGTATTCGTGAAGAAGCAACGTTGGGTGCACGGACGACCTTGGACGTCCTGAATGCCCAGCAGGATTTGCTGGACGCGCAATTGGCCGAGGTAGCATCCCGGACCGAGCGGTCGCGGGCCGCATATGAACTGCTGCAAGCCCAGGGGCTGTTGACGGCAGAGCGTTTGGGCCTTGCAGTGCAGATCTATGATCCGACCCTGTATTACAACCTCGTGAAAAAGGCGCCGTCGCAGGTCAGTAAGCAAAGCCGCGATCTGGATCGAGTGCTCAAGGCATTGCGCCGCGACTAAAGGGCATCGCTACCTGTTGTGGCGCTGGCTCAGATTGGCTACAATCGGGCCTAGGTTAGAGCGGTAGAAAATAATGTCAGATCGTGTTGTAAGCGCCAATATTCAGGACGTTCTTTCGTCGGTTAAGCGAATGGTCGACGAGGACGCGCATGACGAATCAGAATTCATCTTTGTTCCGACGGCCCCGGCTGCCAAGCCGGGCCGGTTAGTTTTAACGGATGCGCTGCGCGTCAGCAATGAACCGCTGATCGCCAAGAAGGCCGCGCCCTTGAAACTGATGCCCCAGCACAGCGCGGGTGACAGTACCCCAAAGCAGGCCGCAAATGCGCCAAGCAACCCTGCCGAACCGATGCGGCTGCAACCCAGCGATATTGTGCGCGCTGGTGATGTCGACGCCAAGGCAGACGCACCAAAGCGCGACCTAGCGGGAAGCCTCAGCGCCAAGATTGAAGCTTTGGAAGCTGCTATCGCGCGCACCGAGGATCAGTGGGAGCCTGATGGCGAGAGCGATGACGACTACTCTGGCACCAAGACGCAGGCTGTTGAATGGCCGGCAGACAGAGCTTTTGCGCAGTCTCAGGCGGCTGAACCAAAATCCGAAGCCACATTTATTCGCGACCCGGAGGTGGTGGAAGATATGGCACAGAAGCCGACCGATGTGACAATCGGAGAAGAGGAATTGCGCGAACTCGTCGCCCAGATCGTCCGGGAAGAGCTGCAGGGCGCGCTGGGCGAACGGATCACGAAAAACCTGCGCAAGATGGTTCGGCGTGAGATCACGCGGGCGATCGCCGCAGCGGATGTTGACTGAGGTCTAAATGGTGCGTGGCGTCTGCGCCATCGCGAGAAGCAGATCCAGATCCATATGCTGTTCCAGATGGTCGGCAAGGTCGTCCAGCACTTGTTCGACGCCGTCTTCGTAAGCTGTTTCCGATGTCACGCCCAGCTCTGCCAGATAGCTGGCGCGAAACGTGTCCGAGGTGAAAATCCCATGCAGATAGCTGCCGCGTATGCGCCCATTGGCGCTGGCGGCACCTTCCGGGCGACCTTCGATCTGCAGCCAGGCCCGAGCGCAATCCGGGCCATCAGTACGGCCCATGTGGATCTCATATCCGCTGACGGGTTCATGACCGGGCAGGGCGGTTGCTGAGCGCAGGATAACCTGCTTTTCTCCGGCCATTGTCGTGCTGACATCCAGCAATCCCAGCCCTTCGACCTGACCGGGGCGTCCATCGACGCCATCGGGGTCCGAGATGGTTTTGCCCAGCATCTGATAACCCCCGCACAGGCCCAGAACATGACCCCCGCGGCGGACATGGGCATAAAGGTCGATATCCCAACCCTGCGCCCGGAAATAGGCCAGATCGCCGATTGTAGACTTACTGCCCGGCAACAGCACCAGATCGGCATCTCCGGGCAGGGGACGGCCTGCTGGGATGATCTCGACCGTAACGCCCGGTTCGGCGGAAAGCGGGTCGAGATCGTCGAAATTGGCCATCCGCTCAAGCTGAGGCACAGCGATCTTGCATGCCCCTCCGGTATGAGAGCGGATGTCCATCATGTCTTCTGCCGGCAGCTTCCATGCATCATGGAACCAGGGCACCACGCCCATACAGGGCCAGCCGGTCCGGGATGCGATATCGTCGCGCCCTTCATCGAACAGGGAGACATCGCCCTTGAAGCGGTTGATGGCAAAACCCCGGATCATCGCAAGGTCCCCGGCCTCCAAGACGGCTTGCGTCCCCACGATCTGAGCGATCACGCCACCCCGATGAATGTCGCCCACCAGAACCACCGGAACCTGTGCGGCACAAGCAAATCCCATATTGGCGATGTCACCCTTGCGCAGGTTAGTTTCTGCCGGACTACCCGCGCCTTCGATCAACACCAGATCAGCGTCGCTGCAAAGCCTTTCAAAGCTTTCCAGAGCCGCACCCAGCAGCTTAGACTTGTCCTTGCGATAATCGCCCGCCTTCATTGTACCTGCGCGCTGGCCCTGAAGAATGATCTGCGCGCCGGTATCAGTTTCGGGTTTGAGCAGGATTGGGTTCATATCCGTATGCGTCGGTCGTTTGGCCGCCCGCGCCTGCAGGGCTTGCGCGCGCCCGATTTCGCCGCCGTTTTCCGTAACAGCGGCGTTGTTCGACATGTTCTGCGGCTTGAACGGAGCCACGCGCAACCCGCGTCGCGTATAGGCGCGGGCCAACCCGGCCACCAAAACCGATTTGCCGACATTGCTGCCGGTGCCTTGAATCATGATGGACCGCGCCATGGCCTGTCTCCTATGCTCGGGCGCAGATGACCTGATTTAAGGCCAAAGGAAAAGCCCCATATGAATACGCCTGCGCATCTTTTGATCGGTGCTGCTGTTTTTGCGCGCCCGGCCCGGGGCGCGACGCTATGGGCAGCTCTGTTTGGGTCCTTGTTGCCGGATTTGTCGCTATACCTGATGGCCGGCGTTTCGCTGCACATTCTGAACATCCCGGCACAGGTGGTGTTTGATCAGCTTTACTTTTCACCCGCGTGGCAAACCGTATTCGCCATCGATAACTCGTTCATTTTGTGGGGAGTGGCACTTGCACTCGGGCTGTGGCGCCGCTGGCACCTGGTGACTATTGGCGCATCCGCAGGGATACTTCATTTGGTGATGGATTTCTTATTGCACGCAGGCGATGGCCGACCACAGTTCTGGCCGATCAGTTCATGGGTCTTTCACAGTCCGATCAGCTATTGGGACAGCACACATCATGCGGCTTGGATCGCGCCGATCTCAGTGACGATTTGCATTGCCGCCTACGTGGTGCTTTGGCAGCGCGGTCTGTCGGTTTCGGCAAAACTGTTCTTTGCGCTGTTACTGGCGGCCGAGCTTTGGGTGGCGTGGCAATGGATCATGTATTTTTGATCTGACCAATCAGCCCAAAGAAAAACGCGCCCCGATGTCAGGGCGCGTTTTTTCAATCGGATGCGAGTGTCAATCAGGCCGCTTCGGCCTGCTGAGCCGCATTCCGGCGCTCGCTTTCTTCGCGGGACAGCGCGACAGACGTCCGTACGCCGCGACCAACAAATTCCATCAGCCCGCCAACAACCCGCTCATTGGGGTCGATGCCGGCGCACGATAGTACTTCGCGCCCATCGCGCGAACGCGCCCAACGGGCAATTTGTTCCGGTCCGTTGCCATACTTCTTGTCGTCGGCGATGGCATCATCCAGAGCAGCCAGTACAACGGCTGCGAAAAGTTTGCGTGCACGATTGCCTTGTTCGTTGTTAAAGGCAGTGCCGTCAACGAAATCTCTCATCTCGTCTTTCCTGTTTTTCTTGCTCTTGCAATTTTCGGCGTGACGGTCCTTATGACCTATTACATGCGATTCGGATACACCTAAAATGCATAGTTGCGTTGCGTCATTTGCATGGCTCGCTGCAGGTGCAGCACTAGGTTTCGTTGTCTTGTCAGGTGTGGTCACGCCAGATATAGGGACGAGAACTGACGCATCAACCGTTTGTGAAGGATTTAAGTCATGCCCAAGATAAATGGGAACGAAATTCGCCCCGGCAATGTGCTTGAGCATAATGACGGACTGTGGGCGGCGGTCAAAGTGGATCACGTAAAGCCCGGCAAAGGCGGAGCTTTTGCCCAGGTCGAGCTGCGCAACCTGCGCAATGGCTCAAAGCTGAACGAACGCTTCCGTTCGGCCGACAAAGTCGAACGCGTGCGCCTTGAGCAGAAGGATCAGCAGTTCCTGTACGAATCCGATGGCATGCTGGTGTTCATGGATTCCGAGACCTACGAGCAGATCGAACTACCTTCGGAACTGCTGGGTGAGCGCCGCCCGTTTCTGCAGGACGGCATGACTATCGTTGTGGAGTTTTACGAAAGCGAGGCGCTGAACGCCACGCTGCCCCAAAAAGTGACCTGCAAGATCGTCGAGACCGAGCCGGTTGTGAAGGGTCAGACTGCGGCGAACTCGTTTAAGCCAGCGGTTCTGGACAATGGCGTCAAGGTCATGGTGCCGCCTTTTATCGGGCAGGATGAGATGATCGTAGTGAATACCGAGACCATGGAGTATTCCGAGCGCGCGTAAGCGGACGATAGTTCGGTGCAAAAGGGTCGCTCTGCGGCCCTTTTTTAGGTCCGAATGCGATAGCGCTCGGGATGATCTCCAAACAGCTCCAGCATCAGTTCGTACTTGATGCGATTGGCGCTGACCTGTCGGTAGAATGCGATCAAGAAAGCGGTCGGGCCTTGAATGCGTCCGAGACCGCTTATCGCGGCCACGACGGTGCCGACATCGGTTTTACCCTGCAACACCAGCCAGCCGCCCAGCATCAGAATCCCAACAGTCCCTGCGCCATTGATGATACTCAGCAGGAACTTGGCCGAGAGTTTCCAGATGAACATCTTGCGGCGGGTCTCGAATATCTCGTCGAACTGTTTCTCAATCGCTCGCGATGCCGCCTCGATATCCTCGTGCGTCAAGCGGTCGGTCGCGCTGCGCAGGATTCGAACACGCTCGGCCACGAAGATGTTCACTTTTCGCTGAGAGGCCAGAACGATAATGATCTGCGGAACGATCATGGAAAGTGCGATCAAGCCCAGCCCCGGTTGGGTGGAAGAGATGTAGCCGATTACGCTGATCAATGTGCCGATTTGCACCACAGGATCGGAAAACGCACCGCCTGCGAACTTGCCCAGCTCTTCCGCCTCAGCAGATACGGCCGTTGTCATCGTGCCCGAACGAAGGTCTTGCCCCTCTTCGCTGAGATCGATTGATCGGGCAAGCAACCGTCCCCGGATCAGTCGGATGATGTCCTCGCCCAGCGTTCCAGAGCGATACCCGAGCACCCATTTCAACGTAAGGCTCAACAGGATGACGCCCATCATCCCGGCGCCCAGCAACAGCAGGCGATCCACTTCGATGCTATCAGATGTCAGGTGATTGACGATGTCGCGCTGGAACTCAAGCGGAGCAGCCGCCAGCGCAGCCACCGCCAATGACAGCAGAATAAGGATGATTTGCCGTCCGGCGCTGACACGCCATATCGCGGTATAGAGGCGAAACATGCACGTATCCCGTTAGGCCAATTGCAGTCAGTGATACCGCGCGGCCCGGCCGCGTCAAATACGCAAACAGTTTCAAAAGAATGGGCGTGCCGGTTCAGCAACAAAATCAACCTGGCAGTTTTAGCGTCGCGCCACCTGCCTGCATCTCGTCCCCCGCGCGATCCAGCCGAAGGTATGCGATCGCCTTTCCGCCAGACTGTGTAAACAACACCCCGGCGGGTTTACCACTGGAGTGAATCTCGGTCCCGACCGGAGCGGTGCCCGCGATCTCGACAACGCGCAGACCTTTGCGCAACTCAGTCTTGTGCTTCATGCGCGCGGTGACCTCTTGTCCGACATAGCAGCCCTTCTTGAAGTCCAAGCCATTCAGCGCCTCGAACCCGGACTCAAGAATATAGCTGTCTGGCGTCAGTTCGATGCTGGTTTCGGGGATACAGTGACGGACGCGGATAGCATCCCAGTCCGTACCGTCATCACCTTCCGGAGCGGTAGAATAAGCGCGCCATCCCAGATCAGGATGCCGCGGGTCGGGTAGGGCGCCTTCGGGCGCGGGGCCGGTGCCGCGTTGTACGTTCAGGTCGGTCTGGTCGATGGTCACATCTGCACGCAGCTTGTACATCGTCAGTCGTTTGGCAAGCCCGTCGGCCAGCACTTCGGTCACATCCAGCAGCACCGACTCACCGTCTCGTTTGAGAAAGAAGTCAGCCAGGTACTTGCCCTGCGGGGTCAGAAGGGCGGCGTAGACCAGCCCGTCGTCCAGCCGCTGCACGTCATTTGTGATCAGCCCCTGCAGAAAGCTATCAGTATCGTTGCCGGTCAGGCGCAGAATGCGGCGATTGGACATGGGTTGATCCTCGTCAATTCGTCTGGCTTCGTGATATAGGAAATCGCGCTGCCATGACCAGAGGGTTTCAGACGTGTCCGCCCCGATCAGCATTGTGATTCCGACCCTTAACGCGGGGCATTCCCTGCCGGGAACGCTGCAGGCTTTGATGGAAGGGCTTCATTCAGGCCTGATCCGAGAGTTAATCGTGACCGATGGCGGCTCAGAGGATCCAACACTTGAGATGGCGGATGAAGCCGGAGCCATGATCGTAACAGGCCCGGCGTCAAGGGGAGGGCAGTTGCAAAGGGGGTGTGCCAAAGCATCTGGCGACTGGCTGCTAATCCTGCATGCCGACACCGAGTTGCAGTCAGGCTGGAGCGCCATCGTGGCAGAGCATCTGCGTTCGCACAGACCAGCAGCCTTCCGATTGCGGTTTCGCGTCAGTGGGATTGGTGCCCGCTGGGTTGCCGGTTGGGCCAACCTGCGTAGCAGAGTGTTTGGTTTGCCCTACGGCGATCAGGGGCTGTTGGTACGCCGCAGGGATTATGACTCTGTCGGAGGATTCCCAGATCAGCCACTGATGGAAGATGTCGCCTTGATCCGCGTGTTGCCGCGCCCGGTGCTGTTGAAAGCGGACGCGGTTACGAGTGCGGAACGCTATATCCGTCAGGGTTGGTTTCGGCGGGGCGCGCGGAACCTTTGGACTCTGGCGCGGTACTTTCTGGGGGCTGATCCGCATCTGCTGGCGCAGTCGTATCGGCGTTGAAGGCGGTGCGCAGTTCAACGATGGATTTGCCCAGACGGAACGGTGCAGCAAAGCTTACCAGACATAGGGCAATGATCTGCAGTACCAAAATATGCGCATTCGCCTGCAGATATTCCCATTCATCCTTGAGCTTGCCGACCTGTTCGATCAGATCGTCATAGCTTTGGGCCAGGATCAGATAATCACCGGCAATCGCAGGCACCTTGCGCCGCATGTTGTCAATTGCGGTTTGTGTATCATCGTCCAGAGATGTGAAGACAAGAAATTGATCGATGCTGAAGGCATCCGCTTTCGCGGCCATCTCGCGGGCCTCATCCATGTTATCACTCGACGTGCGGCCGAATAGAAAATGCAGGCCTTGAAGCGGGGCTACTTCGTTCGTAACCGCGATGAACAACGGTAAATCGGCATTGCTTGCGGTTGAGGCGGACAGAAACTCTACCTTTTCGCACAAAACAGCTGTATCCGGGTCGTAAGCGGGGTCACAGAACCTCAGCCGAAACCGCGCGGCATCACGGTCGAATGCAAGCGTGGCGGCATAAGCAACGTCGATCTGCCGGTCCAGCCGCGAACTGTCCGAGGTGTAAAGCCCGGCCAACACGGCGACCAGCGCACCGATCCCACCCAATACGACCCAGACCAGATCCGCCAGTTTCCACGCCCGATGCCCTGCAGGTTTGCGGAACAGAAATCCTGTGCCAAACAGGCCGATCATAAAGGCCAGTATCAGCAGAGGTAGTTGGTTTTCAGCGATGAATGTCATACGCCGGAGTGTACGGTCTGCGCAGCATCTGACAACAGGGCTCACGCGCAGTTGTACCTTATGAAACGTCGCTAGCTGACGTCAGGACCCCGAGCTTTGGCCGAACTTGCGAAACAGCTTCGTCCGGTCAAAGGCCTGCTCTAACTCGTCCGTGCGCTGCTTGACACTGTCCCAGAGACGTTCCTGCATTTCGGCAATGGCGCATTCCAATAGCACCATTAGCGAAGTCATGGAATCCCAGGCCGAAGGCGCTGCGATCCTTACCGCAAAGGTGTGTTTCGCCAGCCGGTGGATGGGGGATCGCCATTGATCCGTCAGCAGGACAACCTCGGCCCCGCGTTCATGGCAAAGCTGCCCGATCAACAAAGTAGTGTTCTCATAACGCCGCACATCCAAGGCCACCAGCACGTCGCCTTCGCGCACTTCGAGCAGATCGTGAGTCCACGACGCTGCGTCTGACAGCAGCTTCACATCAGGACGGATCATCTGCAGGTGGAGGTAGAGATATTGCGCCAGGGTCCCGGTTATGCGTCCGCCGGTGATGAAAACACGCCGTTTGGGATCGCAAAGCATACGGCAGAAACTGTCAAACTCATCCGGGTCGACCTCATCAATCGAACGCCGCTGGTTCTCAAGCGCTTGGCGGGAGTAGCGGTTGAGAATGTGTTCTTCAGGTAAGTCATTCTGCCAGACATCCCGTTTGGCGACGGGCCCCGAGATCATCTCTTTCACTTCGCTGCGTATCGCGGACTGAAACTGCGGATAGCCATCAAAGCCGGTTTTCTGAAGCATCCGCGCAACCGTGGCGGTGGAAACCGAGGCGATACTGGCCAGCTCGGTAATGCTGCCAAGCCCTGCCATGGGGTAATCATCCAGCAGCACGTTGACCAACTGCCGCTCGGTCGGTGTCATCATTTCGCGATGCGCAAGGAGCCTTTCTGTCACTCGCACGGAATACTCCTTTCCCTTTCTACCCATGTTTATGTGGAAAATTTGACAATGCAATCTGACTTGGGGAATTTTATACAGGAAATTTATTGACAGGTTAAGAACCTCTGTGGAATTTTTTCCAAATGGAATCACGTAGCGCCACTCTCACCTCTGCTCAGCCTGATTTCGGTCCCGTCGTTCACATCGACGACGCGCCGGAAGAGCCTTCGGTTGTGGTGGTGTGCGAACACGCCTCGCATCGTATCCCGGACGGACTGGGGGACATGGGGCTAAGTGCCGAGGCACTGCGCAGCCATATCGCGTGGGACCCGGGCGCGCTGCCGGTTGCACAGGCACTGGCCCAGCAGTTGAACGGCGTGCTGGTGCATGGCGGGGTGTCGAGGCTGGTTTATGACTGCAACCGCCCTCCCGAAGCCCCCGATGCTATGCCGGAATGCAGTGAAGACACACCGATCCCGGCGAACCTTGAACTGAGCGCCAATGCGCGTCAGCAGCGGATTGAAGGCGTATACGTGCCGTTTTGCCAAGGGCTAGAGGATGTTCTGATCCGTCATCACCGCACGCTAAAACTCATGGTGACGGTTCATAGTTTCACGCCGATATACCGCGGAACACCGCGCGATGTTGAGCTTGGTTTGCTGCATGGCCAGGACGCCCGCTTTGCCAAGGCGATGTTGGCCAGCGCCGCGCACGAGCTGCCCCTGGTTACTCGATTGAACGAACCCTATTCGGCGGCAGACGGGGTGGCGCACACTTTGGATCTTCACGCAGCGCCCAACGGATTGTTGAACGTCATGATCGAGATCCGGAATGATCTGATTCAGACAGCCGAGCAGCAGCGGGTCATGGCCGATTGTCTGGCCCCGTGGATCAATCGTACCATTGCTCCGTTCCGTAGCGGGGTGGGCGAATGATCAAGGCAATGTCAGCATATGTGCGTGTAGTCGATGCGGTGAACTACCGGATCGGGCGGGTCATGATGTGGGGCCTGTTCGTGATGATGGGTATCCTGCTGTGGTCCTCGATCTCGAAGACCTTCTTTCTGCCTTCGCTCTGGACGCTAGAAATGGCGCAGTTTGCGATGGTGACTTATTACATCATGGGGGGGCCGTATTCGATCCAACTGGGTTCGAACGTGCGGATGGATCTGTTTTACCATAATTGGAGCCATCGCCGGAAAGCCTGGTTCGATGCCTTCACGGTGCTGCTGCTGATCCTTTATCTGGGTGTACTGTTCTACGGTGGGCTTGGATCCACGGCGTACAGCCTGGGCTATTGGGGTGATGAGCCTGTCGCCTATTTCACAGGCCTTCTGACCGGCAGCGAAGAGGTCGGACGGCTTGAACGATCCTCCACCGCGTGGCGGCCATACATCTGGCCGGTCAAGGCGATCATGGTCTTCGGCTTCTTCCTGATGCTGCTGCAGGCGATATCAGAATTTTTCAAAGACATTGCGCGGATCAACGGGCAAGAGATCGGGGCAGCGCGGGCATGAGCCAGGAATTTATCGCAATCTTCATGTTCGCTTCGATGATGCTGATGCTGTTCACCGGGCAGCGCGTCTTTGGTGCCATTGGTGCCGTCGCAGCCATTGCGGCACTGGCGCTCTGGGGGACAGGCGGGCAGGACATTCCGTTTTCGGCGGCGATGAAGCTGATGAAATGGTACCCGCTGCTGACCCTGCCGATGTTCATCTTCATGGGCTATGTCCTGAGCGAAAGTCGTCTGGCCGATGACCTCTATCGCATGTTCCACGTCTGGATGGGGCCGGTGAACGGTGGGCTTGCCATCGGCACCATCGGTCTGATGGTGCTGGTCTCGGCCATGAACGGGCTCAGCGTGGCAGGTATGGCCATCGGGGCGACGATTGCGCTGCCTGAACTGCTGCGGCGCGGATACGACAAGACCATGGTGACGGGGGTCATTCAGGCCGGGTCGAGCTTGGGCATTCTTGTGCCGCCCTCGGTAGTTCTGGTGCTTTATGCCATGATCGCGCGGCAACCCGTCGGTCAACTTTGGCTGGCAGGCATTGTGCCGGGGCTGCTGATGGCGTCTTTGTTCATCCTCTACATCTGGATTCGTTGCCGGCTTCAGCCGCATCTGGGACCAGCGATGGAAGACGCGCACGAGGTCCCAAGGTCCGAGAAACTCCGTCTGCTCTGGGCCGGGGCACTGCCATTGATGATTTTCGCTGCGATGATGCTGCCGTTCGTGAATGGTTGGACCTCATTGGTAGAAAGTTCGGCCATCGGAGCGTTGGCGGCGCTTGTGGCGTCAGTCCTCAAACGTCGGATGACGTGGAAGATTTTCGAGGATTGTACCAAGCAAACATTGGCCATCTCGTGCATGTTCATGTGGATCATCCTTGCGGCGCTGGGCTTCGGCGCGGTGTTTGACGGGCTGGGCGCGGTCAAGGCCATCGAGAACCTGTTCACCGAGCAGTTGGGGCTGTCACCGTGGCTGATCCTGATCCTGATGCAGCTCAGCTTTATCATCATGGGCACGTTCCTGGACGATACCGCAATGCTCGTCATCGTGGCGCCGCTCTATGTGCCGCTCGTGGGGGCGCTTGGTTTCGATCTGATCTGGTACGGTGTACTTTACACCATCACCACCCAGATCGCGTATATGACGCCGCCTTTCGGCTACAACCTGTTCCTGATGCGCGCAATGGCTCCACCAGAAATCAGCCTGCGGGACATTTACCGCTCAATCGTGCCCTTTGTCGGGGTGATGATCCTGGCGCTCGCAATAATCATGATATTCCCCGAGATCGCCTTGTGGCTGCCCGGGTATGTTTACGGAAATTAACCAGAAGGCCCGACACACGGGCACCCAAACTTAAACGGAGAGGAAATTGACATGACGACAAGACGTAAGTTTCTGAAAACTGCGGGGGTAGGGGTTGCGGCGGCACCTTTGGCAACGCCTGCACTGGCGCAAAGCACGATCACATGGCGGATGCAGACCTATGCCGGTCCTGCACTGGCCGAGCATGTGATCGACCCGGCTATCAAGATGTTCAACCAGATCGCCGGTGACCGTATGCAGATCGAGCTGTTTTACGCCGATCAACTGGTCCCGACCGGAGAGCTGTTCCGCGCTATGCAGAAGGGAACCATCGACGCGGTTCAATCGGATGATGACTCGATGGCCTCGCCCACCGAAGTCACTGTTTTCGGCGGCTACTTCCCGTTCGCTTCGCGCTATTCGCTGGACGTACCGGTGCTGTTCAACCAGTGGGGCTTGAACGAAATCTGGGACGAAGAGTATTCCAAGGTTGGCGTTAAACACATCAGCGCCGGCGCGTGGGATCCGTGTCACTTTGCGACCAAGGATCCGATCAATTCGCTGGAGGATATGAAGGGCAAACGCATCTTCACCTTCCCGACAGCAGGCCGGTTCCTCAGCCAGTTTGGCGTTGTTCCCGTCACGCTGCCGTGGGAAGACATCGAAGTTGCAGTTCAAACCGGCGAGTTGGACGGTATTGCCTGGTCGGGCATCACCGAAGACTACACCGTGGGTTGGGCGGATGTGACTAACTACTTCCTAACCAACAACATTTCGGGGGCCTGGGCCGGCCACTTCTTTGCCAATATGGATCGCTGGAACGAGCTGCCGGAAGATCTGCAAACTCTGTTCAAGGTCTGCTGTGACCAGTCGCACTACTACCGCCAGTGGTGGTATTGGGGCGGCGAGGCCAACCTGCGGGTTAACGGTACCAAGATGCAATTGACGACCATCCCGGATGAAGAGTGGGCGACGGTTGAAGAAGCTGCTGTTAAGTTCTGGGACGAAATTGCTGCGGAATCCGAGACCAAGGCAAAGGTCGTGGATATCTTCAAGCGCTACAACGCTGAAATGCTCAAGGCCGGGCGGCCCTATCGTTACGGATAAAACACTGGACCGGCCCGTTCTTTCGCGGGCCGGTCGTTACAGGGACAAAGAATTTTCGTCGAAAATTCTCGCATATCACAGAGGTATTGCATGCTGACATTTGAGCATTTGAAGGCTGAGGTTTCGTCTGGCGAGATTGATACGGTATTGGTTTGTCTGGTTGACATGCAGGGCCGTTTGATGGGGAAGCGGTTTCATGCGGGTCATTTTGTTGCGGGAGCGTGGGAAGAGACGCATTGCTGCAATTATCTGCTGGCGACGGATCTCGAGATGGGGACGCCGGATGGGTATGCGTCGACCAGTTGGGAGCGGGGCTATGGCGATTATGTGATGAAGCCGGATCTGAGCACGCTGCGC